>WRAU01000001.1 GCA_009780035.1 Alphaproteobacteria bacterium
ACGATGCCTTTGCTATTAATAGCAGCATTTCAATCCTGTTTTGCTCCACCATTTGATTTTCTGGATCGCTGTAGTCAATTTTTTTGATTCTAACTTTCATTTTTAATCCCCCATAATTTCTTTGAATTTCATGTATTCTTTTAAAATTTCCTTGTAATTTTTTAGAATGTTATCAGCATTTTCTTTTCTAATTTCTGCTGAAAAAAAGGGTATGCGTTCCGCAGTCTTTAAAAGAGCTTCATTAAAATTGTTAAATGAAGTTAGATTTCCATTGTTTAGAACGCCATTCGCATTCAAAAAACAGTTTCTAATACTAAAAAAATAACTAGTTCTAGCTTTGATTTTTTTTAGCCAAACGGGTCTTATTAAAGTCATTGTTTTGCGCTCCATTTAAGAGGGAGATTAATCTCTCTTTTTGTTGAACCAAATAATATTTTCATAGTATCCTTTTTTTATATCTCTTTCTTCGCTAAAATCGCTATGAAAGATATAGATATTTCTGTTAGGCAAAGTATCTTTTGAATGAAATTTCAAAAATTCAATTTCTTTTGCTTGCCAGTTTTCAAACTGGCATAATTCACAATTATTTTCTTTTTCAAAATTAAGAATTTTTATTCTGTTTTGCTGAATAACTTCAGCCTTTTTTGCTATTTCACCATCTAGGGATTTAAAAGAGTGTTTTAAAACTTCTTCTTCTGTATCAAAAAAGTTGTAAAAATCAGTAATAACTAAAATTAAATCTTGAAGTTCTTTCTCTTGATTACTATTATCCACAATACCTAACACATGTGGGGCTTTAGCTATAGATATCTCTTTCCAAAAGTTTAATAAAAATATTGTTTTATTATCTCCAATTTCAACTATTGAAATTTGAGCATGTTGCCCTTTTTCGTTTTTGAAAGCGTTAAATTTATTTAAAAAATTTGCACCTATATTGCAGAATAATTTATTAGCGAAACTCATAATTCACACCCTATATCTTAATTGTTATTACTAAAAGCACCTTGTTTTGCCTTTATGTTTTAAGATTAGAATTATTTTGTAATTAAGTCAAGTAAAATTACTTATTAAGTCAAAATTATTTACACGCAAGCATTCTTGTGGCTTTTTAGTGGGTTGAGATTGTTTGTTAAAATAAAATTTTATAAATATAAATGATTTTTTTGTATTAATTGAGAGAATCTTTTTGATTATTTTTATAGATTTGGTCCAACCCTCTAAAACCCTTGATATTGCAGGATTTAGAGTAAAAATATTGAATAAATAGGCTGGTTGGTCCAGGAAAGAATCATGATAGATTCTTTATTACGAATCTAAAAAATATTGAAATAATTGCAAAATAAAACTAGACTATATTTAGTCCTTAGATAAGGTAAGGTGATATATGGGAGGCATACTTAAGTCCTCCTATTTTTTATATTTTATTTAGAGCAAAAGAAACTTTAACTTTTCCTAAAATTTTAAATTCATGCTCAGGTGGGATTTTTATAGTCCAAGTAGGGTATTTGGCATTATCTGATATAATTACTAACTTATCAGGTGTTTTTTGAACTCTTTTTAAATAAGATTCGCCGTTATAATCAAAAGCATATATTCCGCCATGCTCTGATAATTCATTTACACTTTTATCTAAAATTGCTAAATCATTATCCTTTAAAGTTGGCTCCATAGAATCTCCAGAGATTGGAAGTAATTGTAAATTTGCATGGTTAGTTAAAGTAAGTTTCTCCAAAAGTTCTTTTTTAACAGGAATCATAGAATAATCCTCCTTATTAATAGAATTGTTTATTTGTAAAATACCTTTGCCAGCACTCAATCTATATTCGCATAAAGGTAAATACACTATGTTATTATTATCATTGTTTGTTAGTTCCTTAGATTCTTCTGTTAATTCTTCTTCAGAAACACCTAAAGCCTTAGCCAACTTTTCTCTATTAAATTTATTTAATGTTCTATTCCCTAGCTCAATCTGTGCGATTGCTGTTTGTGATAATCCACTTATTCTAGCTAAATCATATTGACTCCATTCTTTAGCTTTTCTTAGTTTTGGTATATTTGTTGCCATTTGGTTATTAAAATTTCCTAATTATTTAAATTAATTTTAACTTAATAAGTAATTTTACTTGACTTAATTACAAAATAATTTATTGTTAATTAACACTTAATATTTTGAAATACTATTCAAGTTAGAGTTTAGTTTAAAAAAGTTAAGAAAGTGTTAATTATGCAGGTAGTAGCTTAAGGAGTAGAGCATAGCCTTTGGTGGCTAATGGTGTAGGTGCAAATCCTACCGCCAGCACAAGTAAATTAGTAAGAATTATGAGTAATCTTGATGTGGATAGTTTTGTTTCCATGTTGGGATTTGGTAGTAGCAAGGGAATTCTCCTATTGATTATAATCTCATTTAACATTATTAAAAATTCTCTTGCTACTTACTGAAAGATAAAGTTTTATTACCTCCTTATGTTGCTTGCAACATAAACAACTACTAGAGGGTATAACAGCTCTCTAGGATTTTTAATAAGAGGATGAAAGATTTTATGGGTGTTGTAGCAACTTTTATTTAATAAAAGGTATTTTTTTTCTGAACCTCACCCATAAATAAGGCATTAAAGGCAAGGTTATTCATCATTCCACTTGCCTTTAATATCTAAAAAATAAAAGAATTTCAAGGAATAGAGCTAGCAATTGTTATTATTAATTCCTTGTTAGTTTGATATACATTGTTTTGCTAGCTCTTAGGTATAGGCTGGTAATTACACCTACCAGCCTCATACTGCTAAATAAAGGTGTAAAAATTTATAGGTGTAAAATGGAAGATTATACAGCAGATAATGTGTTTAACAATGTTGCTAAAGCGGTAAAAGCACTTAGTGAATTGCAAGTTGAAGCAATAGCAACATTGGCAGAAAGTATTAAAATCTTATATCAAAAAGATGCTTTAAGAGTTCAAGAAATACAACAGCTACAGCAAGAAATTAAAGAATTAAAAGGTCTTTTAATAAGAGACAAGGCATAAAATGACATTAATAGATTTATTTTCTGGTTGCGGTGGTATGCGTTATGCTGTAAATGATTACTTTCAAGGCTGTTTATTAACAAGTGAGATTGATAAATTTGCAAAATTTACTTATACGGCTAACTTTGGCGAGACACGCTTTTTAGATATAAGACAGACATTTTGGAATTCCATACAAACAAAATATATTAAAGATAAACTTCCCCCCGAAGTAGATTTAATGATAGGTGGTTTTCCTTGTCAACCGTTTAGTATAGCTGGTAAAAGGGATGGTCTAGCTAATGCTAAAAATGGTGATTTAATATTTGAAGTTTTACGCTTAGCTAAAATATTTAGACCTAAAGCCATATTATTAGAAAATGTTGCTAATTTTGTGAAAATTAATTTTGGCGAAACTTTGCGGCGTGTAATAGAAGAATTTGCAAACGCAGGATATTCTGTAAAATATAAATTACTAAATGCAAAAGATTTTGGACTAGCACAAAATAGATTAAGAGTATTTTTTGTAATGTTTAGAAAAGATTTAGAAATTAATAATTTTGAATTTCCAGTGCCTACTTTTTCTTCTGCTAAATTAGCTGATTTTTTAGAGGAAAATGTTGAACGCAAATATTATTTAAGCGACAAACTAAAAATTGCATTACAAGCGCATAAAGAACGCCATCAACAAAAAGGTAATGGTTTTGGTTATAAGTTATTAAGTAAAGATGCAGAAATTACAAATACTTTAAGCTCACGGTATGGCAAAGATGGAAGCGAAATTCTAATCTACCAATATCGTAGAGGTAGTATCCGTCAAGCCAAAGAGATTGTTCCAACACTCACTGCTAACATGCGAATGGGCGGTCATAATGTGCCGATAATTACCTCAAGCGATATAGAAGTTCGCAAGCTAACCCCAAGAGAATGTGCGAGACTGCAAGGTTTCCCCGATAGTTTTAAATTTCCGGTATCGGATACTCAAGCCTACAAGCAAATTGGCAATAGTGTAGCAATTCCTGTTGTTAATGCAATTGGTAGGAATATTTATAAAAGTTTACGCAGTGTTAAGGAGAAAGCTAATGCTTAAAGAAAAGCACAAGAAGAAATGCACTTTGAATGTTTATTGGTAGTTGCAATTCTGCTTGCTAAAATATTAGAGGATAATATGAAAACAAAAGATAAAATTCAAACAATAATGAATGAGTATGGTGTTTCAACGGCAACTGCTTTTAGATATTTAAAAAATGGTATTCCGCAAAAAAAACTATCAAATACTATCAAAACAGACTCTCAAAAAAATGATAGTAAATTGCTATCAAATGATAGTGATAGTAAAAATAACTATCAAAATATGATAGCAATTGATAGTGAAAAAATGATAGTGAATGATAGTAATTATTTGATAGTAATTAAAGAAGTAAAAAGCCTTAGAAAGCAAGTTGAAGCTAGTAATAATACTATCAATGAGCTTAAAACTTTGATAGTAAATTTGATAGCAAATGATAGTAAAAAAGACTCTCAATCGCTATCAAATGATAGTATTTTTACTATCAAAAGGGGGATTGGGGGTTCTCTTTCTTCTTTAGAATCTATAAACAATACTAATGATTCAGATTCAATACTAGATTCTAGAGATTCTTCTTTAGTATTAGAATCTGAATCAAAAGATCAAGATGTAGAAGAAAGAAAAGAAAAACAAGAAAAAGAAAAGAAAGAGGCAAGCCTTGATTTTCAAGGTTTTGAAAGTGAAAGTAAGGAAAACCAAGAGATTAAGGCTAGTTTTCAAAATCAAAGTGAAAACAACAAACAAAGCGACCTAGAGCAGATACACAGAAGACTTCAAAACAAAGGAAGAAGAGGCTGGGCTTGGCAAAATGAAGCTGAAATAAACTCAGCCACTCAAAATGATAGTAATAAAAATCCAGCTATTTCCATTTTGGAAATAACTCAAGTGGATGGTGAAAAAATTGCACATACCACTCAAGAAGTTATTTCCCAGCAAGGAAAAAACCTAGTGGGTATTTCCAAAATGGAAAATACCACTAGCGGCAACTATTCCCAAAATGGAAATAGTTCATCAATAGAGATTGTGCTAGAGGTTGAAAGCAGTTCCATTAAGACATCCAAGAGAAAAGCTAGAAAAACAGGCTTTGATAGCGAAGAAGATAGATTGGCCTATGAATATGTTAGAAATAACTATCCAGAAACAGCAAATGAATCAAAAGAAAAAGTATGTCAATCTCATTGGTTTAAACTAACAAATCTGCAAAAGCAAGGAGCTATAGATAAAATGCCTTTGGTGCAAGCCAAATACGAGCATACAGCATCTAAATTTATTCCTAAGTTTAGTAATTTTTTATGGGAGAAAAAGTGGGAAGAAATTACAGAAAGAGGCGTTGAATTAAGTAGAAAATCTGATGTGCCATTTGCTTATAGAGGTAGCTTGCTTAACGATATATCTACAGCTGACTATTTAGCAGAGGAAGCTAGAAAAGTAAATGAAAGATTATCAAAATATTAAATAATAAAGAGAAAATAAGATGGAAAATTTTAAAGATATAGCAAATAAAGTTTTAAACGAAAGTAAAGAGCTGCGACAAAAACCTAAGGAAGAGTCAATTAATAAAGGATTAGAAATAAGAACAGATAAATTAATCATAGGAGCTATTAAAGAGAATTTAATTAATCCTACAGTTGAAGTGTTTCTAATTTTTAGAGGGCAAGGAGTTATTTTTAATTGCTTAAAAAGTCATGCAGAAGCAGAGATTTCTCGTGTATTAGAACAGTATAAAGATTATGACTTAGAAGAACGAAGAATTATTCCTAAAAAAATAGAATATTGTTGTGAAAAAATAAAAATCAAAGATGCTTTATGGAAACAAGGTGCTTTAGATAAAGAAAAATTAACAATTATTAATTTAGGTATAGAAAACCTTTACAATTCTTTAGATAACTACGGAAGACCTATAGATAATATTAAGAAAGTCTATGCAAAAAACCTTTTTGTTTACCCTAAGAAATACATTACAGAAGCATTAAAAAAATATCATTATGAGTCAGGAAAATTTCCTACAATTATTCAAATTGAGAATGCAATTAGAGGTTTAAATGGTATTTACAGTGAGTTTTTTTGGCAGATAAACCAAACAGAAGATGGAGATTCAAGTATTGGGTTTAATGAATTTGAAGAGTTTAACGGAGAGATATAATATGCCTGGTAATTTAACTAACGCTAAAGAAAAAACTAAATCTATAAAAGAGTTTCTCTTTAATTTTAATAAGCAGTATAAGAGTTCTTCTGTTATTCTGCATAACTATTACTTTTCTTGCTACAGAGAAAGAGAAATGCTTGTAATAGAAAAAATCAGCAAACATAAATCAGAGGAGAAAAAAGAGAGAGAATTGTTAAAATTTGATAGTGATTTAAGTAAAGGGTTTCACGATTACTTTAAATCATTAATCATGAAGGAAGTATCTTCTCAAGATATTGAAGATATGAAAATAGCTGAATCTGCAATCAAAGAAATAGAAGAAGGAGAGGATTCTACTATCTCTTGGAGAGAAATGAAGAAAAAACTAGAAGAGATTAAGGATTAAAAAGATGAAAGAGAATTATAATTATGGCGAGTTAGTGGATAGCTTTACCGATGCTCCAACAAAAGACCCAAAATTTAGTTTAACACTAGAGAAAAGTTATAAAAAAGTCAATGGAGGCTTTAAGGCGGCAGCCACAGGCAAGCAGTTTGAAAGTTATTTTAACGCTTTAGTATTAGATATAAAGAATAGTGAATATTCTCCTATTGTTTGTCATCGTAAGCATGCTAACGAAGTAATAGGTGTATTAGCCCACAAAAAGTTATGGGGTATGATTAAGCAAATGAATTATCTAAAGGGCGATTTAGATTACTCTATTACCTTAAAAGGCGGCAAAACTGTATTTATTGAGTGTAAAGCAGGCGATAGTAAATTAACGCCGGAGCAGCTAGATATAATAACACAATACAAAAAAAGTGGAGTTCCTTATTTTATTTTCTCTCAAAAAGGTATGAAAAACTTGGATAATAACATTATTTCAAGCAAAAACTTTGAAGAAGACAAGATAAGAATAAGAAAATTCTTAGATGAGAATGTGGAGGATTAAATGGAAATTATGTCGCAAACACAAGCATACTATCTAAATTTAAACATGAATAACTTTGTTCTACAGTATGAGATACATGGAGGTGTATACATTGATTGGAAAAGAAAGCCTTTTGATATAAGAATTTATCAAAGTAAAATTCTAAGTGGTAAGGAATTGTTTAGAAGTTTCATTATGGCATGTAATGAGAAATTAGAAACAAAAGAAATAGAAATGCTTTTAGCAGATATTAAAGAAGATTTTAATATATTAAATTAATTATAGGAGATAGAAAAATGAAATTATTTTTAGAAATTTTAAATGAGTTTAAATTAATTATTATTGGTATAGGTGTTCTAGTGTTAGCTCTCTTATGCTTTATGTTTGTAGAGAAAGTCCCAGTAGGTTATAAAGGGCTTAAGGTTTATACCTACGCTACAGACCAAAAAGGAACAATTGAGCCTTTAGGAGTTGGTAGATATTTTATAGCACCTTTTAGAGAGCTTTATACTTTTCCAACATTCTCTCAAAACTACACTTGGGACGAGAATAGGGCTATATCTTTTCAATCTAAAGATGGCTTAACACTACAAGGCGATCTTATGATTAGATATTATTTTCAAGATAATAAGATTGCTGATTTATTTAGTAAATTTAGACTTGGGGCTAATGAAATTAGAGACACTATTGTTAGGAATGTTGTTAGGGATAAAATTAATAGATATTCTGTAAATTACAATGCAGAAGAAGCCTTTTCTGTTAAAAAGAATGAGCTTTTAGACAACTCTTTAAAGGATATTCAAAAAGAATTAGCTAGTTTTGGTATTATTGTTGAAACATTAGGTTTTGTAGGGCAGATTAAGCTACCAGAGCAAGTAATGACTGCAATTAATGATAAAATTGAGGCTAAACAAGTAGCAGAGAAACAACGCTCACAAATTGATACTCAAAAGGCTTTAACTGAAGCAGAAATTACTAAGCAAAATGGCTTAGCAAAAGCTAAGATTATTGAAGCTGAATCAGATGCTAAAGCTAATAAACTAAGAGAGCAATCATTAACGCCTCGTGTTTTAGAAAAACAACGATTAGATATTGAAGCTAGAAAAGTAGAAAAATGGAATGGTGTTTTGCCAACCTATACTGGTGGAAACATGCCTTTATTAAATATTAAGTAAGGGAGCATATAGAACAATGAACGATATTACAATGGGTATGTTTTATTACGAGTTAATCAAAATGTTGATAGGAATATGTCTTACAGTTGTTCTTTTTGGAGTAATATTTGCCTATAAATTATATGAAAACAACCGAAGCAAAAATAAGAGATAAGATAATGACAGAATATCATAAAATAGAAAATATTTATAAAAGGAATTCTTACGATAATAAATTATTAAAAGGCGTTTATTTAAACACAACAGTTAGATATTTAGAAAATTGTAAATGGGATTTTACGGAAAAAATTGACGGTATGAATATTAGAATAATTTGGGACGGCTATAAAGTTAGTTTCGCTGGAAGAACTGATAATGCTAGCATACCTACACAACTTGGAGTTAAGCTAGCTGACTATTTTATGGGGGATGCTAAAGAAGAATTATTTGAGCAGAAGTTTGGCAAAAAAGAAGTAGTTCTTTATGGAGAGGGCTTTGGAGCTGGAATTCAAAGCGGTGATAATTATTCTAAGGTGCAAACTTTTATCCTCTTTGATGTAAATATTGGAGGTATTTGGCTAGATAGAGATAGTGTTGCTGAAATATCCTCTTATTTTGGAATATTAAAAATACCGTCAATTCTAACATTAAAAGAGGCTACATTAAAGCAAGGTGTAAAATATATAATATCAAAGCCTAAATCACTTATTGGAAACTGTGAGATGGAGGGTATTATAGCACGCCCTCTACTAGAGCTAAAAGATAAACAAGGTGAAAGAATCATTGTTAAAATTAAATGTTGTGATTTTTAGGAGAAACAAAAATGAGTAGTAGAGTAGTGATAGAAATATATTCAGATGGAATTAAAGCAGAAGAGCTAATAAATCGTAAGAATTCATGTATAAATATTATTAAGAAAGATAAAGAAACAGGAGAATATTATTGTGAGAGTAGTGATATTAGTAGATTAGAAGGTATTATAACTACTACGAAAGATTTAAATGAAAGACTTAATGAGCGAGAGCTTGAATTGGATGTGTTGAAAGAAGAAGTCAAAATTTTACAAAAAAAACAAAGGTATTTGCAAGATGTATTATATGAGAATAACATATATGCCTCAATGAATACAATGAAAAATTTTGATATTAATCTATAAAAAAGGAAACAAAGATGAAAGATTATCTAATAAAAGAATACACAAAAAAGCCAATAAAAATAAAGGCAGTGTTGTATGATGGCAGTGAAGAAAGCTATGAAGCTATTAAAAAATTAGACATAACAAATAGACTTAGGAATATTAGTTTTAATTTAGTTGAAAGGCAAAAATGGA
Source organism: Alphaproteobacteria bacterium (assembly GCA_009780035.1). GTDB lineage: Bacteria > Pseudomonadota > Alphaproteobacteria > WRAU01 > Hepatincolaceae > WRAU01. Next base: position 9,606 of record WRAU01000001.1, read on the forward strand.
TACCAATAGAAACCCTAGAAGGAACAATGGCTTGTAATATTGGTGATTACTTGATACAAGGCATTAAAGGAGAGTTGTATCCTTGTAAGCCTGATATATTTACGGAATCATATAGAGAGGCTACTAAATTAGATTTTAATAGCGAGTATTTATTTGTTAACAAAGGACAGGAAGATATTGAAAAATATCTTGATACATTGAAGCCAGAAAAACAAGCAATGCTTAAAATAAAATATGCTAAAGAAGAGTTTGAGATAAGAGAAGATACTAATTTAGATTATCCAATAGGTATTTATCACAAAAAATCAAACTCTTTGGTTGCTAGATATTGGGATGATCTTGAGGAGTATAGACACCATTTTGTAATGGAAATTCCAATATCTAAGTTTGATATAGAACAAGGATTATTGTTTCAAGTTTCACCTTTAATATCTGTGGAAATAGGAGAAGAAGAATAATGGAAGATTTTGATTATAAAATTAGAGTCGAACTAGATTTTAAAAATCTTAATGATGATAATAGGCAAACATTAACAATTTCGGGTAATGCAGAGGATATTAAGGGCATTTTATTAAAAAGAATAGATAACTTTAAAATTTGCTGCATAAACGATAAAAATTCAATGCAGGAAAATATAGAGTAAACCTTGATTATCTTAGTGAAATTACAAAAATTAGGGGCGACCTTTTTATGCCCCTAATCTCTAAAAAAAAATTCAAAAAACTTAATAACAAAAAGAAAAGAGAGTTTGTTGCTGAATTACTCTTAAATGGCTATACACGAAGAAGAGTTAAAGAAGAACTTGGAGCATCTAATTCGCTTGTAGATGCTGTAGCAAAAGAGCTAAAAGATAAAGACATCGGCGAATTTACTAAAAAAACTAATAAAGTCATGCTAGCCAAAAATCAACAGATAGCTGAAGTAGTTGAGACAGAATTAGAAAAAGCTAAGATTATATTATCAGAGGAAGATATGAGAAAAGATTTTACGGGAATGTTGCACCTAGAATTGCAAGTCAAGATAGCAACATTAAACAAGCTATTGCTTGATATTAATGAAGATAAAATCAAACTAGACCATAACATGCTATTAAAAGAAATAATGAAAATGGGGCATTAATGGAAAATAAAACAAGGAGAGGTCTTAATTATTCCTCACAAAAAACTTTTCCACCTAAAACGAAAGAATATTATGAGAGGTATAATATTACAGCCAATTGTCTTGATTTAAGCGATGAAGAATTAGATGAGATTGATAAATTAGAAAAAGAACTAAATAAAGAAGAATTCAAAATTACAGTCTTCCCTGTGGCTTCAAAAGCACCAATAAAGAATATGTGGGAAGATATAGAAGCTATGGAAAATTACGGAGCAGGCGGTAGAGGAAAAGGTAAAAAGAAAAAATCAAAAAGCAAAGGTATTTATAAAAAATCACCATTATTCTTGTATGGCAAACATTGGTAGTAAGAATATTATCTAAATAATGAATATTGCAGAACACTATCTAAAAAAAACCAATAAAAAGTTTAAAAATAAATATGGATTTGAAATATTTTCAAACATAGTTAATTACGAGAAAGAAAAGCAAATCCTTATTAATTCTCTTAGTGATTGCTTTGCTCCAATTGCTAAAATCTTTGATGATGTGTATTTTAGTGATAAATACAATAGCTTGCTATTTTCTACAGGAAGAGGAACAGGTAAATCTACAAGAGCAATAAGAACAGCATTATATCATATAGTGTTTAAACAAACAGATGTTTTAAGTTTTAAAGAGTTTGATAATTCAAGCAGACAATCAGTGCAAGAATTTGCTGATGAAATCTATAAATTAGGCATAGATAAACTATTTAGAATAATGGATACAGAAATCCGCTGCGTATTAAACACTAATCGCATTATGTTTAAAGGTGTAAAAGAGATAAAAAGCAGTTTTTCTGCTAATATAACAGCTAAAAATAAACTTAAAACCTTTGGCAATGTTGGATTATTAATATTAGATGAAGGCAACTCTATAAGCTACAGCATATTAGATGTGCTTATTACGAGTATGAGAAACAAATACAAAGAACAAGTTAAGGTTTTTGTTTTATTTAACCCCTATTCAAAAGAAAGCCCAGTAGAAACATATTTCCAACATAGGAAATCTTGCTTAGTATCTAAAAATGAAATCAATATTTCAATGCTACCTGAAAAATATCGTGATGTTTCTCTATGGACTGAGTATTGCGAGGACAAAGAGGGTGTGGCAAATGGCAAGCTAAATGAAAAAGTCTTTAATCAAAAATGGTATGGTATTCCTAACGATGTGGAAAATGGTCTTGTTTTCTCTCAGCTTGAAGAATTTACAGACTTACAGAAATTACAAGGTTGTAAAACAGTATTCGCAATTGATCCAGCATTTGGCGGAGGTGATACTTGTGCGATGTCTATTATATCGCAAGTAGGCACTAATAGCTTTATCTTTACTGGGTTCAGCTGGCAAGAGAGCATAGAGCAGGCAATACCAGAAATAGAATACATTTTAAAGACTCTTGGTGTTAAAGAGGGCTTTATGGAAGGGAATAATCTATCGCAAGAATGGTTATCTAATCATTTAAACGGATTTAATTTAACAGTTGATAAGCCAACACTTAATAAAAACTACAGAATTACTCAATCTTTATACACTTACATGAGTTATTACAACCTCTCAATCCCTTATAATTACGGCAGTTATAAAAAACAATTGAATAGTTCGCTTTTTGTCGGTAATTTATTTAATTATGTTGCAAATAGCAACAAAAATGATAACGAGGCTGACGCCATAACTTACGGAATCTATTACTTGAAAGGATTAAAAATCTAATTTGAAAATTCCCAATATTTCTAATCTATTTGGCAATTTTTCGCAAAATAACACAAATCCTGGTCCTCAATTAAAATATCAACCACTTTTTGACAGTGTTTTCTTAAGATTCTCTTTGGAATTATTCTATAAAAGGATTTTTAGAGATAGTCTTTTATTAAATTTCACTGGGAAAGAGCATTTTGAGCTTGGCTTATTTGGCGTTGCTAAACAAAAAGAAGGACATTATATTAGAAGCGTCCTTGATATTATTGTTTTGAGTGCTATTGGCAGCAACTCAAGAACAGAATATTTTCCTGTTGGTGTAAACGATGATTTAGATAAGCCACTTCCTAAAGGAATAAAAGGCGCTTTTTGTGGTTTTATACAATCTCCTCTTCCTGAATCAAAAAGAATGGGGATTACTCCTGGTTTTAATTTAGATTGGGAGCTTGGATTGCGTCCATTACTTCAACTAAATGTTGAATTCTTAAATTCAATGCGGCTTCTTATCGGAGCTAATCAAACTCCCATTATCAAAGTTGATCCAGCTCAATTAACAGGCAATTTTAACATTGTTAAAGAAGAACTTATAGAATCAATTAGAGTTATCTTAAATTCTTGGCAGTCATTTGATAATCAAAAAGCTGTCTTAATACCAAGCGGAGCTTCATTTGAGTTTTCAACAATTGATTTCTCAAATTTTGATTATATTCAAACTCTTATAGCACAAGAGTTAAGCAAAATTACCGGTTTTACTATAACTTATCTTCTTGGTAAGCAGCCACAAGGATTAAATGCTACTGGAGATAACGATCATTTGCAGAATATTAAAATGTTTAAGGTATATGGAAGACAATACAGCATTCCACTTATTCAGCAAATAGTTCCTGCATTAGATATTCCACTTACAGAAAAAGCAAAGCTATTAAACATCAAATACTACAAAACCATTGAGGAATTAGCTATAGCCTTTCAGTATTTAGATAAATTAGAAACTATAGATTTGTATCTTAAAGAGAACAATAGAGAGGCTTATGAGAGAATACAAGAAACAATTTTAGGATTATTTGAGTAATGGAAGAAATCACTAAAATTAAGCACGGTGAAGAGCTAATGTCTCAATTAATAGATTTAAAAAGCATTGAGACCGATCAAAAAAAAGTTGTTGCTTTGAAATTAGCTGCTGAAGCACCTAGAGAAGTAAGAAAAATAGCATATGGCTTCATTGGAAGGATAAAGAGAAATTTAAGCGATAAAGAAAATATTGACTTTCTAAATTCTCTATTAGCACTGATTAGAAAGAATGATTTTGATGTATCTAAAACATTAAGAGCATTAGAGCAAGAAATTATAAACAAAAAGCACATTAATGTTAATGAAGATAAAAAAGTTCTAAAAGATATTGCAGATATTAGTTTAAAGGAAGCTACTCCTAGCAAAATAAAGGATTTATTGAGGAAAAATAAAAACATTCCATCTAAGGAATATTCAACAATTATTAGAAGTGTTAAAAAGCAAGAAAAAAGAGGTAATACCAAAGAAACTCAAGAGAGTTTATTAAATTCAGGAATTCAATCTTGGAATAATTTTTATAACATAAAAGCGTTGCCGCAAGCTGCTAAAATTAGGATCTTGCCTAGTGAAAGTAAAGATTTTAGGAGAAGCCATGCAAAGCGATATTATCAAATTATAACAGTTAGAATGGCATTGAAACTTGGATTTTTTATCAATAACTGCAGATGTGGTTATCAATTAGTTTAACAAAAGGGAATAATGCAATGGAAGAAGAAGTAGATAAAGAAGAAATCAAAGAGCTAGCAGATGAGTTAGTTGATGACGATAAAGAAGAGCTAAAGAATGCTAGTGAAGAAGAAATAGAAGAATTCATTGATATTAAGGTTGATGAAACTATTAAATCTCTTGATGAGATAGATGTCTCATATGATAGAGATGATGTTATTGAAGCGGTAGCTGATAGCACAGAAGAGGCTTTAGAAGACTTAGAAGAAGATAACAGAGAAGGAGAACCAAATAATGAAGATGAAAAGTAAAACTAAAAAAGATATTATACAAAGACTAAAAGCTAAATACAACAAGCCAAAAGATCAGGATCTGTTTAAAAACGATGCAATAGGGCAAGAAAAGCTACGATTAAACTATCAAAATGAAGTTGCTAACTTTAATTTTCAAACTGAGTTTGGCGAGTTGGATAAAGAGGCTTTTGATACTAAATTTAATCTAAAAGATCAAACTATAGGTTATTTAAAACAGAAAATAGATTTCTATAATTTAATAAAACTGCATAATTTTATCAATGATGTTGATAATAAAAGATATTTAGAAGCTAAACCAGAGTATGAAAAGTTATTTGACGGCTTTAAAAATGCTGAGAACTCAACAAAATTTATTGAAGAAAATTCACAAGTCTTGGCTGAAGCATACGATGTTGCAAGAATGTTTAAACCCCTTATTGATAAAAATACCCATGGTAAGAGTTTATCTGGGGTTAAAATAAAAGGCAGCAATCTTTCACATCAACCACAAAGCACTAATTTAACTCCTAAAGTTAGTGAGTATATCAGATGGGGATATGATCCAAGTGTGGATAATAAAGTTAATACTCCTAAAGGATATAAATACTGGGTAGATCAAGATACTCCTATGATTGTTAACGGAATAGGTGTAGTGGATAACGGAGAATAAGCATGTTAGGATTTTTAAGTAGAGGCTTTTCAAGTTCAACCCCACCGCAGCCACAACCTGATTTTACATTAGCACAAAATAGTATCACTGGTGTTTCTGGAGATCCAGCGGCTAAGATTGCTATCACCTTTAGTGGTGGTGGTAAGGTATCGGATCTCGCTGTTAGCTCTGATAATGATCTGTATGCAACTGCTAGTTTTGATGGGGACAATGTATCAATAGATTTTGTGAGTCCAGGTAGTGCAGTTATAACAGTATCAGGGTATAGCAAAACAGAAACAATTAATATTACGATTAATGGTAGTTTTACCTTGCAACAAACCAGCATAAATGGCACAGTAGGCGATCCAAACGCAAGCATTGGGGTTGATTTTAGTCCTGGTGGGACTGTTAGTGATCTCACTTTAACAAGCGATGACTCAGGTATAGCAACTGCGACAAAGGGAGGAATAACTATTGATGTTCATTTCATTGGCGCCGGTTCAACAAATATAAATGTTGCAGGTTGGGGTGAAACAGAGACTATAAGCGTTGTAGTTAATGCACCTACGCCTAGCTCTATAGAAGATAGTGAAGAGTTTGGTATTGAGAAGATGTTAAGCACTAAATTTGAGGATGCTAAATTTTCAAATAAAAAGAATAAAAAGTTAGAAAACAATTTAATAAAGGAATAATAAAAAATGTCTAAAAGTTATACATGGATAAATTTTAGTAGAAATATTTCTACTACTCAATCAATTTACGAACCTACTGATAATGTTTATGGTAATGGCTTCTTTTTTGTAGCAAAACACCCAACTAATGGTTGGACTGGAGCAGCAGCAGATATAAGAGCAGCTGGGGTTGCAGGACAAATTTGGCGAGATGTAAGAACAAAAACAACAACAGCGGATATATGCACTCTTGGTGATGGCGTATTTGTAATGGTGGAAGATGGCAGTGTGGCAGAGATAAATAAAAAAGCCTATCAAACGCCAAACGGACTATTGACAACTGATGCAACATTCCCAGACGCACAAGAATTAAATGCTTGGGTAGTTGAGGAAAATGTAATTCTTACTCTTCCTGATGGCACCGAGATTAAAGGAGCCAGAATAGGTTTTAATTCTGCATTATAGAATAAATTTAACAAACAAAATAAGGAAAAAATTATGTCTACAGTTTTTGGAAGTAAAGGGTTTTTAAGAGATACAAGACCAGTCTTAAAGCAGATTGAACCTAGAATATTCGCAATTGGATATCAATCAATCTTAGCAAATGTTGCAATTAATGATGTTGCAACTTCACCTCAAGAATTAGATTATGCTTCTACCATGAGGTATATTGACTTAAAAATGGATGATGTTAAGGCAGTAAGAACTTTAATTGAATCCAATAATATTAAGCAATATACAGTGGGAGTTAAAGAGCTTACCTATACACCACAATTATTTAAAATTATGAATACTGTTGACGCAATAAGAGGACAAGTTGATATATCGCAAGCATTACAAGTTGCAGTTCGTTATTTAACAATGCAACACGACGCTTTTGCCTTATTTAATAACCACAATAAATGTTTTCTTGAAGATACACAAACTCTACCTTCAAACACTCAAGAAGATATACTTAATCTAAGTAATTTAGCTAATGCTTATAGACAATTTAATGGTGAAGAAGAACCTATTATTATGATGGGCTTTGGCGCCTTAAGTAGATTGTCTAACCCTATAGCAGCTACTGGAGCAGGTGGTTATAGATATAAAACAGCTTTAGAATATCTTGCAGATCAATTCCCTAATGCTATGGCTAATTATAAGTTAGTTAATCAGTATGTATTAGATAATATCACAGAGGCTGCTAATAAAATAGGTAGCACAACTTATTTTGGCACTAATGATGTTGTTCTTTACAACCCTAACTTTGCAACGCTTTATCGTGGAATATCTCCTAATACTTTTACCACTAGCACTATTGGGGATGAGCTACAAACTTACCATTTCTTTTCTACGCCATCATTACAGATGATAAGCACAGACAGATCTTACAGATATACCTTTGCTTAGTTAAAGGTATAGGATAGGGGATTAAGTTTAAATCTAACTTTCTTAATCCCCTATTTTAATAAGGAAGAAAAATGGACGCAAGAGAAGATATAAACAGATTGTTAATAATATTTGATAATACAAAGCTAAGCGATATGGAATACACGCAATTTAGCTACATATATCAATTTGAAGATTTCTCACCGCAGAATATCTTTAATATTGTATTGTGGATTATTAAACATCGCCTTAAACGCAACACTCAAACGCCTTACGATAAAGAGATTATTGCTGTATATGCTTCTAATCATGAATTATCAATTCCTTATGATCTTAGAGAGTTAGACAAACTTTCTACAGAAGTTTTATTTGGAGTTATTAGATAATGCAACACAAAACAGTTAAGCAAGTTAAAAGCTACTTTGAAAACAAAGTAATTAGAATAGAAGCCACAGACACTAAAAGGAAACTTGCTAATTATAAGAAAAAACTTAAAAGTGGCAATCATGTTGCAACTAAAAGTAAGCTATCAAAGCAAACTAATGAAGATGTAGCAATACAACTTGATGGATATTTTACTAAAGCGGTTGAAAATCCTAATATTAAAGGGGCTTTATTGAGGGTTTTGGATGATTTATTTAATCATAAAGGTGATAGAAAGCAAAGATTAATCAATTTTGGTAAAGGTGTATTCGTTCAAGCTGTAGAGGATAAGGTTTATGGATATAACAGCGAAAAAACCATAAAAAGAAAAGGCTTTGATAAAAAATATTATGCAACAGGACAATTAGAGAAATCCATTAACACCTTTATTAAATATAAAGGCTTTTATTAGAGATATGCAATGGGAAAAGAAATCATTATGAATATATTTGGGTTTAGCGATGTGGAGCTTTTAGAAGTTTGCAAAGAAAGTATATATGAAAATGAAGAATTTTCCGCCACTGAAAAAGCAGAAATAGTATTAAAACTAAAACACAAAATTAATAAGTTAACGAGTGATGAAGTAAAAAATTGGATAGCTTTAGATTTACTAAAATTTTTAGAGTTAAACAATAAAGATTAATTAGGAACAAACCAATATGAAAAACATAGATTTATTATTAGAGATTTTAAACAAAATATGGATGAAGTATAGAGCATTAATGATACCAGTATATGCTTGTATCATGTTGTATTTTGCTTATTTAGTAGGAACATGGGTATTACAGCAAAAAGATAAAGCCTTTTTATTTGACAATGTCTTTATTTCTAAACAAATACAAAAGATACAAAGTAATCCTAAAGATTTTTATACTGCAGATATTGATTATATTGAGTGGGTGTGTGCTACATATCATGACAATATTTCAATATCTCGCAAATGCAAAATCATATTTCAGTATATAGAAAAAAAGCAATTGAATAAGGAGTAAATATGGGAGCATTTAGCATTTTTAGATTAATAATAAGCAATCTTGCTGTTATCAAATTATTTTTCAAATCTAAAACTGGAATCCTAACAATTGTTATTAGTATTTTAGCATTCTTTGCAACTAAATACTTTGGTTTTGAAGAAGAAACATCGTTGCAAGTATTTAATACTTTATTAGGTATGGAGATAACTACAAATGGTATTTTATTTTCCAAAACCGCAATAACTGCTATTTGTGTAATTTTAGGTATGATAGCTCTTATTATTGGAATAATAGCTTATTACTTTTTATATGAAAGTTTTGAGAATAGAAGAATAAGAACGCTAACAAAAGAATTAGAGATATTAACTCTAAATTACAATATTTTAAGCATGAAAAAGCAAATAGAAAAATTAGAAGAAGATAAAAATAAGGAGGAAGAAATTGACAGAAAGAGAAAAAATTAATCCCAACTTTAATGAAATAATCTTACATTGCTCTGCCACTCCTGAAGGCAAATATTTTGATGTTGAAGATATTAAGCTTTGGCACTTAAAAGATGGGATAGTTTTGCCTAAAGTTTTACCTAGTGGATATAGCAATATAGGATACCATTATTTGGTTTTGCTTGACGGAACAATTCAAAAAGGAAAACCTATTGAAATGATGGGAGCGCATTGTAAAGATTCAGGTAAAAATCATTCCTCTATTGGTATTTGCTATATTGGAGGATATGCAAAAGACGGCAAAACTCCAAAAGATACAAGAAATCCAGAGCAAAAAAAGTCTTTAGGAAGGTTGTTAACTAATTTACTTGACGCTTATCCACAATTAAAAACTGTAAGCGGACATAGGAAGTATGCTAAAAAGGACTGCCCTTGTTTTGAAGTTTCTAAAGAATATGAATACTTAAAAGGCTTATTTGATGTTGAGGTAATATAATGCTGCAGCAGACGATAATTGAAAAGATAAACAATATATTCGGCAAGGTTGATGTATATTTTGACGCAGATGATTTAACGCTTACAAATAGACTTGCTATCTTAGTAAATAATTTTGAAGCATTCCCATTAAATAATAGTAATAATGTGGAAGAATATCATATATCTGCTAGTTTTACTTTCCCAATTATACATAATAACGGCTGGAACATTGATCTCGTTATTAATCGTATTACAGAATATAACCAAAAAGAGAAAGATAAAGTCAATATTATTTATCCTTATAATGTAGGAAGCGATATAGACTTATCTCTTGAATTTGTGGTTGATATACCAATTGCAAAACAAACAACTCGGTATCCTATGAAAGATGCTGAAATGGCAATAACAACTTAAAAAGGAATAAATGAATGTTTATAGATTATGTAGTTAAAATTGATGTGAGTGCACCACAAGGCATTACTACACAAAATAACTTATTTCAATATTGTTGGGTAGTAGAGCAAGATCCTGATAATGATTTATCCACCCCAAAATTGGTTTCCGGAAGTGATTTTGGAAATTATTTTACAACTCAAGAAATGATAGATTTTGGGTTAAGCTTGGGAAGCAAGCAGATTTATTTAGTAAACAATAGCAATTTAGCCACTGCAAGCGATACTTGCTTTTGGCTAGTGATTACGAATTATTTAGCGGCAACAACTCAGCAATTAGCAAATTTTAAAGGCTTTAAAATATATACAACTCCAAATATAAGTCCTGAAGCTAAAACAGCGGCAATGCAAGAATATACTTGTATGATTGTTGATGGAAATACGGCAACTGCACCTTATGAGTTAATTGAGGCTTACCTTGGTCGTAATACTGCTAGCCTTAATGATATGCAGTATAGGAGTTTATCAACTTGGCAGCCAGTTCTAAGCACAGAAGCACAATATAGTGAAGCAAGAGATAGTCAGTTAACTTTTGCTAATACACCAGACGCTAGCACTGCAGGAATTGAGCTAGCATATTTTAGAATGGGCGGTATATCGCCAACCAGATTATTCATCGGTGAAATTATTAAACAAGCACTGCAGCAAGAAATTAAGCTATTTATTCAAAATAGCAAACCAAATATGGAAACTGATGATTATGTATTAGTGCAAGAAAGAGGGCAAGCCTTATTGCAAACTTATATTAATCAAAATCTAATTGGCAGTGAAGCTAAATTTATTGTTGATTTTAATCAAACTAATGCTGACACCATTAATGGAGTTCTTAAAAACATTAAGGTAAATCTTAATGGACTAGATTCCATGTGGGGAGTAGAAGCCACATTATATAGCTAATAGAATTAATACAAAATAGGAATTATACAAAATGGCAATCGCACAAATTTTTACAGCCAGCAATAGCAAAATATCGCTGTCTTTTAGAGATACCAAGTTTACAATGCTAGGTTTTGAGTCTTTCTCTTACACTGATAATCTTGTAAATGAAATGTCTTACGACCCTACAAGAAATACTAATGGAGCATCCAATTTACAGGGCGGTATAGAAGCTGATACTTTAAGCATTACTTGCACGGTAGAAGATTCAGCATTGATTAATTTAATTAATGAGTTGTTTGCTACTAGAGAACTTGGCACAATCATAATCACACACAAGGAAGATCCAAATAGAATACTATCAATGAGTGCTATTGTAGCTCAAAGAGCGATTCAGGTTAACGCTGATGACTCTAATCGTTCAAAATTAGTATTCAACTTCAAAGGCAAAACCTTAACAAATTCTTACTAGGAGGAAAGATGTTTTTTAAAAAAGTTAGAATAAAGAAATTTGATGAGCTTAGTTTTAAGGATCAATTAATGATCTTTCAAGAGGTGATGAACCTAGCTAACTACGGAGGATATTTACTTCTAAACAAAACTGCTGATTTAATCAATAAAGATAATTTTAAGAATAGTAAAATATTCACAAAAGAGATTACTTTTAAAGAGAGCTTTAATTATTTTAAAGAAGTATTAGAGATTTTAGGATTAGAAGAAAAAACATTTGAAGTATGGGGAACAAAAATATTTTATGATGGGGTTCCTCTTGCTAACTTAGATAAAAGTGAACTTTCACCAAAGCTATTAGAAGATATAATTAATGTTTTGGCAAATCAATATGCTGCCGTGTGGCAAGAAAAAATAGATACTTTTTATAATTACGATTCTATTTTGTATGAAAACTTAATGAATAAACCATTAGATAGTATAGAAGATTATATCTATTTAAAAGAGCATGAAAAAAAGCATAATACAAATAAAGGTATATAAATGGTAAAAAAGATTGCAGAGGCAGGAGTTGATTTAATACCTAATATATCAGAAAATCGCATAAAAACTGTTATGGGTAAAATAGATAGAATAGCACAAAATACTAATTCTGGAATTAGCAGGATTGCAGGTGCAAGAGGTGGAGTTCTTGGAATGGGTGCTAGTATGTTAGGGGTAATTTTCAATCCATTAACTATAGTAATTGGTGCAGTGGTTGCTATATTTACAACTTTAATCGGTGCTACTAAGAGGTTAAATGAAAAGTTCATGGATATGTCTAATAAACTTATGAATGAAGCTCAAAAGCAAGCAAAGGCTTTTGCTATTATGGGAGGATCTAACACAGATAATCAAGCTATGTATAATGTATTAGACTCACAAGGAATTAACACAAGCAGTGTTTTTTCAAATGTAAATGAAAGAGTATCAAGAGGTGATTTACAACAATACAAAGGTATGAATACTAATGATTTAATAACTAATTTAGTAGACCAAGCTAGGAGTATGGGTGTAGTAGATGGCCGTAAGTATCTTGAAGAAATAGGGTTAAGCGATTTAGAACCTTTATTATATACTCAGCAAGATTTAAGACAGCTTAAACAAAAAGCAAAAGAAATTGGCTCTACTAATACAGAAGTAAAAGATACAAAAACAGGCAAACTAATAAAAGTTAATAAATTAGGAGCTAATTCAAATAACATTATACATAATGCAGAAGTTGCAGAAAACCAAGCACTCAATGATACTTTACTCGCAGGGAGTCAAAATACTAGAGTTAATGATTATCTAGTTAATACCAATAATAAAATCAAGCAAAACCAAGCAGCTACAGACCAAAATATGTATAATACTTTGGCGACATCAATAGCTACTGCTACTAAAGCTATTGATGATGTAAATAATACTTTATTAAATAGTGTTTTAGGAGGTCTTTATTCTATATTAAAGTTTTTTGGAGCAATTCCTAAAACTGAAGAAGAAAAAAAACAGCAGCAACAGCAAGTGGATAAATACACAAAAGATGTTTGGTGGTTGAACGCATATGATAAATATCAAGAATGGATAAAAAGCACATCTAGCAACAACGCTGATAAATATATACAACAAGCTCATAAAAACATAGATGAGAGTCAATAATAATGAAACTATTAGGGATTGATGTTTTAAAAGGTTATGTGGGATGTTTTGGGGCTAAAATTGCTGCTTTTGTTAATAAGAACAATGCAGTTTTATTTCAAAATTCTCCTAAGTTTGAAGGCAATGTAATACTTGATACACCTACCCCATATACTCCCTTAGGAGCTTGGCAAGGGAAACTAGTTGTTCCATTAGTTAGTAATTTCTGTTTTATTCAAAGACAACCAACCATTAGAAGAGAATGGAATGATACAATTAAAAGACAAATTATGAATGTTGATGTTGTTTTAAAAATAGCTCCAACAATTTCATCAAATGCACTTATGGAGTATATGGGTATTGATTCTAGCAAAAATATAGCAAACAATGTCGCAGACTTAAATAATATTCAAAATCCTTTTTTATTATTAGCCTCCACAATGCTAGCACAGCGTCAGCGAACTCCGCTTACTTATTTGAATATCGGTGATATGTATTATATTTGGCAAGTTATTACGCCAAACATTGCTGAATCCGATTTATTTTTAACTAACTACTCTATAGATTATCAAACAGGAGATGTGCTATTAAATTTGACTAGCTATGTAGCACCAAGCATTAGAGGACAAGCAGAACCCACTCTATATCAAAGTCTTCAAGCAGGAGGAGGGTTTAGTTAATGTATAACTATTTTTATATATCAAATAATCAAAACAAATTACTAAATAAATATGATGAAAATAAATACTATAAAATAGGTGATATTTTAGAAGGACTGCCTATTAGTGTAAGTGGAGATAGTTCTAGTATAAATGTTTTAAATAGTTTTGTTCGCAATTATGTTAATAATCTTTTAATTCCTAAGCCTCCAATTACTTATCAGCCAAGATTAATCTTAGATGCAGTTTTGTTTAGTGGATTCCCACAAATTTATAATCATGACTTAATTACTGTTGGCACGGCTACTTATGAGTTAATGCAAGATTTTATGATTGTTTATAATACTGATAATGAAAGCACAACAATAAATTTTAAATACATCAAAGGATTGAACTAATGAAAATATATAAGACCACACCAGACAATATAAGCAATTTGTTTGTATTTCAAAAAAATATTAAAAATGAAGGGCTTTTAATAACAGAAGAGGATCAGAATTTATTCTTTAGTAATTATACAGTTATTTTTGAAAATACACTTGGTGAGTTTGATACATTTTTTAGTAATTTAGATAGCTTAATTAACAAAATTAGTGAGTTAGTAGATAAATTATCCAGCGGAATTTTAGCAAGCAATGGTGGAGGAGCTATAACCAGCCCTACATTTATAGCAGACTTAACAACAATTAAAACCGATTTAATGGGTATTCAGCAAGATTTTGATACAAACAAGCAGAACTTGGCAAGCATTAAGAATGAGGAGCTTTAATTATGCTAGATATATTAGATTATGATGATTCTACTAAACAATATATTATGACAGACAAATATAATGAAAATAAATATTTGCTGCAGACTACAAGCAACAATAGATATTTCTATGGACTGCATGAAAACTTTATAGATTTAAAGCAAGAAATAAAATCTATGATTGCCGGGCAAGCTACAATTTTAGATCTTAACATGTTCTTGTTAAATTCTTTATTAATTCATGGGTTTAGGCATGAGTCTTTATGGGTAAATCCTATTATTGATGATAGAGGAATTATTCAAATATTTATTAAATTTAACAATACCGACTTTGAGGGAAACTAATATGATATTTAACTGGAGTGATAGGGATATACAAAACAATATTGTTTATTTTAAATTTGATTATAATGGTGAGAATTGGCTGTTTAGCACCCTTAATAAGGAAGTAGCTCTTATCAACATAAGCAAGCCGTGGCATAAAACATACTTTTTAGAATTTAATCCAAACAATGAATTATTTGAAATAGATACAACTCTGTTTTCTGCCAGTGTATCAATAGTTAACAAAGAAATCAACATGGAGTATAAAAACTAATGAATAAACTTAAGGCAATAACTAAAGGAATAGATTTAGCCATTCCTGGATTATTAACCGATTACAACAGCTTAGAAGACAGATACTTTCAAGCCTTTAAAGCAGCTCATGGCAATTTAAGCATGACTATTGAAGAATTTAGAGGTAGCAATATTTATAATGTGTTTAATGCCTGCATTTTAATAGATATGGTTAACAACCAGTTTTTAAGTAATTTCATTCCAGAAATTGTGGATAATTCCATATCTCAAAATGAAATCCAAACCATTAAATACAGCGGCAATACTTCTTTTTTTCTAATACATCAACTTAAAAAGCTGGATAACATTGAAGACGCTCAAATTATAGATATTAATAATGATCCTGTATCTACCTTAAAAGGGCAAATAAGAATATTTATCAAGCGGGTTGATAGTTCTTTAGAGCTTGATGCAAATATTATTGGTAATACAATATATGATGTATTAACTCCTGGTTGCGTTCTACTTGGTGATCATGAAATAATAATAAATAAAAACGGCTTTAATAAATCTATACAATGGAGCTATGCTAATGAGATTAGTATTAGCCTCTCTGTTATAGCAAGTGTTAATTTTTCATGGAATGGGGCTATGATTTCCAATAATCAGCTAGTAAATATGCTACTGCAGGAGTGGAATAATTATTACCAATTTAACAAATTAATTCAACCATTAGTTTTTATAAGAAACTTACAAATGTTAGGAAATATTACTTTTGAAATCAATTACAACGGAGCTCAAGCCGAAGATTTTATAGTGCAAAATGGAGACTACTTATTATTAGATGAAGCAAATATCAGTTTGCAAGTAGGGTAGATTAGTATCATGCAAGGGATTTATAAGGTTAAAAATCATTATAAAATAAAGAATTCAGAATATGGTGTGTCTATTTTGCGACTATACACTAAAAATTAGGCTAAATATACAGAATAAGAATTAGAAAATAAGGATTAAAAAATGGAATTAAATTATAATCTAGGATTATTTTTAAATGACTATTTAGATAAACTAAAAAGCACTGTGCTTTTAAGTAAAAACTTTCAAAACACTGCCTTTTACACCCAAAATAAAAATATCCTTGCTAAAATATTATTTCTAGCTTGGCAAAAGGGATTGGCTCAAAACGAGGTTTATGATATTGTTAATTATGTATTTAACGATGATAGAGTATTAACTCTTATATATGATTACAAAGGCTATACTAATTATGATATTTTAATACGAGCGGTTGCAATCATATTTAATGTTGAAATTATTAGAGATGGCGAAAATTTTGTTGGTATAGATATTGGTGTTGGTGAACTTACAGAGCAAGCAATCCTGCAATCGCAAGATTTACAGCAAATAATTTTTAACGACACCGGCTTGTCTAGCTTGCTATTAGGCACTCAACTGCCGGCAATTTTAATATCATTTATTAAGTTATTTTTACCAGCAGGAATTCAGCTTGACATCAATATATCAAAATCTACTAAAGAGATTTTAAGAGATAAATTAAAAGACAAGATAAAAAATAAAAATTTATTAAATAAATCAAACAATAAAAGAGGTGCATAAATGCCAAATTTTACATACATAGAAAATAGCGGTATCGGTTATAAAACTGGTATTAAAGACCTTGCAGCCTTTTTACTAAAAGATCATATGGACGAAGTATTTCTTTATCCATCGCCACAGACTACGAAAGAAGAAATTAATATTAATGGAGTTATTTTGGGGTTATGTAATGGCAGAGTTGTAGATATAGGAACTTATCCACTCTATGAAAAGTATAATAAAATTACTACTCCTACTTATGTGTTGCCTAATTGGACTGGAGCTGATGGCAATATTATTAGTAAGGGGCAATTAGATGTTGATATTGGTTCAACAAATCAGTGGAAACCTCCTAGTCACGAACATACTTTTGCTAAAAATTCTTTTAATATGATCCTTACTTATACAAGGATCGATAATACTTATGATTTTGAGGCTGGATCCGGTTATTTCCTCAAGTTAGGGAATGATAATATTAGTTTTTCCTCTATAAATATAAATAATACTACAACTGATAACGACGGAGAGTATCAACCAGAAAAAACAGCTTTATCACCATATCTAATAGTAGATTACAGAGGATAAAAAAATGCCAACAATTAACCAATTAATTAATAAATTACCGCAAGATGATGATTATATTTTGATAGGCAATGGAGCCTTACAAATAAGAGATATATCAAAGCTAATGAATCCTCAACCAGATTTTAGCATTATTGCATTGATAGATGAGAGGAAGCTATTCACAAAAAATAATTTTTATTATATTTTACTAGATGGAACAGACTATAGAGACACGGAATACGCAAAAATACATGATTATTTTAAGAATATAGTCCGCTTAAGAATACAAAGTGATCTAGGTGGTCCATTCCCTAGGCTTCAAGGAGGTATATTCACTTATAAAACAACTCCAGGTGTTTGGGATCCGGACTGGCTTGGCAGAGTTGTTGTAGATGGGGAAAGTAATGAAAATACTAAGCAGTATTATATTGAATTTGACAATAACGATGGAACTCTTAATTTGGTCCGCATGGAATCTGGTATCTATACTATGCCAGTAGATCCAAACTTAGATACAACAGATGCAGTTGGAAGATTAATACAAATAGATGTTCGTGGACAAGTTGTAGGATTTTTAGACACTAAAGATATAACCATACCAGCTACTGGCGTAGTTCAGTCAGTTGATACTAGCCATCCACCATATACAACTATGAGAGTGAAAATTGAAATGATACAACCCTCAAAATTAGAATGGTTGGCTAAGTATGGTAGTGATATAGATTACCAAACCGGCGATATTCCAGATTTAACTGCTAAAAATTATATGATAAAAGTTAATACAGATGTTACCAATCGATCTGAGAGCTCTGCTTTTGATATTAATCATTCGCATTCGCTTCCAATTTCACTTGGTCCAACAAGTGGGAGCTATGTAGTGAGATGGAACAGCGCTTCATCAAGCGGATGGGATAGAATTTCTTCTCCTTTTTTTGGGAATAGACCCTTTGAAACAAATCAAAACTTTAATATATCTATTAATAATATCAACTATACTGGTGCGAGCGATATAATTCCAACATCAAGAAATATTAACTGGTATTGTAAAATGAGAATAGGAGCACAATAATGACGCAAGCAAAAGATTTTCCAAAAACTAAAACATTAAGTTCAGTAGATAATTTTATTATTGATGATGGAATAACAACATCAAAAAACAAAGTAAATTCTATAAAAGAGCTTTATGAGTTTATGATAGGAAGTTGTTATATCCTTAATGAAAGCGAAAGCATTCTTATTAAACAGAATCCATTATGCACTATGGTTTATTTAAGGTTAGATAAAATTCCGCAATCAAATATTTTAATTCAAAGAGAATACCCTAAACTTTGGAAAGCAATGCAAAATATAGGCATTAACAATTTTAGCAGATTGCCAGATATTTATTTAGGATTAGCTCCTTTGTATCAAAGCAGTTATTATAAATATATAGAACACTCTCATAGATTTGATATTTTAGGGTCTACTAAAATATCAATTAATTTTTCATATAATTGGTATCAATCAGTATCCACCACTGATTGGGATATGGGAATAAGGGGTGCGATCCTAGCTGGTGAGCCACCGTATATTAGACAAGAGCAAATTGGCGGAAAGTGGAGTCTAAACACGGATGGATTGAATGATAGTTCATTTACTACAAATGCAACAACAATTATAAATACAAATATTAGAAATAGAAGCATAAGCCCAAATTCATACTCGCAGAATTTATATATCTTAGCTGGTATACAATGGGAATAAAACAATAAATATAAGGTATTTTATCTATACTGCTTTTATAATTTTATATTTTGTATCTTATTCCAAACGATAATGCTCCTTGATAATTTTGTCTTGTTGTTATGCGGTTCTTGACAATAGTATCTTCACTTGAAGGATTATTAATTATTGAGATATTTGTTGTATCATATGAATCATTTATTTTACTATTTAATCCAATAGATAATCTTGAGTATAACATAAAGTTGCCAACTGCATGTTCAATATCGTTTACTATGTAATAGTCAATTTTATTATTTTCTATATAATTTGCAGAAATCCCGAAGTTCCAACGGAGCTTTTCAAGATAAAACGGGGAAATCATAAATAGTCCATATACTTTATTATTGTATCCAACTCCCAATATAACAGCTTGTGAATCTTCTGCATCTACTAGGAATCTAATTTGATATTCTAAATTTTTAAACAGACTATATTCTTTAATTGTGTTTTCTTTATTATATCGTTTGTATAATATTTCATACTGATTTAATCCTTTTTCGCTATTAGGGTCGTAGTTAGGATTAGGATAAGATGTTATTATTTCATGAACTTTATTTAATATATTTATTTGACCGCCGCCACCAATTCCAAAAACATGCTCCACAGCATGAAGATTAAAAGAAACAAGCGATATTCCAATAATAATTAATAATTTTTTCATACGATCCCTATAAAAAATAATGCTACTCTATAAGAATAGAGTAAAAAATAATACTTTACAACAATTTAACATTGTATTAGTATTTTATTATAATAATAAGAAGCTAAGCAGTAAAACTTAAGTTAAAAAGGTAGGTATAATTGATTTTATAACTACCTTTTTTTAATGTAAATTTGATATATTTCTTAATAAGTTATAGATAAACCACCCATCTTCTACTTTAAATAATTGAGGTTTAGCAGTTATTCCATCCTTTTGGATTCCTATGCCATCTTCATATGGAGTGAAGGAAACTATTTTTTCAAGTTTTATTCTAAAATTCTTTTGATTACCACCAAAATAAATATGTTTTGTTGTTATAGCAATTGATCCGTTATCAATAAAAACGATCTCTTCTGATTCTACTCTATGACCTTTAAATGAGCTTGTTTTATAATAAACGCCTTTTGCTATTTTTATGTTAACTCCGCTGCTTCCACCAACATATTTAATTCTAGTTTTGCTTTCATAATATTGAACATAGTTAATTATACTAATTAATTTCTCATTATTTTGAAAATTAAAAGGTAAATCTCCATTAATTTTTAGTTCTGGTATTTCTCCTTGCATTACTGATTTTAATGCTAAGGCTTCTCTGTATCTTCTATATCCTTTAATACTTTCTAGCTTATTTGAAGTATAATCAAAATCAAAAATATCTAATATTTCCCCTAAAGTATTTTCTTCTTCATCTGTTAAAATTTTATCATCTAAGGCATAAAAGACAGCTTCTTCCCAAGCACTTAATATAATATTATTTTTTTCAACTTCACCCACAGAGCTTGCATAATGAATGTTATCTACTTTTTCTTTAACATCGTCAGTTTTGTTAAAATGATAAGCTGATAATATAATTGCTTTTATTTTTGCTTTATCATTAATATATTTTTGATTGCATTCTTTATGTTGATTCTTATAAAAAGGAATAGGTTTTTTGCAATATTTGCAAGAGGATGAATTCCATATTTTATTAGCAGTTTTTTGAATAACCCCACTCATTTTAAAGATTCTCCTTATTATTTTATAGTTGAATTATGAATCATAAGAAGCACGAGTCAATCACAATTAAAAATATTTTCAAACTAGAAATTCTCACTTGCGAATCATGTAAAAATATTTTATTATAAATTTAAGGACTTAAGAATCCTCGTATATTATCATTAAAACACTTTTCTTTCATTTTGTAATTATTATAAGTTTCCTTGTTTTGCTTTTATATGATTATTATTTGGGGGAGGGCAGAGAATACAATACCTAGCAATAGGGAATAATCTCGCTCATTAATATACTGAGTTCTTAACCTCCCCCATCTGTATAATATTAATCCCGTAAGAAAGGAGTATATAAATGTTAGAAAACATCACTCAATTTCAATTTAACACTCATAAAGCTAGAGTTGTCTTGCTAGAAGATGAACCTTATTTTGTATTTAAAGATATAGCATCTATTTTAGGCATTAAAGATACCAAACAATTAATACAACGCTTAAATGTGAGAGGGTATAAACACCACCTCATCGCTGATAGATTAGGAAGATTACAGAATACAATAATATTAAATGAATCTGGTCTTTATGATTGTATTTTTGAAAGCAATAAAAAAGAAGCTAAAAACTTTAGATTTTGGATAACAAGCGAAGTCCTACCATCAATTCGCAAAACTGGGAAGTATTCAATAAACAATCAAGCCGCAGAAATAAATCAAGAATACATAGAGATAACAGAAGGAGTAAAGTATCCAATGGAATGGGTATGGCATAATGCGATGATAAGCTATAATTATAGTGAAGAGGTTATGGAGTCTCTTAATGAAATGGAAAAAACGATTAAAACAATGAAAGATAGATTAAAAGAAATAAATACATTAAGTCTTAAAATGAAAGAGGCTGCAAAAGATAAAAGAATAGATACAAAATTAGTGAGGTTTAATAAAGGGAATATTCTTGGTATTTAGAAAGTAAGAGAAAAGCCTATCTAAAACAGATAGGCTTTTTATTTGCCTAGGCGTCAGTAAACTGTCGGTATTCCCAGTTGCATTATATGTTGAATATAATATATATTTTTTCAAGTGTAAAGAATTTTTATAATTTTTATTAATCCTTAAAAATAAAGCAAATAAAAAAAATAAGAAATACTGATTTATTTGTTGCAAATACTGGAAGTTCAATTCTAAAAAAAGTATATCAATCTTGGAGTATTTGTGATTATAAGTGTGGTAGAGATTCTTATAATTATATAGTTAGAAATGGTAAAAGCGGTATTTATAAAGTAAAGGAGTTTGAATAATGAAATACATAATATGCGATATAGATGGAACATTAGCAGAAAAATACGAAGATAGAGATATTTACGATGCTAGTTTGTGCCATAAAGACAAAGTAATAAAAGCTACTCAAACTATTCTTCGTGGGATAGAGAGTAAAAATGAATATGCCGACGACGATTCTTACATACATATTATTTATATGAGCGGCAGAGGTATAGATTGTGAAAAAGAAACTAGAGATTGGCTAGAAGCTAAGGCAGAAGTTCGTATTTTTGATAACATAAAAGGTTTTGAAAGAAAGTTTTATAATCTTTATATGCGTAAAAGAGGAGATAATAGAGAAGATGCTGTTGTAAAAAAAGAGCTACTAGAGCAGTTTCTAAAAGACTATAAAGCAAAAAAAGAAGATATTCTTTTTGTTATTGATGATAGACTATCAGTTATAGACATGTGGTTAAAAGAAGGTCTTTTTGTATTTAATGTAAATAATGGAAGGGGAGATTTTTAATTGATAAAATATAAACTATGCTATAGAAACGGATCTTCTAAAATATTATTTTTTAAAAACAAAAAAGAGTTGTTAGATTTTGTAAGTAAGTTTATAGATTTAGATGACTTATCAAATTTACTTAGACTTACAGACCCAAATATATGCAATGCAGCAACACTTGCCTGTATAACTCCTCTTGAAAATAAAAGAGTAATACTTAAAAAATTTTTTAGTATAAGAGGGTTCAAGATTACGCCAGAAAAAAAGAAGAACAATTTAGTGAGAGACATGATTACTATTGCCGTAAGCGTCCTCTTAGCATCTCAAGTAAAGAATATAAAGAATTAGAAGAAGAGCTTCACAGAAAACAACCAATGGTTTTTCATTTAAAAGAAATTGGAAGATTCCCAGGTAAATATAGATATAGGCGTGGTAATATCTAATGAATAAAACTTTAACATGTTGTTATGGATATATGTTTATTGCCTCAATTATACTTTTTTTGATAGATTGCTCTACAATTAAGGTGATAACTTCTAACTTTTCAGGACAAATTTTTATTGTGGTATATTTATTCACTTATATTTTAGCGTTTTTTTGGATTCTTTTAGATGTTTTTGTTGCAACTTTAAACCATTTAAAAATATATAAGAAGGAGAGGTTTTAATGAGATTAGAGGAGGATTATAGATGAAAAAAATACCAAAATATGGTTCAATAGGAGTATTAGAGATTAATAGAAATCTTTCTATTTTTGCAACCCAAGTTATATCTATTGATAATGAGTGGCTTGAGTGTTTTGATGCTGAGAGTGAACTTTTGCAAATTCTAAGCCTGAAAAAAACAATAGAATGGCAATTATCAAAAATTATAGGATGCGATGGTGAGACTGAACTAACTAAATTTTTTTTATGCTATAAATAACAACTTAAACGATGTTCTATGTGATTTAGGACTAAACTTGGAGAATTTACATGAAAGAATATTTAAGAATCAAACTTCCAGTATTAGATGTTAAATTAATTGATATTAATAAAATAACAGCTAATGATTATAATCCAAATAAAGTTGCAACTCCTGAAATGAAATTGCTTGAGATAAGCATTTTAGAAGATGGCTATACTCAACCTATAGTCTGCTATTATGATAATGAAAAAGATATTTATATCATTGTTGATGGCTTTCATAGATACACAATAGGTAAGAAATTAGAATTAGAAGCAATTCCTGTAGTGGTAATTGACAAGCCATTAGAAGATAGAATAGCTTCTACTATAAGACACAACAGAGCTAGAGGAGTCCATACAGTAGATGGAATGAGTGAAATCATGAAAATCTTAATAAACAGTGGCAGAACTGATGCTTGGATAGAAAAGAATATAGGTATGGATAAAAATGAAATACTAAGATTAAAGCAAATAACTGGATTAGCAGAAGTATTTAATCATGAAGAGTTTAGCAACGCTTGGGAAGAAGTAGAAAAGGAATTATCATAATGGTTTTTAAATTAGATAGTGTAATAGAAAGTCGCATAAGAGAAAGAGTTCAAGATTATATCCAAAATGATTTAATCATAACTTATAAAGAAGGTGGTATGAATATCTTTGGTTATTTAAAAGATAAGCAGGGGGAAATAAGCATTGATTTTCCTTATAGTTTATATGCAGATCCTAACACAATAAAAGCTCCAGAGTTCATAGAGATAGTGTCAAAAAAAATAATAGATGCAGTAAATAAGAAGAATCTTAGAAAAAATCTTAGAGAAGAACATGCTAATTTAGTTAGCATTAAATTTGATGTTTCTAATGTTAAAATTAAAACTCCATATGATGATAATCCTTGGTATAAATGTCCTTGCATAAAGCAATTTAAGAAAAATTAATTTTGACACACCATTGACACAAAATTTATTGTCTATTTTATTAAAATGCTTTAAACTCTTTATTATTAAGGGTTCTAGTTTTGATATAAATTTGTTTGCAAATTTATATATAAAAGACCAAGTAATCGTCATACTGGCGCAAGCCGGTATCCATTAATATAGCATTGCAATGGTTGATAATTGCCTTATAATATTTAAATGTTTCTATTTTCTTTTGAAATAGCAATCCAATAGTTTGGATACAATATTTTCAGCTTTTTATAAGCAGCTTCTAGGTCTTGATTGTTTTTATAAATAGCAAAGCAGGTAGATCCGCTGCCGCTCATGCGGCTTAGCTCGGCACCGCTTTCTTTTAAACCTGCTAAAATGCCGCTGATATTTTTGTTTAACATCATGCTGGCTGCGGTTAAATTGTTTTTAGTATTTTTTAAAAAATCTAATAAAGAGCTTAAATCTTTAAAATTTAAATAGTCAAGATGGTTTATTTTTTTGCTGTATTGATGTGCCGCTTCATCATACTTTTTAAAAACACTTCCTGTTAATAATGGCTGCATCGGGTTAATTAATAGTATAGGAATTTCTGGAAGGCTAGCACTTTTTACTAATTCGCCTTTGCCTTCAAAAATAGCGCCGCCTTGTTTTTGATATAAACACACAGGCACATCAGAGCCAAAACTTTTAGCTATTTCTAAAATTTTTGCAGAGGGTAATTTTAAATTAAATAAATCATTCATGGCAGTAATAGCAATAGCAGTATTAGAACTGCCGCCGCCAATACCGCCGCCGATAGGAAGATTCTTTTGCAAATTTACTTGGATTTTTTCCTTAATAGCAAAAGTTTCTTGAAAAAAACTAATAACTTTATAAATACTGTTGTCTTGCCAAGTTGGAAGATATTCTGCAAACTTATCCGCAACCGTAATAATATTAGCTTCGGCTGCAGTTATAGAAAAACTCAGTTCATCATAAATATTAGGAAAATAAACTAAGCTCTGCAGCTCATGAAAGCCATCATCTGCAGTTGCTAATACATGTAAAAACAAATTGAGCTTAGCTTTAGCTTTGTAAGTATAGGTTTGGATCATACCTTATATTATTTTTTATTAGCTTTTCTTTCCATAAAAGGAACATAGCCAATTTTTTCTGCAACAGCTTTGTTTAAATATTCAGGGAAAGTTCCTGCCAATTTTTGAGTAAGCTCATAAGTCAGATCTTCATCAGGGCTTAAATTTAACGCTCTGTTCCATGTGGCAATGGCGTCTCTTTTATAGCCTGTATTCCATAAAATATCACCAAGATGGTTTACTAAAATAGGATCGTAAGCCAAAATTACATTTGCTTTTTCTGAATACTTTAAGGCTTCTTCCAATTTGCCGCTTTTAAATAAACCCCAAGCGTAAGAATCTAAAATATTTGGATTATTAGGCATTTGCACCAGCACATGCTTTAGCATATCAAGAGATTCTTTAACATTAATTCCTCTATTTATCCAAGAATAAGCAAGATAATTAATTAACACGGAGTCATTAGCGTTAATTTCTTTAGCTGCTAGAATATCTTGTTCTGCCATATCCCAATTGCCTAAACGGTCATAGGAAATTCCTCTAAAGAAGTGCGCCAGCCATTTGCCAATTCTAAAATCATTATCCGTAGAAAGCTGCAGTGCCTTAGTATAAGAATCAATAGCCTCTTGATAATTTTTATCTTTATGATGAATTAACCCAAGCTCTACAAATAGCCTTGCATTATTAGGATCAATCTTAATTTGTCTTAAAATATAATTAACCGCTTCTTTGTTATTGCCTTGCTCTTTATACATTTCAATAACTTCTGCTGATGTTATTCTAGCATAGTAAGAATTATCGGGCAGATTTTTATAAATACTTAAAGATTGATTGTAATTGCCAATTGCTTTATAAAAAGAGGCAACTTCTATTTGCGCAGGAATATTATTAGGGTCAAGCATAAGCGCTATATTTGCCACAGCAATGCTATCGGAATATAAATAAACTAAATCAATATCATAAGACAGCATTCTGCTGATTCTAAAAATTAAATCGCTGATAGCGCTTTTTTCGTTAATAACAATAGGCGAAGATACATAATCTAAAGCCTTTTGCTGTGTAAGAAAATTATCGCCTAAATAATCGTAGAAATATTGTGCCGCACCTTCTTTATCGCCGCTTTGATATAAAAGCTGCGAGTAATATATAATTGATTCGATATTAACATATAAATTATTAAGTTTAAAAAAATCATCTTTTGCTTCTGCATGGCGATTATTTAATAAATCAAGCAGACCTTTTTGATATAAATAAAAATCCGGAGCAAAAGTATTAATTTCAGTATTTAAAGTTTCAAAAGTTTCTAAATTATTATTTTTCATAGCTTGATAGCTTTTTAATGTGGTTAAAGTAATATCAAGCAAAGAATCTTTTTCTATTGCAGCGCTGCTGAAGTTGTTAATTGCAGAATCCACACCTCTGCTGCTAATATCTTTAACCAATATTACTAAATTTGCTAAAAGATGCTGTGGATTCTTAAGCACAACCTCTTGTGCTAAGATAAAAGACTGGTTTAAGTCTCTTTGCATAATGCTGAACAGCAGATATTCCTCAAGCAAGTTAGCGTTGCTAGGGTCGGCGCGGTAGGCTTTTTTATAAAACGCATTAGCCTTTTTGTAATCAAAACTGCTGTTGGCAAGACGAGCTTGAATAACATAGGCAATAGCGCTTTCAGGGTCTTTTTTGCTGAAAGTATTATTAAACAATAAAAAACCAAGAAAAATTACCAGCAATAAAGACAAGCATAGATAGAAAACTTTTTTGTTAATTTTCTTTTTCATAGTATAATAATACCCATAAATTAAATCTTACTAATGATAATATAAATACATTTGCTTATGAATTCAAATAAAATTATTAATTTAATAAAATTTTATCAGTCAATGGGAGTTGATTATTTGGCTGAGGGGATAGATATTAAATGTTTAAGCGCCCCTTCGGTTGAAAAAACTGCAGATAATTCTGCTAAAACTGTATATCCCGCTATTAAAGAGATTAATCTTGAAAATATCCAAACCCTTGATTCTCTTAAAGACAGACTTCTAAACTTTGAAGATTGTTCGCTGAAAAAAACAGCCATTAATACGGTTTTCGGGGCGGGAAACGAAAATGCCGATATTATGGTAATCGGTGAAGCGCCGGGAGCAGATGAAGATGAACAGGGCGAACCTTTTGTAGGACGCAGCGGCAAGCTGTTAATGAGCTCGATGGCAAGCGTAGGATTATTGCGGGAAAAAATTTTTATTACCAACACAATCTTTTGGCGTCCGCCGGGCAATCGCAATCCGACAACAGAAGAAATGCAATTATGCTATCCTTTTTTAGCAAGAATGATAGAAATTATTAATCCTAAAATGATAATAATTGTCGGCAAGGTTGCCACCAGCAATTTAATAAAAATTGATATGCCGATTAGCAAAATGCGAGGCAAATGGTATGATTTAAGTATTAATAATAAAAATTATCTGGCAACAATTGTGTTTCATCCTTCTTATTTGTTAAGAAATCCATCGCAGAAAAAAGCAATGTGGCTTGATTTATTAGAAATTAAAGATAAAATACAGTCTATGGAAATTAAAATTTAAGAATAATGAAAAGAATTGCTACCGTTTTTATACTTATAAGTATATTTTTTATGCTTATGCCGTTTGCTGTTTATGCAGCTAGCGCAGAGACTAAATATTACTTTGAACGCTCTATTTACTCTGAAGCCTATGCCGGGCTTCCAAAAATTCTCTCCACCAAAGATGTGGAAAGGTATTATAATGCCTATTCTTTGCAAAAGCAGGGGCATTTCAGTGAATCCGATAATGTGCTTGCTGCTATAGAAAATCCTATTTTGCTTGGCTATATTTATTATATTAGATATTTTCAAACCTCTTATACTCCTACTTTTGAGGAGTTAAAAGACTGGCTGAATAAATACAGCGATATTGCCGTAGCAAGCATTGTTTATAAAAGGGCGTCCGATATTGCCGGCAATCGTTCACAGGCGCAGCTTTTAAAAAAGCCCAATAGTTTTTATGAAAGATTTGTTCCTATTTATAAAAGGCTAGATTATTTCAGCGATATAGAACCGCTTCTGCCCGATAATCCTAGTGCAAAAATAACGCTTTCCAGCAATAGAACTACGGAATCCCTAAGGAAATATCTTAAAGAAGGCAAAACTTTAAATGTTAAAAGAATTCTTCTTTTACCTGCTACAATAAAAAACTTAGACAGTGATACTTATGATGATTTTGCATCTACATTAGCAAAATCTTATTTCTTAGACGGCGAAGACGATCAGGCGATTTTTTGGTCTCGGCGGGCAACTCGCAGAAAGCCTGATGCGTTTACCGAAGCCAGCTTTACTATGGGATTGGCTTATTATCGCATGCACGAATATTCTAAAGCGGCAGAGTCTTTTAAAAAACTTATGAAGCCAGATAAGTTAACCGATGATGCGGTATCTAAGGGAGCTTATTGGTATGCAAGGGTGTCTTTAATTTTAGGAAATATTCCAGAATATTACAGCGCTTTAAAAATGTCTTCTAAATATATTTATAATTTCTATGGAATTATAGCAGCAGAAGAACTAGGAATTACCCCAAGCTATACCTGGACTTTTTTGAACTTTCCTAAAGAATCTGTTGCAGTTTTACAAAATAATATCTATGCCAAAAGAGCCTTAGCTTTATTGCAATTTGGGCTGATGGATTGGGCAGAGCAGGAATTAATTTTCTTAGCAAATTATGATGTCAATAATATGAGCGAGATGGACAGCATTAATACTTTAAATGCTTTAATTTATATGGCGCAGCAGATTCCTATGCCGGCACTGGGCTTAAAATTTGCCGGACAGCAGGGCATGTATTATGGTTTATCGCATTTATCTTATCCGATTTTCTTTGTGGAATTAAAGGCTGGCTATGAGCTAGACCCAGCCCTGCTTTTAGCAATAATGCGCAGAGAATCTAATTTTTACAGCGGAGCCATGAGCGGACCAGGAGCCACAGGCTTAATGCAAATTATGCCTAGAACGGCAGATTATGTTATTAAAAAATATGATTTAGGTGATGAGCTGAATCAGCTGCTAACCTCACCAAAGGTAAATATCGAAATTGGACAGCAGTATGTTAAGCAGCTGTTAAAAGTTACAGACGGTAATTTAATTTATGTGCTCGGCGGTTTTAATGGCGGATCGTATAATATAGACAGATGGAAAGCTGACCGTCATCGTCATGTGGAAGATCCTTTATTTTTTATTGAAAGTATTCCTTATCGGGAAACGCGGAATTATGTAAAAACCGTATCTGCAGATTATTGGATATATCAATATAAATTATCGCTGGAACATTTTGCCCTTTATTCGCTAGTGCGGGGCGGGCAGCCGCTTTATTATAATATAGACCAAGAGGCAATTTCTAAGCTGAAAAATTTTTCGTATAAACCGAATTAGATTTCAAGATAAGTATCGCTTAATTTATATTACGGAAAACAAGAAATAATGTTATTATAAAGAGATATTTCCTTATGGATTTCCATACTATCATCAAACAGAATAGCAAATTCAGCACTTGGCTTTTCTAGTAATATATCTTTTATTATTATCCCTTTTTTATTAGCATTCATTATTAGATTGTTTTTATTATATAGTAGTTTATGTTTCTCTAACCAACCTTCTGTTTCCTCTTTTATTTTGCTTTCTCGTGCTGTTATGAAATAAACTTCTTGTTTTTGCTTTAATAGATGCAGCAACAAATTGCTTGCTGAATTATGCAATATGGGAATATTAAGATAATCATTTTTTGTCAAAATTTTATCTAAAACTTCAATTTGTTGTTTTTTATTTAATGATGAATAATTTTCTGGAACTACCGATTCTAAAAATTTCTCTGTATCAGCTAAAGTGTTATCAATATCAAAAAAATATATATACATTCAAACCCCTATTATTGCGTTGCATTAATACATTATATTTCATATAATAAAATTATATATTATATAACAACAACAGGCAATAAAAATGATAACAAATCCTAAAACTAAAAACTAGATATTATATGGAATATCACCTCAATATGCCCTTGGGATTGTAAAATATGTTGTGTTGATGCAAAGCATGTAAAACTACACTCTGCAACGGGAAAAACGATGGGGAGTATCTCTATAAAAGATAGTGTAAATGAGAATAATATTACTTATGATTCTTTTGCTAGCCATTATGAAACAGCACTGAAATACTTGCAGTCTAAAAATATGGAATTAACTTTAGAACAAAAAATCCAAACCATAGATAATATGGATTATGATAATATAAAAATAGATTTTTCTGGTGGAGATGCCCTAATTGTTAATGAAAACTACGATGTTTTAAAATATGCTTCAAAAAAATTTGGCAAAGAAAATATCACCCTTACTTTAACAGGGTTAGCATTAAAAAGAGTAGAGCCTAAAGATTTAGCTAATTATGTAGGAGAATTAAATTTTACATACGATTCTTCAGAAAATGATGAAGAGGTTAGGTCAATAGGATATAATAGTGCAAATCTTATTCAGGTTACTAGATTTTCTAATGCTGGTATAAATATAAGAGCAGAAATGCCTCTATCACATAGGCATAAAGATTTAAACTTTGTAAAATCAGTTTATTTAGATTTGCATAGTAAAGGTGTAGCAAAACTATTATTAATGAGACTTTTCCCGTCTGGAAGAGCTATTATAAATAATAATGATGTTTTATCTAAGGAAAACTATATAAAAATAATTGATACTTTAAAAAACATGGAAAATCAATATTCTTATCCTAAAATAAAACTTCAATGTGCTTTAAAGCATTTGTATCCTTTAGATAAGGAAGCAGATAATCCCTGTGATGCAGTGGTTAGTTCCTTTGGCTTAAGATGGGACGGCGAATTTTTAGGTTCGCCTTGGGCTATGAAAAATTCCGGCAACACTTTGAGTTCTTCATGGGGGTTAGGCAATTTATACAAAGAAAAATTAAGCAATATACTACGGTCTCAAAAGGTCGCAACATTTATAGAAAAAGAAAAACAAAATTTTGGACATTGTAAAATATTTTCTTATTTGCACAGTAAAGAAACTTTAGATACCAACAAAATATTTGATAATTCAGACCCGCTTTATAAATACTAAACATGATGCTAAAACAAAAAGATGTTCACTTCTTATTTCAGTCTTTTATATCTGGAATTATGGAAGTAGGATTTGTATATTATTTATGGCAATTAAACTATAGCATAATAGTTATTTTAATTTTTGCTTTGCTATATCAAGCCACAAATTTTCTAGCTTCTTTTTTGATTGCAGATAAGAAAATTATATATCTTAGCATACTAATTTTTATAGCTAATGTCTTATATATTATTTTAAATAACACCAATATATACTGTTTAGGTGTTATATTTTTTATTGTATCTATTTTTTTACAGATACTTAGAGGTGAAGCAAAAAGTAGCGTATCTACCTTTATTAAGCGAACTTTTAGAATTTTAGGGTTTGTTAATTTCTATTTATTTGGCATAAAATTTTTATTAGCGGTAGCTATATATGTATTTATTATGATATTCAAATATAACGAACTTCAGCATAAAGCACAAACAATAAAAATCAAATATAGCAATATTTTACCATCAATTATTATGATAACTCATCAAATTCATTATTTTATATATTGCTATATCCTTATGTATTTTTTATTGCAAAATGTAGATAATATACTATTATATGGATTTATTTTTTCTTTAGGCTGGATTACTTATCTTGTATCGCAAAATATTTTTGGTAATTTTAATATATATAAGAATGTGATAATCGGACATCTGGTTTTAAGTTGCAATATTTTTTTATTGTTTTGTGTAATATATTTTCGTGTAAATCTTTATATAATATGGTTTTTATGGATTTTAACAGGGTTTTCTGCAGGAACTGTATTTGCAATTAAAGATATATTAATTATCTATAAACATAACTTAAGCAGCATCAATTTTTATGAAAATATAGGTCATGTTTTTGCTGTTATTCTTAGTTTAGCAGTAGTTATTGCTACATCTAACATATATAATACAATTATTATATCAGCTTTATTTGCTTTATTAACTGCAATATTAACCTATGTGTTGTATGGAAAAAACTATGCTAGAAATTAAAGAAATAGATTGTAAAAGCGCTTTGGTTAAAAGCAATCTACCGGATGCCGATTATGTAATTAATCCTTATAGCGGCTGTGAAATGGCGTGTTCCTATTGTTATGCTGCATTTATGTGTAGATTTATGGATAAGCCTTTTTCATCTTGGGGAAATTTTATTTATCCTAAAATTAATATTTTGGAAGTTTTGCAAAAACAGTTACTATCAAAAAAATTGGATAAAACAAAAACAATACTGCTATCCTCAGTAACCGACCCCTATACATTCATTGAAAAAAAATATGAGCTTACAAAATCTATCCTAGAGATCTTGTATAGTAGCAAATGGCAAGGTAGAATAGGAATACTTTCAAAAAATCCGCTATTGACCAGAGATATAAATGTATTTCAAAAACTACAAAATGTTGAAGTTGGTATGACTATAACTTCAAATAATAACAATTACTCAAGAATTTTAGAAAGCAAAGCACCATTAGTAAAGGCTAGGCTTAATGCCTTAGCTGAGCTTAATGCTAATAATATAAAAACTTATGCCTTTATAGGTCCCATAATTCCTCAATATATGCAATCCATAGAGGATTTAGAATTTTTATTTCAAGAATTACAACATATAGGAACTTTTGAGGTTTATATGGAATTTATGAATTTAGGTATTATGAAAAACAATGTTGTTTCGCTTCTTAATAAAGAAATAGGGATAAATCAAACAAAGAATTTTGTAGATAGTCTTAAGGATAAAAGTTATATTGCAGAGTGTAGCGAAACAATTAGAGAATTATTAAAAAAGTATAATATTAAACTAAAACTAAATATGGTAATGGAACATAAAAAATTATCTAAGTAGAGAAATCCTATGAGAAAAGATATTAAAATAGTAATTGGTATTCCAACAATTAATAGTAAAATGTATATAGGTTTTACTATTAATAAAATAAAACAGGAAATAAAATATTGCTCTAATCTTATAGATTCAGAAAATATAGGAATTGTTATTTCTGTTAATGGAGATATTAGCAGTTATGATTTTATTAAAAAGACTTATAAAAATGACAACCAAATAGTTGTGTTATTTGAAGAACAGACTGGTAAAAACAACTCTTTAAATCAAATTATTAATTATGCTAAAATAAACAATATTCATATTATCCACTGGTTTGATGATGATGTATCAATTAAAGAGCATACTTTAAAAATTAATTTAGAACAATTAATAAAAAATTTAGAGAACAATTCTCCGCCTCAAATCGTAGCTTCTACAATTTTAAGAACTAAAAGAAGTTTATGGTTTTTTATAAAAAATTATGGATTTTTAAAAGGAATAATTCATTTTTACTACTATCTAATATTTTCTCTGCCATTTGAAGAAACCGCGATCACCCAAATTTTTGTATAGGAATGAGTTATGGCATTTTAGTAAAAGATACGCCTACTTTCCCAGAAAGCTCAACCTCCATAGCAGATGATGGTTATATAGGCAACTATTATGCAATATTAAACAAGGATAAAATAATTAATGATAACTTCTTGCCGATAATCCACCCTAAAGATTCCTATGCTTATTTCAATGTCTCTACAAATCTAAATGAGTGGTTAAATCAACAACAAAGAATCTATGTGGGAGTTATGTATTCTTATTTTATTTTTAATAAAGATAGTGATTTTTTAAGGAACTATTTTGCTTGGCATTACTCACATGATGTTAAATCTAAAGATAATAAACTAACTTTTTTACAGCAAATTAGGTTTTATTTGTATTGCTTATATCAAAGAAAAATGAAAAAAAGAGCTGATTATTATTTAAAAACTAATAAAGAAATTAATTGGTCTATAGCCCGCTCAACAAAAGATTTTTTATAGGATTCTAATGTTTTATTTTTCTAACAATAAAGATAGTTTAAAAGAAATCTCTTTACTATCTTTTCCCATAGCTTTAGATTTATTGTTTTTATTTTTAATTTTCTTTTTAGATTCTTGGTTCTTATCGTATATATCCGATGATATTGCTGGAAGCATAGGGTCTTTGTTTTCTATTTTTGGTATTTGTGCAGTGATATTTAGAGCAATATCCCAAGCAGGAACAGTGCTGGCATCAAAATATATGGGAATGAATGAAATAAACAAGTCTAGGGCTGTTGTTTCCATATCAATTAGTATTAATTTACTATTTGGGTTATTACTATCTGCCTTGGCTATTATTTTTTCTAAAAAAATTGGACTCTGGTTGGGGTTAAATGAAGAACAAAATATATATACTACTATATATTTACAAATAGTTGGAGCATCGTTAGTATTTTTATGTTTGCGTTATGCTCTTGCTAGCAGATTATATATTTCTAAAAATAGCATTAGTAATATGGTAATTACTATTATTATGCTTGTAAGCAGCACTATTTTTAATATTCTTGCTATTTTATTTCTAAAAGGAAATATTAATATGCTAATAGGTATTAGCCTAGGGACTATGTTATCTCAAATATTATCGGTGATATGTTTATTATATTTTGTAAAAAAAGAAGATAATAGTTTTTATAAATTATTCTCTATTAAATTACTTTTATGTAATTTTATTACATTTTATAAAAAGTTATTTAGTATTTTACTACCAGTTACTGCTGAACCTATTGTTACCCAATTTATTAATATAGCATTTACAATTATTGCAATTAATATATCAGCATTGGCTTTAACTGCAAGAGTATATGTTACCAACTTGCAGTTCATAATACTGGCATTTTCTTTAGCCTTTTCCATCGGAGCTCAGATACTAATATCAAACTATTTTGGAGCAAAACAGATAGAAAAAATTAAGAAATCATTTTTTAACAGTATATTTTTATTAATTTTAATAACACTTTTACTATCTTTACCAGTATTCATTTTAAAAGAGAACCTTTTTAATATTTTTACAAATAATGGAGATATAAAATTATTGGGTTTGCAAGTTATTTATATTTGTTTATTAATAGAATTTATTAAAATTTTAGGATTAATGTCAACATTTTCACTGGTTGGAATCGGGGATAGCGTATACCCTAATATTTGTAGCATATTATTAATGTGTTTTATTACTTTGCCTTTAAGTATATTTTTTGTATTCTACTTAAAAGCAGGATTAATTGGCATATTTGTAGCCCAGCTAATAGAGGAATCTCTTCGTGCGAGCATATTATTTCATAGATTTATCTTGAAAATAAAAAGAATGGGAGAACTCCATTTGCACTGATTTTTGTGTTGAATAAACCTATAGAATTATGTTGCCGGCTATCAATAAATAAAATTTATTTCTTGCATTTATAAATAATTATTGCTAAATTTTCATTGTTGATTGCTCAGCGGCAATTTATCTTGTATCCTAATCATTGGATATTTGTTGGGGTGTAGCCAAGTGGTAAGGCAGCGGGTTTTGATCCCGCCATTCGGAGGTTCGAATCCTTCCACCCCAGCCAAAACCATGAATTTAGTGAATCTTTTTTTATAGATATTTTTAATGATTTTGCGTTTTTTATTTTTAATTGGTGTAGTTTTTTCTTTGTTGATTATTGCGCCGCACCGTGCGGAAGCTAGATGTGATGATGATGCCGGCAAAGAAGATGCCCTTAGCACCGGAAATTTTATTTCTTGCGGGCACAACAGCGCACAGCAGGGTTATATTGCCGAGTTCGGCAATCCGCAAAAGCCGTCTGATGAAACCGATCCCAATAGCCCGCTAACACCAATAGAGCCAACGGATTATAACAATCTTAATCCTCTTAATTTTTCGGGAAATTCTAATGTTAAATTCCATTTTTATAGGTTTTTAAATAATGCGGAAATTAATGTTAGTGATAATTCTATATTAGATATTCAGCTTTATAACTCTAATGCAGATTTAAAATTTACAGTAAACCCTGTTGAAGACCCTAATAACCCGCCTGATACTACTGACACAAGTTCTATAATTTACCGCGGGGGCACATCGGGCAAAGTTAGCGTATATCTTCCGGTTTCTTGTAATTTAAACAAATGTTTTAGCACCTCCAGTAATATTGATTACTTAAATTTTCAAGGATATGAGGGGGGCTCAAGCACTAATAACGGCGGACAAATAACTATTGGTTTAAATAAAGATGGGCGTGAAGAAAAAGCAAATGTGGTAATTAATCATATTATAGGCAACGGCATTATTGATATAAACGATGGCTCTAAACTAACTATTAAAGATTATATAATTGACGACAGCAATATTGAGAATTCCTCATATTACATTAGTGAAATAAAAGGAGGTGCTGATTCGGAGGTAATTTTTGATACTAAAATTTTTACTAGAGCTCTAAATGTTGGTAAAGCCACTTTTAACTATGATTCTAAAATTATGAGCATACAAGCTCAAGGGGGCGAGTATATCTTCAATGCAAGCTCTGATATTGGTGATGTAAACGCTCTAAAAACTATAACAATTAATAATAATGCCTCTGTTGTAGTTAAGAATTTATATACTATTGACGAGGTTAATATAAAAGCAGGTTCTACTTTAGAAATTCAAGGCGGAGATAAAAGTAGTCAAAACATAAGCACTATCAGTAAGGTGCAAGGCGAGGGAACTTTATATATTAATCCAACTAATTCACAAGAAGGAAACAATCAAAGTTTTAAAATGACTGATGTGAATTTTAACACTTTAGTTTTTAATGAGGGAGATTTAAGAATAAATAATGATGGTAATACAGACAAAATAACTCGCCGTATAAAAAATATTAAGCGCAGTGATGCTAGCCGTATGGGCGGAACTTTAATAGCGGAAGGAGCTGTAGTTTTTGATAATGTTGAGTATCTTAATAAATTAATTATTTGCGTAGCAGATGCAAATAATTGCCAGGCTAATTTAACGCTAAAAAAAGTTCAGCATTTAAATGAGCTTGAAATTAATAACGGTATTCTGCGTTTAGAAATCAGCAATAATAATAACGATAGCAATATTAACTCTAGTGCAGCTTTAACTGCAGATACTATTAATATTAATGGCGGTGAATTGCAAGCTGAAATTAAAGATACTACCACTATTAAAAATAAAAATACTTATTGGGTGCTGAATTCGCAGAATTTAACTGTAGCCAGTTTAACCGATAATGTTAAAACTTTGCTGCCTAGTTGGTATGATAAAACCTATTATCTTACTGGCGAAGCTGATGAAAATGGTAATATTGCTAATTACGATAATCTTATGCTAACAGTTGAGCGTAATCATACATATAATGATGTTGTATCAAAGTCAGATTTATCCAATAAAGATGTTTTAAAATTTGCCAGCTATTTTGATTCCTTAATAAAATCTAGCACTCCCCTTGACATATCTGCTAAAACACTAACCTATTTAGATTTATTCTCAGATGAAGATACACTAGCAAACAACATTCAAAGTTTAATTCCGCTTTCAAAAAACACCTATATTAAAACTGCCCATGCCAGCTTAAAAGAAGCCTTAGATGTTTCTAAAACTAAGGGAATTTCTAATAGAAAACCTTTTGGCATATGGGATAAACGGCAGGCAGCTCCGGCACCGGAAGATAACCTTTGGGCGGTAGCTTTTATTAGCGATGGTGAATTTAATAATGCCGATATGAAAGATTCTTATAAATCTCAGGCAGGTCAATTTGGCTATAGTTTTTACAATCAGGTTTCGCCTAACAACCGCGAAGGACAAACCTTTTATCTAGTTGGCGGTTTCTCGCGCGGCAGTATTAATAACAATGCTCAAGATACCAATATTTCTACTTTTAATACCGGCGGAATTTTTGATTACCGCGATGAAAATGATATGCTTAAGTTTTCGTTGCTTTACGGATACAGTTCTTTTGATACCAATAAAAGCTATTTCCTTAGCACTGCTGATAATATGACAGATGTTCTAGGCGATAGCGGAGAGCTTTCCGGAGGTCGTTTACAGTCAAATCCAACTACTCATGAAATTCTGTTGGATATGCAATACTCTAAAGAAATATTTATTGAATATTTAAGCAGCTTCTCGCAATGGAGCAATACAATTTTAACGCCGAAACTATTTATTACGCCATCGCTTTTAGTAGGCAACAATTACAAGCAAGAAAGCGAGGCTTCTTCTATAAAAGTGGGCAGCTACTCTACCGTAATTTTAGAAAGCGGCGGCGGTTTTGGCTTATCTAAAGAGGTTAATCTTAACAGCAATTCTAGGGTAAAACTTGCTTTTGATGCCGATGTGTTCTATCGCTATTATAATATCCCGGCAAATGCTATAGGCTTTGCAGAAACTTCACAAACCGTATCTTTAGGACGCGAAAATGCTTATAGCGGAATTGTGGCAGCCCCAATGGTAAGCGCCTTTTGGATATATCAATCTTCGCAGCTAGGCAGCTATTATAAAAGAGAAATATCCAGCAGCCATTATCAAAATATTTTTGGCGTATCTTATAAATATTCCTTTTAGTTAAATAAAAAAACTTCATATACCGCTATAAATTATATAGCAGCAATTTTATTGCTAAATACAAATCATTGTTATTATTTATTATTAAAAATGCTACTACCTTTAGTAGAATTATTAAATAATAAATAAAAGGAGCAATAAAATAAATGAAGATTCGTTTTGTATTTTTAGCATGGTTATTTTTAGGCATTATTCTTGTTGGTTTTTCTTTTATGCCAATGCCTCTTAAGGCAGCAAACTGTAATTTTAGTACAGGAGTTTTTGATGATGGCTGCACCGCCAGCCGATGGGATAGCGGAAATGATTCATATAATCTTCCTATTCTGCAAATGACTAGGGCTTCTGATATGCTATTTTACAATGTCCAATTTCTTAATCCCGTTAATATAAGCGTTGCCAGCAACTCAAGGTTGGCTATTTCTGCAAGGAATACAACTGCAACCTTAAATTTTACAGTGGTAGATTCTACGGCTCGTATTGATTATGGCGGCGGTGCCAGCGGAGTTGTTAATGTAAATTTAAATTCTGCTTGTTATAGCGTGGATTGCTTCAGATCTAACGGTAATATCACCAACTTGAATTTTCAAGGCAGCAATGGAGCTAATGGCGGGTGGTTTACAGTCGGCGCTAGAAACAGAACAGGAGGCACTCCGCAGTCTGCCAATATTATCGTGCAGAATATTGCAGGTAATGGTTCTATTAACTTAACAAATAATTCTAGCTTAACTATCCAAAACTATGGGTATGATGCTGCCAGCAACACCAATGCCATTAATTTTATTAGAGGAGTTAACGGCGGACAGCTAATAGCAAATAGCGATATTTTTATCAATGAGCTGAATGTTTCTAATGCTGCATTCAATGGTGATATAACTAAAATTCTTAATATATCAGGCAGCGGCAATAATGGTAGCATTGTTTTTAATGGCAATGCCGATATTACTAGTATTGCCAATAGTGATAATATACTTTTTAATGGTGATGCGGCGATTGAAAAAATTGATGATAGCGGCAGCATAACTTTTAATAACGGCACAAGCTCAACTATTACGAATCTTAATTCTCTTAATAATTTAACATTAAACCATTCTATAGTATCGGTTGATAATTTAGTTTCGTTAGGTGATGTTAATATAGGAAGGGATTCTACTTTAAATATAGCTAATAGCAATAATGGTTTTATTAATGCGGTATCGGGTAATGGCACTTTGCAGGTAGATAGCGGCAGCACCACGATTCATAATATCAATTTGAACAACTTAGTTTTTAATGACGGCGATATAATTCTGGAAAAAGACTGGACGGGCGCGCCGCATATTATTAATAATATTACCAGAACCGGCGGTGTGGAAGACGATACTTTTTCAGGCGGCAATTTAACGCAAACTGAAGGCACATTAATTATCCGCAATATTGATTGGCTTAATTCGCTGACTATAGACGGCAGTGAAAGTTCGCATTTGGCTTTGACTAATGTTAATCATATTGGCAGTTTAAATATAAATAACGGTGGTTTGTATTTAGTAGTCAGCCATGATAACAATATATCTACTGAGGGTTATTCTGAGGTAATTCATGTAGATAACGCAACATTCAATGGTGGAATTACCACTGCTATGATTCGTAATACTGCGGAATTAAAAGTGGGTGAGTTAAATGAATTTTTATTGATTAATGCTGATAACGGCATTACAACTACAAGAGCGATAGACCAAAGTTTATTTAGCACCAGCCTTTCTAATTTATGGTGGAATGTGGAGGTAGTGGTTAATCCTAATAATCCTAAGCAGCTGCTAATGCAAGTAGAAAGAATGAAGTCTTTAGTAGTAGTGCTTAATGAAGATCTAGATGTTCCAAATACTCTGCAAGTTAACGACTTAGCCGAATACCTAGATGAATTAATTAGACGAGGAATTCCTTTAGAAATAGAATCATACCTAGAAGCATACTCTAACACTCCGCAGGAGCTATACGATAATCTTCGCAGCATGATCCCATTAGCCAGTGATACCTATTTAAAATCTGCGCATTATGGGCTATCTTCATCACTATCTATTTCTAAGGTTAATGCACTAGTGGAAGATAAAGATGTATGGGCGTTATATTATTATTCTAACGGACGCTTTAAAAATGAAAATGAAGGCTCCCGCGATGTTAGCAAGGCTAACTCTATGCAGTTCGGCTATAATTTTTGGAGTAGTGCCAATGAAGATTCGCAAAATAAGCAATCTTTTGGCGTAATAGGCGGCTTTTCTATAGGAGATACCTCTAATGTTAACTATCGTAGTGATTCTTTAGCTTTTAATGCTGGCGGCATGTATCGCTATCAGATAGAAAATAATATATTTAATATTTCTATGATGTATGGCTTATCGGCATTTGATACTCGCAGAGACTACTTTATCAGCACTAATCCCGTTCCTGATAGTCTTATGTATTTTGGCGTAGATAACTCAAGATTACAATCTTCTCTAAATACTCATGAGATTTTGCTTGATGCTCAATATGGCTATAAATTGCAGATAGATGCGCTGCAGGGTGCAGCTTTAACGCCAAGAGTTTTTATAACGCCATCGGTATTAATTATTAATAGCTATACTGAAAAAGGACCATACTCAAATATGGAAGTAAAATCGCAAACTACGCCAATTGTTGAAAGCGGTGCAGGCTTTGATTTAACTAAAGGCTTTAATGTTTATAACGGCAGTTTAGATGTATCTATAGGAAGCGATGCCTTTTATAGACATTATAGAATCCCAGCAAAAAGAGTTGCTTTTGCCGGTAGTCCTTTTAGTGCTACCTTGGGCGAAAAACATGGATATGATGGATTTGTAATAACTCCTAAAATTGCTGCCGGCTATACTTATAAACAATCGCAGTTCGGTATTTTTTATCAAAGAGAAAGCGCAAAAGAATACTTCGACAGTGCTGTTGGTGCATCTTATAAATATAGTTTCTAGTATGGTTGAAATAGATAAGAATCTAGTTTAATATAATAAATAAGATTCTTATCTTTTCAGGGGAATGTAAAATGAAAAAAATTTTAAAATTATTATCGGCTATAGCAGTTTTTTCAGCAATGCAAATTAGCAGCCTGTTTGCGGTTTGCGATAAAGCCTATAATGACAACCTGTCTGCAGATTACGAATGGTATTTGCTGATAGACAACAGAACCGCTCAGCAGCTTCTTAATGCTAAGGTTACTAATGCTTTTCAATTTTGCCGTGTTGACGGCAGAACTATTACTGTGACCATAGATAACAGAGCAGATGGCTCTTCAGTTTTCGGCATAATGGATAATCAGGAAGAAAGAAAAACCACACTAACCTTAGGCAGCAATAATGTTAAAGCCTTGCTGCAGGGTGAAGATCCTAGAGTAGGGTATTGGGACAGCATTAAACTTTTTGTAGATGGCGGCAAAATGTATGTGGGTTTTTTAATTGTTCCAGATAACGAGGTTGCAAAACAGCCTCTGCAACAAAATTAGTTTTATGCCTGCGCTAAAATTTTTAAAATTACATATTGTTGTTTTAATTTAATTGTGGTAAATTTATATACTGTATTGCCCCTATGGCGGAATTGGTAGACGCGTCAGACTCAAAATCTGATTCCTGTATGGGAGTGGGAGTTCGATTCTCTTTGGGGGCACCATTTTTCCGCAGATTCAAAATATCTTCCTATATTTTATTTTCTTCTTAACATACCTTGCATGTATAACATATAAGTATATTGTAATCTATAAATTTACATATTTATAGTAATTTGTAGAATATAAACATACAAAATAAAAGAATTGACAAATTAATTCTTTTGATGCATAATATTATTATAAAAATTAATCATAAGAATAAATTTTATTTAGAGTATTATAGGAGTGTAGCTCAATGGCAGAGCAGCGGTCTTCAAAACCGCCAAAGTGGGTTCGATTCCTACCTCTCCTGCCAAAAAATTTAATCTTTTAGATTTATATGTTGTTGCAAGGTAGCTCATGTATGTTTATACACTTCACCGCCTTGCTCCTAATATAAACTATAAAATCTAAATTTTATAAAAATTTAGCCTTTTAATGCAAGAAAATCGTTGTTATTTAATGCTTAATGGATTATTCTTATTTTAACATGCAAAACATGTATACAATTGGGTTTAGCGGTAAAAAGCAAAGTGGATTTTTTGAAATTTTGCATGTGTCAGACATAACAAAATTGCTAGATATTCGCCTATATAGAACATCTTGCTTTGTGCCATGGGCGAGCAGCGGAAATCTTGCCAAAGATTGCCATAATCATAATATTGACTATGCGGTAATACCCGAAATGTTTCCAACTGGCGAGTTGCTAAAATCCTACAAAAATAGGGCAATTGACTGGACTAGCTACGAGCAAATTTTTAATAACCTGCTAGCAGACCGCCAAGTTGAAAAATTATTTTCCCCAGAATCGTTAAACAACATATGCTTTCTGTGTTCTGAAAAATCTGCAGATATGTGCCACCGCCGATTAGTTGCAAAAACATTATACAGATATACATATAATCTATTTGTAATAAATCTAATAAAATCACCCTGAAGCTAAAGCAGAAAGTAATATTTAATCCATTGACCTTGCTCTTGCAAGAGTCAGGATTAAATATTACTTTCTGCTTTAGCTTCAGAGGCAACCAAACTCCTACCTATCCTGCTTAGTAGGCGTAATAATTAAGTCGCGCACACAAACATTTTGTGGAACATTATAAACATAAGCGGCGATATCTGCAATATCCTGAGGTTTTAAGGCAGTTTCCGGATTTTTAGCCAGCGCCATAAGCGGCTCTTTATATTTGCTAGAAGTTGTATGTTCTTGCAGCTCAGTTGCCACAATCCCTGGGCAAATGGCAATAATCCGCACATTATCTACTGCAACTTCCTGTCTTAAACTTTCAGTAAATGCTGATACGCCGAATTTTGCAGCATTATACACCGCTCTTCCTGCTGTAGCTTTTTTGCCGGCAATGGAGCTCATATTAATAATTGTTCCGGTTTTATTGGCAATCATTTTATTTAAAACAATATGGCAGCCGTTCAATACACCTTTAAGGTTAATGTCTATCATGTTGTTCCATTCTTCAACACTTTGAGTTGCCACATCGCCTAGCTGCATTAAGCCAGCATTATTAATTAGCAAATCTACATCGCCGTAAATTTTTTCTGACTCAGCAATTGCCGCTTTGAAACTTTCTAAATCCCGCACATCTACTTTTTTGCATAAAGTGTTAGGAAGGGATAGCTCCTGCAGTTTTTCAACCCGACGAGCTAATAATAATAAGGGATGTCCTAATTTGGAAAATTCTTTGGCTAAAGCCATACCGATTCCAGAGCTGGCACCGGTAATTACTGCTAGTTTTTTCATTTTCTATATCCTTGAATTTTTTATTATCATTTAAATTCTATTTTACCACTTTTATAGAAAAAACCACAATAAGTTTCTTTACAAATTTAATAATAATAACTATTATTAAAGTGTGGATTCTATTTCTATTTATTAAAAGTTTGCAAGAGAAAGGCTTATGAGAACAATGTTTGCAATAAAACTGGTAAGGTC
This sequence comes from Alphaproteobacteria bacterium, assembly GCA_009780035.1. Lineage (GTDB taxonomy): Bacteria > Pseudomonadota > Alphaproteobacteria > WRAU01 > Hepatincolaceae > WRAU01. Next base: position 54,373 of record WRAU01000001.1, read on the forward strand.
GCTGTTTTATGTAATAGTGCTGAAAATTATTGGTTTTACTGTATTATTCTTTTTATATTTTTCGCCGGAACATCGCACAAAAGTTGATTCTAATGTAATTTTTGAAGATGTTTTCCATAGCAAAACTACAGCTAAAGAAAAATAGGATTCTTATAGTAGATTATATACAAGGAGAGTAAAAATGTTTGGCTTAGACAATGTAGATTTGTCAAGAATCCAATTTGCATACACGGTAGGCATCCATTTTATTTTTGTGCCGCTTACGATAGGATTGGCTTTGCTGATGGCAATTATGGAAACTATTTATGTTAAAACTGGAAAAGAAATCTATAAACAAATGGTGCAGTTTTGGGCGATTCTTTTTGCTATGAATTTTGCCATGGGGGTAGCTACCGGTGTTCCTATGGAATTTCAGTTCGGCACTAACTGGTCGTATTATGCTCATTATGTAGGCGATGTATTCGGATCTCCGCTAGCGATAGAAGGCTTGATGGCGTTCTTTTTAGAGGCTACATTTATCGGACTCTTCTTTTTCGGCTGGAACAAACTAACTAAAATTCAGCATGCTACGGTTACTTGGCTGGTGTTTTTAGGCTCAAACTTCTCAGCTCTTTGGATTCTAGTGGCTAACGGCTGGATGCAAAATCCGGTGGGATCTTACTTTAATTTAGATACCATGAGAATGGAAATGGATAGTTTTGGAGCGCTGATATTAAACCCAGCCGCCCAATGGAGATTTTTGCATACTTTAACCGCATCTTATATTTTAGGTTCAGTTTTTGTAATTGGAGTATCTAGTTTATATCTTTTAAGAGGTAAAAACATTGAGTTTGCCAAAAGAAGTATTATGGTTGCCGCAGTAGTAGGATTAATTTCCACAATTATTACTGCATTTGCCGGTGATAGACAAGGCATAATCGTGCATCAGCAACAGCCTGCTAAAATGGCGGCAATTGAAGCAATTTGGGATACAGAAGCCTATCCGGCTGGTGTGACTCTTTTTGCTTTGCCTAATCAGGAAGGTCAAAAAAATTTCTTTGCGGTTAGAATACCAGCTGCTTTAGGCTTGCTTGTTGGCGATGAAGTTAAAGGCGTTAAAGATGTAATTGCTGAAAATGAAAATCGTATTAGAAGCGGTTTAATTGCTTATAAATCTTTAAATGAGTATAAAGCTGATAGAAATAATACTGCAGCTCGTGCCACATTTGAAGCTCATGTGGGCGATTTAGGATATGCTTTGTTATTGTTTAGAAACCTTCAAGATATTTCTCAGGCAACCGATAAAGATATTCAAATGGCAGCAGCAGGAACTATCCCTAAAGTTGCTCCGCTATTCTTTAGCTTTAGATTTATGGTTGGTTTAGGAGTTTTATTCTTTGTATTCTTCACAACTACTTATGTAATGATGTTAAGAAATACTTTTGTGAAATCTAAATGTATGCAGTATATTGCTTTGTGGATTATGCCATTGCCTTGGATTGCAATTTTCTTAGGTTGGTTTGTAGCAGAATACGGCAGACAGCCTTGGGTGATTCAAGATATTTTACCAACCTTCAGATCAGCTTCACACCTATCTGCAGGCACAGTATTTTCTAGCTTAGCGGGATTCTTTATTATTTATACTTGTTTAGTTATTGTAGATGCTATCTTGATGGTTCGGCAAGTTAAGAAAGGTCCAGAGAATTCTAATAGCCATTAGTATTAAGAAAAGTTGGAGATAAAAAAATGTTAGACTATGAAATTTTAAGAGTAATTTGGTGGCTGCTATTAGGCGTTTTATTAATAGGCTATGCCATTATGGATGGTTTTGATTTAGGAGTTTCTACACTCCTTCCGTTCATTGCGAAAACAGAAACTGAAAAAAGAGTTTTATTGCATACTATAGAACCATACTGGGAAGGCAATCAAATTTGGCTGGTGCTTGGCGGCGGCGCAATATTTGCTGCTTGGCCGGCTATTTATGCGGTGAGCTTTTCTGGGCTTTATTTGGCACTATGCTTAGTTTTAGTAGCCTTAATTTTAAGACCAGTATCATTTGCCTTTAGAAATAAATTTGAAGATACTGCTTGGAAAGGTTTTTGGAGTTGGACGCATTTTATCAGCGGATTTCTGCCGGCGCTTTTAACTGGCGTGGCGGTTGGCAATGTAATTATTGGCTTACCGTTTAAAATTGACCAGTTTGATCTTTCAATTACTTATCATGGCGGATTTTTTGAACTGCTGAATCCTTTTGCACTGCTTTGCGGGCTTGTAAGTTTAAGCATGATTATAATGCAAGGATCTATCTATACAGCAATGAAAACCGAAGATGCCTTGCACGAAAGATCTAAAGTAATTGCTAAATATGCTGGAATGGTTCTTTTAGTTCTTTACGCAATTGGGGCATTATTTACCGCATTTTTGGTTAAAGGCTATGTAATAACTTCAGCAGTTATCACAAACGGACCATCAAATCCTTTATACAAAACTGTAGAACAAAAAGTTGGTGCATGGTTTCATAACTTTATAGATATGCCATGGACGCTTTTAGCTCCAGTTTTAGTAATACTAGGAGTGGTATTCGTGCTTAAGTTTATTAAAGCCGATAAAATGGGCTATGCTATTATAAGCAGCTCAACCGCTATTTTTGGTGTAGTTGCCACAGCCGGCGTAATTATGTTTCCGTTTATATTGCCGTCGTCTTACGATTTAGCTAGCAGTTTAACCGTGTGGGATTCTTCATCTTCACAATTAACTCTGCAAATCATGCTGATTGTAACACTTATTTTCTTCCCAATCGTTGTTCTTTATACGGGCTGGGTATTTAGAGTTTTACGCGGCAAGGTTAATCAGCAGACCGTAGCCGAAGAAGAATATTAGTTTTGAATCTATTGGCTTTCTACTTTGTCGCAGTGAGGCTCATGTATTATTTATACACTTCGCCTCACTGCTCCTCGTATAAAGCTCAATAGATTCAAAACCCCCTCCCTAATCGTCATGCCGGCGAAAGTCGGTATCCAGTTGCAGGGTTAGGAAATTTTAAAAAAGGAATAAAATTATGGTATATGTATTTTGGATTGTTTTTTTAGTATTATTAACTTTTATTTGCATTAAGCATTCAAGTGTTATTGATAAACAGGAAGACAAGCTCTAATGTTAAAAAAAATTGGAAGAATTATCAGCCTAATAAATTTTGCAGGAATAATTCTTTTGATATTATGTTATCCCTATGCTTTTAAAAGCATTGTAGGAACGCCAAGATACGGGTTTATGTCTTTTACAATAATGGTTGCCTGCCTAGCGGCAGTTCATGCCATAGGATATAAGCCCGAATCTACATTTTGGCGAATAATTACTAATCCTATCTTTACTACAATTGTGCTTTTACTTCTTTTGTATGGAATGTTTAGATAGACTAACAGTCTTAATGCTTAGCAATTAAGCAGATTCTTTAAAATACTCGCTTTTAGAATATGGAACTATAGTTTTTCTGTATTTTTCCATTTTTAATTTTTGTTCGCGTCGGTCTAAGTCTTCTTGCACTCTTAAGAAAAAGCCTTCGCTTTTTTCAAAAAACAAGCATAGTCTCATATCTGTATCCAAAGTTATTTTAGTGTGTCCTTTGATAATGCTGTTAATTCTGCTGCTTGCCACGCCTATAGCCTTAGCTAAGGCATTTTGCGATAACTCCATAGGTTCTAAAAATTCAAATGTTAAAAATTCACCTATTGTTATATTAAAAGTTTCTTCGTTCATATCTTTTGCTCCTTTGTTATTTATGGTAATCTACAAGCTCAACCTCGCTTGCCTCACATGTTTCTTCATTCCAATAAAAACATAATCTATATTGTTGATTTATTCTTACACTCCATTGTCCATCTCTATTACCTTTTAGTTTTTCTAATTTATTAGATGGCGGCGTCATTAATTCTTTTATATCTGTCATTTTATCAATAAAAACTAGCTTGGAAAGCCCTCTAGCATATAGCTCCCTAGAAAGTTTTTTAGCTAATTTATTATTAAATATCTTCTCAGTTTCTTTATCTTTAAAAAATGTAATCATTATAAAGTTCCCTTCCGTATACTATACTACATACTACGCAGTTCTGTCAATGGAAAACTATAAAAATTATTTGCTAAAACTATTTATAAAACTATATAATATATAGCAGATTAAATTATAAGTTGGAGAAAGAAAATGCAGGTTTTTGAAAAAGTATCAGTTAAAGGGGTAGCCATTGCCAATAGAATAGTTATGCCGCCTATGTGCCTGTATATTGCCGATAGCACAGGAATTGCCAATGAATTCCATTTCCAGCATTACGGAGCAAGAGCAGTAGGCGGCGTAGGTTTAATTATTCAAGAAGCTACAGCAGTTAATCCTAATGGCAGAATCACCAATAAAGACTTAGGAATTTATACAAGCGAGCAGGCTGAAGTTTTAAAAAATCTTGTTTCCTATGTTAAAAAACTTAACCCGACTACTAAAATAATGGTGCAGTTAGGGCATGCCGGCAGAAAAGCAGAAAATGCTGCGGATATGGTTGCTCCAAGCAGCATTAAATTTAATGAAAAATATGCGCAACCTAGAGAGATGACTTTGCAGGATATTGAAAATGTTAAAGCTGATTTCATAAATGCTGCAAAAAAAGCGGTAGAGGCAGGTTATGACGGGGTAGAGATTCACGCTGCGCATGGTTATTTATTGCATCAATTTTTGTCTGGCATTACTAATAAAAGAGCCGATAATTATGGCGGCAGTGCAGAAAATAGAGTTAGAATTCTTAAAGAAATTTTAACAGGTATTCGGGAGTTTTTTCCGGCAGATAAAATTTTATCCATCAGGCTTTCAGCGGTAGATTACTCTAATGTTGAAGAAACCCTAGCAGAAAGCATAGATATGGTTAAGCAGATGGAAAATCTTGTAGATATGTTTCATGTCAGCAGCGGAGCATTAACTTCAGTTGCACCAGCAGATTACCATTTGTATCAAGTTGATTTTGCCAGAAAAATTAAACAGCTGACTAATAAGCCGGTAATTGCAGTAGGACTTATTACCACACTAAGTGAAGCCGAATATGTATTGCAGTCAAAATCTGCAGATTTTATTGCACTTGGACGCGAACTGCTGCGGAATCCTAATTGGGTATTGCTGAATAATAATAATGTTGCAAATGCTCCAACCTATTATAAAAGAACATTTGTTTAATTATAACATTATTGCGTATTGTCTCAAATTGGGATAATATTCTAGTATAATTAAGGATAAATTTATTAGCTCAAATCCAATGGCTTCTAGGAAAGTTTTAGAGGTAAAGACTATTGAGTTAAGAGAATATGTAATTTAGAAGTATCCTTACATAATAGCCTATATGATTTCCTGCGAAAATATAACCATATTTGTTTTTTTACATCAAACCCAACAAATTGAGTATTCAGCAGCGAAGGAATAGAAAAATAATTAAATCTAAGAGCGGCTTCTAGGATGAAAATTTTCTTGGGTTTTTTGCAGAGCTTTAACATCAACTTTTAAATATCTTTGGGTGGCGCTAAGCGAAGAATGTCCAAGCAGTTCTTGCAGGGTGCGGATATCGGTGCCGTTATTTAATAAATGGGTGGCGAAAGAATGTCTTAGGGCGTGCGGCGTAAAACTTTCATCTAAATTCATATGCAGACGGATTTTTTCTACTACTCTTTGCATAATTCTAGGATTAATCCGCTCTCCTCTTTCTCCTAAAAAAAGGGGGATATTATTTTTCTCTAAGGTATGCAGTTTTTCTAAAATTTCTTTAGGAATTGCTTCAATATATTCAAAAATCAACTCCAGCACAGAAGACAGTATAGGCACTAATCTTTCTTTATTGCCCTTGCCTTTTATTTTTAAAACTAAATTGGCTTTTTCGCTGGGTAAGTCGTTAATATTAATACTAACTGCCTCAGCAATACGCAAGCCGCAGCCATAAATTAAAGCCACAAATGCCTTATTTCTTTTTTTAACCCAGTTAATATCGCTTAAAGAATAAGCAATATCTAAACTTTTAAGCGCAAAATTTTCGGCAATTGCCCGCGGCAGTTTTTGCGGAACTTTTTTCATCTTAATGCTGTCTAAATTATGGCTGGCAATAAGTTTTTTCTGTTCTAAATAGCCAAAGAATGTCCGCAGGGCTGATAATTTTCTGGTAATTGATGTTTTATCGATATTTTTGCTGTTTAAAAATGCTAAAAATGCTCGGTAATCTGCAGTAGATAGCTGCGGAATTTCTCCTAGTGATAAATTAAATCCTAAATGTTGGCTTATAAAATTAATAAATGTGGTTATATCGTTGGCATAGGCAACTACTGTGTTGATAGATTTCCGCTCCTCAAACTCCAGTCCGTTAATAAATGCCGTAAAATGCTTTTTAATATCATTGGCAGCATTAAGTGTGATAATTTTTTCTTCTATTTCCATGATATTAATTATAATATAAATATAAGTAATTATATACATAAAAACTCAATAAAAATCGTCATACTGTGCTGCGACACGGTATCCATTTGCAGAACGCCAAAAACAAACGAATCTATGGATACCGTTTTGCAATGGCATGACGGTAGTGAGGAATAATTTTCATGTTTTCACATAACGATATTGTTTCTGTTTATCTGCCTCTTAAAATACAGGGCAGCTATGCTTATAAAATTCCTGCTGATATGTTAATTCAGCAGGGTGATATTGTAATAGTTCCCCTTAGGAATCAGGAGGTTTTAGGTATAGTTTATGAAAAAGTGGGTAGTGTTGATTTTGATGAAAGTAAAATAAAATATATTATAAGCCGCGTAGAAGATATTCCCTCGCTGCCTAGCAGTCTTATGGATTTTTTGTTTTTTTTGGCAAAGTATAATTTTGCAACACTAGGCAATGTATTAAAAATGGCAATCAGCATTGCCGGATTTGATTTTTCTTCTTATAAACAAATGCTGCAGGTGGATATGCAAAAACTGGCGGAGTTAAAAATAACCGCGCAAAGACAGAAAATTATTGATACGCTTTCTCAGCCTTTAGATAAAAATAGCCTTGTAAAACAGGCAGGTGTTAGTGTTTCAACAGTTAACAATTTAATTAAAGACGGTTTTCTAAGTGTTTCAAAAGAACTGCAAGTATCAAAACTGCAGGAAAATATATCGTATAAACCCATAGAACTGCTAGAAGAACAAAAAAACATCGCCCAAAATTTAAACGGATACTTTCAAGATTCCGCTTTTAAAACAGCAGTTTTACAAGGATTGCCCGGCTCTGGAAAAACAGAGGTTTATTTTGAATTAGTGCAAAAAACTATTGAAAAGGGCAAGCAGGTGTTAATTCTGCTGCCAGAAATTGGGCTTAGCTCTCAAATTGTCGAGCGATTTGCCCAAAGATTTTCTGTAGAACCGTATATTTGGCACTCCAGCATTTCTAAAAAACATAAAAAAGAGGCTTTTATATCAGCGGCTAATGGTAATTTAAAAGTAATTATCGGGGCAAGGTCGGCACTGTTTTTACCGTTTAAGAATCTTGGGCTGATTATTGTAGATGAAGAACACGATTCTTCCTACAAACAAGAAGAAGGTGTAATTTATAATGCTAGAGACATGGCAGTGGTGCGGGCAAAATTTCATAATATTCCTATATTGCTTTGCTCAGCGACACCAAGCCTAGAAACCCTAAATAATGTAACGGCTGGTAAATATTCATTATTTAAGCTGCAAAACCGCTATAATCAAATGAAAATGCCCGATATTAATGTTATAGATATGAAAACTGCAGGTTTGCGGGGCGATAAATATTTATCGCAAGATATGCTGCAAAAAATTACAGAAACGCTCTGCCGAAAAGAGCAAGCCCTGCTATTTGTAAATAAAAGGGGATATGCTTCGGCACTATTCTGCACTAATTGCAATGAGAAAGAAACCTGCCCGAATTGTTCGGTATCGCTGGTAGAGCATCGTTCTAAAAAGTTATTATCCTGCCATTTTTGTGGATTTTCTAAGCCTTATAGCCATATATGCTCGCACTGCAGCGAGGAGGATACCCTAATTTCTATGGGGGCAGGTGTAGAGCGAATTTATGATGAAGTGCTGGGTTATTTTCCCGATAAGCGAATTGCCATTCTTTCTAGCGATACCATAGATTCTCATAAAAAAGCTATGGAGATCGTTCGTAAAATTAATAACTATGAATACGATATTTTAATTGGCACGCAGATTATTTCTAAAGGATATAATTTCCCTTTGCTTACATTTGTAGGCATTGTAGATGCGGATTTTTCCTATAGCCTAGATTTAAAGTCTAGTGAAAAAACTTGGCAGATTCTTTACCAAGCAGCAGGAAGATCGGGCAGAGATAAACTGCAGGGCAGTGTTATGCTGCAAAGCTATGATACAAAAAACGGCATGATAGAATCCCTCCAAAAGAAAGATTATGATTTGTTTATAGAAAAGGAAACCGCAGTGCGAAAATCTTTAGAATTTCCTCCTTTTGGTAAGCTGATTGCCGTGATTGTTTCTTCTAAAAATGCTGTTGAATTAGAAAAATTCTGTAAAACGCTAGAAGACGCTAAGCCGCAAGGTGAAAAATTTGAAGTGCTGGGTCCTGCCAATGCTCCCATATTTTTACTGCGCGGATTCTACCGCAAGCGGTTTTTAATTAAATCTGCGAAAGATATTAACATTCAAAAAATAGCTTCCCACTGGCTGCTTAATTCACCTAACCCAAGCACCATAAAAGTTCAAATAGATGTTGATCCTATTAGTTTTTATTAAAATACAAGAAACAATACAGCAGGGTGTATATTTATTCGGCTTTTTACCTAGTTAAACCCATATTCTGCCCGTCATGCCTATGCCAATACGGCATCCATAAAAATTATTGTTAAATTATTTGAAAAATAACAATAAATAGTGTAGAATCTTAATTGTTGAGAATTAAGGCTAAGTTGAATGATAAATTTAGAATTAGAAAGAGATATTAAAAAATACAGCACAGCTCTTTTAGATCTGGCTAAGTCTCAAAATTTACTGGACACCGTAAATTCTGACATGCAAATTATGGCAGATGTTTTCGCAAAAATTTATTCCTCGCGCTCGGGTAGCGAAGAATACACAGAAATTGCAAAAAAATTTCTGGTAACATCTAACGCCAAGCAAATGGAAATTATCAAAAACATTTTGCAAGAGTTGAATATCAGCAAATTGGTTTCTAACTTTGTAATGCTTTTATTAATTTCAAAAAAAATCACTATATTAAGGCATTTAGTAGAATCTTGGGATTCTTTGTTTTTAACTTACAGTGGGTATTTTAAAGTATCTGTTGCCAGTGTTATTCCTATAAGCGAACAGCAGGAGGCAAAAATCAAAGGAATTATTGCAAAATCTCATGGTGAAAAATTCTTTTTAGAAAAAACAATAGATCCAACCATCTTAGGTGGTTTAGTAATTAGGCTAAAAAATCAAGTTATTGATGATAGTCTGGCGAGTAAAATCAAAAAGATTGAGAATAATGTAAGGGGAAGCATATAATGAGTCAAAATAAAGACCAGCTTATTGATGTTATAAAAAATCAACTTGAAAAAATAGATTTTGGTGCCGATTTAAGCGAATCCGGAGTTGTTTTATCGGTTGGTGATGGCGTTTCTAAAGTATATGGCTTAGAAAATGCCGCAGTTGGTGAAACTGTAGAATTTCAAGACGGCACAGAGGGAATCTGTTTTAACTTAGAAGAAGACAATGTTGGGGTAATTATTTTAGGCAGTGATTCGAACATTGAAAGCGGTCATACCGTAAAAAGACTTCACAAACAGCTGGAAGTAAAAACCGGTAAAGGCATATTAGGCCGCGTGCTTGACGGACTAGGGAACCCTATAGACGGCAAAGGTGAATTAGTATCTGAGTCTATTCGGGCAGTTGAAATAAACTCACCGGGCATTATTGATAGAAAATCAGTAAATAAGCCGTTTCAAACAGGCATAAAAGTTGTGGATTCGTTAATTCCTATCGGACGCGGACAAAGAGAATTAATAATCGGCGATAGACAAACCGGTAAAAGTGCTTTAATTTTAGATTCCATAATTTCGCAGAAAAAAATTAACGATGCGGCAAAATCTGAAGATGACAAAATGTATTGCGTTTATGTTGCCGTAGGTCAAAAAAGATCAACAGTAGTGCAAATGGTGCAAGCCTTAGAAGAAAAAGGGGCTATGGAATATACTTGCGTGGTATCGGCAACAGCAAGTGATTCAGCTACCGTGCAGTACATGGCTCCTTATGTGGGCTGTGCTATTGCTGAATATTTCAGAGACAACGGCATGCACGCGGTAATTTTTTATGACGATTTATCAAAACAGGCAGTTGCATACAGACAGGTGAGCTTGCTTTTAAGAAGACCTCCTGGACGTGAGGCTTATCCAGGCGATGTGTTCTATTTGCATTCACGGCTTCTTGAACGCGCTGCACAAATGAGCGATGAAAAAGGCGCAGGTTCACTAACAGCAATTCCGGTTATTGAAACTCAGGCAAACGATATTTCTGCTTATATTCCAACCAATGTAATATCTATTACCGACGGGCAAATATTCTTGGAAACCGATCTTTTCTTTCAAGGCATAAGACCAGCAGTTAATATCGGGAACTCGGTTAGTAGGGTTGGCGGTGCTGCTCAAACTAAGGCTATTAAAAAGGTTACAGGGTCTGTTAAGCTAGAATTGGCGCAATACCGCGAAGTGGTTAAATTTTCGCAGTTTGCCTCAGATTTAGATGCTTCTACTAAAAAACAATTAGAAAGAGGCAGAAGATGGACAGAGGTGTTAAAGCAAGATCAATATGTTCCTATGACTTTAGCGCAGCAGGTTTTAAGTTTGTTTTCTGTAGGGCAGGGTTATTTAGATGGAGTGCCTGTTCAGCGCATTAAAGACTATGAGGCAGCAATGCTAGATGAAGCGGGTAGAGCTATTCCTAGCGTTATTAGCAACATAGAGAATACAAAAGATTTCTCGGCTGATGATATGAAAGCTACCCATGAGTTTTTAAAAGATTTTTCTGAAAAGTATTTAAAAAATTAAAAATTCTTGGCGGTATAATTGCAATAAAAATAAGGGTAATAGTATATCCCTATATAATTAAAAAGAATTAAGATGAGCAGTTTAAGAGATATAAAAAAAAGAATTGGTAATGTTGGAGTGATTGAAAAAATGGCGCAGTCAATGAAAGCCATATCTACATCGCGCCTTGCTGCTGCTAAATCTTTTCGTAAAACTAACGATGACTATCTTAGTGTTTCTAAAGAAATTTTAGAAACTCTCTTGGTGTTAGAGAAAAAGGAAGTTTCTTCTAATGTAGAATTTATTAAAAATATGTTTAGCATTAAAGAAGAAGCAGACTACAAAAAAACTCTCTATATATTTGTCAGCTCAGATAGAGGATTGTGCGGTTCTTATAACAGTAATGTGTTTAGAATGTTAAACCAAAATATTGCTGGTAAAACGGCTGGCAATTATTTGGTTTTCCCTATTGGTGCAAAATCTTTGTTGTTTTCTAACAAATTGCCTAAGGAAAAAGTTTTAGATTTATTTATGAACTCGGATATTAAGCATAACCTAAGTGATGGTATTACGAAAGCTGCTGATTATATTTCTTCTCTTGTAGTTAATGCTGAAATTGATAGAATCCAATTTATTTATACTAGAAGTATAAATATTATGCTGCAAGAAGTATTTGCAGAGACAGTTTTTCCAATTATCCCACAAGAAACTAAAGATGTGGAAAAAACTAAGGAAGCTATCAGCAAAAATATTGTTACCGATGATAAAAACTTTAGCGATTTAGCCGGCGAGCTGTTAAAACAATATATTGCAATTAATATTTTTGATAAAATAACCCAAGCAGCAGTAAGCGAACATGCCAGCCGTTTAAATGCTATGTCTGGAGCTTTTGATAACTCTAAAGAATTAAAACGCATTCTTAATTTAGAATACAATAGAACAAGACAGGGTTTAATTACTAAAGAATTAATAGAAATAATTTCTGGTGCGGAGGCACTTTAGAAAGAAATTTAATAATATTACCAAATAAAAAGTTGGAGATTTATTATGTCAAACACGCTGAAAGGAAAAGTAGCGCAAATCATGGGTCCAGTTGTGGATGTAGATTTTTTAGATTCTAAAAAACTGCCAGCCATAGATAATGCCTTAGAAATTATTAAACCAGATCAAAAAGTGGTGGTAGAAGTGGTGCTCCATTTGGGTGATGGTCGTGTTAGAACTATTGCCATGAATTCCACCGACGGCTTGGTTAGGGGTGATGAAGTAATAGATACGGGTGCACCAATTACAGTTCCGGTAGGCAATGAAGTATTGGGCAGAATTATGAATGTGCTGGGTGATCCTGTTGATGGTCAAGGCGAAATTAAAACTGCTAAGAAATCTTCAATTTATAAAGATGCTCCAGAGTTTATAGATCAATCTACAAAATCTGAAGTTCTTCATACAGGCATTAAAGTTGTTGACTTAATGCTGCCTTATTTAAAAGGCGGTAAAATCGGGCTGTTCGGCGGTGCCGGCGTGGGTAAAACAGTGGTAATTATGGAATTAATCAACAATATTGCTAAAGCCTACAGCGGATACTCAGTATTTACAGGAGTTGGCGAAAGAACCCGTGAAGGAAACGATTTATACCATGAAATGCTTGAATCCGGCGTTAATACTATGGGAGATTGGACGAAATCTCGTTGTGCTTTAATTTTCGGGCAAATGAATGAATCTCCAGGGGCAAGAGCAAGGGTTGCCTTAACAGGTTTAACTGTTGCCGAGCATTTTAGAGATGAAGAAGGCAAAGATGTGCTGTTATTTATTGATAACATCTTTCGTTTTACACAAGCAGGCTCAGAGGTATCAGCACTATTGGGAAGGATTCCATCAGCGGTGGGTTATCAGCCAACATTAGCCAGTGAAATGGGCTCTTTGCAAGAAAGAATTACTTCAACTGTAAAAGGTTCTATTACATCTATTCAAGCAATTTATGTGCCGGCAGATGATTTAACCGATCCAGCTCCAGCAACATCTTTTACCCACTTAGATGCAACAACAACGCTTTCTCGTGAAATTGCCGCATTAGGAATTTATCCGGCGATTGATCCGCTTACCTCTAACTCAAGAATTCTTGATCCAAATATTGTAGGCGAAGAACATTACGCTGTAGCGCTTGAGGTGCAAAGAACTTTACAAAAATATAAAGATCTGCAAGATATTATTGCCATATTAGGTATGGATGAGCTATCCGATGAAGATAAATTAACCGTATCGCGCGCTCGTAAAATCCAAAGATTTTTCTCGCAGCCTTTCCATGTAGCTGAAGTGTTTACAGGAATACCAGGAGTTTTGGTAAGTATTGAAGATACCGTAGTCGGCTTTAAAGAAATTTGTGATGGCAAGGTTGATGATATTCCAGAAGAAGCCTTTTTTATGGTTGGAAGTTTGGCAGAGGTTAAAGAGAAAGCCAAAAAACTAAATGCTTAGGAATTGAATCTACTGAGCTTTCTATTCATAAGTTTTGTCCCTCATGTGGTTTTACACTACGGAGAAAAACCTCTAAATATAAAGCTAAATAGATTCAATCCTTATAAATTTTGAATATTTATTAGGTAATGGTAGTTTAATGTCAGACTTAAAATTAAAAATAGTATCAAATAATGGCACATTATTAGAACAAAATGTAGAGATGGTAGTTTTGCCGGGATATTTTGGCGATATAGGAATTACCGCTGGCGAGAGGGTTTTTGTTTATTTATTAAAAGCAGGAATTGTTTATGTTTTTAATAATGGCAATGTATCCGCGCGTTATTTTATTTTTGGCGGCAGATTTAAACTAGAAAATGATGAGCTTATTGTTGTAACTGAAAATCAAATGATTGATTTATCTAAAATTAATAGAGAAGATATTAATAGCAAAATTCAACATTTTGAAGATTTAAAATCTAAAACCGATAACCAAACTCTTGTTGAAAATTACGAAAATACTATTGCCGGCTTTAAAGAAGCTCTGTTATCTGAAAACATTCGGCTTTATAAATAGTTAAAACAATTATATATATAAGCTAATTATTCAAAAACAGCTTATCGTCATACCGTGCTTGACACGGTATCCATAGAATTATTATACAAAAAACAAAATTTCAATTGAACCAATCTGCAATTTATGTAGCGTTGCTACATAGAATCGAGCTTAGTCGTATCACCTTTTGGTGATACTCCAATTTTAACTTTTTCTGTTTGGGTGCTGTTTTTCAACAGTATGATGATGATTGGTATTCATTACTCAAATATTTATTAAACTTAATTTTATTAAATGAAACTAATTTTTATATTGTGAAATTATATTATTTTTATTAAACTAAAAGTTAGAAATTAAAATTTTGTGTTGTGTAAAATATAAAAGTTATAATGCTTTAAATTACAGATTTAATTGATAGGAGAGCTAAAGTGCCAGAAATTAAGCGGCTAAAGGGGGGTGTAAAATTCCCTGCTTATAGCTATAAAGAAATTCAAAAGAATACTAAGCAAAATCCTAAGTGGATTCATTTCGGCGGAGGGAATCTTTACCGTTGTTTTCATGCCAAAGTAATGCAAGATTTATTAGAAAAAAATCTTGAAAATACTGGAATTATCGTAGTTGAAACTATAGGGCGTGATCTTGTTGAAGAATATTATCATGCTTATAATAATCAAAGCCTAACTACAGTTATGAAAAGTGATGGAACCCTTGAGAATGAACTTATACACGCCACAGCAGAGGCTCTTTATCTGGCAAATGATGATAAATTCATCAGCAATTATCAGCATTTAAAAAATTATTTTACAAATCCTTCATTGCAAATAGTCAGCTTAACCATTACCGAAAAAGGTTATAGTCTGCATGATTCTCATGGAAATTTACTGCCGAAAGCTATTAGCGATACTCAAACTATCAATCTCTTAGAATTGCAAACAACTATGGGAATTCTTGCAGGCTTGCTGCTTATTCGCTATCAAAGTCAGGCAAAGCCGATTGCTTTGCTTTCTACAGATAATTTTTCGCACAATGGTGATAGGTTAAAAAGTGCTGTTGCCGCTATAATAAACGGTTGGGAAGCTAATAATTTAGTGGGCAAAGATTTTATAAATTGGGCTTTAAATTCTGTGAGCTATCCTTTTTCTATGATTGATAGAATTACGCCTGCGCCATCAAGCATTGTAGCGCAGCAGCTGCTAAATTTAGGAATCGAGGGTGTGCAACCTTTTAAATCTAGCAGCGGTATAGAACTAGCAGCGTTTGTAAACACCGAAGAAAGACATTACCTTGTAATAGAAGATAATTTTCCCAATGGGCGTCCGCAACTAGAGAGTGCGGGGGTTTTATTGGGAGATAGAGACACGGTTAATAAGGCAGATTTAATGAAGGTTTGTTCCTGCCTTAATCCTTTGCATACGGCTTTAGCAGTTTTTGGCTGTCTATTAGGATTTAATAAAATTTATGATGAAGTGCAGGATGCAGACCTTAATGCGTTGATTAAAAGGCTAGGCTATGACGAAAATCTCCCAGTGGTAGAAGATCCAAAAATTATTAATCCTAAAGATTTTATTGATGAAGTAATAAATGTTAGGTTTGCCAATCCCAATATTCCAGATATGCCGCAAAGAATTGCTGCTGATACCTCACAGAAAATTAGTATTCGTTTCGGTGAAACCATTAAAAAGTATGCAGAGCTGCAGAAAGTTCAAAACCTTAAGTTTATTCCGCTTGTAATTGCCGGGTGGCTGCGCTATTTGTTGGCGGTTGATGATAATGGAACGGCTTTTCAGCCAAGTCCAGATCCGCTTTTAAAAGAGTTGCAAAATTGTATGAAAGATATTAAATTAGGCATGGCTATTACTTTGCCAGAAGTTCATGAAATTTTAAAGCCTATCTTAAGCAATGCAGCAATTTTTGGTAGCGATTTGGTAGCAATCGGATTAAATGAGAAAATTGAGCAAGATTTTCTATCTCTAATAAAAGCACCAAACGCAGTTAGACAAACTTTGCAGCAGAAATTGCTGAATAAGTAATTAAACTATCCCCATCATACCGTGCTACAATACGGTATCTTTCTAAAATTGTCATACCGGCTACGCCTTTATCCATTTTCTCTTGACAATTATATACATATAGCGTATCACACAGTTGTGATGTAAACAATAGGAGGTAAAGTTTCCATCATGATGTAGTTTTTTACAACAAGCTATTATAAATTTAGTAGTATATTAATATCTTTAGGATATAATTAATTTCATTAAGCAAATGTTTAAAAGTTAATTATATGAAGAAAAAAAGAATTACGATTATTGGAGCAACGGGAAGTGTAGGGAAATCGGCATTTAATGTGGTTGCCCGTAATCGTGAAATCTTTGAAGTAGAAGCCTTAGCAGCGAAGTCTAATTATCAAGACCTTGCTAAGCAAGCTATAGCTTTACAAGCCGAAAAAGTTTTTATTGAAGATGCGCAGTTTTATCCGCACCTTGTGAAAGAACTAGCTAACACAAATATAAAA
This sequence comes from Alphaproteobacteria bacterium, assembly GCA_009780035.1. Taxonomy (GTDB): domain Bacteria; phylum Pseudomonadota; class Alphaproteobacteria; order WRAU01; family Hepatincolaceae; genus WRAU01. The sequence continues at coordinate 70,925 of WRAU01000001.1, forward strand.
GTTTTTGCATCTTCACAGGAGATTATTAATTTTATCCCACAAAATACCTCAGAAACTATTTTAATCTGCTCTTCCGGATATGAAAGCATTCCTTATTTTTATACGGCTTTAAAATCTAATAAAACTATTGCTATGGCTAATAAGGAAGCTATTGTATGCGGCGGAAGTTTTGCCACTGAGTTGCTGGGTAAATCAAAGGCACAGGTTATTCCTGTAGATTCCGAGCATAGTGCGCTGTTTCAATCCTTAATGGCTGGCAAAAAGGAAGATATTGCTAATCTTATAATTACTGCTTCAGGCGGGGCTTTCGTAGATTACTCACTGGAAAATTTAAAAACTGTCTCTAAAGAGCAGGCTCTGCGCCATCCTACTTGGAGTATGGGTAAAAAAATTACCATAGATTCTTCTACGCTTATGAATAAAGCCTTAGAGGTAATTGAGGCAGCAGTATTATTTAATATGGATGCTGCAAAAATTGAGGTTTTGCTGCATCGCCAATCTATTTTACATGGCGGTGTAAATTATAAAGACGGCAGTTTTGTAGGACATTTTTCTTATCCTAATATGGAAATTCCTGTTGCCTATGGCTTATACTATCCGCATAGAATTAATACCTCTGTTAAAACCTTAAACTTAGCAGCAATTTCTAGCCTAGTGTTTGAAAAGCTAAATGAGGAAAGATTTTCTGCTGTAAAATTAGCTAAGCAGGCTTTAAAATATGGCAAAAATTATCCTTGTGCTTTAAATGTTGCAAACGAGGTAGCAGTAGAATCATATTTAGCAGATAAAATTAGTTTTCATAAAATTGTAGATGTGGTAGAATACACTCTAGGAAAAACTATCCCAACAAATATAAATAGTGTGGCTGATATTGCTTTGAGTGTAGCAATATCTAAAGCAATTGCTGTTGAATATGTTAATAAACTAATATAAAGGCGTGAATGATTGTTGAGACAATAAATTTTATTAAAGAATATATTTTAGGTTTTTTTGTATTAATTTCTGTTCTCGTGTTTGTTCACGAATTAGGACATTATCTTTTTGCAAGAATGTTTAAAGTGAAAGTTGAATCTTTCTCCATTGGTTTTGGCAGAGAACTTTTCGGATGGACAGATAAATCTGGCACGCGCTGGAAGATTTGCCCTATTCCCTTTGGTGGCTATGTGAAAATGAAAGGAGAAATGATTGAATCCGAAAATTCTAATGCCGAGCACGATAAAGATGCTTTTCAGGCTAAGGCTTTGTGGCAGAAATTTTTGATTGTTTTTGCCGGTCCTTTGTTCAACTTAATTTTCCCAATTTTTATTTTATTTTTTATAGCATTTTTTGCGGGAGTTCATACGATTTCTCCGCAAATAGGTAAAGTCTTAGAAGATAGTCCGGCTTATAATATTTTAAAACCTCAAGATATTATTTTAGAAGCTGGCAACAAAAAAATTAAAGATTTTAGCGATCTGCAGCAGGTAATTTCTTTAAATCCTAACAACACTCTTAATTTAAAAGTTTTGCGGGATTCAAAAAATGTAAATCTGCAGGTTAAAGTAGGTTCAAAAGAAGTAAGCGGCTATACTGTAGGATTTTTAGGAATAAGCGCATCTATGGATGGCTTGAAATCTTACCGCTATTCGGTTGGAAAATCTTTATCTTACACCTATAATACCTATGTTGATGTAGTTGGCTTAATGCTTAAAGGGCTTGGAAAATTATTTATTGGTCAGGTGAGCTTAGATGATATTGGCGGACCTATTAAGATTGCAGAACTGCAGGGCGATTCTTTAAAAAAAGGCATAGATTCTTGGATGTTTTTTATGTCTTTATTATCGCTGAATTTGGCAATTATTAATTTGCTTCCCATACCTGCTCTTGATGGCGGGCATCTGCTTTTATATGCAGTGCAAGGAATCACTAGAAAAAAAATCAGTTTTAAGATTCAAAGTTTTTTAATGCAAATAGGATTTATGTTTTTAATTGCCCTAATGGTTTTGGTGGTGCTTAAAGATATATTTTCTTTTATTCTAAAATAAGATTATGTTATATGAAAATATTTAAAAGCATTATTTGTGTCCTAATTGTGCTGTTCTTTTCGCTGAATGTTTTTGCGGCGCAGATTAAGCAAGTTCAAATTAAAGGCAACAGCAGAGTTATATCCAATTATATAGAATCTCTCCTTTCTGCAGAAGTAGGAGAAGATTATTCCATAGACAAACTAAATGCGGATTTAAAAACTTTATATGCCACAGATCTTTTTGGGAGTGTTGATGGCAGCTTTGAAAATGGCATTGTAGCTATTAAGGTGGTTGAAAGTCCTTTAATTGATAACATAACTTTTAGCGGCAATTCTAAATTAAAAAGCGATGTTCTTATGAAAGAAATTTCGTCGCAAAAGAGGTCTCCTTTTTCACAGAATCGTTTAAATTTAGATATTCAAAGAATTACTGAACTATATTATAAAAGCGGTTTTTTCTCTGCTGCTGTTAATTTTGAAATAGTCCATAAGGAATTTAACCGCCTTGATATTGTATTTAGAATTCAAGAGGGACGCAAAACTTTAATTGATACCGTAATTTTTATGGGAAATAGTGCTTTTCCTGATAGCGAGTTAAAATCGCAAATGCTGACTAAAGAATCAAGATGGTGGCGGTTATTCAATGCCGGCGATGTTTATGATATTAACAGAATTCTTTATGACGGTGAATTATTACGGCAGTTTTATTTAGAAAACGGCTATCCTAATTTTAGCGTTTTATCAAATTTTTCCGAGCTTTCTATGCATAACGGCTTTATAATTACCTATGTTTTAGAAGAAGGCGAACGCTACCGTTTCGGTGATGTTTCTCTTAATATAAAACTTTTAGATTTACTTCCGCATGAGGAAGAAATTATGAAAGAAATTACGCTTATTGATAGAAGAGACTGGTTTAAAAATTCTCGTCTGCAACGGCAGGTGTTGAGAATTAAAGATAAAATTAATGCACTGGGCTATCAATTTGTTAGCGTTGAACCGCAAATGATTTTTAACGATGTTTCTAAGCGCGTGGATATTGTTTTTGTAATTGATGAACAAGATAAACTATTTGTGCATCAAGCTAATATTACGGGCAATCGCAGAACTCGTGATTATGTAATTAGACGCGAGCTGAAGTTTGCTGAACAAGATGCTTTCGATCAAGATAGAGTCAACATGGCGCAAAGAAATTTGCAGCAAACCGGCTATTTTTCTAGCGTAAATATTTCAGATTCGCCATCAGATTATCCTGGTAAAATTAATTTGGATATTAATGTAGAAGAAGTATCTACTGGATCAATTTCTGTGGGCGGGGGATTCTCAACGGTTGATAGATTACAATTTGAAGCCAGCTATGCAGAAACAAACTTATTCGGCACTGGAAATTATTTCGGCGTTAGTTTGAATTTATCACAAATGACTAAAATGTATAATGTAACTCTTAGCAATCCTTACTTTTTGGGACGTGAATTATTTGCCAGTGCCTCAGTTTATAGAAGAGACAGCGGAGCTAGTAATTTATCTAGTCTAACCCTATATCAAAATTTAGAGCAAGGGATTTCTACATCATTAGGCTATCGGTTAACTGACTATATCTCGCAAAGATGGGGTTACAGCTTGTTCTACAGAAATATCTACAATGTTAATCCTAATGTATCTTTAAGCATTAAAGAATTAGCAGGAACATCTTTTGTATCCTCTATTTCGCACACACTTTCCTATAACAGCACCGATAACCCTATTTTCTCTACCCGCGGAATTGATGCCAGCTTAACTACAGAGTATGCAGGACTGTTTGGTGATAGTGACTACATCAAAAATACCTATAGGAGTGTATGGTATTACTCGGTATTTGAAGATGTAGTATTCTCTGCCCTTGGTTCAGTTGGAGTTATTGAAGGTTTAAACGGACAGAAAGTAAAAATCATCGATAAGTATAACTTAGGCGGACCAACTCTGCGCGGATTTAAAATTGGAGCAAACTATGGCGGAATTGGACCTATGGATGCTACAACCGGAGAATCTCTAGGCGGTAAATATATGTTTAGAGGATCATTCCAGCTAGAAACTCCAATGCCGGGAGTTAAGCAGTATGGTTTATTAGTTTATACTTTCAGCGATTTTGGAACTGTTACTGATTTTTCTAATAACCCTTATATTTTAGATTCTAGAACTATTAGAGTATCGGCAGGAGTTGGTCTATCTTGGCGCTCGCCTGCTGGGGTAATTAGCTTAGATTTAGGATTCCCAGTTAAAAAAGATCCTATGGATGCAACAGAAATGATTTTCTTAAACTTCGGCACAAGAATTTAAAAAATGCTTAAAGTAATTAAAGCCCAGCCAGAAGATGCTGCATATGTTGTTAGCTTAATGTATAAAGCATTAGGTGATTATGCCGATTTTTTAATGGCATCAAATAATCCTAATAAAACCATCTCTTGTATGGAGGCATGCTTTAAGTCTAATCAGCCGCATCAGCTGCATTATAGCAATTGCCTAGTTGCTGTAATGGATAATGAAATAATAGGCGAGGCAACCTGCTATGCCGGCAATAAGATTCCTGCTTTTAATAAAAATTTATCGTCTATTATTGCAGAATTTCCTAAAGATTATACTAAAATTAAACATGTGGTAGATATGCTGCAGCATCTTAAAGAAGCTGATGCCGATGAATACTATATGGATACCCTAAGCATACAGCAAAAACATCAGCATACAGGCATTGGACATTATCTTTTACAGGCAGTTTATGCAAAAGCCGCTCAAGAGGGTTTTTCTAAATTATCCATTGTGGTGCAATATGGCAAAGAGTATCTTTTAGACTATTATATTAAACAAGGATTTTTCCTAACTGAAGATAGAGATTTAGGCGGCATTAATTATCATCGCCTTTTAAGAACCTTGCAATAATTACCGGGTATGACGGTATGGTGTAAGAGACCAGCCGAGAGTCTTCAGCAACTCTCTCGGCATGATAATACTGTATAGGTTAAACTTTCTTTTTAGCAGAAGCTACATTCCCTAAAATATTCAGGGCTTCCCAAGTTCTTGTAAAAGGCGGGGCATAGGCGAAGTCTAGCATGCCTAGTTCTTCTACGGTTAAGCCTTTTTCAACGGCTGCTGACAAAGCATGAATCCTTAAAACCGTGCCGTTTTTGCCTAAAATTTGTCCGCCGATAATTACTCCTGTATCTGGATTAGTCAATACTTTCATAAAAACTCTAGCATTGCCTGGATAATAATTAGTATGGTTATAATCTTCCACAAAAGTTTTGTTATATGGAATATTATGCTTTTTGGCTTCATATTCAGTAAGCCCAGTTTTGCCAAGTTCAACATCTAATACTTTCAGCATGGAAGATCCAATGCTGCCGGTAAATTTAGATGGTATTCCCGCAATGCTGTCGGCAGCCACTCTTGCCATTTTATTAGCAATAGTTGCCAATGGAATATATACATCGTGCTTAATAATTTTATGATAAACTGAAGCGCAATCGCCAATGGCATAAATATTGGCAATATTTGTTCTGCCTTCCCTATCAACTAGCAAAGCTCCGTTAGGTAATTTTTTAAACGTAATATTATCAAGAAAATGCGTATTAGGGACGAATCCTTTAGATACAATTAAAATATCACTTTGAATTGTAAAACTTTCATGATGGGCATCTGTATTATGATTATTTGTATGGGCGTTAATTTGCACACCTTTTCCAGTATTATCAATTTTTTCCACATGAGCTTTTAAATATATATTAATATTATGCTTCCGCAGTTCTTTTTCTAGTGCTTCTTCAAAATCATCATCTAAAATGTTAGAAGTCAAGCTATGTTTAAAATCAATAATATTAATTGTATCCACACTGGGAATATTCTTAAAGGCTTCTAATAATTCTAGCCCAATAAAGCCTGCTCCTAAAATTGAAACCGATTTAACCTCGCCTTTAGCTATTTTATCTTTTATTGCATGGGCATCATAAAGGGTTTTTACCGTAAAGGTATTAGTATTATTACATATTTCAAAATCTCGTGGGGTTGCTCCGCTGGCAATAATCAGCTTATCGTAATTTTCAACTTTTTTTTGTCCGTTTTCTAAATTTTTTACTGTAAGCGTTTGCGCCTTTTCATCTACCGATAGCACACGATGCTTAATAAAAATTTTTAATCCCGTGTTCTGTAATTCTTCAACCGTTCTTGCAAACAGATTTTTTTCATTGTCAAAAAAATTGCCGATATAATAAGGAAGTCCGCAGGCGCCAAAGCTAACATAGTCTATTGAATCATAAACTATAACTTCAGCCGATGGCAAATTTCTTTTAAGCCGAGCTGCTGCTGTCATGCCACCGCCTTGGGCTCCGATTATTATAACTTTCATTAAACTACTCCTCTGCTGTTTTAACTACGGTATCGCTATTATAAATATCGCTGTTAATGTTTTTGGTTGCTTTGGCTGCAACTAACGAAGATAGCACGGAATCATTAACATTCAGCATAGTTCTTGCCATATCAAGAATTGGCTCAATCCCAATTAAAATTGCCACAAGGGTAAGGGGCATATTAAAGGTTGATAATACCGCAATTGCCGCAAAAGTTGCTCCGCCGCCTACACCGGCAATGCCGAAAGAACTGATGGTTATAATGGCAATCAGTGATAATATGAATCCTATGCTAGTTGGGTCAATTCCTACGCTTGGCGCCAGCACTACGGCTAATATTGCCGGATAAATTCCAGCGCAGCCATTTTGTCCCATAATTGCACCAAAAGATGCTCCAATAGAGGCAATGGTTGGCTGAACGCCAAAGGCATCAGTTTGGGTTCTAATATTCATGGGAATTGATGCTGCACTGCTTCTGCTGGCAAAGGCGAATAGCAGCAGAGGCATAACCTTTTTAATATAGGTAAAAATATTAAAGCCAAACATTATTAAAATTATCATATGAATTATAAACATAATAATAATCGCCGCATAAGTTGCTGCCACAAAACTTGCTAAAGAAAGAATATCTGTGTAAGAGCTGGTAGCGGCAATTTCAGTAAACAATGCAAAAATTCCGTAAGGAGTTAAACGCAGCACAATTACCACAAGGCGCATAACTATTTTATAAAGCACATCAATGCCAGATTTGAATTTTTCAGCGGTTTGGGGATCTTTCTTAAGAACGCCCAAATAGGCTATGCCTACTAAAATAAAGAAAATTACCAGTGAAGCAATAGAGTTGCCTCTTGCTCCTGTCATATCGGCAAAAGGATTGGTGGTGATAAAATCAGTAAAAATAGAAGAAAAAGACCGTTCAAAGAAAGATTCCTGACGAGCTGCTAATTTAATTAAAGTTTGCTGATCCGGTGATGCTGCAGCAGTAAGGGAATCTAGGTTAAGTCCAAATCCTAAGGTTACTAAAATTCCCACAAGGGCAGAAACTGCCACCGTAAACAGCAGCATAAAAATAATTATAGAGATTGGTTTTCCCATCTGCTGATTAGCGCCTATTTTGGTCATTGCTGAAAGCACTGCCACGCAGATAATTGGATACACTAGCATTTGCAATAATTTAACATAGCCGTTGGCAAATATAGAATAAATATCCATAGATCTGTTTAATATCGCATCAGTAGAGGTATAATGGATAAAAATTCCAACAATGGCTCCTAAAACCAGCCCTGTGAATACTCTTTTATTAAAAGAGATATGTTTTCTTTGTAATATAAATAGAAAAATTAATACAACTAATAATATAGCCATATTTAGAATAAACATGATTCGTCTCCTTTAAACAATACTATGTTTAGTATAGCAATGATTTTGATAAATATCAAAATTATTATAAATATGGAAATAAAACAAAAATTAAACTATATTATACAGTATGATATAATTAAATAACAGAGGTTGTATGTATTTATATAGTATGATATAATTAAATAACAGAGGTTGTATGTATTTATATTTTTTTGATTTAGATGACACAATTTGCAATACAGCACAAGCGGTTAAGCATTTAGAAAGCAAATATAATCTTAAAAAAGAAGATTATGCTGATGAACATGAGTATTTTCAAGTTTTAGATAATAAGCTCCGAGAATACGGCTTAGATAATATTAGTATTTTAGAGAATTCTACCGTCTCGCTTTTACAGCAGTTAATTAAAGACAAGGCCCATGATAATATTTATTATATAACCGCTCGTGAAAGCACAGTTCGTCAAGAAAGCGTTGTCTGGCTGAAAAAATATAATCTATGGCTGGGCGAAGACAGGCTTTTAATGGATACGCAGAATATTAAGGGCAAAACCATTGACGGAATTATGAGCAGCAGCGATAAACAGTTCGCATTTTTATTTGATGATTTAATAGATAATCATAAAGAGGCGGCTTCTTATAAAAAAATAATTTCTTGTTTTCCAATTTAGAAGGTTAAATATGCAGACGATTTTCATCACCGGAGGCACTTCCGGCATTGGTTTTGCCTTAGCAGAACATTATTTGGCTGGGGGCAATCGGGTAGTAATTACTGGGCGCACTGAATCTAAGTTAAACGAGGCTGCAAATAAGCTGTTGGAATACGGCGATTTACTGATTACCAAACTAATAGATGTAGTTGATGCTTCTGGTATGAAAGAGTATATCATTGAAATTGATGATAAATATACTATTGATATGATAATTGCTAATGCAGGAGTTTCAGCAGGGGTATCTTCCGTAGCAGATTTTGATGCAACGGCAAGAAACATTTTTGATATTAATGTTTATGGCGTATTTAATACGGTTCACCCTATTTTAGAACGTATGCAGTCCCGTAGGGCAGGGCATATAGTTTTAATTTGTTCTATGAGCGCTTTTTTTGGACTTACATCCGCAGTTTTTTATGCCAGTTCAAAAGCGGCAATTAAATCTTACGGCGAAGGCTTGCGGATTCTTATGAGCGATTACAATGTAGATGTATCCACAGTTTTTCCCGGCTTTGTAGAAAGCAGCATTACAAGGGCGAATAAATTCGGCATGCCTTTTCTAATGGGGGCTCAGCAGGCGGCAGGGATTATTACTGCTGGGCTTGCCAAGAAAAAAGGCTATATTTTGTTTCCTTTAAGAATGCGGCTATTAATTGGCATGATTGCAATTTTACCGTTTTTTGTAAGGGAAAAAATTCTTAAAAGATTGCCGCATAAATAATATAGACAAGTCAACAAAAATATATTTATAATACTTATAAATATACACAAAAGCTCAATAAGATTCGTCATGCTGTGCTTGACACGGCATCTATTTGCAGTATAATTTCGTGGATGCCGATTTTCATCGGCATGACGAAGAATTTATTCACAAAACTAAGGATTTTCTATGGCACAATTTGTTCTAACAATGAAAGATGTAAAAAAAGTTTTTCCAGGTGGCAAAACTATATTAAAAGGCTTGTATCTGTCATTTTTTGAAGATGCAAAAATTGGGATACTTGGGCACAATGGTGCGGGTAAATCTACTTTCATGAAAATTGTGGCAGGACTAGATAAAGAATACACAGGTGAAATTTGGGTTCGCGATGGTATTAAAGTAGGATATTTAGCACAAGAACCGCGTTTGAATGAAAGTTTAACTGTTAAAGAAAATATTATGGAATCTGTGGCAGAAATTCAAGCCCTAGTTGATCAGTTCAACGAGGTAAGTATGAAATTTGCCGAAGAAATGACAGACGCTGAAATGGATAAACTGCTAGAATTGCAAGGACAGCTGCAAAATCAGATAGATGCCAAAGACGCTTGGGATTTAAACCGCCAAATAGATATTGCTATGGACGCTTTACGCTGTCCTGCTGGAGATTCTAATATTAAAAATTTATCAGGCGGTGAAAAAAGAAGAGTGGCTTTGTGCAAACTTCTGCTTGAAAAACCAGATATTCTATTGCTAGACGAACCAACCAACCATTTAGATGCGGAATCGGTAGCTTGGCTGGAACGCTACCTTAAAGAATATAAGGGCATGGTTCTTGTTATAACCCATGATAGATACTTCCTAGATAACATTACCAATTGGATATTAGAGCTTGAACGCGGCGAGGGCATTCCTTACGAGGGCAATTATTCCGCATGGCTGCAGCAGAAACAAAAAAGATTAGCGCAGGAAGAAAGAGAAGAATCTGCACGGCAGAAAACTCTTAAAAAAGAATACGAATGGGTATCGGCAAGCCCAAAGGCGCGTCAGGCTAAAAATAAGGCAAGAATCACTGCTTACGAAAATTTATTATCAGCAGAAAATGAAAATAAGGTTTATGAATCTTCTCTTATAATTCCGCCGGGTCCTAAGCTGGGCGAAATTGTGATTGAGGCAAAAAATATTTCTAAAGCCTTTGAAAATAAATTACTAATTGACGATTTAAGTTTTATTATCCCAAGGGGAGCAGTGGTAGGGATTATCGGAGCGAATGGTGCCGGTAAAACCACACTTTTTAGAATGCTAACCGGCAAGGAAAATCCCGATAAGGGCAGCATTAGAGTAGGGGAATCGGTAGTTTTGGGCTATGTTGATCAAAGCAGGGATTCACTAAATGACGATAATACTGTGTGGCAGGAAATTTCTGACGGCATGGATGTAATTCCCATTGGTAAGCGCACTATCCCTAGTAGAGCCTATACGGCGCAGTTTAATTTTAAAGGAGCTGACCAGCAGAAAAAAATCGCCTCCCTTAGCGGCGGTGAACGCAACCGTGTGCATTTGGCAAAAATGTTAAAATCAGGGGCGAATGTGCTGTTGCTAGATGAACCAACCAATGATTTAGATGTGGAAACTCTAAGTGCCTTAGAAGAGGCTATTTTAGAATATGCCGGCTGCGTTCTGGTAATATCGCATGACAGATGGTTTTTAGATAGAATTTCCACACATATTTTAGCCTTTGAGGGCGATTCTAAAGTGATTTGGAACGAGGGTAACTATCAAGATTACGAAGACGATAAAATTAAAAGATTAGGTATAGACGCTACACAGCCGCATCGTATTAAGTATCGTCCGCTTGCTTAGGTAAACCCATGAAAGATTTAGTATTGGCTATCGGCAATTTTGACGGAGTGCACTGCGGGCATCAAAAAATTATCTCAGCTGCCAAAAATTTAGCAGCTGAGATGGGTTTAGAGAATAATTGGGGTGTAATGTTTTTTGACCCGCATCCTAGAATTGCTTTAAAAAATCATTGCGGTTTTTTATTAACATCAACAGCTGAAAAGCTAGAGCTATTAAAAAATCTTGGCGTGCCATGTTTTTATGTTATTCCTTTTAAAGAAATTCAAAACTTAAATGCTCATGAATTTTTTCACGAAATTTTACAGAAAAAATATAATGTGAGAGGGTTAATTACCGGTGATGATTTTAATTTTGGTAAAAATCGGCTGGGGGATGCAAATTTAATTGCAGAACTATCTAAACATACTGGAATTAAATATATATGCCTTGAAAAGCAGATGTATAACGCTGATATTGCCTACTCTTCTACCAACATTAGAAAATTAATCGGCGAGGGCAATATTCAATTGGCGAATAATTTATTAGGGCATAATTATAAAATTACCGCCCCCGTTATGCACGGCAATAAATTAGGAAGGACTCTTGGTTTTCCTACCGCTAATCTATCAATTGCCGAGTATGCTGCTCCTAAATATGGGGTTTATGTGGTATATGCCTTTGTGGACGGTGTTAGATATAAGGCGATTGCTAATTTTGGTTTGCGTCCAAGTGTATCTAATAAAAAAAAGGAACTGCTTGAGGTTAATTTATTTGATTTTGAGGGCGATTTATACGAGGCGAGCATCAGCGTAGAATTTATTGATTTTATTAGAATCGAGCAAAAATTTGCCTCGCTGGAGGATTTAAAAAACCAGTTAAACCAAGACAAAATTTTTGCTATTAATTATTTTGAAAAATTATGACAAAATTTAAAGATGAGAAATCATGGGCATAGAAATATTTAAGAATAAATTTGAAGATTTAGAAGGTATTTGGCAGTTTGATGAAAACGGCATTGAATTTATTTATGCTAGAGATTTGCAGAAGATTCTAAACTATACCGATTGGAGAAATTTTGAATTAGTAATAGATAAAGCTAAAATTTCTTGCAAAGGTAATAATATCAATGTGTTAGACCATTTCGTTGGCGTCAACAAAATGGTCAAAATAGGCTCAAATGCTGCAAGAGAGTTAGAGGATTACAAACTAACCCGCTATGCTTGTTATTTAACCGCTCAAAACGGTGATTCCCGTAAGGAAGAAATTGCTTTTGCTCAAAACTACTTTGCCGTGCAAACAAGAAACTTTGAACTTGTAATGCAAAGAAAAGACGACTATGAGCGGGTTTTAGAAAGGTATGAGTTAAAAGAAGCAGAAAGGATATTCTCGGAAGAACTTTATCAAAGAGGAGTTGATGATAAAGGCTTTGCTAGAATTAGAAGCAAAGGTGATGAGGTATTATTCGGCAGTAATACTACAAAACAAATGAAAGAAAAGTTAGGTATTCCAGAGAAATATAATAATAGACCATTAGCAGACTTTCTGCACCCTATTGCTATAACTGCCAAGAAGCTAGCAACTCAAATGTCTAACTATAATGTAAAAGAAAAAGATCTGCAAGGTGAAGAAAATATTACAGAACAGCATAATCAAAGCAATCAGTTAATTAGAGATGCTTTATTAAAAGATAATATTTTCCCAGAAAATCTGATGCCTCAAGAAGATATTAAAAAAGTAGAAAGCAGGTTAAATAAAGACTTAAAAACCATTACAAAAAATGTAAATAAATTATGATAAATAATGAAGTTATAGAAGCATTAGAAAAATTTATTTACTATTTTAAGCATAATGAAAATAGCGAAGAATATAAACTTCTACCTATGTGTATTCATTTATATTCTTTTTTAGGGTGTTCTTCTAAATTTTTAGATATTTCTAAGTTAAAACATGACAATTTAAGTGTAGAAGTTAGGAAGTATGATGATTTAAAATCAATAAGGAAAATAGTTGAAGCTAAAATAGATAAAAAGGGTATAAATAATCTAAGAGAATTAAGAAATGATATATTGCATAATTATTATCTTATAAATGATCACTATAATAAAATAGATTATGATAAAATTATCAATATATTCCTTAATTTTATATATACAATAAAGCGAAATCTTAATAAATCTGTAATAATAAAAAACGCTATAGAAAATATATATTTACAAGATATAAATGAAATTGAAAATTATCAAAATGGAGTAAGGTATAATCTTGCAATAGCTATAAATAGCAATAAGAATCAAGGGGTAATTGAAGCACTATTAGAGAAATATGATATTTTTGAGCTTGCAGAAATATATGACAAATCCTTTTTATCCATTACAAAACAAGATAAAAATTATAAGATAATAGAGTTATTAAATGAAAATGAAGAATTTCATGATAGATTTTTAGAATATACATCTAATTTGTTAAAAGATAATTACGAGATTATTATTGAATTATATGAAAATTCAGGATTCACAGAGTTATTAAATGAAATTTTAAATATAAACGATGTGGAAGATATTAAAAAGATTTATGACAAAGCAGGATATACAAATCTTTGGAAAAATGGAGATTGTGATTATGATTATGAATGTTCTGAATGTGGTTTTGAGGCTAGAGACTATATTCTTGGTAAAATAGCCTATGATATATCTCATCTGGAATATTTAGAAAAAGAGTTTAGATGTATTAAATGTAATGAGGAGTTTTACTTAGGTAGTTCCTCTGGTGTCAATGAAGACGATGATTATGTAAGTAATGAATGCCCTCGTTGTTATAAATTAACTAACGATGGTGATTATTGCGAAGACTGCCAAGGTTATATAGATAAACAGTAATATAAATAAATTTAAAAAACTATAAGGTTATTAAAAATGGAAAAAGATATAAAAAGCTCGGTGCGTTTGCCGAAAACCGATTTTGCCATGAAGGCGAATCTAGGGTTGTTAGAAGAAAATGTATTAAAAGCATGGGCGGAAAATAATATTTACAATAAAATTATTGCCAAAAATCAAAACTCTCCGCAGTTCGTGCTGCACGATGGTCCTCCTTACGCTAACGGACACTTGCATGTTGGTCATGCTTTAAATAAAATCCTCAAGGATATTATTGTTAAATCTTATATCACACAAGGCTACAATACGCCTTTTGTTTTGGGCTGGGATTGTCATGGTTTACCCATTGAGTGGAAAATTGAAGAAAAATATAAGGAAAAAGGCTTAAAAAAAGAAGATGTAGATATTCAGCAGTTCCGTACTGAATGTAAAGATTTTGCACTTGGCTGGGTAGCTGTGCAAAAGGAAGAATTTAAACAGCTAGGCATACTTGCCGATTATGATAAATCTTATTTAACTACGAACTTTGAAGCAGAAAAAGTTATTGTAAGTGCGGTGTTGAATCTATTAAAGGACGGCATTGTTTATCAGGGTAAAAAGCCGGTATTATGGTCGGTTGTGGAACAAACTGCTCTGGCTGAGGCAGAGGTTGAGTATCAAGATAAAACCTCCGATACTGCCTATGTGGCTTTTAAAGTAGCAGCATCTCCTAGTAATTTGGCTGATTGGAATGATGCTAGTGTGGTTATATGGACAACAACTCCATGGACGCTGCCATCTAACCAAGCCGTTGCCTATGGTGAAGAAATTGTTTATGGACTTTACGCAGTTGAGCCAAGTGCGGAATCTTCTATATCTGCAAGTCAAAAATTAATTGTAGCAACTGATTTAGCTGAAACTTTATTTAGCAAAATGCAAGTTTCTTTTAAACTGCTTGATACAACCACTGGATTAGCAGGATTTACACTTCGCCATCCGTTGTATAGTATTGCCGGCTATGATAGAGTTGTGCCTGCCCTAGCAGGAGGGTTTGTAGAAACTGCTACTGGAACGGGCTTAGTGCATATTGCTCCATCACACGGTGAGGACGATTTTTATTTATGCCAAGACAATAAAATTACGCCGCTAGAATTTGTGCAAGATGATGGTGTGTTCAGCAAAGCAACTCCGCATTTTGCAGGGGAACATATTTTTAAAGTAAACTCTAAAGTCCTTCAGGCTTTGGGTGATAATTTGCTGCTGCATGAAAAAATGACGCATTCCTATCCGCATTCGTGGCGTTCAAAAGCTCCGCTGATTTATAGGCTTACTTCCCAGTGGTTTATAAATATGGATAAAAATAATTTTAGAGAAAAAGCTCTCAAAAGCCTTGATTCTGTAGAATTTTTTCCAAAATCTGGCAAAAATAGACTAGCTTCTATGGTGGCAACGCGCCCCGATTGGTGTATTTCACGGCAGCGGACTTGGGGGGTGCCTTTAGGAATTTTCTTGCATCGTGAAACTAATAAACCTCTGATTGACAGCGAGGTATTTAGTAATGTTATTAACGCTTTTGCTGAGGGAGGTTCATCTGTATGGTTTGATGGCGACCCGCGCAGATTTTTAACGGCTAAATACAATAAGGAAGATTACACTGCGGTAATGGATGTGGTTGATGTTTGGATGGATTCTGGTCTTACTCATAATTATGTGTTAAAAGAAAACAGCATGAAATTTCCGGCAGATATTTATTTGGAAGGAACAGACCAGCATCGCGGCTGGTTTCAGTCTTCGCTGATAATGTCTTTGCTATTGCTGGGCGTGCCTCCTTATAAAAAAATTATTACTCATGGCTTTACGCTTGATGAAAAAGCGCAGAAAATGTCAAAATCACTAGGGAATACAATTACTCCTGCCAGCGTAATTAAAGATTTTGGCGCAGATATTTTAAGACTTTGGGTGGCAAGCAGCGATTTTACGGAAGATGTTTATATCGGTAAAAATATTCTTACCCAGCAGGCAGAGGTTTATAGAAAAATCCGCAATACTTTGCGGTATTTAATTGCAAATTTAACTTATTATAAAGAAGATGCAGATTATGAAGATCTTGCAGATATTGATAAATGGGTTTTGCATAATGTGTTTTCTATAGATGATTTGTATGAAAAGACTTTTACAGAAAGTTTTACGATTCATAGTTTTTTTAACCGTTTATTTAACTTTATGCTTAGTGATCTATCAGCATTTTATTTTGATATTAAAAAAGATATTCTTTATTGCGATGCTGAAAACTCAAAGGGTTTCAAATCTACCTTAACTGTGCTGAATATTCTGTTTAACTTTATGCTGAAGTGGCTGTCACCGTTTATTCCTTTTACTATGGAAGAAGCCTATGCGAAAAGATACCTTGTTGACTTGGGAAGTTTGTTTTTGTTCAATTTTCCTACGGCACACAGTTCATGGCAGGCTGAGGAAATTTTTGATAAATTAGAAAGAATCAAAAAAATCCGCAAAGTAGTAATGGGTTGTTTAGAGCTAAAACGGGCAAATAAAGAAATTGGCTCTTCCCTAGAGGCAGCACCGATTGTGTATCTATTGGCAGAAGATAAGAGGCTTGTAGAAAGCATTAATTTTGCTGATATTTGTATTACCTCAAATATCGTAATTAAAGATTTAAGCGAAGCGAAAGAGGGATTATACTCACATGCTGATGTGGAGAATGTTTTTGTGGAATTCGCAAATGCCAATGGTGAGAAATGTGAGCGGTGCTGGAAGTTTTATGATGAGTTAACTGAAAATCACTTATGCAGCCGCTGCGAAAGCGTAGTATTTAAAAAGTAAATTTTTGAGAAATAGCATGAAACTATTAAAATCTTTTACCAAAAAACAATTATTGGTATTACTGTGCAGCATAGCAGTTTTGGTAGCCTTAGATCAGCTGGTTAAATATATTGTTTCTGTAAATATGGGTCTTTATTACGATTATATCAAAATTTTACCATTTTTAGAAATCCGCTATATTATTAATACAGGGGTTAGTTTCAGTTTTTTAGACGGGCTTGATTATAAGCTCATTGCCATAATTTCGTTTGCTGCAATTATTTTAGCTACTTATTTAATTATAAGTTTCTATAAAGTAGCAGGGATTGAAATGATAATTGCACTAAGCCTGCTGTTGGCAGGAAGTATTGGAAATCTTATAGATAGGCTAAGAATTGGCGGAGTTATAGACTACATTCATGTCTTTTGGGGACAGTATAGTTTCCCTATATTTAACTTAGCAGATATTTATATTAATTTTTGTGCTTTAATTATTATAAAAAATGTTATAATGAATAAGAAAACCAATTGAAATATACTATGAAAAATACTTTTAAAATTTACCTTATCGGCGGATGCTTGCTGGCATTGCAGGCATGCACGCAAAGCGGATTTATTGTAACCAAAAAAGCTTTAGATCCTTTTACCATGTATTCTTATCAGCCGCTTTCCATGCCGCCTATTTATTATTTATCTTCACAAGAAATTGCCGATGAACGCCGCTTTATTAAAGAGGGGCAAAATCGCGTGCAGTCTTTATTGTTTGAGAATAATATGAGCGATAGCTTATCGCCGCAGAGAAAAAAAAGCATTCAGCTATCACAAGGTGATGAGAAGTTTTTAGCATTAGCAGGAGCGAATCAAGATTTATCGCAAGTCCGCCAAAAACTAGATGAAGAATCTCTTGGGCTTACTTATCGCAGCCCTAGCTTTATTGAACGGATTTTTTCTAACCATCAAGGCGAAGCCTTAGATAATAAACTTTCAGAGTATAAAAAATACAACCGCTAAGGGCTTAACATGAGATTTTTCCTAAAATTAGCTGCTTTATTTTTTATGCTTATTAGCACGGCATATGCTAGTGATTACGATACTTTCACACTGCCTAACGGTTTGGTTGTTCATGTTATTAAAACTAACAGCCCGATTATAACCCATGCCATTGCCTACAATGTGGGGTCAATTGAAGAACGCAGCGCTAAAGAAGGGCTGGCACATTTTTTAGAGCATGCCATGTTTTTAGGCACGAACCGCTATTCTAAAGCCGATTTAGCTCAAATGGTTAAAGAAACCGGCAGCTATTATAATGCTTTTACATCATACGATATTACTCTTTATTATTTTAATCTTCCTGCCCGTCATTTGCAGCGTGTAATGCAGTTTGAAGCTGATCGCATGAAATGGCTGCAGCTTAATGAGCTACTGGTGGAAAATGAAAAGCAGGTTATTCTGCAGGAAGCGAAAATGTATCAAAATAATGTCTATAGTGTTTTTTATGATACATTGCGGCGGTATCTTTTTCCAACTACTAATTATGGCAGAAGTTTAATCGGATATGAAGATTACTTTAAAAAGCTAACCCTTCACGATATTCAAGATTTCTATGATACTTGGTATACTCCAAGCAATGCGCAGGTTTTTATTATCGGTAATGTAGATTTTACTGAGGTGCGAAAATTAGCTGATACTTATTATGGTAAAATCCCTAAGGAAAGCAGAACTTTTATAAGGGCAAAAACCAGCGAAGAAACTTATACTGCTGATATTACTGTGGCTTTTAAAGATAAAAGAGTAAATCAAGAGATTATTACTAAATCTTATTTGGTGCCGTCTTTAATTAACGATACTTCTAAAGATAAAAAAGCCGCCTATTCTTTGATAATTTTACAAGATTTGCTATCTTCAAAATTTGGCAAAATTTATAACTATCTTGTTTTAGAAAAAAAACTTTTAGTTGATTTTTCTGTTAATTATAACGATGAGCAAAAAGGCAGCAGCACCTTTACTTTTACCTTAGTTCCGAATAAAGGGGTAAATAGTGAACAGGCAACAGCTGCTTTTAATGAAATTCTTAATAAAACTTTAAGTAATGGCTTTAATCAGCTAGATTTACGCTTAAGCGTTAATCGTATTAAAGATACCCTTGAGCTGATGCGGGAAGATGATATGCAGTATCTATTTATGATTGCAAGGTATCTTAATGCCGGTTTAACTTATGAAGAAACCCAAAAATTTGTTAATAACTTAGATAATATTACGCCAAATGATGTCCGCAATACCTATAATAAATATCTTAAAGATGCCCGCTATGTTCTTGCTACAGCCCACGGAGAATAATTTTTATGCCTCAGAATATTAATAAAACTAAAAAAGCTCCAATTATTAAATACGGTATTATCCTTATTGGCTTAATATTTTTAGTAGCCGTTTTATCTTATTCTAGACAAGAGAGTTCAGATAATATAATTACTGCCTCATCTGAAAGTTTTATTTCTGCTGTGCAAACTCCGCAAATAAAAGGACTTAACAATGTTCTTTTATACGAAAATAACGATAATAATATTATTTCCATTAATATAACCTTTAAGGGAGGGGCAGCGCTTGACCCTAAAAACTACGAGGGTTTAAGTAATTTTTTAGCCAATGCCATGATAGCAGGAGCTGGCGGTTATTCGGTTTTAGAATTTGCTAGAATGTTTGAAGAGTATTCAATTAAAATTAATACATCCGCAAGCCGTGATTCTATTACTTTTGAAATAACTGCTTTAAATTACTATAAAAGCAGGGCTTTTAACTTACTGAAGCTAATTCTTAATTCTCCTAATTTAAGTAATGAAGAAATTACTTTAACAAAAAATAATGCTATTGTGGAATATAACATAAGGTCGCAGCAACCGAAGTTTCTTGTGGCACAAGCCTTGCGTAATCAGCTGTTTGGCAGTCATGAGTATTTTAGAGATGTGAATGGCACGCCTAATAGCATTAGTAAAATTACTCCAAAAATCTTAAAAGATTTTAAGTCTAAGGTAATTACAAAAGATAATATGTATGTGGCAATCAGCGGGAATATTTCAAAGAGCGAAGTTGAAAAAGAACTTAGCGCAATTGCTGCCAGTCTGCCGAAAGGGGATATGGAGTTTTTAGCTTTAGACTATATCCAGCCGAATTTTACTAATAAAATAATTGAAGTTCCCCTTGCCGGAGCTTCACAAAGTGAGGTTCTAATAGCCTTTAACTCGCCAAGATTTGATTCTCCCTTATTTCCTTATGCTAGGCTTGTAAATACTTATATGGGATTAATGCCAGACTCCTTATTATTTGATAATTTAAGGAATAAAAAGGGTTTAGTTTATACGGTCAGCAGCAGCCTGCAGCAAGACAGCATTAGCAATTATTGGCTGGTTAGTTTAGGGACATCTCTTGATAAAACTAATGATGCTATAAATGCAGTTAAGCAAACCTTAGATGGTTTAAAAAACAAAAAATATAACTTTAAAGATATTGTTGTAGCCAAAAATTGGATGCTGGATAATGAACTGCGGGTTTTTACAAATAACAGAAGCATCGCCTCATACCTTAATAGAATGCAGTTTCTAGGAATTAACCTCAATCGCAATGCTGAATTTGCAAAACTTTATGCCGCAATGACCGCCGATAATATCAATCAAACCTTAGCAAATATTGAAACAAATAATATGGTTATAGTTAAAATAGTTGATAAGTAAATATTGAATATCTTGGCTTTCTACTCATCAGTTTTGCCTATCATGTATTTAAACATACACTAAGGAGCAAAACTTCTAAATATAAACCTTAATAAATGCAAAATTTTTAATTTCAAAGATTCTATTGCAATATTTTTATATATAAACTATCTTTAGATTGTCAGATGGTTGGGTAATTGCTGTTTTTTATTAAACAGAGGAAAGTCCGAGCTTCGCAGAAACAAAAGACCGGATAATTACCGGCTAGGGCAACCTAAGAGAAAGTGCCACAGAAAATATACCGCCCTAAATAATGTGCTTGCTTTAAGTATATGATTAGGGTAAGGGTGAAATGGCGGGGTAAAAGCCCACCGCTTTTCTGGCAACAGAAAAGGCAGGGTAAACCTTCTTTGAAGCAAGACCAAGTTAAATAGAGTCTGTCAGCCTTAAAAACTGGCAAACACCCATGTTTCTGAGGGCTATTATGGTAGGTCGCACGAGGTTATTGGCAACACTAACCCCAGATAAATAATTACCGGGCAACTTTGAATATTTTGGCTTTATATTCATAAGTTTTGCCCCTCACATACTACGGGTATGCTACGGGACAAAACTTCTAAATATAAAGCTCAATAGATTCAAAGCTGCTTACAGAACTCGGCTTATAGACCATCTGACGATTAAAATTTGGAGACCTTTTTCGTCATGCCGTGCTACGACACGGCGTCCATTCGCAGAATGTTGCAACCGATGAGTTGCATTTTGTTGAATAATCATGGAATTGGATGCTGTGTCGTAGCACGGCATGACGAGAATGATAACACTTAACCTAGCACATCTTAAACAAAGCCGTCCGCATTTTCCTGTTTTGATTAAAGAAGTTTTAACTGCCTTAGATCTTTCGCAAGAAAATGGGATGCAGAAAACTTACCTTGACTGCACCTTTGGCGCAGGAGGCTACAGCACTTATATCTTAGAAAATCCTAACACGCAAGTAATTGCCATAGATAGAGATGAAACTGTGCAGCCATTTGCAGAAGATCTAACCAAAAAATACCCCGATAGGTTTAAATTTTTTTTAGAAACATTCTCTAATTATCCCAAAATCTTAGATTCTCTTAACATTAAAGTTGACGGTATTATTATGGATTTAGGATTTTCTTCCATGCAAATTAATAATTCAGCCCGGGGATTTTCTTTTAAAAATGACGGCGATTTATCTATGGCTATGGGTTTAAACAAAATAACTGCTTACGATTTTATAAATAAAGCTGAAGAATCACTTTTGGCAGATGTTATTTTCTATTATGGCGAAGAGCACAAGGCAAAGCAGATTGCTAAAAAAATTATCTATAAAAGGGGACTTGAGGAAATAAAAACCACAAAGCAGCTGGCAGATATTGTGCGTGGTGTAGTTGGCGGCAAAGGCAGCATAGACCCAGCTACTAAAACTTTTCAAGCTATTAGAATTTATATCAATGATGAATTGCATGAATTGCAGACAGCTTTAAAAAAGGCTTATGATTATCTTAATCCTCATGGGAAACTGCTTGTTGTGAGCTTTCATTCCCTTGAGGATAGAATTGTGAAAGATTTTTTTAACGAAAATGGTGAGACAGTAAAAAAATTTACTAATTATAAACTAAATCCTGCTACAACTAATTCTAAGTTTAAAATATTAACCAAAAAGCCGATTTTACCATCAACGGAAGAAACTGCCATTAATCCGCCGTCAGGATCTGCAAAATTAAGGGTAGTTGAAAGGATATTATGAAAAATCTCTTAAATATTTGTATATTTATTATGGTATTTTTAGTTTTAATTTCCACCATATTGGCACTAAAGCAAAAATTTATGGAAATAAGGATTGTTAGGCTGAATAAAGAAATTTACAAAAATTACGAAGAGCTGCAATCTCTTAAAGCCCAATGGCACTATCTAAATAACAAAGAATACCTGCAGGCGCTTTCTAAAAAGTATCTGCCAGATTTAGTTAAAGAAATTAAGCAGTCTGATGTATCGATTCTCCAAAAAAGAGTAAAACCTACAATAGAATAATAAAATGGCAAGCATTGATAACTCTTTTCTTAAAAAAAGATTACATTATGTAGTATATACAATCTTTTTTATCTTTTTTATTCTTATTGCTAAGCTGATTTATCTTTCAATTATTGGCTATCAAAAAAATTTATCCCATTACTCTGGCAGCAAAACGAAACTTCCCCGCCATGATATTTTAGATAGAAGTGGCAATGTGCTGGCAATTGAAGTTCCCTCTACCTCTGTGTATATAAGACCGAAAGATATTAAAGATAAAAATCAAGCTATAGCAGCATTGGTAAGTGCATTAGCTATTAATGAGGCTACGGCAAATAAAATGGTAAATTCTACTGCCTCTTTTTTATGGGTAAAAAGAAATATAAGCGAGGAAGAGGATAGAAACTTAAAATATCAAGGAGTTTTAGGGATTTATTTCCAAAAAGATACTAAAAGATTTTACCCCTACGGCAGCATGTTTTCACATATTGTTGGCATGACAGATATTGATGGCAAAGGGGTTAGCGGCATTGAGAATTCTTTTAATGATGATCTTTACGAAAAGAATATTCAACTGTCAGTTGATTTAAAAATGCAAAGAATCCTTCGCGAAACTATTAGCGAGGCTATGGCAAAAAATCAGTCAAAGCATGGCTATGGCATGATTGCCGATCCTAATAGCGGTGAGGTTTTGGCAATGGTTTCGCTGGAAGATTTTAATCCTAACGATAGAGTGGATATTAACATAAATAATATGTTTAACTATCCAACTCAAGGATTAATTGAGTTTGGTTCAATCATGAAAGTGTTCAGCGTAGCGATGGCGCTAGAAAATGGCACATATAGAGTTGAAGATTTGTTTGATGTTTCTAAACCAATTGTTAACGGAGGATTTTTAATTACCGATTTTTCTTACATGGATAAAGTGCTTAATGTGCCTGAGGTTTTAATGTATTCTTCCAATATTGGCACATCTATTATGATGAAAGAACTAGGAGTTAATACGCAAATATATTACTTAAATAAATTTAATTTATTTAAGGAAACCAGTCTTGAAATTGCTGAAAAAACTCCAAGTTTAACCAGCAGCAAATGGAATGAGCTGAACTCCATGACTGTATCCTATGGCTATGGGCTGGCTATTTCTCAAGCTGCGTATGTTAATTCTTTTATTGCCATGATTAACGGCGGCAATTATATTCCTTTAACTCTTTTAAAAAGAAACGATGAAAATATTCCTGCAAAAAGAGTTCTGTCTGAAGAAACTTCACAGCAGATGCGTAAAATGCTGCGTTTGGTTGTGGCGAAGGGCAGCGGACGACGGGGTGATGTGGCAGGATATTCTGTGGGCGGCAAAACCGGGTCTGCAGAAAAGCAAGTAGGCGGCAAGTATCAAAAAAATTTAGTGGTGGCGTCTTTTGTGGCTTTTTTTCCTAGCAATAAACCGAAATATGTTGTGATAGTTAGTATAGACGAGCCTAAACGCGTGGCTTATAATAACTATAATATAACGGGAGGAGCACTGTCTGCGCCATTAGTGAAAAGCATTATTTCTAAAATTGCAACGGTTGAGGCAATGGAAAAAATCTCTGATGATACAGCGCAAGTAAATATTAACTCTCAAAAAAGTATTGTTGATTATGTAAAACAAGGAGAAATCGGTGAAAATTAAAGATATTTTGGAGTTTTATCCGGCTATAGATGTTAATTTAATAGACTTAAATGTAGAAATTACCAACATTACCGATAATTCGCAGCAAGTGGCAGCTGGCAGTATTTTTGTGGCGGTGGCTGGTGAAAAATTCAATGGTATTGATTTTATTGAGACTGCACTCAAAAATGGAGCAGCTGCAGCCGTTGTGCCTAAAGAATATATAAATAAACTGCCGTATCAAAACTTAATTTATGTAGAAAACACTAGAGATTTCCTTGCGAGAGCCATTTTTTATTTAAACGCTGAATATATTCCCGAAAATATTTTAACAGTATCAGGCACTAGCGGCAAAACATCTATATCATTTTTTGTTTCGCAGTTTTTAAAACACCTGCATATTAAAAATATGGTAATCGGCACGATGGGAACTTATATCGGTGATAGGCAAATAGACGAAGGCTTAACCAACCCGCCCGCTAATGCTTTAGTTGAATACTTTAAAACTGCTGCTGCAAACAATATTAAATATGTAATTACCGAAACTTCTTCCCATGGATTAGCGCAACATAGGACAGACGGCATAAAATTTAAAGTTGCTGGCTGGACTAACCTAACCCAAGACCATCTTGACTATCATAAGAGCATGGAAGAATATTTTCTTGCAAAAGCCCGTCTTTATACCAGCGATTTATCAGCTGCTGCAGTAATTAATGCCGATGATGAATATGGGGCAAAACTTAGCCAAATGGCATGCAAAGCTGGCAAATCGGTTATTGAATATGGCTTTAAAGGGGCAGATATTAAAATTATTGCAATTCATAAAGAAGATACATTTCAAACTGTTCAAATATTGTATCAAAATAAGGAGTATGAATTTAGTATTAATTTGATGGGAGAGTTTCAGGTTTATAATATTTTATGTGCAATGGGAATGCTGTTATCGCAAGGATTTTCCATGCAAGATTTAATTAAAATTGCTCCTTCTGTTAAAAGAGTTAGGGGAAGATTAGAGTTAGTTCCTCAGCAAAAAATTAATGCTAAAATTTTTGTAGATTATGCTCATAAGCCTGATGCTTTAGAAAAGGTTTTAAAAACTCTTAAAAAAGAAGCGCATAAAAAACTTTTTGTGCTGTTTGGCTGCGGTGGTGATCGTGATAAAGTTAAGCGTCCAATTATGGGGAAAATTGCTTCAGAATTAGCAGATACTGTGTATATAACTGACGATAATCCTCGTTTTGAAAATGCTGGTGATATTAGAAATGAGGTTGAGAAGGGTATAATTAACAAAGAAGGTTTAGCTGTTTATAATATAGACGGTCGCGCCGCCGCCATTGCTAAGGCATTGCAAGACTTGCAAGAGGGCGATATTCTGCTGGTAGCTGGCAAAGGTCATGAAGACTATCAAATAATCGGCGATAAAAAGCATCATTTTAATGATAGTGAAACTATTCTGGAGATATTGAATGCAGTTAAATAAAGAACAGCTGAGCGCTGCCTTAGGTGAAAACTTAGTAAAAATTACCGGAGATTTCAGTTTTAAAAATTACTCTATAGATACCAGAACCATCATGCAGGGAGACTGCTTTATTGCTATTAAAGGCAATAACGACGGTCATCAGTATCTGCAAACTGCCATTGCTAAAGGAGCGGCTGCCTTAATTATTGAGGAAGAATACTATAAGCAAAACACACTTAGCTTTTCCAGCCTTATAATTGTTAAAGATACGCTGATTGCTTTAGCTAAAATAGCTTCTTATAATGCTAAAGCATTTAAAGAAAAAGGCGGCGTGCTAATTGGTATTACCGGCAGTGTTGGCAAAACTACTCTTAAAGAAATGCTAGCGTTTGTTTTAGCAAAAAGTAATATAGTTTCTGCAACTTTTGGCAATTATAATAATCATATTGGCTTGCCTTTTTCGGTAGCCCACATTAAAGATGAAGCACAGTTCGGCGTGTATGAAATGGGAATGAGCAGTTCCGGAGAAATTTCATATTTATCGCATATTTTGCAGCCGCAAGTTGGTATTATTACCGAAATTACCTCCGCTCATACTGAATTTTTTAAGGATGGACTAGATGGCGTAGCTGCTGCCAAAGCCGAAATTATGGACGGCATGGATGCGCAGTCTTTATTATTTCTTAATTACGATAATTCATATTTCAGCTTTTTAAAGGAAAAAGCTATAGAGCATGGCATTAAAAAAATAATTTCTTTTTCGCAGAGCAATAAAGATGCTGATATTTATGTAGAATCTACAAAACTGTTAGAAAATTATCAAATAGAGGTTTATGCTAATATTTTTGGGGAAGGCATTGTTTATAAAATTAACTCCATTACCCAGCATAACGCTATGCTGGCAACTTTGGCACTAGGAATTGCTAAAAAGCTGCATGCAGATATTACAAAAGCCTTAGAAAAATTTATTGATTTTAAAATACCTAAAGGTCGCGGTGAAATTCTGCAAATTAAATTTAATGATAAAAATATCGTTTTAATTGACGATTCCTATAATGCTAATCCTAAATCTATGAATAGTGCGCTTTTATCTTTACAGAACTCTCAAAGTAAAAAAATTATTATTTTGGGCAGTATGTTAGAGCTAGGTATTCGTGCACAGGAAGAGCATATTAAACTTAAAGATTCTCTTGCTGGTATATCAAATATTAAAGAAATTATTTTAGTAGGAGATTTAATGGAGCATCTTTATAAGGCAATAGCAGATACAAAAGCGCAGCATTTTAATAATACTGAAGATGCTATGGCTTATCTTAAAAATATTATAGAAGAGGGAGACTTAGTTTTTATTAAGGGATCGCTGGGAAGCGGTGTTATAAACATATCTAAATATTTACAAAACCCGCTGGATAATTTATAATGTTGTTTTGTTGCCTTGATGATAAAAATATGAGAAGAAAATGACTGTTTTAAATTTGTTAGCTTTAAGCAATATTCCAGTTATATATAGGGCAGGGTTTGCTTTCCTTACTGCCTTAATTTTAATGCTTATTTTAGGCAAACCCTATATTAAGCTGGTTAAACTTTCAAAAAATTTCCTCCAGCCCATACGCAGCGATGGACCGCAAACCCATATGCAAAAGCAGGGCACTCCTACTTTAGGCGGACTTTTAATTATGGCGGTTTTTTGGGTTTCTGCACTTGCTTGGATAGGCATCATGAATAATATAATTGTAATTATTTTGCTGGTTTCAGCAGGTTTTACCTTGTTAGGATTTACTGATGATTTCTTAAAACTTGCCTTCAAAAACTCTAAAGGATTAAATGGAAAACTGCGGCTTCTTATTGGAGCAGCTATTTCTCTGTCTGCCATGTATTATTTAGTTTTAGAGTATCCTCCTGAAATTGCCAAAAGTATATTTTTTCCGTTTATTAGCAGTTTCTATATTTATGTTGGGTTTGGCATTTTATTTTTCGGCGCTTTTGTAATTGTTGGCACTGCAAACAGTGTTAATTTAACTGATGGTCTTGACGGACTTGCCAGCATGGTAATTATTACTATTCTAGTTGCTTTTATGCTAGTAATAGTGCTGATTATTACTCCTGGTTTTTATATGAAATTTCTATACAGCTCTATTTTTTATTTTAATAATATTATAGAAATTTTAGTAGTATGCGCTGCATTAATTGGAGCAATGCTTGGATTTTTATGGTTTAATGCTTATCCGGCTAAAATATTCATGGGTGATGTTGGATCGCTAGGTATTGGAGGCACTTTGGGTATTATTGCCGTAAGCCTAAAACAAGAGCTTTTTTTAGCAGTAGCTGGATTGTTTTTAGTAATTGAAAGTCTATCGGTTATTATTCAAGTTTACAGCTATAAGCTGCGGGGCAAACGGGTTTTTTTAATGGCGCCTATCCATCACCATTTTGAAAAGAAAGGAATTTCTGAAATTACCGTAGTTAAACGAATTTGGATTTTTACAATAGTTATGTGTGTAATTGCTTTATTACTGTTGGATATATAAAAATTTTAGCCTTTTTGCTTTTCTATGACATATCTTAGGTATTTATGTATTATCATACACCGCATACCTAAGATACACCATATAAAAACAAAAGTTTCTAAAACAGATTTTTTTGTGAGATTATAAAATGAAAAAAATTGCTATTTTAGGTGCAGGAAAATCTGGGCTTTCTGCTTATAGACATTATAGAGATATGGGTTTTGATGTATATCTATGGGATGAAAATCCTGCTAAAGTAGCAGAACTTGCAGAGTATAATTTTATTAATTATAAAAGTTGGGATTATCGAAATCTTGATTTTATTGTTGTTTCTCCGGGCATTGCTTTAGAGTATCCTCAAAAACATTTTGTTTTAGAACAGGCAGAAGCATATGGCGTGAAAATTTATGTGGATGTGGAATTGTTTGTTAAAGAAAACCCACAGATTAAATATATTGCTATTACTGGAACGAAAGGTAAATCAACCACTACGGCTTTAATTCAGCATATTTTTACAGAGGCGGGCAAAAAATGCGGTATGGCTGGCAATATTGGAACTCCGGTTTTTGACATTAATCCGTCATTATATGAATACATTGTGTTGGAACTTTCCTCGTTTCAGCTGGATAAAATGAATGAGATTCACTTCCATTGTGCTTTAGTGCTGAATATAACCGAAGATCATACCGATCATCATGGTGGTTTTGCCAATTATAAACAGGCTAAACTGAGGATTTTTGAGAATCAAAACTTTAATGATGTAGCAATTATTAATGCTGATATGTTAAGCGAAATTCAAGAAAAAATCCAAAATTCTAAAATTATTCCAATTTATTCGTCCCCTCTTCATACCGATGAAAATCGGCATCCATTACACTTCGCAGGAGCTAGTATTATTGTTGGCGAACATTTTATGTTAGACAATTACTTTACCGATAATAAAAACCTGCTATCTTATGATGATTTAATTTATTTAAAAGGCAGTCATAATTACTTGAATATTGCCTTTGCTTATGCCGCTGCTAAGTTTTTTAATTTGCCTGAAGATGAAATTATTAAGGGAGTCTTGAGTTTTCATGGACTTAAACACCGTCAAAATAATTTAGAGACTATTAATAATATAACTTTTATTAATGATTCCAAAGCTACCAATCCCGATTCTACATTGCAGGCATTGAAAACTTTCCAAAATGTTTATCTTATTTTAGGCGGCAATGGTAAAACTAAGAATCTTGGCAGTGAAATCATTCCATTTTTAAGTCGTGCGGAAGGAATCTTTTTAATTGGTAAATCTGCCGAAACTTTTGCAAAAATCCTGCAAGAAAATAATATAAATTTTGTTATGTGCTTTGAGTTAAAAACAGCAACACATCTAGCGTTTAAGGCTGCTCTAAAAAAAGGAGTTGGCACAGTTTTGCTGTCTCCCGCAGATGCTTCCTTTGACCAATTCAATAGCGCCGAGCATCGCGGCGACACTTTCATAAAAATTGTGGAAGAATTGAAAATAGAAAAATCAAAATAATTAGCTAAGAATACTTATTATTAACCCCTAACAGTAATTTTAAGCAATAAAATTCCACTGCCTAAAATTCTTATTGCTAAATCTATTCATGTGATGTATGTTGATGTATAAATAATAAAATAATAAATAAAAACTATACAATTACAATCAATGAGGTATAATAATGGCAAGTTAATTAAATTAATAAAATATTAATAAGTATTAATTTATATTAAGGTTTAAGATATAATGATTTTTGATAATCTAGTAAGTAGTATAAATTTAGCTATATTAGTATGTGTTATTTATTATATCATGTGTAGTCTAAAGCCTGAAATAACTATTGTAAAATTTCAAACTAAGCATTTAGTATCAATTTTAATTTTTATACTATTATGTGTTGTAATCATATTTGTTAGTATATCTTCATATAAATTATACTCTTTAGATGGTAAACAAGATATAACAGAACTTAGTTTCTCTATGCTTCAACTATTTATAGCAATATTTGGTATAACTTTAGCAATTATAGGTTTTTGGAGTTATTCAAGTATAAAAGATCATGCTGTATCTAAAACTACAGAGCTTACAACTGCAAAATTTAGAGAGTATGATAAAGTAATTGATAAGGTATCTCAAGAATCATTAAAAAATTTAACTTCCATTAAAGAGACATATGCTGAAGTAATGAAAGATTTAACAAAAACGAAAAAGAAATCTAAGGATAAGACACAGAGTAAAGAAGGTGTTAATAAAAGGAAAACAGAAGGAGATATGGAAAATGAATGAAAAAAATAGTTTCTTTGAGAATCTGTATCAAGTAGAAAAAAAAGGCTATGTTGATCTTGATGAATTGGCAAAACTAGAAGGTATAGAACTTATTTATAGCGAACACAATAGGTATAAATATGAATTTGCTGGTTTAATAAAAAGAATTGATGGTAAGTATATAATAATTATTAATGGCGACCACCCTAAAAATAGACAAAGATTTACCTTAGCGCACGAAATAGCTCATTATTTTTTACATAAAGACGAAATTGAAGAAGCAGCTATTGTTGATGATGGGCTATATAGAAGCGGAGTTGCAGATAAGATAGAAAGAGCTGCAAATATTTTTGCTGCAGAAATACTTATGCCTAATAATTTAATTGATTTTCATATGAATAATTTTCAAGGGAGTAATACCGAAGAAATGCTAGTTTATGTAGCAAAAAAGTTAAGAGTTTCACAGCAGGCTCTTGCCATAAAAATGGGTATTCCTTTTGATAATTAAAGATATAAATTTGCTTTATTGAATCTTAACATAAACTTAAACATTTTTTGCTAAACTACCAATATGCAGTAATAAATTGGGGAAAAGGTGTTTTCTAGGAATAGCAAGAATTTTTTAGCAAAGTGGTGGTGGGCAAACGATAAATCTATTCTTTTATCCTTTTTTTTGCTGATGTTTCTTAGCATTATTTTAGTAATTACGGCTTCACCTTTTGTTGCTATGCGGATTGGCGCCAGTCCGTATTATTTTATTAATAACCATATATCTTACTTATTACTATCCTGTGGTGTGATATTTGTTATATCCACTCTCGATAAAAGGAAACTTGTTCTCCTTATAATGTTTGGATTTTCTTTAAGCGTCCTTTTAATGCTGTTAGTTATTTTTTTCGGCACAGATATTAAAGGAGCGCGCAGATGGATATATCTATTTGGTTTTTCCATTCAGCCCTCAGAGTTTATGAAAGTTTTTTTCCCCGCATTTTTAGCATTGATTTGGAAAAGAATGGAATTAGCGAAAAAGGATAAAATATCTATCTATCTAACCCTAACTATAATTTATGCAGCAGTAATAGCCCTGCTAGTAAAACAGCCAGATTTCGGCAGCAGTATTTTAGTTAGCCTAGTTTTTTTAGGCATACTTTTTATTACTGGCATCAGCTATCTGTGGGTAATAATATTTTCTTTTATTGCCAGTATTTTATCCGTTTTGGCTTATTTTACAATTCCGCATGTGAATTATCGTGTGAATTCTTTTTTCTTTGAAGAGAAGTCTTATCAAACTCTTAAGTCTCTTGAAGCAATTTTCAACGGTAAAATTTTTGGATTAGGAGCAGGACAGGGCGTGGTAAAACAATATCTGCCAGATTCTCATACGGATTTTATTTTTGCCGTAGGCATCGAGGAATTTGGTTTAATTTTTGGCTTGTTTTTAATACTGATTTACTTAAATATTATTTACCGTCTTTTTTACATCATACAAAGACAGCAGGATTCATTTAATATAATTGCTACGGCAGGCAGCTTGCTTCTTTTGGCAATTCAAACCTTTATTCATATTGCCTCTAATATTAATTTAATTCCTACTAAAGGCATGACATTGCCGCTTATATCTTATGGGGGATCTTCTTTAATTGCTATGGCGATATTAATTGGACTGATTTTAAATTTATCTAAAAAAGATATACAAAACATCATTTTAAAAGTAGAATAATAATGATATTTTAAGAACAAGGAAAGAAAAGTTGAAGAAAACAATAGCAATTACAACAGGCGGAACCGGAGGACATTATTTTCCTGCCAAAGCATTATGTGATGCTTTTTTAAAAGATAACTATAAAGTTTTTGTTTTTTTAGATCGCAGGGCATACAAATATAAACATATTTGGGATAAAAATGCAAAAGTGTATAGAATTGCCTCGCTGGGCTTTAAAAATAAATCCCTATGGCATATCATTAAAATGCTGGCTTTTATTAAAATTGGGTTTTTCCAGTCTTTTTTTCACTTTTTAAAAAATCGTCCCCAAGTTTTAGTAAGTTTTGGCGGATATTCTTCTATTCCTACAGTTTTTGCAGCAATTATTTTAAGAATTCCCATAGTTATGCACGAACAAAATGCTACGCTTGGCAAAGCGCATCGTTTGTTTTTAAAGTTTGCTAAAGCTATTGCCACGACTTTTTTAGATACAAAAAATATTCCCTCTAATACGCGCACTAAGCATGTGGGTCTTCCAGTCCGTAAGGAGTTTGTTTTTTTTAGAAATAAACAAAGAGATGAAAATAGTGAAAAATTGGGAGTATGTATTCTTGGCGGCTCGCTGGGGGCAAAAATTTTCTCTGATATTATTCCTTTAGCCTTTGCGAAATTAAGTGTTGAAGATCAGCAAAAAATTACGGTTCATCATCAATGCCGTGAAGAGCTGCTTCTGCAAACTAGCGAGCAGTGGAAAAAAACGCAGATAAACTATATAATTAAGCCTTTTTTTAACAATATTGCTGAAATTCTATGGGAATCCGATTTAGTAATTGCGCGGGCAGGCTCCTCTAGCATTGCTGAAATTAATACCATAGGAAGATATGCCTTTTATATTCCATATGCTTTGGCGGCAGAGAATCATCAAGAATTAAATGCCATTAATGCTAAAATGTATTCGGGAGCTGACTATGCTTTAGAAAAAGATTTCAATGTTGGAATATTGTGTGATGTTATTAAAAAAGCCCTTCATAATAGAGACTTTATTAAAGAAAGAGCAGATATATCTAAAAATAGCGGCAATATTAAATCTACAGAAAAATTTAAAGAAATTATAGAAGATATTATTAGGTAAATATATATGAAAAATTTATTACAAAACCCATTTTCTTCATCAGTTAAAAACATCTTTTTTACAGGAATTGGAGGGATTGGCATGAGCGGACTTGCAGAGCTGTTTTCTAATCTTGGCTATAATATCTGCGGCAGTGATATTAAAGAAAATCCCACCATTGAAAGATTGCGGAAAAAAGGCATAGTAATATTTACAGAACAGCATAAAGATAATATCAAAGATGCTGATATTTTAGTTATATCTTCGGCAATTAAAGAAGATAACGAAGAATATAAAGAAGCAGTCCGCTTAGGAATCCCTATTTTTAAACGCTCAAAAATGCTGGCCGAGCTTATGCGTTTTAAATGGAGTATTGCAGTGGCAGGAACGCACGGCAAAACTACAACCACATCATTAATTTCTCATATTATGCACTATGCTAAGCTAGATCCTACTGCTGTTATTGGCGGCATTGTTAATTCATGGGGGCAGAACTCCCGTTTTGGCGACAGCAATTGGCTGGTAGCTGAAAGTGATGAAAGCGATGGGTCTTTTTTAGATCTGCCTGCAACCATTTCGGTGGTAACCAATATTGAAGAAGAGCACATGGAGCATTATCATACCTTTGATAATCTTAAAAGCGATTTTGTCAGATTTATCAGCAATATCCCCTTTGTGGGTTTTTCGGTGCTATGTATAGATAATTCTGGAGTGCAGGATATTCTGCCTTTAGTGCGCCAGCGCAAAATTATGACTTATGGAGTTTCTCCGCAGGCTGATTATCGTATAATTAATATTGAATATACTAATAATGGCGTATCATTTGATGTTGAATCAAACATTAAGGGAGTTGAAAAATTAAGAAAAGGCTTCTTTTTACCTATGTTCGGCGGTCATAATGTGCTGAATGCTGCGGCATCAATTGTTGTTGCAGAAAATATTGGGATAGATGAAGATACTATTAAAGAAGCGCTAAAAGAGTTTAAAGGAATTAAAAGAAGGTTTACGAATATCGGTTCAATTGGCGAAAGCGTATTTATTGATGATTATGCCCATCATCCCTCAGAGATTGAAGCAGTAATTAATGCTGCTAATAAAATTAAAAAAGAAGATACTAAAATAATTTCGGTAGTGCAGCCTCATCGCTATACTAGGCTGCGCGATCATTTTGAGAATTTCTGCAAGTGCTTTAATACTTCTGATTTTGTAATTGTTTTAGATGTCTATCGTGCCGGTGAAGATCCTATTGAGGGTTATAATGCGGCAGCGCTGGTAAGCGGAATTCAAAACTACGGTCATAAAAATGTTATGTATGTAAAGGAAGCAGAATTAGCTGATAAAATTCAGGAATTATTAGGCGCTAATAAAACAGAGATGGTTTTGTTTATGGGTGCTGGAGATATTACCAATATTGCCTCTCGGGTATTTAATAAAATAAGCAATGGTTGATATGCAGAATTTAATAGATAATTTAAGAGGGGTGCTGAAGAAAGATTATCCTCTTAAAAATCTTAATTGGTTTAAAGTCGGCGGCACTGCGGAATATTTTTTTGTTCCCGCTGATGTTGAAGATTTAATCTTCTTTTTGCAAAATAAACCTATAGACTTAGCTATTACCATACTAGGAGCTGGCTCTAATGCTTTAATCAGTGATATGGGTGTGCATGGAGTTGTTGTTAAACTTAGCAATTTAAATAGCTGCTATTTTTTAGAAGACGGCACAATTTTTGCTGAGGCAGGATGCTTAAATAGCAATATTTCGCAATTAGCCTTACGGGGTGATAAAAATATAGTTCCTCCACAAGGAGGGCTAGAATTTCTTTCTGGGATTCCTGGCAGTATCGGCGGAGCTATTACTATGAATGCCGGCAGTTTTGGCAGGGAATTTTGCGATATTTGCGTATCCGTGCAAGCCTTAACTTTGGAAGGCAAAATTATTAATTTAGATAAGGAAGATTTAGGTTTTGCTTACCGTAAAAATTCTATTTCAATGCCTTTAATTTTTATTTCAAGCATTTTAAAGGGATACAGCGATATACCTGAAAATATTAACAAAAAGCTGAATGATATTAAAATAAAAAGGGAAGACAGCCAGCCGAAAAAAGTTCTTACGGGAGGCTCAACTTTTGCGAACCCTAAGGAGAATAATCCTAAGGGCTATAAAGCATGGGAATTGATAGATAAGGTTGGTTTACGCGGCTATAGAATTGGTGATGCGGGATTCTCACAAAAGCATTGCAACTTTATTATAAATTATGGCAGTGCTAAAGCTGAAGATATAGAAAAACTGATTATCGAAGCACAGCATCGTGTTAAAGAAGAATTTGGCATTTTGCTGCATCAAGAAATTAAACTAATTAAATAAAGGTGAATAATGCAAAAAGTAGTAGTATTAATGGGGGGAATTTCTAGTGAAAAAGAAATTTCGCTAAAAACAGGGCAGGAAGTTTATGAGGCTTTGGTTGAATCTAAAAAATTCTCTGTGGAAAAATATATTTTAGATCAAGATATTTTTGCTTTTATAAATTTTTTGAATAGTAATAAAGATATTATTATTTTCAATGCTCTTCATGGCAAATTTGGCGAAGACGGACGCATTCAAGCACTGCTTGATTTAATGAAAATTCCTTATACGCATAGCGGAGTTTTAACATCATCGCTAGCTATGAATAAAGTTCTTACTAAGGAAATTGCTAAAAGTGCAAAAATTCCTACAGCTAAGCATCATAAGTTTAATCCTAAAAATTTTAATGCGGATACCCTT
Source organism: Alphaproteobacteria bacterium (assembly GCA_009780035.1). Lineage (GTDB taxonomy): Bacteria > Pseudomonadota > Alphaproteobacteria > WRAU01 > Hepatincolaceae > WRAU01. The sequence continues at coordinate 106,789 of WRAU01000001.1, forward strand.
GCAATAAGCTATCCTGCAGTTGTGAAACCCATAGATGAAGGGTCTAGCGTAGGAATTTATTTGGTCAATAATAAAGAAGAACTGCAGAATGCAGTATCTAAAATTCAGAACTTTTCTCAGGTAATGGCAGAAGAATATCTATCGGGCACTGAATGCACTGTTGGACTGTTTAATGGTGAGGTTTTAGCAATCACTGAAATTATTCCTGTTAATGCTTTTTATGATTATGAATCTAAATATGCTCTGCAAGGATCTAAACACATTATTCCAGCAAATTTACCTATCCATGCCCAAGAAAATATCAAAGAATATGCCCGCAATATATATAATGCTATGCAATGCAGAGGTGCGGTGCGGGTTGATTTTATTTACTGCAGCGAAAAAAATATTCCCTACCTGTTGGAGGTTAACAACCAGCCGGGAATGACCAAAACTTCTTTGTTGCCAGAACAAGCTCAATATGCAGGAATTAGTTTTACTGAATTATGTGTAAAATTAATTGCTTTGGCAAAATTTGATAATTAATAATTTATTTATTATTTTACGCTAAAATTTTTTTAGAGTATGTTTTTAGGATATTTTTATTCAAGTGAAGATAAAAAAATTTAACTATAGTAAAACTCAAGCCTTTTTAGTTGTTATCTTTAGTGTTTTTGTTGTTGGTTTTAGCTTAATTCTATCATACAAGGTCTATAATTTTATTAAAGTTATACCGGTTAGCAGTATTATTGTTAAGGGAGCCTCTGCGAATGTGCGTAATGAGTTAATGGAAGATCTTGCCTTCATTGAAGGGCAGAAAGTAATGGCAGTTAATTTAGAAAATCTTAGAGATTATCTTAATTCTCTGCCGTGGATTTATCATGCCTCAGTTAGCAGAAATTTAAGCGGCGAAATTATTATTAATCTAATAGAGGTTAATCCATATTTTTTATGGATGAATGACGAAGGCAATTACAAATTAATTAATGCCGACGATACTATCTCAGGTGTAAAACTAAATTTTCCGCTGGAAGATTTAATTACCATAGAAAAAGGCAAGGCAGCGCTAGATAGTTCTCACGAATTAAGATTTTTAATTTATCAGGATTTAGACATTTTAAAAGAAATAAAATCTCTTAAATATAACGGCTATCGCTGGGATATTGTGCTTAAAAACGGTCTTGTTATCCGCCTTCCTGAAGTTGATGCTGCCAAAGCCTACGCTGTATTTTTAGCAATGAATAAAAAATATAACTTTTTAGATAAAAATTTAGAATATATCGATGCTACTCCAACTAATAAACTATTTATAAAGCCAAATGGGGGTTAGTGTATGATAAAAGCCCTAAAAAATCTTAAAAAAAATCTTACAGCTAATATTATTGGCGTTATTTCTATTGGTGATATTAGAACCTTTTGCTTAATATATCGGGTTTATGAAGAAGACGATTACGAGCTTTTAAGTATTGAATCGGTATTTACTTGCGGCTTTGAAAAAGGGACAGTTGTAGATTTAACCAAAGCTCTTGATTGCCTGTCTAACCTTTTGCAGCTGGCGGAAAAATCTGCAGGCGCTAGAATTATGGATGTTATTGTATCAAGCCCATCCGATAAAACCAAAGTTATTGATTATCCCTTTGTAAAAACTTTTAAGAGGGAAATTACCGCTCAAGATTTAAACAATCTTAAGGATAGCAATGAATTTGTTTCTACTATCACTAAAGATGAAATAATTATCAGCGTTTTGCCGGGGGCAATTTTTTTAGACGGTAAAAAGGTTGATAATCCTATAGGAATGTATGCCGATAAACTTACTACCGATATTACCATTGTTCAGTGTTTTGAGCCTTATATCATTAATCTGCTGAATTTATTTGAGCATTTATCAATGAATTTAATTTCAATTGTGCACTCAACTGTGGCGCTGCCATATTTGCTTGATATTAATGCCCCAAATTCAGCATTGTTTGTTAATATCGACGCCACCACCACCAATATTAGTATTTCAAATAAATCTAAGATAGTTTATAGTAAAGATATAAATAACGGGATTAATCATATTTTAAATCAAGCTCTTAAAAATTCAGGCGTAATTGGCAATGTATTAGAGGAAAAAGCGATATATGATATATCTTTCGCAGCTATTAAAGATAAAACTCTGCGGTTTAATTTTAATGGCAAAGAAATTAATGTGTCTGCGGTAGCTTTAAATAATGAATTGAATAAAGTGATTACTTCTTTTTTTCAATTAATAATGCTAGAATGTAAACATATAAACATGAATAATGTAATTAATATTAGCATTATAGGCGAGTGCTCTAATTTAATTAAATTGAATGCCCGCTTTGAAGAGCAGATGGGAGCTAATATAATGCTGATTAATAAGCTAAAAGACGAAAAAGCTATGCTGAATAAACCGCTTGAAAGTGTTGCAAGTTTAAGTATTATAAAATATTATCTTAAAAATAAAAAGGCGGAAAAAACACAAAAAGTGTTGGCTAAAAAACTCAAAGACTTACTATACTAGGAGGAGTTTATTGTGATTAAAAAATTTACATCAATTGAAGAAGTAAGCAATATTGCTAATGACGATGTATTTAAACCTAAAATTACGGTAATCGGTGTTGGCGGTGCCGGCACTAATGCAGTTAATAATATGATTGATATGGATTTGCAGGGAGTTAAATTCATAGTTATTAACACAGATTCGCAATCTTTAGAGCGATCAATCTGCTCTAATAAAATCCAAATAGGACCAAAAGTAACCAAAGGGTTAGGAGCAGGATCGCGTCCTGAGATTGGCATTCAAGCGGCTGAGGAATCTACTGAAGATATTAAAAATGCTCTTGACGGCACCAATATGCTGTTTATTACCTGCGGTATGGGCGGCGGAACAGGAACAGGGGCTTCGCAGGTTATTGCTAAAATTGCTAAGGATATGGGAATTCTTAGTATTGCTTTTATTACAAAACCTTTTGATTTTGAGGGATCGCAAAGATTAGATATTTCATTGCTGGGAGTTGCAGAGTTAGAAAAAGTAGTTGATGCTTTGGTGGTAATTTCTAATCAAAATCTATTTAGAGTTATTGAACCTAATACCAGCATGATGAATGCGTTTAGGGTTACTGATAGTGTTTTATATTCTGGGGTTAAAGCAATCACCGATTTATTGATTTCTAACGGCTTGGTAAATTTAGATTTTAACGATATTCGTTCGGTAATTGAAAATACAGGCAGAACCATGATTGGAGCAGCAGAGGCTAGCGGCGGCGATAGGGCTGAAATTGTTGCAAAGGCAGCCATATTAAATCCGCTTTTAGAAGAAGTTAGCATTTGCGGGGCTAAGCGGGCGTTAATTAATATCACCGGCGGTGATGATATGACGCTTTTTGAGATTGACGAAATTATTAATCTTATTAAATTAGAATTATCTGAAGAGGCTTTTATTAATTTTGGCACGGTGTATGATGAAAATATGACCGATAAAATTAGGGTATCCATAGTAGCAACAGGGCTTGATACTAATTTTAAACCTTTAGAGCAAACACCTCCTAAAATAAGCCCAAAGATTCGTATGAAAATTGAAGAAAACGAAGATAATGAAGAAGATGAAGCGAAACCGGTCTATTCTAATATTAGAGCAGATAATGTTGAAAGACAAAGACCTCCAAGAAGAACTAGAGTTGATGAAGAACAACCTAGAAGGAAATTAAGACCAGTGTTAGAGGATAGCGAACCATTAAGAAAACCGCAGGAAAATTTTGAGAAAACTGTCGGGGTAGAGGCTGTTTCAACCTATCAAAAATCTGTAGCTTTTTATAATAATCAAGAAAATGAAGAAGATATAGATAGCAATGAAATTGAGGAAGATTTTGAAGAAGATAGATTTGAAGCTGATGATTCTGTTTTTGAGGAAAGAATCAAACAGGAATCTGCCTCAGATGCTGAGTATGCCAAACAAAAAGTTGATAGGCAGGTTCTTAAAAATGAAGAATTTTTTGAGGAAAATGAAGCCGAAGAAGTTGGGCTTTTTGAATTAATAGCTAAAAAAAATAAGCATGAAGAAGAAGCTAAAAAAAGAAATAGTTTAAACGAAGAAGAGCTGCTGCAGATTAAAAATAGAGATAAATTTATGCAGAAAAATTCCCCTAAAGAAGAGAATTCTTTTTTTGATTTACCATCTTTTTTGAAAAAAAAGAAGTAGGTAATTATAATGAAAGCTATAGATAGCTCTATAAATTGACCTTGTTCTTATAAGAATCAGGATATAGAATTACCTATATCTTTTATTATGATTTGTGGGTAGAGAAGTAAGTAAATTTAGCAAAAATAAAAAAACAACCCTTACAAATACTGATCTTGTAAGGGTTATTTCTTTTATTTTTATGATTACAAAAATTTTACTTATAAATAATCTCTAAAATTTCCCAAGATTTTGTTGTTTTAGGAGTGGTATTATCAATAACATCACCTTTCATTTTCCCAATTAAAGATTTCCCCAACGGAGAGGTATAAGAAATTAAGCCTTTTTCTAAATTAGCTTCAAATTCACCTACGATTTGATAGGTTCTTTTATTGCCTTCATCTAAATCTTCTAATAAAACAGTAGCTCCAAACATTACTCTATCGCTGGTAATTATTTGCGGATCAATAACCTCTGCTCTGCTGATTAAATCGTCTAAATCTTTGATTCGCGCTTCAATAAAAGCCTGCTGTTCACGGGCAGCGTGATATTCAGCATTTTCAGATAAATCGCCTAAATCCCTTGCACTTGAAATAGCTTTAATAACATTAGGACGGTCTTCATTTTTTAGTTTATTCCTTTCAGCTTCTAAAGACTTAAGTCCCTTTAATGTAGTAGGGTATTTTTGCATTTTTATTAATCCTCACCAAAAATCTATATTTCTTATTATGAACTAGCAATTATAAGCACAAATAAATATCTATATCAAAAGAATTGATATAAAAAGAAATTATATGCTATACTAAATTTTATAGTAGTATATAAGATTTAAAGGGTTTAGTCAATGATTAAAGAAACAATTAAAAATGAGATGGTAGTTGCCATGAAAGCTCAGGATAAACCTCGCCTTACCACTATTCGTATGATTCTTGCTAAAATTAAAGATAAAGAAATAGAGCTGCGGGGAGAGGCATCGGCAGAACTTAATAACAGCATGGTTTTAACATTGATGCAGCAGATGATTAAGCAAAGAATGGATAGCATTACTGAATATACTAAAGCCAACCGCCTAGATTTAGCACAGAAAGAAGAAGATGAAATTGTTGTTATAAAATCTTTCATGCCAGCTCCTCTTGCACAGCAAGAAGTTAATGAAGCTATTAAAGAGGCGATAGCAGAAATTAAAGCAGCAGGTGTTAAAGATACTGGCAAAGTGGTTAATTATCTTAAGGAAAAATACGCAGGCAGATTAGATATGGGAGCAGTCTCCGCTAAAATTAAAGAGTTGCTTTCTTAAGAAAACAACTATATAAGATATTTTAATATGCAAGATTTTTTAAATCAGCTGCGGGACGCCGTTTCTATCGTTGATGTGGTGCAAGAAAAAGTTTCGCTCAGCAAAAAAGGCAGAGAGTATATGGGATTATGCCCGTTTCATGGAGAGAAAACGCCGTCTTTTTATGTAAACCCGCAGAAAGGTTTTTATTATTGTTTTGGCTGCGGAGCTAAGGGAAATATTTTTACTTTCTATCAAGAAATTTATGGCATGAGTTTTGCAGAAGCCCTTAAGGCTTTAGCAGATAAAGCAGGTTTGGCTATTCCCAAAAAACTTAATTTAGCAGAAGCATTTAAAGAAGATGCCCGCAAGAAAACCTTAATTAATATATCAACAATAGCAAGAGATTATTTTACTAAGAATCTTTTTGCTTCTGAGGGCAGCAAGGCGCTTTCTTACTTAAAAAACCGCGGATTGTCTCTTGATACTATTAAACAGTTCAATTTAGGCTTTAGCTTTAATGACAGCAAACTGCTATGGGATTTCTTAGAAAAAGAAGGCATTCATGATGAAGATATTCTTGAGGTGGGCTTAAAAAATCATAATCAAAAAGGAGAACTATACGATTTTTTTAGGAATCGGGTAATTTTTCCCATACATGATAATCTTGGCAAATGCATCGCTTTTGGCGGACGCGGTATGGGTGATGAAATACCTAAATATCTTAACTCTAAAGAAAGTTATATTTTTCATAAGAAAAGCACTCTTTATAATCTGCATCTAGCTTTGCAGAATCTCAAAAATAACCATTTAATTATGGTTGAGGGGTATATGGATGTTATTGCCTTGTTTAATGGCGGTTTTAAAACTGCCGTAGCCGGCTTAGGAACTTCTATAACCATTGAGCATCTTAATATTATTAATAAATATGATAAATCGCCGATTTTCTGCATGGATGGCGATACCGCAGGAATAAAGGCAACCAGCCGCATTATATACTTATATCTTAATATTTTAGAAATTGGCATGAATCCAAGATTTGTAATTTTAGAAAATGGCGAAGATCCAGATAGTTATATTTTAAAGAATGGTCAGCATAAATTTCAAGAGCTCCTAGATAATTCTGCTAGTTTATCACAGACCTTATGGAGCTTAATAACACAGGGTGTGGATTTAGCACTACCGGAAATTGCGATGAGTGTTTTAAAAGAGCTGCAGACAAATGTATATAAAATTAAAGATAAACAGCTGCGGGAAAGGTTTTTATCTTTTTTTAAAAATAAAATATATAACTATGGCGAAAATAATAATTCCATACTATATAAGAATAAGCAGAATGAGCAGGAGAATGTGCCATCAGCTAGGGTGGATTATTCCGCTCAAAGAGATGCAATTTTAATAGCTTGCGTTTTATGCTATCCTGAAATATTATACGATGTTGAAGAGAAACTGGGGCTATGTCAGTTTGAAAATACTACCCTGAATAGAATAAAAGATGCCCTTTTGGCAGATATTAATAATGCAGGCTCTATTTTAGAAAGTTTGCAGAATGAATGCAATTATGTTTTTAGTCAAAGCTCTGTAGAGCTGAAATTGCCAAACATAACTAGCAAAGAAAATGCGCTGAGCATTTTTCTTGAAGGCTATAACTTAATATTAAAAGAAAATTTATTGCAGGAAAAGCAGCTTATTATTCAAAAAATTAAGGAATTAGGTGCGCAGCTTAATCGTGAAGACAGCGACACTACACAAATAACGCATAAAATACAAATTTTAATGCAGCAGCAAATAGAAATATCTAAACACATTGATACTTTGATTAAAGGAAAAATTGATGGCTAAAGAAAAAAATACCAAAACCTCTAACTCTAAAAATATTAAAAAGTCAAAGGAATTGGCAAAAAAAGCAGCAAAACCGGCAGCAGATAAAAAATCTTCGGTTAAACAGTCTGTTAAGCTAAAACCCTTAAATGATAAAACTAAAACCGAGAATAAAGCTGAGGCGGCTTCTGCTAAAAAATCTTTTTCGGCAGCAGAAAAATCTGAGTTTATTGAAAAAGTTGCCAAAGTTTCTAAGCAGAAAGGCTATGTTACATACGATGATATTAATAATTCTTTAGCTGAGAATAAACTTAGCGATGTTGATATGGAAGATACTCTTAATATTTTAACGGATATGAATATTGATATTTCCGAGAAAAGTTATGATGAATACGAAGGCGGTGAGTTTATACAGCCGGTTGCTGAAAAAGAAAAAACTGAAGAAGTTGAAATAACTTATAGCCGCACAGATAATCCTGTTAAGTTATACTATAAAGATATTACCTCTATTTCTAAAAGGCTTACCAAAGAAGGTGAAATTGCGATTGCTAAACGCATTGAAGCCGGCAGAAATTTAGTAATGGAGGGCATTTGCGAAGATCCTTTAACTTATGAATTTATTAAAGACTGGCATAGCAAGTATGAGCTTGAGCAGGCTTATATTAGAAATCTTATAGATTGGCAGCTGTTTTGGAATGATAATGAAGATACTTTTGGTAAAATTGAGGATATAAAAGAAGAACTTTCAAAAAAATTCCGGGAAACTCTTAATGATAATCATGAAATTGATATAGAAGGCGAACATGAAAAAGAAGCAGAGCATGAAGACATTCTTGAAACAGAAGAATCTTTAGAAGATACTGAAAATCCGCCGGAAGTTAGCCTTTCTTTAATTGAGGCTTATATTCAGCCGAAGTTCATGGAAATTATGAAAAAACTTATGGAAACCCATGAGAAAATCCAAGAAGAACAAAAGAAATTTATGGATTCTTATTTAAAAACTGGAATTTTAGAAAGCGCGCCTCGTGTGGAAAAACTTTTGCAGAAAAGAAGAGAGCTTGTAAAAAAGGTATTTTTAAATTCTAATACTATCAATAAAATCATTAATAAAACTAGATCTGAATATAATGATATTATTGCCAATGAAAATAGAATACTTAAACTGCTTATGGAAACCAATCTAAAAAGAGAAGAAATTTTAGAATTAATTCCTATTATGCTGCTGAATAATGGCTTAGAAATTGTGGCTAAAAAGAAATCACAGGTTGTTAAAACTATTAACAATTATGGAGAATTCTTAGATAAATACATCGCTGAACTTAAAAAAATTGGCGCAAATTACCATATTGATGTTAATAGATTTAAAAGCATTGTTAGAATCATTGAAAAAGGTGAAAAGCATAAAAATATTGCTAAGCAAGAAATGATTGAAGGAAATTTGCGTCTAGTTATATCTATTGCTAATAAATATTTTAATCGCGGGCTGCAGCGGAGCGATCTTATTCAAGAAGGCAATATTGGCTTAATGCGTGCAGTGCATAAGTTTGACTATAAACGGGGTCATAAATTTTCAACCTATGCTACATGGTGGATTCGCCAGTCTATTACTCGTGCTATTGCCGATCAAAGCCGCACTATTAGAATTCCTGTGCATATGATTGAAACTATCAATAAGGTGGTAAAAACTTCAAACCAGCTGGCGCAAGATTTTGGCAAAGAGGCAATTCCTGAGGAAATTGCCGATAAGCTGAATTTATCGGTAGATAAAGTTAGAAAAGTTCTGCGTATTGCCAAAGAACCGGTGAGCTTAGAAACTCCAGTAAGCGATGATGATAGTTTCTTGGGTGACTTCTTAGAAGATAAAAAAGCCGTGCAGCCTATTGATATGGCAATCCATTCAGACTTAAAGCGGTCTATTAATCAGATTTTATCTACTCTTACTCCAAGAGAAGAACGAGTTTTAAGAATGCGGTTTGGATTAGGAACGAATTCAGATAATACTTTAGAAGAAGTGGGCAAACAGTTTACTGTAACCCGTGAGCGTATTCGTCAAATAGAAGCAAAGGCTTTGCGTAAATTAAAACATCCAAGCCGCTCTCGCAAATTAAAAAGTTTCTTGGATTTTTGATGTATTTTTAAAGTATTAAGTTAAATACTATATTTACTTAATATATTGATAATTTTTCACTTGCCAATATGTTAAATATTTAGTAATATAATAAAGTCATTTTATGGAATGGGTTTGTAGCTCAGTTGGTTAGAGCTCCCCGCTCATAACGGGGCGGTCGTAGGTTCGAGTCCTACCGGACCCACCATGCCATTAAAAAATCTGCAGAATATTTATTATGGATTTTAATCTCAAGCAAGAATTTAACCGCAAACTTATCCATCTTAGCTCAAGCATATATCCTATTGCTTATATATTTTTATCTAAAAATATTATGGCTGCTATTGTAGCCATATTGTTTCTAGCTGTTTTTCTTTGGGATTGCTGCCGCATACGCGGATATAATTTCAGAATCATTACAATTTTCAGTAGTTTTGTTAGAGAAAAAGAATCTAAAAGATTTATCGGCGCTACATATTTTCTAGCGGCAATTTTATTAGTTGTTGTTATCTTTCCTAAATATATTGCCATAGTAAGCATGTTTGTTTTAATTTTTTGCGATACTGCGGCTGCTTTAATTGGCAAAACCTTTGGTAAAAATAAAATCAAAGGAACGCATAAATCGCTGGAAGGATTTATTGCTTTTATTATCACAGGCTTAGTTATTATGATAATTTATCTGCAGTTAAGGAATATTGCCGATATTAACTCATATTTATTAGCTTTTTTAGCAGTATTTATTACTGGAATGGTAGAGCTGTTTTCTGATAATTTCAAAATTGATGATAATCTTTCCATTACTCTTGCCATGTCTATTTGCCTATATTTTTTCCTGTAGTTAATGCCCATGAAGAAAATATCTCTTAGCAGCCCTTTTTATGTTTTGTATTTTTCCATATTTTTAGTATTATTCTATGCGCTTCCTAGTGTTATGTTAAAATTAAATAATAATGTAGCGGGGGGATTCTCTATTTATGCTTCCGTTAAAAATATTGCGGCTGAATTGCTATTAAGCATAATTTTTGTTGCATTAATTATTTACTTATTCTCTTTTTCTAAGATACTGCTGAAGGCTGTTGTAATTTTTTTTATCAGCTTCTCTGCAATTTTATCATATTATGTTTTTTTTAATCATGTCCGCATTGATGAATTCTTTATTGCTACACTGGCTGAAGTTCCGTTTAGCGATGCTGGCGAAGCTGTATCTTGGCAGATTTTTCTTTACTTTTTAGTGTTTGGATTAATCCCAATGTATTTTTGGGTGCATGCAGTTAAAATAAAATATTATGGCAGCAGTTTTTTTTCTAAAACTTTCAAATATTTCTTAGCATTGCTGGCAGTTATAGCTGTTTTATGCAGCCTTTTGGTTTTTTCATATCTTTTAAATAAAGATTTATATGCAGCAGAAAGGAATCATTATCGGCTTAGAACCTCGCTTAGCATTTATATGCCGCTTAATTATGTAGCAGGATTATACCAGTATTTTTTCCAGCTAAGACCAAGCACTCAGTATAATAGTATTAATATTGCAGAAAAATATCCTTTTGCTTTTTACGATGAGGCTTTTAAAAATAATAACTACACGGTAATTTTGGTGCTAGGAGAAAGTGCACGGGCAGCTAATCAGCAGCTTAATGGTTATTTCCGTAAAACTAATCCTAATTTGTCTGGCAAGGAAAATCTTGTTAATTTTAGCAATATGACTTCTTGCAATACTTACACGGTTTATAGCGTAAATTGTATGCTAAGCCGTAAAAAGCGGGTTGATTTCCATTTAGATACCAGTGAAAGCAATCTTATAAGTGTTTTTAAATCTTTAGGGTTTAAAACTTATTATTTTTCTAGCCAACCGCTTTATAATGAAACTTCCCTTGCCTATTTTTTAGCGGCAGACGCTGATGTAAAGGTTTTTGCCAATCAAGTGCGGTCGGTAATTCCTTCTAATACGAATATTTATGATGAATATCTTTTAGACTTTGTAAAAGAAGTAAAGAATGATAATCAAAAAAAATTAATTATTGTGCACTTAATGACTTCGCATACTCCCTATGAAAAAAGATACCCTAAGGAGTTTGAGGTTTTTAAGTCGCCAACGATAGTAGATTATTATGATAATTCTTTAGTTTATACTGATTATATTCTGTCTGAATTAATGGATATGTTTAAAGATAAACGAGCATTTCTTTTCTTTGCTTCCGATCATGGCGAAAGTTTAGGTGAAAATGGCATTTATCTGCATGCAGCCGATTTTGCTACTGCTCCAAAAGAACAAACTCACATTTTTTCTTTTGTTTGGGTATCGCAATCCATGAAAGAATTATTGGGCAGTAAGTTTAATAAAATTAAAACTTATAAGCATGCAGAGCTATCCCACGATAACCTTTTTCCAACAATGTTTGATTGTTTAGGAATACAATCAAGCGTTGTTGATAAAAAGCTAAGTTTGTGCCGCTAGAGTTTAATCAATTATAACTTCGGCAATCAGCAGGTTGAAGCAATAATCCAGCCACTCTGTAAGGATTTTTATATCCTGCGGATCAACCGTAGCTCCTCCCCAAATCCTTATACCCAACGGGGCTTTTTTGTAAGATTTTATATCGTAGGCAATTTCATTTTCACTAAGATAGTCAAAAAATTTCTTCATAAAAACTTTCTGTTTTTCCTCAGGCATGGCTAAATATTTACTGTCAGTAATTTTTAAGCATAAGGCAAAGTAAGATTGTTTGGTTTCATCTTCGCATAAGAAATCTATCCAATTTGTTTCTGCAACCCAAGACTTAATTACATTAAAGTTTTCAATCGCCCTAGCAAAACAAAATTTACTGCCTCCTTGCGATTCTGCCCAATTAAGAGCATTAATAAAATCAATAGTGCATAAAAGCGAAGGAGTATTAATCGGGCTGCCGCCTAAAACATCATATTTAACGCTGCCGTCATAATTTTTTAAGCGATACAGCTGCGGCATAGCTCTGTTTGGTGTGAACTCTTCCAGTCTTTGAACTGCTCTTGGCGATAAAATCAGCATGCCGTGCTGGGCTTCGCCGCCTAAGCATTTCTGCCAAGAGAAAGTCAGCACATCTATTTTTTGCCAGTCAATTTTTTTAGATAATACATAAGAGGTGCTATCGGCAATAATTAATCCTTTCCTATCATTCGGTATTCGTTCAAATTCGTTAAAAACTACGCCGCTTGTGGTTCCGCATAGGGTAAATAAAACATCATGATTAGCAAAATCTGCATCCATAGTATTAGGGTATTTTCCAAAAGGCGCTATAAAAGAGCGGAGATTATTAATTTTAAGCTCATGCTCTAAATTGTGCTGCCACATGTAACCGAATGCGTCCCAAGCAATGCAGTCAACAGGGATTTTTCCAAGCAGATTCCAAATGGCAATTTCAATGGCTCCGGTGTCTGATCCTGGTGCAATAATTACTTTATAGTTTTGCGGAATATCTAAAATAATTTTAGTTTTTTCAATTAATGATTGAAAAAGCTCAGCCGCCTCAGCACTGCGGTGCGATCTGCCCAGCAGCTGATGATTAATATCCACACTAGGAAAGGTTGGATATTTCTTAGCCGGACCCGGAGAGAATCTAACATTTTTTGGTTTTTGCGTTGGCTTGTTCATGATTTACCTCTAAATTAAAATGTTATTATAGCATTTTATTAATTTGAGATAAAGAGGGGAATATTTAAGTTTGGGTAGTTTATCAGTTCCAAAAGAGAAACCCGATGGTGCGAGTGGCTGGAATCGAACCGGACTCGGACGGAGCTTGCAGGATTTAAGTTTGGGTAGTTTACCAGTTCCAAAGGGGAAACCCGATGGTGCGAGTGGCCGGAATCGAACCGGACTCGGACGGAGCTTGCAGGATTTAAGTTTGGGTAGTTTATCAGTTCCAAAGGGGAAATCCGATGGTGCGAGTGGCCGGAATCGAACCGGACTCGGACGGAGCTAACAGGATTTAAGTTTGGGTAGTTTATCAGTTCCAAAGGGGAAACCCGATGGTGCGAGTGGCCGGAATCGAACCGGCACGAGCCGAAGCTCACAGGATTTTAAGTCCTGGGCGTCTACCAGTTCCGCCACACTCGCTTAAATCAACATTACTACTATATCAAATTTAAAAAGATTCACAACAAAAAAATATGATTAATTAAAATTAAGCCGCATTAACCTAAATAAAATAAGATTATCCATAAAACAGTGATACGATTTTAAATGATGAAAAAAGTTTAGTTTTTCATGGCTATAAAATATCACTTAGCTTGTCAATTACCTCAATATTATACGGCAAAGATGGCAGCTGCTGAATTTTTTCTAAAGAACACCATTGAATTTCTTGATTAATTCTAGCGTAAGGAGTATTATGCCATTTTTTACAAACATAGAACAGCACAACATAATGCTTATTGTTATTTTCATATTCAGTAAATGTAAGTTTTTTAGCTGAATCTAAATCTATATCCACTCCTAATTCTTCTAAAATTTCGCGATGCAAAGCAACAATCGGTGATTCTCCATCTTCTACCTTGCCGCCAGGAAACTGCCATAAGCCTTTAAAATTAGGGTTAGTTTCATTTTTTTCTACTAAAATTTCTTGATCTTCATTAATTAGAATGCCAATGCTTACATACACTATTTCCATATTATACCTAAAAATCCTCAAAATTTTAAAAATTTTATATTAATTACTGATAGTATAATCTATATTGTAAATAGTTTAAATATGTTTTATACTTTAAGCGCTTTTAATTGTAGTTTTTAATAGGTAATGAATGTTAAGCGTAAAAAATTTATTTTATAAAAATCCTAACGATAAAATTCTAAAAAAATATCAGCCGTTTGTGGTAAAAATCAACGCTTTAGAAAGTGCTATGGAAGGATTAACAGATAGCGAACTAAAACAGAAAACTACAGAATTTAAAGATAGAATCAAAAGCGGCACCACACTGAATCAAATATTGCCAGAAGCCTTTGCGGTTGTGCGCGAGGCATCTAAAAGAGTTTTAGGATTGCGGCATTTTGATGTGCAGCTTATGGGCGGTATTACTCTGCATAATACCATGATTGCTGAAATGCTTACAGGGGAAGGAAAAACCTTAGTTTCAACTTTGCCGGCTTATTTAAACGCCCTAGAAGAGAAAGGCGTTCATATAATTACAGTGAACGATTATCTTGCCAAGCGGGATTCTCAAAACATGGGCAAGGTTTTTAATTTTTTAGGATTAACCGTAGGTTTAGTAATTGCAGAAACCGCTGAGGAAGATAGGCAGGCAGCTTATGCTTGCGATATTACCTACGGCACAAATAATGAGTTTGGCTTTGATTATCTGCGCGATAACATGAAGCTGGCAGTAAGCGATATTGTGCAGCGTCCGTTTAACTATGCCATTGTCGATGAGATAGATTCCATTTTAATTGATGAAGCAAGAACTCCCTTAATAATCTCTGGTGCTAGTGATGATAGAACCGAGTTCTATAAAATTGCTGACGGTTTTGTAAAATTTTTCACAAAAGTTGAAGATTTTGAAGTAGATGAAAAGCATAAAACCATTAATATGACAGAAAAAGGCTTAGAAAAAGTTGAAAAACTTTTAAGCAAAGCCGGCTTAATAATGAATGGCTCGCTGTTTGATCCGCAGAATATTCAGCTTTATCATTTTATTACCCAAGCCTTGC
Organism: Alphaproteobacteria bacterium; assembly: GCA_009780035.1. Taxonomy (GTDB): domain Bacteria; phylum Pseudomonadota; class Alphaproteobacteria; order WRAU01; family Hepatincolaceae; genus WRAU01. Next base: position 121,832 of record WRAU01000001.1, read on the forward strand.
GCAGCCATCATCTATTTAAGCTGGAAGTTGACTACATTGTTAAAGAAGGGCAGGTGGTAATTATTGATGAGTTCACAGGAAGAATGATGGACGGGCGTAGATTCTCTGATGGTTTGCATCAAGCCTTAGAAGCAAAAGAGGGTTTAAAAGTGCGCCAGGAAAATCAAACCCTAGCCTCTATTACCTATCAAAACTATTTTAAAATGTATCCAAAACTATCGGGCATGACAGGCACAGCCATGACAGAGCAAACCGAGTTCGTAGAAATTTATGGTTTAAAAGTGGTGGCAATTCCATCTAACATGCCGGTTGCCCGTAAAGATACTAATGACGAAATTTATCTTACCTATAAAGATAAAGAAAATGCCATCGTGCAAAAAGTTCAAGAATGCTACAATGCAGGACAGCCGGTGCTTATAGGAACTGTAAGCATTGAAAAATCTGAAGCCTTAAGCCATGCTTTGCAGAAGGCAAAAATTCCCCACAATATTCTTAATGCTAAGCATCATGAAAAAGAAGCCTATATTATTGCACAGGCTGGCAAAGTTAAGGCTATTACTATTGCTACCAATATGGCGGGTCGGGGAACAGATATTCAGCTTGGCGGTAATGCTGATATGCTAATTCAGCAGGAAATTCTTGAAGGCATGAGCGAAGAGGAAGTGCTTAATAAAATTGAAAGCATTACTAAGCAAGTGCGTGCAGATAAAGAAACCGTAGTGGCAGCCGGCGGCTTATGCGTAATAGGCACAGAAAGGCATGAAAGCAGAAGGATTGATAATCAGCTGCGCGGTCGTAGCGGCAGGCAGGGTGAGCCTGGTTCTTCAAAATTTTATATTTGCTTAGAAGACGATTTAATGCGAATATTCGGTTCTAACAAACTTGAAGGGGCTTTAAAAAAACTAGGGTTTAAAGAGGGTGAAGCCATATCGCATCCTATGATTTCTAAGGCGATTGAAAAAGCCCAAAAGAAAGTAGAGCAATACAACTTTGAAGTGCGGAAAAATCTGTTAAAATTTGATAATGTAATTAACGAACAGCGTCAAATTATTTATGAACAAAGAAAGCAGTTCATGCTAGGGCAGATTGATATTATGGGTATGTTTTATGCTAATTTAGAAGAGGTAAGCGATAATGTGCTGGAAATGCACTGCCCAGAAGACACGCATCGTGAAAACTGGAATTTAAACTCTCTGCGGGCAGATTTACTGCGGATTTTTAATATAGACGACGCTAATTTAGAAAAAGTTTTAATTGAAGAAGCGGCTAGCCTTGAAGAATTTCAAGAAAATATAATTAATAAGTGCAAAGAAGGTTTGAAACAGAAAATAGATTTAGTAGGCGAAGAAAATTTTATTAATGTGCTGAAAGATATAACTTTGCAGCTGCTGGATAATGCTTGGAAAAGAAATCTGCTAGAGCTGGATTATGTGCGGGGCTCAATTAACCTAAGGGCTTATGCCAATAAAGATCCCTTTAACGAGTATCAAAAAGAATCATTTTATTTGTTTAAAAATATGCTGGCAGAATTTAAAGAAAGGGAAATTAGCGTAATTAACCATCTGCAATTTAGACTTGAACCTGCAGCATCGCAGCCGCAGGAAAATTTGCCGCCCATAGATTTTTCTAAAGTAGGCAGGAATGATCCTTGTCCTTGCGGTTCGGGTAAGAAATTCAAGCAATGCCACGGGAGATAAGTCTGTAGTGCTTTCCCCCTTACATATGTTTAATATGTTACGGGGAAAAGCTCATAGTATCAAGCTCACCACAGACTTATCTCTTTTGGAAGTAAGGTTCTTTTGGCTTTAATCGGTGTCATAAGGAAAAAAATGCCATTTAATAATGTTGATTATTTTATTTTGTTTCTTAGTTTTTTCAGCATTTATACTGCTGGAAAAAATGGTTTGCTGGCAGAGTTTATTGGCGGCGTTTCTATGGTGTTGGCGCTTAGCATTACTTATATTTTCGGCAGCCGGATTGAAGAAAAAATTATGGAGGTAATAGGAGTTAAATTTATCAGCATGATATTTTCTTATGCGGTAATTTTTATTGTGCTTCTTAGTTTGCTGTATTACATTATGAATTTAATTGTGCCGAAACATTTTGTAAAAACTTCAACCGATAGAATCCTTGGAGCTTTATTCGGTGCTTTTAAGTTTTTTGTGCTGTTCTTGATTTTTGTTTATGTGCTTAATTTGTTGTTTCCTATTTATTCTCAGCCTGATATACTGCGGGAATCTTATTTAAAAACCCTTGCTGATAATATACTTTCCAGCGGAATTATGCAATACCTTCAAGACATAATAAAATAGTTGATTTATAAAATCCTAGTGGAAATTAATTATAAACAATGCTATAATAAATAAGGTTATTAGAACTTGAATAATTAAGTCTTATGGTGAGTTGATGCTGCATACATATAATATTTTTAACACATTCCTTCTTGCATTTTTTGCATTTTTTGCTACAGTTTCGCCTTTAAATGTCTTGATTGTTTTTATGTCATCTACAGGGAAATACTCCTCTGAAGAAAGAAAAAAGATTGCTATAAAATCTATAACGGTAGCCTCTATAGTTTTGGTAGTGTGTATGCTTTTTGGCATAGTTGTTTTTAGATTCCTAGGAATAGAGCTTCACTCAATTAGAACTGCCGGCGGAATTTTGCTATTGCTTACAGCCATAGGCATGATGTTCGGGGAAGACAAAGAAAGCGTAGATATTTCTCCTACTAAAAAAGATATTTCAATTTTTCCTATGGCAGTTCCAATAATTGCAGGACCAGCTGGAATTACCACAAGCATGCTGGTTTTTCAAAGCTATTCTGACATACTGTTAAAAATGAGTGTATTCGCAGCTCTTGTAAGCAATTTGGTATTAACGATGGTTTTATTATTGCTTTCTGATAAAATTATTACTAAAATTAAAAAGTCGGTTATGGAAGTTTTTTTAAGAATAGCCGGATTAATTCTAGCAAGTTTAGCAGTTCAATTTATTTTTGATGGCATTCGTGCCGCCAAAATTTTTAGTTAATTTAGGATTAAATAATGGAAAATAAAGAAAAAGAAGATAGTTCTTTTATTAAAGAAATAGAAAAAGACATTAAAAGAGATAGGCTTATTAAGGCTTTTTTGGTTTATAAGAAATTTGTTATTATCGGCACAATAATATTAGCTACTATGTTTGCTGTTTATTATGGCACAGAAACTATGCACCAAATGAAAGCCGATAAAAACTCTGTGGTGTTTTCTGAAGTTAAAGACGCCATGAGCGCCGGTGATTTGCCTAAAGCATTAATTCTGCTAGATCAGCTTATAAATCAAGGAACTGACGGCTATGTTTTTGTTTCATATTTAGAAAAAGTTAATATTCTTATGGCGCAGGGTAAAACTCAAGATGCGCTTAATACTCTTAAAGAAGCTGCTAAGGTGGTTTCTTTGCCAAGCTATTATAAAGATATGTTAAAATCTTTAGAATTTATGGCTAGAATGAACAACAATGAAGGTGAAGATTTAGCCCAGCTAGCTAGTGATATAAAAGCTAACTTAAGAAATGATGATCCCTTTTATTTTCATAATTTAGAAATGTATGCGGCAACCCTTTTTATGCTAAATCAGTATGAAGAATCTTTAAAAACATATACAATGATTATCGAAGCGCAGGGCGATAATATCCCTGCTGATATAAAAGCAAGAGCGAAAAGAGCAAAATCTGTCCTTGTTAGCCTAAAATAATAAACAGGGTTCTCTCAAAATTGACGAGAGTGAGATTGCATGATTATTAAACTTTATAAAAAAATATTTTTTACCTTGTTTTTCTTAGGTATTTTCACTCAGCCTATATTGGCTGCAAATGAGAATTGGGAGCAGCTTTATTCTCGTGTTGATGCCATTATGCCAAAGATTTCTTTTATGAATATTAATGCCGATAAAGGCTTAGAAACCATGCGGATTTCTAAGTTTGATGTAGGGCGCTCTTATCGCGGCAATAAAAGACCGCCGAATATTCTTATTAAAGATGGTTTCCTTTATATGCTGGATTCTAATAATACCATTGCTGTATTTTCTTTAGATAGAAGACGCGTAATTAAAAGGTTTCCGCTAAGAGAACAGCGGCGTGCGACTGCTTCTGGCATGGCAGTTTACGAAAATAATCTTTATATAACTTTTGAAAACGGGATTCTGCTTTCTTTTTCTTTAGCTGCTAATGAAATTAATTGGACGGTTAATGTGGGGCTTCCTATCAATTCAGCTCCTGTGGTTAGTAATAATGAAGTGTTTTTTGTGGCAAATAACACTGTTTATGCGGTTTCAACTACAAGCGGAAATATTTTGTGGAATCATATTGGTTCAAAAGCAGGGGTTTCTTTAAGAATGCTTTTTGCACCAAGCGTTTATTCAGGATATTTATTTTTAGGATTATCCTCTAGTGATGTTTTAGTGCTAAGGCAAGAACAGGGCAATTTATTTTTTAGAACAAATATTTCTAATACAGGGGCAGTGTCTTTTAGGCTGAATCCATTGATGGGAGATATTAAATCACCGATTATTCCCTTTAATGGCAATATTATTGTAGGGTCTAATAATCGTATTGTGATGTTTAGCTTGGCAAATCAAAGGGAAGTTTGGCGCAATACCCAAATAGGAACTTACTCTACGCCGATTATTTCTAACAACTCTATTTTATTAATCAGCACTACAGGAAATTTAGTCAGCCTTAATGCTAACACGGGGGCAGCGAACTGGTCGAATGCTTTAACCACGCGGGTGCGGACGAAACGCAGAATTTTTTGGTATGGTCCTGTAGAATTTAATAATCAACTTTTTATTGCTAATTCTGTGGGTGAAATAATGCTGGTGGATAAAAGCAATGGCAATTTACTTTCATACCGCCGATTATTTACTCTTAATAAAGAAAGAGTTTTCTCACCTCCAGTAATTACGGATAGTTATATTGCAGTGTTTAGCAATTATGGTAATTTATATATCAGCAGAAATTAAAATAACTAATATGGTAAAATTTTTATTTTACCATATTTAATTGTTTAGTGGGAACGGAATTATGCTTAAAGAAGACAGATAAATCCTCTAAAGTTGACTTCTGCGGGCGCGTAGTATCTCACACAGAATCCTATGAACGCAGGGAAACTTTAGAGGATTTATCTGTCTTCTTTAAGCAATATGGAGTATTTAATGTTTAAAATAGCAATTATTGGCAGACCGAATGTGGGGAAGTCAACTCTTTTTAATTTTTTAAGCGGTAAAAATATCGCTCTTACCTCAGATATTTCTGGACTTAGCCGCGATCGTAAAGAGAATCTTGCCTCATTATACGACATGAAGTTTATTCTTAGTGATACGGGCGGATACGATGATGCGGCTGATATTATCAATCAAAAAATTTGGGAGCAGGCAAACATTGCTATAGGTAATGCTGATGTAGTATTATTTATCTTAGACGGCAAGGCTGGACTTTCACCTATTGATAAATATTTGGCAGATGTTCTAAGAAAATCACATAAACCCATAATTTTATGCGTTAATAAAATTGATACCCGCGATGCTAAGCAAAACTTATCTTTATTTGAGGAATTGGGTTTTAGCAATATTTGTGCTATATCTGCTGCGCACAGTATAGGCATTGCCGATTTATATGCCGCAATTAAACCATTTTACGATGAATACATCCGCACAAATCCGCTAGAGGAAATAAGTGAAAAACCTGAACTAATGTTAGCTTTTGTGGGTAAGCCCAATGCCGGAAAATCAACCATTATTAATAACCTTTTGGGAGAAAATCGGGTAATTACAAGTAGCATTGCAGGAACTACAAGAGATTCCATTTATTTAGATTTATTTTATGATGATAAAAAAATTAAACTGGTTGATACTGCCGGCTTAAGACGCAAATCTAATGTAGATAGTTTTGTTGAAAGAATGGCAAATATGGATTCGCTGCAGGCTATTAATTTTGCTACTGTGGCAGCTTTGGTAATTTCTGCAGAAGAGGGGCTTTCTAAGCAAGACCTTACCCTAGCTAAGCATATCGTGGAAGAAGGGCGCGGACTGATAATTGTGGTTAATAAAATTGATTTAATTAAAAATAAAAAAGCCTTTTTAAATGAAATTGCTTTAAGCATTGAAGATAATTTTTTCCAAATTAAGCGCCCAATTGTGCTAGGAATTTCAGCTCTTAAAGATGCTAATATTTCGGCAATAATTGAAGCAAGCCTTGAGTTATACGAAAAATGGCAGTTTAAAATTAATACCTCTGCCCTCAATAGATGGCTGGGTAAGGCGTTAGAGAGAAATCAGCCGCCGATGGTGAAATCTCGGCGGTTAAAAATAAAGTTTGCCTCAATGATAAAATCCCGCCCGCCGACTATTAATATTTGGGCGAATATGGATAAAGAATTCCCCGATTCGTATTTAAGATACTTGCAGAACGAGCTGTATAAATCTTTTGACCTATGGGGAACCACTGTGCGCTTTAATATCCAAAAAAGTGAAAATCCTTATAAAGATAAACCTCGATTAAATAAAAGGGAAGAAAAAGTAATAGAAAACCGTAAATCACGATTAAGAAAGTAGAAATGGCAAAAAAAACTAAGAAATGAAATTATTTTGCTACGTTTCCAACGCCGGCTATTTTGTCGCCACCGCCAAAATGGTCTAACACCTTATGTTTGTTAGATTCGCAAGAAATCATTGCTTTTTTATTACTTATTCAAATTTATTTTTAAAAATTTCTATACTCATAACTTTACTCTTTAAATATATTTATTTTATTATAGCATAATCCATTTCCTATTCATCCAAAACGAATCTATAAGGGGCGTCTTTGTTTTTATTAATGCCGATGCGCGGAGTGGTTTTTATTTTTATGGTAGTATTATTTTCATATAGGCTTATGAAGCTGCCATCTATTAGGCTTTTATAATTATAATTTCTATCAATACCTAAAAATTTACAGACTTTGCCTGGACCGTTTAGCTTAACAATACTTTTGCCATCAAAAATATTAATGCCTCTAATTAAAGCAGCTGCTGGATAGTTTTCTTTTTCGCACACAAAATTAAGACAATTATGGATACCGTAAATAATATAAACATAAGCAATGCCGCCTGCCATAAACATAGGGGCGTTTCTTTTGGTTAAGCCGCAAAAAGCATGCGAGGCAGGATCATCGCCGAAATAGGCTTCTGTTTCGGTAATTATCCCTTGATGTTCCCCATTAAGAGTTTTAATAGAAATATTTTTGCCGATTAATTCTTTACTTACTTGTAAAGTAGGCTGTAAGAAAAAATCTTTACCTAATTGTTTCACCTAACACCTCATATTATACAAAATTTCCTCTCTTTATTACAATGAAAGAAATGTAAGAGGAAAGTATCTTTATTACTTCACTGCGTTCATGGTTTTTGTAGAAAGATGCTACACCCGCAGAATTAAGTTATAAAGATACTTTCCTCTTACATTTCTTCCTACTTGCCTCAGCTATAATACTTTGAGCTTCAAAATAATCATTAGAATTTTTATCTAAATTCAGCAGAGCTTTTCTAGCAAAAAAAAGTGCGCGGGGTTTATTTTCCATAATTATGAATTTTTCCGCTAAGGCTAAATTTGCACCGCCAATTTTGCCATCTTTGCCTAGAATTAACGATTTTAAATGCCAAGCACTAGGGTTTCTATTATTGATTTGCAATGATAAATTAATGCTCTGCAAAGCCATGATATTATTACTTTGGGCAAAATACGCATTAGCAATTTTATAATGAATTAAATCACGGTTGCTTTTAATGCGGCGCACTATTTGGTTGTAATAGATAATAGCGTTAGCATAATCTGCCTTGCCAAAATAGCTGTCTGCCAGAATTTCTTTAAAATAAACATTATTAGGATACTTATTTGCTAGCTTATCTGCTAAAGTAATTGCCCTAGTAAAATCTTCCCGAGCATAAGCCTTTACTGCTTCAAAATAAATAAAAGCTATGCTGTCTTTAGGATAAGAATTGCTCTCGCCGTTAAAAGCTCTAATTTTAGCTTGAATTAAAACAAGCCTGCTAGCTAAATCGGTATTTTTCACATAAGTATAATGATTTTTAGAGATATAATCATTAATAAAATCCATACGGGCGGCTGTTAAAGGATGCGTGGTTTGAATAATAAAATCTGGCAGCCTTTGCATAGAAGTGCCTTCTTTATTATGAAGTTTGCTCATAAAATCGTAAAAGCCTTTAGGATCGTAATCTGTTTCTTTAATATACTGAAGGGCAATTTGATCGGCTTGGCTTTCTTCGCTCCTAGAATACGATAACACGGCACTTTGGGTTGCCTGCATAGCTCCGTAAGATAAAAATCCAACCGCATCAGCTGCTCCGCCGGCACCGCTGCCGCCGCCAACTGCCATTGCTCCTAGCAAGCCTGCCATGCCTAGAAGCATTAGCCAAGTGGCATTTTGATAAGTATTGCTGCCGCGGGAAATGTGTCCAGCGGTAATATGCCCTAATTCATGCGCCAATACTCCAGCAATTTCATTATAAGAGGAAGCAATGGTTATAAGTCCGGTATGAATAAAAATATTTTGCCCACCGCTGACAAAAGCATTAGGCGTGCTGTCGTTAATTATATAAATATTAATGGTATTAGGATTAAACCCAGCAACTTTAAAAATGGGAGCCATTAAATCGCTGATAAAATCTTCAATTTCGGAATCTTTGATTAAATAAATTTCTCTGCCTGCCGCTGCTATCGGCTGGTAAGAACTAATAATAAACAAGCTGAAAATTAACAATAAGACTATAAGATTTTTTAACATTTAACTCGTCATGCCGTGCTACGACACGGTATCCATTTACATGATTATGTAATTAAACAGATTCTGTTTGTGTAATCATCCTATAGATGCCGTGTCGTAGCACGGCATGACGATGAGATGTTTTTTAAATTTATTGCTGAAGTATATAATTATCCAATTTTAAATATACTTCCATGCTTTTACAGTCCAAATAATTTTTTAAAAAATCCTTTCTTTTCTTGTTTTTTACTTGCTGTAAACTTATTATTAAACTTGGAATTTGAATTCCTTTTATTATGATTCTTTTTATTATTGTGGTTATTTTTTTTATTGTAAGAATAATTGCTGTTTTCTTCCTTCTGCTTGTTAGCATTAATTTCCAGCTCTTTTTCTAAGAATAGCACAGTTTCAGCAATTTCTTCATTATCAGATTTATCTTCCTCTACAGCATAAAAAGGATAAGGCAAATGGTTATCGCATTCAATTCTAATAGTTGACTTTAGAGAATCTTCCAGCCGTGATAAATCTTGTCTTTTATTATTAAGTAAATAAAAGGCTTCTTCAGATGGCATTTTAACTAAAAGTTTGGTAGAAGAAGGCGGCTTGATTTTGTTATTTTCTACATCGCCAATAAGATTTCTTAAAATATTAAGAGCGTTTAATTCAAGAGGACGCACATAGCCCATGCCTTGACATTTTGGACAAACCGTAAAACTGCGTTCAATTACTGAGGTTTTAATGCGCTGGCGGGATATTTCTAAAAGCCCGAAGTTAGAAATTGGCGATATTTGAATTTTCGCTTTATCTTCCTTAGCAAGGTCTTTCATTTTTTTCTCGATTATGGAACGGTTCTTAGAATTTTCCATATCAATGAAATCTATAACAATTAAACCGCCGAGATCTCTTAGTTTTATTTGTTTAGCAATTTCTACACAGGATTCTAAATTGGTTCGCAAAGCTGTTTCTTCAACATTTCTTTTACCTTTAGATTTTCCTGAGTTAATATCAATGGCGGTTAAGGCTTCGGTATTATTAATTACCAAATAGCCGCCAGATTTTAAGAAAACCACAGGAGAGTAAATGCTTTTAATCTGATCGTCAATTTTATAATACTTAAAAAGTGAAAGTTTCGGGTGGTTAAACTTTATGATTTTTTTAAGAATATCCGGCGCAATTAATTTTGCGAAATTTTTAGCAGTTTCAAAAGCATGTTTGCCGTCTATAATAATTTCATCAGTTTTGCTGGAGTAAATATCACGAATAACTCTTTTAATTAAAATTCCTTCTTCAAAAAGCATGCCGGGTTTTTTCATTTTGGCAGTTTGTTCTTGAATGGAAGCCCAAATTTTATCAACATAATTATAGTCGTTGATAATTTCTTCATCACTGCGCTCAACGCTTGCAGTTCTAATAATTACATTAGTATTTTCTGGGATATTAAGTCCTTCAATGATGTTTTTCAGCCTAGTTCTATCGGCATAATTAGTAATTTTTTTGGAAATGCCGCCTTCAAAAGGAGTGCTTGGCATTAAAACGCAATATCTTCCGGCAATTGAAAGATAGGTGGTCATAGATGCCCCTTTATTGCCGCGTTCATCTTTAACTACTTGCACTAAAAGGTATTGATCGGGCTTAATAACATCTTGAATTTTATAGCCGAACCTTGAACCGTATTCTAAGTTCTCGCTTTCCAATTGGGCTAAGAAATCTTCATCTGTGAAATCAAAGATTTCTTCTTCTGAAGATTCTTCAAGCGTATCAACTGCTGAAATTTTAACCACAAATCCGTTTTCTTGGATAGAAAAAGCATCATTCTCTACATTAGATTCTTCGGCAGTTTTATCTTGATTCTTTTTCTTAGAACCGCGTGATGTAATTTTTTCTTTAAGAGAATCTCTATGCTTCTGCTGCTTATCTTTAATAGAACTTAAAGATTCTTCATCTAAATCAAAATAGTTTATATTAATTTCATTAAAAGGAAGAAATCCTTGCTTTTTACCGCCGTAATCAACAAAAGCAGCCTGCAAAGATGCCTCAACTTTTGTAACCCGCGCTAAATAAATATTTCCTTTTAATTCTTCTTTAGTTTTAACCTGAAATTCATAGTCTTCAATTATGTCGTCTTTTAGAACTGCAACCCTAGTTTCCTCTAAATGAGAGGCATCTATCAATATTTTATTTTTCATTCTTTACCAATATTTTATATTTTTAATTTATTTATTTAACAAGAAATAAAATTGTAAGATAATTAGCATTGATTCTTACAATAAAAGTTTAAGATATATAGAATAATCTTTACAAATTCACTAATTATAAAGGACATTTAATAATTTTAATCTTGCTTATTAATAATATCATAAAATAATAAATATATAATATAATTTTTTTTGTTTATTTTTATTGATAGAAATTATATCCTTGTTATAATTATGGGTGAATAAATTTTAATTATTATATATAAGTTTGTTAAATGAAAAATTTTAAATTAATGGCGATTGTTTTTACTGTATTTTCTTTAGGAATGTTAAACTTTTCTTGGGCTGCCGATAATGCCGACGAGCCGATAACTGTATCCGAATCTTCTAGCGATGCGGAAGCAGCACCAAGCGAACCTCCTTACACTGGCGGCACAATTAGTGATGTTAAAATTTCGCAGAATTCTGGCGTTAATAATACAATCACCTTTACTTTAGACAAGCCTACAGTTGCTGAACTTAGAATCTTAAATCTGCCGTTTAGGCTGTTTGTTGATATTCCTATGCCATACAGATGGCAGGTTCCAGATGAAAGTTTAAATAAAATGCCTATATCAGTAGCACAAGGCTTTAGATATGGAAATCCTACTGATGAAATATTTAGAGTAACTGTTGATTTAACTAAAAATTATTTTCTTAAACGCGCTTATGTAAAACAGCTTACCAACTATGCCACAAGCAATACGGCAGACGGCACTAATGCGCCAATTTCCATGTATGATTTTAATGTTGATATTTCTTTGCTTCAAGGAGGTTCAACTGGAGGTATAAGCGGTTCTGGAGCAAGTTCTATTATCTTCTCTAACGATAAGGAATTATTGCAGGGAATAACTAATATTGCTGTTCAAAAGGAAGTAGCCAGCAGAGCTGCTACCCGCGGAAGATCTTTAGAGGTTAAAATAAAAAATCACTTAGATAGCGTTGATTATAAAGCTCCAACTATCAGAGACGCTAGCAGACCAATTAGAATTTTTGTAGATCCAGGTCATGGCGGACGCGATCCGGGAGCTATGTCTAGCGATCAAACTATTAAAGAAAAAGATTTAGTCTTGGCAGTTGCTAAAGAACTGCGGACTGTGTTAGAACAAAATAAAGAGATAACTGTAATTTTATCACGAGATGATGATTTCTATGTTCCTCTTAATGATAGAATCTTATGGGCGCAATATTTAGGTGCAAAACTTTTTGTTTCTATCCATGCAGATAAAACCTCTGAAAAATCTGAAGCCTCTGGATTATCAGTTTATACTTTGTCAGAATCTGCTTCAGACGCCCAAACACAAGTTTTAGCAAACTCTGAAAATCAATCAGATTTAGCAGCAGGTGTTAACCTTGATAATGATGACACGGCAGTGAATAGCATTTTATTAAGTTTATCGCAAAGAGTAAACTCTAATGAATCTATAGATTTAGCAAGAAATGTTGTAGAGCAGGCTTCTAAAACTATGCAAATTATGAACAATCCAGTTCGGTCGGCAGGGTTTGCAGTGTTAAAATTGCCAAGCACGCCATCAGTTCTTGTAGAGTTAGGATTTTTATCTAACCCTGATGATGTTAAGCATTTTAAAGAAGAAGATTATATAAGAAAAATAGCAATTACTTTAGCTGCTGGTGTTGAAATGACTTTGTGGAGAAAAGGTGAGCTTGCATCTTTCCCAGTGGGGATTTCTGCGCAGATTAATACTTTTGTAGATTCTGATATTGCAGCAGCAGTTCAAAAAGTTGCTGAAAGCAGCAGTGCAAATGCTGCAAGCACCACATCTGAACCAGCTTCTGCTAATGCTACGCCGGCAAACGGCACTGCTAGTAATGCTAATTCTAGCAATGCTTCGGTATCCCACTAATCAAAAGCTAATTGGTAATGAAAAAAATATATAAAGTCCTTATAGAATCCCTAAAAATTATTTGGGAGAGCTTCGTTTATTTATTTAAGGAAATCCGTGCTTCTATTATATCTTTATGGGAGAGCATTTCTAGTATTTTTGGACGCAAGCAAAAATCTACAGATATTAGAGATTTAATAATTAACACTGAAAAAAGAATTCTTAAAGATAAGCAAGAAAATCTTGAAAATAAAAAAGATTCTGCTGCCTCGCTGAAATCAAAGAATCTTGATAGTATTACAACTAAGCCTAAGGAATCAGATGAGGCTAATATTATTATTCTTGATTCTAAAAAATCAAAAGAAAAAGATTTCATCCATCAAGAAAATTTAGAAAAAGACAGCCTAGAAGAACTTGATAAAAAAGATGTATCACAATACTTAGAAGATTTTCAAGAGCAAAATGATGAATCTAAAAAGAAAAAAATTAAATATAAATATACAAAAATATTCAGCATATTTTTTATAGTTATTGCCGTAATTTTTACATATCTAGTTTGGGATCTGCCAGACTATCATGTGCTTGAAACCTATACCCCTCCGCTTACTACAAGAATTTATTCAGAGGAAGGCAATTTAGTCTCAGAAATGGCTCTTGAAAAAAGATTATTCGTGCCAATAGAATCAATTCCGCAAGTAGTGCGGGATGCTTTTATTTCTGCTGAGGATAAAAACTTTTACGATCATTTCGGCATTGATCCTTGGGGTTTAATGCGGGCTGGATTTAACAATGTTTTATATTATTTAGGAAAGTCTAACAATATAGAGGGGGCTTCAACTATTACGCAGCAAGTAGTTAAGAACTTTTTATTATCTAACGACCGCACAATTAAAAGAAAAGTGCGCGAAGCTATTTTAACTTTGCAGACGGAATTATCTTTTTCAAAGAATCATATCTTGGAATTGTATCTTAACGAAATTTATTTAGGCAGAAGCTCATATGGGGTAGCGATGGCTTCGTTGAATTATTTTAATAAATCTATAGATGAGCTTGGCTTAGCTGATGCAGCCTTTTTAGCAAGTTTGCCGAAAGCCCCATCTAAATACGATCCTAGAATTAATTATGAAGCCTCACGAGATCGGCGCAATTGGGTTCTTGGCAGAATGCTTGCTGATGGCAAAATTACGCAAAAACAGCATGATGAAGCTGTAGCAAGCCCTATTAACTTTGTTGATAAATCGCAGCAGGGATTGCAGATGTATTCATCTTATGCGGCAGAAGAAATCCGTAAAGATTTAATAAAGAATTTTGGTTCCGATAAGTTATACGGCGGAGGGTTGGTAGTTAAAACCACTATTAGTGATAGTTTGCAGCAGTATGCTTATAAAGAACTCCGTAAGGGCATAATTGATTTTGATTCTAAAAGAGGTTATCGAGGTCCTTTAGACAATATCCAGCAGACCAGCGAATTTTTATTGCAGAATAGCGATTCTAATAAAGCGCCTAATTGGTTGAATATTTTAACCAATAACGAAATGGCGAGGAAATATCGGTATGATGTTGCTCCTTGGCGGACTGCTATTGTAATAAATGTTAGCAAGGATAGTGTAAGTTTTGGTTTGCCTGATGGCACGCGGGGAACGCTTGATTTGTCGTTAAATTTATGGGCTAAAAACGCTTCTGATGAAAAAGCTAAAACTTTAAGCAATTTTAACGATATTCTGCAGGTGGGAGATATTATTTTAGTTGAAAATTATTCTAATAGTTGGCTTTTAAGACAAATTCCAGTTGTAAATGGCGCACTTATTGCTATGTCTCCGCAGACTGGTGAAATTTTGGCGATGCAGGGAGGGTTCTCTTTTGCTTTATCGCAGTTCAACCGTGCTACTCAAGCCTACAGACAGCCGGGTTCTGCTTTTAAACCTTTTGTTTATTTAAGCGCTATTGCTCAAGGAAGAAGAACTACCGATAAAGTGCTTGATGCACCGCTTATAATTGAATCTGATGATAAATCTTGGATGCCTAAAAACAATGCTAATGCTTATGGCGGCTATGTTACTTTGCGTAATGCTTTAGAGCAATCAAGAAATTTAGCAACCATTCGGCTGGCTAATAGTATTGGTTTAGATGCAATTTCTAAGGTTGGTATGCGGCTTGGGCTTTATAATACTCCAATAGATAATTTGTCTGAAGTTTTAGGGTCAAAAGAAGTTACTTTAATAAACATAGTTAATGCTTATGCTTCTCTTGTTAATGGCGGCAAACGGGTAAATCCTAATTTAATCAGGCAGGTGCAAGATAAAGACGGCAGCATAATTTTTAGAAATGATACTAGGGAATGCCTAGAGTGCAATGATGTGCCGTGGCAAGATCAACTGCCGCCAGAGTTGCAAGATTTACGCAAGCAAGTAATTGACCCTATTGATGCGGCAATTGTGGTTAGCATGCTGCAAGGTGTAGTTGAAAGAGGCACAGGCAGAAGAACTAGATTTTCAGGATATAACATTGGCGGTAAAACTGGCACGACAAATGATGTAAAAGATGCTTGGTTTATTGGATTTACCCCCGATTTAGTAGTAGGAATTTACTTCGGAGAAGATAACCCTAGAAGTTTAGGAAATGCAGAAGGAGCAACAAGCATAGCAGTTCCGGTTTTTGCAAACTTTATGAGATATGCCTTAAAAGGTCATGAGTCTTTGCCGTTTAGAACTCCCGAAGGATTAGAAATGATGTGGGTTGATTATAAAACAGGCGAGCAGGCTGAAGCAGGTCAGCAAGGCGTTATTTTAGAATTATTTAGAAAAGGTAATAGTGAAGGGCAAAGATTTATTACTGAAGATGGACGCTTGCGGGAAGTGCAGGATAAGGCTAATTCTCACGAAATCATCACCGAAGACGGAATCTATTAAAATATTAACACTTTAATAGATTTAATTTTTTTAGGAAATCTTTGGTCTATCATCATGCCATTTTAATGGTATGATGATAGGCTATTTTTAAATATTACATACACGCAAAATCTTAAGGAGTTTCTTTGGATAATTCTAAAATTTTAGATACGGAAGCTATATTAAAACAAATTAAAACTGACTTAGAGGTTGTTAATAAATCTTTTAATAAGGCTAAATGCGAAACCGACTTATTAAATTATGAAAAGCAAATTAATAAGGACGGCTTTTGGAATGATGCCTCTGCCGCTGGAGAGGTATTGAAATCTTATAACAATCTAAAATCATATTTTGAGCGGATTAACAGCCTTAATGCAAGATATGAAGATTTAATTTTATTGCATAATATGGCGGCGGTGGAAAATGATGCCGATCTTATAAAAGAATGCCTATTGGAAGCGCAAAATTTATTAAATGTGCTTGCCCTTGAGAAAATCAACGCCTTGTTTGATAAAGAAATTTATAAAAATAATGCCTATCTGGAAATTCATGCAGGCAGCGGCGGTGTTGATGCACAAGATTTTGCATCAATGCTTTTACGGATGTATATACGGTGGGCAGAAAGCAATAATTTTAAAGCTCAAGAAATTGATAGTTCAAAAGCTGAGGTTGCTGGTATAAAATCTTGTGTTTTAAAGATAGAGGGTTTGTATGCCTATGGCAATTTAATTTCCGAGCAGGGCGTGCATCGCCTAGTGCGGATTTCTCCTTTTAATGCAGAGGGTAAAAGACAAACGGGGTTTTGTGCGGTTAATGTTTATCCTGAAATTATTGCTGAAGATAATATTAAAATAGAAGATAAAGATATTCGAGTAGATACTTATAAATCATCAGGAGCCGGCGGTCAGCATGTTAATACCACCGATAGCGCCGTGCGAATTACCCATATTCCAAGTGGAATTATTGTGCAGTCGCAGGCAGAACGGTCGCAGCATCGCAATAAAGATACTGCCATGTCTTTATTGCACGCGAAACTGCATCAACTGTATGATGATAAGAAAAAAGAAGAACAGAAAGCTAATTATAATAGCCGCATGGATATTGACTTTGGTTCGCAGATAAGGTCGTATATTTTAAATCCCCATTCCATGGTGAAAGATCATCGCACAAATGTAGAAAGTTATAATCCTCGTGCTGTTTTTGATGGAGAGCTGCGTGATTTTATTTTAGCTTATTTGGTATTTATAAAAAATTAATCTATATTTAATTATTATTGATTTATAATAAAGATAAGTTTTAATCTCTTGGTTTTCTACTTTGCCGCTTTGCTATTTATGTATTATTATACACCGCATAGCAAAGCTCCTTGTATAAATCTCAAGATATTAAAACTTAAGTAGTTTTGGCAAAGAAATTTAAATTAAATGAAAAAGTTTTTCACAAATTTTCTAAAGATATTTAATAGAATATCATTATATTTTATATATTTTTTGATATTCGTTCTTTATATGGTTCTTTTTGAAATTCCCATACCTTTTCTTGCTAATAAAGTTGTGCACAAAATTTATGAACTGAATCCAAATTTTCAGCAGAATCAAGTAGATTTATCAATCAGGTCGGTGGCAATAGGCTGGAATTATAGTATAAATCGTCCTGTAATTTTATTAAAAGGAATTTCTTATTCAAGCAGCGATTATAGTATTAACTTATCTAAGGTAGGATTTTATCCTAGCATAAGCAATTCCTTAAGAGATAGAAAACTATACCTGCAAAAAGTTTTTGTGGAAGGATTAAATTTTATTGTTGGGAACGAAGATGGACACTATAAAGTTGCGCTAGGTGATAAGAATCTGCTGGTTAATCAGGAAAACAATCAAGAAAATCCAGTAGCCGCTAGAGAATCTTTTTTTGAAAACCTCCAAACTCGTGAAGATTTTAAAAAGGGCAATTATTATCAGCTAATTGATAATCTTAAAAGTGAAAGCGAGATACTTAGATATTTAAACGAATTTATTATCTATAAATCAAGCGTAGTTTTTATTTCGCAATTGCAAAGAGTCTTAATTTTAGATGTTGATAATTTATCATTAAGAAGAGATAATAAACAAATTTTTATTAATTTAGCATCACAGCTGACTTTTGATAATGATATAGACAAATTCTCTAATCTTTCGTTTAGCGGTTCTATTGGCAGCAATAATATAATTGTATGGAATGCCTCTTTAGAAAATATCCTTTTGGCAAATATTCATAAGTATATATTACGGGATAATTTTCTTAAAGATTTATCTATTGACGGCTTTAACGGAACGCTTAATTTAAGCGGTTTATTTGATACATCTCAAGGATTGCAAGAGTTTAATGCCTTAGCAAGTGTTAAAGACGGATTATTAACTTATAAAAACTATATCAGCAATCCGCTTAGGGTTAATAGCATATCCTCGCAGATAGCCTATAATAAAAACAATAATACCCTAGAAGTTAATGACTTCAATGTTATTTTTGCCAATAATAATATATTCTCTTCTGATAAGCTGGGCTTAAATATTCTGCTTAATCGCATTGATGCTAATTTGCAATATAACCTTAAAGATGGTTCAATTTCTGCAAATAATATCAATCTATTTAGCGGCAGCAATAAGCTGTTGGTAAATTTTGATTATTTACCAGATGCCATGTTTAAACTAAATGCAGAAACTTCTAATATAGATGTTGATTTTGTAAAACTGGCATGGCCGAAAAATTATTTATCCAGCATTAGAAAATGGATTGTAGCAAATGTTAAAGCAGGACGGGTTGATAATTCTTCTTTTGCTTTAAAACTTTCCTTTAAAGGAGATGATGTAAAAATAGACGCACTTAGCGGCGATGTATTTTTATCTAATGCCCGCACTATTTATCTTAAAGGATTGCCAGAGGCTTCTGCAAAAAATGTAGTGGTTAAGTATAATGTAGACGATGTTTCTATTACATACAATGATGGCATTACTGGAAAAATTATTTCAAGTGATGGAGAAATTAAGTTTTTTAGCAGACCGGTGGCAAGAAATTCTCATGAGCATTTTTTATCTTTGAATTTAAAAGCTGATTCTACCGTAGAAAATGCTTTGCTTTTTATTAATAATCAGCCGCTTAATCTTATTGCAGCAGCAGGGTTGATTCCCAGCAAATTTACCGGGAATGCTGTTGGTGAAGTTAAACTAAAATATTCTTTTATGAATGACAGTGTTTTTGATAAAGAAATTAATCTTCATATTACTGATGCTTCAATGGAAGATGCTCTGCCTGATGTTAATGTAAGCGGCGGAGATTTAAACTTTTTATTAAACGATAGCGGTTTAAAAATTAATGGCATAATCAATGCCTTAGAAGAGCAGCTATCTTTAGGAGTGCAGGTAAATTGGGAAAACCATGATAATATTATCCAAACCTATAGTGTTAATGTTAATAATTTTCCTATAGAAAAATTAAATCGTTTGTCTTTTATTGATAAAAAAGTCCTTGCGTTAGTAGAAGGATCTATGGACGGCAACTTTACCTATATGAAAAGCGATGTTGGCGATAAGCTAACTTTTTATAACGATCTCAGCAATGCTTCATTCTTTTTTGATTTTTTTAATTATCGTAATAAAGTTGGAAATAAGTTGATTGTTGAGGGGGTTAGTATTTTTGATAATAATCGTCTTGTAAACATTAAAGATTTAAAACTTACGGCAGATGACTTAAATGTTAATATGAACTTAAATTTTAATGACAAAGGTGATTTAAGCAGAATAATCTTTAGCAATTTTTATATAAAAAACATTGCAGCATTCAAGGGAACTATTGATTTTACTAACGATTTAAAGTCTTTTGATTTAAAAGGCTCGCTTCTTAATATTGCACCTGTTTTAGAATATGCCAGAGGCGGAAATACGACTGATGATGCTTCTGCCAAGCAAGACCCTACAATTAGTGCAGATACCGATGCTTTGCCTCCTTCTATGGATTTAGAAAATATGAATATAGATAATAATACTTTTAACGAAAGTATTGGCAATATTCAGTTAAGACTAGCTTTTGATAAAATAGTCAATAATAATGAAACCCTTAATAATGCTTATCTTAATTTATTGTGGGAAGATAACTTTATAAAACTTTTAAACTTTTCTGCAAGAATTAACACTTCAAGAGAAAACTCTTATATGGTATTTGATGATAAAACCTCAATTTTAGGATTTAGAATTTCAAATTTGGGCAGTTTTTTAAGGTTGTTCAACTTTTCAAGCAATATTAGAAATGGCGATTTTGCCGGTAAAGTTAATATTCAAAAGATTATTTCACAGCAAGATAAAAATAAGTTTTATATTGCTAGCGATGGGTCATTTACTTTAAATAATTTTGTTATCGGCATAGGGTTTTCTAGTGCTTTTGGAGAATTCCGAGGCAGGGATTTATTTTTCCAAATTGACAAACTTGAATTGCAAGGCAATCTAATGGGCGGCAATATGCAAGGCTATATTGATATTAAAAACGGCAATTTAGATATGGCAGGACAATTGATTCCTTTATGGTCGGTTAATAATATAATTTCTAATCTGCCGCTTTTAAGACCTTTGTTTGAAAATACGCCAATTCCAACAGTAGGGCAAATAACTTCAATTAATACTAGAGTTAGAGGACCATTTAATAACATTAGATACTCACTATTCACAAGAAATACTCAAGGCGATACTTTAAGCCGTATGGATATTACTAATAATGAATCAAACACTGAAGCCCAAAGCGAAGAAACTAATCCTCCTCAGAATGTTCAGCCATATGATGAAAATCCTTCCGATGCTGCAGATGCTGCGCCGCAGAATGATGATTCTCCAAAAAGCAGCGTAGAAGTGCAAGATAGCCCTAGCTCTCAAAGTAATGCTGCCCCTTAAATGAAATAGCAGTAAATTATCCCGCTGTTTTGATAGATGCTTTGCATTAATGGTAAAATTATGTTATAATTATGGCATATTTTTTAACAATGTTGCAACATTAATAACAAGGATTAAGATTATGACAATTTTTTCTAACTTACAAAAAGTTGGACAAGCCTTTATGCTGCCGGTAGCAGTATTACCAGTTGCTGGTATTTTGCTAGGAATTGGTGCAGCTAACTTATCTTTTATTCCGGAATGGCTTTCGCAAATGATGGAAGCTGCCGGGGGATCTATTTTTACAATTATGCCCATATTGTTTGCTGTAGGAACAGTTATTGCTTTTACAAAGATGGACGGAGTATCAGCCCTGGCTGCCCTTTGCGGATATTATGTATTTTTAGCAACTATGGGTGTGGTTGCCTCTCTTATCGGTATGGAAACTACAGATATTTTAGGAATTAAATCGGTTGAAGTTGGGGTGTTAGGAGGTATTGCCATTGGTTTTTTAACTGCATGGTGCCATAACAAATATAACGATATTAAGCTGCCAGATTTTTTAGGATTTTTCAGCGGCAGAAGATTTGTGCCAATTATAACCTGTTTGTCTTCTTTTCTATTAGCGATTGTATTTGTCTTTATTTGGCAGCCATTAGGATGGGCAATTCATGTGGCTTCTAACTGGGCAGCTTATGAAAATCCTCTTATTGCTTATACAACTTATGCTTTTGTTGAAAGACTATTAATTCCAACGGGTCTTCACCACATTTGGAATGTGCCTTTCTTTTTTGAAATCGGCAGCTATACTCTTCCTAGCGGAGAGGTAGTTCATGGTGAAATTCCTAGATATTTGCACGGCGACCCAACTTCTGGGTATTTAGCAGGCTCTTATTTATTCTGCATGTATGGATTGCCAGGAGCAGCGATGGCAATGATTTATACCGCCAAGCCAGAAAATAAAAAAATAGTAGCTTCTCTTATGATTTCAGCTGCCTTAACTTCTTTTTTAACCGGAATTACAGAACCGGTGGAATTCTCATTTCTTTTTGTTGCACCGCTTTTATATTTGTTTCATTGCGTTTTGGCAGCTTTATGCTATATTCCGGTGATTCTTTTAGGAATTAGGCATGGCACTACTTTTTCGCAGGGATTGTTTGATTATATAATATTATATCCGCAGTCAACTAATGCGTGGATGTTAATTCCCTTAGGAGTAATTACTTTTATTATCTATTTCTTTGTCTTCGTTTTTGCTATTAAAACTTTTGATCTAAAAACACCCGGTCGTGATAGTAGTTTGTAGTTTCGTAATAAAAAAGTCCTAAGAATTTATTCTTAGGACTTTTTCTTCATACGCTTTTAATATACTAAGTAATTACTTTACTTTTACCAATATATGCTTTTTTTTACCCATAGAAATTTTTATTATACCATTTTCTAAATCTTTTTTAGAAACTTGGTAAGCAATGTCAGCTATAGCAGCATCATTCAGCTTAATGCCGCCATTTAAAATTAGCTTCCTTCCCTCGCCATTACTTGTGGTAAAACTAAGCGATACTAATAAATTAATCAAAGGAATTCCACCGTTTAATTGAGTTTCTTCCACAAAAAAAGTTGGCAGACTATCACTTATAACACCTTTTTCAAAAGTATTAACTGCCGTAGTTTGATTAGCAATGGCAGATTCCTCGCCATGAACTAATTTCGTAATTTCAAAGGCAAGAATCTTCTTAGCCTCGTTAATTTCTTGTCCTTGCAGTTTTTCTAGCTTAGCAATTTCAGCCATATCAATTTCTGTAAATAGCTTAAGGAACTTAATAACATCGGCATCATCGGTGTTTCTAAAATATTGATAAAAATCCCAAGATGAAAATAAATCGTTATCAAGCCACACAGCTCCTCCAGCAGTTTTGCCCATTTTAGAACCATCGCTTTTTGTAAGCAACGGGGAAGTTAACGCAAAAACCTCTTTTTGTGCCATACGCCGAGTTAGTTCTACACCATTAATAATATTTCCCCATTGGTCAGATCCGCCCATTTGCAAAGTTATATCATGATTTTTATTTAAGTAATAAAAATCTACGCCCTGCAGCAACATATAATTAAACTCAAGAAAAGTCATAGGATTTTCTTTCTGCAGCCGCAATTTAACGCTATCAAAGCTAAGCATGCGGTTGATTGTAAAATTTGTGCCGAAATCCCGCAAAAATTCTAAATAATTAAATTTGCATAACCAATCAGCATTATTCAGCAATTGTGCCGCATTGCTGCCTTCAAATGAAAGGAATTTTGTAAAAACTTTACGAATTCCAAGTGCATTATTGTTAATATCTTCAATAGATAACATTTTACGGCTTTCATCGCGCCCGCTAGGATCTCCGATTAAAGTAGTGCCGCCGCCAAGCAAGGCAATAGGTGTATGACCACATTTCTGCAAATGCCGCAGCATTAAAATTTGAATTAAACTTCCCACATGCAATGAATTTGCCGTAGCATCAAAGCCAATATATGCCTTAATTTTGCTGTTTGCTAATTTTTTATCAAGTTCTTCAAAATTGGAACACTGATGAATGAAGCCTCTTTCGTTAAGCAGGTTTAAAAAATCAGATTTAAAATTCATAAGATATTTATTCCTTCAAAGGTGATTCTGCTTTAATTTTTTTAAGCTCAGCTTTAATATAATTATCTAGTATTTTATATAATTCTTCCTGATGCTGATTAAAAAAATGATCGGCATTTTTAACAATTTTATATTCAATTTCTTTATCTTTTGTGCGCGTAGCTTTTTTAATAATTTTTTCTGCTTCTTTAATGGGTGCTACAGTATCTTTATCGGCATGCACAAATAAGCCGTTGGTAGGGCATGGATAAATAAAAGACATATCAAACATATTAGCAGGGCTGCCAATGGCAACAAAGCGGTTTACTTCAATACGGCGCATCATAATTTGAATGGCGATATAAGCTCCAAAAGAAAATCCTGCTACCCAAAATGACGAATTAGTTGGCTCGTTTTCTTGAATCCAATCGCAGCAGGTGCTGGCATCAATAATTTCTTCAATGCCGTCGCCATAAACACCCTCAGAGTTGCCAACCCCGCGGAAATTAAACCGCAAAGTAGAAAACCCATTGGCTAGAAAGGCTTTTTCCATTAGGTAAACCACCTTATTGTGCATATTACCGCCATATAAAGGATGCGGGTGCAACAGAAGCACGCATGGAGCATTGGGCTGCTCTGATTTTTTGTAAATACCCTCTAGTCTGCCAGAGGCAGAGTTTACATTTACTTGCATATAGATAATTACCTAAATTGACATTATTGCTTTAGCATAATATAATATTAAAACTAAAAGTTTTCAAGCAAAAACTCTGTAGATTCTCTACAAAAAAATCTATTTGCAAAATAATTTTAAGTATGCTATATCTTACTAAAATAGTAGGAAATAGGTTATGAAATTAAGCACAAAAGGTCGCTATGCTGTAATGGCAATGATAGATATTGCCACAAACTTAGAGGATAAGGAAAATGTCTCCATTCAAGCAATTGCCGACCGGAATAATATTTCCGTGTCCTATTTAGAACAGCTGTTTATTAAGTTAAAGAAAAATAATTTGGTCAGCAGCTCTAAGGGACCTCGCGGCGGCTATAGATTAGCACGCAATCCCCGTGATATTTTTATTTTTGATGTTATTCAAGCGGTTGATGAAAAGATTGAGTTTTTAAGATGTAAATCAGGCACCGGCTGTGCTAAGAAGGGTTTTTGTAATTCTCACGATTTATGGTCGTCTTTAATGATGAATATTTGTAATTATTTAAGCTCCATTTCGCTTGAGGAGGTTATAACTAATCATTACGGAAATAATATTTTAAAGGTGAACTAATGACAGATAACAAAATTATTTATTTAGATTATCAGGCAACAACACCAACCGATCCGCGTGTTGTGGAAAAAATGATTCCTTATTTTTATGAAAAATTCGGCAATCCGCATTCAAGGAATCACGCAGTTGGCTGGCAGGCGGAAGAAGCTGTTGAAGAAAGCCGCAAGCATATCGCAAAATTAATAAACGCCAGTTCTAAAGATATTATTTTTACCTCAGGGGCGACAGAGGCGAATAATTTGGCGCTTAAAGGTGTAATGGAATTTTATGGCAAGCAGGGTAAAAATCACTTAATTATCAGTTCTATTGAGCACAAATGTGTGTTATCTGCTGCTTATAATTTAGAAGAAAAAGGCTTTGAACTTATAGTGTTGCCAGTGGAAAACAATGGAGCTGTTAATTTAGAAAAGCTAAAAAATGCCATTAAACCTAATACAGCTTTAGTTTCAATTATGGCGGTTAATAATGAAATCGGCACAATTCAGCCAATTAAAGAAATTGGTGCGATTTGCCGTTCTAATGGAGTTTTTTTTCATACAGATGCAGCACAGGCAGTCGGTAAAATTCCCATAGATGTAGAAGAATGCAATATAGATTTAATGAGTATTTCTGCCCACAAAATGTATGGACCTATGGGAATTGGAGCGCTATATGTCCGCCGTAAGCCAAAAGTAAGAGTGCTGGCGCAAATTCATGGCGGAGGACAAGAAAGAGGTTTGCGTTCTGGCACTTTGCCAACTCCGCTATGCGTGGGTTTCGGTGAAGCAGCGCGTTTGTGTTTATTAGAGATGAGCGAGGAATCGCAAAGAATAGCTAATTTATCGCAAAGATTTAGAGACGGCATTAATAAAGCTCTGCCTAAAGTTTATCTTAATGGTGATGGCGAAAGAAGGCTGCCGTCTAACTTAAATATGAGCTTTGCCGGAGTAGAAGGTGAAAGTTTACTAATGGGGCTTAATAAGTATATAGCTGTAAGCTCAGGATCAGCCTGCACCTCCGCTTCGCTGGAATCATCTTATGTGTTGAAGGCTATTGGTTTGGAAGATGAATTAGCCCATACATCTATTCGTTTTGGCATTGGCAGGTTTACCACCTCTCAGGATATTGATGTTGCCTTAGAAAAAATAATTGCAACCGTGCAAAGATTGCGGGCAATGAGTCCCATTTGGGAGATGATGGAAAATGGAGTGGATTTGAAGTCTATTAAGTGGGCAGAACACTAAGCAACTGTCATACCGGCGAAAGCAGGTATCCATTGCAGAACAATTGAATGGATGCCGTTTTTCAACGGCATGACTAATTTTTTATTAATTAAAAAAGGAAAAACAAAATGGCATATAGCAACAAAGTAGTAGATCATTATGAAAGCCCTAGAAATGTGGGGTCTCTGGATGAAAAAGATAAAAATGTGGGAACATCAATAGTAGGAGCTCCTGCTTGCGGTGATGTAATGAAGCTGCAGATTAAAGTAAATAAGGATGGTGTTATTGAAGATGCCAAATTCAAAACCTTTGGCTGCGGCACAGCGATTGCCTCGTCATCTTTGGTAACCGAAATTTTAAAAGGCAAAACTCTTGAGGAAGCAAGTAAAGTAAAAAATACAGATATTGCTGAAGAATTAGAATTGCCTCCCGTTAAAATCCATTGCTCTGTTTTGGCTGAAGAGGCAGTAAAAGCTGCAATTGCTGATTATAAATCTAAAAAAGAAGCGTAATTTTTATGAAAAAACAAATTATCAGCCTAACTGAAACAGCCATCGCTAAAATAAAAGATATTATAGCGAAAAGAGACAGCAAGCCGTTAGGATTACGGGTTTCTCTAAAAACTAAAGGCTGTTCAGGGCTTTCTTGGAGCTTAGATTTTATTGATGAAGTAAATCCTAAAGACGAGCATATGAGTGAAAGTGGTGTAGATATTTATATAGATCCCAAAGCTGTGCTTTTTGTGCTAGGAAGCATTGTTGATTATGTTAAAAATGATTTAGAGGAAGGGTTTATATTTAGCAATCCTAATGAGAAGGGGCGGTGTGGTTGCGGTGAATCCTTTACGGTATAAAGTTTAATATTTTGGATTTCTATTCATAAGTTTTGCCCCTTACATATGTTTAATATGCTACGGAGCAAAACTTCTAAATATAAACCTCAAACTATTCAACTTTTGTAGATTTAAAATTCAGAATATTTTATAAGTTTGCGGAGAAGACATTATGAAAATAATTTGCAGCAATTGTCAGAAAGAGTTTGATTGTATAACGGATACTTTTCTTTGTCCTAATTGCGGGTATTTAAATCCGCTGCAGGAGATTGATTTTTTTTCTTATTTAGGCGTTAGCCAAAGTCTTAATGTAAATTTGGCAGATTTAGAGGTGAAATTTTTAAACCTTATGAGCAAATATCACCCTGATAATTTTGTTAAGAAATCAGAGACGGAAAAACATAATGCTGATGTTCACAGCAGCTATACAAACAGGGCTTATGAAACTCTTAAAAACCCTACATCCAGATTCGCCTATATTTATTTTCTTACTAATGGCGAGGAAGTCAGCAAGGAAATAGATGCCAACAATGGCAGTTTGTTTACGGAATTTTTAGAGTATTACGAGGAGCTGGAAATAGCTCATACAACCAATGATTTAAAAGTTTTTCAAGATAAACTTCAAAAAATTAAACAAGATATTTTAGAGGAAAACAGCGAGATTGATTTTACCGATAAAAAATTAGCCTATCATGTTTTTGTGCGCCTGCAATATCTTGATAAAATTATTGCCATGACACAAAAACTAGCAATATAAAGGTATTTTATGGCTTTAATTCAAATAAATGATGTTGCCTCAGTTAAAAAACAAAAAGAAGAGGCAATAGAAGACAGCGCTGCTATTGGCATAGATTTAGGAACTTCTAACTCAGTTATTAGCTATTTTGACGGCGAAAGTTTGCAAATAATTGCGGATAGTTTTGGTGAGTTGATTCCTTCAGCAGTTTATTATGATGAAGAAAAAATTTTGGTTGGCAAGAAGGCGTTAAATAAAGCCGGAGTCTTTCGCTCTATTAAAAGATTCATGGGTAAATCTAGTATAGATAACTCTCTGTATAATTATAAACAGGAAAATGGTGAAATTCTATTTAAAAATCAGCAGAATAGTTATGTATCAGCAGAAGAGATTTCTGCAGAAATATTAAAATATCTTAAAATTACGGCAGAAAAACATTTAGATAAAAAAGTTGATAGTGCGGTAATTACTGTTCCGGCTTATTTTGATGAAACTCAAAGGATTGCTACAAAAAAAGCCGCTCACATGGCTGGATTAAAAGTTTTAAGATTAATTAACGAACCCACTGCCGCTGCCCTTGCTTATGGTTTAGATAAGGTAGATGAAGTTGATTTTCAAGGAATATATTTAGTTTACGATCTTGGCGGCGGCACATTTGATATTTCGGTTTTATCTCTTACTAGCGGAATCTTTAAAGTTTTGGCAACTCTTGGAGATACCCTCTTAGGAGGAGATGATATTGATAATATTTTAGTGGAAGAAATTTGTGCTAGTTTAGATATTTTTTTAACTGCTAAGGATAAGCCTTATTTTTTTAATATCGCTAAAGAAATTAAAGAAGAGCTGTCAATTAAAAATTCCGTTAATAAGAAAATTATTTTTCAAGGTAAAGATTATAATTTTACTATTAACAGAAATGCTTTTGAAGTAAAAATTAAACCTCTAGTAGAAAAAACTCTTAGTATGTGTGAATCTGCTATTAGGGATTCTAAAATTAATACTTTAGATATTAAAGGAATAATTCTTGTAGGCGGCAGCTCTAGGATTCCATATATTAAAAACTCTCTTAAAGAATTATTTAAAGTTGAGCCGATTTGTCAGCTTAATCCCGATTTAGTAGTTAGCATGGGGGCAGGATACAAAGCTGCGGAATTAAGCGGTAAAACTAAAAATTCTTTACTGCTTGATGTGCTGCCGCTTTCTTTAGGCATTGAAATGGCAGGAGGAATTGTGGAAAAAATTATTCATCGCAATACTTTAATTCCCATTACAAAAAAGCAGGAATTTACTACGCAAAAAGATAATCAAACCGCCATGTCTTTCCATATTTTGCAAGGTGAAAGAGAAATGGCAAAAGATTTGCGAAGTCTTGGCAAATTTTCACTAAAAGGGATTCCTCCTATGGCGGCTGGCAATGCCAGAATTATGGTGTCTTTCAGTATTGATGCCGACGGACTGTTAAGTGTATCTGCGGTTGAGGAAAAAACAGGAATATCTCAAAGTATAGAAATTAAGCCCGATTGGGGGCTGAATTTTGATGCCATGCGTAATATGCTGGAAGAATCCCTAGAGCATGCAGAGGAAGATATGCAGCAAAGACTACTGCAGCAGTCTAAAGTTGAGGCGCAGCTTCTTATAGATGCGGCTGTTTCTGCTATTAAAGAAGACGGCGAACTATTAAGCATAAAGCAGCAGCAGGAAATATCTTTAGCTTTAGAACAGCTATTAAATGCTGTTAATGGCAATAATCGTGAGAAAATTGAGGAAAATATTAAAAAACTGGATGCAAATACCGCGGAATTTGCAGCTATTCGTATGAATAAAAAAATCAATCAAGCATTAAGTGGTAAGGCTTTAACCGATATTGAAGATAAACTATCTTAATTAAATTTTTGTTATGTATAATTATATATAAAATGTTTCGCATGAAACATTTTAATTTTTTACTATCAAACACTCAATTTATTGCTAATGCAAAATTTTTGGTATATTATAATATTTATGGACTAATTGGAGAAACAAATGGTAAAAGTTACTTTTAAAAAAAATGGCTTAGATGATATAACCGCAGATGTGCCAGAAGGGACTACAATTCTTGAGGCAGCCCATAGCAATGGGGCAGATCTTGAAGGCTCTTGTGAAGGGTCGTTAGCTTGCTCTACCTGTCATGTAATTTTAGAACAAAATTATTATGATAAGCTAGAAGAACCAAGCGATGATGAGAACGATATGCTGGATATGGCTTTTGGTCTATCAAAAACTTCAAGACTAGGCTGCCAAGTAAAAATTACGAAAGATTTGGAAGGAGCTATACTGACTATCCCATCTAAAACCCGCAATGTTCAAAGCTAATATCTTGAATTTCTGTGCCAAATTTTTACAATTCATGTATTAGCCATACGCTTCGCTGTAAAAATTTTACATGTAAATCTTAAGATACTAATTTTGCTGATATATAAGGAACAAATTTATGAAATGGTTAGACATCAACGAAATTGCTGAAGCCTTAGAGGAAAAATACCCTCATGCAGATGTTGTGAATATAAGTTTTCCTAATTTAAAAGAATTTATTTTATCTTTAAAAGAATTTAAAGATAAAAAAGAGGGATGTAATGAAAAAATCCTTGAGGCTATTCAAATGGCTTGGCTAGGGTTGCGTGATGTTGATTATGAGACCGATGATCTATAATATGGCAGAACTAACAGTTAATAAATGTGAGAGAATTTAACAATGAAATTGATTAATCCCGCCGCTAAAATCAGCAATTTTATTGTTGCGGTAGGCGCATCATTTTTAAGTTTTGTGGAAAGTCTAGGCGCAAAAATACTGTTTATGCTTGTGGCTATACTCAGCGTTTTTTCTCCGCCGATTTATTTTAAAAATATGTGGAAGCAGTTTGTAGAAATTGCTTTTTATTCATTGCCTATAGTAGGATTAACTGCTTTTTTTACCGGCATGGTGCTGGCATTGCAAAGCTATGTAGGGTTTGCAAGATTTTCTGCTGAAGGGGCTATTGCCAATGTGGTGGTAATTTCTATAACCCGCGAGCTTGGTCCAGTGCTGACAGCTTTAATGGTAGCTGGTAGAATATCTGGGGCGATGGCGGCAGAAATCGGCACAATGAAAGTAAGCGAACAGCTAGATGCTCTTTATACCATGTCGGTTAACCCGATTAAATATTTAATTACGCCAAAAATTATTGCCGGAATTTTAGCTCTGCCGATTTTAGTAATGTTTGCCAACATAATTGGAGTAATGGGCGGTTGGATTACAGCAGTGGTGCAGCTAGATTTCAGCAGCAGTTTGTATTTAAAAAACACCATAGCTTTTGTGCAGCCGCTAGATGTTATTTCGGGGCTTGTAAAAGCTGCGGTTTTTGGGCTAATAATTACTGTAATGGGCTGCTATTTCGGCTATTTCAGCAATAAGGGAGCTATGGGTGTGGGCAAGGCTACCACTAATGCGGTTGTGGTATCTTCTATATTAATATTCTTGTTTGATTATATCTTAACCGTTCTATTTTTTAATGTGTAAAGAGTATCTTCATGGTAAATTCAGCAATTAAAGTTAAAAATCTCTCTAAATCTTTTTTTAGCAATAATGAAGAAAGGGTGGTATTAAAAAATATTAATTTAGAAATTTCCGCAGGAGAATCTTATGTTTTAATAGGAGGATCTGGCACCGGCAAATCGGTTTTAGTAAAAAGTATTATGGGAATTATTAATGCTGATAGCGGAGATATTTTTTTAGACGGTGTTGAAGTCAGTAAAATTCCTAAAAATAAACGTATTAAAATGAAATCTCCAATTGGCATGCTTTTTCAAGGCGGGGCTTTATTTGATAGTATGAATGTTTGTGATAATGTGGTTTTCGGTATTAATGTTCATTCGCCGCTTTCTAAAGCAGAGGCTGAGAAAATTGCTGTAGAAAATTTGGAATTAGTAGGGCTTGATAAAAGTGTTTTATCATTGTATCCTGCAGAACTTTCAGGAGGCATGCAGAAGCGGGTGGCTTTTGCAAGACTTATAGCTACCAAACCTAAAATTATTTTTTTCGATGAGCCAACCAGTGGCTTAGACCCAATTATGTCTAATGTTATTAACGACTTAATCATTAAAACCACGAAATACTTAGGGGCAACTTCTCTTACCATTACCCACGATATGAATAGCGCCAGAAAAATTGCCGATAGAATTGGCATGCTGTATAAGGCGGAAATTGTTTGGGAAGGTAATCCTGAAGATATAAATACCGCTGAAAATACCATACTGCATAATTTTATCAACGGAATTTATTAGGGTATAAATGTCTGCATTTTTTCCATTTTCTTTAAGTTTTAATGCAGTTCAAGCCTGTTGTTTTAATTTAAAAAATCAAAAATCATCGCATGTGGCAGTGGATAACTTAAAAACAGTTTTTGCTTCGCAGAAGTTTTTAGTCTGTAATAAAAAATCTTTAATGAATGTCTGCAGCAATCTTAATTTTAATAATGCTCTTGATATTATTGAGCTAATTCTGCTGCTTTTTCCTAAAATATCTTGCTCGCCTAATGTTTGCAGTATTTATAAATTGCTTACAGATAGTATAGTTCCTAAAACTGAAGATACGCTGGAAAATCAGGCAAAATTGATAGGTGAAATTATAGAATTCTGCAGCAAGCACTTGCAGCAGCTTCCAGTTGAAGCACAAGAAGAGCTTTACTCGCTCTGTCAATTTTTAAAAGAAGACGACTGGGCGTTTGCTGATTTTGTTTTAGCTAATCTTCCGGCAGTGCCGTCTTTTACAAAATCTAGCAAAAAATACTTAAGAGCGTGGGAATTAATTAAAGAATTCAAGGAAGATAACGCCGCGCAGGCTGAAAACTCAATAGACAATACCAGCCCCATTTTTCCTATTGCCGAAAAAGATGTGCTTAATCAGCTGCATTTATTAACTGCAGGATTTGGCAAAAGCAGGAACGAGCAGGCACAGTATAGTTCAGCTATTACTAATATGTTTAATGAAAGCGAAGTTCCTAACTTTGTTTTTGCTGAAGCCGGCACAGGCACTGGTAAAACCTTAGGATACTTGGCTGTAGTTCTGTCGTTTATTAAAGAAAATCCTGCTAAGCAGGTTTTAATTTCTACCTATTCTAAGGCTTTGCAAAAGCAGATTATGAATGAGCTGAAAGAGTTTATTCCTATGGAAGAATTCTCTAAAAAAGTGGCTTCTATTAAGGGCAGCAATAATTATTTATGTCTGTTAAATTATAAGAATCTTTTAGATAGTTTAAGAATAATTTCTAACAGCAGTTTGTTTTTAGCAATTATTTCGCGGTGGGTGCGCCAAAGCGACATGGGCGATTTAGTGGGCGGAGATTTATCACCCTTAGCTTTTGAAATTTTTCCAAATTCTTTATTTAATGTTTTGCTAAATAAAAAAGAGGAGTGCTTGTATTCTAAATGTCCGCATTTTAAAAATTGTTTTATTATGGCAGCGCAATATAAAGCACGGCAGGCTAATATAGTAATAAGCAACCATGCTTTTAGCTTGCTGAAAAACTGTTTAAATATTCCTTATGTTATTTTCGATGAAGCCCATCATTTATTTACTACTGCTGATGATATTTTTTCTACAGATATTAGCTGCAGTTCCGGCTATTTTTTAAAATCTTGGATTTTTGGGTCTTCAGCAAAAATGCAGTCTAAAAAAGAAACCAACGGAATGAAAAGCCGCCTTAATACTCTTTTGAAATCCTCAGCAGAAATAGGCGAGGAAGAACAGCAAATTAATATTATGATAGAATCCTACTTAGATGCTTTTATTGCATCTGCTAGTATTTTAGCAGATATGGGCAGTGTTGATAGGATTGCCTCGCACCTCCCTAAAAATGTAATGGAAGAGTTTCTGTATCAATTATATTTACATGTGCTGAAAAATAATGATGATCTTAATCAATATTATACCTTAGAGGCAGTAGTTGACTATCATACATTTTCAGCAGATTTTATTACTGCCATTGCTAATTTTAAAGAAGTTTTAGAGAAAATTATTAATGTGGGTGCAAAACTCCACAGTTCTTTGCGTCAAAAAACTTTATTTTTAAAAGATGAAGATAAGTCCTCTCTTGAAGGATTCATGAAAATTTTTGAATCCCTATGTTTAGGTCAGATTCTTGAATATTCTAATATGCTGGCAGAGCTAGAAAAACCAGATAGTTTGTATATCTACCGTTTTATTATTGAAAAAGAAGAGGGTAATGCTGCGAATATCGGTCTTTTTAAAAATTATGTTGATCCAGCCCAGCCTTTTGCTACCAGTATTCTTGCGCCAATGCGGGGAGTTAGTTTTACCTCAGCAACGCTTAGCGACAGCTATAGCGAAATGGAAGATTTTACAGACATCAACAGGTTTGGCTTAAATTATTTGGATGATAATTTTAATATTAACACAGTTAATATTAAATCGCCCTTTAATTACCAAGAAAATTCTAAAATTATTATTTTAAATGCGTCCACAGGGAATCTTACCAATCTTTCCAACTATATTTTAGAAATTTTTAAAGCAAGTAATGGCGGAGGATTGGCTTTATTTACGGCAATTACGCGCTTGCGGGGAGTTTATAAAAACATCAATCAGCAGATGGCGTTTAATAATCTGCCACTTTTAGCGCAGCATGTGAATAATCAAAAAATCGCTAATTTAATTGATATTTTTAAAGACGATATTAACAGCTGCATGCTAGGAACAGATGCTACTAGAGACGGCATAGATGTTCCCGGAGAAAGTTTGCGTTTGGTTATTTTTGAAAAAATCCCTTGGCCGAAGCCGGATATTTTATTAAAAAACCGGGTTGAATTTTTAGGCAAAGATTATGTTAATAAAACTATTCGGCTGAAGCTGCGGCAGGCTTTTGGCAGAATTATCCGCTGCGATGAAGACAGAGGAATTTTTGTTTTATTGCAGAATGCAGTTCCTAGTGAATTTTTAAAAGCCTTTCCGCAGAATATTGAGGTTAAAAAAATTCCCATTGAAGAAACGCTTCACACAATAAAATTGTTTTTTAATAATAAAAATTATTAATATTCACTTTTTGCTTGTAAAATTAAATATTAATATGTTTATTTGACTAAAATTATGAAAAAACTTTTTATACTATTTCTTTTTTGTTTTACTATTATCTTTATGTTTCCTAAGGAATCTAAGGCAGATTTTAATAATGGGGGAACTCACTGCACCACTGCTACCGGCGGCGGCAGTTATTCTGGTAAAATTATTTGCGGTCCTGATATTAGCGGCGCTACTAATGGCGATGGGTCTTCGCAGGAAGTATGGGCAGGACGGACTGAAAGTTTTAACAGTTTAACTATTTTTCAGGCATCTTTGTTTTTAACTAAAAATTCTCGGGTTAACATGGGAAATAACTCTACACTCATATTTGATGGCGGCGGCTGTAAGGCAGGCACTGATGGAGTTGGCGGTGATTGTCCTACTGATAGTGATGGAACTGGAAAGGATAAAATTTGGGGAAAAAATATTTTAAGCATAGATTCCTCAGAGTTTTACCAAGGCGGCGGAAATAATGCTGTTTTTTATATGAGAGATGTAAATTCCATTCGTTTAAATAATGGCTCTGTGGCTACTTTCGGCAGCATTAAAGATAAAGATGCCGCATATGCTATGCTGGAATTTATAGTAAATGACTCTGACTTATCAATTAGTGAAATTAAATTTGATAATTCAAATTCTTTTATTAGCAACTTTTATGTTAGTAATAACGAAAAAGACCGCGGAAAATACCGGTTTAATATTAATGGCGGGATAGTAGCCGCTAAAATTAATAGTTTTACGGTTGAAAATGGCGATGTGATTCTTGGCGGCGATATTCTAGTTGAAGGAGGAATTAGCAATATAACCCTAAACAACTCAGATCTTTTGCTTAACGGTAATAAGCTGTCGCAAGTAGCTTTAATAGATTTAAGAAACGGTGCAATTTTTAAGGCAGATCCCCGTGCCGGTGAGCATACCATAGAAATAGGAGGAGGGGATAATATATTATTAGAAGACGGTTCTTCTATGTATGCACAAAATATTCTTTTAAAGATCCCTTCTTTAAATATTAGATTATCAGGTGAAAATACATTTTTAAGCGTTGATAAAATATCTTTTGATGCAGCACCAAATGATTTTTCTATAATAGAAATGGCTGCATCTATAAAGGCTAAGGCAAAAATTGGGATACTTGATGCAACTATCCCTTGTATTAATAATGGTTGTGCTCAAGGAGATAAACCTATTAAATTTAACGGCGATAAACTATCTTCCTATGAGATTGATAAAATTATTATTAACAATGATTATGTCAGCCTAAATACCGACAAGGCTTTTATAGATATTAAAAATATAGATTATCAAAATTCAGAAATAAAGCTCTATGCCATAGGTCAAAGTGAAGATAGAGTTCTGCATATAGGAAGCATTAATGTTTTAAATGATGCTAGCAATAATAGCAATACTTATAAAATAGATCTGCGCAATCAAAATGCCGCTATAGACAGCATTAAGTTTAAATCGGCAGATGAATTAGATCTTACCGCTAATAGCTCTAAAATTAATTTTGGCAATATTTACTGTGATTCTTGTAAAATTACTAATATTGTAGGAGATGGCAGTTCTTCCATAAGCATTAATAACTACAACTCTGGAAGCGGCAGCACAAGAAATTTTTTCCAAAAAATAACTATGGATGTTTATGGTGCGTATAATAGCGGCGGCACTTTTGAAGCATCTGAAGCGAAGCTGAATTTTAACTCTTTAAATGGTATTTATGACAGTATTGTTTTAACATCATCAACTTTAAATATTAATAGTGCGTCTGATATTACTCTTACTAATGGCAGTATTGATATTGACAATGATTCAGCGCTTAGCATTAACGCCGCCCATGTTTTTAAAGACCCTGTTAATATAGATAATAAAGGAATGCTTAGAATTTCAGCTGCCAACAATTTAGGTGTGCTGAATAACGATGGAATTGCTTATTTAGATGGAAAATCGTATATTAATACTATCAATAACAATAAAGAACTTCATTTATATAGCGGAGCGGCCATAGATAATTTAACTAATACTACAGACTCTACTATTTATGTGTATGGAGGAAACTATATAACTAATTTTAATCCTGAGATAGATAGTAAATTAGTATTTAAAGTTGATTTTAAAGATTCGAAACCAGGGTTAACCATTCATGAAATGCTTAATCCTTTTAATATTAATTCTGATCCTGATATCCTTCCAGAAGATAGAAATTTACAAATTAT
This sequence comes from Alphaproteobacteria bacterium, assembly GCA_009780035.1. GTDB lineage: Bacteria > Pseudomonadota > Alphaproteobacteria > WRAU01 > Hepatincolaceae > WRAU01. The sequence goes on from WRAU01000001.1 coordinate 158,441, forward strand.
CTTTAAAGGAGTAAGTGTATTAAAGCCAGGATTAAAGAATCGTTATGAAATAATTAAAACAGAAAAAGGTGGGATAGAAGGTATCAGCGCTGATGATTTTTCTAATATTTTGGGGGTTCTGCCGCCTTGGTTAATTCATGAAGAAGGTATTAATTATAATAATGGTGAAAATGCTAGTAATGGCGAAACCGCATGGATTAGTGTGCATAGACTTACTAATTATAAAGCTCTTATTGGGGCAGTGCCTGGGTATGGCAGTGATTCTTCAATTATGAATATTGCAGCTTTAATTGATAGCGTGGTGGGTGAGAACAATATTACAGCAGGTCTTGAAGATGTAGTTAATTCACTGGATTTAAACTCAAAATGCGGATTTGATGATCAGTTAATCTACGAAGCCCATCAAGGTGTAACTATCCTAGATATTAGCAAAGCTCCTTGCTTATATAACATGGCGGCGAATATGAATACATTAAAACCGGTTTCTAACGAGGTTTACGCCCTTTATTCTCATAATAATACGCAGAAATCTTTAGATACATTGCTAGAAGCCAACCGTGAATATGTTTATTCTAATGAAATTTATTCTTGGTATAAAGGCGACGCCGGCTATACCTCTCTTGCCGATAAGGGCTACGATAAAGGCTTTAGTGGTGTTAATTCTATGTTCTTTGTTGGTGCTACTATCGCTCCTTTAAACAGCATTAATGTTTCAGGGATGTTGGGTTTTGGTATGGGTATGTTAAACGGCAATTCTAGTTTTTTTGATACTACTAGCAATACTTTAAGTGCCGGATTGGCAGGATCTTACCTTGCTAATTCTTATTATGCTTCATTATCAACAGCAGTTGGCTTTACTAATTTCCGCACCGATAGAAATATCGCATTCCTTGATAATGAATATTCCGACAATCGCGATGCCATTGCCAACTCTTCTTTATCGGTATTAGAATTAGGAGTAAAGGCTGAAACTGGTAAAGAATTTATTGTCAACAGCAATACTTTCTTAACGCCAAAGGTTTTTGCAGGGCAGTCTGTATTGAATAATTCTGGTTATAAAGAATTTGGATCTTCTGGAGCATTAAAGGTTGATTCTAGCAATTTATTAGTGTCTGAAGTTGGGGTTGGTGCTGAATTACGCCGCGAATTAATAATGCCATACTGGACAGGCATAAAAAATGCTTTTTGGTATCCTAAAGTCGGGATTAATTTAGTAGAACGGTTCTATAATGCTCCAACTACTAAGATGCAGTTTTTAGGAGTGGCTGACGATGCCTATGCTAGTATTGTTAGTGCTAATTACAGCGGAATTTTAGGGCAGCTGTATGGTTCGGTGCTTTACCAAGCCCAAAAATTTGCGGTGCAGGTAGGATATAATGGCGAAATTACTGCCAGCGGCTACATGAATCATAGTCTTAATGCCACATTGAAATATAGTTTTAGGTAAGCTATGCAGAAGTCGCACTCGCTGAATCAAAATATTAAAGAAAAACTCCGCCCTAATAAAAAGCGGAGTTTATCTTCGCAGACATGGCTTAAAAGGCAGTTGAATGATATTTATGTGAAATCGGCAAAGCAAGAGGGCTATGCCTCTCGTGCTGCTTATAAACTTATTGAAATTAATAATAAGTATAAAATTTTAAAACCTCAGGCAAGAATTGTAGATTTAGGAGCCGCTCCGGGAGGATGGTCGCAGGTGGCGGCGAAATATCGTCCGGCAAAATTAATTGCAGTAGATTTATTAGATGTTGCTCATATTGATGGTGCAGAAATTATTAAAGGCGATTTTACAAGTTTTGAGATTATCCAAGAAATTAGAGATAAGCTGAACAGTGAAAAAGCTGATGTGATAATGAGCGATATGGCGCCGAATACTACGGGATCGAAATCCCTAGATCATTTACGGATTATGAATTTAGTGGAATTAACTTTTAGTTTTGCTATGGAAGTATTAAAAGAAAACGGCGTGATGATTGCTAAGGTTTTTCAAGGCGGCACGGAATCTACACTGCTGGCAGAAATTAAACAGAAATTTACCAGCGTTAGTCATTTCAAACCTCCTGCTAGCCGTAAAGAATCTTCAGAAGTTTATTTAATTGCAAAGGGATTTAAGGGTAATTAGTTTTTAAATTTTACAAATATTTATTTGATTCTGCCTATGGCGGAATCTTACTTAATCCAGCTTTTTTGCTTAGATAGCAGCGTAGCTTTAGAAATTAGTGCATTAAGCTCTTTTTTTTCGGCTTCGCTTAACTTTGGAATAACTTCGTGCAAGTAGCTATCGCAGTCGGTAATAATTTGGGCTTGGGCGTATTCAATGCTTTCTTCAAGATTATGACTTTTATTAGCATTTTTTAATTCCATCAAATAGCCGTTAACAATGCAGGATTTTATAATATACTTTTTATCATTTATGTTTTTTGGATTGCATAAACTTTTTAAATTTTTAAAAAATTTTATGCGTTGTGCTTGGTTTTCTTTAATTTTTTCAAAATTATTATTAAAACATATTTGAAAATCTATACCAGGTCTATCAAAATTACTGCTTGCAATATCTTTATAAGAAAGCACATCAGCAGCAAAAAGCTGTTGGCTAAGCAATAACAGTAAGATTATTAATAAATTTTTATGCAATTTCATACTAAATCTTGATATAATACAATTTAACACTATATAATATATATTTTATAATTTATTTTCAAATAAAATGAATAGAACCCTTATAAAAATTTCTGGTATTGATGCCGAGTCTTTTCTGCAGAATTTAATTACTAATGATATTAAAACAGAAAATCAAGCTATTTATTCTTGTTTGCTTAGTCCGCGAGGGAAGTATCAATTCGATTTTTTTGTTATAAAGATAGAAAATTATTTTTTAATTGATATTGCCGAAAGCCAAGCGCAAAAGTTTTTAGATGCTCTGAAATATCGCAAACTAATTGCTAAGGTGAATTTTGAGATTTTAAAAAACTATCATGTTTATAATACTGCCGTAAAAATTACTGATAGCCTTGTATCTTTTCAAGATACCCGTTTATCTATTTTAGGATTTAGAACTATTGCGCAGAATTCTCCGTCTGCTGAAAATATTTTATTCAATTATGAAGAGCTTCGTTATAAAAATGCTGTTCCAGAAAGTGATGATTTTAACTTTGACAAAAGCATTCCCATAGAATTCGGCATGGACGAGCTAGGGGCATTAAGCTATAGCAAGGGCTGTTATTTAGGGCAAGAATTTACGAATTCTGCAAAAAATAAACTAGCCATAAGAAAACGGGTAATTAGTATTTATGCTGATTTTTCTTTGTTTAAAGATGAAATTATTACAACTAAAAACGGCACGCAAGCAGGAAGGGTAATAGCAGCGCGTGAAAATTTAGCCTTAGCTTTGTTTAGCATGAGTTTTATGAGTGAAGATATTTTTATTAATAAAAGGGCAGTAAAAAAACATATTCCAAAATGGATAAAAATATATTCGCTGGATTAGTGCATAAAAACTAAAAACCCATTATTTATTTCTTTAATTTACTCAAATACTCATGAACATTTAAAGCGGCGATACATCCGCTAGCAGCTGAGGTTATTGCCTGCCGATAAATTTTATCCTGCACATCTCCTGCTGCGTAAATTCCCTCTATATGAACTCCATTCTTTTGGGCGCGGGTGTTATTAGTAATTAAATAATTATCTTCGTCAATATCTAAAGAATCTCCTAAGAACTTTGTATTAGGCGTATGCCCAATAGCCACAAAAAGTCCATCTACATTTAACTTAGCTTTTTCCTGTGTTTTATTATTAATAACCGCCAAACTTTTAACTGCCTTGTTTTCGCCTAAAACTTCAAGAACCTCTGTATTCCAAAGTATTTCTACATTAGGTTGCGAAAATATTTTTTCCTGCATAATTTCTTCGCCTCTAAGATTATCTCTTCTATGGATTAAATAAACTTTTTTGGCGATATTTGCTAAATAAATTACATCACCCAGTGCTGTATTTCCTCCGCCAACTACTGCCACTACTTGATTCTTAAAGAAAAAACCGTCGCATGTTGCACATGCAGATACGCCAAATCCTTTAAATTCTTGCTCGCCTTTAATTCCTAAATATTTTGCTGAAGAACCAGTGGCAATAATTATGCTTTTAGCAGTATAAATTGCTGCTTCACCATGCAGAGTATATGGAGATTTTGAGAAATCTACCGATTTAATGGTATCAAAAACCATATTAACCCCTAAATCACGAGCTTGTTCTTCCATATTTTGCATAAGGGTTGCGCCTAAAATAGATTTATAGCCAGGATAATTTTCTACTTCCGTAGTTTGAGTAAGCTGACCGCCGATTTCAAGCCCTTGAATAATTGCTGCCTGCAGTCCGGCTCTAGCTGCGTAAATTCCTGCGGTATAGCCGGCTGGTCCGGATCCTATTATTATTAAATCTTTTATATCCATGAGTTTTCCTATAGTTTTTTACTTTCATACATTATACTATATTTTATAGCGTGTTGCGATTATATTATTGTGAAATAACGCCTGTTTGTGTTAAAATTATTTTTTTAAGAAAAAAAGGGCGAATGATGGTGAAAAAACTTTTTAAACTTGATGATGTTGATATTAAGATTCTTAAAATCCTGCAAACCGATGGTAGAATCTCTAATATTGATTTATCAGAGAAGGTTGGCATATCGCCTTCGCCATGTTTAAGAAGGTTAAGAACCCTAAAAGAACAGGGAATTATTAAATCTTACTATGCCGAGCTGGACGAGCAGTTTTTTGGCTATAATACTACCGTATTTGCTTCCGTAATTATTGCCTACAATAATGAGCTAGAGAAAGAGCAGTTTGAAGAAGAAATTGCGAAAATTTCTTCAGTAAGAGAAATTTATGCGCTGGGAAGTGAAACGGAATACCTTATTAAAATAATTGCTAAGGATTGGTATGACTACAAGCATATTGTTAATACCAAAATTGCCAAAGTTCCTTTTATAAAAAAAATCCGCACTACACAAATTTTACGAACTATTAAACATGAGCATGGCTTTGAAATGAGTGATGAATAAGGAACAAAGAAGGGTATCCATTTAGATTTCAACGGCGGGTTCATATTGTGTCTTGCTTGCGTTATCGCCGCAATTCAATCTAAATATAACCCTTCTTTGTTCCTTATTCATCTGTGTGGGAGGTAAAAGAGTTTTTTACCGTCATACCGTTGCAAAACGGTATCCATCTTTGTTTATGAAAATAAATTACATTTTAATACTTCTGCTATGAACCATGCTATTGTTTAAATTTATTAAATTGGCTACTCCAGCAATTAAATACATGTTAACGCCGAGGTTATCCATAGTGTTTTTGGTTTGACCGAAATCATAAACATTAGTTGCTCCTGCTCGGTGAGAGGAAAATTCAAAATATGGATTATCGTAATCTTTTGTGTTAGCTGGTATAGCTGCTTGAGTTGAACCAATGACTGCAAAAGCTCCATCTCCTCACGATAATGCATTATCTATTCCTGCAAACCTTCCTCTAATATCGGGTATGGTATGATTATGCTTTTTAATTTCCCCAGTTTGCAGAACTAACAATGGTTCAGTATTATTAACTTGCCGAATAGTTCTATCTAAGGTATTAGGAGCATTAAATAACACATCTCCTGCCTCGTTAGTGTAGGTATCTATTTTTCCTTTCAGTAATGGATAATCTTCAAGTTTATACGCCAAAGTGCCATCGCAGAGGATATAATCGTAAACGCCATCGTTATAAGTTTTAAGATTTTGCGTTTGCATGTTTGTATCAATTTGAATTTTTCCTACTTGGCTTACAAAAAATGGTTTCATTAAAATATTGTAAATATCAACTAGAAAAGTATCTCTTGGAACTCTTCAATCATTACCCTCGCCATTGGTAGCTATAAAGTCTAATCCTCCAGAATTTTGTGCTATTTCATTATTGTATAAAGCTTTTTGTAGCCATAAGATTATCTCCTCTGTTTATTTTAATAAAATTAAATTATACTCTAAATGTATAAAACTGTCAAGCAATTTTTATAAAATAGAGTTTTTAACCTAAAAATAAAAGGTATATAAAAAGGATAATTATATACATAAAAGACCAAGTAATCATCATACTGGCTACGCCTGTATCCATTTGTTGCAATATTTAGTTTTGCATAATAAATCCTATGGATACCGTGTTGCAGCACGGCATGACGGTAGAAAATAATATTTGGTCTAACAGGTATATAATTATCATAAAAAGATTATAAAAAACAAAATGAATTATTAAAAACTAATAAATAGTAAAGAAAAATTTGCAAAATATATATGATAGACATGTGGTAGCGGAGGAGGGATTCGAACCCCCGACACATGGATTATGATTCCACCGCTCTAACCAACTGAGCTACTCCGCCGAAATTGTATCTGTTTTTTATAGTTTAATCCTAGATTTACCCTAAGGATACCCAACAAAGACAAATTTATTCTATGCGAAAAAAATGATTGTGTCAACAATAAATAGACAAGCACAAGGCAAGGACAGCGACTTTATTTATTAATAGTAATTTCCTTTATAAACTTATCGACATTGCCGTTTAAGCTATTAAACAACTCAATTTTAGATTCAGCTAAAGTTTTGCCAGCAGCAATAAGATTTTCAAGCGGTGTTAGATAAATTTCTTCGCCAAGTTTTCTATTAATTAAGCCGGTTTTTGCCATAGCTAAAACTTCACGCAGAATATCAAGCACTTTTTGACCTCTAATATTGGCATTAAATCCGCTGCTGATAATATCCTCACGCAAAGATGCCAAATCTTCATAACGCCATTTTTTAATTAAATTAAAAGCCTCATCTAATACGGCATTATCATAAAGGATTCCTACAAACAATGCCGATAAACTTAGCAGATAGTCTTTATCAGGACAATCAGTCAATCGCGTTTCAAGATAGGTTTTTAAACGCACATCCGGAAAAATAGTGCCAAGATGAGTTTCAAAATCGCCCATTTCGGGTTTAATATCTTTAAACTTATATTTGCCGGTCATAAAATCTTTAAAAGTAATATGAGGAATGCGGAGATAAGAGTTATCTCTAAATAAGAAATACATCGGCAGCATAATAGCATAATCCACATATTTTTCAATATTGAAATCATCTTCAAATACAGCACGCAATAAGCCAGATCTAGCACTGTCAGTATTTTGCCATACCCGCACGCGGCGGGTTAAATCGCCTGTCTGTTTGCCTTCAAAAATTGGTGAATTGGCATAAAGTGCAGCAACAAAAGGCTGTAAAGCCATAGCTGTTCTCATTTTTTTAACTAAATCAGCCTCGTTGGCATAATCTAAGTTAGTTTGCAGAGTGCAGGTTTGACGCATCATATTACGACCCTCAGTGCCGACTCTGCCCATATAATCGTTCATAATTTCGTATCTTTCTTTCGGCATAAGCGGAAGTTCGCTTAAAGAAAATTTAGGATTGATTCCTAAAAAATACATTCCAATATTCTGCTTATTTAAAATTGGTATTACCTCAGCAAAAAACTCTTCCACCAGGCTATTAAGAATTTTAACATCGTTTACAGGAATTGAAGAAAACTCAAACTGTCCGGCTGGTTCAAGAGAAATATTGCCGATGCTGCTGCTAAGACCTATGGTATTACGCGAAGTTTTTTCGTTAATATCCTGCCATTTTTTGTGGTTAAAACCTCTTAAAACTGAATGAATTGTTGGTCTGTCTAAGCCGTATCCATGATTATAAGGCAAAGTTGAGAAGTGTTTTTTATCATAAAGGAAACTTTCAAACTCTAAGCCAACTTTAAAATCTGCAGGTTTTTTAAAACCATTGCTAAAGTAGTCTAATAGTTGATTTTTTTTAGTGATTTCTAGGTTTTCATAAGGCACTTATAGGGCTTCCTTGATTTTTATTAATATATTTTATATAGTATTTTTGCTTAAAAATTGCAACTAATTATTTGAAAATTAATTAAAGCAGCCAAGCAGGCAGTTTCAGCTCGCAAAATATTTGTGTTAAAATGGACTTGCTTAACATAATCTATAGACTGTAAAAAGTTAACTTCGTCTGACGAAAAGCCTCCCTCAGGTCCTACTAAAAATATTATTTCTTTATTATGTGTTTCTTTGTTATTTAATAAATACTGCGACATGGTAATGCCATTTGACCTCTCATACAGCCAAAAAATCTGCTGATTTTTATATTTATCTAAAAATTTTTCAAGATTAAGGCTATGATTAATAACTGGAACATCAAGCCTTTCACACTGCTGAGAAGATAAAATCAGCTTTTGGCTGCTTTTTTCAATATCCACAGGCTTATTGGTGGTAAATGCTGTAATTACTTGCGTAATTTCATGAACTCCCAGTTCAACAGATTTTTCTAAAACAAAATCATTAGCATCTTTTTTTAAAGGCGCATAAGCAAGATGCAAATGGCAGTTTTTAAGAGCAGGAGCTTTAATTAATTGCAGCACATTTACGGTTAGCTCTTTTTTTCCCATAGCGGATACTTGTGCTAAAAATTCGCCAGACGCATTAAAAACGGAGATATAGTCTAACATTTTAATTCGCAGCACAGACAGATGATGAAAAGACGCACCGCCTATCTTCTGCGAAGAGTTTTCTTTCAGCGGAGCATTTATAAATAAACGGGTTTTAATTTTCATATTGGCGTATTATTAAAATAATTGTATTATATTAAATATTTTAACATATTTCAAAGCAAATTAAGAAATGAATTTCTCTAAGATTAACTCTTATATTAAATTAACTAGACTAAACAGTCTCTTCGGCGCACTTTTACTTTTGCTGCCATCATATTGGAGTTTAGCTCTTAATAATTATAATGAAAGGATTGCAACTTTAATTGTTTTTTATGTTCTATTCTTTTTCGGCAGCATTTTAGCCAGAAGTTTCGGCTGTATTATTAATGATTTAGCTGATATGAAAATAGACGCCCGTGTTAAGCGGACGAGAAACCGCCCCCTAGCTAATGGCGAGGTCAGCAAAAAAGAGGCATTTATACTGCTTTTTATACTGGGATGCCTGTTGCTTTTAATTTTATATATATTTAATGTAATTAGATACAATCCTTTTGCCACGATAATGGCTTTTTTATCGGTAATTTTAGTAGTAGTTTATCCTTTTTTTAAAAGATTCTTCTCAGCGCCGCAATTAGTGTTAGGGCTTACTTTTAATTGGGGGATATTTTTAGCAGATGCCCTGCTGAATTTTAAAATATCGAAAGTTTCAATATTCTTATATATTGCAGCCATAGTGTGGACAATTGCTTACGATACCGTTTATGCCTATCAAGACTATGAAGATGATAAAAAAATCGGAGTAAAATCAACTGCTGTTTTAATTGGTGAAAACCCTTACAAATGCTTGAAGATTATGTATATCATTTTTATGATGATTCTTATAGGAATTGGCAATATGAAAGATTACAGCTGGGTGTTTTTTATGATTGTTGTTATGGCAAGCATGTTTTTATTATGGATATTAAGAAAATTAAATTATAAAAACGAAGATGCCTGCAGCCGCTTTTTTAAGTATAATGTATATTTTGCCACAGTTATTTGGCTGGCATTTTTAATAGGAAACTAGATTATGAAAGATTTACGGGAGTTTATTGCAGTTTTAGAAAAAAATGGCGAGCTGCTAAGATTTAGTGAGCCTATTAATTCGCACCTAGAGCTTACCGAACTTCAAACAAGGCTGCTAAAGCAAGAAGGCGTAGCATTATTATGTGATAATGTGCTGAATAAAGACGGCACTCCTAGTAAATATCCTGTTTTAATTAATTTATTCGGCAGCAAAAAAAGATTTGCACTGGGGCTTAATAAATCTATGGAAGAAATTAAAGAATTAGGGGAATTGCTGGCTTTTTTAAAAAGCCCCCGTCCGCCTAAAAATCTTAAAGACGCTTTTAATTATTTGCCAATTCTTAAAAAAGTTATGAATATGTCGCCTAATGTAGTTAGCAAAGCTCCATCACAAGAAATTGTTTGGCAGGGCAATGATATTAATTTAGATGAACTGCCAATTCAGCACTGCCATCCCCTAGATGCTGCACCGCTTATAACCTGGGGAATTGCTATTACTCATGGTCCTACTTTCGGCGATAATGAAAGCGAAGATATTGATGATTATAATCTTGGAATTTACCGTATGCAGAAGTTAGGTAAAAATAAACTAATTATGCGCTGGCTGGCGCATAGAGGAGGAGCCCAGCAGTTTTTACGCTGGAAGCAGAAATTTCCTAATACCGATATGCCTGCTTGTATAGCTATTGGTGTTGACCCTGCCCTTACTATTGCCGGTGTATGTCCGGTGCCGGATAATTTATCGGAATATAAATTTGCAGGACTTTTAGCAGATAAAAAAATAGAATTAGTTCAGAGTAAAACTAACAATATGCTAGTGCCAGCCCATGCAGAAATTATTTTAGAAGGCTATGTATCGCATAGCGAGACTGCTCCAGAGGGTCCTTACGGCGATCATACAGGGTATTACAACGAGGTAGATGAATTTCCAGTATTTAATATTACAGCTATTACTATGCGGAAAAATCCCATTTATTTATCAACATTTACCAGCCGTCCGCCCGATGAACCTTCAATTTTAGCGGAATGTTTAAACGATATGTTTGTGCCGTTTATTAAGCAGCAGTTTCCAGAAATAGAAGATTTCTATTTACCTGCCGATGCTTGTTCTTACCGCATGGCATTTGTTTCTATAAAAAAAGCCTATGCCGGACAGGCTAAGCGGATAATGATGGGAATTTGGTCGTATTTGCGGCAGTTTATGTATACGAAATTTATTGTGGTAGTAGATAGCGATATTGATGTGCGGAATATAGCAGATGTTCTATGGGCAGTTTCTACAAATGTAGATCCGGTAAGGGACAGCATGATAGTAGAAAATACTCCCATAGATTATTTAGATTTTGCTTCTCCTGTATCGGGGTTAGGTTCAAAAATGGGTATTGATGCCACCGCGAAAATTTACCCCGAAACAAATCGTGAATGGGGGCGTAAGATAGTTATGAGCAGTGATGTTAAACAGTCTGTAGATGTTTTATGGGAAAAACTGCAAAAAAATTTGATGAATTCTAAAAAATAGCAGGTATGTTCTTTTCGTCATGCCTATGCCGACACGGCATCTATTTGCAGAGTGTTTAGGTGTTGAACTATGAATTTAATGTTAGCCTAATCACCTAATAGATACCAGCTTTCACTGGTATGACGGATTTTGTATATTTATATAATAAAAAATAGTTTTACTATTTAGAAAATTTAGATTATAAGTAAATCATAAAGCAAACATGGATAGCGTAATGAAATTTAAAGAAGCTGGTATGCAGTCTAAGTCTTGGGCTTTTGAAGAAGCTAGGAAAATTTTAGATAGAATAAATAATCAAACCCCCAAAAAAGGCTATGTTCTATTTGAAACAGGCTATGGACCATCAGGGCTTCCGCACATCGGCACTTTTGGCGAAGTTGCCCGCACTACTATGGTTATGTATGCTTTTTCGCAAATCTCAGATATTCCTACAAAATTAGTAGCTTTTTCTGACGATTTAGATGGCTTTAGAAAAGTTCCAACCAACATTCCTAATCAAGAAGATATGAAAAACTATCTTGGATTGCCATTAACGAAAGTAAAAGATCCTTTTGGATTATATCCTAGTTTTGGAGAGCATAACAACGCCAAACTCCAAGAGTTTTTAGATAAATTCGGTTTTAAATACGAATTTTACAGCTCCACAAAATGCTATACAAGCGGTATGTTTGACGAGGCATTAATGCAGGTTTTAAAACATTATGATGAAATTCTTAAAGTTATGCTGCCAACTTTAGGCGGCGAGCGGCAAGAAACTTATTCGCCTTTTTTACCGATTAGTAAAAAAAGCGGCAAAGTTCTTCAAGCTAAAGTTGTGTCGCATTCTGCAAAAGACGGCACAATTACTTATATAGAGGAAGATGGAAGTGAGGAAACTACATCTGTTATAGGCGGAGCTTGCAAACTGCAGTGGAAAGTTGACTGGGCAATGCGCTGGTATGCCTTAGAGGTTGATTATGAAATGTCGGGTAAAGATTTAATACCATCAGTTGAATTATCTTCTAAAATTTGTAAAATTCTAGGCAAACAGCCGCCGTTGTCTTTTACATATGAATTATTTTTAGATGATAAAGGCGAGAAAATTTCTAAATCTAAAGGTAATGGACTTTCTATAGAAGAATGGCTGCGTTATGGCAATCAAGAAAGTTTAGCCTATTATATGTATCAAAAGCCTAAAACTGCAAAAAGACTATACTTTGATGTTATTCCTAAAAGTATTGATGAATGGCTGGCTTCTGTATCTAAATATAATAGCCTTGAACTATCGGCAAAAGCAGAAAGTCCAATTTTTTTTACTCATCAAGATAGTCCTCCGCAAGGCTTAGAAGAAATCAGTTTTTCTCTGCTTTTAAATTTAGTAAGTGTTTTGCATACGGAAGATAAAAACCTAGTATGGCAGTTTATTAATAAATATAAAGTTGTAAATGAATCCACAAAAGAAGTTGTTGATAATCTATTAGATTATGCCATAAATTATTATGACGATTTCGTTAAACCGACAATTTCTTATAAAAATCTTAATGCGGCAGAAAAAGGTCTGCTGGCAAAATTAGCAGATAGTCTATCAGCATTGCCGGAAAATTCTACAGGAGCAGAAGTGCAAAGTGCTGTATATAATGTAGGCAAAGAAAGCGGCATGGAATTAAGAGATTGGTTTAAATTACTTTACGAGAGTTTATTGGGGCAAGAAGAGGGTCCGCGCATGGGGAATTTTTTCGCCCTTTATGGTTTAAAAAATTCTATAGAATTAATCAATAACAAGATAGGATAATATATTATGAAAGATTCCATATGGGATGATAATTTAGTTGATAAGCTCAAAGATTTATATCTAAACAAAAGCATGACAGCAGTTAATATCGGCAACGAGCTAGGATTTTCAAAGAATGCCATTATTGGAAAAATTCATAGGCTGCAGCTTAACCAGCTAAGAGAAAATTATCTCAAGGAACAAGATACTCTTAAAAATAAAGAAACTCAACTCCAAATGGAAACCATATTTAATATAGATACCGATAATATAAAAACTGTTATTAACATCGCTAAAAAAAGCAATACCATTATTAATCAAGAAAAAAAAAGCTCTGCACTAGAAGTATTTCAACAAGAATCATCAAACGATCCCCATAAAGTTAACTTAGATGTCTTTCAATTACATACAAAAGATTCTAAACTTGGCAAGTATAAATTAGCAGATATTGAATTCAATATGTGCGTATGGCCGTATGGAGAAGAAGATTTTACTTTCTGCGGAGCTAAAACAAGTTCTGGTAAAAGCTATTGTGATAAGCATTTAGATTTAGTGTATTTTGTTACCAAAAAACTTCCAAAAAAGAAATATGCTACGCTTGAAGAAGAGGAAGTAGAGCTTGAAGAGGTAGAAGAGTTTGAAGAAGAGGAAGCGGAGCTTTAGTAAAAATTGGAAGTAATCAAAAAAATTGAGGAAATTTTTTGCAGGTTTACTGAAAACAACTATACAAAGATTTTTGTTAGTTTATTTGATGGAACTTTAACTTTACTATCATATATTGATAAAAACACTGTGGAGCTTATAGAGTATTATTTAAAAGATTACTTTATATTCAAAGATAATAATCTTTATCTTAAGGAAAACTATAATACTCCGCAGAAAATTACAGAAGTTTTTGGCAGCTTTGCCATTATTTTACAGGAAAAGGGCATTCTTAAAATAAGAGGCGAAAATATTCTGCTGCAGTCTAACGATGGCAGGCACGATTTTGGCTATGTGGATAGGTCACTTTTACATGTTTTTGGGCTACGGGCTAATGGTGTGCATTTGAATGCTTATGTGGAAAAAGGCGGTCAGAAATATTTATGGATAAGCCGCCGGTCAAAAACCAAACTTCACGATCCCAATAAACTAGATAATCTTGCCGCTGGTGCCGTATCGCTAGGGTTTTCCTTGCGGCAAACCTTAATTAAAGAAGCGAATGAGGAGGCAGGAATTCCGCAAAGTATCGCTGAAAAATCTAGTCTGGTAAAAACAATTGCCTATAAGGTGAATAAATATGGCGGAGTCCGCAACGATATTGTCCATATTTTTGAGATGCAATTACCTGAAAATTTTACACCAATAGCTATTGATGGTGAGGTTGAAGAATTTTTTCTGTTTGATGCTGCCAGCATAGAACAGATGTTAATAGAAAATTTTGACAGCTTTAAGTATAACAGTGCCTTAACCATTATGTATTTTTTATATTCTCATAATCTTATTAAAAATTCTGAGCTTTTTAACTTTTTACAGAGTTTATTTGTGAAAATGTCGTCTTAAATTATCAATGTCTGTTAAAAAGACGGGAATTAGTCTTTTTTACGGGTGCTGTAGGTGTTGTAAGTGTGGCAGAAGGATTAACTTTAACCGCTTTTTTTTGAGAATAACTAGAAGACGATTTAAAATTATATCTTAAAGAAAGTTCAACCTGCTGCAATGTATTATTCTTAAGAGGCTCTTTATTAAAATATACGCGGGATACAGCAGCAATGAAATCAACATTTTTTATGCTTAAGTATGCACCAGCTTTGCCTTGATATGCTAATGATGAAAAACTTTCATTATGCTCACCAGAAGAAGAATATTTGCTTAAAGCATAGCCAACACCCCCTCCGCCGAAAATAGAAATTGCTGGAAGTATTTTATATGATGGAATTATGGGAATATCATATAGAACATTAAAAAATCCTAATATGGTATTATTAAGCACAATCTCTTTAAAATGATAGTCTTGAGTTTGAGATATTGAACTATTGTAATTTGATTGACCTTTAATTATTGTTTCGCACTCATACTTATTGCCGTCTAACATTCCTAAATCAAGGCATTTATATACTCCCTGATTTACGCGCTGAGGACAGGTGTAATAACCAAAATCTCCCATCCAAGTTCCTTTATCGCACCACTCTTCATAGTGATGGATAGTATTTACAGCTGAGTAAATATCATAGCCATTATAATAGTGGCTATCAATCGCCATATTCTGCCTTGACTTAACATTTTTACCTTCAAACTCAAATCTAAAATTCTTTAAACGATAGCCTATGCTTCCTAAAAATGAGGATTGTATTTTGTGTGTGTTTGTAATATCCACAGATTCCACTGATGATCTTAATATAAGGTTATAGATAGTCTGCTGGCTTATAGTTTCTTTTATCTCACTATAAATAACAGGAGCGTCATTATAAGTTCCATGAAATTCAGTATATTTATTGTCAATAATTATTGGCTCTGATGGTTCTAATACCGGACTTTCTAATGAATTCTTAGGAGGGCTTGGCAGCTCTGCTTTATTATTATATTTAACCGCTTGTCCTACGCCTGCACTTATATAAAATTCAGCTTTTGCAGAATTAATAGCTATAAATGCTATACACATTCCCAAAACTATTTTTAAGCTGATTTGCAATTAATTACTATTCCTTTTTGTTATTAAATATTGAGCCTAGTATATGCTTAGGCAATGGTAAAACAAGATTTTTTTGGAATATTGCAATATAATTGCTTAATTAAAACGCTTGCATAAATATTAATATTCTATTAACCTTTTTGTGATAAGATACTTTCTAAAAATAAGGTATGGCAAATGAAAAAGATTACAATATTATTAATATCTTTATTAATATCAAGCGGGGTTTTTGCAGCAGAACCTGTGCGCGACGGATACGATATTGTGAGGCAGGCTTTCAGCATGTGGCGGGGGCAGCAGTCTGCCAGCTCTACCATGACTATGACTATAACAAGACCAGATAGAACCGAAAGTATGACTTTAAGGTCATATTCTATGGGCGATACAAAATCTATTGCTAAATTCGTAGCACCTGCAAAATATAAAGGGCAGGCGATTTTAGTAATCGGCGATTCCATGTGGACTTATTCGCCGAAATCTCGCAGAAGCATTAAAATTGCCAGCTCACTAAAATCAAAACCTTGGATGGGTTCGGATATGTCTTACGATGATATTGCCGTATCCTTAGAATCCCTAAGCCAATATACCTATACTGTAGTATCTGGAACTAAAGACGGCGTGCCTGTTTATATAATTACAGCTATTCCTTTTAAAGATGCGCCGATCGTTTGGGGCAAGGAAATTTATTATATCCGTAAAACTGATAATGCTATGCTGGCGAAAGAGTTTTTCGATCAAGGCGGCAATATGATTAGAAGATTCGATGCCCTTGACATCGGCTATTATAATAACGATAAAACAAAGCCAATCATGAAACATATGCGTGTAACCAATTTAGAAAAACAAGGTTTTTTTACCGATTTTATCATTGAAGATACGCAGTTTAATATTCCTTTGAGCGCTGATATTTTTAGTCTTGCCAATTTAGAAAGACCTTAGGATTTACCATGCTGAAAATCATATTTAAAATTGCCCTGCGGAATGTGCTGCGCCGCAAGCTGCAAACAGCTTTGTTAGGGTTTATGATATTTGCAACAACCCTAGCTGTTTTTTTAATGGTTGGCTTTCAAAGCGGGGCTTATCAGCTGATAGAAAATTCTTATACGCAGGTTTTTAATGGAGATATTCAAGTTAGAAACGCTGAATATAACGATGTGCAAGATTTTGCCAAACTTATTAGTGAAGAAGATATAGCTTTAATTCAATCTAAGCTAGCAGAATTTCATAAAACACCAATCTTTAGCTCTCCGCGCTACATCAGTTTTGGCTTAGGCGATTTTAACGATAAAAACTACGCTTTTCAACTGGTAGGTATTGAGCCATCTACCGAGAAAGATTTATCTATGCCAGCCTCGCATATGGTAAGCGGAAGTTTTTTAGATGATGAAAGCTATAATGATGTAATAATAGGGCAAGATTTAGCTAATTTTTTTAACATCAAAGTCGGCGATCAAATTGTGCTGATGTCAACAGATATTTACGATAGCTTTGTGATTGACAGCTTTTTGGTTAAAGGAATTTATCAAACCGGCGATGCTTCTTTAGATAAGAACTCCGCATTTATTCACCGCAACTATTTTAACGACAATATGGCATTTTCTCGCAGTGCTACAAATATTACCATTAAATTAAAAGATTTTTCTTACCGTAGCAGCCTTAAAACTTTCCTGCAGAAAAATCTGCCAAACCATTTAGCAGTGCTGTCGTGGGATGAGGTTTTGCCTAGCATTAAGCAAACCATTCAGTTTCAATTTATGGTTAGTATGTTTTTTTATGTAATGCTTATTACTATAATCAGCTTTACTCTCATTAATTCTATGATGCTGGCTACCCTTAAGCGTATGCCCGAATTTGGCATTTATAGCAGCATAGGCTTAAACAACCGCTATTTTAAATGGATTTTATTTTTTGAAAACTTTATTCTCTGCACGGCAAGTGTAGGACTGGCAACAATTATAGGTTTAATTATTATTTATCATTATTCTATTGCTGGAATTCCGCTGCCTGGATTAACTCACGAACAAGGTGTGCCGCTAACTTTGATAAATAATGTTCTTTATCCTAATTTAAGTTCGCCGTTGCTATTGGTTGGTCCATTATTAGTATATGCTTCAGTAATGGCGGCGATTATTCCGCCTATTATTAGGCTGGCTAAAACTAATCCTGTGCAGGCAATTACTTCAAATTAGAGGCATGTATGTTTAAAAATTTCCTAATGATTTTTAATTTGGCAAGAAAAAGCGTTTTTAATAATTGGGCGAAAAATAAGGTAATTATTATAATTATTATATTTTCCATCATGCTGATTCAAATTCTGCTAAGCGTGGCAGAAGGGTTTAGAGGGCAGGTTAAAAATTTTGTGCTGGATTCTTTAATCGGCAACCTTAAAATTATGAATCCGCAATATAAAATTGATTCTTCCATTAAGAATAATTTTATTATAGATGACGCCATATTGCAGCAAATTGCTGATATTCCAGAGGTAAAAGGGGTTACTGCTAGAATTCAAGTGCCTACTGTTTTTAAAAGTGAAAGGGAAATCCGCAATGGGGTAATTGTGGGTATTAATACCAAAACCGAAAAAGACCTCTCATTTATTGGTAAATCTTTTGATTACAATAAATTTGCTGAAACATTTGCTAACAACGGTATTTTAATCGGTCAAGAGCTGCTGGATAAACTAGAAACTGAAAAACATTATAAAATTGTTGCCTCTTCACAAAATGTCAATGATAAGCTGGTAGAAACTGCTTACTTTATTAATGATACTTTTACCTCTACTTTGCCGCATGTGGAAGAAACTTTCGCTTTTACCGATATAAATTTTGTTGCAGAAACTTATGGTTTAGGCAAGGCAATTACTGAAGTATCTATAGTTTTATATGATGATAACAATTTAGATATAGTATTTGCCAAAGTAAAGCCTCTGCTTCCTGTAGGAGTAGATCTTTATACTTGGGGTGATTTGAATCCTTTTTTCAAAGGCTGGCTAGACGAGATGTATATTGTTTTAATGGTATTTTTTTCTATCGTATTTTTTGCAGCAACAATTCCGCTTATGAATACCATCTTAATTTCAGTGTTGGAAAGAATTCATGAATTCGGTATTATGCAGGCTTTAGGTTTTAAAAAAAGCTATTTATTTTTTTATATCATGTTTGAAGCAGCTATAATTTTGGTAATCGGCATAACTATTGGGGCAATACTTGGATTGTTGATTTCTATCTTTTTTGCCCATGTTGGACTTAATATCTCGCCTTTTGCAGGAGGTGCAGCAAATATAGGGCTAGGAAACTATATCTATCCTAAGGTAGATGCTGCGGGAGCTTTAAAAATTGCGCTAGCTATGCTGGGATTAGGAATTGTGGCAAGTATTTATCCAAGCATTAGGGCAATTTTATATAATCCAATGCAAGCACTCTCTAAAAGAAGGAGTTAATAAAATGAATTTAATTGAAGTAAGGAATGTTACAAAAATTTATAAGCAGGGTAAAATTGAAAACTACGCCCTTAGGGGAGTAAGCCTAGATATTGCCGCAGGAGACTTTGTAGTGCTTTCAGGTCCATCGGGTTCTGGGAAATCAACTTTATTGAATATTATTGGTTCGCTTGATAACGCTACCTCTGGTGATGTTTTTATTGACGGCAATAATATCTCTAAAATGAGCCCATCATCTTTGGCAGATTTTAGGCTTAACAATATGGGTTTTATTTTCCAATCTTATAATCTATTTCCGGTTCTAACCGCACTTGAAAATGTAGGATTAGCATTAGAATTAAAGGGAATGCCTAAAAAGGAAATTATAGAAAGGTCGCAGGGAGCTTTAGAAGAAGTAGGTTTAAAGGATTTTATTAAAAGGAAGCCTAATGAATTATCTGGAGGACAGCAGCAAAGGGTTGCCGTTGCCCGCGCCCTTGTTAGCAATCCTAGATTGATATTAGGTGATGAACCGACAGCTAATCTTGACAGCAGCAATTCTGAAAGTTTAATTGATTTAATGAAAGCCATGCAGGATAAATATAAAACCACAGTTATCCTTTCTACTCATGACAGCATGGTGCTTTCTAAAGCGAAAAGAGTAATAACTTTAAGAGATGGGCAAATTGCAAAAAGCTAAATATATTGCTAGTATTTTATTGTTTCTATTTAGCAGCAATGCTTATGCTGGTGTAAGTTTTAATGATTATTTAGGAATAAGCGGAGCTGAGAATTATAATAGAGACAGCGATCCAAAAATCCGCAGCAGTTTCCGAGCTGATAATCGGCTGATTGGCAGTTATATTGTTGAACCCTCTAGCGATAATGTTGGTTTTAAATTTGAATCCCATCTGCTTACTAGCTTTGCCAGATCTCCCAGCGGAGAAGTGTCGCTGCCGACTGATTTAGTTATTAAAAATGATCGCACTAATTTATTTAACCTGTATAACAATCATCAATTTAATCAAACCTCAAACTATAACGATAATATTATTAATAAAATAGATAGATTTTATTTTTCCATATTTAATAACAACTATGAAATTACCGCAGGCAGAACCACAATTACATGGAGCCGAGCCAGAATGTTTCATGTGAGTGATTTTTTTAATCCGCAGATACCTGGTTTTTACGATGGCGATTATAAAATAGGAACGGATATGGTTTATATAAATTATTCTTTAGATGCCAATAGCAATGTATCACTTGTGGCTAATCCTATAAGAGATTATGAAACAAGAGATCTATCAATGGAAGATACTACTTTTGCCTGGCGCTATTTTCACTCTAACCAAACCAGCGACTATAGTTTTGCTATTGCACAGTATTTGCGGGATTATATTCTTTCTGCAGGTTTTTCTACAGATTTTATTTTTGGAGCGGTGTTAAGGTTTGACAGCTCATTTATTAGTCCAGAATATAATAGAGATAAAACTTACCCTATGACGATGCTGGGTGTAGAAAAATCTGACTATTTCTTTGATTATTCAACCACACTTTTTATGGAATATTTTCATAACGAAATGGGCAGAAAGAATAATCATGCACCCATCAGCCATACCATGCTTAAGCGGCTGCAAAATCAAGATATTTTTATTTTAGGAAAAGATTATCTAAGCCTAGGAGCAATGATTGAGCTGACTCCTTATGCAAACTTTAATTACTCTAATGTTGTATCTTTAAAAGATGCCAGCCTATTTAATTTGCTGGCATTAAGTTATTCCTACTCGCAGTCCCTAGATTTAGGCTTAAGCTATATTCAAGCCTTAGGCAAAAAAGGCGATGAATTCGGCAGAAACTGCATTGGCAATACATGCTCTCAAATGGGTGCTACTGTTATGTTAAGTGCCAACTACAGCTTCTAAAAATGACAATCTTTTGGCTTTCTATGTCGTTATTTTACCGCTCATGTATTATTTATACACTTCGCGAACTCCTAATATAAAGCTCAGAACATTGCCATTTTTTAAATTTTGTTTGTAAAAACATAACAAAAAAAGGGGTTTCTATTTTGTAGAAACCCCTTAAATTTATAATTATTATCTTGAGTAAAACTCTACTACCACATTTGGTTCCATTTTTACCGGATATGGCACTTCTTCTAATTTCGGCACGGAAAGAAGCTGACCTTCTTTAGTATCATGATTAACTTGAATGTATTCCGGAACATCTCTTTCGTTAGAATTAATAGCTTGCAGCACAATATCTAACTCGCGTGATGTTGGTTTAATACTTACCACATCGCCAACTTTAAGTCTCATTGAACCGATGTTAACTTTTTTTCCGTTAACCTGAATGTGTCCATGATTTATAAACTGTCTAGCCGCAAACATAGTGCTGGCAAGTTTCATTCTATATACTACTGCATCTAAACGGCTTTCAAGAAGCCCAATAAGATTTTGCGAGGTATCACCTTGACGGCGCACTGCTTCTTCATAAATTCTTTTAAATTGGCGTTCGCCGATATTTGCATAATAGGCTTTCAATCTTTGTTTAGCCAAAAGCTGAATTCCGTAATCACTAGGTTTTTTAGGTTGTGCACCATGCTGACCTGGTCTGCTGGTTCTTTTATTATAAGGAGATTTTGCTCTTCCCCAAAGGTTTAAACCTAATCTGCGGTCAATTTTATACTTGGCATTATGTCTTTTAGTCATTATTTTTCCTTAATTTGATTGTCCTAATAGTCCTTTTTAACTTTATACTTCGTTATTTTTTACTTATACACTGCAAAAAGACAACTCATCTAAAATTAAAATACGGCGTGTCAGCATAAAAATATACTAACAACTTTCTTAGGAATGAGTTATTATTAATTAAAACAAACGATATGTCAAAGGAAATTTTATCTATGCTTAAATTATTATCATTTTTTTTGCTTTTCAGTTTTTCCCTAAATGCAGAAATTCTGTTTAAAAACGAAGCTATTAACCAAAAAATCCAAAATATTGCCGAAGAAAAAATTAATTCACAAAAAACTGCCGGCATGGTAATTTTGGTGCAGCAGGGCGGGCAGATACAATATCTTAATGCTTTTGGTTTTGCTTATTTGAAAGAGGGCGGACGCAATATTAAACATCCTGTATTAATGGCATATGATACAATTTTTGATCTAGCTTCGCTTACTAAAGTATTAGCTACAACTCAAGCTGTTATGATGTTAATAAATGAAAATAAACTGCACCTTGATGATAAAGTCTCAAGCTATTTGCCAGAATTTAATACACCAGATAAAGCAAATATTACTATTTACGACTTGCTAACCCACAGCAGCGGCTTAGCTCCTTGGCAGCCTTTGTATATTCATGCTAAAAACAAGCAAGAGGCTATTAATTATATTGCAAAATTTCCTTTGTCTTATAAACCGCAGACTAATCAAGTTTATTCAGATTTAGGCTTTATTGTTCTAGGGGCAGTTGTAGAAAAAATCAGCGGCATGCCGTTAGATGTTTATCTGCAAGAAAACTTATATAGCAAATTAGGCATGAATGATACGGGGTTTAATCTATCCCAAGATAAAAAATCCCGCAGTGCAGCAACATCATGGAATAATTTGTTTGAGCAAAATATGCTAAAACAAGGCAAGTTTGGAGTTAAAGAAAAACCTAGTGATTTCAAAAATTGGCGGAATTATACTCTTCAAGGAGAAGTTGATGATGGCAATGCTTTTTATGCCATGCAAGGAGTTTCTGGGCATGCAGGGTTATTTTCAAGTGCAGCCGATATTGCCAAACTGATGCAGCTAATGCTTGATGGCGGCGGTAGTTTTTATTCGCAAGAAATTATAGATGAATTTTCAGCAAAACAAGATAATCCTAATTTTAAGGGCAGGGCGATTGGCTTTGATTATAGCCGCGATTATATGGGTAAAAACCGCCCGCAGAAAACTTTCGGACATATAGGGTTTACTGGTAATTGCCTTGCCCTTAACCGCGATAAGAATTTAGGTATAATAATTTTAAGCAACCGCGAGAATATCGGCATGAATAATAATGGTGAGTATACCGGATTTAATGAACTATGCACCGCTATTATGGACGCAGTGTGGGAAAATTATAAAAATTAAGGTAATTGCTCACTATAATAAAATAGCTGGCAGAAGCAGACAAATTACTGGAATACGGGAAACCTTTAAAAAATTTAATAAAATTTACGATGTGGAAAAACATCTTAAGAAACTTTAATAGGTATTTTTTTAGTCAAATTGCTTAAGATAAGCAGAAGGATCTTTTTTTGCCTGTTCTATAATTTCTTTAACAATATCTTCAGTAGGCCTGCCAGATACTATATAATCTACTACTTTTTGCTGAATTTTAGGATTATCCTGCCCTTCAAAAGCAAAAGAAGCTAAAACGCTTTTTATAAATATTCTTTTATTACCCTGTATTGCATCAGGTATTTTTACATGTATATTAGTCATTGTTTATCTCATAATTTCTATATTAATTATAGCATAATTATATATCAAATTCTATATCTTTATTTTTAGATAACAAATGTTTATATATTTTTTCCATATAAGTATAGTCCATGTTATTACTATCAATAGAGGCTTTTATTATGTGCTCCTTATTTACTTTATCATAATCTAGCTCTATATTGTGGCTATCTTTAACCATTAAAGATAGGAAAGCTCTTGTAGTCCTGCCATTTCCCTCTCTAAATGGATGTATAATATTTAACTCTCCATGATATAAAGCTAAAGATTTATATAAATCTTCTTCCTTAATATTTTTAAGAAAATTATCTTTTTTCATTTGTTTATAAAAATCATTATAAGCAGACTCTATAAACATAGGATTGCAAAATAAAGTTACACCTTTTTGAATAGTAATTTGTCTTATTTTACCAGCCCAATCGTAAAGTTCCTCAAAGAAATATTTATGCAATTTTTGGAAATGTTTAAGACTATAATCTCCTTTAGGATATTTATCAATATCAGCAGCTTTCATAAAAACTAGAATTTGTTCCATTTTTTCTAATTCTTTAGCATTTTTAATATTAAATTTATTAATTAAAACATCGGGTGCATCTTTATAAGTATATGGGTCGTTGTGTGCAGCATATTTCATTAGAGTATTCTTTGTTTTATTATATTTTAGCAAATATTTTTTTAGGAAAGAATTAAAAAGAATATATAAAGAAATAAATATTCCCACCTATATAATGGGAAAAAGCGAAACAGAATCAAAAATGGAAGCCGCCAAGCCGATTAAACTATCTATATAAACTAATATTTTTAAGGGCAATCGGCATAAAAACTAATGAATTACAGAGTGTATAATATTAATAACAATTATTTTTCACTAACACTTTTCAATAAAAACTTCTCGCAGATTTCTATGGTATTAGTATTAATGCAATGGGAAAGACCTTTTTCTACATAGCTTTTGAAAGGAATATCGTGCGATTTTAAATAATCTATGCTGAGGTAGAATTTTTCTAAAGGTAAAACTTCATCATCTTCTCCGTGTATCATAAGAATTTTTTGACTGCTATTGAAGTTTTCATTTTCATGCTCGCCGTAGTAAACTCCGCTATGCGAAATAACATTTCCCAACTGCATATCATTATTGAGGGCTGTATATAAAGAAAGAATTCCGCCTTGAGAAAAACCAAAAAGTGAAATATTCTGCGAGTCTAATTTATGATGTTCTTTAATTTCTTCGATTAGTTTAATAATAAGATTAGAAGCAATTTTTACCTCGCCGAAGCTAGAAATTTCTACATCAAAACCGCCATTCTCGTTTTCTTTAGTAATTAAAGGAAACCATTGGTTGCCGGCAAATCCTTCAATTTCATAAGGAGCATTCGGCGCTACAAAAAGAGTATCCTTCATATTTTTAAATAAAGGGGCAATAGAGATTAAATCTTCAGCATTAGAGCCATAGCCATGCAGCAATATTACCACATGTTTTACATCTTCACATTCATGCTTTGCCGTATTCTCATTGATATTATTTTCTGCTTCCGCAGTATTTAAAATATCTTCATTGCCACAAGAAATAAGACAGTTAAGGGTTTTATAAGGAGATTTATTCATGATGTTCTGTAAAATTAATATTTTGCGATTTTAATAAATTTTGCAATTCGCCGCTTTGAAACATTCCGCGCACAATATCGCAGCCGCCGATAAACTGCCCGCCGATATATAGCTGCGGAATAGTAGGCCAGTCAGAATATTCTTTAATTTTTTCGCGGATTTTATAGTCTGCCATTACATCAACATCTACAAAGTCAACATTTAATAAATCTAATAAAATATGATTAACTACCGAACTAAACCCGCATAAGGGCATGTCTTTATTGCCTTTCATAAATAATACTACAGAGTTTTCTTTAATAAGGCTGTCAATTTGCTTCAAAACATCATCATTAAGATTAATGTTAGATTCAGCTGCCTCAGCTTTTATTCCAGCATTAGCTGCAGCTTTTTCCTGCTTGGTGTAGGTATTAAGGGCAAGAGCATGAATTTCGTTGCCAACTAACCCGCCTAAACTGTCATACACCATTTTATGCCGCTGTAAAGAGCTTTTGTTTAAAAAGCTATCGGAATAAATGGTAGCCTCTAAATGTTGACCATCGCCAACAGTATCAACCACCTCAATATTAGAATTAGGAAACGCAGTCTCAAGCATTTTCTTTAATTCGTTAGTATTTACACTCATTTTAAAAGTCCTAAATATTTAATTTCCGTGATTATATCACAATTGCTAAAAATTACCAAACCTAAATTGTTTATTTTAACAGCCCCAAGTTTTTAAAAGAAGTAGTGCCAGATTCAGCGATAATAACATGATCGTGCAATTTAACATTAATGCTTTCTAAAGAGGTGCATAGTTTATTTGTCATTCCTATATCTTCCATAGATGGTGTAGGGTTTCCGCTGGGATGGTTGTGAACGATAATAACTGCCGAGGCTTTTAACTCTAAACATCTGGCGATAATTTCCCTAGGATAAACGGTTATAGCATTAAGAGTTCCTTCGGCTAAAATTTCATCTTTAATAATGATGTTTCTAATATTAAGATAAATTACATGAAAAATTTCCTTTTTTTCGTAAGCAATTTTAGCAAAACAATAATCCATTAAATCTTTCCAGTTTTTTAAAACTGAAGAATTGCTGATAGTTTTTTTTAAGATTTGCGCATTAGTAGTTTTTAATAGCTGCAATAAGCAAACGGTATTTTCGCTAACTCCTTTATGCTGCAGAAGAATTTCTTGGGGAGTGGCAATTATAGTGGCAATATCTCCGTATTTTTGTAGTAAAGATTTTGCCAAAGGTTTTACATCACGGCGAGGTATGGCATAAAACAAAAGCATTTCTAATAGCTCGTAGTCATCATAAGCCATATTTCTGTTTTGAGAGTTATTAAGAAATCTGTTTTTAACCCGCAATCTATGACCGCTGATTATATCAATATCTTCCGTCTCAAAATCATCATCTTTCATGAGGGTTATTTCCTAAGATTGCGGCTGGGTAAATACAATACAGCCGTCTTTAGTAATGCCAATAGTATGCTCGTATTGTGCTGAGAGCGAAAAATCTTTGGTAATAGCCGTCCAGCCGTTGTTCAGCATTTTAATATCTTTTTTACCGAAGTTAATCATAGGCTCAATAGTAAAAACCATGCCTTCTTCAAGCAGCATGCCTTCGCCGAATTTGCCGTAATGCAGAACATTAGGATCTTGATGAAATTCGCTCCCCACGCCATGTCCGCAAAATTCCTCTACCACCGAAAATCTATCTCTTTTAGCGATAGCTGCAATAGTTGCGCCAATATCGCCGATATGAATATTAGGGCGCAGTATTTTTATGGCTTCATCAAGACATTCAAGAGTAGTTGCCATAAGTCTTTGCGCTTTGGGAGAAATTTTGCCGACACTAAACATTCTGCTAGTATCGCCATACCAGCTGTCTAAAATTACGGTTATATCAATGTTAAGAATATCGCCTTCAATAAGTTTTTTATCTCCCGGAATGCCATGGCATATCTCGTGATTTAAAGAAATGCAGGAAGATTTCGGGTAGCCCCGATAGCCAAGCGTAGCAGGTATTGCTTTATTAGAGATAATAAAATCATGGATTTTAGCGTCTAATTCATTGGTAGAAACTCCTGCTACGACAAATTCTTTTATATATTCTAAAGTTTGATAGGCTAACAGACCGGCTTTTTTCAAACCTTCAAAGGCTTTATCATTATAAATGTAAATATTTTCAATTACGCCGTAATTTTCAATTTTTTTTATAATAAAATTTTTATTATTCATAGATAATCTCTAATGGTTTATTAATATTTATTGTATTTAAGTTTATGGAACAATCATAGCATAAAAATTCTACTCCTGCCTCTTTTGCCTGCATAAAATTTTTATAGTATACTGGGTCAATATCCTTAGCAATTTTAAAATACTGTGTATCAGTGCGCTGCACTATATACAAACTAACTGCCCGCCTGCCACTTTTTACGGCATTAATTAATTCTAGCAAATGTTTAGATCCGCGCTGGGTTATAGCATCTGGAAATTCTGCCATATGTGCTTTTCTTTTAAGAGTAATATTTTTTACTTCAACAAAACAGTTGCCGTCTAATAAAAAATCAATACGCGATGCCCCATACTTAACCTCGGCTTGAATGCTGCTATAATTTTCTAAAGGCTTTATAAGTTTGCCGGCAAAACCCTCTGCAGCCAGTTTATTGGTAAGCTGTGTATTTACACCAACTAAACTAGAGCCGTCATCAATAAGTTCTAGCTTGTATTTTAATTTATTATTAGGGTTTGCCGCCATGCTAAGATAAACATCAAAACCATCTTTAACAAGACCCAGCATTGAACCGGAGTTTGCGCAATGAACGGTAGCTGTTTCACCATTTTCTAGCAAAACATCACAGAGGAATCTTTTATATCTTTTTATTAATTTAGCTTTGATAAGTGCAGGATGTTTCATGTTTATTTCCAGGCAATCAAATTAGCAAATTCAATAATAATAGGATAACAGCCGCTGCTTAGGTCTATATATTTTTGGAATTTAGCGTCAACTTCTTTAAAAAAACTCTTTCCAATATATTTCTTATTGCGATTAATAAGGATATTATTTTGTCCTGTATTTTTTAAATCTTCAAATATTTTTGCCACGCTGCTATACATAATTTCAATTTTGTCTTTGTCGGCTGTAATTTCTTTAAAACCGGCAGCCTGCACTAAATTGCCTAGTGTTGTAATATCTACAAAAGGATGCACGCGAGGTGAAACCCCGTTGAATAATCTCATTTCAGTTTCAAATAAAATTTCATTCAAAGGATAAAGCGTGCCGACAATGGGAATGCTTATTAAAAAAGCTCCTTCAGGCTTTAGTATTCTATAGATATTTCTAAAAACAGTTTCAGGGCTATTAATATTATGCAAAGAAAAGTTGCTAAGCACAATATCAAAAGAACTATCTTGCATAGAGATATTCTCAGCATCGCATAAAATTTTATTAGGATAAGGGTTATGGTTCAAAAAATTAATTGAGGAATCCATCTGCCATAATTTGCTGATTTTCTGCGGATTGTAAAATTTGCTATCGGGGCTGTATAGGCTGTTATAAAATTCACCAACCCCCGATCCTATCTCAATTCCAATATTAAAGTTATTTTTTAGCTCACTTAGTTTTTCAGCAGTTCTTAAGCAAATTTCAGTCCTTAAAAAATTAGGCTCTTGCAAATGCTTATTTAACAAATTGTTTGCTCTTATGTGCAATAATTCTCTATCAAAAACTTTCATCAATGCTTATACTATCTAAATTAAAATATATTAAAAAATACCATTAAAATTTAATTTTTGCAAAAAGTTATGCTTTTACAGTCAATAGTTTTAAAACTGCTTAATTTTATTTACCCTCCGCATTGCTATCTTTGTGATGTTTCTGTTGCTGCCGAAGGAGTGTGCGGCAATTGCTTTAACAAACTGCAATCAGCTTACAAAAATTGCTGCAGTATGTGCGGGATAGAATTACAAACAGGTGATATATGTTTAGACTGTTTAGCAAAGCCCAAAATATTTGATTCTGCATCCTATTGTTTTATTTATAACTCAGAAATATTTAAGCTGATATCTGGGTTTAAGAATCATGATAAAACTTATATGAGCAAATTTATCAGCAGTTTTTTAATTAAAAAAGTTTATGAAAAAGCATTGGCAGATAAAATAGATGTAATAATTCCAGTGCCGATACATTACCGCAAATTAATTAAAAGAAAATATAATCATACGGCTATGTTAGCTTATGAAATTGCCAAGTATTTTCATAAACCTTTAATTTGTAGGGCATTAAAGAAAAATAAAAAAACTGACGACCAAATTAAATTAGGCGGTCAAAAAAGAATAATAAATGTAAAAGGGGCTTTTAATATAAATAAAAACAATTTGAAATTTATAAAAGGAAAAAATATTTTACTGGTAGATGATGTGCTAACTACAGGAGCTACTATTAATGAATGTGCAATGGTTCTTAAAAAGTCTGGTTGCCGCACCGTTCATGTATTATGCTTTTCCCGCGTTGATGGCGCGCTAAAAGTTTAATATTTTGAGTTTCTATAGCGTCGCTTTGGTGCTCATATATGTTTATATGCTTAGTGCCAAAATTCCTAATATAAATCTCAAACTATTAAACTTTCTATAAGAGCATAATATTTTGAATTTACTACTTTTCCCCTTCCCATACAATAAAACAGTAGTATTGTAGGAAAGTATCACAGATAGAATCATGCCATTGAAAGTTAAAGAAGAATTCCCAACTTTTATTATTTTTTATCCACTAACATTTTATCTAATTCACCTGCGGCGTCTAAGGCTGATAAATTATCAAACCCTCCCACTAAAACATCGTTAATAAAAATTTGCGGAACGGTTTTTGCTCCCTGGGTTCTTTGCAGAAAATCTCTTCTTTTACTTGGATCAGTTTCGATATTATATTCAATAATATTTTTAACTCCTTTCATATTAAGCAAATTTTTTGCTTTAGTGCAATAAGGGCATGTGGTTTTTGTAAACATCTCTACTTTCATTTTTCCTCCTATATAAGTTTAATCTTTTTGATTTCTACTTTGTCGCTTTACCCCTTACATTTTTTTTCATAAATCTTATTATATCAATTTTTTACAGCATAGCCAATGTAGTTAATATCAGGAATATTAGAAATTTTCCAGTCTCTGCTTAAAGGATGCAGTTTAATTCCCTTAACATCAGCAATTTTTACAGAATTTTTTACAAGCATATTATTAAGCTCTGCCGGCTTTAAAAACTTTGCATGATCGTGAGTTCCTTTAGGAACCCAATTTAAAATATACTCTGCCGTCCATTTGGCTAAAATTAAGGATTTTAAGTTTCTATTGATGGTTGAAAAAAACAACAGTCCGCCTTCTTCTAAAAATTGCGATACGGTGTTAAGAAAGTCTATAGCGGAATTAACATGCTCGATAATCTCCATAACGAAAATAACTTTAAATTTTTTATGAGGGTTTTGCGCAAGGAAATCTTCCGGCAGAATATTAATATATTCTATATTTAAAGAATTCTCCTCAGCGTGCTTTTTAGCAGCCGCTATACTAGCACTAGAGGCATCAATTCCCGTAATTTTATAACCTAGTTTTGCAAAACTTTCCGATAAAATTCCGCCGCCGCAGCCTACATCTAATATTTCAATGTTAGATAGATTATGCTGGTTTAAAATATCTGCAATATAATCAACTCTAACTTTATTAAAGTTATGAAGGATTTTAAACTTTCCGCCATCCTTCCACCAATCCTCAGCGATACTTGAGAATCTTTCTATTTCAGAATCTATGCTAGATTTCATTATTAACATCCACCCTAATTTTGTTAAAGAATAACATAATTTTTTTTAAAAAGTAATAAATTAATCTTGTATTTATTGATTATTGATAATAATATATTAATTATATGATTACTATATATTTTTATGGAATAATTTTATGAGCGCAAACAGCAAGTTAGAATCTTTATGGGAAGTAGGAAAGAAGTTTTTAGGGGTTGACTATCCAATTATGGGCGGGGCTATGTCGTGGATTTCGGAAAGCAATTTAGTAGCGGCAGTTTCAAATGCTGGAGCATTTGGTGTAATTGCCAGTGGCTCTATGGATGCTCCTCTTTTAAAAGACATGATTATCAAAACTAAAGAAAAAACTAAAAAACCCTTTGGCGTTAATCTGATAGTTATGAATCCTCATCTTGATTCTCTCATTGATGTTTGTATTGAACAACAATCAACGCATGTAATTTTTGCCGGCGGCTTTCCTAGTGTGGAAGTAATTACAAAATTAAAAGATAAAAATATCAAAACTTTAGGTTTTGCACCAAATTTATCATTAGGTAAAAGGCTTATTAAAAATGGTATAGACGCCTTAATTATTGAAGGATCTGAAGCTGGCGGGCATATTGGTCCGGTATCTACTTCCGTTTTAGTTCAGGAAATTCTGCCGAATATTAAAGAAGTTCCAGTTTTTGTAGCTGGCGGTATTGGCAGAGGCGAAGTTTTAGCCAACTATTTAGAACTGGGTGCCGCTGGAGTGCAAATCGGCACATCGTTAGTATGTGCTGCTGAATGTATCGCACACGATAATTTCAAGCAGTCGTTTATTAAAGCATCAGCAAGAGATGCACAGTCAACGCAGCAGGTTGACAACGATTTTACAGTAATTCCAGTGCGGGCAATTATTAATAAAGGTTCAAAAGATTTCTTAGATTTCCAGAAAGAAGTAATTGCCGATTATAAAGCAGGAAGTTTAACTAAATACGATGCGCAAATGAAAATAGAGCATTATTGGGTTGGGGCTCTTAGACGCGCAGTAGTAGACGGCGATGTTGAAAATGGATCGCTTATGGCGGGGCAAAGTGTTGGTTTGGTAAATTCTATTCGTCCTACGGCACAAATTATTGAAGAGCTAATTACTCAAGCAAAAGAATATTTAAATAAATAAGTAGAAAATGAGGAGCTAAAGACATGGAAAATGCTGGCTTAGGACAGCTTCTACAAAAAAGTAGAGAGAAAAAAGGACTAAGTATTGATGATGTGGTTAGAATCACAAGAATAAGAAAAGAATTTCTAACCGCCTTAGAAAAGGAAGATTATGCTAAACTGCCAGAAAGAACCTATGCTTTAGGTTACTTTAGGTCGTATGCAAATTTTTTAGAAATAGAGAATATTGAAGAGTTAGTAGCTAGGTTAGATAAAACTTATTATTTTGAAAGACCTAGATACTCTAACCAAAAAGGTCAAGTTTTCTTAGATGATGAATATGGCTTAGTAAATACTATTAAAAAGAAATTCAGCGGCGATTCACAGCAGGAAGAAACTGAAGTTCACAGTGTAGATTCTAAACAAGAAAGCTCTAAAAAGACAAAAGCTGCAAAATCAAGCAGAGAATCTTCTCAAGAAAGTGCTGGAGAATCTTTACACTCTAAAGGCGATAGAAAAGAAGCCCGCGAGGAAGGTGGCTTTTCTTCACATGGCAAGCTGATTATTGTTTTATGCGTCTTTTTGTTTATATTCTTATTTTTAGGATATAAATTAATATTCAGTGGTTCATCTAAAGATAGCGAGGATTCTATTGCCGCAACTCAAGCAAGTGAAGACAGCAAAAAAATTGATTCTATTATTGAAAATAATTATGTGGTAGTTGAGAACAATAAGGCAGAAAATACTCAAGCTAATAAAGTGCCTAATCAGCAGCTTACAATTAAATCGCAAAATCCTCAAGATATAACAGCAAGAGATGCCGATAATATTAATATTCATGAAGGAACGCAGAATAATCAAGCAAATGAGCAAAATCAAAATGCTGCGCAATCGGCAAATGAAGCTGAGAAACCTAAAATAGAAATAAGAGCATTCCCGCGTTCAACTAGAAATTATCAAATATCTATTGCTTTTGCCGAAGATGTTTGGATACAAATTTATAAGCAAGATGATCCAAATGTGGTTTATTTAGATAAAATTTTTAAAGCCGGTGATATTTTTGATGTGCCTAAAGTAGATAATATTGCTATGAATGTAGGAAACTATCGCGGGATTAAAATTCTTGTGGATAATAAAGAAGTTGCGCTAAGCAGTTCCAGAAGAAACAGCGTAGTTTTAAACAATATTGTTTTAGAAAAAAATTCGCTTTTAGAAAAATATCAAGCTAATTAGGGTGGTTAGATAAAAGCAAAGATTTATACACTCCTTGAACTTCAATGTCGTGAATTCGTAAGCCTTAAACTTTTTACCATCGCCATAATTCAGTTCAAGGAGTATATAAATCTTTGCTTTTATTGATTTGTGGTATAGGGAAAAATTTATGCAATATGATTATAAAATCAGCAGACGCAAATCTAAGGTAATTTCTGTCGGCAATGTAAAGGTTGGAGGAGATAATCCTATATCTGTGCAGTCTATGACTAATACTCCAACAGTTGATTATGCCGCTACTATTAAACAAATCCAAAAGCTAGAAGAAGCAGGTGTAGATATGGTTCGGGTTTCTTGTCCCGATAGCGAATCTACAGCCAACTTTGATAAAATTGTAAAATCGGTAAATGTTCCAATTATTGCAGATATTCATTTTCATTATCGCCGTGGCATTGAGGCGGCAGAGAAAGGAGCTTCTTGTTTGCGAATCAATCCCGGCAATATTGGTTCAAGGGAAAAAGTTTTAGAGTTAGTGCGAGTCGCAAAAGATAACAACTGCTCAATGCGTATTGGTGTTAATAGCGGTTCTTTGGAAGAAAATTTAATTGAAAAATATAAAAGCCCAACGCCCGAAGCTATGTTAGAAAGCGCAATGACGCATATGAAAATTTTAGAAGATGCCGATTTTACTAACTTTAAAATTAGTGTGAAATCTTCTAATGTATTTTTAGCGGTCCGATCTTACCAGCTGTTGGCAGAATCTTGCGATTATCCTTTGCATTTAGGCATTACTGAAGCCGGCGGGCAAAGGGCAGGCACAGTGCTTTCTTCTATTGGCTTAGGCAATTTATTGTGGCAGGGTATTGGCGATACCCTGCGGGTTTCGTTATCTGCCGATCCTACTGAGGAAGTTAAGGTAGGTTTTGATATATTAAAGTCGCTGAATTTGAGGGATAGGGGAGTAAAGATAATTTCTTGCCCTTCGTGCGCGCGGCAGGGCTATGATGTGGTAAAAGTGGTAGCTGAGGTAGAGAATCGCTTATCGCATATCAAAACTCCCATTAAAATTTCAATGCTTGGCTGTGTGGTAAATGGCATCGGCGAGGCAACATACACAGATATTGGTTTAGTTGGTATTAGTAATAAAGAAAATGTTATTTATATCAATGGCGTTAAAGATCACAAAGTTTCTAATGATGAAATTGTTGAGCATATTGTGAAGTTAGTTGAAGAAAAAGTAAAAGAAATAGAGCGTAGTTATAAGCAATAACTGTTTTAGTTTCAATGGCGTAATCCGTAAAACTTTTATTTTCTCTACAAACAATGCAAACAAGGAAAGAAATCCTAAAATACCTTCTTGAGCTTCAACGGCGTGAGTCGTATAGATGTTTCATTATACGCCGCCATAATTCAGCTCAAGAAGGTATTTTAGGATTTCTTTCCTTGTTTGCTACACCATTACCCATCAGGATTATCTAAAGCCTTTTTCAGCTGTTCAGTATCTAGCTGCCCGGTCCATTTAGCCGTTACTATAGTAGCTACGCCATTACCGATTAAATTAGTCAATGCCCGTGCCTCGCTCATAAAGCGGTCAATCCCAAAAATAATTGCCACGCTTTCTGGTGGAATTGTGCCAAGTGAACCGATAGTTCCTGCTAATACAATAAAAGCGCCTCCGGTTACGGCAGCAGCTCCTTTACTGGCTATTAGCATAATACCTAGTAAAATCAACTGGTCTCCCCAGCTCATTTGGGCATTAGTTGCCTGTGCCAAGAATACGCCAGCCATGGTTAAATAAATTGCTGTTCCTATTAAATTAAAAGAATAGCCGGCAGGAATTACTAAATCAACCACAGATTTACGGCAGCCGGCTTTTTCCATTTTCTTAAGCATATTCGGCAATACTGATTCAGAAGAAGATGTGCCGACAACAATCAATAACTCACTGCGAATATAGCGGATAAATTTTATAATGCTAAAGCCGCACGCTCTTGATAATGCACCAAGCCCTACTAAAATAACCAAAAAGGCAGTTAGATAGAAATCAACAATTAATTTTCCAAGAGAAACCAGTGAGCCTAACCCTTCCTTACCAATTGTAAAGGCAATTGCTCCAAAAGCTCCAATGGGTGCTACTTTCATGATGATATTAATCATATGAAAAATAACTTGAGCAACACTGTCAATTAGATTGTAAACAATTTTACCTTTTGCTCCGGTATGATGAAGGGCAAAGGCAAATAGAATTGCCACAAAAAGCACCTGTAAAATTTCACCGCTGGTGAATGCTGTAACCATTGTTTTTGGAATAATATTCATTACAAAATTAACAAAACCGGCAGCTTCTGCTTTGTGGGCATATTCAGCTACTAAAGCCTTGTCGCTATCGCCAAAACTGCTGACATCAATATTTAGTCCAGCTCCTGGCTGCGAAATATTTACAACAATCAAACCAATAATTAAAGCCAACGTTGTCATAACTAAAAATAAAAGTAAGGCGATGCCTCCGGTTTTGCCAACGGCTTTTAAATTCCCCATGCCTGCAATCCCTGTAACCACAGTGCAGAAAATAATTGGTGCAATAACCATTTTTATTAAGTTAATAAATGCTGTTCCCAGCGGACGCATTTCAACAGCTAAATTTGGATAGTAGTATCCAAGCAATATACCAATCGCAATTGCAATTAATACTTGAACATATAGGATTTTTAGAAATTTAAAACTCATGCGGGCTCCTAATCTTTATTGATTGCAATATGTTTTCATGTTTAGTCTTTTTGCAACTATTTAACACAAATATTATCTGTTGATTATAATAAAAATAATGTAATGATGCAACATAAAATTTTTAAGCCGTTATGGTTATAAAATAGATAATATTTAGAAAAATATTAATTAATTGCCAATTCTTTAATTCTAATTTAGAATAAGTGGTTAAGAAAATAAATTATAGAAAAATTATGGCAGATTATCAAAATGTTAGAGGCACTCACGATTTATATGGTGAGTCTTTGCAGAAATTTCTGCAGGTGGAAAGCATTGCTAAAAAATTAGCATACTATTATAACTTCAAAGAGATTCGAACACCGATTTTAGAATTCTCGCAGGTTTTTGAAAAAAACATTGGCGAAGAAACTGATATTATCGGCAAAGAAATGTATAATTTTACCGATAGAAGCGGCGACAGCATAGTGCTGCGTCCCGAAGGCACAGCTCCAGTGGTGCGTGCCATAATTTCCAACGGGCTTACCCATACTCTGCCTTTAAAATATTTTTATATGGGAGCGATGTTCCGCTACGAACGGCCGCAAAAAGGACGCCAGCGGCAGTTTCATCAGCTGGGTTTTGAGTATTTAGGCACTAATCATTATAGCAGCGATGTAGAAATGATTAATTTGGCTTTAGATATTATTAAAAATCTTGGCATAGCTTCTTATAAACTGCATATAAATTCGCTGGGCAGCACCCAATCGCTTAATGCTTATAAAAAAGCCTTAGTAGATTTTTTAAATTCGCAGAAAGATAAGCTATCCGCAGATTCTCTTGCCAGACTGCTGAAAAACCCATTGCGGATTTTAGATTCTAAAGCAGACAGTGATAAAGAAATTATTAAAAACGCTCCTAAAATTGCAGATTATTTGTCTGACAGTGATAAAACTTTTTTTGATAATGTTAAAAAATCTCTTAGTGATTTGGGAATCAGCTATGTTGAAGATAATAACTTGGTGCGCGGGCTAGATTATTATACCCATACGGTTTTTGAAATTATTACAAATGATTTAGGCGCGCAGGGCACATTAATTGCAGGCGGACGCTATAATAATTTAATTAAGCAGATGGGCGGTGTTGATGCCGGAGCTTTTGGTTTTGCCGCCGGTATTGAACGGCTTAGCATGATGCTTAATAAAACTGAAGAATATCCTAAAAGCATTGCCATAATTACAGCAAATGAGGAATATAATCAGTTTGCTTTATGTATGGCGAAAAAACTGCGGAATGCCAACTTTGGGGCAAGTTTAGTGCTTGGCAAAGATGTGTCTAGCAAATTAAAAAAAGTATCAGCTGAAAGTTTCTTTTGCAGTATAATTGTGGAAGATAATAGCAATCTAACCATTAAAGATGTAAACACTCGCCAGCAGCATAAAATCAGCGAAGAAAATATTGAGGAGTTTTTGAATTCTCAATATAGTAAATACAAAATATAAGGTAAGTCAATGAGTTTTGAAGATAATTTAAAATCTTTAGTTAATAAGCATAAAGAATTGGGAGATAAGCTGGCAGAAGGAGTATCTAATGTTGAAGAATATTCTAATGATTCTAAAGAATATACCAATCTTACGCCGATTGTTGAGCTAATTAAAAACCTTTGGGATAAAAAAGCAGAGCTTAAGGATCTAAGTGAAATTATTGATTCATCGGATTCTGAAATTGAAATTAAGCACATGGCGCGGGAAGAGTATCCTAATGTGAAAGAAGCGGTTGAAAAACTTGAAAGCGATTTAAAAATTGTGCTGCTGCCTAAAGATAAAGACGATGAAAAAAGCGTTATCATAGAACTTCGCGCCGGCACAGGAGGAGACGAGGCTGCGCTGTTCGCTGCCGATTTATTCCGCATGTATTCTCGCTATGCCGAAGGACGCAAATGGAAGGTTGAGGTAATGTCTATGAGCGAAAACGGTGTTGGCGGCTACAAAGAAATTATTGCGGCTATATCTGGCAATAATGTTTTTGCAAGACTGAAATTTGAATCGGGCGTGCATCGGGTGCAAAGAGTTCCAACCACTGAGGCTAATGGAAGGGTTCATACCAGTGCCGCCACAGTGGCAGTATTGCCAGAGGCAGAAGAAGTTGACATTCAAATTGATGAAAAAGATTTAAGAATAGATATTTATCGCTCATCAGGAGCGGGCGGTCAGCATGTGAATACTACCGATAGTGCGGTGCGGATTACCCATATTCCTACGGGGATTGTGGTAGCACAGCAAGACGAACGGTCGCAGCATAAAAATAAAGCGAAAGCTATGAAAATTCTAATGTCAAGAATTTATGAACAGCAAAGAATGGAGCTAGATCAAAAAAGGTCTGCCGATAGAAAATCTCAGGTAGGCAGCGGCGATAGAAGTGAAAGAATAAGAACTTATAATTTTCCGCAGGGAAGGGTTTCTGACCATCGTATTAATTTAACCCTGTATAAACTTGATAGATTTATGGAAGGCGAGTTGGACGAAATGATAGACGCACTAACCGCAGCCGATCAAGCCCTTAAATTAGCCAATGCTGAAGGATTAATGGATTGAGCTTAAAAGAGATTTTTGCTTATTATTCGTCTAAATTGCAAAACGATTTAGAAACAAGGCTAATTCTGCAGCATGTGCTGGGCATTGATAGCAATGCTTTTATAATAAATCCTAATTTAGAAATTACTAAACAAGCAGCATTGGAAGAAATCTTTAGCAAAAGAATACAAGGTGTTCCGTTGGCTTATCTTTTAAACCAGGAATTTTTTTGGAAACATAATTTTTATGTGAATGAAAATGTGCTAATCCCGCGGCAAGACAGTGAAACGCTAATAACGGCATTTTTAGAATACATTCCTGCAAATGCGGAGATAAATATTTTAGAAATCGGTATCGGCAGCGGCTGCCTGTTGCTATCTTTACTGCATGAATATCAAAATGCGATAGGGCAAGGGGTAGATATATCGGCAGAAGCCCTAAATGTTAGCTTAATAAATGCTAAAAATCTGCAGGTTGCAAGCCGTTTAAAATTATCGCAGTCTAATATTTTTAGCAGTGTAAAAGATAGTTTTGATATAATAATCAGCAATCCGCCTTATATTGCAGAAAATGACCCAGATATTGCCCGTGATGTCCGAAATTTTGAACCTTCAATAGCACTTTTTGCTGCAAATAATGGTTTATTTTTTTATGAAGAAATTTTATCGCAAGCACAGAAATATCTTAAAAAAGATGGCATGATATTTTTAGAAATCGGCTATAAGCAGAATGCCGATGTTATAAGTATTGCTAAATCTAATGGTTTACAATATTTAGAAACTAAAAAAGATATGTCTCGCAGGGATAGAGTAGTAATTTTAAAAAAGGCGTAATATGCTTTATACCATCGGGCACAGCAATGTTGATTTAGAATATTTCTTAAATGTGCTGCAAAAATATGAAATTAATATTTTGTGTGATATTCGCATAACGCCTTATTCTGCCTATGTGCCGCATTTTAATAAAGAAAATTTAGCGGCAGCGGCTAAGCGGGCTGGCATTATATATATCCATAAAACAGAATTGGGCAGTGTTAATGTTTATCCGCTGGTAGAGCCTACAGAGGCTATATTAAATATTTTAGAAAAAATTGCATTAACCTCTCAAACTAAAAATGTGGTTTTGATGTCAGACGGTTGGGATTATAAAAACTGCCACCGCACAATTTTAGCAGATTGGATAGAATATCATTTTAACACCGTCAGCAAGGCTATTAATATTAAAAATGCTGAGCTATTCAGTAAAAAGCAATCGCAGTTGAATATTTTTAATTAGTTGTAAAATTATCAATAAAGATACAAATACCGCAATAATATATCAATATCTTAATAAAAACTTGCCTTACCCCCCCCCCATGATATTCTAGGTTTTATAGGTGTTTATAGGGTATTATAGTGGTACGATCTGTATTATTTGTAACGGTATTTATTATTTTTTTGCTTATTAGCAAGTCTTATGCAGAATTTTATTTTTCTGTTGGCGGTTCATTAAATCAAACCGATAAACTAAAATATAAAGCTGTATCACAGAAGCCGCTTTTTGAAAACTTCAGCATTACTAATACTTTTGCCCCTGTTGATGAAATTGTTTGCCCCAGCTGTGTTTATGGCGCCGGAGCAGTAAGATGGGATATTCATAAAGTAGTTTCCATAAGCGAATCCCTAAACTATACCCAGTTAGATAATAATTTAGATATCTCTTCAAAATTAAGCAATCAAGGAATTCCATCGTATAACCTAGCGGTTGGCTATAAAATTAGGAATTTTAGAATTGAAAGTGAGTTTAAATACACGGCTTTTAATAGTAATTTAGTATCATTAAATACAAATATTAATGTTAATAATAATACAAGCATTGCAAGTGAGTTTTATTGCGTAGCCGCAGCAGGAAGCAGCAATAATGATCAATTTCTTGATAGGTGTAATGCCGAATATTCCGCATATAACTCTACAGAAAATATTTCTAGCAATTATAATATTTATGCCGATTTACTAGAATTTACAACATTTGGAGAAGCTCCTTATGTTAATGCAGCCAGCAAAGTTATGTATAGTTTTATTAATTTTTTATATGATGTGCCTCTATCACAATCTTTTGGACTTTTTACCGGCGTAGGCCTGGGAGCAGCATATTATAAATTAATAACTGCCACCAACTTGCCGCTTAACTTAAATGGCAATGCCACAGCGATGGCTTATCAGTATAAACTTGGTGCTTACTATAATATTTTAGGCTACGATAATTTTCGTTTTTTGGTATCGCTTACGAAAATTAATTCTGCAAAATTTAAGTTTAAAAATTTTGAAGCTGCTCCAATAAACAGCCGTAGTGTTGATTTT
Organism: Alphaproteobacteria bacterium; assembly: GCA_009780035.1. GTDB lineage: Bacteria > Pseudomonadota > Alphaproteobacteria > WRAU01 > Hepatincolaceae > WRAU01. Next base: position 199,262 of record WRAU01000001.1, read on the forward strand.
GGCTTAATGTATATTATCGGGTGAACATAGTGAAAAATATTGTAATTATTTTTGTTATTTGCTTTCCCGCATTCTTAAACGCTGCCGGTTTTTATATCAGCGTAGGGACAGGCTATAGTATTTCTGGCAGCAGCGATATAAATGTTGGCAATATTGGGCTGAGGGACACTTCCATTAGCCGCAGTAGCACAGTGGTAGATAAAACGATTCTAGCAGATACAGATGGTATAGATACCGGCATTGATGGGGCAGTTAGAATGGTGATAGATACCGCCACCGCTACGCACTATTCTAGCCTGTTAAAAGCAGCTTCTTATAATAAAGCAATAAAAAATACAGCTTATTCTGGCAGCATAGGCTGGGCTTTTAAAAATATGCGGATAGAAGCAGAGCTAAAAAATGCGGTTTTACAAATACAGCCAAAAAGTTCTGTTTATGATGTAATTATGAGCAGAGATTGGGAGAGCCTAATAACCAGTTATTGCGTAGTAGGACACCAAACTGGCACTACCGCTTCTTCATGCGCAAAGAATGGAATGCAAGTTGATATTAGTGAATGCCCTGATTTAAGCAATCTTGGTCCTACACATAATCCTACATGCCATAAAAATGAAACAACTATGAGCGGACAAACAGGGGATACCGCTATTAACGATATTATTGTAGATGGCAATAATGCCGATTTTGCTTTTAAAGCTGCCAATATAAATATGAATAACTATTTAGGTTTTATGAATTTTATATACGAATTACCGGTAAGTAAAAGTTTTACTTTATTTACCGGAGTTGGTTTTGGCTATGGAAGTTCCTCCATTAGCGGAGCAGTATTGCCGAAAACTAAACAAGCATTTTCTTATCCTGCTTATCAATATAAAATGGGAATGTATTATTCTATGACATCACATATAGATATAACTATTAATTACGCTAATATTAATATGATTGGGACTGTGAAAAGGACAGATATTATTATTAAAGATACGGCTTTGCAATCTATCGACTTTGGTTTGCGGTATAATTTTTCTAAACGCAGCCCTACTTTCTTTGAGGACTATAACTATAAAAAAATAGCGCAAAAATATGTAGATATTTTTTCTCTTCCAGCCCTAGATAATAATGGAAGTAAAAGAATAAAAAAATATTAAAATATGCTTGACAAACTATAAAAATATGGCAATAATACACTTTGTTATTGAAATATATATTGTAAAAAAATGGTAGAAAAAATGAAGACATACTCGCCAAAACTTGCTGAGATTGAAAACAAATGGTATGTGGTTGATGCTAAAGATGTTGTTCTTGGTAGATTAGCAGTTATTCTGGCTAACAGAATCAGAGGCAAACATAAGCCCACCTTTGCTCCTCACATGGATTGCGGTGATAATATCGTAGTTATTAATGCCGAGAAAGTAAAATTAACCGGCAATAAAAAAGCTCAAGGAAAATTCATCTGGCATACAAATCATCCCGGCGGAATTAAAGAAAAATCTTGGGCTGATATTATTGATGGCAAACATCCGGAAAGATTAATCTCTAAAGCGGTAGAAAGAATGATTTCTAAAGGAGTTTTAAGACGCAATCAAATGAGAAGGCTGCATATTTATGCAGGGGAATCTCATCCTCACGAAGCACAGGCTCCAGAAGTTTTAGATGTTTCTGTTTTTAATGCTAAAAATAAAAGGTAAAATAATATGACTCAAAAAATTGAAAACCTTCAAGATTTAGGTGCATCTGTAGAATTAGAAGCTGTTAGTGGTTTAGCTAAGCCTATTGTATATGAAAGAAAAGTAGATGCAAAAGGTCGTGCTTATGCTACTGGTAAGAAAAAAAGCTCAATAGCTAAAGTTTGGTTAAAAGCCGGCAGCGGTAAAATTACTATTAATAATCAAGATATAGAACAGTATTTAGTTCGTCCGGTATTGCGTATGATTGTTAATCAGCCGTTTGGTATTGTAAATGCTGAAAATCAATATGATGTTGTTATTACAGTTAGCGGCGGCGGACTATCAGGACAGGCTGATGCTATTAAACACGGAGTTTCTAAGGCTTTATTTGCTTTCAATCCTGAATATAGATCTACTTTGAAAAACGAAGGATTCTTAACCCGCGATAGCCGTGTGGTAGAAAGAAAGAAATATGGTAAAGCTAAAGCAAGAAGAAGCTACCAATTCTCGAAAAGATAGTTTTTTCAAAATTATCTATGGCAAGATAAATTTAGGGAGTATATTAAAATATACTCCCTTTTTTATTGTATCCTATACCTATCCGTTATGCGGTGCTTGACACGGCATGATGATTGAGAGGTTTATATGCGCTCCTATTTTAAATCGTATATCTGTTTTATAAATATTAATCTTTCTTATTGACAAATATTTTACATCAAACTATATTTAATATAGTTGATATACAATACAACGCCTATTTAAAATTAAAACTTAAGAGGAAGATATGAAAAGAACTTTAGTAGTAGTTGGTCATCAAAATTATGAAAAATCTAATTATAATAAAAAACTGGTTGAATCTTTAAAAGATTTGCCTAATGTTGATGTGCATGTTATAAAAGAGAATTTTGATGTATCTCAAGAGCAAAAACTTTTGGCAGAACATGACAATATAGTTTTTCAATTTCCGTTTACTTGGTATAATCTTTCTCCGCTTTTTAAATCTTGGTTTGATAAAGTATTTGTTAGAGGTTTTGCTTACGGCGATGGCGGCAATAAATTAGAGGGTAAAAACTTTGCAATTGCTATTACAACATCTTCATTTGCCGAAGCCTATACTCATTCGGGGCATAATAAATATACAGTTGATGAGTTTTTAACTCCAACTAAAGCAACCATTAATTTTGCAAGAGGGAATTTAAAAGGAATTTTTGCTTTGCATGGTTGTATGCCTAATGGAATATCTGAAAATGAACTGGCTAAAAAACTTAAAGAGTATAAAAGTTTTGTAGCTGCCCTATAATACTTTTAGTTATAACTGCGAAAAGCCATGCTGTGTTTACACGGCATGGCAAGGTAGGTAAAATTAGCAGTGCTGGTGGCTAATTTTAATATCTTCATTCTTTGCCAAATTTTCAAAAAGTTTATTTATACTGCAGGTTAAAACTTCTTCATTATCTAGCGGATTAGATTCTTTAAAAATTATTTTTCCTAAAAATACAGTTTTTAAATTGTTGCTAGTATTATCTAAAATAGTAATTTGCAATGTTTTATGCGAACCATTTTCTTTATAGTTTATGCTTACTAAATAGTTTGCTGTTGTTTGAGAGTTTTTATCTTTTAATTTAATAAAATCGCGGGCGATTAAATTTTTATCTAAAATATTTTCCATTTGAGGCGTTAAATTAGGAGAACTAATAATATAATAAGTTCCTGAATTTCTTAGGTGGTTTTCCATCTCTATTGATGATGTAGAATGATTTTGTATATTGCACCCAGCAATTAACAACAGAAGTCCTATCGCAAAAATTTTCACAAAAATAACCATAATTTGATTTTAAACAATAGGATTATATCTAATATTTTAATAACTGGCAAGGATTCTTAATCTGGAGTTTTTTTAGTAAAAACAAAATTACTTTCCCAAAGTTTAGTATTTTTTAATCCAATCCGTTTAAAAATAAAAAATATTGCTGTATAGCTTAAGATAAAAATAATACTAAAAATTATGCCGCCGTATAAATTTGTAGCGATTTGATAAAATAGGGCAGCAATCATAAAGGCATTGAATGTTGACCAAGTTCCTACTATCCAAGCCCATTTTTTATTGATTTCTAAGGATATTGCCCGCATAGCACTTAAACAAGGCGAGTAGATTAAAATAAATAATAAAAAGGCAAAAATTCCAGCAAAACCATTGAACTTTTCATACATAATTTGGGTTTTGCTATCCATATTGTTTAATAGGGAATAGCTGGAAGCTATGTCAAACATATCAAAATAGTTTTTATCAATCAGCTGATTTTTAAAATCCACAAGAGCGTTTTCAATTTCTGCTAAAATAAGCACTTCTGTATTTTCCTGCTGAGAGTTGATGTTTGGAAAATATACGGCATCTAAGGTAGCAACAACCATTTCTTTAGCTAAAAATCCAGTAATAATGCTTAAGGTAGCTTGCCAATTATCTTCCTTAATGCCTAATGGGGATAAAACTGGAGTTATACTACGGCTGGCTGCAGAAAGAATGCTTTTGTTAGAATCAATGGGAACAATTTCTCCTTTAAAAGAAACTGAAGATAATAGGGTTAAAAAAGCAATAATTGGGATAATTATTTTCCCTAAGCCAATTACAAAATTTTTAACTCTTATCAGCGAATTTTTTAAGATATATAAAAAATTAGGCAGCATATAATCGGGCAAATCCATAATAAAGGGTAAAGATTTTCCATTATTGAATAAACTTCTTGATAGAAATATGCCATTGATAACTGTAAGGGTTATCCCTAGAAAGTATAGTAAAAAAACCATATTTAACGCCATTGTGCCGAATGCCAAAAAGCATAAATAAACATACACGGGCAGCTTAGCCGAGCAGGATATTGTAGGCGCCATCATCAGCGACAGCCTTCTATCACTTTCTCTTTCTAATGTTCGGCAGCCGCTAGAGCAGGCAGCAGTGCAGCCTAAGCCCATAATTAGAGCAATAAAAGCCTTGCCCGGCAATCCTAATTTTTGCATTATGCCGTCAGTAATAAAGGCTTGTCTTGCCATATAACCGCTTTGTTCTAAAATTCCTAATAGGAAAAATAGAGTGAAAATAATAGGAACGAAAGTTAGCATGGTTTGAATGCCTCCGCCAATTCCATTGGCTAAAACTATTAGAATAATTTCTGGAAGGAATGACAGGTATTTGTTTGGCAAATCTACAAAAATAATTTCACCTAGGGCATCTATAAAACCCGAGAAAATAATATGAATATTTAAAGTTATTAAAAGGATTGCATAAATGATTATAGCAAATAAAGGAATCGCCAAAATTTTATTTAGCAATACCGCATCTAAAATTGTGGTAATTTTAGTAGCTTTAGAAGTTAATTTCGGCAGCTGTTGGGTTATAGATTTAATTAGCTTAATATGATCGATAGTTTGCCGGCTAATTGTATTTTCTTGAGGGTGGTAATTTTTAATGGCAGCTTTAAGCTGTTCTAGTCCAGTTTTCTTTTTGGCAGAAAACATTATAACTGGAACTTTTAAAGTATCTTCTAAAGTTTTTTGAACTTGACTGATTTCTGTAAGCGAAAGTTGAACCATATCAACCATATTAACTACGATAATTGTGTTAAGTTTGCGGGATATGGCGTTGAGGGTTAATAATAAATTTCTTTGCAGATGGGTAATATCTATAACATTTATATATAAATCATTAGGGTTAGCTTGAATATATTCACTAACTACAGTTTCATCTTTAGAATCTGAAAATGAAGATAAGGAATTAATTCCTGGTAAATCTATAAGAGTATAGTTTTTATTATCAATAGAAAAGTTGCCTTCATACGAATCAACTGTAACTCCAGAAAAATTAGCAACTTTCCTGTTTTGTGAAGTTAGCATGTTAAAAACTGAAGTTTTTCCAGCGTTAGGATATCCTAATAAACTAACTCTCATGAGCTCCTTCCTGTAATAATATGTTATCCGCTTCTTTTTTTCTAATAACTAAATTACTGCCGACAATATTTACTTCAAATGTGTTGCCCATAATTGATTTTCTAATAATTCTTAGAGAGTTTCCAATAACAAATCCGTAAGAAGCTAATCTATCTTTTTCATGCAATGAAAGATTATCTGAAAATCCTATAATAGTATAATCCTTACCCTCATGGGCTTTAGATAAAAAAATTGCTGTTAAATTTTCCATAGGTTTCTTCTATTTCTGTCTGTATATATATCCTACTAAATTACTAAGATATATTCTATATAACACACATTATAGCATACAAAATTCTTATTGCAAATACTTAGTATAATCAAAGTTATATGTAATTTTAATAGATGCAGCTTTCTAACGGCATGACGAAAAGGGTAAGGTTATGGTTAAACTCTTAAGTAATAGAATAGATAGGGTTAGCAGCAAAAAACCCGCTTTCACATGTAAAAGCGGGTTGATTGTCTTAAAAATAAATTGCAATAATTATTAGAAGTTATATTTAATAACTGCTGCTAATTCACTAGAATTACTATCACTAGCATCTAAAATTGCATTTTTGCTTCTTAAATCATGTCTGTATTCTATAGCCGTTGTTAATGATTTATTAAACGAATATTGCGAACCAATAGCTGCATAATTAAGAGTTGTATAATTATTATTTTTACTAGTATGACTATCATTAACGGTTAATCTTTGGAAATTGTTACCAACATAAATTGCTACCGGTTGTATAGGTTTATAAGCAATATAGCTTTCTTGTCCTATAATACTAGACTTATCCCACCAATTACTAGCTGATTGAGCATGATAAGAACCTGTTAAAGCAAAGTCAAACATATCAGATGTATAAGAAACACCAGCAATACCAGAAGCTAATCCTAATGTATCTGAAGTATCCACTTTATCGTTGAAGGCAACATAGTTACCAGCAATACCTATTTTAACGCCAGTAGCTACAGTGCTAATTACTGATGCTCCAAAAGCATATTTTCTTGACATATCAGTAATAAACGCATTACTTGAAGTGTATTGTCCAGAATCTTTAGTAGTGTATTGCACGCCTATAGAAGTTCCTCCAAAGGCTTTATCGTATCTAAAAGTTGAGTCTGGTCTTAAAAGAGTAATAAAATCATTACTGCCGAATAACTGGCTACTGCCTATTAGGTTAGCCTCACCGCCATTTATGTTAAACATATCTGTGAAAGCTTCTACATCATAATAAGTAGAATATTGTTTACCATAGGTAATTTTGCCAAATTTATTGCTGTCAATTCCGGCAAAACCTAAACGATTTTTACCCCAAAATCCAGTATTACTTTGAGTATCAAATGCCCATTGAACTTTACCGAATACTTTCATATCATCATTAACTTGATCTGTTCCAGAAAATTCAATTCTTGATCCGTTATCGTAGCCGGTTACACTATCAAATTTATTACTGGTAGGGTCAGAATTTTGATTAGTATGTATTCCCATATCTACTCTACCGCCAACAGAAAAAGTTTTGCCGTCTTGGTTATATAGATCCGTAGCGCTAGCTGCACCAGTCATTAATAGAGAAGCACCGATAATGCTTAAAGATTTTTTTAACATCAACTTTCTCCTTTGAAAAAATAAATAATTTTAAACTACTACTGATTGATAGTATAAACGAAAATTAAAAAAATGTTAATAAATTTTTAATTATAAGACAAAAAGCAAGATATAGCTTAATTATCACATATTTTGTTTTTTAGTAAAAAATGTGCAGGCAAGCGAATCGATATAGAAAAAAGAGGTGTATGAAAATTACACCTCTTTTTAATTAATAATTAGAAATCGTATCTAAAAATAGCGCCTATTTGGCTGGCATTAGCTTTGTTCCATGAGTTATTAATATCAGATTTACCTCTTAAATCATAAGAATACTCTACAGATACATAGGCTTGCGGGGTAAAGTAGTTTCTAGCTCCTACAGATACATAGTTGTATTCTGTAGTGCTTTTTGTGTTCCCTTTGTTGGCATACAAACCAGCATCATTTGTTTTATAAGAAGTTGTTTGGAAATTGTTTCCTATAAAAACTTGTTGATTTTGGGCAACTTTTACTGCAAAGAAGGCTTCTTCACCTATTGAAGCAGTTTCTGGAGCGACACCAGTGTTAGCAAGAAGTTGATACAAGTTAGTATTATACGAGCCAGTTAAACCAAAAGAAAAGCGGTCATCATTATAAGAAATCCCAAGAATACCGTCCATTCTATCTACTTTTTCACCAGATAATGAAGTAACATCTAATTTAGCAAAGTTAAATGCTCCCCCAATTTTTAAGCCTTGAGCAACATCGCCAATAACTACGGCACCAGCAGAGTAGTCTCTATCAACAACCCCAGTTGAATAAGTAGAATGAGCTTGATATTGGAAACCGTAAGCAACAGGACCATCTTTTCTATCGTATCTAGCGGCACCATCTGCTCTGCCAACGCCTGTAAATCCACCATCGCCAGCTTGACCGCTAGTGCCATTAAATATTGAAGTATATGGTGCAACACCATTTGTGCCGGTTAAATCAAATTTTTCTGTAAAGGCTGAAACATCATGATAAACCCCAACTTGTTTACCAAAAGTAAATTTACCGAAAGTTTTATGGTCAACCCCTGCAAATCCTTGGCGAGGTGTGAAGAAATCTTTTTGATCAGTGCCGTCATTCTTAGTAGCTAACGGGTTGATACCCCATTCATAAGTAGCAAAAACTTTCATATCATCATTAACTGCACGCGTGCCTGTAATGCTTAGTTTTGAAGATTTGTTTTTATCTTGAGATACAAAAACAAGATTATTTGTATCAGAACCATTAGTTGTTGACTGATAGCCAAATTTCATAGTTCCGCCAATAGCAATAGTATTTCCATCATTATTATAAATTTCAGTAGCATTAGATATTGACGCCACTAGCAAACTGCCAGCAACAATACTTAAAGATTTTTTTAGCATTCTAATATTCCTTTAATTATACATATTATATGTAATATAATTACATCACATTAGTATATAAAAAATAGTTAGCAATTAAATTGACAATAATCAATTTATGACAAATAAAGGTAATTATATACAAAAAAGACCAAAAATTGTCATACAGACGAAAGTTGATACCCATAGAGCTTATTACATAAATGGAGGCTGTTCATTTGCTTCTATCTGCAAATGGATACCAATTTTCTTCGGTATGACAGTATGTTATTTTTTAAATTTATCGAGATTCCTAACCCACTTGTATAAGTCTTCCTGCTGAATTTTTAGATGCTTACCGCGCAGATTTTCTAAAGTAGGGCGCCGTGAAGAAAGGTCTGGAATTTTTTTATTAATAATTCCCCTAAAAATAACGCAAGATCCCATATGAAACAACCCATGCTGATCAAAATGTGACCTTAAGATTCGCTGCAGATCGTTGGCAGAAAAATCTAGGTTAAACCACTCGCCTTGACTGTTTTTGTTCTTTATATAATTAAGGGCATTTTTTTTATGATGCAAGCCAAGATATGGTGCGGATATGCCAAAAACAATTCCGCCGTCATTAAGAAGGTTCTTAATTTTTACCATAAATTCTTCTCGGCTTCCTTGTATTTTATCTAAAGCAAAATTTAGAGAAACCGAATCAAATTTCTTATTTGGCAGATGAGAGTAGTTAATATCAAAAACAGAGGTTTGGATTCGGCAAAAACTGCCGTCAAACATTTTTTTTATATCATCTAAAGAATCCATATCGCTATCAAGGGCGGTAATAATAGGAAAGCTATCCGATAAGCGATGGGCATTTTTTATCATAAGTCCGTGAAAAGGAAAAACTTCTAAATGGTTCCCCCCCATAAACATATAGCTTTCCTGCATATTCTCTAAGGGGCAGTTAAGATTTGATAAATTTTTAAAAGTTTTTCTGTGAATTACAGCCATAGCAATATCATCACGAAGCTGTATAAATCCTGCTCCTAATGAGGCGAATAAATCTTTAGAGTATTTTAATCCATAGATTAATTTTGCAGGTGAAAGATTCTTAAAAATTTTCATGTGTTTAAAATTAAAAATAGCCCCTAAAAATTAGGAGCTACTTTATACGGGCTTATTCAGATTTATTTAAGCCGGCTGCTTCTTGCATTTTAGCGATCATATCTTGATTTTTAGGATCGTTTGTAAACACAGCTAATGCGTAAATAAAAGTATTTACAGGCAAAGCAATAGTTTTAGTTGCTACAGGAAGATTTTTATTTTGCTGATCTGCAGCTACAGTAGCGTCTTGATTTCCCATAATTAATTTAACAACACCGTTATTAATATTGATGGCAGTAATAGCATCGAAGTAAGAAATATCTTTATCCATTGTAATTCCTCTAAAAAGTTGTTTATTAAAAATAAATACATTAACTATGTAGTATAAAAATTTTGTTTTGTCTATATGAATAAGTAAAAAAGATATAAAATGTATTGGACTAAAATTTAACATGGAATTATAATCTTCATAAGAAATTCTTTTAATAATAAGTAGGATATAGGAAAAATGCACAAGTTTAGGACTCATAATTGTGGGGAGTTAAGTGAAAAACATATAGGTGAAAGAGTTAAACTTTCAGGTTGGGTATTAAGAAAAAGAGATCATGGAAGCCTAGTTTTTATAGACTTAAGAGACCATTATGGGGTAACACAGTGTGTGATTGACAGTGATTCGCCGCTGTTTTCAAGAGTGCAGGATACTAGAACCGAATCGGTTATAACAGTTGTAGGAGAAGTGGTTCGCCGCACTGAAGATACAATTAATGCTGAATTAAAAACTGGCATGATTGAATTAACAATTGCTGAATTCTTAATGGAAAATCCGTCGCGGGTGCTGCCGTTTTTAGTAAATGAAGACGATAACAGCCCTGAAGATATGCGTCTTAAATACCGTTTTTTAGATTTGCGGCGCGAAAAAACTCATAATAATATTGTTATGCGTTCCCGTATTATTTCTTTTATCCGCAGAAAAATGGAATCTTTAGGATTCTTAGAAATGCAAACGCCAATTTTAACTGCAAGTTCCCCAGAGGGTGCAAGAGATTTTCTAGTGCCTGCCCGTAAGCATCCAGGCAAGTTTTACGCTTTGCCGCAGGCTCCGCAGCAGTTTAAGCAATTGCTTATGACCTCAGGCTTTGACAGATACTTCCAAATTGCGCCGTGTTTTAGAGATGAAGATGCACGGGCAGACAGAACTCCAGGCGAATTTTATCAGCTGGATTTTGAAATGGCTTATGTAGAACAGGAAGATGTATTTAAAGTTCTTGAAGATGTTATGTATTCTACATTCAATGAGTTTGCTAATGGCAAAAAAGTTTCACCGCTGCCTTTTGTGCGGATTCCTTATAGAGAAAGTATGTTTAAATATGGCAGCGATAAGCCAGATTTAAGAAATCCTCTAGTAATTGTAGATGCTACAGAGGTTTTTAGGGGCAGCGATTTTTCTTTATTTGCCAGCCTGATAGAAAAAGGCAATTTTGTTCGGGCTATTAATACTAAAAATACAGCTAATCAGCCAAGAAGTTTTTTTGATAAGCTGAACGAATGGGCAAGAAAAGAAGGTCAAGGCGGTTTAGGATATATAATTTTTGATGCCGATGGCACAACCAAAGGTCCTATTGCTTCAAAATTATCTGCAGAGCGGATTGCTTTGGTAAAACAGCAAACAGGTGCAGAAAATGGCGACAGCGTATTCTTTATCTGCGGTAAAGAAAGCGGTGATTATAAAGATGTTAAATTTTGCGGAGCTGCCAGAACAAGAATTGCTGAAGAGTTAGATATTATTGAAAAAGATGTTTTCAAGTTCTGCTTAATTGTTGATTTCCCAATGTATGAAATTAATGAAGAAACCGGACAGGTAGATTTCTCGCACAATCCATTCTCTATGCCGCAGGGTGGGTTAGAGGCTTTAACGAATATGGATCCTTTAGATATTTTAGCTTATCAGTATGATATTGTTTGTAATGGCATAGAGCTTTCTAGCGGAGCGATTCGGAATCACCGCCCGGATATTATGGTAAAAGCCTTTGAAACTGCTGGTTATGGTCGTGATGAAATTGAGAAAAATTTTGCAGGAATGTTTAATGCCTTCCAATACGGAGCGCCTCCTCACGGTGGTTCAGCTCCGGGAATTGATAGAATTGTTATGCTTTTAACGGATTCTATCAATATTAGGGAAATTATTGCGTTTCCATTAACTCAAACTGGAGAAGATTTAATGATGAACGCTCCTACCGAAGCTAAGCTAAAACATTTAAAGGAACTGCATATAAGGGTTGAATTACCTAAAAATACTAAGTAGGAATTTTCGTGAAAAAAATTGATATTAAAAGCATTACATCAAAAGAAGATCTGCAGAAGCTAGAGCTTTCATTTGAAGAGGTTTATTCGCAGCTGGAACAAATTGTTAATTTGCAGGAAAAAGGTGAAATCAGCTTGGAAGACAGCATTAAATTTTATAAAGCTGGCAAAATTTTAGCAGAATATGCTCAAGATATTTTAGCTAGCGCACGCGTGGAAGTAGAGAAAGTAAATTAGTAGGGTAAATGCAGTAGAATAGGATGATTAATAAAATTGAAATGTCTAGGATAGCTTTAAAAATAGATAAATTATTCGATAGTTTTTTTACGCAGAATATTCCTTCAAAAAATTTACAGGCTGCAATGCGTTATGCTACAATAGGCGGCGGTAAAAAACTTCGTCCCTACTTAATTTATACTATATCGCAAAAACTTAATGTAGCAGAAGAAACAGCGCTTTATGTAGGAGCCTGCATTGAAATGCTGCATGCTTATACTCTTATCCACGATGATTTGCCAAGTATGGATAATGATGATACCCGCCGCGGCAAGCCGTCTGTTCATATTAAGTTTAACGAGTTTACTGCTATATTGGCAGGAGATGCTTTGCAAACTGAGGCTTTTTATTTATTATCTAGTGATAATTTTAAAATAGATCCGCAGATAAAATTAAAAATTATTAAGCAAACTGCTGAAACTATGGGGGCTGGCAATCTTATCAGCGGGCAGATGTTTGATTTAGAATTTGCTAAAAATATTAGCGCAGATATGGCAACCATAAAGCAGATTCATGCCCTTAAAACTGCAAAATTAATCAGTTTATGCACGGCTATTCCCGCAATTTTAGCTAATAAAGATAATGAATTTATAAATAAACTGTCAGTTTATGGTGAAAATTTAGGTTTAATTTATCAGATTGTTGATGATATTAAAGATAGCAACAAAAACGAGGAAACCAATGTTGTTAATATCTTAGGCAGAGAGGAAGCTATCAATAAAATAAGAAAATTAGATTCTTCATGCAGACATATTTTAAAAGATCTAAACCTAAGTGAAATTTCTAGCATTAATAATTATATCCTGGTGGGGATTTTATGAAATATATCCATAAACTAAATGAAAATTTTAACTTAAAATCTTTAAATTCATCTGAGTTAGAAATTCTTGCCCGTGAAATTAGAGAGTTTATTATAGATTCTGTTAGTAAAACAGGAGGGCATCTAGGATCTTCTTTAGGAACAGTAGAACTTACTTTAGCTTTGCATTATGTTTTTAATTTTCCTAATGATAAATTAGTTTGGGATATAGGACATCAGTCTTATACTCATAAAATTTTAAGCCGCCGCAAAGATAAATTTCATACTCTCCGTCAAAAAAATGGAATTTCGGGATTTTCGTGTCCAAATGAAAGTGAATACGATACTTTCATTGGCGGTCATAGCTCTACTTCTATTTCCAGTGGTTTTGGTCTAAAATTAGGACTGCAAATGCAGGGAGACTATGCACATGTTATTTCAGTAATCGGTGATTCTTCCATTGCCAGCGGTATGGCGCTTGAGGGAGTGAATCATATGGGAAGCGTTAAATCTAAAATGATAGTGGTGCTTAACGATAATGAAATGTCTATCTCTAAACCGCAAGGAGCGCTTAGCAAGTATTTTGTTAAGATAAAATCTTCAACTCCTTTTTCTTATATTAAAGATTTGCTGCATAATAATATTGCCGATAAATTGCCGCGTCCGCTGAGTTTTCTAGTTGAGAAGGCTGATTCTTTTACACGGTTGACTAAAGAAGCAAACATTTTTGAAGCGCTTGGTTTTTCTTATGTTGGCGTATTAGATGGACACGACTTAGATACTTTAATTGAGGTTTTAGAAAACATAAAAGATTATGATTCAAACAAACCAATCCTTTTGCATGTTATTACTAAAAAAGGCAAGGGTTATGCAAAAGCTGAGGAATCCCGCGACTGCATGCACGGAGTGGAAGGGATTAATGGAAAGTTGCAGCAGCAGGACAGTTTAAATTTAACGGCTAATACTGTTGTCTTTTCGCAATCCTTAATAAAACAAGCTGCTGCTGATAATAAAATTGTAGCAATTACCGCCGGCATGCCTACAGGAACGGGGCTTGATAAATTTGAATCTGCTTATAAGGACAGATTTTTTGATGTAGGCATAGCAGAACAGCATGCGGTTACCTTTGCAGCAGGATTAGCTAAAGCCGGTTTAAAACCTTTTGTTTGCATATACTCAACATTTATGCAAAGAGCCTACGATCAAGTGGTGCATGATGTAGCAATTTCACACCTACCTGTGCGGTTTATTATGGATAGAGGAGGTTTTGTTGGTGCTGATGGCGCTACGCATCATGGGTTGCTAGATTATTCTATGTTTTTGCCATTGCCGAATATTGTTTTTATGGCACCTTCTATGCAGAGCGATATTCCTAAAATGCTGGAGTTAATGGCTGAAATTAATGATAAGCCGTCTTTTATAAGGTTTTCAAAAGCGAAGTATCCCGGCAGCTCTTTGCCAGATGCTCCCTTAGTTTATGGCAAAGGAGTTTTAGTGCAGCAGGGCAGGGAGGTAGCGGTTTTATCTATTGGTGAGATTCTCCACGAGGTAATTCAGGCTGCAGATATGTTAAAAAAAGATAATATGAATATTACCATAGCTGATGCTAAGTTTGCTAGACCAATTGATGAAGAGTTAATTATAAACTTAGCCAAAAATCATAAAACTTTAATTACAATTGAAGAGGGCTATGGCAGGGCTTTCAGCGGATTAGTATTAGAAATTTTAGAAAAGCATAATTTATTAAGTGGGCTTAATTTTAAAAGTATAACAGCCCCTGCAATATTCATAGAACAAGCATCCATTGCCGAGCAGAGGCAGCAGGCAGGGCTGGATTTTTTATCAATCTATAAGTTTATCAAAGAGGAGCTTTGACCTATTGGCTTTCTACTTTACTTTACAAGGCTGCTCATGTATTAAAATACACTAGCCGTAATAATTTCACATATAAACCTCAACCTATCAAATTAAGTAAAATTAATATTTACTTAATATATTTTTTTTGCTAAACTATAAATTAGGAATTTTTACATTATTCTAGTGAAATTTTAGAGTTTATATAAGGCATGTCTAAATTTAAGTTGTTTTATTTACCATTACTGGCATTATTTTTATTACTACCTAACTATTCAAAGGCGGATACAAGTGATAGCGTGTCTGGTGGTAAAGTTATTTTTGAAGGCGATGTCAATGGCAGTAATCAAAGCAGTGGCGTGCAGCAGGGAGAATCAGAACAAACTATTGAAGCAGGGGATTTATCCTCAGATACGCAGGATTCTACCAAAGAAAACATCAAGAAAAATATCAAAAGAGATAAAAGAGAAGCAGCTCTTGATGATATTACTATGTTTAAGCCAGATCAAGCGCAAAACCTTTATAACATCAATGTTTTAGTGTTAAGAATTAATGTTAAAAGAGATAAAGTTGGCAGAGTATTAGGTTTATTGCCAGAAGGTCAAGAACAGCCAACAACTTTTATTAACAATAGAAATAATCCGGATTATTTTCTTAATTTAGCAATGGGTGGCGGCAGGGATACCGAATATGCAAATGTGGCGTTATATGAAACACACAAAGCATTGTTAAAATCTTTTGTGCAAAAAGTTCCGAAAGATCAAGATGCGATAATCCTTATGTATGTTAATGGCTCTAATTTAAAAACTCATTTTGATAGGGAAATGCAATTAGAAAAAACTATCTATTCGCAGTTTGTTACAGATTTTCTTTATAGAAATAAAAGAAAATTAATTATTGAGAAAAGATATATTGACGATATTCCTGAAGATGAAATTTTCTTAGTTATTTCTCGTTTTGAAGGCAATACCCCTCCAAATGTTTATAATTCATCTAAGGGCAATATTCTTCAATGGCTAGCTAGATATAAAGAGCTTGAAAGACAAAATGTTCAAAGTGCTAATAGTGCTAGAGCTGATTTAGAGAATAGTTTAAATTCTACAACCTCTACTAAAAGTTCATCATTCTTATCTACTCCTGTAAAAAGAGAAATTCAGGAAGAGAATAATTTTATGAGTATTAATGAGAATGCACTTTTCCAAAGAACTCGGGATGTTAAAGCAAGACCAAATCCTAATGGCGATAATGGTGGACCAAGAAGGGTTGCTCCAAGACCAGAAGTTCAAAACAATGCTGTTTCTGAAGCAGATATACAAGCTGATGAAAGTGCACAATTAAATCAAGAAAATCAAGCAATTGAGGCACAAACTACGGTTGAAGAAAACGCTGCGGCAGGAGCAGCTAATACTACACAAAATACAGGAAATACAGCTGAGTCTATTCCTTCTGAGGTGCCATAACGGTAATAAATTTAGAATAAATAATCTGATTATTGGATTATTTATTCTAAATAATCGAACCAATTAAACTTAATATGAATCATAGAAATTTAAAAATTTTTTTAATAATCTCTGTTGTGATTGGAGGCTGGTATTTAGTAAGAATAATACCGGGTTATAGCAGCTATGGTAATAATTTTATCAAGACTCAAGTTGATAGTTATATAAATAATCTTAATACCAATAGTTGCAGCGATGAAGTTGCTGTTTGTGAAAGTGAGTTCGTATATTTATATAATATACGAGAGGGGATTCTTTCAAATTTAGCAAGTCATAATTTTGAACAAAGCAATACTTCTCAAGAATCTGAAAATATGTATCAGGTTTTATTAAGTTTGATAAATTTTCAAGGATATTTTATCAAAAGGCTGAGTAATAAAATTAAAGGACAAACAGAAGAAACTAAACAAATTTATATGAAATGTTATAATCTCTTACATACTTTAGATTCATCAAGATATAAAAATTCCGATGTAAATGTAGCAAGAGCTGAAGAAATTCAACAGAATATTGTAAGAGAGGAAGTTAGCTATATTAGCAGACGAGCATCAATACAAGATAAGCAAAAGCAAATAACCGTTTTTGTCAATGAGGGCAACTCAATTGATAATTTAAAAAAAGCCATATTGCTTCAAGCAGAAATTATAGAAAGTCAAAAAGAAATGATTAGGCTGCAAAACCTAAGAAATACCTATTATATAGAGCAATATAATAAAATCAGATAATTTATTTTTCTTATTTTCTATAATTACCTGCAGGCAGAAATGTTGTTATTTAGGATTAAATAATACACTTTATACAGTATAATTTTTATTTTCTAACTGCTAAAAGTCAATATTTTTAATTAATTTTTCACCAATTTTTTTATTTTTCATTTTTTCTCTTAAAGATTTATAATCATCGCCTTCCCAAAAAATCATGCAGCCATTGCAGCCTTTAGAGCAGCATGGTTTTAATAGGGTTTTATCTTTGCTCTGTGATTTATCCCATTTCTCCCTCTTTAAAACATCAACTTTTTCTTGCAAATTATCTAAAACTCCTCTACTAGCGGTGCCAGTTTCCACGCCGAATGATACTTTATTGTGCTTAAAGAAAGTTTCATACATGGGTTCAATGTAAACTTTCCGCACTACACTAAACTCTGGAAGCATTTCCTTTAGCTTATCTTTTTCTTCGTTATGAAATAGCGATAGTGGAATTTTTATAGCTTGATTAGCTTTTCCTGCAGAGATCTTCTGTTTTATATAACCGTCATTAGCATCAATAAATTCATAAAGTCTCAGACGAATTGGCTCTAATACAAAAGGTGAAATGAATTCTAAAATATCGTCGGATTTTAAAAGATTCCGCACTTCCATTAAAATACAATCCTCGCCGTTAGAATCTTTTTCATAGCCGATAATAATTCCTGCATAGGCATAGTCGCTGATAGTTTTAGTTAAATCGTAATTATGAGCTAAATTAGTTAGTCTGCCATCATGAAAAGCCATAGTATAACCACGGTTTTGAATGGTATAAAGCTCATTAAGGTAAGGCTTGTAATTAAAATTTTGCGGATCTGTATAATAAGAATCAATAGCTAAACGATAAGCGCGTGCTGTTATGGCTGCATAGTATTCACTTTTATTGCGTCCCTCTATTTTTAAAGTATCAATACCGATTTCTAAATAATCTTTTAAAACCGGCATTAAACAAAGGTCTTTGGAGTTTAAAATATATGCTCCCATTTCATCTTCTTGAATTTCAAAAAGTTCATCTTCGCGAAATTCTTCTTCTAAATAATATTGGAATAAATCCATATTTTCTTCATTGATTTCTAAATCAAAAAGGCTGTCATCTTTGAGCTTAACCTTAAGTTTATAATTCCAACGGCAGCTGTTGGCACAGCTTCCTTGATTTGCACCTCTTTCTGCCATAAAGTTAGAAAGCAGGCAGCGTCCTGAATAGGTCATGCACATACTGCCATGAATAAAGGCTTCTATTTTAATGCCATCGCATTGTTCTTTAATTTCTTTAAGCTCGTTGAATGATACTTCGCGGGCTAAGACGCATAAGGCGGCTCCTTGCTTTTTCCAAAACTGGACTGAAATGCTTGAACATACATTGGCTTGAGTAGAAATATGAATGTTGATATTTGGAAGGTGCTCTTTTACATAGTCAAAAATTCCTACATCGGCAACCAAAATACCATCGGGCTGCACCTGTTTAATAGTTTCCACAAATCGCGGCAATTTTTCAATATCTTTGTTATGGGAAAATAAATTAAGCGTTAAATAAAACTTCTTATTATTGCTGCGGCAGATTCGTGCTACCTCAAGCAAATCTTCCATAGTAATTTCAGATTTAGTCCGCAAAGATAAATCAGGCGTTCCTAAATATACAGCATCTGCTCCGTAAAGCAGCGCAGTTTTAATTTTTCTAAGGCTGCCGCCGGGAGATAATAATTCAGCTTTTTTCATTTTAATAAATAGTTTGTTGATTTAATACAGTTAGTTCAATGCCTGCTTTTTTGAACATATTTTTAGATTCCATTGAGGACTGATATTCATACTTTGCCACTACTCGTTTAATACCGCTGGCAATAATTAACATGCTGCAGGCATTGCAAGGAATCATTGTGCAGTAAAGTGTAGCATCTTTAATGCTAACACCATAACGGGCGGCGTAAACAATGGCGTTTTGTTCGGCATGAATGGTTCTAACGCAATGTTGTTTTAACTCGCCATTTTCATATTTAACCTCGCGCAGCAAGTGTCCGGCTTCGTCGCACGATGGCAGTCCTGCCGGTGCACCAACATATCCTGTAGAGAGAATACGATTATCTAAGGTAATAATGCACCCTGACTTGCCTCTATCGCATGTTGCCCTTGCTGATACGGCATCTAAAATATTTAAGAAGTATTCATCCCAAGATGGTCTTTGCATAGCTCTACCTTTTAAAATAAACTCCTGAGAGGGTTTCTAAATTAATGAAATCTTCCATGAAGAAAGATAAATTCATTGAAACTACTTCGCCTTTGTATATAATTTCGCCGTCTTTAGGCAAGCGAATATTGATGCTTAAATCTTTCTTAAAAAGCGTCTCATCGGTTTTATTATTATGGATTAAAACGAAGTATGGAACTTTAATACTTTTAATATCTATAGATTCTGTAGGCAGAAGTTTTTTAACTCTAAAGAACAAACGAAAATTTCCTTTAAAATAAAGTTTCGGCTTGAAATTTTTAGTAATGTAATTACGCTCAGTGATAGGAAGATTTTTTGCAAATACTACCTTATCTCTCTGCCAGGCACAGTTGCCTTCGCTGCCATAAATTTCTATGATATAAACGACATCACCTTTGGCATTTTTTAAATAAACAGTATCAATCCCTTTGATTGCTAGGGGAATAAAACACGCAAGATTATCTTTTTCACGAGTTAGCTTATATTGTTTACCTAAGGCTTTCTCTAAATCTAGCTCAACTGCCGAAGATATGCCAAGAAAGCTAATGCTAAAAAATAAAAACCAAGATAGATATTTTTTCATAAAGTCTGCTCTTTTAAAATTTCAATTATTGATTATACTATAATATAAAACAAAATTAAATATTTATATAAAATTATGAAATCTATAGAAATTTATACCGATGGCGGCTGCAGTCATAACCCCGGGGAGGGCGGCATTGGTATTTTAATGCTTTATAAAGACAGCAGAAAAACTCTTCATGGTTATGTGCCGCATACAACCAATAATCAAATGGAGCTTTTAGCAGTTATTGTAGCTCTGGATAGTTTAAAATTTCCCTGCCATATTAAACTTTATACAGATAGCAAATACCTGCAGGACGGCATTACCAAATGGATAAATAATTGGAAGCAGAATAATTGGAAATCAGCCAACAAAAAAACTATTAAAAACCAAGCGCTATGGAAAAAATTAGATGATATGATAAAAGTGCACAAGATAGAATTTCTATGGGTTAAAGGGCATGCAGGCAATGAGGGCAATGAGGAAGTTGACAGCTTAGTGCAAAAAGCTATTGCTGAAAAATCGCCAGTTTTAAACAATTATTTGCATTTGATTCAACAAGATGTATAATTTTTATAGTAATTAAACTTAAACATTAGATAACTCATGAATAAAAACAATTTCAGCCATATATCAATTAATTCCTTAATGGGTAAGCTGCTTATATCCAGCCCGGCAATCTCTGATAACCGGTTCTATAAATCAGTTATCTTAATTACTAATCATAATAAAAATGGGGCAACAGGAGTAGTTTTAAATAAAATTTCCGCTCATAAATTTTCTCATATAATAAAAAGTATTAATACAAATATTGACGAAAACTCTACAGATTTAGGAGAGCAAAATATTAGTATTGTTTTGGGCGGACCTGTTAATGCCAATAGTTTATATATTATTCACTCTAATGATTACCATAGGGCAGATACTCAAAAAATTACGGATTCCATCTATATGACCAATCATAGCAGTATTATTGAAGATATTGCAAAAAAAAGCGGCGCACAAAATTCAATTATTTCCATAGGCTGTGCCACTTGGACTGCTAATCAGCTAGAGTATGAGCTTTTGGGAAATATTTGGTTTATTACTGAAGCTGAAAAATCTTCCATTTTTGAAATTCCTACCATAAAACTCTATGATGAATTATTTAAAAAAACTGGCTTTAAGGAAAATGAAAATAATCCTGCGATGTTTTTGAGTAAATCGTTTAGGTGCTAATTAAGTTTCTACTTATAGATACTTGCAGCAACACCATAATTCTCAGCATTTACTTTTTATCTAATTACTGAGAAATCGTCTCAAAATTACCATTAAAACTCTCGCCCAATGGTGAAACAATTTTTCCACGCGTGCTAATTTTAATTGCCACATTATTAAAAGTAGCTTTATAGTTATTAAACTCCTGTAATTTATCAGCATCTAGTTTCATAGCCGATGGCATTTTTACAGTTAAAGGATTAACCTGTTTGCCATTAATTAATATTTCATAATGTAAATGCGGTCCTGTAGCAATACCTGTAGCTCCTACATAACCAATTAGCTGCCACTGGCTTACTTTATCGCCCACTTTAAGTCCCTTAGCAAAACCGCTCATATGTGCATAAGCAGAAGATAAATAAGGATTATGGCGAATTCTTATATAATTGCCGTAAGATGCTGATCTATACATCATTTCAATAGTTCCTACTCCTGAGGCATATATTGGTGTTCCAGTAGGCGCAGCAAAATCAACACCCTTATGGACAGCAGTATATCCCATAACCGGATGCGTTCTAAGTCCGAAAGATGAACTTAATCTGGCATTATTAATTGGGGTTTTAACTAAAGTTTTTACTACGCTGCGTCCGCTTTCATGATAATATCCGCCATTAAATTTATAAAAAGATGTGGTTCTATCTCCAACTATTGAGGCAAATAGAATATTATCACAAGTAACCAGCTCGCCATTTTCATTATAAATACATTCAAAAATAACTTCTAAGGTGTTATTTTCTTTAATTTCCCTTTGGAAGTCAATATCCCAAGAAAGCACTTTAAATACTTCCATAGCGATGTTCGGGCTAATTCCAGCACTCACAGCCGAAGCATAAATACTGTCTTTAACTAGAGTTTTTCTTCTTAGCATATAGCGGGTTAGTTTTTTTTCTTGCTTATAAGCCATATAGTTAAAATTTTTATCAGCTTCTACAATTAAATCAATCCTATTGTCTATAGGCATAGTTAATTTTTGAATTTTTTTACTATCCCATTCTGTTGAAGAAACAACCACTGTGTTAATTATCCAGTTAGGATTAATTTTTCTTAAATCAAAAGATCCTTTTAAAGTATCTACAACCTCAGAGGCATTATCAACATTAATGCCTTTTTCTAAAAGAGAATTATACAAGTTGCTGCCGCTATCAACTTTAATAAATTCTTTATAATAAACCAAAGGCTGAAATAATTCACTTCTTCTAATTTCGCTAAGAAGGTTAGGAGTATTAAGAACAAAGAAAGCATCAGCATGCTTTTTAGTTAACTTATCAAATTGAGTAGGGTAAAAAGCCATTAAAACAAAGCCATACATCAAAAAAAACATAAAAACTAATGTTGCAGAAGTTTTTATGAGATTATTTTTTATATACATACCCATTTTTTTAAAATTCAAAATATCCAACCATACAAATAACAATAAACTTCTAATAAAAATCATACTGTGCTTTATAAAAATCCGGCTTTCAAAATAGCTTCTTTTTAACAACTTTTTAAGAAATATTCTTAGATTATATATCCAATTAAAAAAGTTATCCCAAAAATTATTCCAAAAACTTTTACTAAAAATAGAAATAATAGCTAAAAATGATGATTTTAATAATAAAGACAGCATTAATATTAAATTGGCTATAAAAGATCCGACATTTTTTATAGCATAATAGATGTTATAAATAACTTTCTTAAAAATCAAGATTATTTTGAAAATAAATAATTTAATAAAGATAAAAATTTCTTGCAAAGTTCTTTTTATACTTATGATAAAGGCAGTAATCTTGTTCCAAATATGGTTTTTTAAATAGTGTTTATACTTAGACTGATGCTTAAAGAAAGACCATCTTCTAGCGCGAAATGATTTTTTTAGTTTTTGAAAGAAAATAGTTTGTTTTTCTATAAAATAAAAATAAAAATAACAGGCTCTAAAAGGCAGGCTAACTAAAAAAGGAATTATGCTGTAAATAAAATTTTTAATGAAATTAAAAGTAAAATGTAATAACTGATAAACAGAGCAGACAACAGCATTTAAACTATAGACTATAAAAACAGCTGTTTTATAAACTAAAGATATAACAAAATTAATTACTACAGATGCAATATAATAAAAGGTTTTTCCGAAGAATACTGCCGCATCGAATAACCCGGTAAAAGCCTTCTGCATAAGCAAAGTAATACCAGCAGCTATAGTATCTATTATTTTAACAAATAAAACTGATAAGCTATAACCAATATAAGAAAAAACCTTGATAAATAGGGTTATTAAATTATAAAACCCTTGTAAAATTAGTTTTATTTTTTCCATATTCTTAAAAATTTTTTTACTAAAGATTGTAGCATAAAATTATTTTTTAGCAAAATAAATCATAATCTCTAAATGCGGTGAGTATATAAATTGATCTAATACTTTAATTTCTTGTATTTGTAAATCCAGTCCATTTTTTAATATCATTAAATCTCTGACTATACTAGATGCGCTGCAGTAAACCATTGCTGCTTTTTTTATATTAGATTTAGCAATCTCGCGAACCTGAGCCAAAGCACCATCACGGGGCGGGTTAAGAATAACGCTGTCAAAATTATTTATAAAATCTGCACTGAGAGGATTTTTAAATAAGTTTCTAATTTCTGCCTGCATTTTAGGTGAGGCATATTTCTGCATGGCTTTAACTGCCCCTGCAGATACATCAACTGCGTAGATTTTTTCTGCATTGGCTTTACTTAAAAGTGAGAAAGTATATCCGCCAAACCCGCAGAATAAATCTAAAATTTTAGCAGAATTTTTTAAATTATTTAATACAAAGTTAATTAAAACATCTTCACCGAATTTTTCTGGCTGTAGAAATCCGCCCGACACAAAAGGAATTTGATACTTGCCATAGGTTAAACTAATTTCGTCCTTAGTAATTAGCAGCTCATTAGCCCATGTAATTTTTTTTATAAGCGGGTAAGTGAAAGCCTCTTGCATGGCTTCAATTACATCACGGTTAATTTTAATTTTGGCATTAATATCAACATCAATATTGCCATTAACATCACTAATAATTATTTCAACAATCTTCAGTTTATGATTAAATTTTTCTACAACATTTCTTAGAATAGGAATAATTTTATTGATATTCTCTGTAGCAATGGAACAGAGATTAATATCTATTATTGTGTTAGAACGGTAAGCCTTAAAGCCTAGCTGCTTGCCATTGCAGCTTAAAATTATTCTGCGGCGGTGTCCTGCATCGCCATAATGATGAATAATTTCTATAGGTTTTGGGTAAGAAATATTATTAACTTCTAGCAGATGCACTAAATTCGCAATTTTTTGTTCTAAATACATGCTCTCAGGAAAATGCTGTGCTTTGCAGCCGCCGCATTTTGTAAAATAGGGACAAACCGGTGCAGTCCTATTATGTGAGTATTCAAGGATATTAAAATCAACCGCTACGCCTACTTTATTGCTGGCATCAATTTTATTGATATTAACCGTTTCAGACGGTAATGTGAAGGGAACTTTAATAGCTTGATTTTGCTGATTAAAAACTAAACCATCAAAATCCTTGTCTATTTTTTCAATTCTATATGTTGTCATAAGTATTTATATAATATATTATATAGAAATACACAATAGAATTTTTAAAGGAAATATCATGATTGCTCCGCGCGTAATAAAATTAGAAAATAATTTAACTGTGGTTATGGATTATATTCCGCATATTGAATCAGCAACGGTTGGCATTTGGAGCAATATCGGTTCGCGGGTAGAGAATGTAGAAGATAACGGTATTTGCCATTTTTTAGAGCATATGGTTTTTAAGGGCACTAAAAACAGAACTTCATTTGAAATTAATGAAATTTTAGAAAATAAAGGCGGCTATATTAATGCGTGGACATCTAAAGAAAAAACTGCATGGTATGCTAAAGTTTTGAAGAATGATGTTAATCTTGCTTTTGAAGTATTGCTGGATATTTTAAGAAACTCTACTTTCCCAGCCGAAGAGCTAGAAAAAGAAAGAGGAGTAATTATTGAAGAAATTAAAATGTATCAAGATGATCCCAGCGATGTAGCCTATAATCTTTACGATAAACTGGTGTATGGCGAACATGCACTAGGTTTTCCTATTATTGGCAACGAGGGCAATATCCGCAGATTTTCTCAAGATACTTTTTTTAAGCACATGCAGAAGTATTACTATCCTTCGCAAATGGTGGTGGTAATTTCAGGGAATTTTAATGAGGAAAGTTTTTTAGAGCAAGTTAAAAAATTAACCCATGATTGGCAAGATAAAAGTATTAGCTTAGATAAAGGAAATCCAGCATTTAACGGCAAGTGTGAGCTGATTGTTAAAAAAGAAATCGAGCAGACTAATCTTATTTTAGGCTGGCAGGGTGTTTCTTATGTGGCTGAAGACTATCATAAATATTCCTTAGCAGCCACAATTTTTGGCGGCGGTATGTCTTCAAGATTATTTACTGAAATTCGGGAAAAAAGAGGTTTAGCTTATTCTATCAACAGTTTTCTTAATGCTTTTGCCGATTGCGGCACACTGGCAGTTTCTGCGGGTTGTTCTCACGATAAAGCTATAGAGGTTATAAATTTAGTTAAAGAAGAATTGCAGAAAGTTGCATTTGGCGTAGAAGATAAAGAGCTTGAGCGGGCAAAAAATTTATTGAAAAGTTCTATCGTAATGTCGCTAGAAAGCAGTTATAATCGGGCATCTAACTTTGCCGGCAATATTTTAAACTTCGGTAAAATTAGAGATGTCAACGAGCTTATCAGTAAAATTGATAGGGTAGAAAAAGAGGAAATTATTGGTATTTTTCAAAGCCTGCTAAAATCGCAGGAAACTATTGCGGTTGTTAGTAATGCAGGAATTAAGGGGTTTTAGGAAAAACTTGCAGATAACTACTTTTTAAGCAAAGGCAGACTGAAGATTTTTCTATAGTTATAGTCTTCAAAAAAAGTAGGGCTTCTGCTTGAAAAGTTATATCTTATGCCAAGTTCTACAGATTGAATATTGTAATCGGCTACAGATAGATTAGCCTTTTGAACTTTTCCTATCATGTTAATGTTAGAATAGTTTAAAGTAATATCAGTATTACTTGTTAAAGAATAATATATGCCCGCTTTATACTGATAAGCAGGATAAGTAATTTGCCGCGATTCTATTGAAGCTATGCCGTATCCTAAGCCGATGCCATTATATATGGCGATGTTTTTGCTAAGCGCTAATTCATATATAAAATTAGCAAAAACTAAAATGTTATTGCTATTTATATTTGCGGTGCTAAAAATTGCTGAATCTACATCAGCAGAAAACATTGGACTGCCTGAATGATTTATTGTTATATTATCAAAATTGTAGGAATTTTCTTCAGATATATTTGTAATTTTAAGCCAGCATTCAGAGATAGTTGCAGATTCAGATGTAGGGCAGTTTGCATAGTTCGAATCTGACGGATCAACTTGAGTGCCATTCGGCAATCCTCCTGATCTGCAAGGAGTCATCAAACTGCCTTGATACGCCGAGCAGTAAGCTGATATAATTTCACTATAGTTTTTTTGTAAAATAACATCATAAATAGAACTTTTAGGTTTTATTTTTAAAATAGTATATTTTAATTCGCTCTCAAAACGCAAATTTTTAAAAGCATAACCGATGTTTAAACCAATAATAGGGGCAATTGTAAAATCGCTATAAGAAATTTCTTTTAATATGGAAGTATAATCACTAACTGTAGCAGCATCTTGAATTATTCTAGTTGCTGACCTATTCTCTTGATAAATAGTATCATCACTATGGTTTGTAATAGTTTGCTGATAAGTAGTCTGCTGATTAAGATTGCTTACTTTAATATTGTTATTACTGCTTAAAGAAGCCCCTGCAGAACCGCCGACATAAAAACCATTGGCATTTAGAGCTGAGCTTATGGGGATAACTAAAAGCATTATAAAGAATATACAAGTTTTCATTTTCCCTACAGCAAATACATTAAATTAAAATCAATACTATTGTGCGAAATAGGCTGCATGGTAAAATTACTAAATTTAATATCTCCTATGGTATTAATGTGGGTAAAAGACAGCAGTAAACGAAAACTATCACTAATGTTATAATAAGCACCTGTTTTATACTGATAAGCAGGGGCGGCGGCATTTCCTTTTAAATCTATTTCTAAATTAGAAGAGGTGTTCAATTTTATTTGAGCGTATCCAATACCTAATCCTCCAAAAAAACCAAAATAATTACGGAAAACAGGAGCATCATAGAAAAAGTTCAAAAAGTAATAACTAATATTATTGGCAAAATTAATATAAGAAGCCTCGCCATTGCTTTGCGGAATTAAGCTGAATAAATCCTCAGAAAAATTGAAGCTGTTTTCATAAGTTGTTGTGGAATTTAGCACTGAATAATTGTTTCTGCAAATATCTGGATCATCACCAAGTCCGCCTTCGCAATAGTGCATGTTGTTTATAATTATAGACTGCTTAGCATTAAAATTAGTTGGCAAACTATTGAATTGTTTTTTAGAATTTGCCAGTCTATATTCTCCCTCAATTCTAAAATTTTGTTTAACCCTATAGCCCATGGCAAAACTATAAGCATAGCTGGCAGGAAGATTTATTTGAAAACCAGATGCAGAGTAATTGCTGGTTTCATTTTTGATAGTTTGTCTGTATATTATAAAGTCATGCGTATCGGTGCTTACCCCATTACCCCCTGTGCATTTACTGCAAATTACTATGGGATTTTCAGTAATAGAAGACATGCTGGTAAAATCTTTATATAGTTTTACATCATCTTTAGCATTTATTTCTAAATTATTAGTTTTGTATAAAGAAGCTCCAGCAGAAAAATAAATTTCAGCAAAAGATTCACTTATCATTAAAATAATGAAAGCCATTATAAACAATATAAATCTAGCCATAAAAATCCTAAAAATGCTTATAAAACCTAGAATATCATAGGAGGGGGGAGAGCAACTTTTTTTCTAATATTGATATATTATTGCAGTATTTTTATTATAATATAACACCATTGCAAATATTTTTAAATTTGATAAAATTATATGGCAGAGGGCGTAGGCAGGGCATTAAAATAAAAATGGTGGGAATATGTGGACGGTATCTTTAGTAGCATTATTATTTATATGCTCTAATACAATTATGAGCTTTGCTTGGTATGGCAATCTTAAAACATTTCCAAATACCTCTCTGATTTTCGTAATTGTGGTAAGCTGGACAATAGCCTTTTTTGAGTATGTTTTTGTAATTCCGGCGAATCGCATTGGTTTTGAAAACGGACTCAATCTTTTTCAGCTAAAAATCATGCAAGAAGTAATCTCGTTGGCGGTATTCGCCCCGTTTGCCGTGTTTTATATGAAACAGTCTTTCAATATTAACTTTATTTATGCTTCCATATGTATGGTCGGTGCTATCTATTTCATGTTTAAGAATTAATCTCTTGGCTTTCTATGTCGTTGTTTTGCTATATTATTTAGTATAGCAACTTAGAATTGCTGATATATATAATTTCATTGCATTTTAATGAATATTCTACTAATATCAAGCAATATCGTTTGTTATAAAAGTTATAATTTTATATTTTGGAAGTAATTTCTTGTATAAATATATTGTTTTTGCAATTATTATTTTTATGGAGCTAACTTTTAACTCAAAAGCAGTAGAATCTAATCAGTATTATTACGATACTACAGTTCTGGGAGAAATAGGCAGATCAAATTTAGAAAAAATAGGCAGATATAATACAAATCCATATACAAACGATAATAACTATCAAAATTCTTTAATGCTTAACATTGGCGGAATTAGCAATAATACAATTATAGCTAGCAGATATTCCAATCAAACATATTCTAACAATAGCAACAATGAAGCAAATCAGTTCAAGTTAACCAGTAATTATGGTGTAGCGTATTTAAGGAAAGTTTCAGATAACCTATCTTTAGGTATTGAAATTAGCGTGTTTAATGTTAGCCGTTATGCTGTAAATGAAAATCTTTTAGCAGCAAAAATAAATGCTTATGCTAAACAGCAAAATCCGGATTTTAGATTAAGTTTAAATTATGGTGATGATGTATGTAGCTATAACCCAATACAAAGCCAAGCAGTGCAAGATTTTTGTAACGATGGCGGAGGTAAATACACCACATGCTCCCTTTTAAATTTTTTATGGGGAGACCTTATATGTGAT
Organism: Alphaproteobacteria bacterium; assembly: GCA_009780035.1. Classification (GTDB taxonomy): domain Bacteria; phylum Pseudomonadota; class Alphaproteobacteria; order WRAU01; family Hepatincolaceae; genus WRAU01. The sequence continues at coordinate 228,622 of WRAU01000001.1, forward strand.
GGTGCTGGTTATGTTAATAATGTTAGCCTTTGTAATAATTTACCATCAGAGTATTCTTATTTATGCAGCAATGGAGTATTAAATGAAGCTCAATTTTGTAGTGATATAATAGGAGGGCAGCTTGACGGTAATAGAAGATGTATTTTTAATAATGGCAACACTATCAACCAGCCTAATTTCTGTGATATTCACCCTGCTGATATATCATGCCAGCCAACGCCGCCAGATATATGTGATACTAACCCTAATGACCCATCATGCCTTCCTCCTCCAGATATATGCGATATAGATCCTAATGATCCTTCATGTTCAACTGATCCTGGTGGCGGAGGTAATGGCAGTAATAATACTAGCAACAATATAAGCATAACTTCTAATTCTTACACTGCCATGTTTTTAGCTAATTATGAAGTTTATAGAACAAATTATATCGGTTTATCTATAGAAAGCGGAATAGGAGCAAATTACCGTGAAATGCAAATAAGAGGAGCTGTTTCTGGAGGTGGTGCAAACACAGTCTTAACAGGCAAAATCGGGATAATAGGAAGCTATTACTTTGCTGATAATTTTGCTCTAGGTATTGGGACTCATTATTTATATTTAGGAGAACACCAATTTAAAGAACTAGGTAAAACAAATAATTTCTCAGGGTATGATTTTATAATAAAAAGCTCAGCAACTATAGCTTATAATTTACAATTAAGATATTTCTTCTAGGCTAAAAATTGAATATCTTGATTTTTTATGTTGTCGCAAAGCCGCTTATGTATTTGTTATACATGGCACAGCTTAGCTCCTAGTAAATATTAATTTTTTGTATTTTCTAATACTTTTTATAAATTTCACGACCAGTATTAGGATTAATAATTAAAATAGAGGAACATTTTTTAGAATTAATGGCGATGTAGTTTTCTCTGTATTCTATGGTTAAAGGCTGGCAGTCTGTAGAAAAATTATCATTAATAGCGCTAGATGCTACAAGATTTGTCATACTGTCTTCATTTTTGTTCCCAAATTTAGATTTTACGCCATAGGCAATAACTAGGGCAATTACTCCCATAACAAGAGTTATTCCTAACAGCACCACTAATCTTATAAGATGTTTATTAAGATTTTTATTATCAAGCATTTTGAATCTTCCATTAATTTAAAATCTATTCTATTATACAAGTATGCGTGAAGAAAAACAAGTAATAGCCACAGCAGCCGATGCTAATCAAAGAGTTGACAGCTTTTTAGCAGCATCTCTTGCAGATTTTAGCAGATCTAAAATAAAAAATCTTATTTTATCTGGAAATATTTGCATTATTCGTAATGATGCAAAAACTATCCTGCATGATATTTCACAAAAGGTAATAGCTGGAGATATTTATATTATTACCGATTATATTGAACCTACATCACTAATTCCTAAAGAAATTCCTCTGCAAGTTCTTTATGAAGATGAATTTTTATTGGTAATTAATAAACAGGCTGGGCTTGTAGTGCATCCTGGAGCTGGAAATTTTAAAGATACTCTAGTTAATGGTTTGCTGTTTAAGTATAAAGACAGTTTATCAAGCATGAACGGAGAAGTTCGTCCGGGCATAGTCCACAGGCTAGATAAAGATACCAGCGGCGTATTGGTAATTGCTAAAGATGATAATACCCACGCTATTTTGGCAAAACAGTTTGAAGAACATAGCATTGATAGATGCTATAGGGCTTTAGTGTGGGGAAGATTTGCTAAATCGGTGGGGAGCATTGAATCTTATATTAGCCGCTCACCTCATAATCGTTTAAAAATGGCGATAAGCAGCAAAGGGAAATTTGCTAAAACAGATTATGAGGTGCTGGATTCTTATAATGGGGCAGTTTCTTTAGTAAAACTTACCCTACATACAGGAAGAACCCATCAAATTAGGGTTCATTTAAGTTCACAAGGGCATTCCGTAGTAGCTGACGCCTTGTATGGCAGCAACTATATGAAATATCTTAATAAACTTGACGGCGATATTCAAACACTAATTAAAAATCTCAGCCGGCAGGCTCTTCATGCTTATAAATTAGGGTTTAACCATCCGCAAACGCAAGAATACATTTTAATAGAAAAAGAAGAACCGCAAGAACTGTTAGAATTATATCATAAATTAGGATTTACTAAAAAATATTAGCTTATGGCGGAATTTCATCATTTTAATTTTTTATAAATATATCAAAAAACAAAACCTCCAAATTAATATCTGGAGGTTTGCTTTACTGTTGAATTACATTATAATGTTTTGCTAATTATCTTCTAAACCAAGATTTTTTTGCAGGACGAGGCGCATCTTCGCTTATGTTATCATTCTTTTTAGATCTTTCTATTTCTTCAGGCTGAATAACATTATAATTCTCATGTGCTTGTCCTTTAGTTTGCAAGATTTTTTCATTAGGAACTTTATTTTTTACTTCCTCTGGCACGGGAGTTTCATGGTAATTTTCTTCGGTGTAGGTTTCTTCTGGAGTTACTTCATTCTCTTGATTTACATCTTTCTCTGGGCTGGCTTCCTCACTAACTTCTGGTTTTGGCTCTATTGGATTGGTATCTAATTTATCATTAGCCGTTGTTTCTTGAGAATCTTCTTTAACTATAGCTGTTTCCGCATTAGATTTTTCATCATCAGTATTTTCTTGTGGGGCAGGGGTGTTATTATTTTTTTGCGGTGCAATAAGCTCTTTTTGTTTAAATGATTCTATATAGGGATTATTTGTTGCTTTACTGGTTTCTTCTTCATCAACCGAATCAAAATTTTCTGTATCATCTGCAGCAGGCGGAGCTGTTTCTGCATTATTCTCTGCAGATTTGGTGTCTGCGGCAAGTTTAAACTGATTTTTATAATTCATAGCTATCTTTTTATTTAAAGAATCGCTTAGTTCTTTATCTTCATTAGTTAATACATAGCTTTCTGTATTTGAATAATTTGCAAAAATTCTTATTGTCTGCAGATAAATTGATTGATTTTCTTGATTGATGCTTACTTTAGCAAGAAATTGAATATTTTTATTTAGAATGTAATCTTTAGAATTAATTTGTTCCCAAAGATTTGGAGAAATTAGCATGTTGCTGATGATATTATCATCTTGAAATACAAATAAATCTTTTCCATTAAGACTTTGCACTAGCTTTCCCCTTAATAAAACAAGCTGGTTAGGAGTAGGGCTTGCAAAAATTTCTCCTAGTTTTTGATATTTAGCTACACTTTGCTCATCGCTTGCACTGTCAACAATAGTCCGCAATTTTTTGATATTTTGATCGTTGCTCTTATTGTGTTCTAAAACTACCTCAGTCATTTCACTAGGGTCGGCAAATCCAATACTGATTTGGAAAAACCCCATAGTTAAAAAAATACAGAAATAGAATGGCTTCATAATAATAAATTCCTTACTAAGTATAAATTAGTTTTACTAATTTATACTACTATTACATAATAAAGTAAATTATAATTTTAATAAACATAGAAAAAATACGCCATGAAACTACAAAATATCGCACTTTTATTAAGTGAAAGAAATTTAGAAACTATAGAATCCATCTTAAAAAATTCTAATTACTTTTATGAAATAACAAAAAATGCCAAAATAAAAACTGATATTTTAATTACAGAATCTAACTACCTTAATGAAGAGATGAAATTAAATAATTTTCATAAAATTATTTGCATAATTCCTAAGCACTACTTAGGTTTTATTTCTAACAAATTTAAAACCAAGAAAATTGTATTTCTTGAACTGCCAATTACATATGCAAAATTAATTAAGATTATAGAAGACTCCACAGATAGTGAAGTCTAATTAAGCTGAAATTTTATTTTAATTTAGTTTCTTTAAATTCCACATGTTTTCTAACACGAGGATCATATTTATTTACAACTAATTTTTCAGCGGAGTTTTTTGGATTTTTATTAGCAATATAGTAATATCCAGTTCCAGCGCTGCTTTCTAACTTAATTAAAGTTTTTACTTTTTTAGCCATTTTTCTTACCTTATTGTTTTTAACTAATGGTTAATCTATATTAAAAATTAAGAAAAAGCAATATTTTTTTTACTTCCTATTTTCTGCTTCTGCTAATTGTTTAAGTTTTTTAAGCTGTGCTGAGATTGATGTTTTAATAAAAGGAGCATAAAATAAGGGGTAATTAAGCATCATAGTTATTTTTAAGATAAGGCTTTTAATACGATATACTGCTACATAGCTTAATTTTGTTGTGTTTGCATCTATGCTGCTTAAATAGTATAAATTTTCTATTGATAATTTGTTTGATTCTACCTCAATGGTAAAATGTTTAAAAACAGGGTTTTGTTTATTAAGCAGATAGCCTTTATATTCTTTAACCTCTAAACCTTCTTGCATTTTCAATAAAAACGGTTCACCGCTTTGAAATTTTTCTCGCGGCAAAGGGATTATTTCAATAAAATTTGCTAACCATAATTTTTGTTTTAAATTATCGTCTAAATAAGTAAAAACCTTGTTTATATCTGCATGAATATTGATAGAATAGGTTAGTTTCATTGCTTAGATTTTTCAACTAATTTTTTTAAAGCATCAAACTGTTTTCTCATTATGCTTTTTGTAAATGGTGTGAAAATTGCATATATAATTTTAAATATCAAAGCATTAGAGGATACTTCACACTCATAATCTATTTTTGTGATATTTTCCGCCATCTTTTTTAAATAATATTTTATTTCCATAGAGAATTTAGAATCTCCTACATAAACATGAAGGAATTTAGGTTTTTCAACAGCAATAGTTCTTCCAGCATAATCTACAATTTTATTGCCTTGCTTCATTTTCATTGTAAAAGGTTCGCCTTTCTCATCTTTTTTATCAGGATGAGGAATCATATCAACTACATCTTTAAGCCAAAGTTTTTGTTTTGAAGGCTCTTCTATGTATGAAAAAACTTTATTAATATCAGCATTAAGTTCAAGAGAGTAGGTTATTTTCATTTATCTTCTTCTTTTAGGCTTTTTTACCATGTTGTCTTCATCAATTATAAAGGTTAGCAAGCCTCGCATACTGTCTGCTTCTTTAATAATAATTGGAATTTTATCACCTAAATTAAAAGTTCTGCCAGAGTGTCTGTCTATAATCATATTTTTCTTTAAATCAACTTGGGCAAAACCTCGGGATATTGTTCGCATAGGAATTAGACCAGATGCTCCAATATCAACTAAATTAACAAACATTCCAGCATTTGTGATTGTAGATACTTCGCTCATAAAAGATTCACCAATCTGCGAGGATAGCCATTTGGCGAATGCTCGGTTATCTGCACTCCTTTCTGCATTAAAGGCTAGCCTTTCGCTCATGGAAATAGATTTAGCAATATTTGCCACTAATGCAGATGAATACTGGAATGTTTCTTTATTAATAATTGACAGCACAAGGCGGTGAATCATTAAATCGGAGTATCTGCGGATAGGCGATGTAAAATGGCAGTATTCTTTTAAGGCTAAGCCAAAATGCCCGATATTTTCGTTGGCATATTCAGCTTGTGATTGTGAACGCAAAACAGCTTCGTTCAACGCATTAAAAAAAGGCTTGTCAGAAAATTCATGCAATAAATCATTGAAAAAGCTGCTTTTAATATTAACAGGAGGTTTAACCATTAATCCAAAAGATTTTAAAGTATTGGTAAAAGCCATAATTTTTTCCGGCGATGGTTTAGCATGCACCCTATATATAGCTAAGCCGCTTAAATTTAACCCTGCGCGTGTAATTAACTTTGCAGTTGCTACATTGGCAGCAATCATAAATTCTTCAACAATTTTATGAGAGATTAGGCTTTCTCTAAGTTTAACATCTAAAATATTGTTGTTTTTATCAAGAATAAATTTAGCTTCAGGGGATTCTAGCTCAATAGCATTTCTTTTTTTACGGGCAGAATCTAATAAATAAAAAGCCTCTCGCAGCGGATGAATAACATTTTCCATTAATGGCTGCAAGTCTTCAGATACTTCACCGTCTAGGGCATTAGCTACTTTAGTATAAGTAAGGCGGGCATGTGATTTCATAAGCCCGCGATAAAATTCAAAACTTTCAAGCTCGCCATTATGGTTAATAATTCCTTCCATCACAAGACAACCTCTGTCTTCATTAGGATTAAGCGAACACCAGCCGTTAGATAATTCTTTTGGCAGCATGGGAATAGTTAAGCCGGGTAAATAAACCGAATTGCCGCGCAGCTGGGCTTCCATATCTAAGGCGTCATTAGGCTTTACATACCAAGAAACATCAGCAATTGCTACATAAATTTTATAGGTGTTTTCGCGTCCTTCAATTTTTTTAGCAAAAATAGCATCATCAAAATCTTTAGCATCGTCATCATCAATGGTTACAAGAGGAATATCGCGAATATCTCTGCGATTTGCAGGATCTACCGCCTCAAAACTTTTTGCTAGGCTTTTAATTTCAGCAGAAAACTCATTCCGTAAATTATACTGATAAACCGATAGCATAGAAACACTGGTGGCAGAGTTGTCTTGTGCTATTATTCTGCTGAAAGTAGCTTCATCATTACCATCTAATACTGCTTCAACTATAGCTCCGGCATTAAGATTTTTAGGAACATTAAGCAGATAAAGATTATTTCTGGATTTATAATTTAGTGGAATTAAAAAATCGGTGTTATCGTAAATCTGATACACTCCCCTTAGTAAATCATTACTTTGGATTTGAGGCTGAGGATTATTAATTTCCCTAAGATAAAATAAAGGGGTAGCGATAATTTTTTCTTCCTGCACAGTTATTTTTGCTAAAATGATTCTATCTTTAAGATTTTCTTTGAGATTTTCAATTATTACTTCTTCTTCTCCATGTGGCTTTTTGTTTAGTGAAGAAATTTGAACGAAATAATGGTTGCCAATCAAAGAAGATTTAATTTTAAGATAAGAAAATTCTGATATGCCCTGACTTGCTTCATCTAAATTTAGTTTGAAAGTATCTTCATCTATTTGCTTAACTACATCATTTTTTAGTAAAAGATTAATTTTAGAAAGAAACATCTCTGCGTTATTTTGCAAAGCTAATAAATTGGTAGTTTCATGCTGCTGGAAATAATCTAAAACATACTCAAGAGATACGCCGTTCTTATTAGGAAGGGTGGGGATATCTTTAGGAATTCTTGAGGAGTTTTTACCCCAGCTGGCATTCCCTTTAAATTTTCCTCCTCTAAAGCTCCTATTATTAGAGGTTTCTATATTATCATTGAATTTTTTTCTGCCAAAAAACTTTTTATTTCCTTGAGAATCTCTTTCTTCTTTTTCTCTAAACGGACGATTGCTGTTGAATGGCTTTCCATTGCCGCCAAAGGTTTTTTTACCGCCAAAAGAACCTCTGCTGCTAAAAAGATTTCTACTTTTAAATCCATCTTTAAAAGATCTTTCATCACCATCTTTTGACGATTCTCTATTGCCGAAAGGATTATTATTTCCAAAAGATTTTTTAAAACTTTTGTTGCCAGAGGAATCTTGAAAATCAAAAGAAGATTTTTTCCTGCCAAAACTTTTTTCTCTTTTAAACCTATTTCCGGAGGTGTTTTTGTTAAAAGACATTAATTATCCTTTTGTGCGTCAATTATTTTTATAGCTGATTCTAAGTTAATAGTAGTATTTTTATATTCTTTAGGAATTTTGATATTTTTCTTATCATAAAAAATATATGCTCCCCATCTGCCGCTTTTTAAGGCAATTTCTTTTTGGCTTTTAGGATATACTCCTAAAACTATACCATTTTTTTTAGCAATAGTAGATTCAATAATTTTTTCGGCCTCGCTAAGAGTAATGCTGAATAAATCTCCTTTAAGGGAAAAAAACTCTTTGCCTTTTTTTATATAAGGACCAAATCTGCCAATAGAGACACTAATCTCTTTATTTAATTTTAGCGGAAGATTCAAAAGGAAATCAGCTTGGGCTAATGTTAGTTCTTCGGGCTTAATGGTTTGCGGCAGAGAGATTCTTTTAGGTTTTTTATCTTCAATTTTTTCCACATAAAAACCATAAGGACCTTTTTTTAGGAAAATATCTTGATTGTTTTTATCAACTCCAAGTAGTTTGGTATTATCATTAATCGGCACTAATTCCTCGCCATCTTTATTTACTTCTAACTGCTGAGTATAGGTGCATTCTGGATAGTTGGTACAGCCAATAAATGCACCAAATTTAGAATTTTTAATGCTAAGATTGCCGCCGCATTTAGGGCATTTAGTATTTTCTCCCACAAATTGATGCAGGGCAGCTTTATTAATAACATCAATAACTTCTGGAATAGTAATTTTTTCAGTATTTTTAATAGTTTCATTAAAGGCTGCCCAAAAATTATTCATAACATCAACCCAATTAGCTTCATTAGCAGAAATTTTATCAAGAGATTGTTCTAAATCGGCGGTAAAACCGTATTCCACATATTTAGCAAAAAAGTTAGTTAGAAAAACATTTAAAATGCGCCCTCTTGGTTCAGGAATGAATCTTTTTTTCTCAATTCTTGTGTAGTTTCTTTCCTGCAGCACAGAAATTATACTTGCATAGGTTGAAGGGCGACCAATTCCCATTTCTTCTAATTTTTTTACAAGACTGGCTTCAGAGAATCTTGGCGGCGGTTCAGTAAAATGCTGTTTTGTAATAACTTCAAGAGGGTTAAGCAGAGTATGCAATGGCAGGTTCGGCAATATGCGATTAGAATCTTCATCGTTTTCTACTTTATAAACCTTATAAAAACCATCAAAACTTAAAATACTGCCGTTGGCTTTAAGCAGAATTTTTTTGTCAGCGGATTCTATATCAAAAACCACTAAATCAAAAATAGCGCTTTCCATTTGTGAAGCAATGGTTCGTTTCCAAATTAGCTCATACAATTTAAAAGCATCATCTTCTAGGTAAGATTTAATTTTACTAGGCGGGCGACTAATATCAGTAGGGCGAATTGCCTCATGAGCCTCTTGCGCATTTTTTGCTTTAGTTTTATAAATTCTTGGCGATTTAGAAAGGTATTTATCGCCGAATTCGCTGGAAACATAATTACGAATTACTGGAATAAATGCCGAATCTATTTGCACGGCATCGGTTCTCATGTAGGTAATTAAACCAACAGTTTCGCCAGATACATTCATGCCCTCATAAAGTTTTTGTGCGATCTGCATGGTTTTTTTAGAGGTAAATCCTAATTTATTAAAAGCATCTTGCTGCAGTGTAGAAGTAGTAAATGGTGCAAAAGGATTTTTGGTGAGTTTTTTATTTTCTATATTTATTAAGTTAAATTTCTCTGCTTCAATTCTTGCTTTAATTTTATTAGCTTCAGTTTCAGTTTTTATATCCAGCTTTTCTAGCACTGCTCCATCTAGTGCGTGAAGTCTTGTGAATAATTCATTTTTATTTTCATCAATTAAAGTTGGGAGAATAGACCAATACTCCTGCGATTTAAAAGCCTCAATTTCATTTTCCCGCTCGCAGATTACCCGCAAGGCTACCGACTGCACTCTTCCTGCTGATCTGCTGCCCGGCAGCTTCCTCCATAAAATAGGGGATATGCCGAATCCTACTAAATAATCTAAAGATACTCTTGTTAAATAAGCAGCAACTAAATCACCGTCAACATCTCGGGGATTCTTAAAAGCTGCAAGAATATTTTCCTTAGTAATTGAATTAAAAACTACTCTGCGGACAGTTTTATTTTTGAGGAGCTTTTTTTCTTTTAAGTATGAAACAATATGCCAAGAAATAGCTTCGCCTTCTCTATCAGGGTCGGTTGCTAAATATAATTCATCGGCATTTTTTATACTTTGTGTAATTTCTTTAAGATGTTTTTTTGCCTGTGTAGTTTCTTCCCAAGTCATTGCAAAGTTATTGTCAGTATCTACTGACCCTTTTTTAGAAGGAAGCTGCCTTATATGTCCGTAAGAGGCAATAACTTTGTAATCTTTACCTAAGTATTTGTTGATGGTTTTCGCCTTTGATGGCGACTCAACTATTACTAATTTCATGTAATGTTGTCCTTATGCCGTTAAATGAATTAAGCTGATTTTATTATTGGGATGTCTTTCAATTTTACCGATAAGTTCTAATTCTAAAATAGCTGCTGATATTTGGTTATAACTAAAGTTATTTTTATTGTGCTGCAAAATGCTGTCTATAGAAATTGGTGCAGAGGATAATATTTCCATAAGATATTTCTTAACTTTATCCATATCTTCCATTTTAATATCATGAAGTTTTGGTGTATTATAGCTATATTTATCTTTAGCAATATCACTAAGAATTTTATGCTGCTTGATAATATTGATAATATCATCAATATTATCAGTTAAAACCGCCCCGTCTTTAATTAAAGAGTTAGTTCCTTGCGAACGCGGATCTCCTGGGCTTCCTGGTAAAGCAAAAACTTCTCTCCCTTGATCTAATGCTAAACGCGCAGTTATCATGCTTCCAGAATTTAGCGAGGCTTCTATTACTAGCACACCCCTAGAAATTCCTGATATAATACGGTTTCTTTTAGGAAAATGGTATGGCAGCGGAGCTGTGCCAGTGGGGAATTCTGAAATTATTGCACCGTTTTCAATAATTTTTTCGTAAAGTTGTTTATTCTCACGAGGATAAACAATATCCACGCCGCAGCCTAAAACTGCCACAGTGCCTCTGCTAAGTGAACCATAGTGTGCAGAGGCATCAATCCCCTTAGCCATTCCGGAAATTACTAAAAATCCTTGTTCTCCTAGCTGGCTTGCAAAGTTAGACGCATTTTGCTGCCCCTGTATAGAGGCAGTTCGTGTCCCTACTATAGCAACAGCTGATTTTTTAAGAAGTTTGGCATTACCTTTAACAAATAGCACAGGAGGGAAGTTCTCTATTTGTTTAAGCAATGGCGGATACGAATCTTCTGTGAAATTAATAATTTCAATATTGTTTTTCTGTGCTAGTTCTATTTCTTTCATTGCATCAGCAATTGAAGGAATTTTTAGATTCTTTTTTGCATTTTTCATTATTGAGGTAATTCCCTCAATGGCAGCACTTGCCGTGCCAAAGTCTTCCATCATACGCGCGAAAGTAAGCTCAGTTACATGCTCGGTTCTTATTAATCTGATAATATCTATTAGGTTTTTATCTTGATTTTGTGTCATTCCTAATCGCACATCTTCTATTTTATTTTGCCTTCCTAATTATTATAGTTATATTTTATTTACTTGCAACATTTGAGGAGTTTTTATTTTTATATGAGTTTTTTATAATTAAAAAAGTGTTGATTAATGCTGATTTTTCTTGACAAAAACCATGATATATTGTATATTAATAGATGTACATGGGCTTAGGGTCGTATAACTTGCTTGCAAGATTAAATATATTACCGCTAAGCCCCTTATTTTATATATGTATTTCTTTTATTTGATTTTTTATATTATTAAAATATCTAGATATTTAATTTCTATATCTTTACTAAATACTTTTACAGCTATAGAGTATGTGTGTTTTTTATATTTACTACCACCGATAACTTCTAGCAAGTTAATGCAATTATTATAAACATCAAAAAATTCATTTAAAGATTTTATTATATTCTCATGATGGCAGCATCTATTTCTTAGATTCTTAATACGAAAAAAATAACTAATCCAGTCTTTTTCATATTTATTTTTATTATTTTTATATAGATTTAATGATATTAGTAAGTCATCTTTTAAATGGCAATCTTTAACTATATTACACCATACTCCAAAACTTAAATCACTTACAAGTAAATGTCCAAGATTAGCTTTTTCTAAATTGCTTAACTTCTTCTTTTTTCTAGAGATTTTACGATTGATTTTTTCAATATTTTCAGTAGTAGCCTTACCTTTTTCTAATTTTAAAATTTCTTTATTTAAAGATTTTTCTTTTTCTTTATATTCTTGCAGCTGCTCTTTAATAATCTTTTTAGTTTCGCTAGAATAACAAGATTTCTGCAATATTCCTTCATACCAAAAATGAGTAATTTGTTTATTGTTTCCTAAAAATTTCATAATTTTGTAAAACAATTTTCTTAAGCTAGAAGACTTAACTTGTTTAGTGCTTTCTAAAAACTGATAAATCTTATTCCTAAAAAGTAATTCAAAATTACTTAATACAGGGAATATAAGATAAGTTAATTGCTGATTAAGTAAATATAAAGATTCTATTTGTGATTGATTGTTTTGATCTTTTACATAATCTCTGTAGCTATCTACTTTTCTACTAGAGTGCCAATCAGTTAAATTATTCATTATATTTATCCTTTATGTTTACTATTTGTAAAAAGTATAGCATAAGAATCTTGATAACCCTTTTATTTAGCCACTTTTTTGTATTAAAATATATCCGTAAGTTTATTATTTTGTAACTAAATTAATAGGCTGTTTATATTTATCATACAAACAGCCTATTATTAAAATGTATAATTATATATGAATGTTTCGTATAGAACATTACACAACTAAAAAGATAAAACTATTTATACCAGCCATTTAAAAGGTGGGTCATATCTTCACCTACAGAAAATTCCACAGGCTCGGTGTTATGTTTAAAGATTTTTAACTTATGGTTATGGTAAGAATCGTAGCTTAGTTTGCCGTTTCTTAATTTAAGCCAAGAGCCTTCTCTTAATCCCACAACAGTTTGATGTTGATTTTTAGCTAAAAACTCGGCAATTCTGTCGTCGCGGCTTTCACCCATATGTCCGTCAATAGTTTTATCTATATAATGCGGATTAATTTGGAAAGGCACAAAGTTAAGGCTAGTGGTAATAACTGCATTTACGATAGGCATATCGTTAGTAGTTAGCATAGTTGGAGCAGCAATATTAGTGCCGGCACTCCAGCCTACGAATGGTTTATTTTTCAATAAAACTTCTTCACGGATGGTATTAACTAAATTAAAATCATGCAAACATTTATTTAAATACCAAGTATTGCCGCCGCTTACCGCAATACCATCGCATTCTTTAATAGCTGCAATTGGGTCTGCAAAGTCAGAAATAGAGCTTACTTTTACATTCATATGTTTTAGGGTTGTCATCATATCGTTAGCACGATTTTGGTAGGTGTCTCTAATTACAGCATAAGGTAATAAAACATAATGTTTAATGTTGTTTTCTTCAACTTGTCTTTGTAGATCTTTTAAGCCGTATTCTAGCAAAGTTTGTTCTTTATTGGCTTTGCCGTTACTAAATAATAATATATCCATTTAATTATCCTCTTTTTATGTTGGGGGTTTGGTCTCGTTGCATTTCTATTCACTCGCTTTACTCCTTATATACTAAGGGTATACTACGAAGTAAAGCTCATGATATAAAAGCAACAATCCTCAAACCGTGTTGAACTTAAACCTTTTAATTTTTAGGAGTATCTTATAAAAGCATACACTAAAGTTATTACTAAACTTGTTAAAACTGGCACCGCTGTTCTTTTAACAATTTCAAACGGAGTTAATTTTGCCATACCGGCTACTGTAATAATAACTCCTGCCACTGGCGACATACTTCTGCCAACACCAGCTGCCATTAAAATCGGCACAAGAATAAGCAACGGATTCATATTAAATTGTTCCGATACAATCGGCACTAAACTTACAAAGGCTAAAACAGGAGCATTGCCAGAACCTGTTATAAAAGCTGTAAGCAGAATAAATAAACAGAAAAACAAAGCTAAAACCATTGGCGGCAAAGCAAAAGATTCTGCTGCAGCAAGTAAAGAAGAAATTGCTCCTACAGTTTCTAGCCCTTTAGCGAAAAATTCTGCCGCAACCATTAAAGTTATAACGCTGGCAAATATCATTCCAGTGCCTTCTATCCACGCCTGAAAATGGGCGAAAGATTTTTTTACAGACTTAAATCTTATCATTTCAATAATCATGCAGACTGTAATGGTTGTCATCATTGCTACTGGAATGCTCATGGCAAAGCCTTCAAAAAACATTCCTGAAAAAGCAATTAGCAATACAAACGGAATTACTGGAAATAAAGCATAATAAGTTGGTGCTTCTTCTTTATCAGCTTGATTTTCTTCTAAGTTTTTAAGATAATTACCTTTATCGGCATCTGGATTAAAGCCGTCCCTTTTATCCATGTATCTTTGATAAAACATATTAAGGGCAGCAATTGCCAATACTACAATAATTTGTAAAGGAGTTTGATGCAGCAGAACATAAGTCATAGTATCTAAACCGATTGATTCTGCACCAACCGTTGCGTTAATTTGTCCTGGTCCATATTCCCAAGATGTTGGAATTACAATAGTTGCCGCCATGGTTTTGGCACTTATCCCAGCATTTCTAAAAATTGGATACACTGTTGCCATTAAAAGCAGCGATAACGATGTAGCTCCAGTAATAAATATGTAAAGTATAGAAACTACAACCAATGATACAAATAATAAAATATAGGGATTAGATATTTTTAAAATAAATTTTGATGTAGATTTAATAAGGCTGGCAGATGAGCCGATTTTATTTAAGTATGTTGCCACACCAGCGATTGAAACTAAGGTTAAACCAATAGATGCTAAACGACCGTTGGTAACTTGGCTGAATTTATCCCATATATCAAAAAGTAAAAAACCGTTAGATTTTTCAATGGCAACAGGACTAACTCCTAAAGTATAATAAGCTACTATAAAAAACACTACCCCAGCAGTCATCAAAACTGCCTGCGGATTATATTGCTTCAGCATGCCGTAGGCAACCAAAACAACAACTAACAAAGTTATTACGATATTCATAAACAATCCTCTACATATAAATAAATTATACTATAATACAACATATTTTTATAATTTTTCTTGATTTATGTCAAAATAAAATGCTTTTGCAGCATTGTATAAATATATGTTGTGTTGGGTTTTATAAAATTAAATTATGGCTTGATTTGTTTTTTTTTCGTGATATTGTATAAACATATTAGAATTAATCTAATGTATTTAATTAATAAACAACAAATAAAGGAGTGATGGCTATGAATATTTTTTCATTTAAAGCTAGTTCTTCATCTCTTTCTGATGAAGGTTAGTTAAACATTAGGAAGTAAATCGTTTATTAATGATTTACTTCCTTTTTATAAAAAAGGCAAGGCAAATGAAAATTAAACTAAAAGCCACTGTGCAAATGGTGGTTGATAAACAATATATTTATTTAAGAACTTCTTCATATATTCATAAAATAGCTATTGATAATGACTATATATTAAAATTTTTTACGCTACTAAATGGAGAGTATACTGCAGAAGAAATTTACAATGCTTTAAAAAAAGAATATCAAGATGTTGCAAAAGATAAAATTACAGAATATATCTCACAGTTAGATTCGCTATATTTACTAGAGTATGTAAAAGAAAATGATTTATTATCAGATTATGAAATTAACAGATACCATAGGAATATAAATTTCTTTAATTCTTTTTTACATCTAAATGAAAATAAATACTTGATACAAAAAAAATTAAACGATGCTAGAGTTGTTTTATTAGGGCTTGGAGGTTTAGGCTCTCATGTATTGTTTGATATGGCGGCAATGGGTATTCATCATATTAGAGCTGTTGAATTTGATAAAGTAGAAATATCTAACCTTAACAGGCAAATTCTATATAATGAAAGTAATATAGGTAGTTATAAAGCAGAGATAGCAGCAAAAAGAATCAAAGAATTTAATTCCAAACTTGATTTTGAGGTAATAAATACCAAAATTGAATCGCAACAGCAATTGCAAAATTTAATTAAAGGTTATGATGTTGTTGTATGCGTAGCCGATAGACCAAAAACACAAATAAGGTCGTGGTTGAATGAATCTTGTGTTAAAGAAGGTATTCCTTTTATAACAGGCGGGCTTGATACACAGGTAGCACGGTGGTATTCTTATATTCCTAAAATTTCTGGTTGCACGGAGTGTTGGCGAAAAACGATTGCTGAAAACGATAAGGAATCTGATTATATATTGAAAAAACATCAAGAAACTGAATTGAAGGGCGATAATGCAGCTTTTGTAGCGTTTGTATCGCTAATTGCAGGCTTCATAATTGCAGAATTAACTAAAATTATTACCAATATTGCCAAGCCTTTAGGAATTAATAGGTGCATGGAAATTAATTTTAATAATATGGAAACATATATTGCAGAAACTTGGGGAAAAAGACCAAATTGCGATGTATGCGGTAATTCCTAAATTTTAATAAATCATAATTTTATAAAATAAAGACACAAAAATGGAAAAAAACTACAAATTATTTTTTATAGCATATGTGATTGCGAATGTTGGCGATTGGTTTTTTAAGCTAGCCATGCCGATTTATTTATTTGAAAAAACTGGTTCAGCATTATATATGGCGGTGGGTTATGCTCTATCGTTTTTACCATTTTTGCTGTTTACTTTAGTGGGCGGAGTTTTAGCCGATATTTATGCTAGAAAGTATTTAATAGTGCTTGTAATGTTTTTAAGCTCAGCGATGGTTGTGTTAATATCTTATATAATTCATATTGATGGCGGATTGATATTTATCTACATTTTCAGCTTTGTACTATCTTCGCTCACAACCGTAGGGCACCCAATTTTACAAAGCTATATTGTAGATATTGTGCCAGATAAAGCCAAACTTGCCAGCCGAAATAGTTTTTTATTAAGTGTTGATAATACTTTAGTGTTGGTTGCTCCCATCTTAAGCGGAGTTTTAATTTCTGTGCTAGGAACTAAACTATCTTTTATAATTAATGCGGGGGCATTGTTAGCTGCCACGGTTTTTATAATGTTAATAGATGTTAAGGGAGTTCGGGTTAATGTTTCTAAAAATGTAAAATCCATTGTTAATATGCTAAAAGAAGGCTTTTTAACTATTAAAGCCCAGCCTTTTTTACTGTATGGCTCGCTTTTATTTTTCGGCACAAATTTTTCTACGAACTTTTTTAATGTGAATTTTGTATTTATTTTAAAAGAATATTTGCTGGCTAATTCAACACAAGTGGGAATATGTTTTGCGATTACTGGGATTGGGGCATTAGCGGGGTCTTTTGCGGGTCCATTCTTTTTAAAACGCATGCAAGAGGGCAGATTAATCGTAATAATGACAGTTTTTGCTGGAATATTTATGTTTGCTTTAATGCTTGCTAATAACTATATTCTATTAGGCTTAATTTGGGGATTAGTGAGCTTTTTTGGGTCTGTTAATGTGGTAGCATTTTTTACCTTACGGCAAAAAGTAGTGCCAAGTGAAATTTTAGGTCGCAGTGTGGCAATTACTAGAATGATTTCATACGCCAGTATTCCCCTAGCAGCTATTTTGGGAGGAATGACTTTGAATGCTACTAATAATGTTGTTTTAATTATATTAATTGCTGCAGTTATTAGAATTTTAATGGGGATTATGGCAATTTTTACACCGCTATTTAAAACCCATGCAAAAATTTAATTTATATTTCCATTTGCCTGCCATAAAAACAAACCTTAAAACCATTAATAGGGGTGCGGTTGATTGCCTTAATTATGCAGATAACCAGCAGTGGCAAAGAGTTTTAGAGAGCAGCAATATTTTAAGTTTAAATTTAAATAGCGGCGAATTGCAGGCTAGCCAAGATATTAGCTTATATAAAATTTATTCGCTTTTAGGACTGCAAGATAAACAATATATTTTTGAAGAATATAAATCGCACTTTAGTGATAATCAGTATCAAGCCTTGCGGAAATTTCAGCATATGTCTGTGCCGCAATATGATACGCCATTTGAGGGATTAACTCAAATTATTTTCGGTCAGCAAGTTGCTGTAGCCGTTGCTAATAAACAGCGAATGAGTTTTGTGCAAGCAATGGGGATAAAATATAATGATAATTTATATCAATATCCGCAGCTCCAAAATATCCAAGAAGAGCAGGTTAATGCTATGGCAATTAGCGGCAATAAAAAGAAATCGCTTTTGGCAATCACAGAATATTTTTTAAATAATAAGACAGAAAGTTTAGATATAAAACAATTGCAAGAACAGCTTATTGCTTTATTCGGCATTGGGCAGTGGAGCGTTGATTGGTTTTTGCTGCGGTGTGCTAGTCAAATACATATTATTCCCTCTGGAGATTTACAGATAAGAAAAGTGTTTGCCAAGTTTTTTAATAACCCAGACTTCATGGATTCTAAAAAATTAAAAGAGTTAGAAAAAACTTTTTATCCCATCGGCGGATTGTTAGCTCATTGTTTGCTATTAAATAATAATTGTTGAATAAAAAAATCAATTATAAAAAAAATCATGCTGTTATAATTAATAGTATGTAATTTAGGGCTAGAATAGTTATTGGCAATTATTTTAATATTAATATCAGATATATTCGCCAAAGAATTAGGCTGATGCGTGGTTAAGGAAACAATAGGGAGGTGTAAATTATGGGCTTTTTTTGCTTTATTTATAACTGCATCGGTTTCTCCAGACTGCGATACTAAAATAATGCCGTCGCTATTTTTTAAATCAGCAGCTTCTCTTTCTTCAGAACTTACTAAATCAATATTATTAATTATTATTCCTATCTTTCCTAATTGAATGGCAAAATAACGGGCTATTAAATTAGAAATTCCCTCGCCGTAAATTAGTATTTTTTTCCTGCTAATTAATAATTCTGCCAAATTATTAAAATTTAAGGCGTTTAATTCAATATTTTTTTGAGATAAATAGTGAATCATTTTAGTATAATCATTAATTTCCTGCTGTTTAGAAAATGAATTTTTTCCGCTAATAATATTAACAATGTATAGCTTAGTATCATTAAACCCATTGAAACCTATTTTTTTGCCGAATCTTACTAAAGATACACTAGAAATTTTAAGATAATTAGCACACTTTCTAACACTTAAGTCTGCAATATTGTTATTGCATGCGCACTTATATAAATAGCTGCAGATTTTTACATCTTTTTCTTTAAATGGCTTAGGCGATAGTTCTTGCAGGTGGTTTATAAGCTCTTGCAGCTCCATAGCAGATCTCCTTTATAAATATGAAACTGTTTCATATTTAACATTCAAAAAATGAAACTATAAGCAAAACATAACGCATAATAGACATTTTAGCAAATAAATAGCACAATTAATGTATTAGAAATTTAAACAAAAGGAGAAACAAATGCTAGAGAAACTACAAAGATTCGGAGCAGCTATGTTTGTGCCAGTGCTATTGTTTCCTTTCGTTGGGATACTTTTGGCGGTTCTTATTGTATTTCAAAATCCGCAGCTAGTTGGCAGCCTTGCCGATCCTGCTGGTATGGTTTTTAAAATTAATAAAGTGCTAGAAAGCGGCGCATGGGCGGTATTTATTCACATGCCTATACTTTTTGCCATCGGCTTGCCAATTATGCTGGCAAAAAAAGCTCAAGCCCGTGCAGTGTTGGTAGCTTTTATTACTTTTATAACTTTTCAATATTTTATTAATGCTATCCTCACCATGTGGGGAAGCACTTTTGGGGTAGATTTTACGGCAGAGGTTGGCGGCACTAGCGGACTTACCTATATTGCCGGTATTAAAACATTAGATACCAGCATTATCGGCGGGATTGTTATTTCTGGTATTGTGGTTTGGTTGCATAACCGCTTTTTTGATACTAAATTGCCAGATTTTTTGGGAATTTTTCAAGGAGCATCTTTTGTAACCATTGTCGCTTTTTTTGCCATGCTGCCAATGGCTCTTTTAACCTGTATTATTTGGCCTATAATCCAGCATGGAATTTTAAATTTACAAGGTTTTTTAATTACCAGCGGCAGTCTAGGAGTATTTATTTACACATTTTTAGAAAGAATCTTAATTCCAACCGGATTGCACCATTTTATTTACGGACCTTTTATGTTCGGACCAGCAGTAGTAGAGGGCGGTATTGTGCAGTATTATTTGGCACATTTGCAAGAGTTTGCTAACTATCAAGGCAATCTTAAAGATATTTTTCCAGAAGGAGGTTTTGCATTGCATGGCAGCTCTAAACTTTGGGGGCTTCCAGGTGCGGCTTTGGCTATGTATTTTACCGCACGCCCAGAAAACCGCAAAATATTATCAGGGTTATTAATATCAGCCACATTAACCTCAGTGCTGGCAGGAATTACTGAACCGATAGAATTTACCTTTCTTTTTGTTGCTCCTATTTTATTTGTGGTACATGCTTTTTTAGCAGCCATATTAGCAACAACCATGTATTATTTTGGCGTAGTTGGCAATATGAGTAATGGGATTATAGAAAACTTGGCGGTTAACTGGATTCCCATGTTTCATAATCATGCAGGTATGATTGCTACGCAGTTTATTATCGGACTATCATTTACTGTCATTTATTATTTTGTTTTTAGATATATGATTTTAAAATTTAATCTGCAAACTCCTGGAAGAGGGGAAATGATTGATACGAAATTATATAAAAAGGACGATTATAAAAATAGATTGCAAGATAACAACCCCTTCCAAGAAAAAGCTGCTATTTATTTAGAGCTGCTTGGCGGAGTTGATAATATTGTAAGTGTATCTAATTGTGCTACCCGCTTGCGAGTAGCTGTGGGGGACGAAAAACTGGTAGCAGGCGAAGAAGATTTTAAAAAGGCAGGAGCTCATGGTTTGTATCAAAAAGGCAGTAGCGTTCAGGTAATAATTGGGTTGGATGTATCAAATATTAAGGAGGAATTCCAAAACCTAATAACTTATAAATAAGTTTTGGTCTTTTTGCATTTCTATCACTTGCTGGACATCTCACATACTACGGGTATGCTACGATGTCCAGCTCATGATATGAAAGCAAAAATCCTCAAAACTTGTTGATTTTTTAACTTTATATTTAATTTTTTCAAAAGGAGAAACAAAATGAAAAAATTTTCAATAGTAATAGCAGGTGGGGGCAGCACCTTTACCCCAGAAATAGTATTAATGCTGTTAAATAATTTAGATAGGTTTCCTCTGCGGCAGCTTAAATTTTATGATAACAATGCTAAAAGGCAAGAACTTGTAGCAAAGGCTTGTGAAATTATTATAAAAGAGAAAGCTCCGGATATTAAATTTTCTTATACTACTAATCCCCAAGAGGCTTTTACTGATGTGGATTTTGTAATGGCTCATATTCGTGTGGGGTTGTATGCCATGCGTGAAATGGACGAAAAAATTCCTCTGCAACATGGAGTAGTAGGGCAGGAAACCTGCGGTCCTGGTGGCATTGCTTATGGTATGCGATCTATCGGCGGAGTTTTAGAGCTGGTTGACTATATGGAAAAATATTCGCCAAATGCTTGGATGTTAAATTATTCTAATCCGGCGGCGATTGTTGCTGAAGCTACTAGAGTTTTGCGTCCTCATTCTAAAATTTTAAATATCTGTGATATGCCAATTGGTATAGAATCGCAAATGGCTGAAATTGCTGGGCTGCCTTCCCGTAAAGATTTTATTGTCCAATACTATGGGCTTAATCATTTTGGCTGGTGGACAGATATTAGAGATAAGGCAGGAAACGACTTAATGCCGAAAATCAAAAAATATGTCCAAGAATACGGCTATCTGCCGCCATCTGTTTTAAAAGATAAAGATTCTGTATCATGGATGGATAAAAGCTGGCAGGAAACTTTTCTTAAAGTTAAAGATGTTTATGCTGTTGATCCAACTACTTTGCCGAATACTTATCTTAAATATTATTTATATCCAGATTATGAAGTGGCGCATTCTAACCCGAATCGAACCCGAGCAAACGAGGTAATGGAGGGACGCGAAAAAACAGTATTCGGTGAATGTCAAAATATTATAAATAAAGGCACTGCCAGCGATACTAAACTCCATATTGGCGAACATGCTTCTTATATTGTTGATTTAGCAACAGCTATTGCTTACAACACTAAAGAAAGAATGCTGTTGATTGTGGAAAACAAAGGGGCAATTCCTAATTTTAATTATCATGCTATGGTAGAAGTTCCGTGCCTTGTTGGCAGCAGCGGCTATGAGGCAATTAATATGGGCGAAATCCCAACTTTCCAAAAAGGCTTAATGGAGCAACAGGTTGCTGTAGAAAAACTTGTGGTTGAGGCTTGGATTGAAAAATCTTACCAAAAGCTATGGCAGGCTATTACCCTATCTAAAACCGTGCCTTCAGCTGCCGTAGCTAAGGCAATATTAGATGATTTAATTGCAGCTAATAAAGATTATTGGACTGTTGATTAACTGCCCAAATATTTAATAATTCTAAGAGTGCTTTTTAAACTTAAATATGATTTAACCTAAAAGGTATTCTTAGGATTATTCAAGATAATTTATATACAAAAAAATCTATTATTTTATTGCATTAATTTGAAAAGATGTGATTCATCTGCTATAATAATGTTATCAAGAAAACAGGAGTGATTGCAAATGTTTTATATAGATAAGAACATTAGTATAGAAGAGTTTTTCAAATTATATCCAAGGGAGAAAATAATACAATATATAGAAGATTTATACTATCTTCATGATTGTTTAAATATTAAAATAGAAAAGTAGAAGCAACAACTTCAACTATATATAGCTGGAGCATTTGAACCATCTGTAATATAGTTAGCTATTTTTAGCGTCTTTACTGTCAGCTATTATTTTTTAGCTAATTTAATTATGTGAATCTTGCTAGTTTCTATCATAGATAATAAAATAATTGCCAAGGGTATTAATTCTAAAAATACAGCCATTTTCTTTTTCATTTAATATATTAATAATAATTTCTATAAAATTATTATTTTACTTTCTTTACGCCTTTTACTATAGCCTCGCTTTTTAATTTATATGTTTTTTGTCCTCCTTTTTCTATATAAAACTAGATTTATTTTTGTTAAAAAAATTTTTCAATACAAAATATGCACTAAAAATGATATACCTTTAGTAGTATTCAATTTATAAATGTATTTTTAATCTACAAATTAACAATATATAGATTAATAGATTATAAATCTATTGTCAAGAATTATTTAGATTTATAATTTATTTTTAGTTAAAATAAGGACTTTAATGACTGAAAAAATTTTAGATAAAGAAAATTTCATCAGTTTTTTCTCTGAAAACTTAAAGAAAGCTATTGAGAAAAAATTTAAAACTCAAAAGAATTTTGCTGAGTTTATCAACGAACCTCCTCAAACTATCAATAAATGGGTGAAAGGAGTAAATTTGCCGGATATTTATAAATTATACAAAATATGCGAATCCTTGGATATTACTATTGATTTTTTAGTTACAGGCAAAAATCCCGATTTATCCAGTATTAATATTGACTATTCAGCATTTGATGAAATTGTGGAATTAGTTAATGATTATGCCAAAAAACATAAAATCAAAAAAATCAGCAGTGCAGAATATTTTTCATTATATTATGCGATAGCTCAGCTTAAAGAGCTTAAGATGCAAAAGCCATCTACAAAAGATGCCTTCGCAACATTAGAATCTCTTTTCTTAGATCATCTAAAAAAAAGTAATATTTAATAAAACTTTTTAAAATGATTTAGCCAACAAAATAGCCTTATTACATTTAAGCCATAATATAATTTTTTTGATATTAAAAATAGATACAAATGAATAACCAAATGGTCGGGGAGACAAGATTCGAACTTGCGACCCTCTGATCCCAAATCAGATGCGCTACCAGACTGCGCTACTCCCCGCTAAACTTAAGAATATTATTAAGTAAAGATACTAAAAGCAACCTAAACTTAACACACATAAATATATAATAGTTTATTTTACTAAGCAAGAAATATTTTGATATTAATAATTTTTATTTGCTACCCCCCCCATAAAAAATGTATTCTATAATAAATAGAACAATAAAGGAAAATACAATGGCAAAAAATCAAAATTTTTCTCCCAAGGCTTCTGCTTATATTCTAACTCTTATTAGCAGGCTAGATACGGCAATTTGTTTTAGACTATTTAGATTCTTTTCAAGTCTTCCTAAAGATAATAAAGAATCCTTATTTGAGGAATATTTTGAAAGTATAAGCGATAAAGAAGAAGAATTCAGTAAGGCTGTAAAACAAGCGGGTTCTATGGAAAATGAAGAAAAGCATATAAAATACCCATTTGATATTTTTGGCACGAAGACTGCTATAAAATTTCTTGAAAAATGGCGGGAGACCGAAAAATTTACCACAGTTTTATCTAAAAGCATGATAATTTATATTCCTAAAAAAACTCAATTAATAGATAATTTGAATAATGTTTATGAGTTAAGGCAAGAATTAGAACACCCTATCGATAAAAATAAATTTGTTTTAGAAAAATCTTTAAAATCTCTATTTTTGTTTATTCCTCCTGTCTACATGAATCATATAATATCTTTATTAAATGAAGAAGATAAAGAAAAAGTTAGTAAAATAAGGGAATGGGTTATTGATACCAATAGAAAATTTAAGGAAAACCTCAACGAAAAAAATAACCAAGAAGAAAGCAGACAAGCAAAAAACAATAAAAGGTTTCAAAAATCAGTGTTGCTGTTAAATAAGGAAAGATTCACCGATAAAAAAACTTTTGCCTTTATGGGTGAGGGCAATAAATCTATATTAGAAAATATAATTACTGCCGAGGTTAAAAGCTTTTCACAAAATAAGAAAGAATTTTTTGCAATTAAAGACAAGAACGAAAAACCTAAAATTCCCAAAAATGAGCTGTTTTTAATGTTTGATTTCATTTTAGAAATTCAATCAGTTTTTAGAAGATACTATTGTCCATTATTTAATAAAAAGTCTTCTGCAGATAAATACAGCGAACTTCGTAATTTAGTATCACACTCTTATTTATATTTTAATAAGGGAGGTCGTCCATATGTGGAAGTCGCTTGGGAGAGTATTAAACTAGCTTTAGATTTTTTTGATAATAAGTATAAGAGTGCTGTTTTACAATATTTAGAAAAGACAGAAGCAGCAAATAAACTACGGGAAGATTTAGAAAAAGAAAAAATTGAGAAAAATTGGAAAGAAACAGATGTTGAATATAAAAAAAAGATAACTCAAGTAAAAAACAAAATAAATAAAACAATCAATAAAGAAATAAAAGATATAGGGATTCAAACCCAAAAAGAAAAAATAGAAAACAAAGAAATTATTAAAACAGAAAAAACTTTAAAAACAGATTTTATACGAAGTTTAAATGCTATTTGTAATAAAAAAAATTATTTTTACATAGAAATATCTACTCCTAAAGGTGAAGATAAGGAAGGATTTAATGTTCAAGATATAGAGGTAAAATTTAGCAAAGAGGAAAATGACAATCCTAAAAATCAAAATAAACTTCCCCGATGTGCAATGGACAAATTTATTGAAGAAACAGTTAGTAAGAAAAAAGCTAACTTTAATTTAGAAAAAGCAGAAATGAAAGTTGAAAAAAGGATTTATCTAAACTTAATCCGCCAAAAAATGAAAAAGAAAATTATGGATATTAAAAGGGAAAATCAATTGAAAAACAATGTCAAAGTTATTAAGAAAGAGGTTGTAAAGAATAAAAAAATATAATATATTTATAAGTGATGAAGAAGTTTTTAGATAAATTTTTTTAGTTTTATGTCTATAACGCCTTATAATTAGTAGTCTGTAAAAAGACTAGGAGGGCTTGCCCTCCATTTTTATGGTGTCTATAGCCGCCTACCCACAGGGGTGGTGCGCCGAATGGGAGGGCTTGCCCTCCATTTTTATGGTGTCTATAGCCGCAGGGTGCAAGCCCGTAAAAATCCTGTAGGAGGGCTTGCCCTCCATTTTTATGGTGTCTATAGCTTTACAAAATAATTTGAAGCAAAAAAAACATCAAGGAATTTTCCTTGATGTTTTTTTTACTTTTTTATAAAATAACGAAATTTTATCCTTTATTTAGTTTCTTTTTTCTAAGAAGATTGCCAAGTATCGCTACTAATATATTTAAAAATAAAATTCTAATCACTTGATGAATGCTTACAAATAATACATCTAAACTAAAGGCTAGGGCTAAAAAGGTCATGGCATCGCTGCCGCCAGGAGCAAGGGCTAGCAAAAGGTTCATTAAAGAAATTCCTAAAACATACTTGCCGATAAAAGCAAATATTATTGCCATTACTACAGATATTAAGGCAGCTTTTATAGAGGTAATAATAATCCGCTCAGTTTCGTTTTTAATAATTTTAATTTGGCTGCCGGCATACCAGCCTAAAAATATTTGGGCAACGATTCTTAAAAGCGAATCTATTTTTATTTCAGTTAATCCTGTAGCGTAAATAAAAAATCCCGTAAAAATTGCAAAAATAATTGGTGTAAAATTATAAAATCGTTTAATTCCCAATAAAATTAAATACATCACCGTAATTAGCAATAACTGCGGCAGTAATGGATGCAAAACAAACGGCTGTTTTGGTATTTCATGTTCGTGGAATGATAATAAAAAAAATGCATAAAAAGAAAGCGGAAATATAAATATACTGGTGATATAGCGGATTATTTGGCTTAAAGCTACAAGGTTTTTATTACAATTAAGGCTGTCTGCCAATAAAATACTGGAAGACATGCCTCCAGGCAGCGAAGCTAAAAGTGAAGAATTAGCATCATATTTTTGCTGTCTAAAATAATGATAGCTAACAAACCACATAGCCAGCACAGAGAGCGTTATTAATATTATGCTGTAATGATATTTTTCTATTAAAGCAAAAGAATCGCTATTAACTGCTCCGGCAATTGCTAGCCCTACAATTATTGAAAAAAAAGCTCTAACCTGATTATGCACTTTTATATTTGCTTTCTTTACAGAAGCAAGAATGCTTATAAGGGTAGATCCTAAAAGCCAGCCGGCTGGAATACCAACATACGCCAAAGCTCCGCCGAAAACTATACATGAACCAAAGATTAAAAAGGTTTTTAGGATAATTTTTTTATTGAGTTTTTTTAAAACAGCAGTTTTGTTAATATGCTTTAACATGGTTTTCTATAAAATAATCTTTTATTAAACAACAAGATATTATTTAATACCTTTTGCAGATTGAAAGCAAGATTTAATTTAAGAAACTATATTTAGAATGGCGGACCCAAGACGAGCCGGACAATAACCTACTGCTTGAGAAGGCAGTTGCTCTAATTTTGTTGAGCTATATTAGGGAATTATATTTAGAATGGCGGACCCAAGACGAGC
>WRAU01000002.1 GCA_009780035.1 Alphaproteobacteria bacterium
TATTAGGAAAAATCTTAATTATTGATGGAACAGAGAATGTAGCAGTAAATACATTAATAGGAGTAATGCTGGAAGAGGGAGAGGCAGCAGATGCCATAGATGCTTTTATTGCTAACAGCGGGGGAAGCAAGACAGCTTCTTCTGATCCTAAGGCAGAAGCCTCTGTTTTGGCTGTTCCTGCAGCCGCTGGTGTATCTGTTTCAACTCCAGCTCCAGTTTCAAATAGCGGCAGTAAAATTTTCATAACGCCGCTTGCTAAAAGAATTGCTCAGCAAAATTCTTTAGATATCTCTAGCATTAAAGGCAGTGGTCCTAATGGCAGAATTATTAAAAATGATGTGGAAATAGCTCTTAAAGGCGGCGGTGCTAAGACTGGAAGCAGTCCTGCAGCAGCTGCAGCATCATTAGGAGGATATGCAGCAGGATCATTTGAAGATAAGCAGAATAGCGGCATGAGAAAAACCATCGCTAAAAGGCTTCTTGAATCTAAAAATACTATTCCGCATTATTATTTAACCATAGATTGTAATATGGAAACTATTTTAAAAGCAAGAGCCAGTTTGAATGATGCATCTAAAGATAAATACAAATTATCTGTGAATGATTTTATTATTAAAGCGGTAGCCATGGCGATGATGGATATTCCAGAAGCAAATGCTTCTTGGCTTGGTGATACAACCAGATTTTATAAAACTGCAGATGTAGCAGTAGCTGTAGCAACACCAACTGGTCTATTTACGCCAATTGTATGGGAAGCTGAGAAAAAAGGCTTAATTCAAATATCTAACGAGATGAAAGATTTAGCTGCCCGTGCTAAAGACGGTAAACTAAAACCAAGTGAATATCAAGGCGGGGGCTTTAGTATTTCTAACCTTGGCATGATGGGAGTTAAAGATTTCTGTGCAATTATTAATCCGCCGCATGCAGGAATCTTAGCAATTGGAACAACAGAAAAAAGAGCAGTTGTGGTAAAAGATGCAGTGGTAATTGCCAATATGATGAGCGTAACCATATCAGCCGATCATAGAGTTATGGATGGGGCTATTGCTGCGAAATTTTTAAGTGCTTTTAAGGGGTATATAGAAAACCCAATAAGTCTAATACTGTAGTTTTGGTCTTTTTGCATTTCTATTCTGTTGCTGTGTCGCTCATGTGTTAGAATACACTTCGCTAACAGTTCCAGGTATAAATGCAAAAATCCTCAAAATTTATATAGTTTTGGTTAAATAATCGTCATGCTGTCTTGAACGGCATCCATTTGCAGAGTGTTGCAGGTGGGTAATAAACATATAAAATTAATAAACAAGGAAAAAGAAAATGTCAAATTTTGATGTAATAATAATCGGAGCTGGACCCGGAGGTTATGTGGCAGCTATTAGAGCCGGTCAATTAGGATTAAAAACAGCTATTATTGAAAGGGAAAATTTAGGAGGCGTATGCTTAAACTGGGGATGTATTCCAACTAAAGCTCTTTTAAGAAGTGCTGAAATTTACAGCCATATGAAGCATGCTAAAGACTATGGGCTATCTGCTGATAAGTTTGATTTTAACTTAGAAGCTATCGTGCAAAGAAGCCGTAATGTGTCAAAACAGCTTTCAGGCGGTGTGGGAATGCTTTTGAAAAAAAATAAAGTGGAAGTTTTTAACGGCACGGGCAGTCTGCTTGGCGGCGGCAAAGTGGAATTAACCGCTGAAGACTGCAAAAAATCTACTCTTGATGGTAAACACATTATTGTTGCTACAGGAGCTAGAGCAAGAATTATTCCAGGGTTTGAGCCAGACGGTAAATTTGTTTGGACTTATCGTGAAGCCTTAGTGCCAAAAGAAATGCCGAAAAAATTATTAGTTATGGGCAGCGGAGCAATAGGCATTGAATTTGCTAATTTTTATCATAGTTTAGGAGCTGATGTAACCGTAGTAGAACTAATGGATAGAATCATGCCGGTTGAAGATGAAGAAATTTCAACTATGGCGAAAAAATCTTTTGAAAAGAAAGGTATTAAAATTTTAACTTCTACTAAAGTTTTAGGAATCAAGAAAAATGCTAAGGATGTTAGCATAACCTTAGAAGATGCTAAGGGTGTTAAAAGTGAAGCGGTGGTTGATAAGGTAATATCTGCTGTAGGAATTGTAGCTAATATTGAAAATATTGGACTGGAAAAAACTAAAGCCAAAGTTGAAAATGGACGCATAGTAGTTGACGAATTCTTAAAAACTGCTGAAAACGGCGTTTATGCTATTGGCGATGTGGTGGCAGGACCTTGGCTTGCACATAAAGCCTCGCACGAAGCGGTTATTTGTGTGGAAAAAATCGCCGGCAAAAATCCGCATGCCTTGGATAGAAGCAAGATTCCGGGCTGCACTTATGCTACACCGCAGGTTGCTTCTGTTGGCTTAACCGAGAAAAAAGCTAAAGAGCTAGGAATTGAGGTTAAAATCGGCAGATTCCCATATATTGGCAATGGCAAAGCAATTGCTTTAGGTGAACCTGAAGGCTTGGTTAAAACTATTTTTAATGCCAAAACCGGTGAATTATTGGGTGCACATATGATTGGTGCAGAAGTTACGGAAATGATTCAAGGCTATGTAATAGCTATGGGCTTAGAAACTACTGAAGAGGAACTAATGCACACCATTTTTGCCCACCCAACACTATCGGAAATGATGCACGAATCTGTTCTGCAAGCATATGGCAAAGCTATTCATATATAGTATGTAGAAATAGTAGTTTGAAAAAAGGGTGGATTATATAACCACCCTTTTTTATATTAAATAAAATAGAGTTAACTTAGCGAATCTTTTTCAGTTTTATTAATTTTTTAGCAAATATTTACACTATACTTAGTTGAAATAGCTTATATAAAGTAAAAAATTGTTATAATAAATAATCAAAAAATCCCACATAAAAAGGTCTAATTGTCCTAATTACAATTTACAACTTACAGATGTGTATATTTTCCTTAAAATAAAGACTAATATGCAGATATGCCGTATTTATATATTATATGCTCTATTATTATTTTAAGTATCAATGCTCTTTATGCTTCTATTTTACAGGATATTAAGCATAATTTCTTTATTAGCGTGCAGGAATCTAAAGTTAATAATTTTATGGAAGGGCAAGAAGCTGCTATTAAAGATGAAATGGCTTATTCTATTGGTTACCTTGCGGCAAAGGATAATTTTTATTTAGGAGTGGCTTTCAAAAAATTTGCGGAAAATCGGCAGGCGTATAATCTTAATGATACTGATAGTATAATTATTAGCAAGGATTCCTCGTGGCTGCTGTTGGTTAAATATAATGTTTATGAGTTTGAGAGTATTAAAATTCTTTTTGGCGTAGATCTAGGCTATCAGAGCAATAACATAAATTTACATTATAAAGCAAGAGAAACTGTATCTACTCAAGAAGTTCAATTTAATGAGCTTGCTAGCGGTGAAATAATTACTGAATCGTTAAGAAATCAATGTGATGCTGGTTTTGAGGGCGGAGCGCTTGGCGATAATATACAGGAAGTTCATGGTCAGTATGTGGTTGTAGGAAGTGGTGTGCTCTGTAAATCTTTTTACTATGTAAATAAAGAAATTACCAAAGATAAAAATAGAAATTTTATGGTATCTTCTTTGCCGGTTTCCCTTAATTTTACTACACTTTATGAAATTTCACCAAATATAGATTTGGGCATATCTTTGGGTTTAACTATGGTTGAAAAACTTAATGTCAGCTATAACGATAGATTTATTGATGCAAGAATGCAGAATATATCTTCTAGTTATAATTTGGCTTTTCTTATTAATTTTAAGTTTTAATTGTTGACTATTTTTTATTATTGTGCTATAATATAAAAAATAGGAAAATTTTTATTTTGATGTAATTGGATGAATTAAAGAAAAATGACTTATGTTGTTGATTTTAAGAATGTATCTGCTGTTGGTTTAGAAACCTCACCTCATGCAATGGCTTTAGCAGGATTGCGAGCTAATGAAGCCCGTTATTTTATGAATAAGTATAATCATGAATTTATAACTTTCCCAGCTAGCCAATCTGCAGAAACCCTAAATTATGTTAATAATATTTTGTTAAAAGAAAGAAATATTGTATTTGCGGCAGCACCGTTAGAAACTGCAAAATTTCAAGTGGAAAATATTCAATGGACTTTTGTTTTTTATGAAGATGGACTAGCAGTTAATGTGCTTTATACTGTTGATAATCCTAAGAAAAGGGCGGTTGGTTTTAAACTTTCTGAAGGTATGGAAATACCTATTGAATTAGCAGATAAATTTAAGTTCGCCAGGCAAAAATCTAAACTTGCAGGATTAATAAGAGGATCTTTTTTTGTAATTAAAGGTGAATATTAGATTATTTTGTGTTAAAGAATAAAAAATTGTGATATATTACCAATAATTACAAACAATTAAAATAAATTAGGGGGTAAAATGCATTCAATAATAAACAAACTTAAATTTTTTATTGTATTAATGGTTGTATCTTTATGGAGTGCAAATGTTTATGCTGTAGCTTGCCGTGTTTTAGAAACACCAATAACTTTAGATGAAAACTATGTAAAAGGGCTAGAGGCGCTTGGTAATCTGCTTTCTGTTCCTGTTAAAGGTAAAAATGATTTAAGGCAGACTCTTCCGCAATCTACAGTAAAAACAAAATATCCATGCACAGAAGTTCATATAGTTAATAATAACGGCAAAACGCTTAGGGCTATTTTCTTTAACGATGACCTAAATTTGCAAGGCACTGTTGTAAACAATGTTTATTATATTTTTAAAGATGCTAAAATTAGAGTAATAGACGGCATAACTAAAGATCATACCACAGATACTATCTCAGCTTATGAAACTTCTCAAGGAACTATCCTGTCTTATGAAAATATTAATAGTGCAGTAGATGTGATATTGAATGCCAGAGGCGAAGAAACTATGAAAATAAATCAAAGCCTTATAAGAATAATGTTTATAACTAAAGAGGCATTAAAATTTAGAAGTGTTAGTGATATTTCTGTAAGGATGCTGAATAAAGAAGTGAAAAGTGCAGCGTGGAAAGATTATGGCAAATCTATAAATAATTGGGAAAGTTTGTCGGATAAGGCTTTAAAAAATGGGGTTAATCCTCCTAGAGATTTACAAAAAGCTATCGGAACAAAAGATGATGTGCAAATAGCAAGAAGATCATAATACAAATAGTTGTAGGATTTTTGTGTTAAAATATAAAAAATTTTGATATACTACTATTAATTGTAAAAATTAATAAATATAAGAGGCGAAAATGTATTCTACGGTAAAAAAACTTAGGTTTATGGCGATAGTTATAGGAGTGTCTTTATGGAGTATAAGTTTATTTGCAAATTCATGCTCTACTATAGATTCTCCTATTGCCTTAGATGCAAGCTACAATCAGGCAATGGATAATCTTGTAAATAAACTGTCTGTAGAATCCAATAGCCAGGCTAATTTAAGACAGACTCTTCCTATGGATACTAATCCTTGTGTGGTGGTTAGCCTTAAAAATCATGCTGGCGATTCTTTAAGAATAGTTTTAACCCATGATTTACTTTTTCATGGTTTTATAACTAAAGATAATCATTATTTCTATTTTTCTAATGCAAAAGTTCTATCTGTTGATGGTGCGGAATCTAATACTAACTTAAGATTCAGCAATAGCAATAATGCGCTTGGCACTGGAAGTTTAGAATTGTCTGCTGATAGTATCAGCAAGGCAATAACTAATATATCGGTATTTAATGGTAATTCTAACCGCGAATTAAAACAAGATATGGCAAGAATAATGTTTGTTTCTACCGAAGCTATAAAATTTAGAAGCATTAATAATATAGTAATAGCTATGCTGAATGATAAAAATCAGACAGTAATGTGGAATAATTATAACCGCTCAATTAATAATTGGATCGGTTTATCAAACAAGGCAAAAGTAAATGGTATAATTGTAGCATCTAATCCTCAAGATGGGATAGGAACTAAAAATGATATTAGAGTTGCAATGGGACGATAGAATAGGAGTGGGCAATGTCTTTTCTAGTAAAAAAATTTAAATTTTTAATTTTGGTGGTAGGAATATCTTTATGCAGTATTGAAGCTAATGCAGCATGGAGCTGCAGGGTGTTGGAAACTCCTCTTTCTTTAGATGCAAATTATGTTAAAGGATTAGAGGCGCTTGGAAATATTATTTCAGAACCGGTTATTAATAGAGCCAATTTAAGACAGGCGCGTCCAAGCACTATAAGAACTACAGTAGATAGATGCGTAGAGGTTAATATTATTAATAATCAAGGCACGGAACTACGGGTAATACTTTCTATGCAAGACTTATCTCTGCAGGGATTTATTACGAAAGATAATATATATTGGTTTTTTGGTAACTCATTTTTTAGAAATATGGAAGGAACATCCGCTCGGGAATTGCCATTTAACAGAGACTATAGAGCTGATTTAAAAGCGCGTGGTATGCCAATATCTCTTGCTAATCTTAATACAACGGTTGATCACTTATCGGCTTTTGATGGAACGCCTACCATGCAAACAAGGCAGGGGCTTGCTAGAGTAATATTCATAACTTCAGAATCTCTAAGATTTAGAAGTGTAAGCGATATTTCAGTAAGAATGCTAAGGGGTGATGTTAATGAGGTTAGATGGGACGCTTATTCTAAATCTATAAGCAATTGGATAAAACTGTCGAATCGTGCTTTGCGAAACGGAGTGGCAGTGCCTAGTAACCCTCAGTTAGCAATAGGCACTATTAATGATGTGCAAATAGCTAGAAGAAAATAGATAATGTTTCATGTGAAATATTAAATGTATAATTATACATAATAATAACAATAAGAGATAAAAATGTATTTTACAATTAACAGACTTAAATTTTTTGGTTTATTAGTAATTGCATCAGCATGGAGCTTTCAGTTGTTTGCGGTAAATTGCAGTGTTTCTAATACTCCTATTACTTTAGACGATAAATTTAACTCGGGTATTGAAAGTTTAATTTCGGCTGTTTCTGAACCTGTAGCAAATAGAAAAGGATTAAGGCAAACGCTTGATACTCCACAGCAGACTAAAATTCCAAAATGCACTCAGGTTAGTATAGTAAGCAATAGCGGGAATACGCTTAAGGTTGTGTTGTCTAATCAGCATTTGTTTTTGCAAGGATTTATTACTCTTAATAATATTTTTTACCATTTTTCTAATGCTTCAATTAGAACAGTTAAAGGCACAACTGCAAAAAATTTAGGCTTTAGCAACAATTATAATAATCTGGCAGTTTCTTCAATTCGCTTATCGTATGTAAATATCAATAGAGCAGTAGATAATTTAGCAGGATTTAACGGCAAGGCTATTACAAGAATACGGCAGGATGTTGCACGAGTTATGTTTATAACTTCAGAATCTGTAAGATTTAGAAGCATTAACGATATTTCGTCAAGAATTCTAACTCATAATCCGCAAAGTATTCGTTGGAATGACTATAGCCCATCTATAAGAAATTGGCGGACTCTATCAAGCTTAGCTCTAGCTGAAGGAGTGGTAATTCCGTTGAATGTTGCCACCGCCCTTGGCACAAAAAATGATGTTCAAATAGCTTTAAGAAGACCTTAATTTTATTCTACACTTATTTTAAAATAAGAGAGTATTTTACTAAATACTCTCTTATTATGTAATTACGCAGTATAATCCACAATTAACCTGCCATGATAGGCGTCAGCTGGGATTTTAGATGCGACGATAGCGAGATTTTCTTTGGTAATTTTACCGGCAGCAGTTAGTTTTAAGCCATGTTTTTGGGCTTCTGCATAGATTTTATGCAAATTCTCAACACCATCTAAGGCAGTTTTAGCTCCGCCAGAGCTTAGAATGTGTTTAATTCCAAATTTTTTCAGCTTTTCTATTTCATTCCAAGGTTCACTAACTTCATCAAAACTACGATGCATAACAATTTCTAAGCCAGACGATGCTTGCGTTAAAAGGGACATCATTTCGTAATTAATGGTGTTATCGGCATTTAAACAGCCTAAAACGACACCGGCAGCCGATAAACTTTTACAAACATTAATGTCATGAAGCATAATATTAATTTCATTTTCATTATAAACAAAATTGCCGCCGCGAGGACGAATCATTACGAAAGTAGGAATAGATAATTTATCTACGCAAAGTTTAATATTTCCGTAAGAAGGAGTAGTGCCGCCAACGGCTAAATTTTCGCATAACTCAATTCTGCCTGCGCCGTTATTTTGGGCAATTAAACTTTCGCTAAAATTTTCGCAGCAAGATTCAATAATATATTTTGATTCCATAAATAAATCTCCTTAATATTTAGGGGTTGTAATTAAAAAATGTGCATATTTACTGTCATTGTTATTTATAATAAAAGTTAAACCAGCAGGAAGAAGAATAGTATCTCCTTTAGCTAAAACAATACTTTCATTATTAGCACCAACTTTTATTTCACCATTAATAAGGCTTAATAAACAGCAGGATTCTTCAGTAGCAGTAAAACTAAATTCTTTTTCTATGGCATAATTATTAGTAGTAAAATAATCGGAATCTACGACTGTATAATTTCTTTTAACATCTACATCAGTAATTTTTGCCTGCTGCGGATTTTCAAAATCTATACATTGCAAACTTTCTGCAATATGCAATTCTCTAGGCTTGCTATTAGAATCAAGCCGTCCCCAATCACTTACACGATAGGTTGTATCGCTGTTTTCTTGGATTTCTAAAATTAAATTGCCGCCGCCAATAGCATGAATAGTGCCAGATTCCACATAAATTAGACGATTGTTTTGAGATTCTTCTAAATTAATAAAATTTAACAAATTATAAGATTCTAAATTTGCAATAAAATCTTCTTTAGATACACCATTTTTTAAGCCTGCCATAATTTTGGCGTCTTTTTCATGCTCTAAAATATACCAGAATTCACTTTTAGATTGCGGATTTCCTGCTAAAAAAGGAATATCTTTTTTTCTAGGATGCACCTGCAAAGATAAATCTTCGCGGGCATCTAAAATTTTTACCAGCAAAGGAAAAGGTTTGCTAACATCAAATTTGCTGCCAAAAATGGTTTTTCCGTATTTTTCCCGCAGATCTTTTAAAGTTAATCCTTTTAATGCCCCGTTAATTACTATGCTCTCATCGCCGTCTCTATCGGAAATATCCCAAGATTCTCCTATGGAACTATAATTGGTATTATTTTCCCTTGAGAGTTTTTTCATTATGGAATTACCGCCCCAAATACGGTATTTTAAAATATTATTAAATTTAATTGGATACATGATTATCTCTAAATACTAATTATTTTCAAGTAATTATAGCATAAAAAATTATAAACTTTTATATAATTTAAAAATAGTATATGATATACTGTATTACTTTAACAGGAGTATAAAATGAAATTTTTATATACAATATTTGCTTTTTTATTATTAACTTTTGCAGCTAATGCCGCTGATTTTGGCGTGGTTGACTATCAGGCAGTTATTCAAAAATCTAAGGCTTTTTCTAGTTTTCAGTCGCAGGCTGAAACTAATAAAAAAGCTCTTGAGGCACAATTTCAAAAAGAAAGTGCTGCTTTAAAAACAGAAGAGCAAAATTTGGTTAATGCTAGACCTAATCTTTCTGAAACAGAATTTAACAGCAAAAGAGCTGCTTTTGAAGCAAAAGTAGAGGCTTTTAGAAATAAATATCAGCAAAAACAAACAGAATTTGAAAAAAACAACAATGAAGTTTTAGATACTATTCAAAATCAGCTTAAAAAAGCGATTGCTGAAGTTGTTAAAGCCAAAAACTTTGAAATTGTTTATAATTCTATGGCTTTAGCTTATTTTGACCAATCTAAAGATATTTCAGCTGAAGTGCTTAAAAAACTAGATGCTGCATTACCAAAAGTTTCATTGAAGAAAGTAGCATAGTGAATTGCCGTGTCAAAATTTTTTAAAGCAATAAAATCTCTTACTTTAAAAGAAATTGCCGATTTAACTGGCGGAAAAATAATTGGTGATGCCGAATTTCAAATAAATTCGGCATCATCTTTAGAAAATGCTGGTGTAAATGATATTTCATTTTTTAATAAATCTGAATATTTAGATCAATTCAGCAACACAAAAGCAGGGGCGTGCTTTGTTGTAGAAAAATATATTGATAAAGCGCCATCTAGTTTAACCTTAGTTGTGGTAAGCGATCCTTACCTTGCTTTTGCCAAGGTTTCAATGCAGCTTTATCCATTGCCGGAAATTACTGAAAAAGTAAGTGCAATGGTTGATATTCATGAAAGTGCAAAAATCGGTAGAAACTGCCATATTTCTAACTTTGTAAGCATTGGCAAGAATGTTGTAATCGGCGATAATGTTTATATTGGAGCTAATACTACAATTTATGATGATGTGGTAATTGGCAGCAATGGTTATATTTATTCTAATGTGTCAATTAAATGTGCTGCCATTGGTGATAATTTTATTATCCACGACGGAGTTAGAATAGGTCAAGACGGTTTTGGTTTTGCTCCTAATAAGGACGGTCATGTAAAAATTCCGCAAGTTGGCGGCGTGGTTATAGGAAAGAATGTGGAAATTGGAGCTAACTCTTGTATTGACAGAGGAGCTTTGAATGATACTATTGTAGGAGAGGGCACAAAGATAGATAACATGGTGCAAATAGCCCATAATGTTGTTGTTGGCAAGCATTGCTTTTTGGCATCTGGCGTTGGTATTGCCGGCAGCACGATTGTTGAAGATTATGTATCAATGGGCGGAGGCGCTGGTGTTGCTCCGCATATTAAAGTTGGCTATGGTGCACAGATAGCTCCCATGAGCGGAGTATCGCATGATGTAGAAAAAGGAGCTACTTTAATAGGAGTTCCGGCGATTAATTTCACTTCATTTTGGCGGTTGCAAGCTCTTTTTAAAAGGATGCTGCAGAAATAACAAAATCTTAATAGGATAAATTTTATAAGTTTGGAGAAAATAATGACTGAAAAAAATACCCCTGTATTAGATATTAATGGCGTAAAAAAATTACTTCCGCACAGATACCCTTTTCTGTTGGTTGATAAAGTAATGGAATTTACAAAAGGCGAGCAGATTGTAGCTATTAAAAATGTTACGGCTAATGAAGAATTTTTTCAAGGACATTTTCCAAATTATCCAATCATGCCTGGTGTTTTAATTATTGAGGCATTAGCGCAAACTTCAGCCCTTTACTATTTGTTAGAAGCAGGAATTGATAATAACGCTAAATCTGTATTATTTATGGCAATTGATGGCGGTAAATTTAGAAAGCCTGTAATTCCAGGAGACACTTTGCATTTAAAAGTAAGCCCTGTGCAAATGCGCGGAAAAATTTGTAAAATGCGTGGTGAGGCTTATGTTGATGGAGCTTTAGTTTGTGAAGCAAATTTAACTGCAATGCTGGAAGGTTAGTTAATCTTTAAAGCATTTAATACAATAAATTTAAAACCTAACTTAAGAAGAATACTAAAAAATGAGTAATATTCACCCAACCGCAATAATCCATAGTGGAGCTGTTATCCCTAACAGCTGTAAGATAGGAGCTTTCTGCATTGTTGGAAGCCAGGTAAAACTTGCTGAAAATGTAGAGTTAATGGCGAATGTTTATATTGAAGGCGATGTGGAAATCGGCGAAGGCACTGTGGTTTTTCCTTTTGCAGTTATTGGTGTAAAATCACAAGATTTAAAATACAAAGGTGAACCGACTAAAATTATTATTGGTAAAAATAATCAAATTAGAGAGCATGTAACTATACATTTGGCTACAGCAGGCGGCGGAGGTATTACAAAAGTTGGTGATAATTGTCTGCTTATGGTTGCTTCGCATGTGGCTCATGATGTTAGCATTGGAAACAATGTAATTCTTGACAACAATGTTTTGCTGGCAGGGCATGTTATACTTGAAGATAATGTTATTATTGGCGGCGGCAGCGCCGTGCATCAGCATTGCCGTATTGGCGAGGGTGCTTTTATTGGCGGCATGAGCGGAGTGGTTGAGGATATTATTCCTTTTGCTCTTTATACAGGGGTTAGAAACACTGGCGAAATTAATGGTATTAATTTGGTAGGGCTTAGAAGAAGAGGCTATTCTCGTGAGGAAATTTTAGAGATAGTTGATTCCTACGATATTATTTTTTCTAAAGAAACAAAATTTGCCGAAAATGTAGAAAAACTTAAATCTTTTAACCCTAACGCTAAAGGAATTAAAATTCTAATTGATTTTTTAACCTCAGATAAAGCAAGAAGCATCTGCACTGTTTATAAAAAGAACTCTTAATTGCTGCTATTATATCGTGTAAAGATGAGAGCGATTTGGTGCATAATAAAAATTAAGATGTAATTATGGAAATAAATCCTATTAAAGAAAAAATTGCAATTGTAGCAGGCGGCGGCGATTTGCCGATTAGAGTTATTAATGAGGCAAAATATAAGGGATTAAATTTTATAGTGGTAGGCATTAAGGGCATATCTCCGAAATCTCTTGTAAATTCTTATGATAATTTTTGGTTTTATATGGGTGAGGTTGGTGATTTTATTAATAAACTAAAAAACCATAATGTTAAAAAAATTCTTTTTGTAGGGTCGGTTCTGCGTCCTTCTTTACTTTCTTTAAAATTAGATGATGTCGGCAAAAAATTTGTTGAAGATCATTTTTCGCAAATAGGCGGGGACGATAGTCTGTTATCAAAAGTTATCGCTGAAATAGAAAGCTATGGCTTTAAAATTATTGCCGCACAAGATATTGCTGAAGATATCTTAGCAAGCAGGAAAGTTTATACAAAAGTTATGCCATCTAAGGAACAATTAGAGGAAATAGCAAGGGCATTTGATTTAGCTAAAAAAATAAGTGTTTTTGATATTGGGCAAAGCCTTATTTTTCAACAGAATATTGTAATAGCGGTTGAAGGAGTTGAGGGAACTGCAAAATTAATTTTGCGCTCAAAAAAATTAATTAAAAAAGAGACTTTTCTTAAAAAAATATCTATTTTTTTCTTAAAATTAATATTTTCTTTAAAAATCAAAACAGAAAATTCTAAAATCGGCGGGGCTTTTTTAGTTAAAGTCAAAAAAGTTCATCAGGATATGCGGGTAGATTTACCAACAATAGGTCATAAAACTATTTTGCAGGCAAAACAAGCTGGGCTTGTTGGCATTGTAATTGAAGCAGAATCTACTATAATTCTAAACGAACTTAGAACCATTGAACTAGCCAACAGATTCGGCATTTTTATTATTGCGGTGTGATATTTTTTACAAATTACCACAATTAATAAATTCTTAAACATAATTTCTAAAAAACGCACAATATTATATCAAAAATTAAAAAAAATATTGCTTCATTATTTAATTATATTTTAAACTTTAATTGTAGGTTATATAAGTATCAATAACAATAATAAGGGGGATAAATATAATGTATAGAAATAGTCGCAGAAGAATAAATCATCTTATCAAAAGATATAAGAAAAAAAATAAAGAAGATAACAACAGAGGTATGATAAAAATATGTTGGATTGTTTTATTAACACTTGCAATAGCAATATTTGCAATATCTGAAAAAAGCAGAATAAATGCCAATGCCAATGCCAAAAACATGGAAAGACAAGTTAAGGCTTTAATAAAATAAGATAACTAAACAGCTCATCATTATGCCGCAAAGCCTTTAGCTGCTTGCACGGCATAACGAAGGTAGGGATATTCTAGGAACTTATGTTATTATCTTTCAGGAAGAATTTTGTTTAAGATTACTCCTAGAATAGTAGCGAGAAACAATCCTGAAAATTCTACATGTTCAGTAAATTTTAAGGTATCTACGAAAATTCCTACAATTAATATTAAAGCAGGTATGGTTAAATTCTTATAGTTATTAAAATCTAGCTTAGCCTCAATAATAACGCGTATGCCGATGGTGGCAATCAAGCCGAATAACAGCATAGAAACGCCGCCCATTACAGGAGTAGGCAGACTTTGAATTAGTGCGGTTAGTTTTCCCATAAAAGCCAAAATAACAGCCATGATTGCAGCGATTCTAAGAATACGCGGATCATAAACCTTTGTTGCCGCTAAAACTCCGGTGTTTTCAGCATAGGTTGTGCTTGCAGGTCCGCCCAATAATCCCGCTAGCATGGTTGATAAACCATCGCCAAGCAGTGTTCTATGAAGTCCAGGATCTTTTGTAAAATCTTTGCCAACCACTGAACCATTAGCTTGAATATCTCCGAGATGTTCTAAAAAAGTTACTAAAGAGATAGGGGCTACTATTAATACTACGCTTAAGTTAAATTTCGGCATAGAGGAGATATTAGATATAGCCTTAGCAGATAGCCCAAACCATGCTGCATCTTTGATATGGCTAAAATCTACTAAACCAAACAGCATAGATACAATAAATCCTACAAAAATTGCCACAATAATAGGCATAAAACGGAAAAATGATTTTTGTAAAAAAGAAATGCTAACCATAGTCAGCAAAGTTATAAAGGCAATCACTAAATGAGTATAATTAGGGTTAGTCATGCTATAGCCAGACATTTCTAAGGCAATTGGTGAAAGTTTTAACCCGATGGCAATAATAATAGGTCCTAGCACAATTGGCGGGAAAAAACTTTTGATTTTTTGCGGACCATATATTTTAACAGCAGCTGCAAATAATATATAGCATAATCCGGCAGCGATAATTCCGCCTTTAAGATAAGTAATATCGTATTCTTTTAATACTAGAATCATTGCAGATATAAAGGCAAATGATGATCCTAAAAAAACTGGAACGATTCCTTTTGTGGTTAATTGAAACAAAAGAGTTCCAAGTCCGGCACAAAGCAGGGCGATTGAAGTATCCAGCCCTGTGATAAAGGGCACAAGCACTGTAGATCCAAACATGGCAAGCACATGCTGCAATCCAAGGATATAATGTTTAATTGAAAGTTTGTTTGTCATGTTTTCTCCTATGTTTGAAGTTAATTATACTTTTATTGCCTGCCTATATTAATAAAAAGG
Organism: Alphaproteobacteria bacterium; assembly: GCA_009780035.1. Lineage (GTDB taxonomy): Bacteria > Pseudomonadota > Alphaproteobacteria > WRAU01 > Hepatincolaceae > WRAU01. The sequence goes on from WRAU01000002.1 coordinate 15,030, forward strand.
GATTAAAAAATTAATCCCTTTGAATTTTTTAAGTATTAAAGATTCGGTCGCCCGCATCGCCTAATCCGGGAATTATGTATCCCATGTCGTTCAGTTCTTTATCAAAGCCTGCGGAATAAATTAAGCAGTCTTCATGCTTAGCGAAAATATTATCTAAAGCCCTTGGGGTAGCAACAATTCCAATAATTATAATATTTTTAACATTCCTTTGTTTTAAATAGTTTAGTGTATGCACGGCAGTATTTCCGGTTGCCAGCATGGGATCTAATATAAGTGCGGTTTCATTATCAGCTATGCTTGGAATATTAACATAATATTCTTGGGCCTGCAGGGTGGTGTGATCGCGCGATACCCCCATAAAACCAACTTTAGCGTCTGGCAATAGCTTTTGCAGCGGCGACATCATTGATAATCCTGCCCTAATTACTGGAATTAGTGTTACGGTATTAACCTTAATGCCTTTGTAAGGAGCAATTGGCGTTTCTACCAGTTTTTCTTCAAACTTAAGGTTTCGCAGAGCTTCAGAGGCAACAAGCAGAGTAATTTCTTCCAGCAGTTCGCGGAATTCTTTAGATTGTGTTTTTTTATCGCGCATGTTGGTTAATTTGTGGGTAACAAGCGGATGATTCTCAAGACAAATGAAGTTTTTATAATTGTGATTATCGTATGGTTTATTGTGTTCACTCATAAATCCTTCCTATTTTGATATTAGCTTAAATTCTTGAGAGTATAACACAGATAAATATAAAAGCCAAGAAAATTTTTATTATATTTAGTCATACTAGCGAAAGCTGGTATCTATTTGCAGAGGACTGCCACTAAACAAATTTTATTTGTATCATAACTTTATGGATGCCGTTTTGCAATGGCATGACGATCTGTAGCTCGGTCTGCTATGTATATAATTATCGCAAAATAACTTGACATTGGCAATTTTTTTATGATAGCATAATAGTTTATTATATTTATGGAGGGATAGCATGTTAAAGAATAGGAAAGTATGGATAGTTGCAATAGTTTTAGTAGTTATTGCTGCAGTTTTTTTATTTAACAATAAATCCGATTCTAGTGATTCTAATAACACTTTAAGGGTTGCCATTATGGGTGAGCCAGCCTCCTTAGATCCAAATTTCACTACAGGAACTTGGGAAAATATCATTTTAACCGATTTATTCTCTGGTCTTACCGCAAAAAATGCTAAAGGAGAAACTGTTCCAGAATCTGCAGAATCTTGGAAAGTTAGCCCCGACGGCACAGTTTATACATTTTATTTAAGAGATAATAAATGGTCTGACGGTATTCCTGTAACTGCCGCTGATTTTGAATTTGCTTACAAAAGAATTTTAAATCCAGAAACTGCTTCTTCTTATGCTTCAATGCTTTATGTTATTAAAGGAGCTAAAGACTATAATACAGGCAAAGCTGGAGTTGAAGGTTTAGGTGTAAAAGCAATTGATGATAAAACTTTGCAAATAACCCTAGAACATCCAACCAGCTATTTTATATCTATGCTGCATCATTATACTTTTAGCCCATTGCCGAAACATGCGGTAGAAAAATATGGCAAAGAATGGTCTAAACCTGGCAACATGGTTAGCAATGGTGCTTATAAACTTGTGGAATGGAAGCCGCAGTCTTATGTTAAAGCAGCTAGAAACGAGTTCTATTACAATAATGCCAATACTAAAATTGATAATGTGGTTTATTATACCCAAGAAGATAGAGCTGCAATTTTAAAAAGATTCCGTTCAAATGAAATTGATATTGCCGATGATTTTGCATCCGATCAATACGAATGGATAGCTGCCAATTTACCAGGACAGTATGATGTTTCTCCATATATGGGTATTTATTACTTTGCTATTAATATGAAGGATAAAATCATGTCTAACCCAAAAGTTAGAGAAGCAATTAATTTAGCCATAGATAGAGAATTTATTACCAGTAAAGTTTTAAAATCTGGTGAAATTCCTGCAACATCTTTTGTTCCAATTGGTGTTAAAAATTATAAGCCGGCAGAATTTTCTTTTAAAAATATGTCTAAAGAGGAAAGAATAGCTAAAGCTAAGCAGCTATTGTTAGATGCAGGCTATAATGAGCAGAATCCTTTGTCAGTTGAAATTTCTTATAATACATCAGAAAATCATAAGAAAGTTTCAATAGCGGTTGCAAATATGCTAAAAGATATTGGCATAAACTATACTTTAACCAATAAGGAAGTTGCCGTGCATTATAAAGATATGCAAAACGGTAATTTCCAAATTGGCAGAGCCGGCTGGATTGCCGATTATGATGATCCTGCTTCTTTCCTTTATATTGGTGAAACTGGTGTGGGTAATAATTATGCTAAGTTTTCTAGCAAGCAATATGATGACGATTTTGCTAAAGCTAAAACTTTATCGTCTGAGGCTGCAAGAAACGAATTTTATAAAGCAGCTGAAAGAATATTATTAGACAGTGCTGCATATATTCCTATTTACTATTATGTGAGTCATAATTTAGTTTCTAATAGGATAGAAGGATTTATTCCAAATGTCTCTAATACTCACCCAGCAAAATATATTTCCTTTAAGGAGGTTAAGTAAGTTAATAAATTATTATTAGCAAAAACTCAAAAAGGGAATACTTAAAAAAGAGTGTTCCCTTTTTTATTTTAATGCAAAGTGTGCTTGGTATATAAAATTATATATGTAATATTTATATGAAACATTATGGCAGCTAAATGAACGATTATTAATTTAAAAGTATTAAAAAATTTATTTAAAGAGAGGGTTTATGGTATCTTATATATTAAAACGGTTATTGATATTTGTGCCAACATTATTTATAATCATAACCGCTTCGTTCTTCTTAATGAGAATGGCGCCTGGCAGTCCGTTTGACGGCGAACGGGCTATTAGTGAGGAAATTCGTGCAAACATTCTAAAGTCTTACGATTTAGATAAGCCAATGTTTCAGCAATATACTAATTACCTTTTTAATGTAATTAGAGGCGATTTCGGACCATCTTTAAAAATTAAAGACTTTACAGTGTCTGAGCTAATTTATAAATCAGCTCCAACCAGCCTGACATTAGGTTTTCTAGCAATGTTTATTGCTGTCCTTTTGGGGGTATTTTTAGGATCAATTTCGGCACTGCATCAAAATTCTAAAATGGATTACTCTATTATGAGTTTTGCAATGGTTGGGATAGTTATACCCAACTATGCTATTGCTCCTATATTAACCTTAATTTTCGGCATTTATTTAGCTATACTGCCAGTAGGCGGCTGGTATGGAGTTTCTTATATGATTCTTCCTACAATTGCCCTATCGTTGCCTTATATTGCCTATATTGCACGGATAACTAGGGGAAGCATGCTGGATGTATTATCAACCAATTTTATAAGAACAGCATATGCCAAAGGATTATCTGAGCGGAAAATTCTATTTAAGCATGCTCTTAAACCTGCTATATTGCCGGTTGTATCATATTTAGGACCGTCAATTGCTGGAATTATGACCGGGAGCGTGGTAATTGAAAGTATTTTTGATATTCCAGGTCTAGGCAGATATTTTATTCAAGGCTCACTTAATAGAGATTATCCTTTGGTAATGGGTTTAGTAATTTTCTATGCTTTTATAATTATTACCATGAATTTAATTGTAGATATTCTATATGCGTATCTTGATCCAAAAGTAAAATTAGATAAATAGGAAAAAGCTGATGATGTTTAATAAAGAAAAAATTAATGACTTAAGTTTAGATAAACTGCAAATCAGCAGCAGTATTTACCGCGATGCTTTAATTCGCTTTAAACGGCACAAAATGGCAATGACTTCGCTTTTAATTTTAGGGCTAGTTATTCTGCTTGCCATGATTGAACCTTGGTTTAGTCCATATGCTTATGATTATGTAGATTGGAATGTAGCATTTCCCTCAGCCCCTAGTATATCGCAAGGGCATATTTTCGGCACAGACAGCAATGGACGCGATTTATTCGTGCGTTTAATGATGGGCGTGCGGATTTCTATCATAATAGGGCTGCTTGCCTCAATGGTAAGCCTTACTATCGGTGTGCTATGGGGCAGTATTTCTGGATATTTAGGCGGTAAAACTGATTTAATTATGATGAGAATAATAGATATTCTATACGCTGTGCCTTTTATGTTTTTAATTATTATTTTAGTGGTGGTGTTCGGTAAAAATATTTATTTGATATTTATTTCAATCGGAGCTATCAGCTGGCTTACTATGGCAAGAATTGTGCGGGGACAAACCATATCAATTAAAAATAAAGAATATATAGAGGCAGCAAAGTCTTATTCTTTACCAACGCATTTAATAATCAGCCGCCATGTTATACCTAATCTGCTTTCTACGGTAATAATTTACTTAACATTAACTATTCCGCAGGTAATTTTGGTAGAAAGTTTTATATCATTTTTAGGACTAGGCGTGCAAGAACCGAATACTAGCTTAGGCGTGCTTATTGCCGAAGGGTCGCGGGTAATTGAAGATTACCCTTGGATGTTTTTTGCGCCATTCGTGTTTTTAGCAACAATTTTGTTTTGCTTTAATTTCATCGGCGACGGTATTAGAGACGCCCTAGACCAAACCAATAAATAGCGGAGAAAAAAATGGAAAATGAAAAAAATAACACTCCGCTGCTGAGTGTTAAAGATTTAAAAGTCAATTTTAATACTCTAAGCGGCGGCGGTGCTGATGGCAAAGCAGCGGGTAAAATTTATGCCCTTAATGGCGTTAATTTTGATTTATATCACGAGGAAACTCTAGCAATAGTTGGGGAAAGCGGAAGCGGTAAATCGCAGACAAGCCTAGCTATTATGGGGATTTTAGCAAAAAATGCCAATGTAGGTGGAGAAATTAACTATCATGGTAAAAATCTTTTAACTCTTTCATCGAGCGAGTTGAATAAAATTCGCGGCACAAGCATTTCTATGATATTCCAAGATCCTATGACTTCTCTTAACCCTTATTTGCGGGTATCAACCCAATTAACTGAGGTTTTAACAGAAAAAGGAGTAAGCGAAGCTGATGCCAGAGCTAAAGCAATTGAAATTTTAAACAGCCTAAGCATTCCTAAGGCAGAAAAAGTAATTGATAACTATCCATATCAGTTTTCTGGCGGCATGCGGCAGCGGATTATGATTGCCATGAGCTTAATGAGCGATTCTGAAATTATTATTGCCGATGAACCAACAACAGCGCTTGATGTTACAATTCAAGCACAAATTTTAGATATTATCAATAAGCTAAAAACAAGCATGAAAAAAGCCATAATTTTTATTACTCACGATTTAGGGGTAGTAAGTGAAATTGCCGATAAAATTGCAGTGTTTTATGCCGGCGAAATTGTGGAGGTAGGCACTCGTGATGAAATTTTTAACTCGCCAAAACATCCTTATACTATTGGACTGTTAAAAAGTATTCCAAGATTAGATCAAGATTCGCGTGAAAAATTATTTCTAATAGAAGGCAATCCTCCGCTTTTAAAAAGTGAGCCAGCATCGTGTTCTTTTAAAGATAGATGTAATAGTGCCATGGCAATTTGCAGAGAAAGCAAGCCAACTAGGCAAGAAATCTCAAAAACTCATGCTTTTTCTTGCTTTAGATACGATAATAAGGAGAGCGGATATGAGTAATGTTTTAAGTGTTGAAAATTTAAGTGTGAATTTTGATATTAGCATAAAAAAGAATTTCTTTTTTAGCTCTCCCGCTGCGTTGAAAGCAGTTGATAAAGTGAGTTTTAATTTAGGCGAGGAGGAAATTTTAGGGATTGTGGGGGAATCTGGCTGCGGAAAATCTACCCTTGTTAAAGCCATTATGATGTTGAGTGATGGGCATATCTCGGGAGATATTATTATTAATGGTAAAAATGTTAAAGGATTAAAGCCTAGTGAACTTAAAGAGGTGCGAAAAAATATTCAAATTATTTTTCAAGATCCGCTAGCGAGCTTGAATCCTAAAATGCTTATTAAAGACATCATTGCCGAACCGCTGAAAGTATATTATCCAGAGCTTTCTAAAGCAGAGGTAATGGCAAAGGTTTTTGACATTATGGAAAAAGTTGGGCTGAATAAGAATGCTGCCAATCGCTACGCCCATGAATTTTCTGGCGGACAGTGCCAAAGAATTGGTATTGCTCGGGCGATGATTTTAAATCCGAAAATATTGATATGCGATGAATCAACTTCTGCCTTAGATGTTTCTATTAAAGCTCAAATACTTAATTTGCTGAAAGACTTAAAAGAACAGTTTAAAATGTCGGTGTTGTTTATATCGCACGATTTATCGGTAATTAAATACATAAGCGATAGAATTTTGGTATTTTATTTAGGGAATCTCATGGAAATTGCAGCAAGTGAAGATATTTACAAACACCCTAAGCACCCATATACTAAAAGCCTGATATCCTCAATTCCGGGAGTTGCAAGCAAAAGTGAGCGGATAATTTTACAAGGTGATATTCCCTCACCGTTAGACTTGCATGCCGGCTGTCCTTTTGCCGGCAGATGTTTTAAAGTGCAGGATAGATGCAGAATAGAAAAACCAGTGTTAGAGAAATTATCAGAGAATTCGGCAGTTGCTTGTTTTTATCATGATTAATTTTTAATACCATCGTCATGCTGCGCTTGACACGGTATCCATTTGCAGGGTATTATATATTATATGTTTGCATTTTGTGTATAATAGTTTTATGGATGCCGTGTCAAGCACGGCATGACGAGATGGTATAAAAAGGGAAAGATTATGCAGAATTTAGTAATAGGATCAGACCATAGAGGGTTTCAGCTTAAAGAATCTTTAAAACTTGCTCTTGGCAGAGAGTTTAATTTTATTGATGTAGGCTGCTATTCCGCAGAATCCGTAGATTATCCTTTAATTTCAGCTGATTTAGCTAAAAAATTGAAAGAAGTTGCAAAGGCAGACGGCGATGTGGAGGTTAGCAATACATTTGCAGTAATTATATGCGGCAGTGGCATAGGTATTAGTATTGCGGTTAATAGGTTTCCATTTATTAGGGGGGCTCTTGTTTATAATGAAGAAGTGGCTAAAACCTCTAGGCAGCATAATAATGCCAATACCATCTGTTTGGCTGCAGACTATTTGTCAACCGATGAAGCGGTGCATTTTATAAAATTATTCGTAGCAGAAAAATTTGAGGGCGGCCGCCATCAAAGACGAGTAGATGAACTAGCTATTATTAATAAGTAAATAAGTTTCAATGCAATAATTCTGTAATATATTTGGATTTTTCAAATATATTACAGGGTTGTTATTAATCCATAGCCAGAGGGGTGTAGTAATGAATTTTGATTTTTTAAATAAAGATTTATCTCGTGATAATGAAATTAAAAATTTAATCAATGAGGAATTGCAAAGACAGCAGCATAATATAGAGCTGATTGCCTCTGAGAATATTGTTTCTAAGGCAGTGCTCGAGGCTCAGGGCAGTATTCTTACTAACAAATATGCGGAAGGCTATCCTAATAAAAGATACTATGGCGGCTGTGAAGTGGTAGATAAAATAGAGCAGCTAGCTATTGACAGAGCCTGCCAGCTATTTAATTGCAAGTTTGCCAATGTGCAGCCGCATAGTGGTTCACAGGCAAATATGGCTATTTATATGGCGCTATTAAATGTTGGCGATACGATAATGGGAATGGATTTAAACGCTGGCGGACATTTAACACATGGGGCAAGTGTTTCTTTTTCTGGCAAACTTTATAAGTCTGTATCTTATGGAGTAAATGAAAACAATATGCAAATAGATTATGCAGAGGTAGAAAAAACTGCTATGGAACATAAGCCAAAGCTAATTATTGCTGGGGGTAGTTCGTATTCAAGAATTATAGATTTCAAGAAATTTCGGGAAATTGCCGATAAAGTAGGAGCCTATTTGTGGGTAGATATGGCGCATTTTGCTGGGCTTGTAGCGGTGGGAGAATATCCTAGTCCGCTATTGCATGCTCATGTTTGCACCTCTACTACTCATAAAACTCTTAGAGGACCTCGCGGCGGCTTGATTTTAAGCAATGATGAGGCTATCATGAAAAAAGTTAATTCTGCAATTTTTCCGGGTTCTCAAGGCGGTCCGCTAATGCATGTGATTGCCGCTAAGGCAGTGGCTTTTTTTGAGGCGATGAGTACTGATTATAAAGAATATATAAAACAGGTTATTAAAAATGCTAAACATATGGCAGCAGAATTTGAATCCTGTGGATTTCCAGTAGTTTCAGGCGGAACGGATTCACATTTATTTATGATAGATGTATCGCACTTAGGAATTAATGGTAAACAGGCAGAAACAATCTTAGATAGCGTCCATATTACCTGCAATAAAAATTCCTTGCCGTTTGATAAATTGCCGCCATCTAAAACTTCTGGCATTCGCTTAGGAACTCCTGCTATAACTAGCAGAGGTTTTGGAACAGCTGAAGTATCGGCAGTGGCTAGCATGATTATAGAAGTTTTAAAAAATATTAATGCTGAAACTTCAACCCTAAATGGCAATGTAGCTGCTAGTATATCGCAAAAAGTTAAAGATTTATGCGGCAGATTCCCGATATATTAAAATATATCGTCATACCAGCGAAGCTGGTATCCATCGGATTAACTATCAAACGATAATCTAATTTATGTTGCAGCACTCTGCAAATGGATACGACTTTCGTTGGTATGATGATGGGGAAGTGGATGCTGCCGTGTCAAGCCCAGCATGATGAAAGTTAAATTAAAGGAGAAAGTAAATGCAGGTAAAAGCCCAAATGTATATTAGTGCAAGTGTGAATGATATATTTGAGGCATTTGCTGACCCTGTTAAAATTGCTAAATTCTGGTTTGATGGCGGCAGCTCAGCTAGATGGGCTGCGGGCGAAACTATCCAACTTATAAGCAAAACTTATAATGCCAGCATTCCTATAAAGGTTATTGAAGCAGAGGGGAATCATATTAAATATACATGGGGCGAGAGTGCTGGTGCAAGAGAAGTAGATATTACTATTGAATCCCACGGAGATAAGAGTTTAGTAGTTGTGGTTGAACGCGGCTTTGTTGATGGCGATATTTATAATATGCTGCGGAACAAAGGCGGCTGGGTTAATATGCTAACTTGCTTGAAAGCCTATCTTGAGGATGGTATTACTACTTTGCATAGTGCTTTGGTGGAAGATTAATATTATTACTTTGCTTTATTTAAGCCCTGCATAATTGTTTCTAATTTTTGTGCTCCCACAATTACATATTTTTTATTGATTACTAGGGTAGGGGCGCTGGTAATCCCGTAAGAATTAGCTAAGCTCAAATCTTCCTCTACACCAAGCAGACTTTGCGGACTATTAAAAAATTCTTGCCATTCGGCAAAATTAATATTAGTAGATTGAACGATTTTTTCAATAACTGCCGTATCGCTGATATTAAGATTTTTTACAAATAAACCTTCCTGCAAAGCATCAAAAATATCCCAATAACTATTATTGCCGCCAACTAAATAAGCTGCTTTGGCTGCAATTAGGGCGGGCATAGAATATGGGAATAGAAAATCTGTTTTTCTCATGCCATCTATATTAAAGCGATGTCCATCGTCGTTAATATTAGCATGCTCCCAATGCTTAAGAATTTCTTCTTTTGCAGCATGGTGAGAATCAAACATGCTGTTAAAATCACGAGGTTCATGCACTAGGGCAAATGAGCGATGGACAATTTCTATATCTGGCATTGCTGATGCAATTTGCCGCATGCGCCACGACATAGGAAAACAAAAGCTGCAAATAACATCATGAAAAAATTCAACTTTAATAGCCATGATTTTATCTTTTATCAGCCAATAAAGGAATATATATTTCAGTAATGGAAGAATCTCCGCTGATAACAACATATCTTTCAAATGGTGAATAACCGGAGTCTCTTACTAGTCCTTTTTCTTTTAAATAGGCATCTGCAGCTTGCCAAGAACTGCCTAAACTTTCGTGTGATCCTTCATGAATAACTTTAAGCATGAATTTTTGATCTGGAATAGTGCCTGCTAAAATGGTTTTATCGCCGTCTAACAGAGCTTCTATATTTTCTCTTTTACTGGCTTGAGGGTCTATTTCTATGGCATTGGCAAAAGCTGCCATATAAGGTTCAGTAGGATTCACGCTATGATATATGCACAATGTGGCGGCAGAAAAACTACTTTGTTTTATAGCAAGAGCTCCTTTTTTAACTAAATTTTCTAATTTAGTGTAATTTTCATTAATTACATTGTTGAATTTTTCTGGCATACTTTGATGATTTTCAATTCCTATAAAAAATAATTTTGTAAAAGATTGAATGCCGACAATGGTTGTTCTACTCATAATATAAACTCCTATTAACTATAAAAAACATAGCATAATTAGTTATGATTGCAAAATGAAATTAGTTTTAGGAAAAATTATTAATGTATTTAAATTTGTAAAAATTTTTAAGGGTATTGTTTGAGATTTAAAATTTTATTAATGAATAATATTATTAATTAATCCTAAAATAATGCCTACCACTGCAAAGTCGGAATCTGAAAAAGTGGTGTTAGCAAAGCCAAAATCACCTAAAACCGGCAGTAAGGCAATCGGCAAAAAGGTAATTAAAAGCCCGTTGGCTAGCGCCCCTAGCATGGCTCCGCGTCTGCCTCCGGTAGCATTGCCGAATACTGCAGCTGTAGCGCCGGTAAAGAAATGTGGAACAACTCCGGGTAGAATTAAAGTCCAGTTTAAAAGCCCTAAAACAAACAGTCCAATTAATCCGCCTAAAAAACTAAAAATAAAGCCGATAATTACTGCATTTGGAGAGTAGGTAAAAACTACAGGGCAATCTAGGGCAGGTTTAGCATTTTTAACAACTTTTTCAGATATTCCTTTAAATGCCGGCACAATTTCTGCTAAAAGCAGACGCACGCCCATTAAAATAATATAGATGCCAGCTGAGAAAGTTATTCCTTGCATAATTGCAAATACAATATAATTTTGTCCGTTGCTTAAGTTTGTTTCCACAAAATTTTGCCCGGCTGAAATTGCTACAATAATATATAAAACACCCATAGTAAGGGCAATCATTACTGTGCTGTCTCTTAAAAATCCTAAATTTTTAGGAAGGTTTAAACTTTCAGTTGAAGGAGAATGTTTGCCGAATATTTTACCGATTCCTGCAGAAAGCACATAGCCAAGCGTGCCGAAATGCGCCATCGCAATATTTTGGTTGTTAGTTATTTTCTGCATGGCGGAATACGAGATGGCTGGAAAAAACACCATAGCAGCTCCTAAAGTTAAAGCTCCTGATGCAATTAAAAGTGTTCCGTTTAAACCCATGCTGATTAAAATTACGGCAATCATTGCTGCCATGTAAAAAGTATGATGCCCAGTGAGAAATATATATTTAAAAGGCGTAAATCTAGCTATTAGAATATTCACAACCATACCGAAAAACATAATTAAGGCAGTAGAACTTCCATATTCTTTTAGCGATAGAGCGACAATTGCTTCATTATTAGGCACAATTCCTTGCAAAGCAAAGGCTTCTTGAAACATTTCGCCGAAAGGATTAAGCGAGGCAACTAAAATTGTTGCACCGCCGCCAAGCACTACAAATCCAAGTATGCTTTTAAAAGTTCCTAGTATTACATCCTGCGATGGCTTTTTCTGCAGTATCAGCCCTAAAAAAACAATCAAACCTACAAGCAATGCGGGTATGCTTAGGATGTCTAATAATAATGCAAACATATTTTTACCTACTGAATTTCTTTGATTTTATTTAATAATTTTTCTTTAATTTCGGCTTTATCAATTAAGCTGTTTAAAATTATAAGATTATCTACATTTACACTAGAGGCTAGATCTTTGCCTACAAGGTAAATATCTGCAGTTGTAGAGCTGACAGATGATAAATCTACATGAGATAACTCTGCATTAAGATTTTCTTCACTTAAAATTTGTTTAATAATACTTTCAACCATAAAACTGCTGCCTAAGCCGTGTCCGCAGATTGTAATAATTTTCATGATTTCTCCTGTTTATAATAAAGCTAATACATCAGCTTCTGTTTTTGCTGTTAGTAATTTTTTAAGATTGTCTTCACTGCTTAAGAAAATTGCCAGTTCTGAAAGCATTGCCATATGAGAGTCATTATCTATGAATCCTACACAAAATACTAATTGAATATTATCATTTTCGCCAAAGCTAATTTTTTCAGCAGATACCAAAAGTGATAGGCATAATTCATTAACATTATTTAAAGACCGTGCATGCGGCAGAGCCACATTAGGTGAAATTACAATATAAAATCCTTGTTTTTCTACAGATTTAATAATTTCTTCAATATAGCCTGCGTTAATAAGATTTTTATCTAACAAAGGCTTAGCCGATAGTTTAACCGCATTTATCCACGATAATTTTTCATTTGTAAAAACTATGTTTCCTTTCAAGAATTTTTTTAGCATAAAGTTTAATTCTGTTATTTAAATTTATTAATATTAAATACTTTAACACTTTTTATTTATAAAATAAATAAAAATATGTTATACTTGTAATAAAATAAGAGGAATTAATTTAATGGAAACATCTGCATATACAACCCATGCAACATTAGAAGAGAATCATTTTTGGTTTTTAGCAAGAAAGCAAATAATAAAGAAAGTGTTATCTAAATTTATTGATTTAAATAACTCTAGGGAGTTAAAAGTTTTAGAAATAGGAGCTGGAACTGGTGGTAATCTGATTTATTTTTCTAAATATTTTGATACTATTATTGGAGTAGAAATGGAGGAGTTAGCGCGAGATTTAGCAAAACAAAAAATTTTATCACAAAATTTAGATAAAAAACTTTCAATTATCTATGGGAAATTACCGAATGAAATCAATTTTTCTCATAATAGCTTTGATGTTATTTTACTTCTTGATGTGTTAGAACATGTTGAAGATGATAAAGCAAGTCTGCAGACAATTTTTAATCTTTTAAAACCCAACGGAATTGCTGTTATTAGTGTGCCAGCTTTTATGTTTATGTGGAGCGAGCATGATGTTTTAAATCATCATTTTAGAAGATACACAAGTCAAGCTTTAAAAAAGGTTATTGCAGATTCTGGACTGCAAATAAAGTTATTAAATTATTTTTTTATTTCTTTGTTTTTTCCTATGCTTGCAGTTAGATCGTTACAAAAAATTTCTATTTTTAAGAAACAAAAAATTACGGTTGTGAAACCAGTTAATCCTATAATTAATTCTCTAGTTAAAAACTGGCTTGCTTTAGAGAAGTTTATAGTTAGCAGAATAAAAATCCCATTTGGAACATCTCTTGTAGCTGTATTGCAAGCTAAAAAATAAACAAACAATTATTGCAAATAATATCAAAGTATATATAATATACTCAATACCTTATTTACTGTAAGGATAGCTTTAATATTTTGGCTTTATATGCTGTCGCTTTACCTTTTATGTATTAATACACCTCGAGGTAAAGCTCCTAATCTAAAGCTCAAACTATTAAAACTAAAATTTTTTAATAATTAACTTTTGGAGAAATAGATGAAGACAATAGAAAATATGGGTTTTTCTTTTTTTAGAATGACTTTAGGAGCTTACATGTTAATTGCAGGATGGAATAAACTTGGCGGTTTAATTGCTACAGGATTCGATCCAGATAAATTCGGTTTATTAAAAAGTTTTATGGGTAAATTTCATGGACCAGATGCAACAATTGCTCCATGGCTGGCAGTATTTTTTCCAAAATTTATACTAATTCCGTTTACTTATATCACACCTTTTTGGGAAGTTATTGCAGGGTTATTGCTTTTTATAGGTTTTTATAGAAAATATGCTGCTGTGGCTATTTTGTTGCTTCTTCTTATATTTGGTATTGGAACAGAAGCGGCAAATTATCCTAAAGATCAGAATATTTGGATGTTTTTAAACTTTATCGGTTATTATTTAGTTTATAGAAGCCTTTTAAAAGATACTCCAGATCCATTAGCACTTGAAAATATCTTAAATAAAAATTCTAAATAATGCTGTTGTCTGCAATATATAATTTATTGCTAGTATATTTTTGATATTAATCAATTACTTTTCTCAAAATAAAACATATATTTATAAAGTTAGTTGTATTCATATTTATTTTGTAAATATATGTTTTAGGAGAAAAAAATGAAAAATTGTATAGGGAATCTAGGTTTTTCAATATTTAGAATTTCCATAGCCAGCTCGCTAGCTCTTTCTGGATATGGAAAAGTAATGAGCTTTTTTACCAGTGGTAAAGTAGGCGTTGTAAACAGTTTCGTTAATAAGTTTCATGGAGCTGAATCTACGGTGCCTGGTTATATATCAATATTTTTTCCAAAATTTATTTTAATACCTTTTGGTTGGTTAACGCCTTTTTGGGAATTAATACCCGGAGTTTTATTAGTTTTAGGTATTTGCAGAAAACCCATGGCTGTGCTGCTTGCCATTTTGATTTTAATTTTTGCAGTGGGAAGTTCTGCCAGCGGAGCTCCTAAAGATCAAAGCATTTGGATGTTCTTAAATATTATGGCTTATGTTATGGTATGGCTGGGAATTCATTTTAATTTGCCAGATCCTTTAGCTATTGATAACTATATCTGCAAAGGTAAAAAAGAATCTAAATAATTATTGTTTTGCTAAAAAATAAAAATCCACAAAATATTAGTCTATTTTGTGGATTTTTTATGCTGGGGTATACTAGCAGAAAAACTACTTTATCATAGACTGCAGTATAGCTTGAAAGAATCCTACATTATAATTGAAATCATAAGGATGAAAAGAAGCTTTGTTTGGATCTAACCTTTTTAGAGATTTTTTGTCATATTTTGCGGTTGAATAATTATAAGTATTGCTATTATAGGTTTTTGCAGAAACTGCAGCGCTTAAGACTATAAATACTAAAAATACTCCCAAGATAACTTTTAAACTAACTATCAACTTATTACCCTCCATTACTTATTGCTTATAAATAATATTTTATCATAGATAAAGGTAAATAAAAATCTTTTTTTATAAATATTGATGTTTTTTTATTAATTTTGATAGAAAAATAAATTACTAGATGGTTTTTGTTAAATTCCTTTGTTTATATGGATTAGCAAAAAATAAATTTACATGAAATCAAATTTATTGTAATATAAAATCATTTAAAGTAAAAGTTATTAGGAAGCGGTAATGAATTTAATCTTATTAGTTTTTTTAGTTGTTGTAGTTTTAATAGCTATTTCTGGTTTTCGGGTTATTTATCAGTTTGAAAGGGGTGTAGTTTTTACTTTCGGGAAATTTAGCGGCATAAGAAATCCTGGTTTAATATGGATTATTCCTTTAGGTATTCAGTCCATGCAAAAAGTAGATATGAGAATCAAAACTGTTGATATTCCAAGACAAGAAATTATTACTAAAGATAATATCTCGGTAATGGCGAATGCGGTTGTATATTATAAAGTTGCAAATGCAGAGCAGGCAATTATAAAAATTCAAAATGTTAATTTTGCTATGGCGCAATATACGCAGGCTGCTTTGCGTGATGCTGTAGGGAATCAAGGATTAGATGTGATTCTATCTGAAAGAGTAAAAATTGGAGATGAACTGAAATCTATTGTATCTGCTGAGGCTAAAAACTGGGGTATTGAGGTGGATGCTATCCGAATCCAAGAAGTTGAACTGCCGCAAGATCTAAAAAGAGCAATGGCAAAACAAGCTGAGGCTGAAAGAGAAAGAAGAGCCATGATAATTAGCTCTGATGGTGAATTGCAGGCATCTAAAAATCTTCAAGAAGCTGCAGAAATTTTAGCAAAAAGCCCTGCGGCAATCCATCTGCGGACATTACAGACTATGAGAGATATATCTACTAACCCTTCGCAGAAAATTGTGGTTTTCATGCCAAGCGATATTTCTAAACTTGTTGGTGAAATAACAAAAATTTAACCTTTTTGTCTTTCTATTCACTCGTTTTACTCTTTTATGTATGTTTTACACGGCAGAGCAAAGCTCATGATATAAATTAATAAAAAAATTGGATTCTTATAACAGAATCCAATTTTTTTTATTAATTAACTATAAAAAACTACTTTTTACAGGCTTTTAACATCCATGCTGCTTTAGTATGAGATTGAACTAGCTGCAACAAAACATCTTCAGTGATTGGATCTAAAGTTTTTGATTCAATTGCTTTAAGCATGCCGCTTGCCATACTAGAATGGTCTACAGCTAGTTCAGCAATCATAGCAGGGGCATCTGCTGCTGTGCCAGCTGCTTCTTTAAGCGTAGCAATGCTTAAAAATTCTTTCATAGTTGCCGGAGCTTTTTCACCATACATAACAATTTTTTCAGCTATAGAATCGATAGATTCGGCAAGCTGATTGTATTGGGTTTCCAGCAATAAATGATTTTCATAAAAATTATCGCCCCGCACATGCCAATGATAGTTTAAGGTTTTCACATAAAGCACAAAAGTATTGCTTAATGCAAGAGATAGAGCTTTTGTATTAGCGTTCATAAATTTCCTCCTTAATATATTAACAACTACACTAAATTCTACCACAATATAATAAAACTTACAAATAATTTTGCATGATGTGATAAATGTGATATACTTAAACTAAGTAGAGAATCTAATTTAGGGGTAAATAAGATGGAAAAGCAGCAAATTATTGATGTTTCTAAAGTTATTACTAATGCCACTACCAATAATGTTTCTAATAATATTGCTCATGCTTCTGCTAGCAGCAGTAATGTTTCTAACAGTATTTCTAATGCTAACGAGCTAGATGCCGTATTAAAAAGTATAAAAAAAGCTCAATATGAATTTGCTGGTTTTTCTCAAGAGCAGGTTGATAGAATCTTTAAAGCAGTGGCTTTAGCCACCAATAAAGCAAGAATTCCGCTTGCTAAAATGGCAGTAGAAGAAACTGGCATGGGAGTTATGGAAGATAAAGTTATAAAAAATCACTTTGCTTCTGAATATATATATAATAAGTATAAAAATATGAAAACGGTTGGTGTTTTTGAAGATAATGAAAGCGCCGGACTGCAAAAAATCCTTGAGCCTATGGGGGTGATTGGGGCAATTATTCCAACTACGAATCCAACTTCTACTGCAATTTTTAAAATATTAATTGCGCTTAAAACCCGTAATGGCATTATTCTATCGCCGCATCCAAGGGCAGCAAAATCTACAGTTTTTGCTGCTAAAATAGCTTACGATGCCGCCCTTGCAGCAGGGGCTCCTAAAAACATTGTAGGATGGATTGAAAAACCTAGTGCCGAACTTTCTTCAAACCTAATGTCGCATTCCGATATTAATATGATTTTAGCTACAGGAGGCAGTTCTATGGTGCATGCGGCTTACTCTTCTGGAAACCCTGCTATTGGTGTGGGAGCAGGGAATGCTCCGGTAATTATTGATACCACAGCAGATATTAAGCAGGCAGTATCTTCCATTTTAATTTCTAAAAACTTTGATCACGGTGTAATTTGTGCTACAGAGCAATCGGCAGTTGTGCTTGAAGATATTTACGAGGCGGTAAAAGCTGAGTTTAAACTTAGAGGAGCACACTTTTGTTCCGCTGAGGAAAAAAGCAAGCTGGCAAAAATATTCTTAATTCAAGATGCTCCTAATAAGAAAGGGCATGTAAATCCAGCAATTGTAGGGCAATCTGCTTTTAAAATTGCAGAAATGGCAGGCTTTGCTGTTGATAAAAATACAAAAACTTTAATTGCTGAAGTATCTGATATTAATGTGAACGAGGCTTTTGCCTATGAAAAACTATCGCCAATTTTAGCTTTATATAAAGTTAAAAATTTTAACGATGCAGTAAAAAAAGCTAAAGATTTGCTTGAGTTTGAAGGTATAGGACATACTTCTTCATTATATGTAAGAGAAAGCGAAAAAGAAAAAATTGCTTTATTTAGCGATGAAATGAAAACAGGCAGAATATTAGTAAATTCTCCTTCGGCTTTTGGAGCAATTGGCGATGTGTATAACCAAATGCTAGAACCTTCTTTAACTTTAGGATGCGGCACTTGGGGGAAAAATTCATTCAGCGGTAATGTTACGCCAATGGAACTTTTAAATGTTAAATGGGTTGCGAAAAGAAGAGAAAATATGCTGTGGTTTAAAGTGCCTCCGAAAATCTATCATAAATATGGTTGTTTGCCTTTTGCTTTATCTGATTTAAAAGGCAAACAGCGGGCATTTATTATTACCGATAATGTGATAGCTAAATTAGGTTTCCTTGATAAACTTACCAGTGTTTTAGAAAGCATTAAAATAGATTATCGTGTATTTAGCGATGTTCAGCCAGATCCAACTTTGGCTGAGGTTCATAAAGGAGCAGATTTAATGAAATCTTTTGAGCCAGATGTAATAATTGCCTTAGGCGGAGGCAGTCCTATGGATGCTGCTAAAATTATGCGGGTAATGTATGAATATCCAGATACTAGTTTTGAAGATATTAGCATGCGTTTTATGGATATTAGAAAAAGAATTGTATCTTTTCCAGATATTTGGAAAACTACATTTGTAGCAATTCCTACTTCTTCTGGAACTGGTTCTGAGGTAACGCCGTTTTCAGTAATAACTGACGAAATTACTGGGGAAAAATATCCATTGGCAGATTATGCTCTTACACCGGATATGGCAATTATTGATACCGAATTAGTGATGACTCAGCCGAAATCTTTAACAGCTATTTCTGGGTTTGATGCTATTTCTCATGCAACAGAAGCGCTTGCTTCTATGCTGGCAACACCATATACCGATCCTCTGGCTATGGAAGCGCTTTATTTATTGTTTGAAAATTTACCGATTGCTTATCGCGATGGCAGCAATATGAAAGCCCGCGAAAATGTTCATAATGCGGCAACCATTGCCGGCATGTCTTTTGCCAATGCTTTCTTAGGAATTTCGCATAGTTTGGCGCATAAACTTGGGGCAGCTTTCCATATACCGCATGGGCTTTGCAATGCTATGGTTTTAGAAAATGTTGTTCGATTTAATATTGCCGATAATCCTGCTAAACAGGGAGTGTTTCCGCAATATGAATATCCGAATGTTAAAGCTAAATATGCTAAAGTTGCTAATTATTTAGGATTAGCTGGAAAAACTGATGATGAAAAAGTTGAGAGTTTCTTAGGCAAACTGAAAGAAATCCGTAAAGTTTTAGGGATTGATTATGCTATAAAAGATTACGGTTCTGGCATTAGTGAAGCTGAATTTAAAAGCAAGCTAGACAAAATAGCTGAAGATGCTTTTGACGATCAATGCACAGGGGCTAACCCAAGATATCCAACCATTGAAGAATTAAAAGAAATTCTTACAGCCAGTTATTATGGTAAGGCTATAAATATATAAAATGCAGAGTGTTTATAAATTATTCTTTTAGAGCATGGTGTGTGTATGAAATAAAAAAATAATAATTGTTATTTTTTAAATAAATTTTGTTATTCATGAAAAAAATGTTATAATAATAAAAAGTGGATGATAAAAAAGCCAATCGTTATTGGAATCAAGTGTAAAAGTTGAAAAAATAATGGAGATTGAAAATGGAAATGAAAAAAGAATGGGAAGGATTTAAAGATGGCAACTGGAGTAAAGAGATTGATGTTAGAAATTTCATTCAATTAAATTACACAGTATATGAAGGCGATGGCAGCTTTTTAGCGCCAGCCACCAAAAAAACTTTAAACCTTTTTGAAAAAGTTAAAAAACTGCAAGAGCAAGAACTTAAAAAAGGAGGAATGCTAGATTTAGATTTTGAGCATCCTTCAAGTTTAACCTCGCATGGTGCAGGGTATATTGATAAATCTTTGGAAGAAATTGTAGGTCTGCAAACAGATGCTCCGTTTAAAAGATCTATCATGCCGAAAGGCGGTTGGAGAACAGTAGAAAAGGCCTGTGAATCATACGGTTATAAGTTGTCTCCTGATGTTATTGAAATTTTTTCTAAGTATAGAAAAACTCATAATGACGGCGTGTTTGATGTTTATGACAGCGAAATTAAAAAAGCTAGAAAATCTGGCGTAATTACTGGGCTTCCTGATGGCTATGGACGCGGCAGAATTATAGGCGATTACCGCAGAGTTGCTCTTTACGGGGTTGATAAATTGATTGAAGACAAAAAGTTCCAAAAATCTTCTATTGAAACTGAAGAATTTTCTGAGGAAAATATTCGCCTGCAAGAAGAAATTGCTGAACAAATTAAAGCTCTTAATGACCTTAAAACTATGGCATCTTTTTATGGCTTTGATATCGGCAGACCTGCTGAAACTGCTAAGGAAGCAATCCAATGGTTGTATTTTGCTTATTTAGGAGCTACGAAAGATCAAGATGGGGCGGCAACTTCTATTGGCAGAACCAGCACTTTCTTAGATGTTTATATCCAAAGAGATTTAGCAAAAGGTTTAATCACTGAAGAAATAGCCCAAGAATATATAGACCATTTCGTAATGAAGCTAAGAATGGTTAGATTCCTTAGAACTCCAGATTATAATGAACTATTCTCTGGCGATCCAGTTTGGGTAACTGAATCAATTGCCGGCATGGGTGAAGATGGTCGTCCTCTTGTAAGCAAAACTTCTTTCCGTATTTTGCATACTCTTTATAACTTAGGACCAGCACCAGAACCAAATTTAACAGTGTTATGGTCAACCGAGCTGCCAAAAGGATTTAAAGATTTTTGCTCTAAAGTATCTATAGATACCAGCTCAATTCAATATGAAAATGATGATGTAATGAAACCGCATTGGGGCGACGATTATGCCATTGCCTGCTGTGTTTCTGCTATGCGTGTTGGCAAGCAGATGCAGTTCTTTGGTGCAAGATGCAATTTAGCTAAAGCCTTATTGTATGCTATAAATGGCGGTCGCGATGAAATGACTGGCGAACAGGTTGGTCCTAAATTAGCGCCAATCACTAGTGAATACCTAGATTATAATGAAGTGGTAGCTAAGTTTGATACTTTTATTGCATGGCTTGCTAAAACTTATGTGCGGGCGTTAAATAAAATCCATTATATGCACGATAAATATGCTTATGAATCTTTGCAAATGTCTTTACATGACAGAGATATTCTAAGAACTATGGCATGCGGTATTGCTGGACTTTCTATTGTGGCAGATTCTTTATCGGCAATTAAATATGCAAAAGTTAAGGTTGTGCGCGATGAAACTGGTTTAGCTACAGACTATGTTATAGAAGGCGATTTCCCAACATTCGGCAATGCTGATGACAGAGTAGATTCTATAGCTCATGATACAGTTGTTAAGTTTATGAATGAAATTAAAACTCATAAAGCCTATAGAGATGCTATGCCAACGCAATCAGTTTTAACTATAACTTCAAATGTGGTTTATGGTAAAAAAACTGGGAATACTCCAGACGGCAGAAGAAAAGGCGAGCCGTTTGCACCTGGTGCGAATCCTATGCATGGCAGAGATAAAAATGGAGCGGTTAATGCGGCAATATCTTTATCTAAAGTTCCTTATGAGCATTCATTGGACGGTATTTCTTGGACTTTCTCTATTGTGCCTAAAGCCTTAGGTAAAGCTGAAGAGGAAAGAACTTCTAATCTTAGCGGCTTTATAGACGGATATTTTTCTATGAAAGGACATCATATTAATGTGAATGTATTTAATAGAGAAATGCTGTTAGATGCTATGGAGCATCCAGAACTATATCCGCAGTTAACTATTAGGGTTTCTGGCTATGCGGTTAATTTTGTTAAATTAACAAAAGCACAGCAAATGGATGTGGTAAATAGAACTTTCCACGAACGCATGAATTAAGTTTTGGTCTTTTTGCTTTTTATATCACTAGCTTTACTCCAAAGCATATCCGTTATGTAAGGAGTAAAGCTAGTGATATAAAAAGCAAAAATCCTAAAACTTATTTAATTTAGCTTGGATGCTTTATCTAGTAAGATAAAAGTATTCAAGCTAATATTTTATGAAAATGGATTTAAAAGCATGAAAACAAGAATTCATTCTATAGAATCAATGGGGACTGTTGATGGTCCGGGCATT
Source organism: Alphaproteobacteria bacterium (assembly GCA_009780035.1). Lineage (GTDB taxonomy): Bacteria > Pseudomonadota > Alphaproteobacteria > WRAU01 > Hepatincolaceae > WRAU01. Next base: position 37,068 of record WRAU01000002.1, read on the forward strand.
AGATTTATTGTTTTTTTTCAAGGTTGTGTAATGGGGTGCAGGTTTTGCCATAACCGTGATACTTGGGATAAACATGCTGGATACGAAATTTCTATTGATGAAATAATAAGCCAAGTCCAAAAAGGGTTGCCTTTTTTTAAACAAGGACAGGGTGGGATTACTGCCAGCGGTGGTGAACCATTAATTCATGCTGAATTTATTGAAGAACTATTTAAAAGATGTAAAGATTTAGGCATTACAACAGCACTTGATACCAGCGGGTGTGTGGAGTTAACCGATTCTGTTAAAAATGTCCTTGCCCAAACTGACTATGTGTTATTAGATATTAAGCATATGGTTGATGAAAAGCATAAGATTCTTACTGGGCGCCATAATGATTTAGTTTTCGCTTTTGCCGACTATATTAAAAACATGCCGTTGAATATTTGGATTCGTCATGTTGTTGTGTCTGGATATACTGACGATATGGCAGATGTGGAAAAGCTCTCCCTGTATATTCAATCACTAGGCGAAGCCGTGAAACGCATTGATATTTTGCCTTATCATACTATGGGTATTTATAAATGGGAACAAATGGGATTAGCATATCCATTAGTTGGCATTGAACCCCCAAGTGATGAAGTTTTACAACAAATAAAACAAACCCTAGAAAAACATAATAAAAATGTTTATTTGTAGAAAGGTATAGATAATAAATTAAATAGCAAAAAAGGATATATAACTAAAAAACTTATTTTAATATTCTATAAAATATATCTATAGTTATTTTATGAAATATAATAAGTAAAGTTCCTTTTAATTTTTTAAATTTATTTTAAAGTATATTTTAGTTTGATCCAATATTCTTTTAAAGGTAAAAGAATTTTTTTAAACAGCAGATAATGTAGAATATATTTATGATTTTTGTATAGTATATTTTCTAGCTCTTTTTGTCTATTTATGTCATTTAAAGTTAAATCTAAACCATTATTAATCATATTTTCTAATTGTTTTTTCCAAATGATTAAATAATCTTTTCTATATTTATGAGCAATTCTGTAAAAATTATAATAATAATTATTAATAAAAGAAAAATATAGAGTTTTTTTATATCTAGTAAATTTTTTCCAATTTCTATTTTTTAAATTGTCTTCTAAAAAATTGTAAATTTCAAAAATAACAAAAGCTTTTCCTTTAGAGTTAGATGATGAGGTCATATTAGTTTGACGATAACAATATAGCGGCTCATTAACTATATAGATTCTATCAGCTTCAAATAAGGTTTCTATAAAGAATGTAACATCTTGATAAGATGCTCCTTTTGTTTCAATTATTTTTATATTATTGCTTAATAGAAACTCCCTTTTATAAATTGCCGACCATATGGCAGGAGAAATATAGAATAAATTTAAATTGTCTTTTACTATTAAATCAGATGATGAATCCAAATTAATATTGTGATTATTAAAAATATTGTATTTTTCATATTTTTCCTTTTTATTCTTACTTTTATCCCAATATTGGTAATAATCTCCCCTTATAATTTGAGCAGTAGTCTTAGAAGTTTTATCTATTAATTTTTGATACATACTCTCTAAGATAAAATCATCACTTTCAACAATACCAATCCATTCTCCAGAAGCTTTTTCTATACCCAAATTAACAGCCTTACCGTAGCCGCCATTTTTTTTACAGTCAATAATGATAATTCTATTATCTTTCTTGGAGAATTCTTGAATAATTTCTAAAGAATTATCTGACGAAGCATCATTTACAATAATAATTTCAAGATTCTTATATTCTTGATTTACTATGGAATCCAAACATTGATGTAAGTATTTCTCTACATTATATACAGGAACAATAATACTTAATAGTGGCATATGACTTGTCATAATTTTAATTTTTATAAATTTTATATGTTAATTTTGGTATAGAAGAAATAAATTCTATGAAAATTTTAAATAAAAGACTAGAAATTTTTATAATCTTATTAATACTTAAATTACCTATAATTTTTATTATTAGTTTAATCAGTTTAATAATCTTACTAAAAATACTTTGTTTATAAATATCTTTTAAAAGCATTTTATAATAAAAACTTTTATAATTATGTTTTATTTTCTTTAATTTATTATAGTAAAATCTATGGTGATGTTTTAAGATATTATTTAAATAATTGTTATCAATTTCTTGGTTAAGAAAATTGCTGGCTTCCTTAAAGTAAGTTATATCCCTATTTAAAGAGTTGTTTTTTCCAGTTAATCCCCAATATAAGATATGGTTACATAAATAATAATTAATGCTATTATAATATTTATCATAAAGATTGTGCTTAATAAATAAATCTTTAACAAGTTTGTTTATTTTCATAATATCTACAAATTTACTATTATTCTGTGTGATAGCTGAATTATTTTGTATATAAAAATAAACTGCTGTATTCGCATAAAGCACCTCTGTTTTATTATCATGTAATAAAAACATGTAGAAAAAAACACTATCTTCAAAGGTCAAATTTTTAGGAAAATATATATTATTATCTTTTATAATTTTAAGATTATAAAGTTTAAACACAGAAACATTAATATTTACTAAATTATTCAATAAATGATTTTTATTAACTAATTTAATTTCATTAAGATCATTTATAAAAAAGTTATTATTATGATAACTGTCTTTATAAAAATGTTTTGATTTTATATCAAACAGGATATATTGTGGAATGGCTAAATTAACATTATTGTCTTTTAAAGAAGTATATAAAATTTCAATACTATCAAAACTTATAAAATCATCTGAGTCAATAAATGTTATATAGTCTCCCGTAGCTTTATTTATTCCAATATTTCTTGCTTCTGACCATCCCATATTGTCTTTATTGATGATAGATTTTATTCTATTATCCTTTAAGGCATATTCGTTTATTATTTCACTAGAATTATCAGTTGAAGCATCATTAATAATAATGATTTCAAGATTATTATAGCTTTGATTAATTATTGAATCTAAGCACTTCTTCAAAAACTTAGATGTATTATATACTGGAATTACTACTGAGATTAATTCTAGCAAACAATTAATTCCCAGCTTGCGGAGCTAATCTATTTTTAATGGCATCTTCATTAATTTTGATTTTATATTTTTCGCTTAATATTCTAGTATAGATTTCAAAGAATGATTGGGCGTAATTAGGATTCACATAGTGGTTAAAATTCACAACATCTTGATTGCGGACGCCGTTTTTATCGTATTTAATATCTTTATTTTTTATACTATCAACTACAGCCACAATTCTATTTTGATTTTTCAAAGTGCCAGCAATCGGTATATTTTTATTAGAGGTAAAAATAATCTCAATTGTTTCATTAGAAAAAGGACTATGATTATCTCCCATTGTGCCTCTAAATTGACGCACCGGATAACCTAACTTATCTATGCTTTTACCAGCAGAAATACTCGCAATAATTTGATTCTCTAACTCAACACTTTTTTCTTGAATTTGGTTATTCTGCCATAGAGATGTTAAATCTTTTCTAGCTTCTGCTACTGATTTTAATGATGCCGGTATAATATTATTTACATGAACAATAAAGAAATTACCGTTAGAATCATCAATTATTCCAGAATTTTGTGATTCTTCTATAGTAGAAATTTGTTTATAAACTTCTTCAGATATTTTTTTATCCACAACATTAGCTTCAGTTAAGCCTTTAAATTCTTGAAAGGTTGCCCCAACTTTTGCTGCAATTTCTTTTAATGGTAAATTTTGCGATACCATTGAAAGAATTTCATTTCTTTTTTCTTCTAAAATGGCAGTTCTTTTTTGATTTAATAAATCTTCTTTAATTAAATCTTTAACTTCAACAAAAGATTTAGCTTGTGCCGGTGTAATTTTAGTAACTTTAAATATATGCCAGCCTACAGGAGATTGAGTTGGACCTTGCAGTTCGTTCAATTTTGCACTAAAAACTGCCTTAGATAAATCTTCCGGTAAAGAGTTTGCATCAATATTATCTATAGTTGAAAATTCTTTGGCGATTTTTTTACCGTCTTTTAGTTCAGCAAGAGCTTTTTCTGCATCTTCTTTAGTTTCAAAAGATACCTGTGAAATAGTTCTATTTTCAGTTGCTAAATAAGATGTTTTAGTTTTTTCGTAATGTTCTTTTAACTCGCTATCCGTAATTTTAATATTAGAAATTAATTTATTCACATTCACCATTAAAAACTCACCATTACGGGTTTCTAATGTTGTAAAGTAAGATTTATTTTCGTCGCGGAGTTTTTCTAAATCAGTATCAGTTGGAGCTTTTAGTGAAGATTTAACAATCAATGATTGAATATCAATATATTTAATAGTGCGTTCTTGCGATAAAGCCATTAAATCTATGTAAGATACAAAAAACGGCTGATTTACAAGAGGAACAATCGGTTCTAACAGCTGGTCTCTAAGAATATTATTGGTAACATTTTCCATAAATGCTTCTTCAGATCCAAAAATAGTGGTAACTCTTGCACGGAATTCATCAGAATTAAAAGTTCCGTCAGGATTTTTAAATACCGGAATTTCTGAAATTAAGCGCAGCAATAAATCTTTATCTACAGATAAGCCAATTTTTTCTGCTTCATTAGCAAATAGCAAAGTATTAATATGCTGTGAAATTAAATTATTCAAATATTGCATAAGCATATAAGGATTTTGCTGAATGTAGTAATAATTTTTTTGAACAAAGGCTGAATATTCGCCTAAAATAACATTAGCAACGGTGTATTTACTTCCAACCACTATCCATTTGTTGTCATCGGTATTGCTTGTAAAGCCCTTGCCGCTAATTACCCAAGGAATCATGCTAAGTGATACCAGTAGAATTATTATAAAAATTCCAATTTTTTTTACGGAAATTTTTTTAGTTGCAGTAGCGTTTTCCATAGGGCTAGATTTGGTTTTTTTCATGTAATTTCTCGTTAATCAATTATATTAAACACTATAACTATATAGCACAATTGAAAATATTGCAATATTAAAAAATTTATGATAATCTAAACATTAGAAAATTTAAGGATAAAAGCATAATGAATAGAAAGATTTTAATTGCCGGCAATTGGAAAATGAATGGCACAATTGAAGATTCTAAAACTAGAATTAATGGAATTAACGATTTTATAAGTAAAAATGGCGATAAAGGAGCTGAAATATTGGTTTGCCCTCCGTTTACTTTATTGTCTGCCGTAATTTCATACACTAAGAATACTGAAATTAAAGTAGGAGCACAAGACTGCCATTTTAATAAATCAGGTGCTCATACCGGAGATATTAGTGCAGCTATGCTTACTGATATTGGCTGTAAATATGTAATATTAGGGCATTCTGAAAGAAGAGCTAATCATGGTGAAACCAATGAAATAGTGCAGTCTAAATCTACAGCTGCTTTAGAAAACAATCTTAATGTAATTTTGTGTATCGGTGAAACCCTAGAGGAGCGCAAGCAGAATAAAACTATTGCGGTAGTGGAAAATCAAATTAAAAACTCTCTTAGCGCTTTGGCGACGGCAGAGAATACGGTAATTGCCTATGAGCCTATATGGGCGATTGGCACAGGGCTTACTCCAACCACTGCAGAAATAACTGAAGTTCATATGGCAATTCGTAAGTTTTTAGCATCAATAAAGGGAGATGCTTTTGCCCAAAACACTAGAATTCTTTATGGCGGATCGCTTAATCCTAATAATGCTAAGGAAATATTGGCGATTGCCGATGTTGATGGCGGCTTAATTGGCGGGGCTTCGCTTAAAGCTGAAGATTTCTGCAAAATAATAGATGCAATTTAGCCTTTTTGCATTTACTATTCATGAGTTTTACTCCTCACATACTATGGGTATGATATGGAGTAAAATTCCTGATATAAAAGCAAACCGCATAATTTGTAAATTATTTTGCAAAGCAAAATTAAACTTGGTTCTATTGAACGAAGTGAAATAAAAAATTCATAAATTGTTAAATTTATAAGGAAAAACTAAGATGCTGACAATTTTTTATGTTATTCAATTTATTGTAGCCATACTGCTTATTTTGGTAGTAATGTTTCAAAAAACTGAAGGAGGAACATCTCTGGTAAGCACTAATACCTATAACTCTTTCTTTTCGCCTAAGTCAATGGTTGCAAATCCCTTAACCCGAATTACAATTATTTTAGGTTTTTTGTTTTTCGTAAATAGTATTGTTATTGGAGCGATTCATATTAATAAAAGATCTAATGATGAGGCTTTGTTACAGCAAATTCAAAAAATGCAGGATGAAAAAGCAGCGCCAAAAACACCAAAAGATATTGCGGAAATAGAGAAAGAATCGGGGTTGCCGCAAGCACCATTAGGCAATAAGTAGTTTTGGTCTTTTTGCATTTCTATTCATTCGTTTTACTCCTCACATACTATGGGTATGCTATTTAGTAAAACTCATGATATAAAAGCAAAATCCTCAAAATTATAGAAAATTTGCAATATTTTGCGTTTCTCAGTTGCCTCTTTGGCATTTTAGCACTATATATAGTGTAATTATTTTTTGTTGAGGGTTTATTAAAATTGAAATTTATTTTTATTACAGGCGGGGTTACATCTTCTTTAGGAAAGGGGATAGTTTCAGCATCTTTAGGAGCATTGCTTAAAGCTCGCGGCTATAAAGTTAGAAATAAGAAAATGGATCCTTATCTTAATGTTGATCCAGGAACAATGAATCCCATTCAGCATGGTGAAGTTTTTGTATTGGACGATGGTGCAGAAACCGACCTAGATTTAGGGCATTATGAAAGATTTACCGGCAATACAGCCAATAAAAATGATAGCATTAGTGCCGGAAAAATTTACTTCAATGTGTTAGAAAAAGAAAGAAGGGGCGATTATTTAGGTGAAACTATTCAAGTAATCCCTCATGTTACCAATGAAATCAAGGCTTTTATTGAAAGAGACTTGCATGATGAAGATTTTGTTATTTGCGAAATCGGCGGCACGGTTGGCGATATTGAAGCCACGCCTTTCTTAGAAGCAGTCCGTCAGTTTGCTAACGACAAGGGACATGAAAATGTTCTGTTCCTGCACCTTACCTTAGTGCCTTATTTAGAAACCAGCGATGAAATTAAAACTAAGCCAACGCAGCATTCTGTGCGTGAGTTGCAATCGTTAGGGATTAAGCCGGATATTCTATTATGCCGATCCTCCCACACTATTAGCGAAGCAGAAAAAAGAAAAATTGCTTTGTTCTGCAATGTCGATATTAAAGATGTTATTGAAGGGAGAGATTTAAGCAGTATTTATAAAGTTCCTCTTAGCTATCACAGGCAGGGGATTGACGAGAGAGTTCTGTATCACTTCGGCATAGAAAATTCAAAAATAGATGTATCGCAATGGCAGGATATAGAGCACAAAATTGATAGCTATACGCATGAAATTACGGTGGCGTTAGTAGGAAAATATGTCAGTCTTAAGGATTCTTATAAATCTATTAGCGAGGCTTTGGTGCATGCAGGGCTTTATACAGGCACTAAGGTTAATATCCGCTGGATAAATTCTGAAATTTTTGAAAGCGAAAATGTTAATTATAAAGAAATTTTTCAAGATATTAATGGTATTATTGTAGCTCCAGGCTTTGGCGGACGCGGTGTTGAGGGTAAAATTAAGGCGGTTCATTATGCTAGAGTAAATAGGATTCCCTTTTTAGGAATTTGTTTTGGCATGCAGATGGCTATTATTGAGGCTTCTCGTAATTTATTAAATATTGCAGATGCAACCTCCAGCGAATTTTCACAAAGCGGCACTTCGGTTGTCGGGTTAATAGAAGAATGGCTTCAAGATGGTGAGCTGCAAAAAAGGAATATAAACTCGCAAATGGGCGGCACTTTGCGGTTGGGGTCTTACGATTGTGTTTTGCAAGAGGGTTCTAAAATCGCTGAAATTTACGATTCGCATTTAATTAAAGAAAGACATCGCCATCGCTATGAGGTGAATATTAAGTATAAAGAAGCCCTAGAAAAGGTTGGAGTAATGTTTAGCGGCATGTCGCCCGATGGCTTGCTGCCTGAAATTATTGAATTAAAAAAAGATAGCCACCCTTGGTTTATTGGCGTGCAGTTCCATCCGGAATTGAAATCTAAAATATTTGCCCCAAGTCCATTATTTATTTCTTTTGTAAAAGCAGCTTTGGAGAATAATCATGAATCACATAGTTAAAGTTAATAATATTAATATTGCTAATAATTTGCCGTTTACTTTAATGGCTGGTCCCTGCGTTTTAGAAAGTAAAGACCATGCCATGTTTATGTGCGGTGAGTTGGTAAAAATTACGCGCGAACTTGGAATTAATCTTATTTATAAAAGTTCTTTCGATAAAGCCAATCGCACCTCAGTAAGTGCTAAGCGCGGCTTGGGTTTGGGTGATTCTTTAAAAGTTTTTGCCGATATTAAAGATAAGTTTAAGGTTCCTGTAATTACTGATGTGCATGAACCGCAGCAATGTGCTGAGGTTGCTGAGGTGATAGATGTATTACAGATTCCAGCTTTTTTATGCCGTCAAACTGATTTGCTTTTAGCGGCAGGCAATACCTTAAGAGCTATTAATGTTAAAAAAGGACAATTTCTTGCCCCTTGGGATATGAAAAACATTGTGGCGAAAATAGAATCCACAGGCAATAAAAATATTATGCTATGCGAAAGAGGAGCGTCTTTTGGCTATAATAATTTAGTGGTAGATATGACCGGACTGCCGATTATGGCTCAAACCGGTTATCCAGTAATTTTTGATGCTACCCATTCGGTGCAGAAACCCGGCGGCGGCGGCGATAAAACTAGCGGCAACCGTGAGTTTGCTCCCGTGTTAGGTCGGGCAGCACTGGCAGTTGGCGTGGCTGGAATTTTTATGGAAGTCCACCAAGATCCTGATAATGCCCCAAGCGATGGTCCTAATATGATTGAACTGTCTAAAACCAAACAGATATTAAGTGAATTCTTAAAATTTGATAGTCTTGCTAAATCGCTTTAAATTGTATATAATATGTAAAACTTGTAAAAGTATGGTTTGAAAATGAATATGGATTTAGCGTTGAAAAAGCAGGTAGTATGAAAGAATTAGCAGACAAAGAGCCTAAATCTGTCAATATAGATTTAGAAGCATATTATAAGCTAGACAAAAAAATTGATATTGAGATAGAGAAATTATCTTCTAAAATTAAAACTATTGAGTTAGAGCAAAATAATAAGATAGATAGGCTAGAAGCTAAAATAGAACTTTTAGCTTCAAGAATGGATAATCTAGAAGATAAATTTAAAGATTTAGATGCCCGTATCAGCACTAAATTTAATCTGTTAGTGGGAATGTTTTTCGCCCAGTTTGCTGCAATTGTAGCAATCTTAGTAGTTATGATTAAATAATATCTAAAATAATGTTAAATTTCATAGAACAAAAATTTGCAGAATTAAAAAATCCAACGGATGCAGTTTGTCAAACTGCATATATGCGTTATAAATTTAAGTTTTTGGGAATTAAAAAACCGCTGATTAAAAATGTAATGGTTGAATTATTAAAGCAATTCAATCCATCTCTTGAAGAAATAGTTCAATTAGCCGATACTTTATATTACAAAGAATATAGAGAATATCAGTATTTAGCTTTATATCTGCTGGAAAAAAGTGCCAAAAAATTAAATGAAAGCCATTTATCAATGCTAGAAAAAATGACTTTGCACGATTCTTGGTGGGATAGTGTAGATGTTATAGCTTCTAACATTATTGGCATGGTATTATTTAAACTACCACCATATCAAAGAAAGCCCTATTTAGATAAATGGGAAAACAGCGATAATTTATGGCTTTTGCGAACTTGCATTATTTTTCAAATGAAATATAAAAAAGATATAGATACTGAATATCTCGCCCATATCTGCCAAAAGTTTAAACATCATGAAGATTTTTTCATAAGAAAAGCTATCGGCTGGATATTAAGGGAATATTCTAAAACTGACTATAATTGGGTTAAAGTATTTGTTAGCAATAATCCCGACCTTTCAAATTTATCAAAAAAAGAGGCGTTGCGCCTACAGCTTTGCTAATATTACCTGAATAGTAGAGTAAAAATTGTTCATTTTTTATCTCCAATATTTTATAAATAATAAAACACTTATACAATCATGTCAACCATAATTATGTAAATTATTTTTTCAAAATACGAATTAAGTCGGTGATGTTATTAATTTCAATAATTTCAAGGTTTGCAAAAATTTCTTCTTTAATTAATGCTTTTTGCTTTTTAGGAATTTTAGGAATGATGGCTTTTTCAAAGCCTAGACGCATTGTCTCACTCAGGCGTTTTTCTATATGACTTGTAGCACGAATTTGCCCCGATAAACTTATTTCGCCGAAAAATACTGTCCGCACTGGAATGGCAACCTCAAGGAATGAAGAAATTATAGATGCCCCAATGGCTAAATCTAGGGCTGGTTCGGTAATTTTTAACCCGCCGGCGATATTTAAATAAATATCTTTGTTGGAAAATAAAATGCCGCAGCGCGATTCCAGCACGGCAGTTATCATAGATAATCTATTAACATCAGCACCCACAACTGCCCTACGGGGAGAGGCAAAAACTGTTGGCACAAGCAGCGACTGCACTTCTACCAAAATAGGTCGCAGTCCCTCAATGCCGGCAAATACAGAAGTTCCGTTAATATTAGTAAGGTAATCGTGCAGAAACAGGGCAGAAGGGTTATCTACCTCTTGCAGACCTTTTTCGCTCATTTCAAAAATCCCAATTTCGTCGGTTGCTCCAAAGCGGTTTTTCACCGCCCGTAGAATCCTAAAATTGTTATTTTTTTCACCTTCAAAATATAGCACACTGTCAACCATGTGTTCTAGCACTTTTGGTCCGGCTATTTGACCTTCGCGGGTTACATGACCTATCATAATTACGGTAATATTTTGTCTTTTACAAAAGTTAATCAGCTCGTTGGCACAAGACCTTACCTGCGATACGCTGCCAGGAATGCCGCTAACGCTTTCTAAATACATGGTTTGAATGGAATCTATAATTAAAACTTCGGGTTTTATGCTTTCTAAAGAAAATAAAATATCCACAAGCGAAGTATGAGTGGCGATTTTTAGATTATCGTGGATAACATCTAATCTGAGTGCCCGTCTTTTTAGTTGATCTATGGATTCTTCTCCAGATAAATAAACACATGAATGCTTCTTGCTTAAATTGGCAATTACCTGCATTAAAAGGGTAGATTTTCCAATGCCCGGATCGCCGCCAACTAAAATAGCACTGCCAAGCACTAAGCCGCCGCCGCAAACTCTATCAAATTCTTTAATATTTGATAAAAACCTTGGAATTACTTTAATTTCTTCTGCTAAATTGGCAAAAGTAATTTTATTAGGAGATCCTTGTAGAGAAGATGTTTTAGCAAACTGCGTTAGTGGGGCATTAGCAACTTCTTCAATAGTATTCCATGCCCCGCAGTTATCGCACTGTCCGCTCCACTTAGGAAAAGTTGCCTCACACTGAAGACACTTAAAAACTGTAGATTTTTTTGCCATGTTAAATTACTATTTTAGGATACCGGCGGGTTAAGCGGTTTAATATATCGCAGTCTAGGGAGTTAGTAGAAGCAGAAAAATTTTCCAAGCTAATGGTCTCACCTATTATTTCAGCAACAGCGCCTTCTACGGCTAAATTTTCTGGTAAATCGGTAATATCAACTGTGGTTAAATCCATTGACATGCAGCCAACTATAGGACATAAAAATCCGCTGATATTTGCTTTAGTGTTCGCAGTAAGGCTTCTTGGAATGCCATCGGCATAGCCTAAGAATAGAGTGGCGATTTTAGAGGGTCTTTTTGCCTCCCATAGATGTCCATAGCCAACTTTTTCACCTGCCTGCAGCATTTTTATTTGTTGAATAGTGCTGTAAAGATAAAGCGCATTCTGCATAAACTGCTTATCAATATCTGCAATTACTGCTCCGTAAAGGGCTATGGCTGGGCGCACTAAATCTAAGGCGAATTTTTTATCAACAAAAATTGCGTCCGATGCCGATAAGGAATATTTAGTTTTCGGCAGATATTTAATTAAATCAAGAAATTCATTGTATTGTTTTTCCATAACATCGGTGTGCTTAATGCTGGCAGTAGCAAAATGCGACATAATGTATTTAATATCAAAATTTTCTAAAAGCTCCTTATGCTGATGCAAATACATAATTTCAGCTCTCATAAGCGACAAACGATTGATGCCGGTTTCAATATGTAGAACGACAGGAAGTTTTTTGGCTTTGCTTTTTGCAAAATTGTTCCAGGATTCAATTTGATGCAAAGTATTCAACACTGGAATTAAATTATTTGCCAGTAATTCGTTTTGCTGTGCTGGCAATATAGGGTTTAGAATATAAATATTCGGCTGATAATTTTCGCTGAGAATTTCTTTAATATGGATTCCTTCTAAAAGGGTTGCCACAAAAATATGCTGGCATTGGACTTGCTTGGCAATTGGCAGAATATTTTCTACCGATAGTCCGTAGGCATTATTTTTTAGCACCCAAGATATTTCAGCGCCATTAGATTGTTCTTTAATTAAATTGTAATTTGCAGCAATAGCTTGGCTGTCAATAACCAAGCAGGTGCCGTATTTATTGAGTGTTTCTAATATAATAGGATTTTTAAGCATTTTAGACCAAACAGTTAAATTATAATGCTTAAGCATAGCATATTATTTATGTTTTTGCAAAATTAAGTAAAGACATAATAGTATTATGGGGGAAGGAGGTTAGCGGGGATCGTGGAATTTATCTAAATCAACAAACTGCGTCCGCACGGCGTTAAACTGCAAGTCAACATTGCCGATGGCGCCATGACGGTTTTTGGCAATTATAACAGTTGCTTTGTTTTTTGCAGTATTAAGCCGCTGCTGCCAGTTTTCATACCGCTTTTTGAAAGCATCTTCATTTTCATCGCTTTTGCGCATTTGCGGTTCTTCTCTTTGCAGATAATATTCCTCACGGAAAATAAATGAAACCACATCGGCGTCTTGCTCAATAGATCCCGATTCCCTTAAATCACTAAGCATTGGTTTTTTATCATCTCTAGTTTCTACGGCTCTACTTAGCTGCGATAAGGCAATAATAGGCACATCAAGTTCTTTAGCAATGGCTTTAAGGCTTCTGGTAATTTCGCTGACCTCATTCGTGCGGCTGTCTATTCTTCTATCTACGCGCAGCAGCTGAATATAGTCAATTACAATTAAGCCAATGCCGTGCTGCCTTTTAAGGCGGCGGCATTTGGTGCGCAGCATAGTGGTGGTAAGGCTGGCGGTATCGTCAATAAAAATTGGGATATTCTTTAAAGTTTGCACGGCAGCAGCCAGCCGTTCAAAATCAGAATCGCTAAGAATGCCTTTGCGCAAAGCATCACTAGATACGCCAACCTCAGAAGATAAAATACGGCTGGCAATTTGTTCTGCAGACATTTCTAATGAGAAAACAACAACTGGCGCACCCGGATTGCCTTTTTTAGAAAAAGTTTCTGCAGCATTATAGGCGATATTAGTAGCAAGGGCGGTTTTTCCCATAGAAGGTCTGCCGGCTAGCACAATTAAATCAGACCGCTGCAAGCCGCCTAGCTTATTATCTAAATCACGCAATCCTGTGGTTACGCCTGAGATGCCGTTTTTATATTGCGAGGCAATTTTTGCAGCGTTTAGAGCTAATTCAAGAGAGCTGCCAAAATCCATACTGTCTTTAGAAATACTTCCTTTTTCAGCCAGGCTGAAAATATCTCTTTCAATTTTAGAAATTTGGTTTGCAGACTCATCATCTTCCTGCAGATAATCGCTGATATTATTCTGCAATTCAAGAATTTGCCGCTTAATGTATAAATCGTATAGCAGATTGGCATAATCTTTATGTCCGCCAGTGCTTACTATAGAATTAGTAAGGTCTAGCAGGTAATCAAAGGTAATATCTTTATACTCGGGAGCATAAGAAGAAAAATTAGAGATGGTAACAATATCGGCTACTTGAGATTTATCTAACAGAGTTTTAATAATGTTAAAAATCTGCTGATGCTTTTTTAAAAAGAAAACATCTTCAAATATTATTTCAGAAATTTCCTCGAAGAAATTATTGCTGATAATTAAAAAGCCTAATAAAGATTTTTCCGCCTCAATATTAGAGAATTTTACTGCATCTTTATGTGTTTCTTTTGTAGGATTTTTCATAGGGATTATTGTAGCCTAACTGCCATAAAAAAGCAAGGCTACTTTTTAAATATAGGAAGACTGAAAATTTTTCTGTAGTTGTAGTCGTCATAAAAAGTAGGGTTTCTTTTAAAGAAGTTATATCTTAATCCAATATCCACAGATTGAAAATTATTACCGCTAAGTATCTTACTGCTGCCTATCATATTAATGTTAGAATAGTTAAGAGTAATATCTATGTTTTCATCAACAGAATAATAAGTTCCTATTTTATATTGATAGGCTGGATAGGTAATTTGGGTTTTAGCAATTATATTACCCATATCTATTATGGCTACGCCATAGCCAAGTCCAACTCCAGTAAATAAACTGAAACTTTGGCTAAGCGGCAGTTCGTATATGATATTCATAAATCCTAAATAATTATTAGCATTTAGAGGATTGCTATTGCTAACAAATAACTCTCTGTCAATATCAGTAGAAAAGAAGGGTGTATCAAAAGAAGAATCTATTACCATAGTATTGAAATTATTTTCATTGGTGCCTGATATGGTTGTATAAATCCATTTATCAATATTATTAATTCCATTTGGTTTACAAGTATTATTAAAACTTCCAGATTGATGGCAGAAAACTCCTATAATATTTTCGTAATCTTGGGTTCTGGAAATATCATAGATATAATTTTTTGGTTTAACCTTTAAAAAAATAGTTTTAATTTCGCCTTCAAATCGTAAGTTTTTAAAAGTATAGCCTCCGCTTAGTGCTAATATTGGCGCGTTTGTTTGCTGAAAATTAATTTCTTTAAGAATGCTGTTATAATTATCAATGCTGGTATTTTTAATAGCAAATTCTGTAAAATTCCCTCCTTGTGTAGGTCGGCAAGGGTTTGTTTCTGTGCAGGGTTCATAAATTGTAGTTTGATGCAAAGATTTTTGCTGATTAAAGCTGCCTACTTTAATATTGCTGTTTAATGTATATCCAGCAGTTCCGCCTATATAAAATCCGCTGCCATCAGCAGCTTTTAAAACTAAAGATGTAAAGACAAGCAAAAATATTAATGTAAGTATTTTCATGGCTGCCTACAATATATACATCAAACTAAAATCAATGCTATTTTGTGAGATTGGCTTAACATTAAAATTATTAAACTTAATATTACCGATAGAGTTAACGCTGGTAAAAGAAAATAACAGACGGAGATGCTGAGATTTATAAGGAATATAATAAGTTCCAAGTTTGTATTGATAGGCATAAAAGTAGCTGCTGCCGTTAAGATTTATAGTTGTATTGCTATTAGATGTTAGTTTAATAGTAGCCCAGCCCGCACCAACTCCAGAAAACAAGCCGAAATATTTCATAACGGGAATATCGTATAAAACATTCATAAAGTAGTAGTTAATGTTATTTGCAAATGAAATGTAAGGAGTTTCTCCGTTGTTATTAGCAATGTAATTAAATAAGTTATCATAAAAATTTTTATCAAAATTTTCTTCAGTATTAAGTGTTGAAAATAGCTCATTGCATCTTGGAATATCTGAATCATTAATACCTGGTCCGCTGCTGGCGGCACCGCATTCAATAATATTTTGAATATTTACATTTGAATTAATTTTAGTTTGCAGATTTTCAAGTTTTTTTTTCATGCCAGATAACCTAAATTCTCCTTCAACTCTTAAGTTGTTCAAAAATATGTAGCCTATGGCGAAAGTATATGATGGAGTATTGGGGGCTTTTATTTTATAAGATGATACCGAAAAATTATTAGTTTCTGTTTTCGTATTATATAAATTACCAAACTCTATTCCTCCTGGAGTATCCCAAAGATAGCAATTTTCACAAATGAGCTCTTTATTAGACTGCGAAGAATTAACAGTAAAATTAGGGTAAAGCTCAGCTTTACCGTTATTGATAATCTCGTTGGTATTATTGCTTAAAGAAGCTCCAGCCGAGAAGTAAAATTCAGCATAAGATTTTTGAATATTTAAAAAATTAAACACCAAAAAAAAAGCTGCTAAAAAATATCCAAAATCTAATCATATATTTATAACTATCATAGGGAGGGGAGGTAAAACAAGTTTTTTTAGAAATATTAATATTTTATTGCGTATTTTTTGATAATAAAAAAGCATTAAAACAGGTATTGTTTTAATGCTTTTTATTTAGATAATAAACTGCGGCAAATTACTTTTGAGAATCTTCAGCTTCAAAAGAATCCATAGCGTTTTCTACATTAACTTTTTGATTTTTTTCTATTTGCTCAATATTCTCAAGAGCTTCAAAAAGCGCTTCATCTTCAAGATCTTTTTTAGTAAGGTGCGATTTAGATTTGCCAGAAACAAAATCGTTTAATTGTGCTTCAGCTTCTTCCGCACTTCTAGCCACATTAACAATAATTTTAGCATGAACTTCCGGGTGCAGATCTAAAGTTAATTCATAAACTCCTAAAGATTTAATAGGATCGGCAATAGCTACCTGCGATTTATTTACAGAATAACCTTCATCGGTTAAAGATTTTGCAATATCTTGCGATTTTACTGAACCATATAAAAACCCAGATTCACCAGCACTTTTCACCAGCACTAATTTTAAGCCGTCAACTTTAGAAAAAACTGCTTCAGCTTCTTTTTTTAAGTTAAGATTTTGCAGTTCTAACTCAGCTTTCTTAGTTTCAAAAACTTTTTTGTTAGCTTCGGTTGCCCGCAGACCTTTTTCTCTAGGAATTAGAAAATTTCTAGCATAGCCGTCTTTAACATTTACAATATCACCGATTTGTCCTAATTTTGCGATTCTTTGTAATAAAATTACTTCCATTTTTTTCCTCTAAAAAACTATCTTTTTAACATTATTCTTCTTGTTTCAATTATAAAACCTAAGATGCTGAACACAGCAATCAGTTCAATAAACATTACTACCACAAATACGATATATAGCATATTTATAAAAAAACTATTGCGGCTTTTTATTCTATTCCATAAGAAAGTGAAGCCTGTGTAAAAGTATCCAAAACATAAAATAAACAATACATTGTAAAAAATATAATATAAATTTTGTTGATTATCAAGAAAATTATGAGTGAATAGTGAGAAAATTACCACAAGAATAAAAATATAGGTGTAGGCAGAGGGCAGATCGTATTTTAAAACCACTTCTTTGTTCTGAATAATTTTAGATTTTAAAGAAATATGCAGTGCCAAATGATAGTTAAAAACCAGCCAAACAATATATACTACCGTTATTATGGTTGGCAGTATAAAAGCGATAATTTCTAACTGTTGCGGTAAATTTTTAATGCTTTCAAGCTCTTCGCCGATATACTGGTTAGCATAAATGGAAAGAAAAGTAATGGTATCGTAAATAATATTATGAATGCTAAGATTTTTAATAAAGCCGTAGTATATTAAAATCCCAGCACAAATTATGCTGCTGTAAAGTGCAGCAGCGGCAAGAATATTTCCCGAGCTGATGCTTTTAAATCTTAAAGTTATTGCTGATAGGAAAATAGCTGGTAAAATAAAAGTTATGCCTATTAAAAGCGATAGCTCTGGTGCAAAAAAGGCAATTACGATTAATGTTATGATAATTGGTAAAAATGAAATAAGACCCTGCCAAAATGCCGATAGAAAAACTGGCAGCAGAACTATTACCAATAAAATAAAACTTAAAAAATTAATATCGTTTGAGGCGGCAAGCAAAAGAATGGCAAAGAATATCATTCCTGAAAAAACTGAATAAAACATGCTGTTTACTATTTTCATTAGCTGCTAACCTTTTTTAAATATCCGCATTAGATTATATTACAAATTGCTTTATATCACAATAAAAATTGATAATTGATTTATAATAATGGTTTCCGTTATATTATAATCATGCAATCAAAAGCGTAAAGAAAAATGATAACTAGTTTTAAAAATGGTGATGCTTTTGATGTTGAAATAGTAGACTATCATTAATAATAGGAGAGCAAAAATGATAGAAAAAGAAGAGTATATAGAAATACACATTGGGGAGTTTTTAGAAGAAGAGTTCTTAAAACCCTTGGGAATATCTGCTAATGCTTTGGCGATAGCAATTAAAGTTCCTGCAACTCGCATTTATGATATTTTTAAAGGAACAAGAGGGATAACATTAGATACAGACTTAAGGCTATGTAAATATTTTGGCATGAGCAATGGGTTTTTTCTAAATATTCAAACGGATATTGATTTAGATTTGGTTAAAAGAGATATAAGTAAAGAACTTGATAACATCATACCTTATAAATCAAGAGAAAAGTTGGAAGAAGAAGTAAAAAAAGTAAGAACTGCTTAGAAATTATCTGACATAGATAAAGAATATATACAATTGACAAACTGGCATAATTATTTAATAATATAATTGGGTGTCAAATCCCATTGTTTGCATACTGACCGCCTATATAGTATTATATATGGCGTCTCTTATACATATAAAATTTATATGGGCGGGAGAGCAGAGAATATAATACCCTTCGAGGAAATAATCTCACTCTTATAGTATGCGAGAGATTTGAATGTCCCGCTCATGTAAATTATAATTAAGATAAGAGGTGCTTATGAATAATACGAATCAAGAAAACAATTCTAATTCCAATAATAGCTTTGATATTGAAGAACAGTTTATAAAACTTTTACTGCTTTCTGAAAATATAACTCAGCAATTTGCATTTTTAGCATTAAAATTAGAACCGCTTATTAACAAATTAGATGATTCAAATCGTGCTGACTTTCAAAGCATAATAAAAAATTATTACGAAAAAATAGAAGCTAAAAGTAAGATAGTTTTTCAAATTGACACGGCATTTTCAAAAACAAGAAAATCTAAAAAAATAAAAGAAATATTATTTAAAACAATTCAAGAGAATCTTGATTAGCAAAATTATATTTGCTAATCAAGAAATTAATAATTAATTATCAAGCGGAGAAATCAGCGCTAAAAATCTTGCTCTTTTAATAGCTTGAGCTAAGTCTCTTTGCTGCTGTGCCGTTGCCATGGTTAATCTTCTTGGCAGAATTTTTCCTCTTTCTGAGGTGTATTTTTTAATTAAATCTAAATTTTTATAGTTGATGTTTTTAAGGGTGATATTATCTATATCTTTATCGTCCTTAGAAAAATCTTTTTCACTAGATTCGCCTTCGCTGTTAGAGTTTTCTGTTTTCATTAAAAGAGAAGGAGCATCTTCTAATTTTTCTATAGTTAAATTTAATGTTCTTAAAACATTTTCATTAACCGAATGCAGTCTTTGCAGTTCTTTAACGCCCTCAAAAGGAGTATTCAACTGCAGCAGAACATAGCTGGCTCTTTTGTTCTTTTTAATTTTATAAGCTAAATTTCTTAAGCCTAAAAGTTCAGATTTATGCACAGTTCCGCCAAAGCTATTAATAACTTCAATGGCTTTATTGTTAATTTCTTGCACTTGATTTGGTGATAAATCACCTCTTAATAAATATATATATTCATATAACATAGTTTTTCCCATTGGATTGCGTTCAACTTTGAAAAAAGTATAGTTTAGATTACCTAAACTGGGTTTTTCATGTTTATTCTATATTAAAAGTAATTTTACCGCAAGAACTTTTAGCATTTTTTATGATTTTATGATATAATCCTGTATCAAAAATTGCAATTATGGAGTGAAAAAATGAGAGCCTTATTATTTCCGGGTCAAGGAAGCCAAGCTGTAGGCATGGGAAAAGAATTATATAATACATATGCTGCCGCCCGAGAGGTTTTTCAAGAGGTAGACGATGTTTTAGGCTTTGATTTAACTAAAATTATTTTTGAAGGTCCGGAAGAAGTCCTTCAAGCCACAGAAAATGCCCAGCCGGCGATTATGACTTGCTCTATCGCTGTAATTGAAACGCTTAAAAAAGAATTTAATCTTAAATTAGAAGATCATTTCTCTTATGCCGCAGGACATTCTTTGGGCGAGTATTCTGCCCTTTGTGCTGCCGGAATT
Organism: Alphaproteobacteria bacterium; assembly: GCA_009780035.1. Taxonomy (GTDB): domain Bacteria; phylum Pseudomonadota; class Alphaproteobacteria; order WRAU01; family Hepatincolaceae; genus WRAU01. The sequence goes on from WRAU01000002.1 coordinate 57,254, forward strand.
TTTGATATTAAAACCACTGCACATTTACTAAAGGTTCGCGGTGAGGCAATGAAATCTAGCTGTCCCGACTGCGGTTTCAGTTCTATGGTTGCGGTTATCGGCATTGATGATATTTCTAAGGTTCAAGAATTAATTGATAAAACCAAAAAACCTAATGAAATTATGGTAATAGCAAACGATAACTGTAAAGGTCAAACTGTGGTTAGCGGGCATAAGGAATCTATTTTAAACCTAATTGCCAATGCCAAAGATTTTGGAGCAAAATTAGCCAAAGAACTTAAGGTTAGCGGGGCTTTTCATAGTCCTTTAATGCTTACTGCCTCTACAATTATGGCAGAAACTTTAAACGAGGCTCCAATGCATGAGGCAAAATTCCCTATCATCTCTAATGTTTTGGCAACGGAAGTAAGTGATGCCAATCAAATTAGAGGACTGCTGGTAGAGCAAATTGTAGGAAGAGTGCGCTGGCGTGAAAGTATGGAATATTTGGTGTCTAAAGGAGTTAATACCACTGTTGAGGTTGGCAACGGCGAAGTTTTAAGCGGACTTATGAAAAGGGTGGATTCGGCTGTTGTTAGAATCAATTTAACTGAGCCAAAAGATTTGGAAACATTTGTTGAGGGGTTGATTAAAAACGATTAATAATTAATATTGAGTAAATCTTTTTCTTATGATATGGTAAAAATTGAATTAAATTAATAATAGGAGAAAACATATGTTATTTAATTTAAGCGGGAAAACGGTTCTAATAACCGGAGCCGGCGGCGGTATTGGCAAGGCAATTGCAAGAAGCATGCACGCGCAGGGGGCTGTTATTGGACTGTCTGATGTTAAAGAAGAATTCCTTAAAGATATTGCAGCTGAACTTAAAGACAGAGTTCATATTCTGCCAAGTTTTGATATTACAGAGGAAGAAAATGTCAACGCCCTAGCCGAAAAAGCTGAAGAAATTATGGGAAAAGTAGATATTTTAGTTAATAACGCAGGAATCACTAGAGATACCCTATCAATTAGAATGCCAAAAAAAGATTGGGACGATGTCATCGCTATTAATTTAACTACTCCTTTTTTACTATCTAAAGCAGTTTTATCTAAAATGATGAAACGCAAATATGGGCGGGTAATTAATATCGCTTCAGTAGTAGGAGTTATGGGCAATGCCGGACAGGCTAACTATTCTGCCAGCAAAGGCGGACTAATTGCCATGACTAAAACACTTGCCCGTGAATTTGCCAATAGAAGCATTACAGTTAATGCCGTAGCCCCAGGATTTATTGCTACAAGAATGACCGACCAATTAACTGAAGAGCAAAAGAAAAAACTGCTAGAAGCAGTGCCGCTTAATAGAATGGGAACTCCAGAAGATGTTGCAAATACCGTAACCTTTTTAGCAACCGATGAAGCAGGATATATTACGGGGCAAACCATCAACATTAACGGCGGCATGGTAATGATTTAAGCTATATTTTGGTTTTTTAGAGTGTCGCTTTACCCCTCACATATGTTTAATATGCTTCGGGGTAAAAGCTCCTACTAGAAATTCCAAACTATAGCTTAAATTAGTGTTTAAAGGAGAATATTGAGTTCAAAACACACTACTAATATAATTAAAGGTTTGTCATACCGTGCTGCGACACGGTATCCATTAATTAATAAATTTTTTGGTTGACAAATAATTTATTTGTTTTACTATTCAAACAGTAATTGAGATTTTAAACTCAATTAAACATATATTAAGGAGACTTATATGAGTGATAATAATTTTGACAAAATTAAGAAAATAGTAGCAGAACAATTAGGTATTGAAGAATCTAAAATTGTTCCAGAAGCATCTTTCAGTGAAGATTTAGGTGCCGACAGCTTAGATACAGTTGAGTTAGTTATGGCTTTGGAAGAAGAATTCGGCGTGCAAATCTCTGATGAAGATGCGCAAAAATTAACGAAAGTTCAAGATGTAATTACCTACATCGAATCTAAACTTTAATATTTTGGTTTTCTATGTTGTCGCTTTACTGCTTATGTATTTTTATACATTTTGCAGTAAAGCTCCTAATAAAAAATCCAAACTATTAAATTTTTAGTTTTTAAGATTTAAAGGGATAGCAGTTTATGCTATTCCTTTTTTATTTCTTGCTTAATTATTAATTATCAATTAAACTAACGGTTAGCGAATCATTTATACTTAAAGGATATACAATGAAAAGAGTTGTTATAACAGGAATGGGAATAGTTTCTCCGGTAGGCGTAGGCGTTAATGCGGCGTGGAGCAATCTTATTAATGCCAAAAGCGGCATAGGAAGAACTAGCGGTTTTGAAGTTTCAAATTTTCCATCGCATGTATCTGGAGAAATTCCTTTAGGAAGCTATGCTGATGGCAAATGGACGGCTGAAGAATGGGTGTCGGCGAAAGAATTAAGAAGAATCGATAAATTTATTGCCTATGCTATTGCAGCCTCACGGCAGGCAATGACTGATGCTAATTTCAGCAGTTTGACTGAGGAAGAAAAAGAAAATTTCGGCGTGCATTTAGGTTCAGGAATCGGCGGTTTGCAAACTATTTATGAAAATTCTGCACTTTTAGCAAGAGATGCAATTCTTGTGGATAATATTCCTGAGGAAGCCTTAATAAAAGAAAAACTTCCTGAGGATTCCATCTTTTTAGATGAAGATAAAAAAAATAATCTTTATAAAAATACTTATAAAAAAATCAGTCCATTTTTTATTCCGGGGGCTTTAATTAATTTACCCTCAGGGCATGTATCTATTGAATATGGCTTAAAAGGACCGAATCTTTCTGTAGTTACAGCTTGTGCTACAGGCACGCATGCTATTGGTGATTCTTATAAATTAATTAGAGACGGCGAGGCAATAGCCATGATAACCGGCGGGGCAGAATCCTCAGTGAATCCTATAGGAGTGGCTGGATTTTCAAGAATGCAGGCTTTATCAACTAATTTTAATGATAATCCTGCTAAAGCCTCAAGACCTTGGGATAAAGATAGAGACGGCTTTGTAATTGCTGAAGGAGCAGGGGTTTTAGTTTTAGAAGAATTAGAGCATGCGCTTAATCGCGGGACTAAAATTTATGGTGAAGTTGTAGGATACGGCACTAGCGGCGATGCCCATCACATTACTGCTCCGTCTGAAAGCGGCGAAGGTGCTGCCAGATGTATGTTGCGAGCACTTAAATTCGGCGGCGTAAAAAATGAAGATATTGGCTATATTAATGCTCATGGAACTTCAACTCCACTTGGCGATAAGGCTGAAATTTCTGCAGTTAAAAAAGTTTTCGGCGATCATGCTTATAAATTATCTATTTCTTCTACGAAATCGGCGACTGGTCATTTGCTGGGTGCCACAGGAGCGGTTGAGGCAATATTCAGCGTTAAAGCCTTAGAAGAAGGGGTTATTCCTCCTACTTTAAACCTTGATAATCCTGATGACGGCTGTGATTTAGACTTGGTGCCGCATACTGCTAAAAAGAAAGATATTCAATATGCCATGTCTAACTCTTTTGGTTTCGGAGGCACAAACGGAACTTTAATTTTTAAGAAGTATTCTAAGTAAAACTTAAGTATAAGAGTAATATTAACTATTACTCTTATACTAATTAAAGTAAGAGGAAAAGAAAACTTTTGAGAAAAATTTTATTCACTCTAACACTATTAATTATAGCTGTCTTTGTAATATTTTTTATTGTTATTAGTTCGCCTTTAGATGAAGATAAACTAATTACCATCAGTAAAAATTCCAGCGGCAGAGAAGTAGCTGCAATGCTTGCTGAAAACAATGTGATTCGTTCGCAGGAATTATTTTTAGCTTATTTAAAGCTAAGCAATAGCGGTATGGATATAATTCCCGGTGAATTTTTAATTCCTAGAAATCTTAATCTTATTAGGGTAGTGAATTACATTACCAATCCTAAAAATATTTATTATCATAAAATTACTTTGGTTGAAGGGCAAACTGTTAAGCAGTTTTTGCAGCTTATTGCCAGCAATCCTAATTTAGTAGGCGATATTTTTATGGTAAAAGAGGGTAGCATGATGCCTGATACCTATTATTTCAGCAGGGGAGATACTAGGGCTTCGCTTATTAATAGAGCTACGGATTCCATGCAGAAATATTTAGATGATTTGTGGGAAACCCGCAATCCCGATTTACCCTTTAAAAATAAGCAGCAGGCTTTAACATTGGCAAGCATGGTTGAAAAAGAAACTGGGATTGCCAGCGAACGTGAAATGATTGCCGGACTTTTTATTAACCGCCTTAGGGCAGGCTATAAACTGCAGTCAGATCCAACGGTTGCTTACGGCTTGGGAAAACTATCGGCGGACGGCTTAACTAAAAAAGATTTAACTACCGTGCATCCGTATAATACTTATACTATGTATGGGTTGCCAGCAGGACCAATTGCCAATCCTTCAAGGGAATCTTTGCGGGCGGTGTTTTTTCCAGCAAAAACCGGCTATCTTTATTTTGTTGCCGATGGCAAAGGCGGACACATTTTCACCACCAACCTTATAGACCATAATAAAGAGGTTGCCAAATGGCGCGAAATTGAAAAAGGGATAAGAGCAAGGCAGGGGAAGTAATTTATTGGACTGAATAATAGAGGATTACTATCTTAAAAACTGACTCTTGCTAACGCAAGGTCAATATATTTATATAAAATTATATCATAAAGAAATCAGCTTCAACCAAGCAAAACGGTTTTCGTAGTAAAATTCTCAGTATCCTCATTATTATGAGTGGTTATTATAGTTGGAATGCGGCTATCTAATATTACTGTTTTAATAGTATTTTTAGTCTGCCAGTCTAGGTTAGAAAAGGCTTCATCTAGCAGCAGCAGTTGGGGGTTATTAATTAAATTCTGCACAATGGCTAATTTCTGCTGTTGTCCTCCTGATAAATTTCTAGGAAATTTTTTTAATAATGGTTGTAAATTCAGCTGTTCTATTAAATAAGTAAGCAAAGCGGAATTTTTATTCGCAAAATATAAATTTTTTTTCACACTCATATGGGGAAACAAATAATGATTTTGAAACACTCTGCCGATATTTCTATTTTTTGCAGGGATATTAATCTTAAGACGGCTATCAAAAAGCACTATATTATTAAGCTCAATTACCCCTGTTTTAGGAGTTAAAAAGCCATTAATTAAATTGAAAACCGTAGTTTTACCGCAGGCGTTGCTGCCTTTTAAATGCAGAATATCGTCTTGCTTCATAGCAAATTCTATTTGCAGAGTTTCAGCATTAGGAAATTGATATTGCAGATTACAATGAAACATTAATATTCTCGTTTTTTATTGATAAAATTTAATAAAAACAAAGAAACAAAAGCGAAGATGATTAGAATAACCGCGTATAAATGGGCGGTGCTGTAATTAGACAGCTGCACTTCTTCATAAATTTTCATAGAAACCATTTGAGTTTTGCCAGGAATATTGCCGCCAATCATTAGCACTACGCCGAACTCGCCGACAGTGTGCATAAAACTTAAAATGCACCCTGAAATAATTGCGGGAATCGTTGAGGGAATGCAGATGAACCATAATATGCTGAAATTGCTTTTGCCGAAAACTAAGGCTTGCTGTATAAGCTGCTCTGGAAGTTTTCTAAAGGCATTAAGCAAAGGCTGCAGCATAAAGGGCAGGCTGTAAATAACGGAGGCAATTATTAATCCTAATTGGCTGAATGTTAAAGAATATCCAAGAGTTTTATAAATGAATGCCCCGATGGGTGAGTTTGTATTAAATGCCACCAGCAGATAAAATCCTAAAACCGTAGGAGGAAGTAAAAGCGGAATTAAGCATAGCACCTCAACTGTTTTGCTAAAAATTGAGGCGGAAAAACTAAGCCACCAGGCTAAATATATGCCTAAAACCAACAAAATTACAGTGGAAAAGGCAGCTACTTTAAAAGTTATAGCAAAGGCGGTTAAGTCTATCATGGGTATCTAAGGGATTAAATATCCAGAGTTTATTAGAATTTGCTTAGCATTTTGAGATTTCATAAAATCGTAGAACAAGCGGGCTTCGCTAACAATTTTAGAATCATTGTTTTTTATTAAAACCATTGCCTGCGGAATAGGTTTGTAAATATCTGTCGGAATTTCAAAATATTTTAAAGATTGATGCAAAACTACTGCTGATTTGTTAGTAAAAGCAATATCCACAGCTCCGCTTAGCAGCAGCTGGTTAACATCGTTAATGCTATTGCCGAAAATTATTTTAGTTTTGATTTTATCTAGCAAATTTTGATTTTTAAGTATTTCCATTGCTTTAGTGCCATAGGGTGCTAAATTAGGATTAGCAATAGCAATATAGGATATTTTTTTATTGGTAATATCTTCTAAAGATTTTATTTTAATGTTTTTGCCAGCAATTACCAGCAGTCCGTAAGCATAGATATAAGGTTCGTCTAAGGTTAATTTTTTCTGCGACAGTTTTTTAGGATATTCTGTATCTGCAGAAATAAACAATTGAAAAGGTGCGCCATTAGATATTTGGTGGAATAATTCGCCGCTTGCCCCGCTAATGATATTTATTTTAACATCACTAGTTTTCTGAAACTCAGCAACTAATAAATCCATGGTTTCCCGCATATTGGCTGCCACAGCCAAATTAATTTCGGCATGGAGGCTGCTAAGCAAAAAGCTAAAAAGAAGGGTGTAAAGTATTTTCATACAATTATTATAATATTATTTCTTGCATTGTCCATATATTTAGTGTAAATTAATTGTTGATTAAACGCACACAAGTTAATTCTGGTGAGCTTATGCTTACAGGCTTGTGGAGGAATAACCAGAAGAAAGGAAAATACAATGGCTAATTTCACAATTCAGCAGCTGCTGGAAAATGGTGTTCATTACGGACACGCTACCCGTAGATGGAATCCTAAAATGGCTCCATTTATTTATGGAACTTACAATAATGTTCATATAATTAACCTGCAAAAAACTGCGCCAATGCTGGCAAACGCTTTAGATAATATCCGTAAAACCACAGCAAGCGGCGGCAGAATTTTATTTGTAGGCACTAAAAAACAGGCTACGCCAATCGTTAAAGAATATGCAGAAAAATGCGGGCAATACTATGTTAATCATCGTTGGCTTGGCGGCATGCTAACCAATTGGAAAACTATTTCTAATTCTATATCTAAATTAGATTCTCTTGATAAGCAAATTGAAGAAGGCATGGTTGGACTAACTAAAAAAGAAAGACTAGAGCTAAGCCGTCAGCAAGAAAAATTAAATCTCGTTCTTGGCGGTATTCGTAAAATGGGCGGACTGCCGAACTTAGTAGTAGTGCTAGATACAGTGCAGGAAGCAATTGCTATTGAAGAATCAAGAAAATTAGGGATTCCAATAGTTGGTATCGTAGATACTAACGCTAATCCAGATAATATAGATTTCCCAGTGCCAGGCAATGATGATGCTATTAAATCTATCAGATTTTATTGTGAAATTATTTCACAAACTATCCTAGAAGGATTAAAAGAAGAAGTTGCAGCTAAAACCGAAGATATGGGAGCAGTTGAAGATTTATCTACTGTAGTTGCAGAACCATCTAAAGATAATTAAAACAAGGATATGATAAATGGAAATTAATACGAACTTAATTAAAGAATTAAGAGAACGCACTGGTGCAGGCATTGTTGATTGTAAAAAAGCCTTAACAGAAGCTGCCGGTGAAATGGAAGCAGCAGTTGATTGGCTGCGGAAAAAAGGCTTATCTGCGGTTGCTAAAAAATCTGGCAGAACTACTGCTGAGGGTTTAGTAGCAATATATATTAATGGCAATGAAGGCGTTGTTTTAGAAGTAAACTCTGAAACCGATTTTGTAGCTAAAAATGAAAAGTTCCAAAATTTTGTTAAAAATCTTTCGCATATTGCTATAAAAACTGATGGCGAGAATGTTGATAAATTAAAAGAATCTGCTTATGAAGGGCATACTGTTAATGATGAATTAAACAGTTTAATTGCGACAATTGGTGAAAATCTTACTGTTAGAAGATTTAAATCTATTAAAGGCGATAAATTGTTTTCTTATGTTCATAATACTGTAAGCGAAGGCTTGGGTAAAATTGGTGTAATTGTAGCTTTTGCTGATGCGGGAACTCCTGAAAATATCGGCAAGCAGATTGCTATGCACATTGCTTCAACTCAGCCGCTTGCTTTAAATAAAGAATCCCTTGATCCTGCTGAGGTTGAACGCGAAAAAGAAGTTCAGAAAGCTAAAGCTCTTGAAGAGGGAAAACCAGCAGATATTGTTGAAAAAATGCTGGCAGGAAGATTAGATAAATTTTATCAAGAAGTATGTCTTTTAGAACAGCCGTTTATTATGGATACTGATAAAAAAATATCGCAGCTGCTGAAAGAAAATAATGCAAACTTAACTGGCTATGCTTACTTTGTATTAGGAGCAGGTATTGAAAAAGTTCAAACAGATTTTGCAACCGAGGTTGCTAAAGCTGTTAGTGGAGAGTAGTTTAGGGTAGCCTCTTCTAGTAAGAGGCTATTTTTTTAATATTAAATTTTAATCTATTGGCTTTCTATGTTGTCGCTTTTCCTTTTATGTATTTAGGTATACACCGCAAGGAAAAGCTCCTAATATAAAGCACAATATATTAAAATTTATAAAACTATATTATGGAGGTAATAGTGCATTTGGATTATAAAAGAATTTTACTAAAATTATCCGGTGAGGCGTTATCTGAAGATAAAACCTGTATTATTTCAAAAAACAAACTTAATCATTTTGCTGATGAAATTATTGCAGCTCAAAGGTTAGGCACTGAAATTATTGTAGTAATCGGCGGCGGTAATATTATGCGCGGCGCTAATTGCAGCGAGTATAATCTAACCCGCTATAAAGCTGATAATCTTGGTATGCTGGCAACAATTATGAATGCTATTGTGCTTGAGGATACTTTATCGCAGCGGGGCATTAAATCTGTGGTGCTTTCGGCAATTGAGATGAATAAAGTCTGCGAATTCTATACGGCACAAAAAGCTAACGAATATTTAAAAGAAGGCAGGATAGTAATTTGCGGCGGTGGTATAGGCAATCCTTATTTTTCTACCGATACAGGCACAGTAGTGCGGGCGTTAGAAACTAACTGTGATGCGGTTTTTAAAGGCACTCAGGTTGACGGCATTTATGATGACGATCCGAAAAAGAATAAAAGTGCTCAGCGGTATTCCAGTATTTCTTATGATGATATTATTACTCAAGAACTGAAGGTAATGGATTCCAGCAGTATCCTTTTAGCAAAAACAGGAAAAGAAGAAGGCTTGCCTATTATAGTATTTAATGTTCATAATGTAGGCTCGCTAATGAATGTCCTTAAACATAAAGAAAAAAGAAGCATTATTAACTAGCTTTTAACTTTATTACATTATACTATTACTATTATCTAATCAATTAAATAAGTTTATAAAAAGGTGTATTATGGCAGAAGAATTTAATATTAACTCATTGAAATCTACAAGCAATACTAAATTAGAAAAAACTTTGGAATCGCTAGATAAAGACTTACAAACGCTTAGAACAGGACGGGCAACTCCAGCCATATTAGACAGCGTTAGAGTAGATAACTACGGACAGAATGTTCCTATTGCTAATGTGGGAACTATATCTGTGCCAGATCCTAGAACTATCCTTATTACCGTATGGGATAAGGCGTTGGTAATGCAGGTGGAAAGCGCTATTCAGTCAGCTGATTTAGGAATTAATCCAGTGGTGGAAGGGGTAAAAATTAAGCTGCCAATCCCAGCGCTTACCGAAGAAAGAAGAAAGGAAATGACCAAAAAAGCTTCGGAATATGCTGAAAAAGCTAAAATTGCCGTTCGTCAGATTCGTAAAAATTATTTGGAAGATTTAAAAACTGCTCAAAAAGATAAATTGCTTTCAGAAGATGATTTAAAGCGTGAAACTGAAATTTTTGAAAAAATTATTAAAACTTTTAATGATAAAGTAGATGCAGGTGTGGCCAGAAAATCTAAGGAAATTATGACTATCTAAATATGTTGGAAAATAAATTAAATCATTTATCTGTAATTATGGACGGTAATCGCCGCTGGGCTAAATTAAACAACCTAGATTTTTTTGAAGGGCATAAAAAAGGTAGTGATAATATTGAGCTGCTTTTAAATCTTGCTATGAAGAATGAAATTAAATATCTTTCAATTTATGCTTTTTCTTCAGAAAATTGGCTGCGTTCAAGTCAAGAAATTTCGTATTTAAAAGATTTAATTATTTATTATCTAAATAAGCAAGAAGATTACTTTATTAATAATCAAATTAAAGTATTAGTAATTGGAGATTATTCGGCATTCGGTGCAAAAATTTCTAGTAAAATAGAAAGTTTAATAAATAAAACCCAAAGTTTTAATAAGCTAACTTTTATTATCGCCCTTAATTATGGGGCAAGAGCTGAAATTATTAGGGCAGTTGAATCTTTGCTGCTTGATTGTAAGAATCAAAAATTACCTTTGAGCGCTTTAGATGAAAATTTATTTTCGAAGTATTTATATACTAAAGATATTCCCGATCCTGATCTTTTAATTAGAACAGGCGGAGAGAAAAGGCTGAGCAATTTTTTATTATGGCAGCTTTCCTATGCAGAATTATTTTTTGAAGATACCATGTGGCCGGATTTTAACGAAGATTGCTTTAATAATGCCATGAATGCGTTTTATTTAAGGGAGCGAAGAGTTGGAAAATAAGTTAGATGAAGAAGATGTTGCCGAATACAAAAAAATGTATGTTGAGCTTCTAAAGGTAGAGTTATCAGACTTAGATTTTACTCTTGAGTCAACATTAGATGATTTATATGCAGGATTGCAGGAAACTCCAGAGGGTTTTCCTAGTGAGTTAATAGACTGGCATAAAAATGAATTGATATATGAATTTTCTAAAGATTACAAACCCAAAAAGGCAGAGTAATTCTAGGATTTAATCAATCCTAAATATTGATTAAATCTAAATATTAAAATTTAACAAATATATATTGGTGAAAAAATTGGATTCTAATATAGAGAGTAAAAAATCAAAAATGTCTGAGTTTTATACAAGAACTATGTCTGCTCTTGTAATATTTCCTGTAGCCTTTTATGCAGTTTGGACTGGTGGATTCTTATATTTTTTATTATTATTTACGGCAGCTATTCTAGCTGGGTGGGAGTGGAATAAAATAGCAGGAAATTGGTCGTTCGGCATTGATTCTATGTTTTTAATTACTGTAGTTATGCTGGCAATGACTACATTCTTTATGAAATATATTGGCATTGGCTTAATTATTATCTTTGCAGGTGCTTATTTAGCTTATGTATTAAGCAAAATTAGAGCAAGGTCTGAAAAATCCCCAGTAGTGCCGGAGTATATAAAACGTCCAATATGGTTTTTTTGGGGAACTATTTATTTATCATTTGCATTTTCGGGATTAGCATATCTTACAAATACCGATAATACTGGAATTACACTTATGTGGGTATTTTTAGCAACAGTTTGCAATGATGTATTTGCTTACATTTTTGGTTCAATTATTAAGGGTAAAAAAATTGCTCCTAAAATCAGCCCGGGAAAAACTTGGTCGGGATTTATAGCTGCTGCCATATCTACAACTGGATTGTCTTATATATTTGCACTTTATGTAGGCAGTAAAAATGAATTATTGGTTATGGGAATAGGTTTTTGTATGGCGTTTTTTGCCCATTTTGGCGATATGTTAGAATCTTCACTTAAAAGATACTTAAAAATTAAAGATACCTCTAATTTAATTCCTGGTCATGGCGGAATTTTAGATAGAATAGATGCTGTATTAATGGTGGCTATATTTATCAGTGTGGTAAGTATTATTTTAGGTAAAAGTCCGTTGTATTTATAGGGTTGTGATGTTTTACCTTCTTTTATTTATTAATTTTTGTTTTTTTATTCTAGGGAATATTGTTTATTCTCCTATGTTAGAGCCGTATATACCTAGTATCTTTGTTTTTGGATTAGAAATTCCTATTATAAAAATACTGGTATCAGAGCTTGCGTTTATTTGCTTGTATACTTTTTTAGACAAAGGAAATACTCAGTATAGTTTAATATTTCCATTTTTATCTTTATTAATTACATGGCAGTTTCTGCTTCCTAAATGGAACTTTTTATTTTACTCGCAATATGTCCAGTATTTTTCTATTACCATATCAAGCATTGCCATTATTATTAATACAATTATTGTAAAAAGATTGGTATCAAAAGGATATACCAAACTATTCAGCTCACGAACGGCAAGCGTTTGTGCCAGTATTGTAGAAATTTGTATGTTTGCTTTCCTTTTAGATATAGGAGTGCAGGGGGCAATTAGCACTGCCTTAACAAGAATTGTTTATATTGCCATTATTCCAAGATGGGTTTTTAAGAAAAAGTAGGAGGTATTATGATAGTTGATTATTTAAAAAATAAAAATTTATATACTGATAGCAAAATTCAAAAAATTTTAAATTTTATTGCGGAAACAGATTTTAGCAAAATAGAAAGCGATAAGATTACTATTGATGATGATAATTTTTTCATGATAAGTAATATCACAACGAAAGATGTCAGCGAAGGCTTTTGGGAATCTCATAGAAAATATATTGATATTCATTATGTTTTATCGGGCGAAGAGCTTATAGGGTATGAAAATATCAGTGAGCTTAAAGTTGATAAAAACTATAATGAAGATAAAGACTTAATAACATATTTTGGCAGTATGAAAAATTCTATCCACTTAAAACCCGGAATGTTTGTGTTAGTGTATCCAGAAGATGCCCATATGCCGAATGTATCTCCAAATGGCACGGCAGCTGCCTTAAAGAAAATTGTTTTTAAAATTAAATATTAACTTCCAACCATCCTCTACTTAAAATTGCTATTTATTTTATTCCATGTTATGATATTAAGTAAAATATTATTTTAGGATTTGTGATAATGCTTAAAGCTAAAAAAACACTAAAATTAATCATTATGTGTTTTTGTTTACTGCTGTTGCAGACAAAACTGCAGGCTGGAATATGGTCTAACGGTATAGACAATTTTAAACAAACTTGGAATTCTTCACAGTATGATATATATATTCCAGTTAAAACTTATCACTCGCGTTTTTCCTATGATGAAAGGCTTATAACAGAGTTTAACGAACAACCTTGGGGATTTGGCTTTGGAAAGTCTAGGTGGGATGAAAAGGGCAACTGGCACGGTCTTTATGTTATGGTTTTTAAAGATTCTTATGCGAACTGGCAGCCGATTATTGGATATGGCTGGGAGGCAACATGGAATCCTTTTAAAAACGATATTCGCACAGGTATTGGCTTTACTGCGGGGGCTACTGCCCGTAAAAATTGGGATTGGAAACCCTCGCCAAACCTACTGCCAATTGCTTCCATTAACTATAAGGCAGTATCATTGCAAGCCACATATATTCCTTTAATTTGGCATAACATCGGCAACATCTGGTTCGCCTGGATTCGCATTCAGGTTAATTAGTAAAGATTAGGTAAAATACAGAATCCCAATTCCTGTCGGCATCCATTTGCAGAGTTATTCAACAGCTGTGTAGCATTTTATTGAAACATTTCATGGATGCCATCTTTTGCTTGTATGACGAGAGTGAGAATCCTTGCTTGCGTATTGTTAAATCTACAAACTATTATACGAATCTACAATTTTATTCACAATAGAATTATCTTGCAGTTGGGTAGTTTCTTTAATACCTGCCTCAAAACCTTTAGAATCAATAATATTCTTTATTTCAATGGCTTCTTTATCTTCAGGGCAATTCATAGAGAAATAAAAAGCGGCGGCGATGCCTTTAATAAGGTAATTGTTTGGCAGTCCGTATTCTATAGTGCCTCTAAGCGGCTTAATTAATCTATCATTATAGCTTAATTTACGCTTAGGGTCGCGGGCTACACGCAAAATTTCGTCTACAATATAAGGATTTTTAAACCTTTTGGTAATTTTTTCAATATAAGCAGCATGCTCTTCCTTATCTATATTATAGCGGCAATAAAGCACCTCAGCACTTTCACTCATAGCCCCGCGGACATACCCAGCAATATCGGTGTCTTCAATAGCTTCAAGAATAGTGCTTTTGCCAGCATGGAAGCCTAAGTAAGCGGTAATAGCATGACCGGTGTTTAGGGTAAAGATTTTTCTTTCCACATATTTATCTAAGGAATCTGTAAATTTTATGCCTGCAATATTGGGGATTTCGCCTTTGAAGTTGTTTTTATCAACAATCCATTCGTAAAAATCTTCTACCGATACTTCTAAAATGTTTTGTTTATTAGGCGAAGGCGGCACGATTCTATCAACAACGCAGTTATTGAATCCTACATATTTATCCATAAAAGCAATTTCTGCCTCATTTAGCAGAGGAATAATTTTACTTTTTAAATGCTCGGTTGCCCCCAGCATATTTTCGCAGGCAATAACATTAAGGAATCCGCTAAGATTATGCTGTGCCTTAAATTTTATACCCTCGGCAATATTAGTTGCGATATATTGCAGTATATTCGGACCAACAGCCGTAGTAATTAAATTAGCATTGGCAATTGCCGCGGCTAACTGAGTATCGCTGGCTTCCATTCCTGAAACATTACTAATATCTATAGCAGAGACGGTTTCACCTAAAACTTTCACAGTGTAAGATTTTAGCTGATTAATTGCTGCAATAATATCTTTGTTAGTATCAACGAAAGTTATTTCATAATTGTTGTGTATAACAGGGGCAACCAGTCCTCGTCCAATATTGCCAGCACCAAATTGTATTGCTTTTTCCATTATTAACCTTTATTTTACATTAATTTTAAAACTAGCGATAAAATCTTGAATATCGGTAGTTTTAATTAATTTTGCGACGATTTCTTCATTTACAATAACCTGAGCGATATTCGCTAAAATATCCACATGGGTATTATTTTTACCAGCAATGCCTATAACTAAATTAACTTTATTCCCATTAAAATCTATGCCTTGCGGATATTGCAAAATTACAATGCCAGAATTCAGCACATCATCTTTAGCTTCATTCGTGCCATGAGGAATAGCAGTCCAGTTGCCAATAAAAGTTGTGGTAAGTTTTTCGCGTTCTAGCATGGAATTAACATAGCTTTCCTTAACATAACCGCCATTTACAAGTAGTTGACCCGCCATTTTAATGGCTTCTTCACTTGAAGACGCAGGCAGCCCTAATTTAATATTATTAGGATTTAAAACATTAGAATCTGTTGGATTATTTACAGCATTATTAATGCTAGATTTTTCGGCAGCAACTTCGCTTTGTAGTTCCGTGATTAATTCATCATAAAATTTCGCATTCATAAAATTATCTATAGATACATGCTCAGCATTCGGCAATTGTTTTCTTGCCCGCTCAGTAAGCGTATTCTGCGTGATAATAAAGCTGTCTTCACTGCTTAAATTATTAATAGCCTTATTAACCACTTTAATATTTAAGCCGGCTTCTTTAAATTTGTTCCGCAATAAAGACGCTCCCATGGCAGAACTACCCATGCCGGCGTCGCAAGCGAAAGTAATTTTTTCTAGCTTTTTTGAAGAAACAGCTGCATTTGCTTTAGGGCTTTTCATATTATTTTTAGCAGATGTAGCTTCTTCTAAACTTGCAGAGGAATTTGTATATTTAATTAAAATTGAAGCCACTACAAAAGATACCACGGTGGCTACAGTTATACCGATAATGGTTATTAAGAATCCGCCCTTAGGAGTCATTGCCAACAGGGCAATTATACTGCCCGGGCTTGGCGGGGCAATAAGTCCTCCGCCTAGCAGAGTAAAAGTTAAAACGCCGCTCATACCGCCGGCAATAAGGGCTAGTATTAATATTGGACGCATTAAAACATAAGGGAAGTAAATTTCATGAATACCGCCGAAGAAGTGAATTATGCTTGCTCCTACAGCAGATTGTCTGATACTGTCTTGTTTTTCAAATATCATATAGGCTAAAAGCACTCCTAAGCCTGGTCCAGGATTAGTTTCAATTAAAAAGAAAATAGATTTACCATACTCAACTGATTGCTCTAAGCCTAGCGGCGTAAACACTCCATGGTTGATGGCATTGTTTAAAAATAAAATTTTAGCTGGCTCAACAATAATAGAGACTAAAAGCAACAAATGGTTGCTAACTAAAATGCCGACAGCCTCGCCAAGTAAATGATTTAAATAAGATACTACAGGTCCTACCGCCACTAGGGCAATAAGGGCAAGAATCATGCCTAAAATGCCGGCAGAAAAGTTATTTACTAACATTTCAAAGCCGGTTTTAATTTTGCCTTCCATTAGCATGTCAAATTTTTTAATTACATAGCCGCCCAAAGGACCAACCATCATTGCTCCCATAAACATAGGAATATCAGCCCCGATAATTACGCCCATAGTGGTAATTGCACCAACCACACCGCCGCGATGTCCGTAAATTAGCGTGCCTCCTGTGAAGCCAATTAAAAGGGGTAGCAGGAATGTTATCATAGGACCAACTAAACGGGCAAGGCTTTCGTTAGGTATCCAGCCAGTAGGAATAAATAGAGCAGTGATAAATCCCCATGCAATAAATGCCCCAATATTCGGCATTATCATAGAGCTTAAAAATCTTCCAAATTGCTGGACTTTGACCTTAGTATTAGACATATATTTTTCCTAAATTCTTACTTATAACTTTTAGCAAAAAGTATATATTGATTAAGCATTTAAGTCAATCTTAAAAGACTAATCTAATATTTACCGTATATGAAATATGTGATATTATTATAAGTAGTAATAAAAAAGTCAATAAATAGATAGTAGATAAAATTATGCGAAAGTTGATATATGGTTTATTAGGATTATTGTTGGTGTTTATTGGCTGGTTATAATAATAATGTTTTAGCAAGTGAACGGCATATCAAAATTTCGTTATCATATTATGGATATTTGATTGATGTATGAATAATATTAAGAATCACGATTTCTTGTTTTGTTTCGTTGATTTCATAAACTATACAATATGGAAGTTTTGCAAAAACAACCTCACGAGTTCCTTTAACTCTGCCTATTCTTCCTGTATGATTATTTTTAGCGATGGTTTCTATTTTTTGTTCTATTTGTAGTTGTGTATATTTTAAAAAATGAGGGTAGTTAGTTTTTAAGTAATGCTTAATCTCTAATATCCTTTTGTTAAAGGTAGGAGTATAAACAATTTTCATTTAATCATATGCAAAAGATTTAAATATAGTTTCCATTTCTTCGGCAGATACAACATCGCCATTTCTATATTCTTCCATGGCTTTTTTGATGCTGGCAATTTGTTGTTGCGGTGTTTCTTTAAAAATATCTTCTATGGTAATATTGCTATCTAATTCAACAATATTATTTTTAGAATCAACTTTTTCCTTTAAATTAGGCTTATTGGTATAACTTGTTTTTACTGCACTTGCTTTCATTTTTATAACTCTTAGATTAATATCTGTATTATATCATAAATTTTTTGTTATTTGCACAAAGTAATTGCGTTTTGTATAATAACCCCATGGATACCGGCTTTCGCCGGTATGACAAGATATGGGGTGCTGTGGCTAAAGGCTTCCACGGTATGATGATATATAATATAATTTACGCTTTATTTTTCTTTAAAGCATTTGCAAGTAAAGCAGTTATTATCATTCCTACAATTAAAGCTAATAAAAATGATAGTTTACCGTCAATAACTGGCAGGGTTATAGGTCCGCCATGCGGAGCATGTGAGCCAACGCCTAAGAAACCAGCAATCATAGCTGCTACACTTGAGCCTACAACAATTGATGGAATAACGCGCAATGGATCAGCAGCGGCAAAAGGAATTGCCCCTTCGGTAATGCCGATTAACCCCATAAAGAATGCAGCTTTACCAGCTTGTTTTTCTTCATCAAAATATTTTTTTGGCGCTAAAAATGTTGCCAAAGCCATGCCTAATGGAGGAACTGCAATTGCTGGAGCAATAACACCCATTACTGTAGGCACGCCGGCAGCTATCATGCTTGCCCCGAACATAAAAGCAACTTTATTGATTGGTCCGCCCATATCAATGGCAATCATTGCTCCTAAGATACCTGAGAATAGTAAAACTCCTACAGTGCTGGATTCATGCAGATTGCTTAATATGCTGGTTAAAAATTCCATAAAAGTAGCGATGTATCCGCCGATTGAATACATTACCACGCCAACAACAGCCGCACCTAGTATTGGTAAAACCAATATCGGCATAATAGTCAGCAGAGTTTTATTTTTAATAGGAATGCTTAATATATATTTAATAGCATAGCCAGCGACAAATCCAATTAAAATTCCGCCAAGGAATCCGGTTTTCATTTCTGCTGCTAAATAACCGCCAACCATTGCCGGAGCTAAAGCAGGCTTACCGGCGATGGAGTAGCCGATATATCCAGCTAAAATTGGTACCATTAAACCAAAAGATAATGCTCCTAAGTTCAGCATTTTTTCTAAGAATGGATTAGTAACATTAGCTCCGCCCTCACCAATTCCCGATAAGGCAATAGCAACGGCGATTAAAATACCGCCGATTACCACAAATGGAATCATGAAAGATACACCGCTGAGCAAATGCTTATAAAACCCTAAAGAGCTTCCGTTGTCTGAGTTTCCTCCAGAACTTTTAGGCGTATAAGGTTGCTGGGTATTAAGAGCAGCTTTTATAACATCTCCTGTTTCTTTCATAGCCTTGCTAACTGCAGTTTTATAAACTTTTTTACCGATAAACTGACTATCGTCAATATCAATATCGCAGGCTAAAATTACTGCTTTTGCATTATCTATTTCAGCTTTAGTAAGGGCATTTTTAATGCCGATGCTGCCGTTGGTTTGCACTTTAATTTTTAATCCCATTTCACTTGCCACTTTTTCTAATTTTTCGGCAGCAATGTATGTATGGGCAATTCCTACAGGGCATGCGGTAACGGCAACTAAATCATAAGAATCTGAGCTGTTATTGCTTTTAACAGGATTTTGTGAAAATTTTTGCAAGAGATTAGTAAAATCTTCCTTAGAGTTAATAGTTAATAATTTTTCACAAAAATCTTTATTAATTAAAAATGTTGCAAGCTGTGAAATTAATTCAATGTGGGTATCATTAGAGTTTTCTGGAACTGCCAGCATAAAAAATATCTTTGCGGTTTGATGGCTATCTTCAGCTGTATCATTTTTAATTGGCTGATTAGATATTCCTAAAACAATTGCTGGGGTTTTAACAGACTTACTTTTAGCATGAGGGATTGCCACCGAATTTTCCATAAAAGTGGAAGCAATAGCTTCTCTTTTAAGAACATCTTCTAAGAAAGAATCTTTATGTGTGAGGATTCCTTGTTGGTTTAAAACCTCAACCATCTGCTGCAGGGCTTCTTTTTTATTGTTTGTAGATAATTTTACAAAATAGAGGTTATTCTTTATTATATTATTTAATAACATTTTTATAACTCCTTATAATAAACATCAAACATAATTATAATACAAAACAACTTTTATTGCAAATATCTATAAATTTTTGAATATCTTGGTATATCTCAGCTGTTGCTTTACGGCTTTATATTTTTTTATACGCTACGCAAAAAATTTCCTAATATTCTATAGACTTAGTATATTCATCATCTAAAAAAGTTTTAAGATTATTAAGACTTTGCAGATAGACATCTACTGCTGTTTGGAAAGATTGTTCACTCATAATATTATTAAGTATGGCATCGGTTTCTTTAATGAAATCATCAAAGGTGGTGCTTTTAAAGGCAATAGTTCCTAATGCGTTATTATAAGCCGATTGGATGTTATTAATAGCTTTAACTAAGGACTCTTTTTTTTGCTGAACATCTTTCAGCAGATTATTGCAAGTATCCACAGAAGGTGCATCTAAAATGGTGCAGTTATAAGAAATACTATATAGTATCTCAGTATTTGTTTGTAAAATGTTATTGGAATTTATGTTATTAATTTCAGAGCTGGTAAAATTATAGGAATCAATAAAACTGGTGTAATAAATGGTGGCAATTTTTCTGCGGTAATCGGCTAAGGCTTGATTAAGTTTGTCTTTTTCCTCTACATTTATAATAGACTCTCTATTATAAAAATTATAGGAAATATAAAAAGTAAAAAAAGTATTGGAAATTAAAAGAGTTAAAACAATTAGTTTAAATATGGAATTCATTTATTATCTTACTGAGGTTAAAAAAATATATATATCATAAATTATAATAAATGTATATAATAAAAACAATTATTAATATAGAATCATTAAAATGCGCAGAGAAAGAACCACTGTTGATAACAAACAAATCAAACAAAAACCTGATTGGATAAGAGTAAGAGTTCCTATGAACTCTCATACGGTGAATGAAACCAAGGAAATTGTTAGAGATAATAAACTGCATACAGTATGTGAAGAGGCTGCTTGCCCTAATCTTGGCGAATGCTGGAGTAAAAAGCATGCTACGGTTATGATTCTTGGCGATATTTGCACGCGTTCCTGCCGTTTCTGCAATGTAAAAACTGGGAAGCCTGGAGCGTTAGATGCGAACGAGCCGCACGGAGTTGGCTTGCTGGCTAAAAATATGAAGCTGCAGCATATTGTTATTACATCAGTAGATAGAGACGATCTAAAAGACGGCGGGGCCGAACATTTTGTTAAATGTATTGAGGCTGTAAGAGAGCAGTCGCCAAATACGACAGTAGAGGTATTAACTCCCGATTTTAGGGGAAAAGATGGTGCGCTTGAAGCGGTTATTGCAGCGCGTCCTGATGTATTTAACCATAATTTAGAAACTACCTCAAGGCTTTACCAGTCTATCCGTCCTAAGGCAAGGTATTTTCATTCTCTAAATTTATTATGGCGGGCTAAGCAAATTGATAAAAATATTTTTACAAAATCTGGAATTATGGTAGGAATTGGCGAAACTAAAGCAGAGGTATTGCAGATTATGGATGATATGCGCTCTGCTGAGGTAGATTTTATTACTATCGGTCAGTATCTGCAGCCGACTGCTTTTCATGCTCCTATTGATAGATATGTTAGTCCGGACGAATTTGCTGAATATGCGAGTGCTGCTTTAAGGAAAGGATTTTTGCTGGTGTCTTCCAGCCCTATGACGCGGTCTTCTTATCATGCGGGTGAAGATTTTGCCAAATTAAAACAACAAAGATATGAGAAAAATTCCTAATGCGAACTAAACACACTGAAGTTAAAATTCTTCCCTATGAGAGAAACTTTATTTATAATATAGTAGCAGATGTGGAAAGCTATCCCAAATTTATCCCTTGGATAGGTCGGGTGCGGGTATTAGATTCTTATGATAATACCGTAGAATTTGAAATGAATGTAGATTTTAAAGTGGTTAAAGAAAAATTTACTACTAGAGATACCTTTTGGCAGGATGAATTTATAGAAATATCTTTAATTAGCGGACCTTTCAGCTATTTATATAATACTTGGAAATTTGAAAGTATTGATAAATATACCACCCGCGTTACTTTTTTTATAGAGTTTGAGTTTAAATCAAAAATGTTAGGAGCGCTATTTTCTAATGTTTTTGTGCAAGCCCAAAAGAAAATCATAGATTCTTTTGATAAAAGAGCCGAAATGCTGCATAGAGGCAGATAATGAAAAAGAAAAGATTAATTATCTGTGATGGGTATTACTCTATTGTTAATACTATTGTCGTATTAAAGCAGCAGGAGAAAGGTGAAGATTTTGAGAATATTCTTATACTTTGGATAAATTCTCAAGATATAAAAAGTTTGTCTGATTTTGCTGAGAGTTTTAATATATTTGATAGCATTCACATTGTCTTTTTAAAAGATAAGGGTGATGGGTTTATTAAAGCATCTAAAATTCTTCCATATAAATTTTATGATGAAATTATTTCTCCATATACTTGGGTATATACTAAAAGGCTATCTAAATATGGTATAGACTGCAATGCTTTAATTATTGTTGATGAAGGAATTGAAACCTATGTTGATATTGATAGATTGTATTATTCTTCATTACCCAAGAAACTTCATAGTATTTATTTGTTAAATACTGAATTAGTATCTAAATTACATAATGGTGAATACTTAAAAAAGATTAAACTTATAGATATGGATATTTACTATAAGGTTTTATCTACCATAAAAGAAGATTTAATCTTGAAAGATAACTCTGTAATTTTTCTTTCATCAAGCTCTTGGCAAAGTTCACAGAAGATAGGGTATGATAATAATGATATTGCTATAATCCAATTGTTAATTTCTTTAGGCTATAATGTTTATTACAAACACACCCTAGAAATTACTTAAAAGAGATGGATAGCCTTGCTAAACTGATAGATAGCAAGCAATTTTTTATAATAGATGTTCCAAAAAATTTATTGATAGAAACAATTCTCTTTAATAACAAAAACAAAATAAAATTTATAGTTGGCGATAGCAGCAGTGCTTTGTTTCAATCATATGCAAGTTTTAAAATCCCTGCATTATCATTATTAAAAAATAAATATTCTGTGTATCAGCTAAAAATGTTTAGATACCTGCCAGATTTTCAAGAATTCTTACAATCAAATCTATATCCAGAAGAATTTTATAAGCAATCAGTAAATAGCTTAAATTTTATTGGGAAAAGATTTGATATTCTATATAATCAATTGCTGCAATTAAGAATCTTAAAAAACAAAAAGCGAAAAAAAATAATAAAAATTATCAGTATGGTGCTGATATTTATAATTTTTTTATTGCTATTTATAAGTTTTATCTAACAAAAATAGATACTATCACCACGATTATAAGGGTAAAAAATCCTGCAAGGATATCGTCTATCATAATAGCTGTTCCTCCTTTAAAAGAGGTTTCTGAAGATTTTATTATCCAAGGCTTAGTAATATCTAGCAGTCTAAAAACTAAAAAAGCCACAATTGCTAAAATAATGCTATTGCCAACTAAAAGCAAAGCAATGCCTTGACCGGTCATTTCGTCTATAACAATATACTGAGGATCGCGATTTTCTTCATTGAAAGATTTTTCACAAACATAAAGACCGACAATAACAATTAAAGTAGTAGCAATTACTACAAGAGAACTGTTTATATAGAATAAAAGCATGAAGAACAGAACAGAAACAAATGAGGCAATAGTTCCAGGTGACTTTTTAACATAACCTAACCCGCCAAGAGTGGCAATTATTAAGTATCGGTTTTCAAAATTATAAAAATTTTCGGGAATTTCAAAATATTTTGAGATAAATCTTTTTGCTATATTCATTACCACCTACGCCCACTGCACCATTTAACTCTAACAATATATTTTATATAAGTCAAATATAAACTTGTTTCTGTTATAAAAAACACTATAATTCATTTAGCAGACAACTAATGAGATATATTGATGAATCAGAATAAAACCGCAGGAGTTAAAATTCTTGCGCAGAATCGCCGAGCGACTTTTGACTACACCATAGAGGAAAGATTTGAAGCTGGAATTGCTTTAAAAGGCAGTGAAGTAAAATCTTTGCGTGATGGGCGCGGATCTATTGCTGAGGGATATATTGTTAAAAGAGGAACGGGTGAGCTTGAACTGGTTAATACATTTATTCCAGTTCTTAAACAAACTGCTTATTTCATGCACGAAGAAAAAAGACCCCGCAAATTGCTTTTACATAAAAAAGAAATCATTAAAATCCTTAATTTTATTGCCAAAAAAGGCTATACAGCGATACCTATAAAGCTGTATTTAAAAAAGGGGCTTGTTAAGCTGGAAATAGGTTTAGGCAAGGGAAAAACAAATGTGGATAAAAGGCAGGATATTAAAGAAAAAGATTGGAAGAGGGAGCAGGGACAGCTGATTAAGCAATATAATATTAAAACTTAATCTTTTGCTTTCTATGTTGTCGTTTTGCTCCTCACATACTTACGGGTATGCTACGGAGCAAAACTCCTAATATAAAGCTAAAAATATTAAGTTTTAGAAAAGTTTTGCTTTAAAATATTATATTGCTTTATTTAGGGGAATGAGGTAGAATGTAAAATTAATTATGACTAAAAAGAGGATTGATTTATTATGGCTAGGGTAACCATAGAGAATTGTTTAAAAAAAGTTGATGGGCATTTTGATTTAGTTTTATTGGCAGGTGAACGCGCAAAGCAGATTTCTGCAGGAAGAAAATCATCCATCCAAAAGAAAAGTGTTAAAACTCATGTAACTTCTTTAAGAGAAATTGAAGAAAATGTGGTTTCTATAAGCACTTTAAGAGAAAATCTTCATGATAGAATTAATAATTTAGCTGAAGCTGAAGAAATTAAAGAAGAAAGCGATGATTTAGTGGAAGAATTACAATCTTCAGAATTTATTGAAGGGGAGCTTGAAATAATTTCAGATAATGAAGATTTCTTTAATCATCCTGCTAAAGACAACGACGAAGTTGATATAGATTTCGGCGAGGAAATAGAAGGAAAATAAGCCGCGATACTTTTAGGTTAAGTAGCAGGTTAATATTAATCTAAAAATATATCGTAGTTCTGCTTGCGGTAGTTGGCGGGGAAAATTTGGAAGTAAAAGATTTTTTAAATAAGCTGGAAGATTATAAAGACAAACTAGATATTAATCTTATTAAAGAAGCTATGATGTTTGCAGAGCAGGCTCATAATGGTCAGCTGCGGAAATCTAATAAGCCTTATATTACGCATCCGCTTAATATTGCATACGAATTAATGCAATACTCTTTTGATTCACATATGGTTGCAGCCAGTCTTTTGCACGATGTTATTGAAGATACTGATATAACAGAGCAAATCCTCTGTGAAAAATTCGGTAAAGATATTACTGAAATGGTGATAGGCTTAACTAAATTAGCTAAGTATAGCTTTGAATCTAAAGAAGAAGCTAAAGTAGAAAATTTAAGAAAGTTTATTCTATCTTTCATTGGTGATATTCGGGTATTGATTATTAAAATTTTTGATAGGCTCGATAACATTAGAACCCTAAAATACATAGAAAAAATTGAAAAAAGAAAACGTATTGCTAGGGAAACTTTAGATATTTATGCTCCGCTTGCTCAAAGATTAGCTTTAAATTCTATTAAAGACGAATTAGAAGACGGCTGTTTTGAGGTGCTTCATCCAGAAATTCGTGATACTATTATCAGTAAAACGAAAGTTTTGCAGAAATCTCTTTCTGCAGATATCCTAAAAGCAAAAAACTATATTATCCGTGAGTTTGAGGAAAGAGGAATTGAAAACTTTACAATTGTAAGTAGAATAAAACATCCATATTCTACATGGCGTAAAATGCAGAAAAAGCGGCTTAATTTTGAAGAAATTACCGATGTTATTGGCTTTAGAATAATTTTGCAGAATGTGGAAGACTGCTATGTGGTTTTAGGGATTCTGCACAGCAACTATAAGGCGATATTTTCTCGCTTTAAAGATTATATCTCTTATCCAAAGCCTAATAACTATCGTTCGCTGCACACTGGGGTAATTTTAGAAAATTCTAAGGTGATTGAATTTCAAGTTAGAACGGCTGAAATGGATTACTTTGCCGAGAAAGGCATATCATCGCATTGGAGCTACAAAAATCCTGCTAAAAATAAATATGATATTTCACAATACTCTTGGCTGCAGAACTTAGCAAGCATTGTGCAGTCGGATTTGCCGATTGATTATATTTATGAATACTCCAAAATGCAGATGTTTAATGATGAGGTATTTATTTTTACCCCGCAGAATGAAATAATATCTTTGCAAAGGGGAGCTACCGCTTTAGATTTTGCTTATTCGGTGCATTCAGAAATTGGCAATCAATGCAGCGCTGCAGTTATTAACGGCATCTATAAGCCTTTGTTTACTGCCCTGCATAATGGCGATAAAGTTGAGATTATTAGAGATATTAATCAAGAGCCGCAAATTTACTGGCTGTCTTTTGTTAAAACACCAAATGCTAAAATTGCCATAAGAAAATATTTGAATCAAAAATATAAAAAAGAAATTTCCCAGCAGGCTCTTTCGCTTATTGAATATGTATTTAAAAAAGAAAATCTTCCGTTTCATGTGGAGCTTATCCCTAAAATTTTAGAAGCATTAGAAATTAAATCCGAGCAAACTCTATATAATCAATTGCTTGAGGGTAAAGTAGATGTTTCAACTATAATAAATGCTTTGTATCCGCAGCAAAAAGTTAATTCACAGGAATTATATGAAAATGTAGTGCAGTCTGAAGATTTGCAGATTGAAGGGGTTTACATGGCAGAGTGCTGCTATCCAGTTTATGATGAAGCAATTTTAGGCGTGGTGTTTCCTTCTAACAGAATCGAAGCTCATCATCAATCGTGTAAAAATCTCTTTTCACAGTTGGAAAGTTTGTCTAAGATAAATCTTAAGTGGCTGAAAATTAATAACTTAAATAAAGATTACAGCTATAAAATACGAGTTAATGTCGTTCTTAAAAATGTAGTTGGCTCGCTTATGAATGCTGCTACTATTTGTTTCCATCAGCGAGCTTCAGTTTTAGAAATTTTTACCGAAGATATTTATTTTAATGATGAATATAAAAAACTCACAGCTATATTGCTTGTAAGAAACAAGCAGCAAGTTGAGGATATTATTAACGAGCTTAATAAGTCGCCATATATAAAACATGCCGAACGGATAATATAAAATTGAATCTTTTGGTTTTCTATGTGAAATTTTTCCAACTTATGTATTATTCATACACTACAAGGTAAAGCTAATAGCACATAAATTAAAAAATTTCTAAAATTTTTTAAGAGTTAATTTTAAACAGGAATTTTTAATATGAAAAGAATTTTAGGTTTTAATGTAGATCATATCGCCACATTACGAAATGCTAGGAATGAGGGGTTTCCAGATTTAATAGATTTAGCCAAAAAATCTATCGCCTATGGCGCAGATCAAATTACTGCCCATTTGCGTGAGGATAGAAGGCATATTCGTGATGATGATATAATGGATCTTAAAAAATATATCAATAAGCCGTTGAATATGGAAATGGCTTTAACTGCAGAAATGATTGAGATTTCTACCCAAAAAGTTATTCCTCATAGTGTATGCTTAGTGCCGGAAAAAAGACAAGAAATTACCACCGAAGGCGGATTAAATCTTCTTCCGATTTATAACGATTTAGAAAATGCCATTAAATTATTCCACAAGTATGGTATCCGTGTATCTTTATTTATTGATGCTGCTATAGAGCAAATAAATGCAGCAATAGACTTAAAGCCCGATGCCATAGAAATTAATACAGGAGTCTATTGTAATCTGCCATATCATATGCAGCATGAGGAATCTCTCCGCATTCAGCAAGAAGCTAAAAAAGTATTTAACAGCGGCATTGCCGTGCATGCTGGACATGGTCTTAATCTTGCTAACATTAAGCATATCGCTGAGATTAAAGAGATTGAAGAGTTTAATATCGGGCATTTTATTATTGGTTATGCCCTTGAATTTGGTCTGAAAAAAGCAATTGTAGATATTACGGCGGCAATCAATGAAAATATATAATGGCATTGATATTTGCGCTATAGATAGAATTGCCGATGTCTATAAAAAATTCGGTGATAAATTTTTAAATAGAATATTTACGGATGTTGAGCTAAAAGAAGCAGGAAATCCATGTAATATTAATTATTTAGCCAAAAGATTCTCCGCAAAAGAGGCATTTGCCAAAGCAATAGGCGATGGTATAGGCAATATTGCATTTAAAGATATTTCTATAGAAAAAAATCAGCAGGGAGCTCCAACTATAATTTTAAGCGATAGTGCGCGTAAATATTTACTAAAAACAAAAAATTGGGTAGAATATGATATATCCATCTCGCTTTCAGATGATGGGGGTATGGCAGTTGCCAGCGTAGTTATTTTAGTAAAATAAACGATAATTATATACAAAATCTGTCATGCCGTTGAAAAACAGCATCCATATTGGAGCGTTATAAAAGAATATAAGTATGCAGTTATGAATACTCACTGTATGACGAATTTTATTCATTGATTTTAATTAAGGAAATACTCAAGTGAAATTTAAATTTTGGTCTAAAAAAAAGGACTTGCCTCCAAAAACCATAAAAGAAAAAATCAAAGATAATATTAAGGCTATAATTATTGCTCTTGTGGTAGCTTTATTAATTAGAAGTTTTCTTGTGCAGGCATTTTACATTCCAAGCGGCTCTATGAAACCCAATTTATTAGAAGGCGACTATCTTTTTGTAAGCAAATATAATTATGGATACTCTAATCATAGCCTGCCTTTTAGCCTGCCTTTACTTCCATCTAGCCGCATATTTTATAATGAACCCTCTAGGGGTGATGTAGTAATTTTTAAATATCCTGGCGATAACGATACCGATTATGTTAAAAGATTAATTGGCTTGCCGGGTGATAAAATTCAAGTTATTAATTCTGTTGTGTATATCAACGATGTGCCATTAAAGCGCGAGTTTGTTGAGACTAAAATTATTGACGGGCTTCCTATTAATGTTTATCGGGAATATATGGCAGATACAGGCGTATCTTATTTAATTTGGCAGATTAAAGGATATTATTCTTATGAGAGTCAATTTTTTGGTCCTATTAAGCTAGGGGAAAATGAATTTTTTATGATGGGTGATAACCGCGATAATTCAAGAGACAGCAGATTTAGCGATGTTTCTGCTGTGCCGAAAGCTAATTTAGTTGGTAAAGGCGGTATAATATTCTTTTCCATTGACGGCAGTTTTATGGAAATTTGGAAATGGTTTACTGACATTAGGTTTGATAGGATATTTAAGGCGGTAAAATAAACAGATATGAAAGATTTAGAAGCAAAATTAGGCTATAAATTTAAAGATGTAAAAAATCTTCAGAAGGCTTTAACCCATAGCAGTTTTTTTAACTCGATTCTTAATAGCAATGAAAGGTTAGAGTTTTTAGGAGATAAAATTTTAGGAAGTGTTGTTGCCTGTATTCTTTATGAAAATTATCCTAAAAAAGATGAGGGGTATTTATCTAAGTTTTTCTCTTATTTAACTTCTGAGGAGGTTTTATGCGATATTGGAAAAAAGCTAGAAACTGCCAAGCATATTAAACATAATACTAGCCTAGAAGATAGTGTTATTGCCGATAGTATAGAGGCAATTTTAGCCGCCATATTTATTGATTCAGGAGATTTTTCTGTAGTTAAAGGTGTTATTCAGAATCATTGGGATTCTTATTTTAAATCTTATAATGAAGACAGCATCTATAAAATGTTTAACCCTAAGTCAACTCTGCAGAATTGGGCGCAGAAAAGAGGTTTAAAAATTCCAGAATATGTAGATGTATCTAAGGAAGGCAATGAACATAATCCGCTTTTTTATGTTAAAGTAGTTGTTGAAAATTTTAAAGGTGAAGAGGGGGTTGGCAGGAATAAGAAAATTGCCCAAAAAAATGCCGCCCAGAAGTTTATTGAAATAAACAAGATTCAGTAATATAATAAAGTAATTATATAAAAAGATGCTCATGCTTAAGTGATTGAGAGTTAGTTGTTTCTTAAACTTTAAATTTTATTCGGTTTTTTATATATAATTGCAATAATATATAATAATAAAGGGCTAGGCAATGTTTGAAAATTCAGAAAAAAATAGCTATTCTATCGGTGAAACTGCAAAAATCTTAGGAATTGAACAGCATGTGGTGCGCTTTTGGTCTAACACTTTTTGCGACCATATACGCCCCTTAAGAAAAGCCGGCGATAGAAGATACTACACCAAAGCTGATATTGAAACCCTTTTTAAAATTAAAGATATGGTATATAATCAAAAGTATTCGCTAAGCGGAGTTAAACAGGTG
This sequence comes from Alphaproteobacteria bacterium, assembly GCA_009780035.1. GTDB lineage: Bacteria > Pseudomonadota > Alphaproteobacteria > WRAU01 > Hepatincolaceae > WRAU01. The sequence goes on from WRAU01000002.1 coordinate 87,119, forward strand.
CTGCAAAACACTAGCCCCAAAGTAGCTCCTCAAACCTATGCTCCTGCTGATAGCTCTAAACTTAATCAGTTAGATACGCAGGTAAACAGCCTAAAAAAATCTATAGAAAGTTTTTTAAGCAATGATAATTAATTTAGGTTTAAGTTGAAAATAATTACTTACTATGTTATAATTGATTAGTTATTAAAAAACAAGGAGAACAGATATATGTTAGTTTCTTTAAGACAATTAATGGATCATGCCGCTGAAAATGGCTATGGGCATCCTGCATTTAATATTTCAAATATAGAACAGGCTCATGCGGTGTTTAAAGCTGCCAGAAAAACAGGATCTCCTGTAATAATTCAATTCAGCAGAAGTGCTAGAAAATACGCTACAGATAATATTATCGCAAAATTAATTATTGCTTTAGAAAAAGAATATCGTGAAATTCCTTTTGCCGTGCATCAAGATCATGGTAATTCTTTTGCTACTTGTCTTACTGCTATGCAAAATGGCTTTAGTTCAGTTATGATTGACGGCTCTCTTGAGTCTGATGGTAAAACAGTTGCTTCTTTTGAATATAATGCTGCACTTTCTAAAAAAGTTGTAGAAGCAGCGCATGCTATGGGAGTATCTGTAGAGGGTGAACTTGGTGTATTAGGCTCACTAGAAACTGGTAAGGGCGATAAAGAAGACGGTCATGGTGCAGAAGGTGTATTATCTCGTGAACAACTATTAACCGATCCCGCACAGGCAGCTGAGTTTGTTAAATTAACAGGTGTAGATTCTTTGGCTGTTGCTATTGGAACATCTCATGGCGCTTACAAATTTAGCAAAAAACCTACAGGCGATGTTTTAGCTATTGGCAGAATTGCTGAAATTTCTAAAGCTACCGGAGGCACTCACTTAGTTATGCACGGTTCTTCTAGCGTGCCGCAAAAATTCCAAGACATGATTAACGAATTCGGCGGAAAAATCCCGCAAACCTTTGGTGTCCCTGTGGAAGAAATTCAAATAGGCATTAAAAACGGCGTTAGAAAAGTAAATATTGATACCGATTTAAGAATGGCTTTTACGGCAGCAATTAGAAAAGAATTTGCGACTAACCCAGCTGAATTTGACCCAAGAAAATATCTTGGCGAAGGCATGAAAGCCATGCAAGAATTATGTGAAGAAAGATATGAAAAATTCTTTGCTGCAGATAAAATTTCTAACTTTAAAGGCAAATCCTTAGCTGAAATGCAAGATTATTATTCTAAAAAATAAGCCTTTTTATGATGCAACAAAAAGCCCTCTCACGAGGGCTTTTTTATAGATGAAATTCAATGAAATAAAAAACCCATAAATTAATAATGAATCATATTCATATGAAAAATGAGTTTTAGAAAATACTTTAGCTTCTTATGGCAAATGCTAATCTGCCTATTATGGAATATATGTTATACAACCTTCACAACATGCTGCGCCAAGCCTAGCATGGCTGGGTTTTCTTTTTGAATTAAGTAGATGGGAGTTTTTTGCAGAATGGCTTTGACGGTATCTAGTTTCCTATCTAAGAATCGCTCCACTAAAATTGCCTCTCTTTCAGCAGTTAGGGTTTGCGGAATTATGCCGCCAGTTAGGTAAATTCCCCCGAATGGCAGGTAAGACAGGGCGATATTGCCAATTAATGTGCCGAGAATTCCATAAAATACCTCTATAGTTTTGCCAGCTAAAGCGTCATTGAGAGAGTTTTTAGATATATCAAATGGGGCAGAAAAATTCTTGTTTAATCCTTTGATTTCTGCAAGAGCATTATATATCCGTAAAATTCCGCCGCCGGAAACAAATAATTCCCCATAGGGCTCACTCACATCATAATTTTTTTTAATCCACTGGAATAGTTCATTTTCTAATGGCGAGCAGCTGCCGATAACGCTATGCCCGATTTCAGTCGGCAGAATATGCCATTTACCATTGTTATTATGCAACAAAGCGTTGCCGAATCCGGTGCCGGGTCCTGAAATAGTGCGGCAGGTTTCCCACTTAGAAAAACTAACATTTTCACCATGAATAGTTTTTATGTCAGCATCGATCAAATGTTCTACTGCTAAGGCCTGTGCTTCAAAATCATTAATTATTTTTAAGGAATCCAGCCCTAACTCATTACTTAATTGTGAAATTGAAAATTCCCAATTATGATTAGTCATAACAATATGGTCGCCCATAATAGCAGCAGCTACAGCAATAAGGGCATGAGAGGGATTAATTTTTACCTCAAAGATGTATTCTTGCAAAACGCTTTTTAAACTAGGATAATCTGCGCACTTGTAATATTTAGGAAAAAGCATTTCTGCATTTTTATTAACTAGGCTTAAGCGGATATTAGTTCCGCCAATATCGGCAATTAAAGCATACATAAGATAACCCTGTATTGTTATTTAGCAGTATTATATCTTAATATTTAAATTATCTCAACAAATTTTTGTAGCAAAGTGGCAATAATATGTTATAATAATATCGTATAATTATATTATTGTTAATTTTATGAAATTTGTAATAACGCTAAATATCCTAATGATTTTGCTATCTTTTAGCCTTAAAGCTGATGATGAGATTATTAATGATATTAATATCCGCCAGCAAACAGATCAAAATATTTCCCGCCAGCAAAGAAACCTTCAGCAAACTACGCCATTTACAGGCGGGGCAAAAATTAACATTGAAAACACAAGGCAGCTGCAGATAAATGAAGAAGATATGGGGCGCTGTTTTACTTTCCATAATATTTCAGTAAGCGGCAATACAATTATTTCCACAAAAATAATTAAAACAATTACCGATAAATACTTAAATAAATGTATTGCCATTAGTATAGCGCAGGAGTATCTGCTTGAGGAAATTATAAACTTATATCAAAAGCAGGGTTATATTTTGGCAGTTCCTTATCTGCCAGAACAAAATCTCCAAACAGGAGTCTTAAAAATTATTATTGCTGAAGGGATTCTTGAAGATATTGAATTTGATAGCGAAATTTTACCAAAACGCGTTGTCGGTATGGCTTTTTTTGGTATGCGCGGTCAGCCCATTAATATGCGGCGCTTAGAGCAAGCCTTAGAAAACATTAATAAATTCGGTGCCGTTAGTGTAAATATGGATTTAAAGCCGGGCAATGCTGTTGGCGAAACTATTTTAGTATTGCGGTCATCACCGCTGCAGCAGTTTCATGCCGGCTTAAGATACGATAATGATTATAACAGTATTGCTTATAACAGTTTTCCAAATACAGATAATCATAAGCTGTCTGCCAATATGTCTTACGCCCATTTGTTAGGAAATGATAGCTTATCGCTGAATGCTAACACTACTATTACAACAGCCAATGGCAATAATCAACAGGGAAGTTTTGGTGCTTCCTATGCTGCTCCTTTGGGTATTTGGGATTTTATTTATAATATCAACTACGACATAAGCCGTAATGTTAATAAAATGATGTTTGATACTTATGTTATTAGAACTGCTTCAATTACTGCATCTATGGATATAAAGCGGACTCTGGCGAGAGGGCAGCAATACATTTTGAAATCTTTAATCAGACCGAACTATTATACAACCGATACTTATTTAGACGGCATAAAAACAGCTGCCGGCTATGAGTTATATTTTTTAGATTTGGGGGTTGAGTATCAATATTTTTCCCAATATTTTATGCTGTATTCTAATTTAACTTATACTCGCGGACAGCCTTTGTTTGGGCTGCCAACACAAGGAAGCAGAGACAATCAATATTTTATGATTCCGCAAAATAAATTTGATGCCGCAAAATTAACAACAAATCTTACTGTGCCAATTGTGAATAGAGTTTCGTTCATTAATAGGTTTTCTTCGCAATATTCCTCAGATATTTTATACACAATTAACGATTTTGTAGTGGTATCATCAAATGGAGTTCGCGGCTATGAGGGAGTTTATGCTAATTATAACAGCGGATTCACGGCTCAAAATGAAATTAATGTAGATTTATTTCGTTTTGAAAATACCTATATCAGCGGCATATCTACGGCATACGGCTTTGATTCAGGTGCTGCCATAGACGGATATAACGGTAAAATTACTCATGATAAGGTTTTAATGGGGTGGGCAGCTGAGCTGCGGACTAGCGGCAAGGTAGAGGCAGTAGTATCTTATGCCCGTCCGCTTAACCATATTTATATTCCTAAAAATCATGAGGTTGTAAAATTTAATATCAGTATTAATTTATAGCAGGAAAAATGAAAAAATTAGCTTTATTATTGCTTATTATAATAGCAGCAGGTATTTATTACTTTTGGCAGAAAGAAGAAGTCATAAAAAATGTAGAAGATGTTTTACCGCCTAAGGTTATAAAAAATGCGCCAAAACCGAAACAGCAGCCTAAAATAATTACAGAGAAACCAGCATGGCAAATAGATTGCGAAAAAAATAGCCCAAAGAATGAGCTGTATTTTTGTTTTGCTAAAAGCGGTCAGTGGCAAACTAATGATATTAGAATATTAAAACAAACCAATAATAAAGGCTTTTCAGTAGCACATTATTTAGCGCAATATAATCCTAATTGGCACAGTGATAATATTTCAGTGTTAAAAATGGCTAATAATAGCTTAAGTGTAGCGCATGTGCTGGCAGAATATAATCCTACTTGGACTACATCTGATGCAGAGATTCTATCCTTAAAAAATAATACCGATGAGAGCGTTGCCCATTTTTTAGTAATTGCCAACAAAATAGAGGATATAAAAGGAGATGAGATATTAAATCTTACTACAAGCTATGGCGTAAGTGTGGGAGACTTATTAAAAAAAAGAAAATGAAATATCTTGCATAAGCATAATAATAATACTAAATAAGTGTAAAATACCAATATAACTTCGTCATACCGGAGCAAGCTCTGTCGTAGTAGCACGGCATGACAATGGGTTGTTTTTTAATAATAATGGAGGAATAAATTATGAAAAATTCTTTAACGCCATTTTCAAGATTAGATAATTTAATTGACGAATTTTTTAATGACCGCATGTCTTTTTTTGATAGAGGTTTTCAAAGGGCAGGGTATTATAATATTGTTAGAAAAAATGATGAGATTTATCAAATAGTGTTAAATGTAGCAGGCTTTAAAAAAGAGGATATTGAAATTATTTTTGAAGGCGATATGCTAACTATTCGCGGCAGCGTCCGTCAAGAACAGAATCAAGATAGATATATTTATCAAGGATTCTCATCTACTTTTCATAATTCTTTTAGTATTGGCGAGAATGCTGAAATTTTAGATGCTACTGTTCAAGACGGCATGCTGATTATTGATATTTTTGACAAAAAACAAATAACGCATGCAACAAGAATTGCAATTAAATAAACTAATTTTTGCTGCTGCAAAGCTATATTATTATACACAGCGCAGCTTTACTGCTAATATTAAAAGCAAAATTATAAAGAATTTGCTAAGCCTTTTTCATTTCTATTACAAGAAAATGCGAATCCTCAAGGGCTTTAATTTTTAGTGATTCTTCTACGCTTGTTAGTCCGTCTCTTGGGTCAAGAATTGTGCCGTTAATATTGCTGCTTCCTTCAGCCTGCACTAAATAGCACTGTCTATTCTTAGATATTTCAAGAGAAAGTTCTTTGTTTTTTTCTAACTCAGCTACATAAATATTAACATCTTGATGGATTTTTATAGGAGCATTGTCTTTTACATTGGATACAGCATGAAAAAATTTATTTTTACGGTTGTTTTTATCATAATCAAAATCTCCATAATTAGGAATAAGCTCTTGCTTATCGGGAAGTATCCAAATTTGTAAAAGCCTTGTAATTTTATCATGATTATTATATTCAGAATGTAGAACACCTGTGCCTGCACTCATATATTGAAAACTTCCGCGGCTAATAGTTCTTTCATTTCCCATGCTGTCTTTATGAGATAATTCTCCATCAAGCACATAAGAAACAATTTCCATATTTTTATGAGGATGGGTATCAAAACCACTATTAGGCTCAATTATATCGTCGTTAATAACCCGAAGCACCCCAAAATTCATATTATCTCTATTAAAGTATTCGGCAAAAGAAAAATGAAATTTTGATTTTAACCAACCAAGATCAGAAGAGCCCATATTATAAACAGGATACTTTGTTATCATTATTTTACTCCTTATATTTTATAACTACCTATAGACTGCAGTTGAAGAGTTTTCTTTATTCTGGAGGCGGAATAATAATTTCGCCAATAGCTTGATTAGCAGGTAAATTGCTAGAAGAATCAGCAGAAGCAGTCTCTTGTGCTGGTGCAGGCGCTGGCGCAGATTCTAATGGGGCAGCGGCAGCGTCTCCTAAAGCAGGTAAAGAAGCTGACGGGGTTAAAGGGGTTGGAACAATTACTGGAGCAACGGGAATTGGAGCTTGATTCCCTAAGTTTGCAAGAACCTCTCTGCTGGCATTCCAACAGCTTAAGGAATCACTTTTAAGAAAAACATCGTTTGAGCTTTCCTGCATGCCAACCAAAATTAGTTTTAATTCATTAGGGTAAAAGTAAAACATTACATAAGGAAAATCTCTGTCAGAATATACGAATAATCCTCCGCCTTCAGATGCAAATACAGTAACGAACTGTTCGCCGTTAACTATAAGGCTTTGATCAGTAATATCAAAAACAAACTTTGAACGGGATTTAATATCTAGTATTTGCTGGTAATTTGGTGAAAACTTATTAACATCTGCGGTTAACATGGTATCAAAACTACATATATACTCGGTGGCATATGAATTATTAATATTAACCATAAAGAAGACAGTAATAATTAAAGCTACCGACAGATATTTCATAAGAGAATATTCTCAATATTTTAGTATATTTATAACATAAATAATATTATAATAATCCATATTAAAGAATAACGCAAGAGGAAAATATGGGTAATATAGGATTTCTACAAATATTAATTATTTTAATAATAGTAATAATATTATTTGGCGGCAGGGGAAAAATATCCAGCATTCTATCTGATATTGGACGCGGCTTAAAAAATTTTAGAAACGAAATTTCCGATGAAGAAAACTCTAAAAATAAAGACAATAAAGATAATTCTTAGTTTAAAACTGTTATGCTTCTACCTGCAGGGGCTGCATTAATGCCGTATCAAGCAGCATGACGAAAGAGATTCTTAAAATGATTTTGGCTTAAGGTGGCAATCATATTTACTGCAAGGTTTATCAGCAAAATTAGAACAATAGCTGCAAAGATAGCGGTGATTTTTACTTTGCTCTAAGGTAATATCTTTTAAAACTCTTGAAAATGTTTCAGGACGCATATTTAAAAATTTTGCAATACTGGCTTTATCAAAATTTTCCTCTTTTTTAGCAAGATCATTTTCTATTAAAAAAAGAGCCAGTCTTTCTTTAGCTTCATGGCAGTTTAAGTTTTCAAAGTAGTTATTTTTTCTAATAATATAATTTTCTTGATACTTTAAGAAATCATCTAAAATTTGAATATTCTTATGAAAAATATCCTTAAATATTTTTTCACTCATAATAAAAAACAATGTATCATTGCTAAGGGTATTAATGGCAACATCTTTAGTGAAGAATTTAGAAAAAAACACATCGCCTTGCTTGCATAAATCTATAATTCCTTCATTGCCTTTAATATTAATTTTAGATATTTTTATTCTGCCTTTCAAACAAAAATAGACAGTATTTTCTATAAAGGGAATCGTATCGCTTTTACTAAACTTAAGCAGCTTGCCCTTTTGAAATAAGTGGCAGACTTCTCTTTTGCTTAAATTGGCGAGTAAATCGTTAGCTTTAGAATATTCAATTAAATCTATAGCATTTTTTTCAATGGCAATATAGGAAGATAAATCATGCAGCATAGATTTTTCTAAATTAATAAAGTTATCAATTAATTTAGAAAGAATCTGAAAACATTCTTTAATATGAATAAAATTAGTATTGATATTTTTATTAAGCAAAGAATCTCTGCCGTCAATAAAATCAAAAATAAATTTTCCAAATTCACCATATCGGTTCATAATAGATACAATATAATCAACAGGGATTTCGTTATTTTTATTGGCAAAAAAACTAAGAGTTCCTCTCTTAAAACCCAGCTCTTCAATTAAATTAATTAAAGATATATACCTTTCAGTCTGCGTATCCATTTCGCTTTGCAAAGCGGCTATAACTTTATTAATAAGGGGGTTAATAATTAAATTGGTGTATTCGCTGACTATAGCAATAGTTTCAAGATTGCTTTTTTCGTCAATATCTAATAAAATATCTAAGTAAGGATTAATGTCTTCTTTGTAAGGGCTGCTTGCTGCAAACTGAATTATTTTATCTTTAGTTTGATTTTTTTCTAAAGAAAAATTTGTAATGCTCTCCATTGAGGAAAGACCTCTGATTTTTTGCACAAGATATACAAAATCTAAAATAGATCTAACTTTAAACATATCTTCTTTTGCGGAAGCCATTTATATACTCCAAACAAATACATCCATATGTAAGAATAAAATTATTTTTGATATAAGTCAATTTTTTTCATATTAAAAGCTACTAGAATCTCTCTTAGAATGTATAAAAACAAGAAGGACAAAAATGTCAAGACAATTATTAGACTATAATCCAGAAGATGAAAAATTTTGGCAGGAAAAAGGCTCAAGAATAGCAAATAGAAATCTTTGGATTTCCATACCTAATTTAACCTTAGCCTTTATTATTTGGTATATATTTTCAGCAGTGGTAATTAATTTAAATAAAGTTGGCTATAATTTAACGCCGCAGCAGGTTTTTGATTTAGTAGCATATCCGGGATTGTTCGGGGCAACTTTAAGAATCTTCTATGGGTTTTTAAATCCAGTTTTTGGTGGCAGAAACTGGACAACTTTTGCTACTCTTACGCTTATAATTCCAGCAGCGGGCATAGGATATATCGCACAAAATCCTGATACGCCTTATTGGGTATTAGTTGTATTTTCAATTCTTTCAGGTTTTGGTTCAGCAAACTTTTCTTCTTCTAATGCTAATATTCCAGCTTTTTTTCCTAAAAGCAAACAGGGTGGTGCTTTAGGATTAAATGCCGGGCTTGGCAACTTAGGGATTTCTATTGTGCAGTTTACTACACCATTATTAATTGGCACCGGTATTTTTGTTTTTATTTTCGGTGAAGGGCAAACTATGGCAAACGGCGAGGTGCTTTACTTGCAGAATGCTGCTTTCTTTTGGATTATTCCATTAATAATTTTCGCACTTCTTGCTTTCTTTAAAATGGATAATTTAGAAACTAAAGATACCCCTAAATTTAAAGAGCAATTATTTATTTTTAAAAGAAAGCATACTTATGCCATAATGATTCTTTATATTATGACTTTCGGTGGTTTTGCAGGATTCGCAGCCAGCTTTCCAATGATTCTATCACAAAAATTCACAGGCTTTAATCCGCTGAGCGTGGCTTTTTTAGGTCCTCTTGTTGGTGCATTAATTCGTCCGGTTGGCGGCTGGCTTTCAGATAAAATCGGCGGTGCAATTATTACCTTGTTTGTTTTTATTGGTGTGGCAGTTTGTTTAGCCTCTATTACTTTTATTAATTCTTTAGTTCCTTTTGTTCTTATGTTCGTATTGCTGTTTGCTTTCTGCGGAATTGGCAACGGCTCTACTTTTGGCATGATTGCTGAAGTATTTACTCCTAAAGAAAAAGGAGCGGCAGTTGGATTTATTGCAGCCATTGGTGCCTATGGATCTTTCTTTATTCCTAAAATTTTCGGCATGGCAGGCTTGCATAACGGCTTATGGATTATTTTTGCTTTTAATTTTGTATGCCTTGCCATAACTTATTTTGGTTATTGTTTAAAAAGAAAAGTTCGCAATTAAATTTTTGAGGTGATATATGTCTTTCCTAAAAAAATTATTTTTTCTTAAAGAAGTAAGCTCATTTTCAGATTCTCATGGCTATGTATCAGCAGAAAGCCGTAAATCTGAAAGTTTCTATCGCAATAGATGGTCTTACGATAAAGTTGTCCGCTCTACGCATGGGGTAAATTGCACTGGAAGCTGCAGTTGGAATGTATATGTAAAGGGAGGCATAATCACTTGGGAAACTCAGGCAACAGATTATCCTAAAACAAGACCAGACCAACCGAATCATGAACCAAGAGGCTGCCCGCGTGGAGCTTCTTATTCTTGGTATTTATATTCGGCACAGCGGGTTAAGTATCCATTAATTAGAGCCAGCTTATTAAAATTATGGAAAGAGGCTAAAAATACTTTTACCTCGCCAATGGATGCTTGGCATAGCATTGTATCAGGCAGCAAAAAAGAAGAATATAAAAAAGAAAGAGGCTTAGGCGGTTTTGTGCGCCTTAATTGGGATACGGCAAACGAAATTATTGCTGCTGCCAATTTATACACTGCAAAAACTTTTGGACCGGATAGAATTGTGGGTTTTTCACCAATTCCAGCCATGTCTATGATTTCTTACGCAGCCGGAGCCAGATACCTATCGCTGATGGGCGGGGTGTGCTTAAGTTTTTATGACTGGTATTGCGATCTTCCTGTATCTTCTCCGCAAACATGGGGCGAACAAACCGATGTTCCAGAATCTGCAGATTGGTATAACAGCGGCTATATTATTATGTGGGGCAGTAATGTGCCAATGACCCGCACGCCAGATGCCCATTTTATGAGCGAAGCAAGATACCGCGGCACAAAAATTTCGGTTATAACGCCAGATTTCTCTGAAGCAGCAAAATTTGCTGATAATTGGCTGCCGGTTAAGCAAGGCACAGACGCCGCCTTTGGTTTAGCAATGGGTCATGTAATATTAAATGAATTTTTTGTAAAAAAACAAGATGCTTATTTTACTGAATACACCAAACAATATTCCGATTTTCCTTTTCTTGTAAAATTAGTAGAAAAAGACGGTAAGCTAGTTCCCGACAGACTTCTAAAAGCTGAAGATTTTAAGGATTCTCTTGGCAGTGAATCTAATAATGAATGGAAACCAGTATTATATGATGAAATATCTAAGAAAATAGTAATTCCTAATGGCACCACAGGCAGCCGTTGGGATGGCAGCGGTAAATGGAATTTAGATAAAAAGAATTTAATCACCGGCGAAGATATTAATCCTGCATTATCTTTAAAAGATTCGCATGATAATTTAGTTGAAGTTTTATTTCCTTATTTCGGCGGTGATACGGTAGAATATTTCAACAAAGATACTTCCATTGGCAACACTATCGCCCGTAAAGTTCCTGCTAAAAAAGTAGCGACTGTTGCCGGCGAAATTTATGTTGCAACCGTGTTTGATTTAACGCTTAGCAATTATGCAGTAGATAATGGGTTGAATGATAGTGCAGTAGCAAAATCTTATGATGATGATACTCCATTTACACCAAAATGGCAGGAAAAAATTACTGGCGTCCGTGCGTCTGACTGTATTAAAGTTGCTCGTGAATTTGCTGAAAATGCCTCTATTACGAAAGGAAAATCTTTAGTAATTATCGGGGCGGCTATGAACCATTGGTATCATAGTGATATGCAGTATCGTGCAGTAATTAATTTATTAATTATGTGCGGATGTATTGGGCAGTCTGGCGGCGGCTGGGCGCATTATGTTGGTCAGGAAAAACTCCGTCCGCAAAGCGGCTGGGTGCCGGTAGCCTTTGGACTAGATTGGAGCAGACCGCCAAGACAAATGAACTCTACATCATTCTTCTACACCCATACTAATCAATGGCAGTATGAAAATTTACGCCCGAAAGATTTACTATCGCCTACTTACACTAACAAAGAATTTGAAGAGCTGTCTTTTATAGACTTCAATTTAAAATCTATAAGAATGGGTTTTCTACCAACGGCACCGCAGCTTAATATGAATCCGTTAGAAATTTCACAAAAAGCTAAGGCGGAAAATCTTGAAGCGGCGGCATATGTTGTTCGTGAGCTAAAAAATAAAAATCTTAAGTTTGCGGCGGAAGAACCAGAGGCAGCAGGCAATGCTCCGAAAAATTTATTTGTATGGCGTTCTAATTTGTTAGGATCAAGCGCTAAGGGGCACGAATATTTTTTAAAATATCTGCTTGGAACTCAGCACTCAGTGCTTAATACTACTATTAAAGAACAGGGATTAGAGCTGCCTAAATATGTAAAATATGAAGACAGCAAAGCAGAAGGTAAATTAGACTTGTTGGTAACCCTAGATTTTAGAATGTCAACCACTTGTTTATATTCCGATATTGTGCTGCCTACAGCTACTTGGTATGAGAAAAACGATTTAAATACCTCTGACATGCACCCGTTTATTCACCCTTTATCTGAAGCACTAAATCCGCTTTATGAATCTAAAAGTGATTTAGATATTTATAACGGTTTTGCAAAAAAAGTTTCTCAGTTGGCAAGCAATTACTTAGAAACAGCAACAGATGTGGTGCTTGTGCCAATTCAGCATGATAGTCCGCAAGAAAACGCCCAAGCAGATATTAAAGACTGGGCGCTGGGAGAAGTTGAACCCATGCCAGGTAAAACCATGCCGAATATTGTGGTTGTGGAAAGAGACTACACTAAAATTCACGATAAATTTACCACCTTAGGTCCGCTGCTAGATAAACTTGGCAACAACGGCAAAGGCATAACTTGGAATACAGAAAGCGAAATCCATCATTTAAAAGAATCTCATGGCGAATCTAAAGCCAATAGCCGTCCAATGATGGAAACTGCCATTAAAGTTGCCGATACAATTTTAACTCTTGCTCCGGAAACTAACGGCGAAGTTGCTTATAAATCTTGGGAGGCTTTAGAGAAATCTACCGGGCGTCATCATACCCATTTAGTATCAGGAAGACGCGAAGAAAGAATCAGCTTTTTTGATATTCAAAGACAGCCTAGAAAAATTATTACCTCGCCAATCTGGAGCGGTGTAGATAGTGAAGAAGTGAACTATACAGGATATTATACCAATGTTCACGAAAATATTCCCTTTAGAACACTAACAGGAAGACAGCATATTTACCAAGATCATCCTTGGATGCTGGCTTTCGGTGAAGGTTTTGCTACTTATAAGCCGCCTGTTAATGTATCTACTGTTGAGAATGTAAAAAACAGATTAGGCAGCGATGACTATGTAGTGCTGAATTTTGGCACGCCGCATTCTAAATGGACTATCCACAGCACTTATTCTGATAATCTAATTATGCTGACGCTTAGCCGCGGCGGTCCGCACATTTGGATTTCTGAGGCTGACGCTAAAAAAATTAATCTGCAGGATAACGATTTTGTTGAAGCAGTCAACGCTAACGGCGTGGTAACTGCCAAAGTAGTGGTAAGTCAAAGAATGCCTCGCGGTCTTGCCTTTATGTATCATGCGCAGGAAAAAATTATCAATACGCCGCTATCGCAAATTACAGGAAATAGAGGCGGCATTCATAATAGTTTATCTAAGGTTTTGGTAAAGCCTACGCATATGATTGGCGGATATTCGCATCTATCTTATGGCTTTAACTACTATGGAACAGTAGGCTGCAATAGGGACGAATTTATTGCGATTAAAAAGCTAAACAAAGTAGAATTTGAATAAGGAAGACACCATGAAAGTAAGAGCACAGATAGGAAAAGTCTTAAATTTAGATAAGTGCATCGGCTGCCATACCTGCAGCGTATCGTGCAAGCAAGTGTGGACTTCTCGTGAAGGCGTTGAATATGCTTGGTTTAATAATGTGGAAAGCAAACCGGGAGTTGGCTATCCTAAAAATTGGGAAGATCAAGATAAATACAACGGCGGCTGGGAAAGCAAGGGGGGCAAATTAAAGCCTAAGATTGGCGGCAAAATTAAAAATTTATCAAATATCTTTGCTAATTCTAATATGCCAAGCATTGATGACTACTACGAACCATTTACTTTTGAGTATTCTAAACTGCAGAATGCACCTAAGTCTAAAACTAATCCAACTGCTCGGGCAGTATCAGTTTTAACTGGGCAAAAAATGGAAAAAGTTGAAAATGGACCTAACTGGGAAGATCAACTGGGCGGCGAGTTTGAAAAAAGATCTGCTGATTATAATTTTAAAGATGAAAAGCATAAAGAAATTTATGGTGAATTTGAAAAAACTTTTATGTTCTACCTGCCAAGACTCTGCGAGCATTGTTTAAACCCTACCTGTGTAGCGGCATGCCCTAGCGGAGCTGCATATAAGCGGGAAGAGGACGGCATAGTTTTAATAGATCAAGAAAAATGCAAAGGCTGGCGGTTATGTGTTAGCGGCTGTCCTTATAAAAAAATCTATTTTAACTGGGCGTCGCAAAAGTCTGAAAAATGCAATTTCTGTTTTCCAAGAATAGAAGCTGGTTTGCCAACGCTCTGCAGTGAAACTTGCGTGGGCAGAATTAGATATTTAGGAGTATTGTTATACGATGCTGATAAAATATCAGCAATGGCAAACATAAAAAGTGAAAAAGAGCTTTATGAAGCCCAAGTTTCCATGTTTTTAGATCCATTTGATGAAAATGTGATTGCTGAGGCTAAAAAAGAAGGCATTCCGCAGGCATGGCTTGATGCAGCTCAGAAATCTCCGGTTTATAAAATGATAAAAGACTGGGGCATAGCATTCCCATTGCATCCGGAATATAGAACATTACCTATGGTTTGGTATATTCCGCCTTTATCGCCGATTCAAAGAAATTTTGATGAAGAAATTACCGCAGGTAATATCATTCCAACTTTAAAATCCCTAAGTATTCCGCTGTCTTATTTGGCGAATTTATTGACAGCTGGAGATATAGCGCCAATTGAAAGCGCTCTTAACAAAATGCTTTCTATGCGGGCATTTATGCGAAGCAAACTGATAGAAAAAAATCCGCAGGAGGCTTTCTTAAATGCGGGGCTTACGCAGGAACAATGTGAGGAAATGTATAAATATTTAGCTATTGCCGATTATACTGATAGATTTGTGGTGCCAACTTCTCACAAAGAATACGCAGAAGATGCCTTTGAACTAAAAGCATCTTGCGGATTTAATTTCGAGCAGGGCAATACAGTTTCTAAAAGAGGCAGAAATCTTTTCGGTGGAAAATAGAGGAAAATTATGGACTATAAAATATTATCATATTTGCTGTTTTATCCCGATGAAGAGTATTTAGCCAGCTTAAGTGAATTAGAGGCTGAGGTAAAGGATAGCAGTTTGCAGTTAGATGTATCTGCATTTGTTAAGCAGATTACGGCAATTGATAAATATGAAGCCATGAGTAATTATGTGGCATATTTTGATAATAATCCCAGTCTTTCTTTATATCTATTTGACCATATAATAGGGGATTCTAAAGAAAGAGGGCAGGCGCTGGTAGATTTAAAAGCTCTGTATGCAGAAAATAATTTTGAAGTAAATTCTCAGTATCTGCCAGATTTTATTCCGCTTTTTTTAGAATTTTTAAGTGTTGTAGATGAAGAAGCTGCTAAGCTGCTGCTGATTGAGACCTACGAGGTTATGAATACTTTATATTTAAGACACAAAAAGGTTGATAGTATTTATAGTTTTATTTTTAAACACCTAATTCAAAAAATGGGAAAAGAAGTTAAAGAAATTGAGGTTAAAGTGCTTGATTCTAAAGAAATAGATGAATTATGGCAAGAGCAGGAAGTAATTTTTGCTAATAATGTAAAAAATTAAAAAAAAGAGGAAAACATGGAAGATATAATATTAAGCGTTTTATTTGGCTTTTATCCTTATTTAGCTTTGATAGTTTTTGTGCTTGGAACTGCCTTGCGGTTAAAAAACAACCCTTACAGTGTATCGGCAAAATCTTCGCAGTTTCTTAATAAAGTAAGCGATAGAGCTTTGTTTATTGCTTCTATGGCAGGATTTCACATTGCCATAATTGTAATTTTGCTGGGACATTTTGGAGGTTTTTTAACGCCAAGAGAAGTATTTTTAGATATGGGAATAACCGATGAATCTCATGCTGAAATGGCACATATTATCGGCGGAGTAGCTGCGGTTGTTGGGCTTTTATCTATGCTTTATCTATTAAAAAGAAGATTTTTCAATGATAGAATTTCTATAAATAGCAGCATAGGCGATAAACTGATATTATTAGTTATTTTTATTCAGCTGTTTTTAGGATTCTTAACTATATTTATAAAAAGCCCAGTAGAGGCAGCTGAAAAAGTTGTGTTGCTAGGCTATTACTTTCAAGGGGTATTAACTTTTCATCTTGATTCTTACTTGTTTGTTATGGATATGCCGATAATTACTTTACTGCATATTTTTTTAGGCTGGACTTTATTTTTGCTTTTCCCGTTTACAAGACTAATACATGTAATAACTGCACCATTGCATTATTTGGTTCGCCGCGGATATCAAATTGTTAGAAGAAAGGCATAAGATATAAAGAGCTTTAAACAGCTTTGCACTGACTTATAGCGTTGGTAAAATGTTTACGAATCCACGAAATGGAAGTTTAAAGCTCTTTATATATTTATACCTTTTTATGAGGTGGGAAAAGAGTAATTATTGCGAAGCAACTAAACTTTCTTCTATTCTATTAAAATTTATTCAGCCAATGGTTGCCATTGTTGACATCTATTTCTTTTTTAAAGAAAGGAGCTTTAATTTTTAAAAAATCCATAATGTAAGCGCAAGCATCAAAAGCTGCCTGTCTATGCTTTGCTGATACAAGAATTAAAACAATTTGCTCCTGTGAGCCTATAAATCCTATACGATGAACTATACGGACATCGTTTAGTTTATAAGCATCAATAGCATTTGCGATAATATTTTCAAGCTGTTTATATGCCATAGGAATATAGCAGTCTAAATAAATGCCTTTAAGATTGTGGGTTTCGTTGAAGTCTCTTACATAGCCAATAAAACTTACAACCGCGCCGGATTTTTGTTTATCAAGCTGCTGCATCTCTGCTTCAATGGAAAAATCTTCGGTTTTTATTATAACACTCGGCAAATTTATCCTCCGGTTACAGGCGGAAAAAAAGCAACCTCATCGGTGTTTGCTACAATGGTATTAAGATCGGCAAATTCTAAATTTACAGATGCTAAAATAGATTCATTATTTAATATGTTGAATTTCTCACCATACTCCGTAATTAGTTTGTTTTTCAATTCACGCACAGTTAAGGGGGTGTTAATCTCTAGGATAATTTCTTCGGCTAAACTTTCTTTCAACCAAGCAAAAAACTTAATTTTCATTTTCCCTCACAAAATGTCCGCTTTTGCCGCCGCTTTTTTCCAGCAGCTTAATTTCACTGATTACAGCAAACTTATCAACCGCTTTAATCATATCATAAATACCTAGTAAAGCACAAGATGCACTAGTAAGAGCTTCCATTTCAACGCCAGTTTTACCAAAAGTTTTAACGGTTGCAATAACTACAACTTTATTGCTGCAGAGTTCTATTTTAATATCAACTTTATCTAATAAAACTGTATGGCATAAAGGAATAAGTGAGGAAGTTTGCTTAGCGCCATTGATGCCGGCAATTTTGGCAACTGTATAAATATCTCCTTTTTTTAAGGAGTTTTCTTGAATTTTTTGCATAGCTAAAGCAGAAACTGTAATATTGCCAACTGCTACGGCAATACGATTAGTGGATTCTTTATCACTGACATCTACCATCGAGATTTCGCCCGCCTTGTTAATATGCGATAGCTCCATAATTAATATCCCAATTTAATAAGGGCGGCAAAATTGCATGGACGAACTGTAGAATTCAACTGCAAACTAAGTATTTTTTCATAGGCAGTTTTGCAAGCATTGGTAGATCCTGGAATGCAGAAAATCAGCTTTTTATCAATAAATCCGCCAAACGCATTAGACTGCATGGCAGATGTTCCAATTTCTGCAAAAGAAATATGGCGGAATATTTCACCGAAGCCTTCAATGTGCTTAGTAATAAGCGGATAAATTGCTGATATGGTGTTATCTCTTTTTGTAAATCCTGTGCCGCCGGTAGTAATTATTACTTCAGTGTTATTCGGCAAAGTTTGAATAGCTGTTCTTATGGCTGCAATATCATCAACCACAATTAATTTTTGAATAACATGATGACCATCAGCCAAAAGCAATTCCTTTAAGGTGCTGCCAGAGGTATCGGTATTTTCATCTCTAGTGTCGGAAATTGTAATAACCGCCACATTAAGCGGTTCAAAATTATCTAAAAATGCTTTTGCCATAAGTATCCTCTTTTAAGAAAAGCTAACAAAACTATCTAAAAAAATAATTGATATATATCAAATATCTTATTAAAATTATTTGATAATCTTTATAAATTAATGCAATTAGAGATTAACTAAAATGTTGCAAGATAGTTTTGGAAGAAATTTTAAATACTTAAGATTATCTCTAACTAGAAGATGCAATTTCCAGTGCAATTACTGCTTGCCGCAGGGTTATGATAAATCTAATATTAAGGAAGAACTAAATCTTACGGAGTTCATTAACTTGGCTAAGGCTTTTGCCGAGATGGGGGTTGAAAAAATTCGCTTGACAGGCGGTGAACCAACCCTGCGGAAAGATTTTTTTGCAATAGTCGATAATTTATCAAAAATAGAAGGAATGCAGCTAGCCCTTACTACCAATGGTTTTAAACTAAAAGAAAATGCTGAAAAATACCTTGCTGCCGGCATTAAAAATATTAATATCTCTATTGACAGCCTATCCGCAGATACTTTCAAATCTATTACAAAAACTAATCTTCTTCCTAATATTTTAGAGGGGTTAGATAAATGTTTGGGTCTGCCTTTCAATAAAGTAAAAGTCAATGTGGTGCTATTGAAAAACTTTAACTTCAATATGATAGAAAAATACTTGGAGTTTGTTAAAAGTTCGCCGCTGGATATTCGTTTTATTGAGCTAATGCCAACTAAAGACAATCAAGATTTTTATAAATCTGAATATGTTTCCTCCCAAGCCTTAAAAGACTATCTGGAAAAAAATGGCTGGGTTCTAGCTGGCAAAAGTGCTACTGATGGTCCTGCTAATAATTTTTATAATAAAAATTATCTCGGCAGAATTGGGATAATCAATCCTTACAGCAGTGTTTTTTGCGATAATTGCAACCGTCTGCGAGTGGATTCCTATGGTGAATTAGTTTTATGTTTATTAAACTTCGGCAAGTATTCCTTACGGGAATATTTAAGCCATACTAATCAAAAAGAAGATTTAAAATTGGCAATTATAAAAGCATTAAACATTAAGCCTGAGAAAAATTTACTGAATATTGACAAAAATTTAATTGCTAATAGCAACTTTTCACAAATTGGAGGGTAGGCTATGAATAAATTAACCTCTTTTGTTGAAGCAATTGCCATTATTAAAGCAAATACTTTAACAATGCAGACAGAGATTATTCCTTTAGAGGAATCTATAGATAGAATTTTAGCAGAAGATGCAATTGCTGCAATTGCTAACCCGGCATTTAATAATTCTGCGGTTGATGGCATAGGCATTACTAAGCAGACTCTTAATAATCTTCAAAAAAACAATACTCCGCTGAAAATTAAAAAAACTATTTTAGCAGGAGATATTCTTGATAATACTTCTTTGCTAGAAAATGAATGCTATCATATTATGACTGGCAGCCCAGTTCCGCCATCTATCAGCACTATATTTTTAATTGAAGATACGGCTACAGTTGGTGAAGAGGTTTTTATAAATGCTCCGCTTGCTGATAATCAAAATATTCGTGTAAAAGGTGAAGATTTTAAGGCAGGGGAGACTCTGGTAAAAAAATTTACGCGTTTGAAATTTAATCATATCAGCTTGCTTGCAGCAAGCGGGATTGCAAATGTAAGTGTATTTAAAAAACCTCGCGCTGCCTTTTTTACCAGCGGTAAAGAAACTGTAGAGGTTGGGCAAAAGCTCCTCGATGGGCAAATTTATAATTCTAATATTCTTACCATGAGAGTATTTTTAGAAAATTTAGGATTTGAGGCATTTGTTCTTAAAAATGTATCTGATAGCATAGAAGAACTTCAAGAAAACATTGCAGAAGCTCAAAGTTTAGGAGTTGATATTATTATAAGCAGCGGGGCTGTTTCAATGGGAGTTGAAGATATTATCAAGCACTATCTTTTAAAAAATACGCGGGTGTTATACAACGGATTGAAAATTCGTCCTGGCAAGCCTAATATGCTGGCGCTGCTTGAAAATAATATGCTTTATTTTGCGTTGCCCGGCAATCCAGTATCAACTGCCGCTGCCTTATATTTTTTAGTGCAGGCATATTATAATTTTGCTAATGAAATTTCTTTTGATGGTAGTATGGCGCATATTGATAGTGATTATAATAAAAAAAAGGATTTTACTTTTTTTCTTAGGGGAAAGTCTTATTTAGAAAACAGCAGGTTAAAAGTAAAAATATTAGAAAAACAAGGATCGCATATACTCTCTAGTTTAGCAGAAGCCAACTGTTTTGTTAGAGTAAGCGAAACTGATAACTATATTTTAAAAAACTCTCTATGTGAAATTTATGAAATCAAATAAAATATCAATGGCAGGAGTTGTTATCGCCGGCGGGCTGTCATCACGAATGCAGCAGGATAAAAAATTTTTGCAGTATCAAAATAAAACTTTTTTAGATATTGCCATAGATAATTTAAAACCGCTTTGCCAGAGTGTTTTTTTAAGTTTAGCTTCATCTGCAGAATTTAGTGCCTCAATCAACATTATAGAAGATGAATTTAAAAATATGGGACCTATTGCCGGAATTTTTTCTTGCTTGAATTATAAAATTCAAGAAGATTACATTTTATTTCTTCCTGTGGATATGCCGCTTTTAACGCCGCAGATTCTTAAAAATTTAATTGCTAATATTAAGAATAAGAAGAGTAATGGCATAAATTATGAAAACCATGTTTTTCCCTTTATTATTAAAAATTCTCAAGAGGTGCTGCATATTCTGCAAAATTTAATCAACAAGAACAGCTATTCCATAAAAAATTTTCTAGCTGCAGTTAATAGTATAAGTTTACCAATTGCCGAGGAAGATAAAAAACATTTGCAGAATATAAATTATTACGAACAATTTTTAGGATTACCTAATGCGTGAACAAGAACTAGAAAGATACTCTCGGCATCTTAAACTTGATGGCTTTAATGAAAAATCACAATTAACTCTTAAAAATTCTTCCGTGCTAGTAATTGGCGCCGGCGGATTAGGCAGCCCATGCTTAATTTATTTAGCCTCCGTAGGAATTGGCACTATTGGGATTATAGACTTTGACACAGTTAGCTTGTCTAATTTACAGCGGCAGGTTATTCATACTGAATCAAACATAGGTAAAAATAAAGCCGAAAGCGCAGCCGAATTTCTGCAGCAAATAAATTCTGATATTAAAGTAAATACTTATAACGGGTCAATTATTGATGAAAAATATCAAGATTTAATTAAACAGTATGATATTATTGCCCTATGCGTAGATGATTTAAATACTCGCTATTGTGTAAATGAACTATGTTTAAAGTATAGTAAAACTTATATTTCAAGCGCAGTTGTAGGGTATTCTGGATTTATTACTACTTTTAGTTCGCACAAAACAAATAGTCCTTGCTATGAATGCTTGCAGCCAAAGGTCAAAGAAAACCTTATTAAAAAAGCTGCCGATATTGGAGTGTTTGCTCCTTTGGTAGGAATACTAGGAACTTGGCAGGCAAGTGAGATTATTAAAGAACTGCTTAATTTAGGAAATTCTATGGTTGGCAGTCTAAAAACTATTTCCATATTAGATAATAATATAGAAAATATTAAATTAAATAAACGACCTAACTGTCCTGCCTGTTCTAAAAATTGATATGTTTCACGGCATACATAAAAAGTATTGGTTGGTGTGAAACATTTAAAGATGAATATCCCCTATTTAACAAAAACTAATAAAACAAAAGGTTTGCAGATAGTATTGATGGAAGAGGGGAGTATGTGTGAGGAAAAGAGTTATACATTTCTTATTATTTATTTGATAATACCTTTATCCGCTTTTTAAATAATCTTGATTCTTAGATTTATCAAAAACTTTCAATAGACGGTTGATTTTTCTGGAATAACTTTCCTCATTTTTATTCATTTTATCAAACAAGAATTTTGCATATTGCAAGGCAAGGCTCATATAATTGGTGTGGACTTCTAAATTAACAATACAAAAACTCATGCCGCCGCTTTGATGAATTCCTAAAATATCGCCGAATCCGCGAATTTCCATATCTTTTTCAGCAATGTAAAAGCCGTCGTCGCTTTCTTTCAATATGCGCAGTCTTTTTTTTGCAGTAATTGAGATTTCAGCAGGGTAAAGCAGAATACAAATTCCTGTTTCACCGCCGCGTCCAACGCGTCCCCGCAGCTGATGCAGCTGTGCCAGCCCAAAATTATGAGCGTCTTCTATAATAATTATGTTAGATTCCGGTATATCAATGCCAACCTCAATAACTGTAGTTGCTACAAGAATTGCTCCGCTTGGATAATCTTTAAATTTAGCCAGCACTTTATCTTTTTCTTCCGCAGACATTCTGCCGTGCACTAAAAAAATTTGCCCTTGTGCAGCATATTCTATAAGTTCCTTAGATAAATAATCATATCTTTGCACAGATGATGTCAGCTCTACTTTATCGGATTCTTCAATTAAAGGGCATACCCAAAATATTTTTTCACCCTGTGATAATGCCCGTTTAAGTCCAGAAATCAGCTCTGCCATGCGGGCTTTGCTAATAAGATTGGTTTGAGTGGTTTTTCTATTTTTTGGCTTTTCTTTAATATCTAAATATTTTATATCGCCATATAAAGAAAGGGCTAAAGTTCTTGGAATTGGCGTTGCCGTAGTTAAAAGCAGATTAGGGTTATTGCCTTTATTCAGTAATTTTAAACGCTGATCTACGCCAAAGCGGTGCTGCTCGTCTATAATTACCAGTCCTAAATTTTTGAAAGATACAGCATCTTGAAATAAACTATGTGTGCCAATTACAATATTAATTGTGCCGGCTGCCAATCCATAAAGAATATCTTTTTTTACTGATAGTTTCTCTTTGCCTTTCAACAGGGCAACTTTAATTTCTAAAGAGTTTGCGTAGTCTAAAAAATTTTTATAATGCTGCGAGGCAAGAATTTCTGTGGGTGCCATTAAAGCCGCCTGATAGCCGCTTTCTACCGCCATTGCTGCTGCCATAAAGCATACTATGGTTTTGCCGCTGCCTACATCGCCCTGCAATAAAATTGTTGATTGGCTGTCTGCCGCAAATTCTTTTTTAATGCTGACAATAGCATTTTTTTGATCGCCTGTTAAGGTAAATGGAATTTTTTCTTCTAAAATGCTGGTTAATTTTCCTGTGGTTTTATACTCCAAACCTTTTTTGATGTTGGCGGTATTACGAAAAATCATGAGATTTAAATGATACGCCACCATTTCATCAATTGCCAGGCGGGTAATGTTTTTATTATTGGGATCAATATCTGCTAAAGATTTAGGGTTGTGAATATTGGCAAGCGCTTCCTTAAAATTTGGGAAGGCGTTATCGCTTAGAAATTTTGCATCCAGCCATTCAGGAATTTCACAGCTATTGAGAATTTTTAAAGCCTGTTTAATAAAGCCGGCAAATTTCATTGAGGTAATATCTTGATGCTGCCGATAAACACATTCAATAGGATTAATTTCTGCCTTAGCAGAAAGAATCTGCGGGTGATTGAAACTGGGAACTCCATTATAAATTTCTGGAATCCCCGCAATTAACACGGTATTATCTATGGGCAGATATTTTTCTAAAAAACCCTTAAATATTTTAAAAAAAGTTAAATGGATAATGCCGCCCTTGCTATCGCTGCATATTACCACAGTCCTGCGGGGTGTTTTTTGGTAAGACAGAACTTTTACATCTATAACGCAATGCTCTTTAATTTTTAATTCAACAGCATTTTTGCAGAAATTTCTTATAATTATGTTTGATGGAAAGTAAAAAAGCAGGTCTATAACCCGATTAATCCCTAAATCTTGGAGTTTTTTATTAGTTTTTTCAGCTATATTTTCTAAAGTGTTTACATTAGCTACTAAATCTAATAAACTTGATTGCATGAATTTTTTGGTCGATTTACTTTTATGATTAATAATATACTAGAATTAAACAATATTTTAAAGAATAATACAAACTATAAATTATCTAATTTAACAAAAGATTTTACGAAATTTTTGCTGTTAGATATTATAGAGAACTCTTCTAAATCGGCGCTGGTGGTTGTAGCTAACGACAGTGAGGCGCAAAGTTTTTGTGATTTTTTTACAAGTTTTGGATTAAAAGCAAATTTATTTCCTAGCCTGCCAAACCAGTATTCTCATATCAGCCCGCCGAAATCTTTAATGACTAAGCGCATAGATGCTTGCAGCAATATTTATTTTGGCGGTAAAAATGTTGTAATTACCAGCACAGCCGCAATTATTCAAAAAACTTTGCATAGCAAATATTTAGCCAATAATTTCTTTACTGTTAAAAAAGGCTCTGTCCAGAAAATAGAAACCTTAGTTAATTTTCTTGCGGCACAGGGCTATAAAAAAGTTTCGCTAGTAGCAGGTGATGGTGAATTTGCTTTGCGCGGAGATATTATAGATATTTATCTGCCGCAGTGGGGAGCAGTGCGCATAGATTTTTTTGACGAGGCAGTTGAAAAGATCCGTCTTTTTGATGTCTTATCGCAAAAATCTTTTCAAGAGGTAGAATCGGTAAGCGTTAAGCCCGCTAGTGAAATTATATTAAGCGAAGAAACTATCCATAATTTTAAAACCAACTATCAAAAGATTTTCGGCGATGGCAAGAACGAAATTTTTGAGCTGCTTGATAAAAGAATTTTACCGAAAGCAATTGAAAACTATTTGCCGCTTTTTTATATGGAAACAGCTAGTATTTTAGATTACATGGCGGATTCTAACATTTTTGTTTTTGATGGCTTTGAAGAAACAGTAAAAGAATCTATTAATTTATATACGGAAGAATACGATTATTTGGTTGATTCTAAGAATCTTTTTAAGAACAGTGAGGATATTTTACCTCCTCGGGAATTAATTTTAGATATAAATGAAGTAAATACAAAGCTCAGCAATAATAAAATATTTTATTTAAGCAGCCTTAAAAAAGAAGAAGAGGCGGGGTTTTATAACTTTGATGCCAAGTCGGTTTATCCTTTATGGAGCGTGTATAAGAATCAAGAAAAATCTCCGCTGGCTGCTTTAGAAAAATTTATTAAAGATAACCTTGATAAAAAATTCTTTATTTTTACTTTTGAGGAATCTTTTGCAGAAAATATCAAAATTTTATTAGGTGATTCTTGTAAAAATATAGTTTTTATTAATAATTCTAATATTACAGAAGGCTTTATTTTTGAAGATAAAATTATTATCAGCCAAAGTGAAATTACCGGCATTAAGAAAACTTTTTCATCTAAATCTAAAAAGTCGCAGAATAAAATTTTGCAGCAGCTATCGTCTATAGATATTGGCGATATTGTGATTCATGTTAAACATGGCTTTGGTGAGTATCGAGGTATTCATACTTTGAATGTCAACGGAGCAGAGCATGATTTTTTAGAAATTATATATCGCGGCAATGAAAAACTTTTTGTCCCTGTAGAAAATATAGATACTATCACGCGGCATTCGGCGAATAATGAAAATATTATTTTAGACCGGCTTGGCAGCAGCAGCTTTGAGAAAAAAAGTGCAAAAATTAAAGAAAAAATTAAGGATATTGCCTATGATTTAATTCAAATAGCGGCTTTAAGAGGCACAAAAAAGGCTCCAGCTTTAGATTTTAACCAGGAAGATTATGATAATTTTCTAAAAGGCTTTCCTTATGTGGAAACAGAAGACCAGCTTAATGCTATTAATGATGTTTTTGCCGATTTAGCTAGCGGTATTCCTACGGATAGGCTAATTTGCGGCGATGTAGGTTTCGGTAAAACTGAAGTTATTCTGCGGGCAGCTTTTTTAATGGCGAACTCCGGCTATCAGGTGGCAGTAGTTGCTCCTACAACTTTATTATGCAATCAACATTATAATAATTTTACAACGAGATTTCAAAACTTCCCAATTCGCATAGAGCAGCTTTCAAGATTTACTCCTTTGAGTCAAAGAAAGAAAATTAAAGAATCTTTATCTAAGGGAGAGGTGGATATTATTATCGGCACGCACTCACTTTTAGCAAAGGACATTAAATATAAAAATCTAGCATTGGTAATTGTAGATGAAGAGCAAAGTTTCGGCGTAGTTCATAAAGAAAAACTTAAAACTTTTAAAGAAGAAGCTCATATATTAACCCTTAGTGCAACGCCAATTCCTAGAACAATTCAATTGGCTTTTAAAGGAATTAAAGAGTTAAGCATTATTTCAACGCCTCCTGTAGATAAGCTGCCGATTATTACTTATATTTTACCTACAGACTATCTGCAGATAAAAAAAGCAATTTTAAAAGAAAAGGAAAGAGGCGGGCAGGTGTATTTTGTTTGCCCTAGAATCAGCGATATAGGTGATGTTGTGGCTCACTTAGATAATTTGGATATGAATATTAGCTATACAGTTGCCCACGGGCAAATGCCGACCGATGAGCTGGAACAAAACATGATTGATTTTAAAGATAAAAAATACGATGTTCTAGTTTCTACTAATATTATTGAATCCGGTATAGATTTACACAATGTTAATACTATAATTGTTTTAAATTCAGATATGATGGGCTTAGCACAGCTGTATCAGCTGCGGGGCAGAGTTGGGCGCGGAGTTAATCAGGCTTATGCTTATTTGCTGTATAATAATCATAAAAACTTAAGTGAAAAGGCAGAAAAAAGACTGCAAGTGCTGCAGAATCTTGATTATTTAGGGGCAAGTTTTTCTTTGGCAAGCTACGATTTAGATATGCGGGGGGCCGGCAATCTGCTGGGCGAAGAACAAAGCGGGCATATTAAAGAAATCGGTGAGGAGCTGTATCAAAAACTTTTAGAACAGGAAATTAAACACCTTAAATCTAACAAGGGAGAAGATGTTGAGTATTATAATTTTTCGCCGAATATCAGCTTGAATATTCCTGTATTTATTCCTAAAAAATATATTCCCGATATGGAAACCACTATGGAAATATATCAAAGAATCGGTAGAATAGCTGCGCTTGAAGAAATAGGAGAAGTTAAAGAAGATTTGCTGGATAGATTCGGTAATTTGCCGCAGCAGGTGGAAAATTTATTTATATCTATTGAATTAAAAATTGCAGCTAAATCTGCCTTAATAGAAAAAATTAATTTTGGCAGCCGTGGAGTATTGCTTAGTTTTTATCAGCAGAATTTTCCTAATGTATCTGGGCTGTTAGACTATATTCAACTGCAGAAAGATGTGCTGAGCCTAAAACCAGAGGGTTCAATATTTATAAACACAAGCAGCCTTGAAGTTGATAAGCAGATTAAATTAACGCTTAAAACTATTGCAGATATTAAAAATTTGTTAAATTAAAAAATTGCAATTTGTTTTTATCTTTTGTATTATTTTTAAATATGTTTAATAGGAAGAGGAACTTAAAATGAAATTATTTGCAGGACTGCCAAAATCATCATTGTTCGTATTGGGCAATGAAACGGCTGAACGCTTTTCTTACTACGGTATGCGGGCAATACTTATACTTTATATGACAAGCATTTTACAGCTAGCTGATCATCGGGCAACGGGATTGTATCATCTGTTTATGTCAGCCAATTATCTTATGCCAATATTTGGAGCAATTATTGCCGATAGATATTTGGGCAGATTTAATACCATCATGACCTTTTCTGTTGCTTACGCCATAGGAAGTTTTACGCTTGCCTTAACCGCAGGTAATGCTCCTGGAATGGGGTCTGAGCTAGGTATGATGATAGGCTTAACCTTAATTGCTATTGGCTCTGGCGGTATTAAACCTTGTGTATCAGCACTTTTAGGCGATCAATTTAAAACTGATGAACCAGATTTAAAAACTAAAGCCTTTAATTTCTTTTATTTCTCTATTAATTTTGGCTCGTTTTTTGCAACTCTGTTAATTCCGTTAGTAAAAAACTTCTACGGCTACACCGTTGCCTTTATGATACCAGGCTTTTTAATGCTGTTGGCTACCGTTGTTTTATACATGGGTAAAAGATACTATACTATGGTAAAACCTAATAGAACCCAAAAAAGCGTGTTTTTTCCTATTTTAGGCTATGCCGTTAAAACTAGAAAAGACGGTAAATCTTTTTTTGCTAAAGCCTACGAAAAATACCCGCAAGAAAATGTTGACGGAGTAATTTCTGTATTGAATGTGCTGAAAATATACGCAATTATCATTGTATTTTGGAGCATGTTTGATCAAAAAGGCTCTACTTGGATTATTCAGGCCCGGGAGATGGATTTACACATTCTAGGACTTCAGATAATACCAGAAATGATGTCAGCATTAAATCCTATTATGGTAATGGTATTAATACCTATTATGGTGGGAGTTGTATATCCATTTTTTAAATGGAGTCCTTTACAAAAAATCGGCATAGGAATTGTTATAGGCGGATTGGCTTTCTGCATGATAGGTTTTATTCAGCATTTTTTAGACAGCGGCATGAAAATAAATGTTATGTGGCAGTTTTTTCCATATTTAGCTCTTACTTTAGCCGAAGTGCTTATTTCTATAACTGGGCTGGAGTTTGCTTATACGCAATCGCCAAAATCAATGAAATCTATCGTAACATCTTTTTGGCTGCTAACAACTTTCCTTGGCAATATGCTAGCAGCTGTAATTGCTGAGTTTAATATATTTGAGGGTCCAATGTTCTTTTACTTCTTTGGACTTTTGGCAATAGTGCTTACCATACCTTATTACTTTTTAGCGAAAGGCTATAAAATTAGAAACTTCTAATTATTTCATATCACTCCCCTATTTATGCAGCCCTTTTATTTTCTTGGGTTTGTTGAAAAGGGGAGGTATGTTAATCAGATACCGTTACTTAATTAATAAATTTACAACATAAACTTTTTCTTGTATTATATTTATTAATAAAAAGTTAATTTTTAATACGGTATTCATGTCTAAATATTATTACATCACTACGCCTATTTATTATGTTAATGATAAGCCTCATATCGGGCATACTTATACCGATATAGCTTGTGATATTTTAGCAAGGTTTAAACGAATGGACGGGTTTAATGTAATTTTTTTAACCGGAACAGACGAACACGGACAAAAGGTAGAAAAATCGGCAATAGCCAAACATCTTTCACCGCAAGAATTTGCAGATGAGGTATCGCAAACTTTTAAAGATTTAACTCCGCTATTAAAATTAACTAACGATGATTTCATTAGAACTACACAAGAAAGGCACGAAAAAGCAGTAGCTGCCTTATGGGAAAAAATTTCCGCCAACGGCTATATTTATAAAGGAAAATATAGCGGCTGGTATGCCATTAAAGACGAGGCTTTTTATAATGAAGATGAGTTGATTAAAAAGAATGATAAATTAGTAGCTCCAAGCGGAGCAGAGGTAGAGTGGCGCGAGGAAGAAAGCTATTTCTTTAAGCTATCAGCTTTTCAAGATAAGTTATTAGAATATTATAATAATTACCCAGAATTTATTGCGCCAAAATCAAGATTCAATGAGGTTTATTCTTTTGTAAAAAGAGGGTTGACTGATTTATCTATTTCGCGCTCTTCTTTTACTTGGGGGATTCCTGTTCCTGGTGATAGCTCTCATGTTATTTATGTATGGTTAGATGCCCTTACTAATTACATTTCAGAGCTAGGCTATCCTAATGTAGATGACAAATTTTTTAATTTTTGGCAAAATTCTTTGCATATGGTAGGCAAAGATATTATTCGTTTTCATGGAATTTACTGGCCGGCATTTTTAATGGCAGCAGATTTACCTCTTCCTAAACGAATTTTCGCACATGGCTGGTGGCTGAACGAGGGTGAGAAAATATCCAAATCTGCAGGCAATGTAATTGATCCTCATGAAATTATTAATAAATATGGTTTAGATAGTGTTAGATATTTTTTATTTAGGGAAGTGCCTTTTGGCAATGACGGTGATTTTTCTCATGAAGCTATTAAAAACAGAATTAATAATGATTTAGCTAATGGCTATGGCAATTTACTGCAGCGCAGCCTTAGCATGCTGCATAAATCTTTTGAAGGAAAAATTCCCGCAGGTAGTTTAAATGAAGAACAGAATTTATTTTTAGATAAATTAATTTTAGAGCTAGAAGAACATCGCGAACATATTTACAAGCAAGAGTTTTCTAAGTATTTAGAAAGAGTTTTTGAAAATATCCGCTATGGCAATGCTTATATGAATGATACTGCACCTTGGAATTTGCTTAAGGAAGGAAAAACTACCGAGGCAGGGGAAGCATTAGTTTTTATTCTTGAAATTGTGCGTATCGTTGCAATTTATTTGTATCCATTTATGCCAGACACTTCATTAAATGTATTTAATCAGTTGAATATTTCATGGGACAGAAATTTAAACTCCTTAAGTGTTAGATTAAAAGAGGGGCACCAATTAAATGCCCCAACCCCAATTTTTACAAAGATTTTAGACTGATGTTAATTTTTTGCTTTAAGAGTTTCTTCATATGTTTGTAGACAGCCATTGCCATTTAGGTTTTAAAGATTTAGGAGAATATGGGGAAGAATCTGAAAAAATTCTGCAAACTGCCCGTGAAAATGGTGTGAGTGTTATTGTAGATATTGCTACAGATACTCCGGCATTCTATCCAGCTGTTAATTTTAGCCGTAATAAAGATGGCGTATGGACGGCAATAGGCGTGCATCCTTTGCATATTAAAGACAATCCATCATTCTGCAAAGAAGATATTACTAAATATTTGATCGAACCTAAGGTAATTGCCATTGGTGAAACTGGTTTAGATTATTATTATTCTGCTGATAACAAAAAAATCCAAAAGCAATTCTTTGAAAGCCATGCGGAAATTTGCAGTGAGTATAATCTGCCAGCTATTATTCATACACGCAATGCAGAAGCAGATACGGTAGATA
The DNA here is from genome assembly GCA_009780035.1 of Alphaproteobacteria bacterium. Classification (GTDB taxonomy): domain Bacteria; phylum Pseudomonadota; class Alphaproteobacteria; order WRAU01; family Hepatincolaceae; genus WRAU01. The sequence goes on from WRAU01000002.1 coordinate 118,133, forward strand.
TGCTTTCCTCTTTTGTGCGAGACATGAATATTAAAGGTGTTATCCATTGTTTTAGCGGCGATACTAGTTTAGCTAAAAAATTGCTTGATATTGGTTTTTATATTTCTTTCAGCGGTGTGGCTACTTTTAAAAATGCAGCAGATATACAAGCAGCGGCTAAATATGTGCCGAAAAATAGAATTTTAACTGAAACCGATAGTCCGTTTTTAGCACCTGTGCCATTTAGAGGTAAAATTAATCAACCGTCTTATGTTCGGCATACAGCTGAATTTATTGCAGGATTAAGAAGCGAGTTGATAAGTGATTTTGCATTGAATGTAAAAAATAATTTTTTTGATTTGTTTAGTAAAGCTAATGAGGAAACTTAATATTTTCAACATTCAAAGCAAAATCTAATGAGAGAGGAGGAGAAAGTTGAAAAAATCTTACAAAATTACAATTTTAGGCTGCGGCGGATCAATAGGGGTGCCAAGTATTGAGAGAGGCTGGGAAGATTGTGATTCTGGAAATCCTAAAAACTGCAGAACTAGAACTTCAGCTTATTTAGAAATTATGGAAGAAGGTAAAAAAGACTATCAGATTTTATTTGATGTTGGTCCAGATTTTCGTATGCAGGCATTAAGAGAAAATATTAAAAGCATTGATAGTATTTTATTTACTCATGGGCATGCTGATCATATTTTGGGTATTGATGAAATTAGAAGTATCAATAGATTAATGAATAAAGGCATTCAAGCCTATGGTGTAAAATCTACCAACGATATTATAAAATCTACTTTTTCTTATGTTTTTTCACCAACTCAAAGAGCCTACGATCCATCATGGCAAGTTGACGATATATTCTTTCGTCCGGTTATCAATTTAGATGATATTGAATATTACAATGAGTTGCAGCTAGAAAATGCTACAATAAATCCTGTCCAGCAAATTCATGGCAGAATAGAAACCACAGGATTTATTATTGATAATAAAATTGCTTACGCTACAGATTTTGTATTTTTACCGCAGGATACTATTGAAAAATATAAAAATCTTGATTTAATATTAGTCTCAGCATTCACTACAAGAAAGCATAGCTCGCATATGAAGTTATCTGATATTTTAGAATTGCTGGATTATTTAAAGCCTAAAAAAGCTGTTTTAATTCATATGGGTGCAACCATGGATTATTCTACATTGATTAAAACTTTACCTAAAAATGTAATTCCAGCGTTTGACGGCTTGAAAGTTATGGTAGATGATAATGAGGTAAGGGTTTTGTTGAGCTAGAAAGTTCGTCTATTCGCAGCCCCGCAATTGTCGTATAATTTATATTATGAGAAATAATCTCAACTCCTTAATAAGCAGCAAGTGCGCCCTGTCGATAAACATCTAAAGCAATCTTTGTGTATGTTTTTAAATAAAAGATTTGTATTAATTAAATATAAATGCTATACTAAATACTTAAATACTGCTTTGATTAGTATCTATCAAAAATTCAAAAAGAGGTTATTACAATGAGTGATAATAATAATATAATTATAGAGCAAGAAAGTGTTGATTTAGATGAGAAAAAACGTTCTCTAATTCGTGATCTGGAAGCCTTGAAGTCTAAAGTAGAAAAAGAAATTCCTACTGAAATTCCGTCTGCTGCTCCAGCTGCTGCTTATAATGCAAACAATTCAAACAATATGCAGCAACAGATGATTGTTCCTCCCTCTTCATTAGTTGAAGATTCTTATTCTTTTAGTGCAAGAAAAGAACACTCTCAGTCTTTTGCTTTGAAAGTTATAGGATTAACTTTAACTATCGTTGTTGCTATTATGAGCTACTTTTTATTTAATCCTAATTATTTAAATATTACCGGGCTTAGCGCAGGACAGATTTTCTTTTTAGTATTGCCTTTGGTTCTTATATTAATTTTAATTGTTTACATTTTATTAATAGAAAGATTCCACGCTAAAAAAGCTGCTGAACATAGAAATTTATCTTTAAAACATTCCCTTTTAGATGTTTATTTAAGAGAAATTCCTAGAGGTGATTCTGATAGTATAAAAGTTGAATTAGCTAAATATTTATTTACAAATATTAGTAAAGATAATAATAGTAATAAATAATTTTACTTTGGGAAATTGTATTATGAAAGAAACAGTGTTAAACGCTATGAAAACTGCCGGTAAGCCCCTTAGCGCTGGTGATGTAGTTAAACTAACTGGTCTGGATAGAACTGAAGTTGATAAAGCCTTTAAAGAACTAAAAGCTGAAGGAGCAATTACTTCACCTGTTCGTTGCAAATGGGCACCAACTGTTAAGTAATTTATACCTAATATTGCTAAATAAAAAAGAGATAATATTTTATAATATTATCTCTTTTTTTGATGTTTATATAGTTGCAAAAACAGTTAATAATAACAGTAATATATAAATTAAAGAGATTAACAGCATATAATTCAGCATATGCCCTTCTCTATTCTTTAAGCCGGTTATAGAAGATACAATCAAAATATTTTTAAAGCAAAACATAATTCCAGCTCCGCCGCCAACATTTTGTAAAGAAACTAATACATAGTTAGGCACTGAGGTTATGGTTGCTATATCAAATGCCGTATTCGTAAAAAGGATATTTGAAGTTGTATTAGAGCCTGATACAAAGGTTCCTAAAGCTCCTATAATTGGAGTAATTATTATAACCCCTACTCCCTGCAGATTAGAAATTAGCGCAGCAATGCTGGTTAGCATTCCTTGCAACCCTACAGGATTGTTGCTAGATTTCAGCATAATACTTACCATCATTACAGATAAAATAATAGCTAAAATAGCTAATTTCGATTTATCCCAAGTAGCAAATAAAACCTCTTTTACCTCTTTTGTCTTTAAATTAAACATAAATATCGCAAGAACAGAAATCATTAAAAAAGGCATAATCCCCGGTGAATATAACCACAAAAAATCATAATTAACTTTTTCTAGTCCAAATAAATGGTGAATTCTTAAAACATAATGCTTAAACATTCCTTGAACGCCTAAACTTGGGATTCTTGATACAACAAGAATTACCGAGCATAAAATATAAGGCAGCCAAGCCTTAAAAGGATTAGGAGCTTTGCGGTCTTCTTTCGGCTCTAAATTATTTTTATTTTTTCCTGTATGCTCTGCGGGAATCCATAATTTTGACCAAGTATGTGCAGGAGGAAAAGTCCATACGGTTTTTGGAAGAAATAGTTTAAATTTAGTAGTAAGTATTATAGTGGTTAACCCTACTATTCCAGCAATAACAGTTGGTAAATCTGGTCCTAAATATTTTGCTGTCCAGTAATATGCAGCATACATAAAAGCAGAATTTAACAAAGCAAAAGGAATTATTTCAAGAAATGGTTTCCAAGATTTTTCTTTAGCGAAAATCTTTATTACAATAAATAAAACAATTATAGTTAAAACCATTCCGGCTATAGAATGTAAAAAAGCGCTGTATGATGAAACTTGATTAGCATATTCTGTAATGTTTAAACCAATATCTTGTGCTGAATTTTTGGTTAAAGCAATTGCAGTAATGGTAGGAACCCCAACAGCGCCGAAGGATATAAACGGAGCGTTAAAAGCTAAAGCAATAATGGCAGCAGGAAATGCAGGGAATCCTAAAGAAATTAATACTAAAGTAGATAAAGCGATTTCCGTGCCGAAAGCAGCAATTCCATTTAAAAATGTGTTAAAAGCTAAGCCGATTAACAAAATATGAATGCGGGAATCCATGCTAATATTATTAAAACTGTTGTTTATTACATTAATTGCCCCAGCTTTAGTTAAAATATTTAATAGCAGAATAGCTCCAAAAATAATAAAGATAATATTGCTGACTTCTAAAATACCAGATATATCGTAAGCAATAATATCTATAAAATTTAACTTCCAGATAAAAACAGCAAAAACTATGGTTATACATAAAGATACAAAAATCGCCCTCACACCGCTCCATTTTAGAACAGACATTGTAAATAAGCAAAATACTATGGGAATACTAGACAATAAAGCATAAAACATTGTTTACTCCTTTAAAGAATCTTGTTCATAGAAAACTATAATAACAATTATAACACTATTCCATAAAAAATACACTTTCTTTATTGTTTAATTTTCAAACAATTTAGCCGTGAAACATCTAATCTCTCCGCACTCGTGAAACATTTGATTTTTACTAGCCTGTGAAACTATTGTTATTTTTTTAGGTTGTGATATACTTATCAAAAGTAAAGAATCAATAATAAGGCAATAAAAGCTGCATCATGGAAACAATTTATAAAATTATTATAGCCAGCCTTAAAATTTCTTTATTTAGTTTTGGCGGCGGTGCAGCAGCAACAGCTTTAATTCAAAAAGAATATATAGATAAAAACAAATTCATGGAAATGGCAGAATTCAAGAAGCTAGTGATTCTTGCCAATGCTATGCCCGGACCAACCACCCTACAGCTAACTACGATGGTTGCTTTTAATGTGGCGTCTTATCTTGGCGCAGTAATTAACTACATTATAATTTTATTTTTAGGTCCTACTATATTAGTTGTTGCCCTAGCTTTTTTAAGACCATATATTAATCCCGAAACTTTATTTAAGCTGTCTTTAGCAAGCATTCCTGCAATTGTGGGAATGCTGTTTGCTTTTACTTGGAGCATGTTTAAGCAAGATCAAACAGCAGCTTATGATTGGCGGATTTACTATTTTATATTTATTATAGTTTTTTTGCTGCTGTTTTCGCATGTTAATGTAATTTTTATATTTTTAGGACTGATTGCCTTTTTATTAATATTTAAAATAGATTAAAATTATCATGGAATTTTTAGTTTTTATTTGGGCTACTTTTTTAGTTGGAATTTTCTCTTTCGGCGGCGGCAAGGCTTATATTCCTATTTTTCAAAATATTTATGTAGATCAATACAAAATAATCTCTAACTTTCAGCTGACAGAGCTTGTAACTTATGCGGTTACTCTGCCAGGACCAATTGCTCCAATGATAACAGGACCAGTAGGATTTGATTTATATTCCGTTGGAGGATTTATTTTAGGATTATTTGTTTTAACGCTGCCGCCTTTTTTATTGTTTGTTTTTATATGGCAGCTGTATAAGCATCATTCTGAAAAGAAAAAAGTGAAAGTTATTGCTAATTATCTAAGCCCAGCAATAATTGCTTTATTGCTATCTGTTTGTTTTACTCTTTTCTTTGGAGTTCGGCAGCCGCAGAATTACAGCTATGATTTTTATTTTATTACTATATTTGCGGTATCTTCTATTGTATTAATAAAAACTAAGATCCACCCAATTGTATTAATTATTGTCAGCGGGTTTATAGGATATTTTGTTATTTAATTAGTTTTAAAGCAGATATAAAACAATTAACGCTTTACTTTAAAAGAACTAACTGATGCTATTGGTAAAAATCTTGATATTCTTATTGCTAAACCTGCTGTTGATAAAATTAATATCTTTTTCTTGAGCTAGCACTGTTAATGTAATTTGTTTATCTTTAGTGTTTTTCTCTAAGATAGTAGTGTTGTTATATAAATAAACTAATACTTCATTATCTAAATAAGAAATCTCTAATTTAATTTTGAATTTACTTTTATTGACATTATCAAAGATTCTTTGCTTTAATAAATCTAAATTGAATCCTCCGACTGCCGAAATTAAAATTCCATTTCTGCTTAATGTTAGTTCATTAAAGAATTTTTTTTCCTCTGGCACTAGAAGATCTGCTTTATTGTAAACTTCGATAACTTTCTGTTTATAAGTTTCTTCACTGATGCCAATTTCTTTTAGCACAGTTTGAACAGAATTGATTTGGTCTTCATAATTTTTTTGATTGCTGTCAATTACATGCAGAATTAAATCCGCATCAATTATGCCGTCTAAAGTAGAATGAAAGGCTTCTACTAGTTGATGCGGAAGATCTGAAATAAAACCAACAGTGTCTGATAAAATTGCTTTTTGTTTATAAGGCAGTATTAAAATGCGGCTTGTAGTATCCAAAGTAGCAAAAAGCAAATCCTGCGATAATACATTCTCATCTGTTAAGGCATTAAAAAGCGTAGATTTTCCTGAATTAGTATAACCAACAAGAGCAATTGTTTTTATATTGAATTTTTTTCTTGAGTGTGTTTGAATGCTGCGATTCTGTCTTAATTTATCTAAACGAACTTTAAGATAGTCAATTTTATCGGCTATCATGCGGCGATCTAGTTCTTTTTGAGTTTCACCAGGACCGCCCACAGCGCCAGACCCGCCCCGCTGTCTTTCAAGGTGCGACCATGCCTTAACCAAACGCGATTTTTGATAATAAAGCGCTGCTAAATTAGACTGCAGCTTCCCTTCGTGGCTAGCTGCCCGCAAGGCAAAAATATTAATAATTAAGGCACTTCTATCAAGAACTTTTACTTTAAGAAAATTTTCTAAATTTCTTTGCTGAATAGCACTAAGGGGATGGTTAATAATTAATGCATCAACTTCAGAGTTTTGCAAAACAGGCTGTAAATCTTCAAGATTACCCTTATTAATTAAGGTGGCGGGATTAATTTCTGATAAGTTTATCATAGAGCTTCCCACCACTATTAAATTTAACGCCTCAGCAAGATTAATAGTTTCCTGCAATTTATAATCGTAATCAATAATGTTTTTTTTATTTTTTAAACAGATTTGGATTACAAAACAGTTATTCATAATTTGTTTTATTGTGAGGTTTTAATTGGTGGGAAGCGGTTTATTCCCATCAACATTAATTTCTTCATCTTCATAAGTGAAAACAAAGTGAGAATTAGGCATAATTGTAGAAATGCAGTGCTTATACACTAACTGCAGATGCGAATCGCGTCTTAAAAGAATAGCGAAGCTGTCGAAAGCTGTAATTAATCCCTGCAGTTTAATGCCGCTAGATAAAAAAATTGTTATAGGCACTTTGTTTTTTCTAATTGAATTAAGAAATGCGTCTTGACATGTTTGCTTCATTTACCTTCCTTTATATATGTTAATAATAGTAAAATTTAAAGTTATTCTATCACAAAAAATCCAAAATGCAATTAGAATAATTGAATAATTGTTATTAATCTTATGCTTAGTTGTTATCAATATTTTGTAAAAAATCTTCTTCCATAGTGGCAATGTATTTACGAAGCACCACGATTATAAGCTGATACTGCGGTTTAATTATGGTGGAACTTTCTATTTTTACAACATTACCCTGCTCGTCTATAATCATAGATACCATAAACTTCCCGTCAACTTCAATTTCAGAAACTTTTCTACCCGCAATTTTAGAATTTTCACTAACAATAATTTCCATAGTTTCCACCTTTTTAGCTAAGGTGTAGGCATTCATAATAACCCCTCTTCTAATATAAGATAAAATTGGAGACATTCTAAAATAATTTGGTGTAATAATATGGTTGACTTGATGCGATAAAAGGAAACTTTCACTGCTGTCTGTATTTAAATAGCAGAAAAGATTGCTGAAACCTTGATATTTTAAAAATAAAGACTGCAATAGTGTATCATTATCGTCCTTATTTATAAGAACAATAATATCATCTTTGGTTTTAAGATAATTATTGCGGTAGTCATCGCTCATAATATCGTCTTCTATAAGCTGAATGCCATATTTTTCTAAATCCATAGCTATCAGCATATTTTCGGCATTATTTTTAGATTTGCTGACTACTTTAATTCTACTGTAAACTTGAGCTAAATTAACTGCTAAGGTTTTAATAAAAGGATGGTCGCCGTCTATAATAATATTAGGAGACTGGCTTTCTAAAAATTTATTTGAAGATTGGTCAATATCAAAAAATAAAGAATAAACATTATTAATATACTGTTCCTCTACAATTACAAAAACCCTGTCTCCCTCTCTAATAATATCTCCATCAACTGCCATGTTGAAATTATTATTATTTTGGATGCCTACAATTCTAAACGGAACATCTTTTATGGATTCATAAATACTAGAGATGGTTTTATTAACAGCGGTGCTATCTTCATCGCATAGAACAGAAAACATTTTAATTTTTTCACTAAAGAAAGTTAAAACATTAGATATTTTAATATAGCTGTATTTTATCTGCTCTAAAATAGACTTAATCATAGAGTTATCTATAGATATTATATCATCTACAGGAATAATCTTATTATGGAATACCTCTTTATATGCTTCACTTTGGAATTTAGAATCCTTAAGAACGCAAAGATTATATTTAACACCGAAATATTTAGCTAATTGAATAGCCAAAATATTTACTTCGTCTTTATCGGTGGCGGCAATAAAAATATCAGCACTTTTTATATCGGCTGTGTTAAGAGTGTCTATAGAGGTAATATCGCCAATGATGCCTGCCACTTCCTCATTATCGCTCATAAGCTTAATTTTTTGTGTATCTATATCAATAATGGTTATATCAAAATTTTCTTCTAAAAGGTATCTGGCAATATAGTTGCCGCTATCGCCAAGCCCTGCAATAATTACTTTCATATGCTGACCTCCGTATTAGTAAAACACTCGTTGATTAAATCTTTCACTTCAGTTATATCTTCAGACATATTAATTCTTGCCCGCGCAGCTGCGGAATTTTTTAGCCCTTTGGTATAATTGCTAAGATGTTTTCGTGCAATTTTCAATCCATGATTTTCTCCGTAGTAATTAAGAATTAAATCATAATGATGCAGTGTTGTTTTTAATTTTTCGGCAATTGATGGCTCTGCCAATACTTTACCAGTTGTAAGGAAATAAGAAATATGTTGAATAATCCATGGACAACCATAGCTGCCGCGCCCAATCATTATACCATTGGCTTGGGATTCAATTAATGCCTGCTTAGCATCGCTGCAGGTTTTAATATCGCCATTAACAATTACAGGAATTTTAACGGCATTTTTAACCTCACTAACTGCCTGCCAATTTGCCTTGCCGCTGTAAAACTGGCTTCTGGTGCGGCCGTGCACAGTTAATAAAGAGATTCCAGATTCCTCAGCAATTTTTGCCAATCTAGGAGCATTAAGACTATCAAAATCCCAGCCAAGCCGCATTTTCATAGTAATTGGAATAGCAACTGCTTTAACGATTGCTTCCATTAATTTGCCGGCTAATGCTTCCTCGCGCATAAGCGCACTGCCTGCTATGCCGTTTACAACCTTTTTAGCAGGACAACCCATATTAATATCAATAATTTTTGCACCATAATCTTGTGCCATTTTTGCAGCCATTACCATAGTTTCTATGTTAGAGCCGGCTAATTGGATTCCTATATTTTTGGCAGTATCTTTTTCAAGATTAGTCATCATCGCTGTTTTACTGGCATTTCTAGTCATAGCTATAGAAGAAATCATTTCGCTATACATCATGTTAGAGCCGAAACTATCTACCATATAGCGATAAGGAAAATCGGTAATTCCTGCTAATGGGCACAAAAAAACTGGGGTATCTATAACTACTTTACCAATATTAATTGGTTTTATGGAATTAAAATTTGTATCTTGCATTATCATTATGCTATAATAATTATTAAACGAGTTATTATAGCATATGATAAACAATTCCACAGTATTAATTTTATTGGCAGCAGGAAAAGCTACAAGATTCGCTGGAGCTAACCCTAAGCAATATGTAAATATTAATGGGAAAACTCTATTTGAAGAGTCTTTAATATCATGCTTAAAAAACCCTAATATAAATTATGTTTTACCTGTAATTGCTGAATCGCATTTAGAAATCTACAATAAATTAATAACAGAATACTCCAGTGATAAGCTGCTTCCTGCTGTTTTTGGCGGTTTGCAGAGATGCAATTCCGTATTAAACGCCCTTGAATCTTTGCGTGATAGCTCTCCAAAAAAAGTATTAATCCACGATTGTGCACGAGCATTTACTCCGCAATCCTTATTTGATAAGGTAATTGCAAATATTTCTTCTAAAATTGGGGTTGTTCCTGCCATGCCTATTGCTGATACTCTTAAGCATGCTGTAAACAACCTAATTATCGCAGAAATTCCTCGTGATAACTTATTCGCCGTGCAAACTCCGCAAGGTTTTATTTATGAAGAAATTTATGAATCCTATAAAAAGTTTCAAAACCTAATTTTAACTGATGACAGTTCTTATTATATCAAAAATGGCTATAGTGTTAAAATTGTTTCTGGAATTGAGCTAGCAAAAAAAATAACCTATGCAGAAGACTTAGAGACATTAAAAAAAATGCAGAATTTAGAAAACAGAGTTGGTTTAGGGCAAGACATTCACCAATTTGACGACAGCAAAAAAGATATTTATCTTTGCGGGGTAAAAATCCCGCATCATAAAGGTTTAAAAGCCCACTCAGACGGCGATGTGGTGCTGCATTCGCTTGTTGATGCAATGCTTGGGGCTTTATCTGCCGGTGATATCGGCGATTATTTTCCGCCTAGTGAGGAAAAGTGGAAAAATTGCTCTTCTAAAATTTTTTTGGAATTTGCCCGCGATAAAATGTTAAGTTTAGGCGGGAGAATTGTTAATATAGATATTACAATCTTAGCAGAAGAGCCGAAAATTTCGCCGCATAAACCGCTGATGCAAAAATTTTTAGCGGAAACTTTAAATATTAATATCAATAGAATTAACATTAAAGCTACAACTATGGAAAAGCTCGGCAGCATTGGCAGAGGTGAAGGAATTTTTGCTTCAAGCGTTGTATCTATAGAACTTGCATGCGGGGATTAATGAGTAAAAAAATTTATATTATTGCAGGTGAACCATCGGGAGATTTTATTGGGGCAAAATTAATTGCCCAGCTGAAACTGCTAGATAAAAATATCACCTTTAAGTTCATTGGCGGCTGTATGATGGAAAAAGAACTAGGCAGCTCTTCTCTTTTCCCTATTTCACAAATTGCAATTATGGGATTTATTGAGGTTATCTCTAAAATTTTTTCCATTAAAAAACTTATGAAAAATACAGTTGAAGATATTAAATCTTTTAATCCAGATATGATAATTACTATAGATTCTTTAGGGTTTAATAAAAGAATTATCAAACAATTAAAAAATATGAAAGATAAAGGGCTGGGATTTCAAAATACCATTTTTACCCATTATGTTGCCCCATCAGTTTGGGCTTGGAAACCTGGCAGAGCTAAAGAACTTGCTAAAATTTATGATTATTTATTATGCCTGTTTGATTTTGAAATCCCCTATTTTGAGAAACATGGACTTAAAACTTTTTCCGTAGGACATCCTATTGTGGAATCCGGTGCAGATTTAGGAGTTGGCACAAGACTTATACAAAAATATAATCTCAATCCTAGTAAAAGATATATCCTTTTAATGCCCGGCAGCCGAATGGGCGAGGTTTCGCGTCTGCTGCCGATTTTTTTGCAAACAGCAAATAATTTAAAGGAAAAATATGGGAATATTGCGATTATTATTCCAACATTACAGTATCTTAAGCCTTTTATTGAACAGCACACGCAGAATTTTAACGCATTAATTATTACAGATACCCAAGATAAATACGATAGTTTTAATTTAGCAGACTTGGCAATTGTTGCTTCTGGAACGGCTACTTTAGAGCTATCAATTGCTAATCTGTCTTGCATTGTAGCTTATAAGGTAAATTACTTAACCTCTAAAATTGCAGGGTTATTAATTAAGGTTAAGTATGCTAGTATTATTAATATAATTTCTAATGAGGAAATAATTAAAGAATTTATTCAAGAAAAATGCACGGTTGATAATTTAAGCCTGTGCGGCATAAAAATGCTGCAGTGTATAGAAAACGGCACTTTTCAAGAAAGCCATGCAAAAATTCTTAGGATTTTACAAAATTTAGGCTATAATGAATTTATTCCATCAAAAAAAGCTGCTGAACTTATAATAGATATTTTGAATTAAAGGTATTATCGTGGATTTTTCATTTTTGCATACAATGATAAGAGTAAATAATTTAGAAGAAAGTCTTGTTTTCTATAGAGACTTGCTAGGAATGAAAGTTATCAAGCATAAAGATTATCCTGATGGTAAATTTACCCTTGTTTTTTTAGGATACGGCGAGAATGAAGATACTCCTATGATTGAATTAACATACAATTGGGATACCAATTCTTACAATATGGGGAATGCTTTCGGGCATATTGCACTTGGTGTGAACGATATTTATGCAGTGTGTAAAAATTTAGCAGAAAAAGGTGTTAAAATAACTCGTGAACCTGGTGAAATGAAATTCGGTGGCTCGGTTATTGCCTTTATAGAAGATCCCAATGGCTATAAAATTGAATTAATCCAAAAAAGATAGTAAATTATGAAGAATATTAAAAATAACAATGCTGCAGAAAGTCAAAATTCTCAAAATAAAACGGAAATTAAAAAGTTAATTTTTGTTAGTTTAATAATTGTATTTTTATTATTTGGATTATTTATTTTCACACAAAATAAGCCGCAGCTGCAGTCTTACGATAAAAAGGAAGGCAGCACTTACACCCTTTTAGAAATTTCCGATGAAGATTTTTTAGATAAAATTAAATTCGGCAAAACCTCAGAAATAGAGCAAATGCTTCATAGCGGGGCAAATGTTAATGCTGTTGACGCCAAAGGGCAAAATGCTTTTACTATTGCCGCCCTATTTAACGGCAAGCCAGAAGTTGCACAGATTTTAAAAAAAGGCGGCGTTGATATTAACTATCAAGATACCAATGGTTATACCCCCCTTATGAAAAGTATTATCTCTGCAGGTAATTCATATAAATTTATAAATGAATTAATAAAACTTGGGGCAAATGTTAATTTAAAAACCACCTCAGGAATTACAGCATTAAGCGTAGCCGCTAGTTCTAATAATGATGAAAATGTGATTGAAGCATTAATTAAAGCAGGCGCTGAGGTTAATTATATCAATAAAGACTGCTCTACGCCAATTATGGTAGCAGCAAAAATTAATACTAACCCTAAGGTAATTGAAGCATTTATTAATCATGGAGCAAAAACCAGCCAAAAAGATTTAAGACAGCTGCTTTTTTCTTGCTACAAAGACAATAAACAAATCAATATAAAAGATTCAAAATTTTATAGTGTTTACGACATTGCCAAAACTAATCCTTCCCTTGCCCGCGATACCAAACTCATGGAAAAATTAAAGAAAGGGGCTTAGCAGGCTTGTGAATAAAACTGATATATTACCTGTTTTTTATCAAGATGATTTTGTGTTGTATCAAGGAGATTCCTTAGAAATACTCCCTACTTTTCCAGAAAGCAGCTTTGATATGATTTTTGCTGACCCTCCCTATATGCTTTCTAACAATGGTTTTACTTGTCAAAACGGCAAAATGGTAAGCGTTAATAAAGGTGAATGGGATAAATCTGGCGGTTTTAGTAAAGATGTTGAGTTCCACGAAACTTGGATAAAACATTGTTATAATCTTTTAAAACCTAATGGCACAATTTGGATTAGTGGCACTTATCATAGCATTTATCAATGCGGATTTATTTTGCAAAAACTAGGATTTCATATCCTAAATGATATAACTTGGTTTAAACCCAATGCTTCCCCTAATTTAAGCGGCAGAATGTTTACTGCATCGCATGAAACATTACTATGGGCAAGAAAAAGTGCTGCGGCTAAACATATATTTAACTATGAAAGTATGAAAGAAGGAAGTTTTCCTGAGGATTCCATAAAAAAAGAAGGCAAACAAATGCGTTCTCTTTGGAGTATTCCTACTACAAAAATTTCTGAAAAAAAACACGGTAAACACCCTACGCAAAAACCCTTAGCTTTACTTGAAAGAATTATTAAAGCCTCTACTAATGAGGGTGATATTATTTTAGATCCATTTAATGGTTCAGGAACTACAGGTATTGCGGCAAAACTTAATAACCGTAAGTATGTAGGAATTGAATTTGATAAAACTTATATAGACCTAACTATAAAAAGATATAATGATATAAAAAAGGAACTATTCTAAATGATAGAAGGCGGAACTGGCGGTGCTAATACTAAAACAGGACTGGTTTTTGAGGGTAAAACAGATTTAGCAACTTTCTTAAATCAACAATTAGATTATAATGTAGGTAGTAATAATAAAGTATATTATAAAAATGAATTAGTTGCAGAAATATTTAAAAAACACTCTTTTTACAAATTTTTAGAGAGACAGGGAGTTAATTGGAAAGAAATAATTTCTAAAAAGCTACTCCCTGATGATAGTATTTATGTAATTATTAATAATACTTGTTATATTATTGAATGTAAGTTTCAACAAGTAGCAGGAAGTGTTGATGAAAAATTGCAAACATGCCATTTTAAAAAGCGGCAATATCAAAAGCTGCTATCTCGTTTAAATATAGAAGTGCAATATATGTATTTACTGAGCGATTGGTTTAAAGATCCTACCTATAAAGATGTGCTTGATTATATTCTTGATGTTGGCTGCAGCTATTACTTTTCATACATTCCGCTGCAGAAATTAGGCTTGCCAGTTCCAAGTTTATAATGTTAGTCTATTATTAATATGTATCTTTAAAAAAAGAATTAATTTTATCTTGAGAAATCATACCTATATTTATTACTAAAAGGCTATCTAACCTGCCTTTTTGAATATCTTTTTTTAATAATTCTATATATTCAATTTTTAACTTTCCATCACTTGTAAAATTATCTGTATTTTGATTGTAATAACTAAAAACAAAACATGGAATGCTTATTTTATATTTCTTAAAATCATCAGCACTACAACTCCACTTTCTAATATTATTTTCAAGGTAGCTGCTACCTAAAACCTCCTCAGTATATTTTATAGCTAACCTCCTTTTGTATCTAATTTCTTTTTGCGAAATAAAATACACTATCCAAGCTGCCGTAAAAGATGCAATCCCTATAGAAATAAAAGTAATAACTCCTGTTAACAACCAATTAATAGTAAATTCTGACATATTAAATCTTATAAATTAATCTCTACCCTACTTATCAATAATCCCGTTGCTAAGTATCAGTTTCATGGCCATATCTGGTTTCATTTCTAAGAAAGTAATATCTTTTTTAGGGACAAATATTAAAAAGCCAGAGGTTGGATTAGGTGTAGTTGGAACATAAACGCTTACTACATCTTCAGCAGTTTTTTCTTGAATTTCGCCCTTAGTTTCAGAAGTAATAAAAGCTAACACCCAAACATCTTTTCTTGGAAATTCTACCAGTGCTACTTCTCTAAAGGCTTTAGATTTATCCGAAAATACCGTATCAAAAACTTGTTTTGTAGTAAAATAAATACTTTTAATTACCGGAATTTTTTCTAGGATTCTTTCCATAAGTTTAACAAAATATCTTCCTAAAAAGTTAGAAGCAATGAATCCTAAAAGAATCATACCTAAGACGCTAGAAATAAGACCAATGCCCGGTATTTTAGCAATAATAGTATCTGGAAACCATCTAACCACAATTAAGTTATCAAAAAAACCGATAATAGCCATCAATATATATATGGTTAAAAACAAAGGAACCGATGCTAACACACCTGCAATAAACCATTTTTTAAGATAGTAGAAAGTTCTTGAATTTTTTTTGTTTTGATTGTTATTTATTTCAGCCATTGTATATTATCTCCACCTAGTTATTGCCTCGCAAAAGTTTAATATTTTCAGCAAATGCTTGATTTTTAAATACGCTGGTCCCTGCTACCAGAACATTCGCTCCAGCATTAATTAACAATCCTGCATTATCTGTAGAAACACCGCCGTCAACAACTATATCAATATTTTTATTTAATACATAATTGTTTTTAATATTAGCCACTTTTTTAATTTGACTTGGCAGAAAAGCCTGTCCGCCAAATCCTGGATTAACACTCATAACTAAAATTAAATCCAGCTTATCTATTATATATTCCAGCACATTTTCAGGTGTTGAAGGATTAAGCGCTATACCAGCTTTAATGCCATAACTTTTTATTTCAGCTAAAAGTTTATCATGGTGGACGGTAGCCTCAGCATGAAAAGTTATACTATCTGCCCCTGCCTCAACAAAACTTTTTATATAATTTTCAGGGTTTTGCACCATTAAATGCACATCAAAAGTTTTCTTAGTTAATGGGCGGATTTGCTTAACAATCATCGCTCCAAAAGTTAAATTCGGCACAAAATTACCATCCATAACATCAATATGAAACCAATCACATCCGGCAGCATCAAGTGCCTGTATTTGATTTCCCAATTGTGTAAAGTCTGCCGATAATATAGACGGCGCTATTTTAACATTTGACATAATTTGCCTTAGAAGTTTATATTAATAATCTTCATCTTCTTCGTAGTATCTTTTTTGTTCTCTCTCAGATTTTTGATATCTGCGTTTTTTTGCTTCTTCTTCTTTTGTTATTTCTTTATGGTTTTCTTTCGTATGAGCTGTTTCTGCATTTGTCTGCTGATGTCTTCGGCTGGTTTGTGCTGCAGCATGCTGATTTTCATTCATTGATTCTTCACGAGAAACTCTTCTAGATTCAGTCTGCACTAAATTATCATCTTCATCAAACAGCAATGTAACCATTTTCATACCTTTATTGTGGCTATCAGATTCTGCAACACTGCCTTGATTTTGCGAAATATTTGAAGCCCTTCTTCTTCTATTGGAAGATGTAGAAGATTCTTTAGAAATTTCTGTAGTTTTATCAGATTTTATTTCTTCATTTTCTTTATCTTTATTTTCTTTATTTGAATAATAATCTCTCATTTTTATTTGCCCTTAATTAAATTGATAATAAACATTAACTAAATACTTGCTTTAATCCACTCTATTAATTTATCTTTAGAAAAACCAAAGTAATCGCAAACTTGGGATTCACTTCCTGATTTTCCAAAAGTAGTTATATTTTTAACCTTAGCTGCTATTGATAAGGATTCTTGCCATCCCATCATGGTTGAAGTGCCTATGATAAAATTCTTTCTATTGCCTAAAATGCTATTCACATAAGATTTATCCTCTGCAAATTTAGATAAAAAAGGCACGGATACAAGATTAGCTTTAATACCCTGTTCTAGTAAATCTTCCTGCACTGCCTGCAAGACAGCTAAATCTGACCCGCTGGAAATTAAATTTATGGTTGCTTCAGCAACTTCACTTATAATATAGCCGCCCCTGCTGGATAGATTCTTATCCTCCTCATAATCTGTTCGTAAAGTAGGAACATTGCTTCTGCCTAAAACCATAATTGTCGGGCTGTTTTTAGAAGCAAGTGCAATTTTATAGCACTCAATAGTTTCTATTAAATCGGCTGGTCTTAATACTATAGTATTAGGAATTAACCGCAAACTTTCAATATGCTCAATCGGCTGATGAGTAGGACCATCAGCACCCAAAGAAATACTATCATGAGTAAATACATAAATTACCTGTCTTTCCATTAAGGCAGCAAGGCGAATTGCCGGGCGAAGAAAGTCGGAGAATACTAAAAATGTGCCGCCGTAGGGAATAAAGCCGCTGTCGTAGCAAGATATTCCATTCATAATTGCTCCCATGGCATGTTCACGGATACCGTAATGAATGTAGTTGCCATTAAAATTCGCAGAACTAATGGACACAGACTGCTTATTAATTGTATTATTAGAGGTGCTTAAATCTGCCGATCCGCCAATTACTGAGGGAATATGTTTAGAAATTTCCTCTAAAACTTTTCCTGAAGCAACTCTGGTAGCAATGGTTGGCTTTTCAGCAAGAACTTTCTTAGCAAACTCGGTAAAATTTATATTTAGGTTAGGGGATATATATTTTTTATATTCAGCAAAGCCGTTTTTAGAAGATAATCTTTTTTCCCAGTCTTCTGCCATTATCACATTATTTTTTATACTATTTTGAGCTGTTTCATAAATAAAGGCAGGAACTTCAAAATCGGCATAATTCCAGCCAATATCTTTACGGAGAGCATCTATAGCCTCAGCACCCAACGGCGAACCATGTGCTGCCTCACTGCCCTCTTTACTTCCTGCCCCATGAGCGATTTTAGTATGGGCTATTATAAAAGATGGCTTGTTAGATTGCTTTGCTTTTTCAACTGCCATGTTAATTTCATCAAAATTATGCCCGTCAATTTCCTGCACGGCAAAGCCCATCGCTTCCATACGCATGGCGATATTCTCGCTATTAGCCATTTCAAGAGCACCGTCTATAGTAATATCGTTTCTATCATAAATAACAATTAAATTGTTAAGTTTTAAATGCCCTGCTAAAGATAGAGCTTCATAAGCCACACCCTCCATTAAACAACCATCACCAACAAAAGTGTAAACTTTATGATTAATAATGTCTGAAAATTTAGAGTTGAGAATTTTCTCGGCAATTGCCATGCCAACGCTGGCAGATACGCCCTCGCCAAGAGGACCTGTAGTAGTTTCTATACCAGCATCTATTTCAAATTCTGGGTGTCCCGAGGTGATAGAATTTATTTGCCGTAAATTTTTAAGATCTTCCATTGAAAATTTTTTATAACCAAATAAATGCAGGGCAGAATACAGCATAATGCAGGCATGACCGGCAGAAAGCACAAATCTATCGCGATTTTTCCATTCCGGATTAAAAGGGTTAAATTTTAAGTGATTAGCAAAAAGGACTGCCATAATATCCGCCGCACCAACCGGCGTGCCTGGGTGTCCCGACTTCGCCTTTTCTACCGCCACTGCCGACAGCATTTTAATTGCATTAGAGATATTTTTTAAATCTTCATTTGTTGCCATTTTTTAACTTTAACCTTTTGCTTAAATTATGGTATTGTACACTAAATATTATATCCAATTACATGGATGCTGTTTATAAAGGCATAACCAAATATATAAATTATTTATTGAATAAATTCTTCCATTTCTATATACGGAGGTCCATATAGTTTTCCAGTTTTTGCCAGCAGAATGAGGTCGCAGATTTCGCGCACCGCACCAAATCCCCCTCGCTTTTGAGTTTGATAAATGGCGTAATCTAAAATTACATCGCTGGAATTAGCTACAGCAATTGGAATTCCAACTGCTTGAAATCCTAAAATATCGTTCACATCATCTCCCATATGCACGGCATTTTGCGGATTAATATTTAATTTTTTGCATAACTTAAGAATATCTTCGCCTTTTTTATTACTGCCGGCAATGAGTTCATGAAACCCTAGCACTTCAGCCCTATGGGTTGCAATGGATGATTGGCTGGTAGTAATCAAAGCGATTTTTACGCCCAATTTTTTTACCATTTGCAATCCTGTGCCATCATGGGCATAGAACATTTTTATAGCATTGTTGTTTTCGTCCAGATACATGCCGCCATCAGTAAGCGTGCCATCCATATCAACCGATAATAATTCAACGGTTTTAAGTTTTTCAATAAGTTCTTCTTTACTAATAAACATCTATTCCTCACTTAATCATTTAATCATGGATACTTGTCTTGCTACAGCATGACAAGTGGTTTGCTAAAAAGGAATTTCATCATCTAAATCATCGCCTATGGAAGAGAAATCTTCATTTTGCTGTGATTTAGGAGCAGCCTTTGAGGAAGAGCTGTTAGATTGGGACGAATCATACCCATCGCTGCTGCCTCGAGAGTCAAGCAATTGCAGTTCGCCTCTAAACTGGCTTAGCACCACTTCAGTTATAGATTTCTCTACACCATCGTTTCCTGTGTATTTCCTAGTTTGCAATGATCCTTCCACAAATATTTTAGACCCTTTTTTCACATAGCTTTCTACAATTCCAGCAAGGTTTTCATTAAATATTACAATGCGATGCCATTGCGATACAGACTTGCGTTCGCCGGTAGTTTTGTCTTTCCAATATTCGCTGGTAGCCAGTGAAAAAGTTGCAATTTTAGAACCGCTTTGGGAAAATCTAATTTCTGGGTCTTGCCCTACATTTCCGATTAAAATAACCTTGTTTACCATAACTATTCCTACATATAATGGATATATTATATTATTTTTAATAAAATAAATCTACAAAAATATAATTATTTATGGTATATTCCTTGGTTGAGAAATTATCAGCTGAGGCTGTAAAATTTATGTGGAGCAATAAAAAATAATGAGTAAGTATATCTCTATAAAAGGTGCTAAAGAGCATAATCTTAAAAATGTCAGCATTGATATTCCTAAAAATACTATCACAGTAATTACCGGGCTTTCCGGCTCGGGAAAATCTTCATTAGCTTTTGATACAATTTACGCTGAAGGACAGCGCCGCTATGTAGAATCCCTTTCTGCCTATGCCAGACAGTTTTTAGATACTTTCGATAAACCTGATGTGGAATCTATAGAAGGATTATCTCCGGCTATTTCTATAGAGCAGAAAACTACTTCTAAAAATCCGCGCTCTACAGTAGGAACTATCACCGAAATTTACGATTATCTGCGTCTGCTTTTTGCACGGGTTGGCATTCCCTACTCTCCAGCCACTGGGCTGCCTATTGAAAAGCAAACTATTTCTATGATGGTTGATAGTTTAATTTCCTTAATTGACGGCACTAAAATCAATCTTCAGGCTCCAATTGTTAGGGGGCGCAAGGGCGAATTCAAGCGGGAATTTGATGATTTGCGTAAAAAAGGCTTCCAAAGGCTTAAAATTGACGGCACAATTTATGAAATTGATGAAATTCCTGTGCTAGATAAAAATATTAAGCATGATATTGCCGTAATTGTTGATAGAATAGTAATTAAAGAAGGTATTGAAAAAAGACTGTCGCAAAGTTTAGAAACTGCCCTGCAATTAAGTGATGGCATTGTTATTGCTGAAAATTTAGACACGCAGGAAGAAATTCTATTTTCCGAAAAATTCGCCTGCCCTGTATCTGGCTTTGCCATTGAGGAAATTGAACCAAGACTGTTTTCTTTCAATAATCCCTTTGGAGCATGCGAGGCTTGTAAAGGGCTTGGCATGGAAAGTATTTTTGAGCTGTCGCTTATTATTCCCGATCAAACCCGCCCCCTTCTTGATGCTATCGCTCCTTGGAACAATCAGCTAGGCGGTTATTATCGTGCAGTATTAGAAGGCATAGCCAAACATTATAAAGTGAATCCTAACACTCCTTTTATTTCACTGAGCGAAAAATTTAAAAACATTATTTTGTATGGCAGCGGCAGTGAAAATGTGAAAATTCAGTTTACTTCCAATAGCCATACCCATACATCAAGCAAACCTTTTGAGGGGGTTATGCCATCTCTTGAGCGCCGCTATAAAGATACGGAAAGTGAAAGCAGCCGCGAGAACCTAAGCAGCTATTTAATAGAGCGTCCATGCCATGTTTGCGGCGGAAAAAGGCTTAATCAAAAAGCCCTGCAGGTTAAAATAGATATGAAAAATATTTATGAAATCTCAGAAATGTCAGTAGAAAAGTGTTATGCTTGGATAGCTGCCCTTACCGATAAACTAAGTGAAAATCACAAAAAAATTTCAGAAAAAGTTATTAAAGAAATTGCTGATAGGCTATCTTTTTTAAACAATGTGGGCATTGGGTATTTGAATTTATCGCGTTCAGCCGGCACACTCTCGGGTGGAGAATCTCAAAGAATCCGTCTGGCATCGCAAATCGGCTCGGGCTTGACAGGCGTTTTATATGTGCTAGATGAACCATCTATTGGCTTGCATCAAAAAGATAACGATAAACTTTTAGAAACTCTGCAGCATCTTAAAAATTTAGATAACACCGTAATTGTGGTAGAACACGATGAAGATACCATTCGCTTTTCAGATTTTTTGATAGATATGGGTCCGCGTGCCGGCGTTTTAGGCGGCGAAATTGTGGCGTATGGAACACCTCTTGAAGTTGAACAGAATCCTAACAGTATAACGGGAAAGTATCTGCGGGGCGATTTAAAAATAGAAGTTCCTAAAAAAAGACGCAAAGGCAACGGCAAGTTTATTAAACTGTTGAATGCTCACGGCAATAACTTAAAAAATATTAATGTAGATTTTCCGCTAGGGCTAATGACCTGTATTACTGGAGTTTCTGGCAGCGGTAAATCTACATTAGTGAATGAAACTCTTTATAAAGCTGTATCGCAGCATATTTATAATTCTAAAGACGATCCTGCTCCTTACGATAATGTTTTGGGTTTAGAAAATATTGATAAAGTAATAGATATAGATCAATCGCCTATCGGCAGAATGCCAAGTTCAAATCCGGCTACTTATACTAAAACTTTTGATGTAATACGCGAACTGTTTGCTGAACTCCCTGAAGCTAAAGCGCGCGGCTATAAGGGGGGAAGATTTTCTTTTAATGTAAAAGGCGGACGCTGCGAGGTTTGCAAAGGCGACGGCGTAATTAAAATTGAAATGCACTTCCTGCCCGATGTGTATATAAAATGCGAAGAATGCAAAGGCAGCCGTTATAACCGTGAAACTTTGGAAGTTAAATGGAATAATAAATCTATTGCTGATGTGCTGAATATGACGGTAGCTGAAGGTGTAGAATTTTTCAGCGGCATATCCACTATCCATAGTAAACTTCATGCTTTAAACGAGGTAGGTTTAGGATATATTAAACTGGGACAGTCGGCAACCACCTTCAGCGGCGGTGAAGCACAGCGGATTAAGCTGGCAAAGGAACTTTCTAAAAAATCTACTGGAAAAACCTTATATATATTAGATGAACCTACCACAGGACTGCATTTTGATGATGTGAACAAGTTAATTCAAGTATTGCAGCAGCTGGTAGATCAAGGTAATACGGCAATAATTATTGAGCACAATTTAGATGTTATAAAAGTTGCCGATTATATTATAGATGTGGGACCCGAAGGTGGCATCGGCGGCGGAAAAATTATTGCCAAAGGAACTCCTGAGGAAATTATAAAAGTGGAATCCAGCTGGACCGGGAAATATTTGAAGAAAATTTTGAGAAAGTAGGTAGATTAATGATAGAATATAACAGTCTTCATCATGGTGATTGTTTAGATGTATTAAAAAAATACCATCTAATTATGTAAATCTTATTTATTTAGACCCGCCTTTTTTCACACAAAAAGAACAAATTTTAAAAAGCAAACAAGGTGTATCTTATAAATTTGATGATAATTGGGAATCCATAGATTCTTATATTTCTTTTTTGTCAGAAAGACTAAGTGAATGTAAAAGAGTTTTAAAAGAAGATGGCACAATATTTTTGCACTGCGATAAAAAAGCCTCTCATTATATTAAAGTTTTATTAGATAATATTTTTGGCTACAATAATTTTATAAATGAAATAATATGGAGTTATAAAAGATGGTCTAATAATAGAAACGGACTGCTTAATGGGCATCAAAATATTTTTTGGTATTCTAAAAGCAATAAATACACATTTAACCCGCAATATCAAAACTATTCTGCCACCACAAATATAGACCAAATTTTGCTTAACAGAGAAAGGAATTCCTTTACAAATAAAACACAATACTCAAACACTCTTGCAAAAGAAAAAAAAGGAGTATTATTAAGCGATGTATGGGAAATACCTTTTTTTAACCCCAAAGCTAAAGAAAGAGTAAATTACCCAACACAAAAACCCATATTATTGCTAGAGCAAATAATTAAACTTGCCTCTAATAAAGGTGATGTTGTTTTAGACCCCTTTTGCGGCAGCGGAACTACCTTAGTAAGTGCTAAGTTATTAGAAAGAAATTACATAGGAATAGATGTATCTATTGAAGCTATTCAATTAGCAACTTTTAGGTTAAATAATCCCATAAAAACAGAATCTAATCTTTTAAAAAACGGAAAAGAAAGCTACCTAACCAAAGAAAATAAAAAAGATATTTTAAATAAGATTGGTGCAAAAATTGTATATCGGTCTGCTAAAGCAGATGGTATTTTAAGTTTGCAAAATCGTGGTTTAATTGCCGTTAAAATACAAGATACAGGAGAAGATTTATGGCAATCATTAGATAATCTCAATTCCTTTATAAAAAATAAAAAATTGCAATACGGATTAATTATTACTCAAAACGATAATGCAATATCATATGAAAATAAAGTTATAGAATTTAACCGAAACATTAAATTAGTTTCAGTTAATAATATAGAAAATATAGCTAAGAGTTTTAATATTTAATGTTAATAGAAGAAAAAATCCTTAATTTAGTAAAAACATATCGTCAAAAACTTAATGACCAAATAGAATTGAGAATGGAAGATATGAATTATGACCTTAACGACCATTATCTTATATACAAAATTTTAGGTATATCTATTCAATAGGGTAAATTAATAGATGAGTATCAAAATAAAGGCAGATTTCTTTATAAATATGCAGGATCACTTTTAGAAGAATTAACAATATTATGCTTTAAAGAAAAATTCCCACATGCAAAAGTTAAATTGAAAGTTGACAATACTTTTGGAAACAGACCAAAAAAATTTGAAATAGATTGTGCTATAGATAATAAAGCCTATGAAATTAAATGGAAAGATGCAACTACAGACGGCGACCATATTACAAAAGAGCATACTAGAATACAAGTTATAAAAAATTGCGGTTATATTCCAGTAAGAATTATGTATTATTATCCCAATAGAAAACAAGCAATTAAGATACAAGAAACCTTAGAAACTTTATATAAAGGAATAAATGGAGAGTATTATTATGGAAATAATGCTTGGAACTACATACATAAAACTACAGGAATTGATTTATTAATGATATTAAATAGAATTGCTAATAATTAGCAATTTATATATCAAAATATTGAAGAAATAAGCTATAATAATTTTAAGATTAACGCTAATCTAATATGGAGATAAAAATGCTAAAATTACTCTACTCGCCGACAGCAGCCGGCAATAAGGTTTTAATTGCTTTGGAGGAATTGAATCTTGAATATGCCAGTCTGCCGATTAATGTTTTTAAAAAAATGCAGTTTTTGGAAGCCTATAAAAGTATTATCCCGACAGCAAAAATCCCCTCGCTTATTGATGACGGCAAAGTGCTTTTTGAAAGCGGTGCAATTTTGTATTACCTAGCTGCCAAGCATGGCAAACTAATGCCGCAAAATAATTATACAGAAGCGCTCTCTTGGTTTATATGGGAGCAAAGCGAGCTATCGCCAAAATTTGTGCAGCATTATCGTGCTAAAATGCAAAATCCCGATAATGCCGCTATGCACGCTAGTATTGAAGACAATATAAAAAATTTGCTATTGCTGCTGAATGCACATCTTACAGGAAAAACTTATATTGCTGATGAATTTTCCATTGCCGATATTTCTGTTTATGGCTGGTTGAAGCATTATATCAGCGGTGATAAAATTCCTAATTTAATTGCCGGATTAGATAATATTGCAAAATGGCTTTCTACAATGGATAACCGCGAATCTGTTAAAAAAGTTGCAGCCCTAGCTAAAAATTTTGATTGGAACGGTGAAATATCTGAATCTGAGCTAATTGCATTTTTAAATAAATAAAGGAGAATTAAGATGTTAAAATTATTCTATGCCCCTACTGCTCCAAGTTTAAGAGTCTTAATGTTTTTAGAAGAAGCAGAAGTTCCTTACAGCAGTCTGCCGATTAATGTTTTTAAAAAGCAAAATCATCATGCCTCTTACGCCAAAATAATCCCTACAAAAAAAACGCCGGCAATGCTAGATGGCGATAAAGTATTATTCGATTCTGCCGCGATGGTTTTATATTTGGCACAAAAAGAAGATAAACTTTTATCTGGCAATAATATGAATGAAGTTTTATCGTGGTTTTTTTGGGGTGTAAGTGAATTAAACCCCAAATTTTCACAATTCTATCATGCTGATACTAGCAATGAAGATATGGCAGCCCGCCTTAAAAAGCAGCTGGATTCTTTACTTGCCCTGCTAGATAAGCATCTGGAAGGAAAAGATTATATTGCCGGCAGTTTTTCTATTGCTGATATTAATTTGTATCCTAGCATAAAAGTTCGTTCAACTACCACTATGCTAGAACTTTTAAACGAATATCCTAATATTAAAAGATGGCTAGCAAATATTGACGCAAGGGAATCTGCTAAAAAAGTTATGAGTATTGCCGTAAATTTTGATAAGGAATCTACAATAGAAGATGAAGAAATTAAGAATTTTCTGCAATCGTAAGAATCTAAAGGCGGAGGGATATAAATCTTTCCGCCTTTGCTGCTAGATACCATTAATACCTATTTCTAGGTTCATAAAATAAAGGAGAGAACTATGATTTTCCGTAAGGTTTTTATTAGAATGAACACTCAAAGAACAGAAAATGCGCAAAATGGTTCTCAAGATAGTTTTGAATCTATTTTTCCTATTCCTAAATTAGAGCAGAAAAATAAGGTTGTTGCCTTTGGATTGTGTCTTGTTTTGGGAGTATTCGGCATTCATAGATTTTATTTAGGAAAATATATTACAGGAACTTTCCAGCTGCTGTTAAGCCTGTTGCTGCTTACTAAATCTTTGGCATGGCTGCCCTTTGCTTTTGCCATTATAGACCTGCTGCGAATCGCCTTTGACGATAGATTTACTAAAAAGCTGGTGATTACTTTTAATTTTCAAAATTTTACTGTCAATCCAACTACAGAAGAACCAACTATCCGCACCCTAAGTGAAGATGAGGCAGTGGTGGTAGACAGCAAACAATTTATTGCTGAAAATAATAGAGAGAAATAGTTAAAATGGAAATTGCAATACTAATTGTTATTATAATTTCAGTTATTTGGTTCGTTAGTTTATTATCACGCAGCGAGCGGTCGAAACTTTTTAAGAGCATATTTTCCATTAACAGAATAATAAATGTTGTTATATTTTTATTGGTTTTTTCTATAGTTCTTATACTTGGTTATGCTATTGGCATTAATTTTATTATAGATTTAGTAAACTATCTTATCTTAGGATCTACAGCTGAAAATTCTAACAAACCTATGACCTTAACTTTTTTAGGAGCTATTATCGTCGGCAATACCGCAATTTTAACATTAACGGTTAATTTTAAAAGAGCAGCTCAGGTGCAAAGGCAAATAGAACTTACCGAAGAAGCTGCAATTAGCTCTACCTTTAAAGACGCCATAACCTTGCTTGGCAGCGAGAATACTTCTGTTCGCATGGGCGGCATATACACTTTAGTTGATATGATAAAAAGATGTCCGGAGTATCGGGAAAAAATCCATAACATTCTTTGTCAGCATATTGTATATAGAAGTAATGTGGAGTATTACGATCATTTAAAAACCTATGGTGTATCAACAGAAGAAGCTAGAATTTTTGAGAATATATCCCTTTTAAGAACTTTTTATCTATTAGAAAAACATGATTTTAAAAATGACAGTAATTTATACTCTGATATAATCTACCATAAAAATTTTAATAATCGTAATACTTTAACTAAAAAAACTGAAAAGAGAGGAATTTATAAAGAAAAATTAAAAGAAATAGATTATGAGAATTTAATAAAATTATATGATAGATATAATAATGTTATTTTAAAATGTTTAGATGGTTTTAAATCTTCCGATACCATTCAAGAAATGATAAATTTAGTTGCTATAAATAATCCTAATTCTTATATCGTTAATCTTTGTAATGCGAAAATTTTTAATAAAGATTTTACCCATGAGGAAGCAATTATTAAAAATATTTTGCTTAATAATGCTTTTCTTTATAAATCTAAAATAATTACTAAAAGCGTTCATAATTTTCAATTTCTTGATACGGTTATATATAAAAGTCAAATTAGCTATTTAGAAGTAGATGGACTAGTTATTGATTCATCAATTGTAAGAGAATGCACTTTTATAAACCACAGCCTTAATAATTGGCAGTTTAAAGGCTCGTCTATTATTGTTGGAACCACCTTATCACAGCCAGATGGAATTCATAATCCTGTGCGTTTTGACGCTATTCATAACGAAACAAACTATGTTTATATTAAAGGAGATTATACGCAAAAAAGCATTATCCACCATACAGAGAATAAAAAATATCCTAACCACCTTAATACTTACTTTAAAATGAATGACGGCAATAAAAACAGTGATAATAAGAATTCAAATTCCCAAACAGAAGAAAATAATACTTACTCCTACGCTAATTATATCAACAAAGACGAAGACTTTGAAACCGCCTATGAGGCTTATGTAAGTGAGCTGCATCAAAAGTTTGAAGAAGTTAAGAATGGTTTGGTATTGAGATAGATGTTATATTGTATTTCCAAATGTAGATAATATGAATATCCCTATAAACTTATATGCTGATATTAATCTAAATGGAATTAATTTTAATTACCAAAATGATTTTATTTTCAATGATATTAAAGAAGGCATTGAAATTAAAATAAAAAATCTGCTAAAAAGACATTAAAGAAAACATCTATTACAACGATAAACTAATAAATTTTGAAGAAAACACAGAGGAAAAAGCTAATGAACAACAATAATCCAAACGCCCCCACCTACTCCGACCCGCTGGTATCACGCTATACGCCTAAGGATATGCTTACCATATTCAGCGACCAAAACAGATACTCACTGTGGCGGAAATTATGGTTTAGCCTGGCTACTCACGAAAAAGAATTGGGGCTTCCTATAACTGAGGAGCAGCTGCAACAAATTAAAGACAATCTCTATAACATAGACTTTAACGATGTAGCACAGCTTGAATCAGAGCTGCAGCACGATGTTATGGCGCATTTACATTCTCTTGCCAAGCAGGCACCGCTTGCTAAGCCAATCCTCCATCTTGGGGCGACCAGCGAATTTATTAAAGATAATACCGATTTAATATTAATTAGAGATTCCCTCCTCCTTATTAAAAAATACCTCTATAATCTTATAGAAGAACTCTCTGCTTTCGCGCTAAAATATAAAGACATGCCAACATTGAGTTTTACCCATTACCAAGTAGCCCAGCCAACTACAGTTGGGCGGCGGGCTTGCTTGTGGCTGCAGTCTTTCACAATGGATTACAAAGAACTTCTCTATATCCTCAGCAACCTTAAATTCCGCTCTATTAAAGGCACAACAGGAACTCTCGCCAGTTTTAAAGAGCTATTTAAAAACGACTACCAAAAGGTTAAAACTCTTGAAGCTAAAATTGCCCAAGACTTCAGCTTTTCAAATAGCTTTACTATTACCGGGCAAACTTACGACCGCAAGGTAGATGTAAGTGTGTTAAACTTTTTAGCCCAAATTGCTGTCTCTGCCCATAAAATGACGAACGATATTCGCCTGCTGCAGAATCTTAAAGAAGTTGAAGAAAATTTCGGCAAAAAACAGATTGGTTCTTCGGCTATGCCTTATAAACGCAACCCTATTAAAAGCGAACGGGTTAGCAGTTTGGCAAAATATCTAATGACTTTACCGCAGTCGGCAATTATGGTGGCAAGCACTCAATGGCTTGAACGCACTCTTGACGATAGCGCAAACAGACGCATTACCATTCCGCAAGGATTTTTTACCGCCAGCAGCATTTTAACCCTTTTAACCGATATTACCAAAAACTTATCGGTAAATGAAAAGGTAATCCATAAAAATCTTATGGCAGAAATCCCCTTTTTAGCAACCGAAAATATTATGATGGAGGCTGCCAAAAACGGCGGCGATAGGCAGGAAATTCATGAAAAAATCCGCCAATATGCCATTGCCACTAAAAAAAATATGGTAGAAAATGGTGCAGAAAACGACCTTCTGCAAAAAATACTGTATGATAAAATTTTTAATTTAGATAAAAATAAATTAGAAGCTATAATAAATGTAGATAACTTTGTTGGCTATTCGGCAGAACAAGTAATAGAATTTATAGAAAATGAGGTTAAAACTTTAGGAAAATAAATGTTTATAATAAGAATAATGATATTGTTTTTAATCTGCGGAGCATCATTGCAAGCAAAATATTACAAATGTTTTTATTTGCAAAATAATGTGGTAGATTATTCTAATTCCATCGCACTTTTTATTGAAGATAACTATATAAGCGTAATGGATAATGTGTATCATGTAAATGCTGGATATACCTCAACCGGCGCTGATTCTAAAGGTGAATTCAGCATTTATAAAAAAGAAGCAAAAGATTTTCTTTATATGGCAAAATTATATAGAAATTCTTTAACTATGATTCTTACTCGCAAAAACATGATAGACAACAAAATATTTCAAGATACAACATACAAGTGTCAAAATCCCGATACCATGCAGGATACTCCAGTAATAATAACCAAGTCGCAATAAAATGAAAAAAATTTTAATTATAATAATAGTCCATATCATGAGTTTTACATCAGCCTTTGCTTATAAATATGCTGTTGAGGATAAGTTTTTACAAGCAGATTTTTGGCTGGTAAATACTAAAAATATTCAAAAAGTTATTTTAACTTCAGCAGATATTGCCAAATTTAATCAAGAAAATTTAGCAAAAATTCCACAGCTGGCAGATTTACAAGTATTTTTTGAAAATGTATCTGAAGGCGATGTCAAAGAATTAATTACTAATTATAAAATTCCACAGAATCCTAGATATTTGGGTGAAATAGAGGCTAGTGATGGCTATTATCAAAAATTAGCAGATAATACAAACTTAGCAAATATCAATAAAGCTAATTTTGCCTTAGGCTTTACTACCCGCAAAACCAATATGCGATCTTTCCCCAGCCACAACAGTCTTTATGAAACTCCCAATGACATAGAATTTGACATGTCGCAAGAAACTGCAGTATATTCCGCTACTCCTGTGGTAATTTTGCATAAAAGCAAAGACGGTAATTTTATTTTTGTTAGAACTAGCAATTATGCAGGTTGGATTGATGCGCAAGATATTGTTTATGCAGATAAGGATTCTTGGGAATCTTATATAAAGGCTGAGGATTTTATTGTAATTACTGCCAACAAGCTAATGCTTTCTTTTAACCCTTACGATAGCAATACTTCGCAGATGGTGTTCTATATGGGGCAAAAACTGCCGATTATTAAAAATAAGCCAGATTTTGTAGATAATCAATCAACAGCAGGTAATTTTGTTGCTAAAATTCCAATTGAAAATAGCAGCGGACAGCTAGAATTTAAGTTGATTTTGATTCCATACAGCGAAGATGTTAATGTAGGATACTTGCCTTACACTAAAGAAAATATAATTAAGCAAGCCTTTAAAATGCAGGGCAACCGCTACGATTGGGGCGGACATTTAGGGGAGCGCGACTGTTCTTCATTCATTCAAGATATATTTAATACTTTTGGCATAAATATTCCAAGAAATACCGGAGAAATGGCAAACATGGCTGGGGTAATAATTGCCAGCCCGGCAGAAGATTTCCGTCAGCCTACAAGAGCAGAGCTTGCTAATAGCATCGGCAGAATTGCAGTTTTAGAAGGCATGAATGAAGATAACCGCAATAAAATCCTGCAGAAAACTGAATTAGGCACATTGCTGCTTATGAAAGGACATGTATTTATGTATTTGGGATATGTTGGCGGTCAGCACTATGTAATAAGCGATATAGCCTCTGTTGGCGGCGATAATGAGGTTGTTAACGACAAAGGCGAAAAAGGATTGGAAAGAATTGCCGTGAATCAAGTATCCGTAAATACCCTAGATACCGTAAAACCTACCGGCATCAGCTTTTTAAATTCCCTTTATAAAACTATTTTTGTTGGGAGGTAGAAAAATAATGCCTTGTATTATGGACAGAATAATTTATAATAATATTATAAATTATTAAATAAATTCGGTAAAACTTATGCAAGTAATAGGATATACAAAAAGCAGAGAAAAATTATCGCAGTTATTAGATGATGTTGTAGCTAATAATGAAACGGTTATTATTACTAAAAACAATGAAAGTGCGGTTTTAATATCTTTGGAAGAGTATAATAACTTAAAACAAATGGAATTGCATAATTGGCAATTGCAAAAAATGGCAAGGGGGTTATCTCAGGCTAAAAATAGAGAATTTGCTACGGCTGAGGAAGTTCAAGCAGTTTTTAATAAATGCAAATAATTTGGACGAAAGAAGCCTTAGCCGATTTAGATTACCATATTACTTGGTATTTAACTCATGCTAGTATTGAAGTTTCACAAAAATTCTCTAAAAAAATAGAAGAAAGTTTAATTAATATCCAAAATAATCCTTATGGAGCAAGAACCTCATTATATTTCTCTGAATTAAGAGAATATGTGTTGCATAAATATCCTTACATAATTAGCTATTATGTAAATGATAGTGAAATTATTCTTACATCTATTATTCATCAAAAAAGAGAGCATTTTAATAGAGGGTTATAAAAAATTTTATAACCCTAAATACCTAAACAATCTGTTTCCTAATAATATTCTGGGTGCGTTCAGGACCAACAGAAACCATAGAAACGCTGGTATCTAAATATTTCTCTATAAACAGGATATATTTTTGCGCTTCCTCTGGAAGTTTTTCAAAAGATATTACCTCGCTGATATCTTCTTTCCAGCCTTTAAAGGTTCTATAAATTGGCTTAGCATCATGTAATTTTTTAAGATTCGTAGGAATGGTTTTAACTTCCATACCATCTATTTCATAACCAACACAAACTTTAATTTCTTCTAAGCCGGTTAATATGTCTAATTTCGTAATTACAATATCACTCAAGCCATTTTTCTGTGCTGAACTTTTAATAATAACTAAGTCTAGCCAACCGCATCTTCTTGGTCTTTTGGTAACTGCACCGTATTCTCCGCCTTTTTCTCTAAGAAAATTTCCCATTTTCTCGTCCAGCTCGCTTACAAAAGGACCATTGCCTACTCTAGTGGTATAAGCCTTAACTATCCCTACAACTTTATTAATTTTTTTATGGCTGATGCCGCTGCCAATTAAAACTCCGCCTACAGATGGACTGCTGCTGGTTACATATGGATATGTGCCAAAATCTATATCCAGCTGGCTTCCCTGGGCCCCCTCAAACACCACCAGCCTATCGCTATCAAGATATTCATTAATTTCTGTAGATGAATCCACCACCATATGAAGAATTTTTTCCCTGAACTTAGCAAAATCTTTAATAATTCCCTCTTCATTTAATGTTTCAACGCCATAAATTTTACTAAAAATGGGATTCTTTTCTTCAAGATTAATTCTTAATTTTTCTTTAAATACTTCAAAATCTATTAAATCTGCAACTCTAATTCCCACACGGTTGATTTTATCGGCATAAGCAGGACCAATACCTCGTTGAGTTGTGCCAATTTTATTTGCACCGCTTTCCTTTAGCTTATCTAAAATAATATGATACGGCATAATTAAATGAGATTTATCGCTGATGTAAATATGGTTTATATTGCGTCCGCGGCTTTTAAGAATCTCCATTTCTTTTAATAGCACTGCTAAGTCAACAACCACGCCATTGCCGATAATACACTTAGCTTTATCGTAAAGAACCCCCGAAGGCAGCAGATTAAAAACAAACTTTTCCTCACCCAAAATTATCGTGTGTCCGGCGTTGTTGCCGCCTTGAAAACGCACAACCATATCGGCTTTGCCGGCTAAAACATCAACCAGTTTTCCTTTGCCTTCATCGCCGTATTGAGTTCCTAAAATTACTACACTGCCCATAGCTGCTCCTTTTCTTGTGTTGCTTTTAATATTATATATGATATTCTTACAAAAAGAAATAGCTATTGGAACATTTATGAATAATTCAATTATTGTTGGAATTTCTGGCGCAAGCGGAATTATTTATGCAGTTAAACTATTAGAAGCTCTTAAAAAACTTAATATTAGAACTATTCTTGTGGTTTCTAAAATGGGATTTTTTACCGCTCAGCATGAACTGAACTTATCGCAAGAACAGCTAATTGCAATGTCTGATGAGTTTTACCCTAATAATGCCCTGCATTCTTCTATTTCTTCGGGATCTTTTTTAACAAAAGGCATGATTATAGCACCCTGCTCGGTAAAAACTCTTTCTGGCATAGCTAATTCTTATAACGATAACTTAATTACTAGAGCTGCCGATGTAATACTTAAAGAAAGACGGAAACTTGTGCTGATGTTCCGGGAGGCTCCTTTGCATTTAGGACACATTGAATTAATGCAGAAAGCTACATTGAATGGAGCAATTATTATGCCGCCAATGCCGGCTTTTTATAATAAGCCCCAGTCAATTGAAGATATTGTCCAGCATAGCGTTGCTAGATGCCTAGACTTGCTAGGCATTGAGAATAGTCTTTCGCGGCGGTGGCAGTAATGCAAGAAATTATTGTAGTTGGTGCAGGTTTAGCAGGCAGCGAATGTGCATTTCAGTTAGCAAGTCGTGGATTTCATGTAAAACTGATTGAAATGAAGCCCTTAAAGAAAAGCCCTGCCCATACCTTAGATAGCTTTGCCGAGCTGGTGTGTTCTAATTCTTTCCGCAGCGATAATATAAAATCGGCAGTAGGTCTTATGCACCAAGAACTGCGGGAATTGGATTCTCTTATCATGAAAATTGCTGATAAACATAAAGTTCCGGCAGGCGATGCTTTGGCGGTTGACCGTATAGCTTTTTCTAATGATATTACTGAAATTTTACAATCTCACCCTAACATTACAATTATTCACGAAGAATTTAAAAACATAAAAGAGCAATCTCAAGATAATATTGTAATTATTGCTAGCGGTCCTTTAACCAGCGAAAATTTAAATACTGAGATACTAAATATGATTGGTGAAAAATCTTTCAATTTTTTTGATGCTATTGCTCCTATTGTTTATAAGGACAGCATAGATTTCTCAAAAGCATGGTGGCAGTCCCGCTACGAAAAAGGCAATGGCAAAGATTACATAAATTGCGGTATGACCGAGAGCGAATATGATGTTTTCTATCATGAGCTTATCAATGCGGAATATATGGAATTCGCCGATTATGAAAAAGAAATTCCTTATTTTGAAGGCTGTCTGCCTATTGAGGTAATGGCAAATCGCGGTAAACAAACTCTGCTGTTTGGTCCGTTGAAACCTGTAGGGCTTATAAATCCTCATACATGCGAACAGCCGTTTGCTGTGCTGCAGTTAAGACAAGATAACCATTTAGGAAGTCTTTACAATATGGTAGGCTGCCAAACTAAATTAAAATATAATGAGCAGCTAAGAATCTTTAGATTGATTCCAGCCTTGCAAAATGCCGAGTTTGCTAAATTAGGCAGCATCCATAAAAACACCTTTATTAACTCACCGCAAGTGCTGAATGATAATCTTTCTTTGAAGAATTATGAAAATATCTTTTTCGCCGGACAAATCACCGGCTGCGAAGGTTATGTAGAAAGCACGGCAGTAGGATTAATGTGCGCTTTATTTGTAAATGCAAAATTGCATAATAAAGAATTAAAAATTCCTCAACTAAGTGCCTTAGGTGCAATTTTAAATCACATTCTAAGCAGCAAAGACAATTATCAGCCATCTAACATAAATTTTGGACTGTTCCCTGATATTACTCCTGCCAATATAAAAAAGTTGAAAAAATCCGATAAAAAAGATTTAATTACAGAAAAATCTTTAGAAAATATTAAAATACTAAAAACCAGTATTTTACTTTAATATTAAGAGCAACTGGTAGTATATATAAAGATAAAAAATTGAATTTTTAATTGACTATCGGTCTTTTTTTATATATAATTTATGATTGTATAATGCTATAAAATATTTAAACAATGATTGGTATATAGTAATGGCAAGAAAAATAGAAGACATTAGAAAAAGAAGATATAAAGAAGGGTTATCCTCTGAAAGCCCTGCTGAACCAGTGCAAAATGTTCCAGAACAGCCAGTTGAGGCTCCTAAAAAAAGCAGCCGGTTTAATCTTTTAAATATTTTTCGTCGTAAGCCTAAAGAAAAAGAATCTCTTGAAAATTCTGAACAAAAAAGTAAAAAGCAAAAAGTAAAAAAAAGCTTAAAAAGAGAGCTATCTGATGGCGGTCATTTTAAAATAATTCCTTTTATTGTTTACATTATAATATTTTTAGGAAGTATTGCTGCTCTTGCTGTTTATATCTTTGATAGAGAATCCCTATATGAAACTAAAAATAAAAGACTTTTTACTGTAACAACAACGCCGGCAGCTCATACAGAAACACAAAATGCTGCTCCTTTAATAGAGCAAGCTCCTATTATTGAACAAAGTGCAGCCGCTCCTATAGAATCAGTTATTCCTAATTCGGCAATTAGTGATATTGCAACTTTTAGATTAGTTGATGTTACCCCAAGAAATCTAGGCACAACTAGACTGCCTTTTGCTGATTTCTTAAGTTTTATCGGCAGCAACCGCAGCGATTTCTGTAGATATGCCGAAACTGCTAGAATGGCATTTATTTTAGCTAATAATGAGTTAAGAGATTATTCTTCTAATCCTACTTTCCCTGTTAATAACAAGTTAATGGATTATAATAATTGTATGAATTCTTCAGTATGGTCAGAAACTGAATTATTTAATTTATATAATAATCTTTTTGACGATTTTTTATCTACCAGCACGCAAGATGATGTTCTTTTAAGAAAATTGAATGCAGCTAAATCTTTTAATTTGCATGTTAATTTTAACCCTGTTAGAGATATGCCAGAGGCTTTCAAAAATTCATTTCTTTCAGAAAGTAGTTTTACTCAATTATTTAGAGGAAACTATATGAATCAAATATTATTCTGTAATTACTCAAATATGTTTGCTAAAGCCTATGATCAGTTCGTTTCTAAAAGAGTTGGTTCTTTGAAGCCAGTAGCTAACTGTTTAAGTGATTTTGTTAATAATCAAGAAGCATATACCCAGTATGTGTTCTATTTTAACTTCATACAGCCTAACTCTAAAGATCCTAATGTGATTGCTTTACAGTCTGCCTTAATTCCTAATAACGAAAATTAAAATACTCTATAACTTTAAATAAAGTGTGCGGTTAAATATAATCGTGCACTTTATTATGGAATGAATATAATTTATGAAAAATTATAATGTAGCTTTTTCAATTAATAGAAATTATTTGCTATTTTGCTTTATAACTATTCATTCACTATTGCACCATAATAAAAACAGCTTCTTTAATATATATATTCAGCATAATAATTGCCTATCGCAAAACGATATTGATATATTTCTAAACCAGCCTCCTTTAAGCAGCTATAATAATTTTCAAGTCTATTTGCTTGATTGCTCTTCACTAGAGGAATTAGCAGATATTAAAGACGGCGGCAAATGGACTAAGGAAATTTATTTTAAACTTTTTCTGCCTAATTTACTGCCAAATGTAGATAAAGTATTATTTTTAGATGCAGATGTTCTTATTACTTCTAATATTGAAGCCTTTTTAGATAAAAACTTAGGTAATTATATATTCTGCGGTGATAAGTTTTCTAATAGATTAAATGTCGGCATTTTGCTTATCAATATGATTGCAGCAAGAAATAATAATATTAAAGAAAGATCTATCAATTTTATAAAAGAGCAGTTTAATAATAATTACACAGATTTTTATAAAATTACTGAGGAATATGCAATTAATACAATATTAGCTGATAAAATAACTTATGCTGATAATATAATTACTCTTACTTCAAAAAGCAGCCTTACAAAAAATTATAGTGCAATTCATTTTGTCGGCATAAAGCCTTGGCATTTAGATAGAAGAATTGCGGCTAAAGATATAAAAAAAATATATTTAAATTATTTAAATAACTTAAGATTATTTGCAAAAAATAAAACAAGTGAAATTTTAATAGTGTCTTTATACTATTATCTGCTTTATGGCGGCTACTTTATAAATTCTTTCGCAAGGAGAATAAAGAATTCCATCTATAAAAATATCTTTAAAATGCCTAAATATAAATATCTTCATACGGGCTTAACCATGTCCTTTATTATTAAAAATTCTATTTTAAATAATAAGTAATTCAATCTTATTAACCTTGCCAACTGCTTATTGTAAGGCAGTAGTTTCTTATATTTTACAATTGATTTTATTCTTGTTAAGCATAAAATTGCGCAATAACCATTAAGAATTGTAATAATAAATTTTTATGATACAATACATATTGTGTATAAAAACAAAAGGAGATAAATATGTTAAAAATAGATTATACATCGCACATTTCGCCAGCACAAAACTTCAGACAAAGATTTTTAGTGCTGCACTATACCGCTTTAAACTTTACAGATTCCCTTACTGCGCTTAAGGGAGATGTTAGCGCCCACTACCTAGTTCCTACCTTAAAAAGCATAGATGATACTTACCCTTTAGACGAGCTAATTGTTTATTCTTTGGTAGATGAAAATAATCGGGCATGGCATGCTGGTGTAAGCGATTGAGGGAATCGCTCAAACCTTAACGATACCAGTATCGGCATTGAAATAGTTAATATAGCAACAGATGCAGCATTTGCACCCTACCCTGATGAACAAGTTGAGGTTATAATTGAACTATGTAAAAATATTTTAGCAAGATATCCTGATATAACCGCAACCAATGTAGTGGGACATAGCGATATTGCAGTTAGCCGAAAAATAGACCCAGGAGCTTTGTTCCCTTGGAAAAAATTATATGATAATGGTATTGGTGCTTGGTATGACGATGATACTGCAGCCAAATATACAGCTGAGTTTTCTGTAAATATGCCGTCAATAGAAGATGTGGCAGCGAAATTAGATGCCTATGGTTATAAGTATTCCGGTGAGCCCAGCAGTTTATTTAAAGCCTTTCAGCTGCACTTTAGACCAGAGAAATACGATGGAGTTTTAGATGTTGAAACGGCTAGCATTGCCTATGCTTTAGTTGAGAAATATATTGGCTAATAATTATTCTTGATAAAATTATCTTATGAATGTCATGGTGGAGCAAAACAGCATCCATATAATTAAACTGCAAATGGATACCGTTTGCTCCACCATGACATTCATATTAACTGCCAAGTTTTCTTTTAAGAATATCCTTAATTTTTTCAGCATATTCAGAATAATCTAGTCCAACTTCAATACTTGCCTCCAATAGTCCTAACGGATTACCGCAGTCAAACCTTTCGCCAGTATATTCATAGCCGACTGTTTTATGCTGTTGGATAATTTTATCTATGGAATCTGTAAGCTGAATTTCACCCCCTACTCCTTTTTGAGCCTTTTCAAGATGTTCAAAGATTGTAGGCTGTAGAATATATCTGCCAATAATTGCATAATTAGAAGGAGCATCTTCTGCCTTTGGTTTTTCTACAACAGACTTCACATTTACCAAAAAGTGCTGCGGATGCTGATTGCCAGTATTCAACACACCATAAGAAGAAACATTTGCCCAGGCAACTTCCTGATAAGCCAGCATCATTTCAATATCCGCATGGCTATTGTAAATATCTACCATTTTCGCTAAACATGTTGGCGAAGATTTTAAATATTCATCCGGCAGAAGGACTGCAAAAGGCTCATTATTAATTAAAGCCTTAGCACACCAAATAGCATGACCTAAACCACTAGGAGACTGCTGCCGCGTAAAAAATGCTTTGCCGGGCTTCGGTATGCCTTGTGAAATTAAGTCTTTATACCGATGTTTTTTTTCATCTGTTAACCGTCTTTCTAATTCGTAAGAAATATCAAAATGATCTTCAATAATTGCTTTGCCTCTGCCTGTAACAAAAATAAACTCTTCAATCCCAGCACTCATAGCTTCTTCTACGGCATACTGCACGATAGGCTTATTAAAAACCGGCATCATTTCCTTAGGAACAACTTTCGTAGCCGGCAGAAATCTTGTGCCTAACCCTGCTACAGGAAAAACTGCCTTTTTAATTTTTTTCTTCATTATATATCTCCTTTGTTTAATTATGCTAAAGATTTAGATAAAATTTCATATAAGCCTTTAGAAATATTAGGTTTTTTAAGAATATTATTAATAGACTGCCGAATTAAATTCTGCCTTTGGGAATCATACACATTTAATTTTGAGAAATTTTTAGCCAAATTTGCCGAAACGCTAGGATTAATATCGTCCATTTTTATAATAATTTCTTCCAAAAATTTATAGCCGCTGCCGTTAATATCGTGGAAAGCAGCAATATTTGATGTCCAGCCGCCGATTAAATGGCGAACCTTGTTAGGATTAGTATAGGAAAAAGTATCAAGAGTTGTTAGTCTTCTTACATTCTCAATAGCATCTTTATGGCTGATGCTTGCTGAGATTAAAAACCATTTATTAAGCACGGTTGGATAGTTTTCAAATTCTTGATAAAACGAGCTGAAAATTTCTGTATGCTGCGGTGTATTTAAAAAATCTTTAACACTAGATAGCGCTCCAATTTTTTTAGTCATAGATTTTGTAGTTTTAAAATAGGCAGCTGCCATGCTTAAATATTCTTCTTTTTTAGTTTTTAATAAATAAAAGAGGCAGCGGTTTTTTAAACTGCGCTGACCCATCATTATTGTGGAAAATTCACTTTCTACATCATTTATGGAATTAAAAATACTGGCAAATTCTTTCTCAAAAGTATTAGCAATTGCTTCTTCCATATTTTTGATAGTTTTCAGCATGCTGTCTATCGGCAGATTTTTATCAAAATTCATTTCCAATGACGCAAAAGTCGGCAGCCTTAAAAGTGTTGCAGTCATATACATATCGCTTTGATAGTTTTTTAGTATATTTGCAAGCGGCAGCACTAATTTTTTATATTCATCCTGCCCAATTTTTTCTCCGTTTTCTAAGCGGTTGATAATATTCAGCATGTGTTTTCTAAAATACTTCTGCGAAGATTCAAAGCGATTAAAGCCATCGCTATCGTAATTCATTAAAATAGCTAAATCTTCATCTGATTGGTTAAAATCTAAAATTATTGGAGCTGAAAAATAACGATTTATCGATAAAATTGGTTCCTCAGCAATATTTTCAAAAATAAATTCTGCTGATTTAGAATCCAATACTGCAACATACTCTTTATCGCCGCTTAAATCTAGCTGCACCCCGCTTTTGCTGAACAATGCTAATCGCATCGGCAGCACTAAATTCTGTTTTTCGCTTTGGTCAAAAGTAGGGTTATTAGTTTGTGATAGCATAATGCTAAAATTTTTAGCCTCAGCATTGTAAGAAGTTTTCACACTAACAATAGGCGTCCCTGATTGAGCATACCATTGTTTAAATTTTTCTAAGCTAACACCCCCGGCAACTTCCATAGCATGCACGAAATCTTCACAGGCAACTGCCTGACCGTCAAAAAGTTCAAAATATTTAGCAATGCCTTTCTTGAAGTTATCTACGCCGATTAAAGTTTCAATCATTCTTATAACTTCCGAGCCTTTATCGTAAACAGTAGTTGTATAAAAATTATTCATTTCAATGTAAGACTGCGGACGAATTGGATGTGCCAGCGGACCTTTATCTTCAGCAAACTGCACATTACGCAGCACTTCCACATCATTGATTCTAACAATATCCCTGTGTCTTACATCTTCAGAAAATAAATGATCTCTAAATACGGTCAGCCCTTCTTTAAGAGTTAGCTGAAACCAATCACGGCAGGTAATTCTATCGCCTGTATAATTATGAAAATACTCATGAGCAACAATGGATTCAATATTAAAGAAATCGTCATCGGTAGCAATATAAGGATCTGCTAAAACATATGCCTCATTAAAAATATTTAAACTTTTATTTTCCATAGCGCCAAAGTTAAAATCACTAACTGCTACAATAGAAAAAACTTCAAGTTCATATTCTAAACCAAAAGTTTCTTCGTCCCAGCGCATAGCGCGGGCAAGACTATCAAGGGCAAACCGAGCCTGTTCTTTTTTGCCTTTTTCCACATAAACGGCTAACGCAACATCACGACCGCTTTTGGTTTTAAATGGTTTGGAACAAATATCAAAATTTCCTGCCACAAAGGCAAAAAGATAAGAAGGCTTAGGGAAAGGATCATCAAAAACACAGGTTCTAATCTCTCCTTTTGTTGTATCGGAAATTAAATTTCCATTAGACAGCAGCGTTTCAAAGCTGCTTGAATTAGCCGATATACTTACCTGCCATACACTCATAACATCTGGTCTATCTATAAACCATGTTATTCTTCTAAAGCCCTCTGGTTCGCATTGCGAAGCTATACAGGAATTGCTTTTATAAATTCCCATTAGCTTAGTGTTGGTATATGGATTTATTTCAACAGTTGTTTGAATGGTAAATTCATTGGGAACATTAAAAATAGTTAGAATATTTTCATCTAATTCATAATCTGCACTGCTTGCAAGAAGATTATTATTAAGACTAACAGATTTTGTAATTAATTCATCGCCATTTAGGTGCAAATCGGCAGCTGCAGAATTTTTTTTGATATGTAAGTTAGATTTTACCACAATTTTATCGCTTAATATGGTAAAATCTAAATGGGTTTTAGTAATAAAAAAGTCGGGTTTCTTATAATCTTTTAAATATTTTACAACAGGCTCAGACATTTTATCTCCTTATAATGTAAATAATTGCCATCTTTTAAATTTATTTACTGTGGATATTTTTATATTTATTCAGCAGTTCTTCCTTAGTTTCTTTAAATTTTTCGTCCATTACTATGCAATCGGCAGGACATACCGCTACACACTGAGATTCATCAAACGCCCCAATACATTCAGTGCAGAGTTTAGGATCAATTACATAAATTTCATCGCCTTGAGTTATTGCATTGTTAGGGCATTCCGGCTCGCAGGCAGAACAGTTAGTGCAGTCAGTTGTAATTTTTAAAGCCATATTAGCATCTCCGTGTTTTTATACACATTCATAAACATTAGAAATTGGTTGTAAAAAATAGCAGGTATTGAAAATTTGTCTTTTAACTAGCTTTGCTTCCTTTTTTTTAGTAGCGCAAATTAAATTGGCTTCAAAATCAATATTAAATTTTGGAGCAAAAAGCTCGCTGCATAAAATAAAAGTTGGATTTAGATCTGGCAGCATTTGATAGACAACAATATCTTTTCTATAATTATTAGGATCGTATATGTTTATTTTAGCACAGCCATATACAAAACTAAGCATTAAGAAAACTAAAAATAATTTAATCAAAACTCCAACCTGCAAAACTAATTTTTATACTCTTATAGTAGCGTTTTTTGTTTAGACTTTCAATAATTAAAATGATAATATACTGCTTGGATATTTTAAGAGGCAAAAATGGAAAAATATATTACTTTTGATGATGTTTTAATCAAACCGCAATTTTCTACTATAAGCAGCCGCCGAGATGTGGATATATCTACAAAAATTGGTGATTTAGAGTTAAATATGCCAATTATATCTGCTAATATGGACACCGTAACCAATGCCGATATGGCAATTGCTATGTCTAAAAATGGTGCCATTGGAGCTTTACACAGATTTTCCAGCATCGAAAAAAATATTAAAGCCTTTGCTAAAGTGCAGGAAGAAAATACTAATGCCATTATTTCTATAGGACTTGGTGAATATGAACTGGCACGAGCAGAAGCCTTAACTGCAGCTGGAGCCAATATTTTATGTATAGATGTCGCACACGGAGCACAGATGTCGGTGGCAGAGCAATATAATAAAATTGCCTCTTCTTATAAAAATATTGAGATAATTGTGGGAAATTTTGCTACGGGCGATACCATTAAACAATTTCGTGAATTATGCGTGCGCGAGCCTATGGCATTTAAAGTTGGCATTGGCGGCGGATCGGCTTGTTTAACTAGAGTGCAGACTGGATGCGGAATTCCACAGCTATCTGCCGTAATTGACTGTGTTAAAATTAACCCTAAAGTTGCGATAATTTCCGATGGCGGCAAAAAAAGTCCCGGCGATATTGCTAAAGCACTGGCTGTTGGAGCAAAATGCGTAATGCTGGGCTCTATGCTAGCTGGCGTTGATGAAGGTCCTGGTGATATTATAGACTCTTTATATAAACAATATCGCGGATCAGCCTCACAGGAATCTTATGAAGTTCAAGGGAAAATTGCCAAATGGCGCACCTTTGAAGGCGATAGCTTTTTAGTTCCTTATAAGGGAAGCGTTGCGGATGTGCTGCAAAATATCAGCGGCGGCTTGCGCTCAGCATTTAGCTATGTAGGTGCAAAAAATTTAGCTGAATTTCAAGAAAAAGCTGAACTGATAGAAATTTCTACCTCAACCATAAAAGAGAATTCGGCACACGGAAAGAAGCAGTAAATATATTTATCTTATCATGCTAATTTCTTATGGCATGATGAGGATTTATTTGTTATAATATGAAAAGTATTATATAAGATAAAAACAATGACTCACTCTGCTATAAAAATTACCGAAAAAAATAAAGTTATTTTGCAAGATGCTGCAACCTCTCAAGGAAAAACTATTGAGCTTGTAGCAAATGAAGCCATAGAAAATTATTACGAAAATCTTTTAAATTGGCAAATTGCCGAAATTAAAAAATCTCAGGAAGAATGCAGAAAAGGCAATGTTGTATCACAAGAAACAATAGACGCAACTCTTAAATCTTTCACAGAAAACTAAAAATAAAAGTTGCTTATGCCAATAGTTTTAATAAGAATCTTATGGAAATA
Source organism: Alphaproteobacteria bacterium (assembly GCA_009780035.1). Classification (GTDB taxonomy): domain Bacteria; phylum Pseudomonadota; class Alphaproteobacteria; order WRAU01; family Hepatincolaceae; genus WRAU01. The sequence continues at coordinate 162,525 of WRAU01000002.1, forward strand.
AAAGATTATTTAAAAAGATATTATCCATCTTATTTACAAGCAACACAACTACAAATAAAGCAAAGAATTAAAACTATTATTAAAAATCCGTATATTGGAAGACTTGGCAGAGCAGCTAGCACTCGGGAACTTATTTTTACTAACCTACCATATTTCATAATTTATGAAATTAACGAAGATAATCAAGAAATCTTTATTCTTAATATACTGCATACGGCTATGCAATATCCTAAAATTTAAGAATTTCTATATAACTTTCATTATGCCCGCCCAAGAACTTACCGCAAACGGATATGGGCATTGAAGTTATATAGAGATTTCTCTGTTAATTTGATTATTCCGTTTTACATTCTAAACAAAGCAGCGCCCCATGTAAATCCTCCGCCCATAGCTTCCATTAATACGAGGTCGCCTTTCTTTATTTTATCAAAGGCGCTGTCTAAGGCAAGCGGGATAGATGCTGCTGAAGTATTAGCATGTTTATCTATAGTTATTACAACCTTGTTTTCGTCTAAATGCAGTTTTTTACCCATGGCATTGATAATACGCAAGTTTGCTTGGTGCGGCACCAGCCAGTTAACATCTTCTTTTGTGAGATTATTTTTTTCTAAAATTAGGTCAGCTACACTTGCCAAATTATTAACCGCATGTTTAAAAACCTCGCTGCCGTTCATAACTACATAGGGATTTGCTCCTTCCGTTGTTCTTAATTCATCGGTATAATTGCCATCGGTAAAAACTCTAACATCAATAATGCCCGAACCACCATCTATAGGATTTTCAGCAGTTTTTTCTAAAATTACCGCCCCTGCGCCATCGCCAAATAAAACACAAGTATTTCTATCCTGCCAATTAAGTATCCGCGAAAAAGTTTCTGCACCAATAACTAAAATTCTCTCTGCGCGCCCTGATCTAATTATAGAATCGGCATTAAACAAAGCATAAATAAAGCCGCTGCAAACTGCCTGCACATCATATGCAAAAGCCTTAGATGCACCTAGTTTTCTTTGCAGTATAGATGCGCTTGAGGGGAAAACTAAGTCTGGCGTAGTAGTTGCCAGCACTATGCCGTCAATATCTGCGGAAGTTAAATTTGCTTTTTTTAAAGCAGCAAGAGCTGCCTGCATAGCTAAATCTGTGGTTTTTTCATTTTCTTCAGCGATATGTCTTTGCTTAATGCCGGTTCTGCTAACTATCCATTCATCGCTGGTATCAACCATTTTTGCTAAATCTTCATTAGTAAGGATTTTTTTTGGCAAGTAAGACCCGCTGGCTATTATTTTAGAAAAAAACATAAAAATTTCCTTATGCAGCTGTTAGATATTAACTATTACTTTGAGAACCATCACCATCTAAAGATAAAATTTGTAATTCACTTTTTATTTTATCGTTTATTTTAGCAACAACAAGTTTTTTAGCAACTTGGATAGCATTAGAAAAAGCTACTTTATCTGCTCCGCCATGACTTTTAACCGAAATACCTTCCAATCCTACCATCATAGCCCCATTATAAAGTCTTGGATCAACTTCTTTATAGCTTTTTTTAATGCTAAAAAAGGAAAACAAAGCTGTTAATAATAAAAAGAAGTAGGCAAAATAATTTCCTTTGAAAGTATTTACTATCCTATATTTAATAAAACTTACAGTTCCCTCAATTACTTTTAAGGTAATGTTTCCTGTAAAACCATCGGCTACAATAATATTAAATTTACCTTTAAAAATATCGTGCCCTTCAGCAAAACCTTTGTAATTTAAGTGCGGATGTTTTAGAAAAAGCTCTGCAGAATCTTGCACCAGCTTATTGCCTTTAAGATTTTCTGAACCAATATTTAAAAGACCAATGGTCGGCTCTTTAACATCTAAAATAGATTTAGCAAAAGCATCGCCCATAATGCCAAACTGCAAAAGCTGTTCCGGCGAACTTTCAGCATTTGCTCCTAAATCTAAAATAACGCAGGGATTTTTTCTAGTGGGGATATAAGTAACAATTGCTGGTCTATCTATTCCTCGTATAGAGGTAAGCACAAACTTAGACATTGCCATAAGCGCTCCGGTATTACCTGCAGAAACTACGGCATGAGAAGCACCCTCTTTTACAGAATCAATAGCTAAGCGCATAGAGCTTTCACGACCGTTTCTTAGGGCATTTGCGGGTTTATCTTCATTAGTAATTACAGATTCCGTATGAAAAAATTCATAATTACCCTGAAGATTTTTAAACTTTTTAATAATCGGCAAAACTTTTTGTTCATTGCCGAAAATATTAAAAAATAAATCTTTATCTTTGCTTAAGGCAATACTAGCGCCTTCTATAACTATAAAAGGCGCTCTATCGCCACCCATTGCATCTAAGGCAATAATAACTTTATTATCCATGAATATAAAAGTTTAGTTATTATCTTGAATATCTATTACTTGCTTATCTCTATATGTCCCTGTTGTTAAATCAACATGGTGCGGTCTGTGCAATTGACCGGTTTTTTTATTTTCAACAAAAGAATTTTTACTTAAAGCCAAGTGTGATCTTCTCATGTTTTTTTTAGATTTTGAAGTTTTCTTTTTAGGAACAGCCATTGTAAACTCCTTGCATAATTTTTCCTACAATCAACATATTATATATAAAAAAATAAGAATAGCAAATATTTTTTTTGCTATTGAGTTTATCTTCTATCTATTATATTAAATTAACCCTAACCCAAAAAAACCAAATATTTCCTGAATTTTGTCCAATCCATGGGATATAAGCCATTTGCACGGAAACTTTTTTATAGCCTACGGAAGTAATCGGCAATATAATAGGCAAAGGACGCCAACCCCAGCTTCTTCTTGTAGCTACTCCTGCCGTATAGCCTAAACCTGCATGAAAATCTTGATTGCCGTCAAGAAACCATATATACTCCCAGCCATACCCTATTATTGGCTTCCAGCTGTTATGGGAATCTCTAAAAGCCATAGCATAAATGCCATGCCAATTATTTTTTTCGTCCCAATAACTTTTGCCGAAACCTATTCCGCCAGGACTTTCATTATAGGACGCTATTCTATAATCATCGTAGGTAGACCTTGCATGCCAAGTAAAAAAAGGCAGATACAAATCTTTTTGCGGAGAATACAGAGTTTTTTGCATATTATCAAAAGTATTAGAAAAAACATTTGCCTGCAGCGGCAGATGCCACAATAAAAAACATAAACCAACTATTAACTTAATTTTAAGCATAATGCCTCTTTTTTATTATTATTCTATTCTTTTCTAGCAAACGGATCAATATTCAAAATTAACTCTTCTAATATTATAAAGCCTACATCAATGGTATCGTTCTCTAGGGTATCTATATCATCTTCTTCTTTATCAAAGTTCATAACTACATTTTTAATTTTTTTAGAATTCTCAATCCGCGCCGTTTTCTCATAGATTCTTTTAATCGGCAGAAAAATAGAAGCATCTATTTCTTCTAAACTTACAGCATCTGCTTGAATAAACTCAGCCTTAATTTCACCTAGAACCGCAAATCTATTAAGATTCCTAGTTATACTAACCTCGCCTTCAAGCAAATTGAACTTTAAAACCTCTGTTTGTGCTGCTAAATTAAGCAATTCTTCTGCATTAGCTTTAATTTTCAAAATTTTTGCTGTATTACTGATGCTATTAACATTAATTTTATGGTTAAGCATTAAATTCCTCCTAAATAGACATTCCCATTACAAAAATAACTTGAGCCGCCTTAGTTCTAAAGTTATTTGTAATATATAATCCTACAGCAGGAATAGCAACTTTTCTAAAATATATATTAATGCCGCTGCCTATCCCTGTATAAGCCACATAATGTTTATCAAATTCTCCATTAATTTTACCGCTTTCCACAAAATTTATATTGCTGAATCCAAACATTGTATTACGATGGAACAAATATTCATTAGATAATGTTCCGCCGAAAAAATTTTGGTAAGAAATATTTCTATCTACAAGGCTGCGCATGCCTCTGCCGTAAGATGTCCTGTTTTGCTCTATAAAAGGCAGATCTGAAATAAAAGTATCTAAAGCCATTAAAACTTTATTATTGTTAGATGTTTTAAAAGAATAGCTGCTTTGACCTGTAAATGCGGTGCTTGGAATTGTGCAGTTATCTATTTTTGTAATATTCCTAGATACACTAACTTTGCCGTCAAAACCATGTGCTAGAAAATCGGCATAAGTCATTTTATCTATGGATACAATGGGTGATATTGCATAAGTTTCCCCCTTTTGCCTATCATTTATTTTATTGGAAATTGCAAAATTTTTATAAGAGACGCTTAAAAGCGGGGTAATCCAGCCAAAATCATAACCAAAAGCGTAAGATGCTTTAGCAGTTTTTTGAAAATATTCCTTATAGATACTGGAGTGTAGAATACTTTGGTTGCTAAATTGCGAGGAATCATAAGAAATATACATTTTATTGGTAAAATTAGTATCAAGGAAGTGTTTATTATCTAACCCTATGGAGTATAAATTTGTAGATTGTCCGTAAATGGCAACTGCTACAAATAAATCGCCGCGTGCTAAAAAATTGCTGTCTAAAAATAATAATCCCACTGCAGTTTCATTAGTGCCGCTTTTAGCTAAAGGAACTACTAGCTTTGTGATTTTTTCTTTAAGATTTATTTTTATTTTCACATCATCAGAGCTTTCTACAGCAGATACTTCTATGCTTGAAAACAATCCAAGTTTATTAAGGGCTTGCCTAACCTCTGTTTCACTAAAGCTGCTGAAATCATCACCCTCTTGAATGCTTATGGCATTGCGCACGACAGCAGGATTTGTTCTTTTAAGTCCGCTAACTTCTATGCTGGTTATTAGCTTTCCCATTGCCTCTAAAGGAAAAAGCAATATGAAAAAGAACAAAAATTTATACATTAAAATAGATTCCAAAAACTATAAAATTAAACTTTACATCATTTGCTTTTATTTTTATAGTTTTTTTGTTATGATTAAAATTAACGAAAAAAATAGAAAGAAAAATGAATTATTTGAAAAGTATTCTTATCCTTATTGTTGTAGTTGTTCTTTATGGTTGTTCTTCCGGACTAAGAATTGAGGGTAATTATATTTTTCCCGACAAGCTAGATAAAATCAAACCCGGCTTAAGTAAAGATCAAGTTTTTGCAATGCTAGGGGCTACCACCATTAAAGCTAATTTTAATGAAAATACTTGGTATTATATTTATGAAAAATATAATAGAAAATTAAGATTTTTAAATAAAACTATCATAGAATCTAAAGTTATTATTATCAATTTTGATGAAAATAATAAAATCAAAAATGTTGAAGTTTTAGATTACAATAAACGAAGAAATATTCCTATTGTAAGAGCTAAAACTCAAAATATCCTTATAAAAACCAATCCAAGAGATTCTCAATTTAACAATATTAATACTTTTAGCAGTAATTAACTTATTTTTACACAAAACTGCGCAATAAAGTATCAACATTCAAGTATAAACTTGCTTTACTCACCCCTCCTATGATATTCTATGCTTCAATTAGTATCGTATGGGGTGTTAGTAATTGCATATTAGCTTAAAAATTATTTTTGGAATCTTTTTAATTATTTTTTTTACAGTTATTAATTTGCAAAAATCCTATGCTGAATTTTATTTTTCTGCAGGAATTTCTTTAAGCAATAATACTTTAGAAATTGCTAATAATGGTAAAACAGAACTATTTCCTAGCTTTACCATTAATTCTTCCCAATCTAATAAAGAGCTGATCTGCAGCAGGTGTATTATAGGCGATACAGGCAGCGGCAGCTCTCTTTATTTAAGTGATGTATATAAGGTAATTGATAGGAGTGAGACCGCAGATTATTCAGTTGCCAGTTATAAAATAAAAAATTCTCAAACTCCTTCTTATAATTTTGCCTTAGGCTATATGTTTTTAAATAATTTAAGGGTTGAAGGAGAGTTTAAATTAGCTAGCTTTAAAAAGAATCTTGAAAGCCTGCAAACTAAATTTAAGGTTAATTCTAACCTAAATTCTCAATTTAGCTATATATGTGATAATAACAACAGATGTCCATATGCGGAAATGAATTACGAGGAAAACTATAATAATAATTATAGTGTTTCTAGCGATATATTTAGTTTAATTCCCAACAATGGAGAAACCCCTAATATAGCATTATCAAATAATATTAACTATTACTTTCTAAATGCTCTATACGATATTCCAGTTATGCAATATTTTGGGTTGTTTAGCGGAGTTGGAGCAGGTTTAGCAGCAATTAAATTATCTTCACAAAGCAACATAAGTATAGATTTAAACGAGAATAGCTCGTTTTATGCCTACCAATACAAACTTGGAACATACTACAATCCTTATAACTCTCAGCACCTTCGCTTAATGCTTTCTTTCACAAGCATTCATTCTATAGGTGATGTTAAATTTAATAGCTTTAATGTTAAGCCAATTTCACAGAATAGTGTTGATTTTAGCCTAATGTATATACTGTAGGGAAACTAATGAGAATATTTGCATTAATAATTTTAGTTGTTTCTTTAACCTCAGCATTACAAGCACAAGACGGCAGAGGTTTTTATGTTGGAGGAACTATTGGATATATTTATAAAGGTGATATTAAAATTAGCAATATTAATTCAGCAAAAACTTTTCAGCAGAATGTATCACAGCATAATGAATACAAATTTACTACACCCGGATGCTCTAGTTGTTTTGTAGAAATAATTAACGACTATCAATCTGTTGATACTTACAACAGCGTTCTTAAAGGAATTAACTTTAAGCAGGAAAACACACCTGCTTTTGCCTTAACCGGAGGATTTGCTTTTAAGAATATTAGAATTGAAGGAGAAGTTAAAACTACTTTTTTAAAAACTAAACCTAAAAGTTCCCTCTATGATATTTCTTTAAATTCTAACTATATAAATACTACACAATCTTTTTGCAACGCTCCTGGTTATCCTACTATATGCTCTCCTAATAATGGCGTATGGGTTGAAACAACTATAAACGGAACACAAGATAACACCTTTAATAATATTTTAATAGATACATCCTCTGGGGCTGCTTTTTTCTCGCCTGAAGTTAATAAAGAACTATTTGATACAAAACCTGTAAATGCTAATAATTATTTAGGCTTTATGAATCTTTTGTATGAGCTGCCGCTTGCACAAAGTTTTACCATATTTACAGGAGTTGGCTTAGGCTATGGTATGGCAGCAATCGGCGGAAATAACGCCTTTTCAGCCCAGCAAATTACCTACCCTGCTTATCAATATAAAATGGGAGCTTATTATTCTTTTAATAATAATATGGATATTACTCTTAACTATTCCAACATCAATATGATAGGAACATACAAAACGCTTAGCGATAATAACTTTCAATCTGTTGATATTGGAATTAGATACAACATTTTTAAAAGAAGCCCTACCTTCTATGATGATTACAACTATAAAAAAATCTTCCTACTTCCTGCTACTGTGAGATAATTTTCTACACCATATTTTAGAAGCTAATAATTATAACCTTTATGGCTTGTTTGCAGTAAGACATCATTATGAAAAAACTTTATATAATCTTGTTCTGCAGCTTTTTCTACATAGCCGATTTTTGTAATGGGAATTGTAATATTATTAACGGTTAGCTGCTTTTTTAAATCAGCTAATTTACTTTCATTTATGGTAAATGCCAATTCATAATCATCGCCTCCGGTGATAGATTTTATAATTTTATCTCTATCGCTAATATTCTGCACAGCTGCCGACAGCGGAACATAACCAGCATTAATAACCCCCAAAACTCCCGAATATTTGCATAATTTTTCCAGATCTGCCCAAAGCCCGTCAGAAATATCAGTTGCGGAATTGGCAGCAGTGATAAGCATCTGCCCCAGTTCTAACCTTGCCTGCGGATAAAGGTATCTGTTTATAAGATAGCTTTTATCATCTATAGAAATGTGGAAATTATTTTGATTTTTAATATCATCACGGCGCATCTGCAAACCCCAATAACCGTCGCCAATATATCCTGATACACAAATAGCATCGCCAACCTGCGCCGTAGATTTCTTTAAAGGAGCTTGAAGTTTCGGGATTTCTGCAAAAATATTTGCAGTTAAAATTAGATTGCTGGCGCTGAATGTGGTATCGCCTGAGATTAAATAAAAATTATGCTGATTTTGGATATTTTCTAAAGTATAACAGAATTCTTTTAGCCATTTTTCGTTTATAAAGCGATTTTTAGGGATAGAAATTGCTAAAGTCCAATATTTAGGACTAGCTCCCATAGCTGCAATATCTGATAAATTTACATGCAGTAATTTATGAGCAATTGAAGAAGGCGGATCTGCCGTAAAAAAATGCTCGCCTTCAATAATACTGTCAACATTGATAACTATTTGATTGTTAGATGTAATTATGGCACAATCATCTCTTAAATTGAGAGATTCCTTTCCTGCCTTTGCCGCTAACGGCATAAAATATTTTTCTATAATATCAAATTCGTTCATTTTATTATTTCTTATGTTAATTTATAAATTATTTTGTTATTTGATATAGATTATTCTGCATAGAATAATTATTTCCCTCTATAATTTTATTCCCTTTTATAGCAAAAATAAATACTGGATTCTTTATATAGGATAATAAAAAAAGCTAGAATAATCTAGCTTTTTAATGTTATGATATATTATCTTGTTACGAGATTCTGAAACCTAATTTTTAATATGCTACTTATATAATAAATATTATTTTTTAGTTTGTCAAAATTTTAATATATTTTATAAACAAATAAAATTAGAAGATTCTTTTATTAAAAACATGCATTTTTTATTTGCTAAAAACATTCCAACTTCAATAAAATTAACCCCTTCACTTGTTTATATTATAGCATATTAAAAATTAGGTTTCAACTCGAACCAGCTGCCTGTTTTAATTGTTCCTTGCGCTATTATAGCATATTAAAAATTAGGTTTCAACTCGAACGGTTCAGTCCTGCTTTTGCCATATCGTTGAATTATAGCATATTAAAAATTAGGTTTCAACTCGAACTTCGTCCTCCTCTTAGTCCTATTACTTTATATTATAGCATATTAAAAATTAGGTTTCAACTCGAACCCATATACTGCGCTGGGGAATACGACGATGATTATAGCATATTAAAAATTAGGTTTCAACTCGAACATTTGGAATATCGTTTAATCTAAATCCATTATTATAGCATATTAAAAATTAGGTTTCAACTCGAACATGGAATGTATCTCCCTCGTATTACTTTTAATTATAGCATATTAAAAATTAGGTTTCAACTCGAACATCTCAAAGGCGGCTCTAAATCTTCATCATATTATAGCATATTAAAAATTAGGTTTCAACTCGAACTGAGGATGATGTTCATAAAGATTTTGGACTATTATAGCATATTAAAAATTAGGTTTCAACTCGAACAGGCGGAACGAAAACTGTTATAGATTTTCAATTATAGCATATTAAAAATTAGGTTTCAACTCGAACTATCCCTGGAAGCGGTAGAAGGTCCTTATCATTATAGCATATTAAAAATTAGGTTTCAACTCGAACAAGAAATGAGGTCGCGGAAACTAATCAGGGATTATAGCATATTAAAAATTAGGTTTCAACTCGAACTATGTTTAATGTTTATGTATGTTTTTAATTATTATAGCATATTAAAAATTAGGTTTCAACTCGAACGTTGCCTCCTTGAGCTCCACCTCCTTGTTGATTATAGCATATTAAAAATTAGGTTTCAACTCGAACTTGTTGTAAGTTAATGTGGCAAACATCGCTATTATAGCATATTAAAAATTAGGTTTCAACTCGAACCATACTCCGCCTGGTTTATCTTCTGCGCTGATTATAGCATATTAAAAATTAGGTTTCAACTCGAACGCAGCAATAGCCAATACTTTCTGGTGTAACATTATAGCATATTAAAAATTAGGTTTCAACTCGAACTGCTCCACATTTTATTTAGACCTTGCTGATATTATAGCATATTAAAAATTAGGTTTCAACTCGAACCCATGTTGTTTTATCCTTTTCAATTAATTCATTATAGCATATTAAAAATTAGGTTTCAACTCGAACAGAGGAGCACAAACGACAAAAGCAACTTAAATTATAGCATATTAAAAATTAGGTTTCAACTCGAACCACTAACGCTTATTTATCTATAGATGAAAAATTATAGCATATTAAAAATTAGGTTTCAACTCGAACCCAGATTACCTTGGTTGTTCTCGTCGTGGTATTATAGCATATTAAAAATTAGGTTTCAACTCGAACTTATGCGAAGGAGGTATATAAAGCCAATCAATTATAGCATATTAAAAATTAGGTTTCAACTCGAACAGTAGAGCTATTATGATTAAGGCTCTTAATATTATAGCATATTAAAAATTAGGTTTCAACTCGAACGATACATGATGATTTAAGGGCTGATATTCAATTATAGCATATTAAAAATTAGGTTTCAACTCGAACAAACTCTCTTGACTTGCACTACTTAAAAAAATTATAGCATATTAAAAATTAGGTTTCAACTCGAACTGAATGAATGCTTATCTTCTAACATAGGAAAATTATAGCATATTAAAAATTAGGTTTCAACTCGAACTGCTGAGGCTAAAGAAAGAGCAAAGCACGAATTATAGCATATTAAAAATTAGGTTTCAACTCGAACTGGATTACCTGTAGCCATGTTTGGATTATTATTATAGCATATTAAAAATTAGGTTTCAACTCGAACTACTTAGTGGTTGCTTTTAATAGTGGCGATATTATAGCATATTAAAAATTAGGTTTCAACTCGAACGGTCTAGGCTATTAAATGGCTGATTTTCAATTATAGCATATTAAAAATTAGGTTTCAACTCGAACTTAACTCCCGGTGTAGAAACATAAAATTTAATTATAGCATATTAAAAATTAGGTTTCAACTCGAACGCCTCAACAGGTGGCTTAACCCATATATTTATTATAGCATATTAAAAATTAGGTTTCAACTCGAACAATGATCTTGTACCATCACCACCTGATGTAATTATAGCATATTAAAAATTAGGTTTCAACTCGAACTAGTTTATCTTTACTACTAACAAGGTTATTATTATAGCATATTAAAAATTAGGTTTCAACTCGAACTTAAGAGATTTAGATAAAAAGAATATTTCTATTATAGCATATTAAAAATTAGGTTTCAACTCGAACAAAAGCTACTTCGGTAGAGTTTTCTTCCGGATTATAGCATATTAAAAATTAGGTTTCAACTCGAACCAAAACTTTTTAGATAAATATCTTTTTATAGTGAAAATTTTTAGAATAACATAAGTTGAGTCTCACTACCCTTAGTTTTTTTCTTTCGTCCTGTGAAACTTTTAATACTCTCATATTGTTTATCGGTAATACAAAATACATTAACATCACCATTTTCTGGCAAAGCATTTTGCACCACTTTTTCCATCCGCTGGGCGGTTTCTTTAGAAGCTGCCAACTTAATATACACAGAATATTGTAACTGTTTAAATCCCATATCTAACAGTGTATTACGAAATTCCCTATACTTTTTTCGCTGCACTTTTTCTTCCGTTGGAAGATCAAACATTACAAACATCCACATAACCTGATACCCGCTTAATACTGTTTTCATAGTTTTAAATTAGCCAATTGAATATTTGGGCTTCCTTCTTTAAAGCAAGATACTAAATTTTGAGATATATAGTTAAAAACCCTAAAAATTGGTATATTTTGCTTTTTATATACCGTATCTAAAATTAAAATATCTGCTAATTCTTTTTTAATTTGCGGTGTTAAAATCCTATCTTCTTCATTTAGCACCATAGCTTTCACGGTATAATCCACCAATGGACGATACGGCTCCATTAAATCATCAGCCAAGCAAAAATGATTGTAGGCATTTTTGTGAAATAACCCTAAAGATAAATTGAGCCCTGCCGCACAAAGCGACCGACAAACCGCACTCCGCAGCACCGTATAGCCATAATTCAGCATAACATTGGTAAGATCTGTAGATTGCTTGTCTCTTGTGAAATCTTTACCGAACATTTTATTAAAATAATATCTGGCAGCTTGGGCTTCAAGCCCTGTGCTATCGCCCGACTGAACATCATTTGCCATATTTTCTAAATACTTAGATTCAGTTTCATTAGTAGAATAATGCTGCAAAACATAGGCTTGGTTTTTAATTTTCTCTTGGATAATTTTTTGCCATAATCTTTTCTTTAAGGGCAGCGAGGCATTTATTTGGTTATCTAGCACTAATTTACTTTGATAATGACTGCTAAGCGGCAGCGAAATAGAAATCGGCAGATAATTACCACCGCAAATAATAAGCGGTATATTGTGTTCTGCAAGCCGAACCATAATATTTTTAGATAAAGTGGAATCATTAGATGAAATAACCACCCCAGCGATTTCATCAAAGCTAACCCTGCCCATCTCAACGGAATTTTCTTCAATTAAAAGAAATCCCCGATAAAGACTAAGATAAGTGTTATCTTTATTAACCTCTATTATTTTTTGTATCATTTTAATGCCCTACTCACTGTTATTATTTTCCTCTGTTGATTCTTTGCTATTCTCTTGAGGATTATTATTTTCTTGAGATTTTTTATCTTTTTTAGCTTCTTTTTTCTTATCTTCCAGCCATGTTTTATACTCTTTAGGAAGGCTTTCCATTTGAATACCACGAATTTCACCATTTGGTAAAACAGCTACTTTTTTGAGATTGAAGAAGCTATCATGTTCTTTAGGTTCTTTCCGTAAAACTGTGCTAATATTATAAGGTTGTTGTTTATTATCACTTAATAATAAAGGTCTTAAATCTAACCGACCACCTAACCTTTGAAGTCCTTTAACAACAAACAAAAATTGAATATCTTTTTCACTATCAATTTTTCCATCTTCTTTTTTATAAGCAACTACGGTATCTTCTTTATGTAATCGCATTAAAAATTTTGGATTTTTATCTTTAGTTAATATTTCTTTAAAATTTTCACTATTTTTATAAGATTCAGCTCCCCTATTGCCCTTATGCTCAGCAAAATCTGCATATAAAATAAAATTACCTTGATAAGCAAAATTTTCTTGATTTGTTTTTCTATCAACCCCTTTGCTGATTTGATAAATATCCACACATTTATAAGAATCAACAACATAGGCTTTATAAGGACTATCAGTTCCTTTAACATCTTTCGTGAATTGTGAATAAGTATCCTTACGCTTTTGCTTTTGATTTATCGGTTTAACGGTAGCATAGTATTTCAACGAAACCTTTTTAATGCCTCGATGTTCACCAAAAGTTTTTAATAAATTGCTTAATTCTTTGGCTTCCTTGCCCTTAGGCTCTTTAATCTCTTTTTTCAAGTTCCACATGTCAGTTTGAAAAACAGATAAACCATTTTCTGCCAAATATTTACGAATATCCATTCGCAAACTATCTTCTTCAGCATTATAAGGCTCTTCAGGGTTAGCTTTATAGTTTAAGCAAATTACACTAGATATATCTCCTAAAGATAACCCATCAATAGCTTTTCTTTCTTTTATTAAATATTGCCCCTCTTTATTTCTAATTACCTCTCCCTTGCTATCAAGCACAATACCATAAGCCGTATCTTTATAAAGTGCCGACTGTGTTTTATGATTAACCTTAACACTTGGTATTATACTATTTAGAGATTCTTTCACTTTATTATAAAAATCTCCATATTTAATAAGGTCATTAGAAACACTATATTTTAAAATATCGCCCATTGCCGATTTTCGTTCTTTTAAATAAGCCTCACCAACAATTTTTTGCTCTTTAAACTTCTGCATTCTATTTTCTAATTCACCGCTAACCTTTTGCACAAGCCCTCTATTTATTAAAGCCACTGTGATAGCATCTAAACTATGGTGGCGATGATCGTCTCTATTCTTTTTATTTTCCTCATTTACATTTAATATTTCATTCAAACCTAAATAATGACGGTAAGAACTGGTAATTTTTCCCTGCATACATACCACATTATGGTTATTTTCTACTAATGCTGATAAATACTGTTTTGCAACCTTAGTAATGTATCTTGTATCGTTCAGCTGATTGTTAGAAAAATTTTCCCGCAGTTTTTCGGCAATTTCATTGCCTGATGGCGTAAAACGAAGATATTTAGGATTCTTTTTACCATAAATTTTCTCGGCTCTTTTCACTAAATCATCATAATTATAATCCTTATGATTACTAAAAGCCTCATAAGGAGTTTTATTTTCTTTAATTTGATTACACTGACGGCAAACTAATACTAAGTTGGTAAAACTATCATCACCGGTTTGCGAAATTGGCAGAATATGGTCAACCTCAACATCTGTTGTATATCCTATGCTATCTCCACAATAAATACATTGTGCCTTTTCAACTTTTTGATTATCCTTAGGACTTTTTCTTAAATCATAACCTTGTTGTTCATACCATAATTTTAGTTTTCTATTTTCATCTCTACTAGCCTTATGACCTAATTCTTTATCTATGAATTCATTCCAATTTTTATTTATAAGATTTTTATCATCTATTTCTTTTTTAGTTGCTGGCGAATTAATAATGTCCCGAGCCATTTCTAAATGAATATCGTCAAATTTAAAACCTTCGCCAAATTTTTTCTGCATTTCCGCAATAATAGAATTAACCACAACCCTAATTTGATTCAACGCAATATGAACGGTGGGGTTATTAATTTTGCCGGTAGTTAGTTCTTTATGTGCTTGCGAACCATGTTTGGCGATGGCTTTTTTAGTTAAAGTTTGGTTGCCTCTTTTAATTTCTAAAGAAAGTTCAACATTACCATCAGATTTCAAAACAGGATCGCCATAAATTTCACCGGTTAAAGAATTCTTTAATACTTCCAAATCCCCATAGTATGGCAATTCATATTTTACAGTTGGCAACACTCCTTTTTCTTCTGCATGGCTATAGCTTGGATAAACCTGTTCTATTATTTTATCTATAGTGCCATTTGTATTTTCCCAAGCATCTATTAATTTTAACAAGGCTTTATTGCTATAGTTGGCATAGCCTTTTTCTTTAGTCAATTCGGTAAAAATTGTTTTAGGAGTTTTAGTTGTGCCTTTTTCTATAAATAAATTATCTAGTTCTCCTAGATTTTGCCATTTTGTATAAAAATCTTCTTTTTTATTTTCATTAATATCTAAAAACTCTAAATCTAAAATATCTTTAACTAATTTATCCTGACTTTCTAAGGTAAGATTAGACCACTTATCACCCAAGCAAGAATTCATAACCGCAAAAGTATTATTGCTTTTCATTAAAACATTATCATCTTTGACTTTCCAGTTAGTTTTTAAGATTTTGTCTTTATATTCTTTACCTAAAGAATCTTGCAATTTCTTTAAAGTTAAATTTTCTTGATTAATAATGTTTAATAAATCTTCTTTTTGTTTTTGATTGAGGTTTTTATAGCTAGGTTTGTCAGATTCACTATCCACAAAATCATATTGCAGGTTATTTAAAAACTGCAAACTGCGGAATTTTTGAAAAATCGGGCTAGTTTTAGGAGCTACCTTCTCATCTTCCTCAAGAACGCAATTCTCTATTAAATGCTCTTTAGACTGCAGCGGATATTGCTTAAAAATAATATCATGTATTCTATTCCATTGATTTACAGAAATTGGCAAACTGGCTTTTTGCGATAATTCTTTAATTCTTTCAAATTCATCCTCATACATCTCTCTACTTGCAAAATACTCACCCTCTGGAGTAAACCGCACGGCTTTTTGGGCGGTAAAGTTAGTTTCTTTAATTTTTTCATTTTCTAAATATTGTTTATATAAAAACTGCCCTAAGGTTAAATTTCCATCTTTTAAGATTTTTGCTAAATGCGGAATTCCCTTTTTAATGCGGCTTAATTCATCATTTAAACCTTTAGCATTCTTTATTTCACGAAAAATATTAATTTTTTTAGTATCTTTCTTAAATTTTATCTCTTTTTCAAATTCAAAACCCTCTAATTGCCATTTATTAAAAAATTCTTGTTTTTTATTGGTATCATTTTTATAAGTTTCAAGGGATAAAATATCTGCTACAAATTTTTCTTTTTCTTCTTCAGTAAGATTATTAAATTTATTATCCTCACCTAAAAATTCTTCCATTACCTTTAAAATGTTTTTATATTCTTCAGCTTTAATCTTTGCTAAATCTGGCTTAATTATAGAATTATCATAATAACCTCTATGCTTATTAAGGTGAAGAATCGCCCGCAGAACTTTATTTAATTCCGGATTGTTTGAAACTGCATTAGCTCTGGCTTCATAAGCATTTAGCGTATAAACATGAGTGTCTAAATTTTCTTGAGAAATAATATTTTCTTTAAGCAGATAGCTATTTAAAAGTTTAACCCGATTGATTTTTCTTTGCTTCTGCTTGCGCTGAGCTTTAATAGTTGAACGAGATGCCGCTAAACTTACTTTAGAATCCGGTTCTCTGCCATCGCTAAAAAGCCTAACACCAGACTTTACTATTTCAAGCGGAACATCTACGGTATTTTGTTGGGATTCAGTAATAACCTCGCCCTCAAAAGAAACAACCGCCCAGCCAATGCTATTAGTGCCAATATCTAAACCTAACTTATACTTTTTCATCAAACCACCTTATATTTACAATTTTTTACATTACTAAAAAAATACATCATACAGCACAAAATTGCAATACAATTATAAGATGCAATTAGTTAATAAAGTGTTAATATAGCAAGCTATCGAATCTGTATAACTTAAATAATTTATATCTGTTTTATAAAACACATTAAAAACAATCTCCATACCAATCTCAACAAACAAAAGAACTGCACAACAAAATGCCAATGTTAAAAAAATATCACTTTACATCTCATTGCTATATATGTTTTAATTAATAAAACTAATTTTTATAAAATGAAATTAATTAAAGCAGGAGACTATTATGACTAAAGAGGTAAAAAATAAAGAAGCTGGTAATTTTCAAGAAGGAATCCATTCCACAACTTACTGGGATTGGTATTTAAATAAACCAATCAAAAACTCTGATATTATCACGGCTTCCCGCAAAACAGAAAGTCTCAACGGTTTATGGCAGTATGGCATAGACCAATACGACAGCTGCCTGCGCAACAAATGGTTTGAAGAAAAAAAGTTTGATTCAATGGGTCGGGCTTTTCCGCTTGATTATAGTTTTGAAACTTGGGAAACCATGCCTATACCAAGCTCTTGGAATGTGCAGAACAAAAAATTATTTCTATACGAAGGCAGCATGGTTTTTACACGGGAATTTACTTATAAGAATCATGGAGAGGAACGAGTATTCATTAAATTCGGTGCTGCCAATTACCGCACAATAATTACGGTTAACCAAACTTACCTTGGCATGCATCAAGGAGGTTCAACTCCTTTCACAGTTGAAATAACTGATATTCTAAAAAAGCAAAACCGCATACTTGTGGTTGTAAATAATGTGCGCCGCGATGAAAATGTTCCAATGGCTAATACCGATTGGTTTAATTACGGAGGAATTTATAGAGATGTAGAGCTTATCCGCCTGCCGAAAAATTTTATTCGCTCCTATTGCATACAGCTTGTGCCTAATAGCAATTTCAGCAAAATTTCTGCTTTCATAAAAGTTGACGGCAATATAAGCGGCATAGCAAAAATCCATATTCCTGAATTGAATATTAATACAGAACTCCCAATAGCTAATAGCAAAGGCGAAATTACAATAGATGCAAATCCGCATTTATGGAGCCCCAACAATCCAAAACTCTACGAAGTTTTCCTAGAGTTTGAGGGCGATAAAATTACCGATAAAATAGGGTTCCGCGAAATTAAGGCAGAAGGAAAGAATATTCTGCTAAATGGCGAAAGTATTTTTCTTAAAGGCATATCAGCCCATGAAGAAAGCAAATTAAACGGCAAAGCAGTTAGTGAGGCTGAAATTCGCGAGAATTATGCAATCGCCATTGAAATGGGCTGCAACTTCATGCGTTTAGCCCATTATCCGCATAGCGATAAGGCTGCCCGCATTGCCGATGAGATTGGTTTGCTTTTATGGGAAGAAATTCCTGTGTATTGGGCTATTCAATTTGAAAATCCTAATACATATTTAGATGCAGAAAATCAATTAACAGAACTGATTACTCGGGATAAAAACCGCGCTAGCGTTATTATATGGGGTGTTGGCAATGAAAATGCCGATACCGATGCCCGTTTTAATTTTATGGGAAAATTAGCCGATAAAGCCCATGAGCTAGATAAAACCCGCCTTGTTTCTGCTGCCTGCTTAGTTGATTTAGTAGAGCTTAATATTATGGATAGGCTAGCTGAGCGGTTAGATATTATTGGCATTAATGAATATTACGGCTGGTATGAGCCAGATTTTTCAAGGCTGCCTAAAATATTCACCAACAGCAACCAGCAGAAACCCGTTATTATTACAGAGTTTGGAGCTGACGCACTCTGCAAAAATCATGGACCGCAAGATGAAATGTATACTGAGGAAAATCAACTGCATATTTACGAACAGCAAATTGCAACACTATCTAAAATTGATTACATCAAGGGCATGTCGCCTTGGATTTTATTCGACTTTCGCTGCCCTCGCCGCCTGCATACCAAACAGAATTATTACAATATAAAAGGACTTGTTTCAACAGATAAAAAACATAAAAAACTTGCTTTTTATGCCATGCAAAAATTCTATAGCACCAAAGGATAATATACAATGAAAACCAGCAATAGTTTAAAATCCGTTGAAAAAATCGGAGACTGCTTATATATAAAAACCGAAGGCATCCAGTTTCAAGTTTATTTTCTTGATAAAAATATTATTCGTCTTCGCGGAACTTTTAAAAATGAATTTGGAGTGGAATCCTCTTATGCACTTGCCAAAACGGGCTGGAGTGATAATCTTGACAAGCTAATGGAAAACTACCGCACCCGCGTGCAGCCTTTAGACTTTAATTTAGAAAAAACTGCTGACGGCTTTTTGGTAAAATCCGACATCTACGATTTGCTTGTCAACGCTGAACCATTTTACTTTACCATTTTAGATAAAATGGGGAATATCCTGCATCAAGATTTACCGAACCGTTCTTTTCTGCAGAACAACTTAGGACAGTCTTTTCATTATAGCATAAGGGAAGAAAGCAGCAAGTATTACGGATTTGGCGAAAAATCTGGCTTGCTTAATAAAGCTAAGCGGCGTATGCGTATGCACAATGTTGATGCCCTTGGCTACGACGGAAAACAAAGCGATCCTCTTTATAAAATGATACCTTTCTACATCAACTTTAATAGCCGCACTAACTTAGCGCATGGACTTTTTTATAATAATTCTTACGATTCCTGCTTTGATATGGGCTGCGAACATAGTAATTACTGGCATCATTACAGCTATTTTGCAGCAGACGGCGGAGATATTGATCTATTTTTTATTGGAGGCGAAAGCATTGCTAATGTCGTGCAGCATTATACCGATTTAACCGGAAAATCTGCCATGATGCCGCTCGCGTCTTTAGGATATATGGGATCAACCATGTATTATACCGAGTTAGATAAAAACTCAGATGAAGCCATTCTTAATTTTATAGATACCTGTAAGGAAGAAAATATTCCCATTGACGGATTTTTTCTTAGCTCGGGATATACAGCCAAAAATGGCAAACGCTATGTTTTTAACTGGAATAGTGCCAGATTTCCCAACCCCTCAAAATTTGTTGATGAATTAACTAAACGCGGTGTTCTGCTTGCTCCTAATGTTAAACCCGGTATGCTTACCACCCATCCATTGCTTGAAAATTTTACTAAGTCTAATGCTTATATAAAAGAAGCCGATGGCTTAGGTTTTAAAACCGATAGATATTGGGGCGGACTTGCTTATTTTGTTGATTTTACAAGCTCTTCTGGGCGCGAAACTTGGTCGGCATATATGAATGAACAACTTCTTAGCTTAGGAATTTATAGTATTTGGAATGATAATAATGAATATGAAATTAACGATGATGACGCCATGTGTGAAGCTGATGGGCTGCAGACAAATATTGCTGCCATGCGTCCAATTATGTCAACAATGATGAGTAAAACCGCTAAAGATGCCATTCATAAACATCTGCCTAATGTTAGACCATACCTAGTCAGCCGGGCAGGTTTTGCCGGCATTCAAAGATACGCTCAAACTTGGGCCGGTGATAATTCTACCACTTGGGATAATCTTAAATATAATGTTGCCACAGTTTTAGGAATGGGATTATCAGGCGTTGCCAATCAGGGCTGTGATATTGGCGGCTTTGATGGAGGTGTTCCTGAACCAGAACTTTTTGTGCGCTGGGTGCAGAATGGAATATTTCAGCCGCGTTTTTCTATCCACTCTTGCAATACCGATAATACGGTAACTGAACCTTGGATGTATCCTGCTTATACAAAATATATTGCCCGTGCCATTCAGCTACGGTATGCTTTAGCTCCTTATTTTTACTCTCTTTTACACGAGGCAGCAACATTAGGCTCACCGATTATGCGCCCTCTAGTTTATGAATTTCAAGAAGATACGCAGGTTCACGAGGAAAGTTTTAACTTCATGCTTGGCAGAAGTTTGCTGGTGGCTAATGTGCTGGATAAAGGACAAACCCTAAAAGATATTTACCTCCCCAATGGCAGCAATTGGTATGATTTAAAAACATATAAATACTATCAAGGCGGACAAATTATTCAAATTCCTGTTGATTTAGACAGTATTCCTATGTTTTTACGGACAGGAGGCATTTTAATTGAAGCCATTGGTGTAATGAATTTGCATAATGATAATATTTCTTACTTGAATATAACCATTGAACCCTCAGCTTCTGCAGAATTTGCTTTATATGAAGATGACGGCAAAACAGAAAATTATAAACAAGGAGAATGCTTATTAACAAAAATATCTACCCTGCTGCAAAAAAATGGCATTGAAATCAGCTTTAACTCCATTGGCAATTATCAGTCGTCTGTTGATGCTTTAACCATTAATCTTATCTGCTCTAAAGCATCTCCTTTAAATATAAAACTGCAGGATAAAACTTTACCGCGGTTTTTAAATTTTAATAAATTTAGCGCATCAAAGGAAGGCTGGTTTTACGATGGCGAAAAAAAACAAGCAATTATTAAATTATCTAAACCTAAAGATAACTCATTTGTCGTTTTTGCAGAATTAGCCATTAAAGACTTAATTGCGATTTAGGTGATGACAACAACTAACATTGGAGTAAAAAATGAACTACAAACAGAAAATAACCGCAGACCGCTCATCACCTTTTGGGTGGTATGATAAAATTGGCTATGCTTTCGGAGATATGGGAAATAATTTTTCCTTTACCCTTGTTGCAAATTTTTTAATGATATACCTTACCAATATTATGGGGATTGAACCCTATATTATTGCCATTTTATTCCTTACAGCAAGGCTTATTGATGCTTTTGCCGATTTAGCAGTCGGCAGATGGCTTGATGTTAGCAAGCTCCGCAACGGCAACCGCTTTAAGCCTTGGATAGATACATATAAGTATCCGCTGGTAATTATGGCAGTTTTACTTTGCGTGCCTTGGGTTAATCAATTAGAAATGGCGTGGAGGATTGCCTATGTTTCCATAATTTATTTAGGATGGGGTATTTTGTATTCATTCGTAAACATTCCCTATGGCAGCCTATCTGCAGCAATAAGTGATAACTCTTTTGAGAAAACCTCGCTTTCAACTTGGAGAACACTAGGAGCTACTTGCGGATCTATGATTGTAAACTTAGCAATTCCATTAGTTATTTTTATGAATATAGATGGCGTTAAAAAACTTAATGGTGAGAAATTCTTTTTTGTAGTTCTTTGCATGGGCGTTTTAGCACTTATAGTTTATTCTTTAGCTACAAAGATGACTAAAGAAAGAATTAAAGTTGAAAGAGCAGAACCTTTGCCCTTGAAAAAACTTTTTCAAGACATGTTAAAAAACCGCGCCTTAATTGCCTTAGTAGTGCTTGATTTAGTTTTAGTGCTAAACCAAAACTTAAATGGCATTAACATGACCTATCTATTTACCTATTACTTTGGCAATATTGAATCCTTAGCGATAATCTTAACTTTGCAGTCGCTTTTGGTTTTTACAGTAGCTCCCTTTGTTTCATACTTAACTAATAATTTTGGACGGCGCGAATCAACTATGGCGGCACTCATCATAGCTTTTATTATGTTTAGTGCTTTGCTTATTCTGCGCACTAATAATATATATTTATATATTACATTAAATATTATTGGCAATATTGGATTTACTGTGTTTTACATTATGGTTTGGGCATTTATTAACGATGTTATTGATAATCAGCAGGTAATTACAGGCATCCGCGAAGTTGGCTCAATTTATGCCGTAAATTCTTTTGCCCGTAAAGCAGCTCAAGCAATTGCTGGCAGTTTTGGGGCAGTAGTCTTTGCCTTTATTGGTTTTGTGCCATCTACTACTGGCGGTGCGGAACAAAGTGAAAGTGTAGTTAAAGGAATTTACTATTTAGCCAATGGCATTCCTGCTTTTTGTTCTATTGCAGCTGTTTTAATTTTGACATTTTGGTATCCGTTAAGTAAAAACCGGATTAATGAAAATATTAAAATATTACGACGGACTATGGATAATGCAGCAGATGAAAAATAAAATTAAAATTGGTAATTATATACAAAAAACCAACCACCGTCATACCGGCTACGCCGGTATCCATTTGCATATTAACATGGGTCGGCATAGGCATGACGAAGTTGGTCTTATATATAATTACCTAAAGTTATGGTATAGTAATTACTTGCTTAATAGTTTTGCTGTAGCCATGGTAATTATTTTGGCAGCATTAAGCAAAGCAGTTTCATCTATATCAAAGCGATAGTCGTGGTGCTGAGCAGCAAGGTTTGTGCCTACCATCATATAAGCGGCAGCACCGCCTTTTTCTTGAACGCGTTCCATAAAGCAAGAAAAATCTTCACTAGCGCCAAAATTAACATGATCTAAAATATTGTTAAATAAATTAGTCTCTTTAGCAATACCTCCTAAAAATGAGGTTAGTTCCGGAGAATTCTCACCTGCACTTGCACCGCCAACCTCTTTTATGCTAACCGGAGTTTCATACATATCTGCTGTTGTTTTAAGTATTCTCATAGTGTTTTCTACCATGAAGTTATTAATACTTGTGGTTGCACCGCGAGTTTCAATTTGAATTGTAGCATTGTCGGCAATAATGTTTCTAGCGGTTCCGCCGTTAAAAACTCCTACATTTATTCTTGAAGCTCCAGATCCATGACGAGAAATTGCATGCAAATTTAAAGTTGCACTTGCTGCCGCAAGCACTGCATTCCTTCCTTCTTCAGGGAAAGCTCCAGCATGCGCCGGCTTACCTGTAAATGTGGCATCAATTTTAGAAGTAGCTAAAAAATCGGTAATATTACAAGCAAACATGCCTGTTTTATTAGCTTTAAAGCCAAAATGGAATCCTAGCAGGTAATCAACATCATCAACTATGCCTTTGGCAACCATAGCCTTAGCACCTTTAACACCTTCTTCACCCGGTTGGAAAATTAATTTTACAACTCCCGAAAGTTCATCTTTAAGGTTAGCTAAAATTTCTGCAATCGCTAGCCCAGTAGCTGTATGACCGTCATGTCCGCATGCGTGCATAACCCCTTTATTAATGGAAACAAAATGATTTGATGTCGGGAAATGATTGCCATCATCAGCTTCATTAATATTTAAAGCGTCAATATCAAACCGCAAAGCAACGGTTTTGCCGGGTTTATTAAATTTTAATACCCCCATTACTCCAGTTTTACCGCCATCCATTTTTTTAACCAATTCTGGATTTGCGCCCTGTTCTATGGCTCTTTTTTGATGCTTAGCCAAAACATCAGCATTAGGAACTCCCATCATAGCATTTTCAGCAATTACATCATTGCCGAAAAACACTTCATAGCCTAAATGCTGCAGTTGTTCTATTATTTTAGATGTAGTGCGGAATTCTGTCCAGGCAACTTCTGGATGCTTGTGAAAATCGCGTCTATTGCTTACAGCTTTTTCATTAGTTTTTTCAGCCAAAGCATTAATTTTTTGTTCTAAATCGCTCATAAAAATACCTCTCTAATTAAAGCAGGGTTAGCATTACAATAATGGTAGCTACAATGGTTGGGATAGCATTTCTTTTCGCCAATTCAATAGGATTAACTCCAGCAATTTTTGCGCAAATAATTGCACAACCAGCCACCGGCGACATAGTTCTGCCAAGTCCTGCAGCAATTTGCGCCATAGATCCCAATTCAATAGTTCCCAAGCCAAATTGGGCGGCATTAGGAGTTATTGCTGCATTAAAAGCAAGCGCTGCCGCATTGCCCGATCCTGATACTGCTCCAAAAATAAATGGTCCAGCCGCTGCTGCAATTCTTGCAATATGCTCGGAAGATTTCATAATATCAATTAAAGCATCGGTAAGCCCTACTGCACCCATACCAAAGGTAAAAATTGCGGCAGCGGCAATAAGCCCAACAATATCGGTCATGCCATCACCCATACCTTTAAAAAACTGCTTGGTATTAGCTACAATATCTTTTCTAACTATAATAAATCCAAGCATAACACCAATAATCATTGCCTGCGGCACACTAATTTCTGGAATCAACCCAATCTGTTTAGAGCCAATAATTAAAAGAAAAATCGGCACAATCGGCACAAGAGCTTTCAGAGGATTAACTTTAAAATCTTCTTTTTCTTCTTCAACAATTTTACTATTTTTGCTTGGCGCTTCTTTTTTAATATAAGCGATAATTGCTAAAATAACCGCTGCAACAAAAGCTGCGATAAATACTTGTCTTGCGAATGTGGCAATTACTGTCATAACATCTACACCAGCTATTTGCGCTACTTGCGGGTTAAACATTAAACCCGGCGACAACACGCTGCCCCAAGTGCCTAGCAGCACTGCGCTTCCAGCTAAGGCTGGAGCCACGCCGTTTCTAATTAACATAGGAATTAAAATTGTACCGATAGCCGCTGCTGCACCTGCAGCACTAGGCAAAGCAATGTTTAAAATAAAAGTTAAAAGCACTGCACCTGGAATTAAAATTATTTTAACTTTTTTAAGCACACTAGATACCATAACCACTAAATGCTTAGAACAGCCGGTATTATCCATAACATAGCTAAAACCTAGCACCGTGATAATTGTAGTTACCAGTCCTGCATTGGTTAATTCTTTAATAAACGCATCAATCCCGCCCATAGGAACAAGAGCGATAGCCGACATAAGCAGTCCGGATGTGAATAAAGTTAAACGAGTTTCATAATTTTTTATTATTGCATAAAGTGTAATTAAAACAATAATTAAGCCAATCCAAACCATAAATAGAATCCTTAATTAAATAAACATATTATTTTAACATATAAATATAATTATGTCAATTAATTCTAAGGTAATTATATACATAATAGACCATTTTTAAAACAGCCTACCGTCATGCCTATGCCAAACGGCATCCATCAAGTATCCATTTTATTTATATATCTGCCTTAGCCCGCCAAAGAAAAATCATAAGGAAGGCTGATAAGTTCTTCTTTAAGATTAAAAACGCTATAGATAATATCCTTAACTTTAAACAACAA
>WRAU01000003.1 GCA_009780035.1 Alphaproteobacteria bacterium
CTGTCAGAACATTCCAAGTGCTTTCTCTCAGTAAAATTTTTACTCTCTCTTCTCTTTCTTTCTTCTTCTCTTCCGCAATCAACAAACGCTCTCGCCCGCCCCTTGCTTCTTTCTCACTAACTAAAAGTTAAGCAATCTTTCAACCACTCAACCTCATTTAATCTACAATATCATTTATCCTTTGTCAACTTATTTTTAAAATTATTGAAAACCTACAATAAACATGCTAGATTAACCACTATATAGAACATAATTTTGGAGAATTTTTTATGGTTATTACCGTATCACAAATTTTAATTTTTATTTGTATAATTTTCTTTATATTATTTAATTTAATAGCAGTTTACTTGTATAAAGAAAGCTATAGCCATAGAAATATAGAAATAAAAAACTCTCAAATTGCTTGGAAGATTCTCTCGGATACAGATGTTTACAAAGAGTGGTGGCATAAGTTTTCATACATCGACCATATTAAAAATCATGTTAAAATTGAAGAAACTCACGGAAATATTTTTCTCAAAATTATTATTACCAACCTTTCAAACTCTATTATTGAAGAGCATTGGACTTTTGTTATCAGGGAATCTTTAGATTCTTCTGTTCTCCTTGTAAAAAAAGAAACGCTTGCTAAATCTAAACTATTAAATTTTGAGAATAAGTATTGGAAAGATCATCAGGATATAAAAAAATTTATTAATAATTTTAAAAAAGAACAAGATTACTTACTGCAAAAAAAGAATCCATAAATTATGTTTATAATCTCGGCGATAACTTATATTTTAGGAATAATTTTCTATTTTATTTTTATCGCTAAAGATTATGATATTTATTTATTCATAATTTCTGCTCTCCTACCTCTGTTTTTTTGGAAATATCGTCCAAATTTCATTAATTTAAAATCATATTTTCTGTTTGTGTTTTTTCTTGGAATTTGGATAGCTGCCCTATCTACCCTAAGTAAAACCACCACTCTTCTTGATAAAGAATATAGATTCGAAACAATTTATGGAATTGTTGCGCAAATTGAAAAATCTAACTACGATAACAAAAAGTATATCTATATAAAAGATGTTATTTTTACCTCTATTCCTTATAAGAATCAAAACCCGCATAACATTCAACTGCGGCTTACTTATAATAAGATTTCTGATATTAATGACGGTGATATAATTAAAGCTACTGCAATGATTTATCCGCCCAGCGAATCTGTTATTCCCTTTGGTTATAATTTTAAAGAAAACAATCGCTTTAAAAATATTAGCGGGAATGGCTATATTGTTGGAAATATAACAGTAATTAAAGATGAAGAATCCACCGGCAGCCAATCTTTATTGCATGCCATTAGAAATTTTAGGGAAAATTTTAAAGATAAAATAAAAAGTGATATGAAAAAATATTTAAATAAAGAGATGGCTGCCTTTATAATTGCTATATCTATTGGTGAATATACATTTTTACCAAAAGAAGATATGGATGCTTTAAGATTTTCTTCTCTTGCACATTTAATTTCCATATCCGGTTATCATATCAGCGTTATTAGTGCTTTCCTATTTTTTACTATTAGATATGCCTTAAGTCTTTTTCCGAGTATAGCTTTAAACCACGATACTAAAAAAATTGCTGCATTCATCACTATTTGGTTTTTATTATTTTACATATTTATTATCGGCGATAACTCTCCAGCTATTAGGGCAACCATTATGGGAATCGCCTTTTTAATAATGATTATTTTTGGATTGCGGGTAATTTCTTTTAACAGTTTATTTCTAGCAGGAATCTTGATACTAACAGCAAATCCTTTTAATATGTTTTCAGCAAGTTTTCTGCTGTCTTATATTGCTACCTTCGCCTTAATATATTTTTGTAATATCAGGTGGATTCGCAGTTTAGACAATCAGTCTAAAAAAAATATTTTTTTAAGATGGCTATTTTTATTCATTTTTTCTATCTGCCTAACACTGTTTATAGAACTCTCTTTATTTCCTTTAATCGCTTTTTACTTCGGCACTATCCCCCTTAATGGAGCAGCAGCAAATATGTTATCTTCTCCCATATTTTCATTTTTAATAATGCCTTCACTAATTATTTATTTTTTCACTCCCTTAGCCATTGGAAAATACTTTTTGCTGCTAAGCACCTTTGGCATGGATATAGTTTTAAAAATTGCCAAATTTTTCTCAAGCACAACCTATGCCTTATTTTATGTAGATTTCTTCTCTGGCGCCTTTTTGGTAATAACTTTATTATTATATATGGCTATGCTGCTTTTAAAAAATAAATATTCCTTTGCGTTTTTAGGTCTTTATTTAGCAGTAATTGGATTTTACTTTATTAAACCGAAGCCAGATTTAATAATCGATTCCTCTGGAAGTTCTTTAGCAGTGCGGGATAATGATAATTACTTTTTTAGTGAAACAACTGATAGTTTTGTTAAAAATATATGGTTTAAGAACCCTGCAGTAAATATTAAAAACAAAATAACCCAATTAAATGATATTATTTGTGAAGATTATCATTGCGTTTTTAGCATTAAAAGCACAAGCATCTCCTTATCAAAATCTAATAAATATTTTAACGACGACTGCGGCAATGTGGATATTATCTTAATTACTGAAAAAAACTCACAAAGCGGCTGTGTTGGAAGTTTGATAATAGATAAAAATTTTCTTAAAATTAACGGCGCAGCTGAAATTTACATCCATGACAAAAATATTACAACCTTTGCCGTAAACGATAGTTATTTCACAACTATGAGAAAATTTTTCTTGCAATATCTGCAGCGACTAACTATACTCTTTAGTGGGTAGATGGCTGAGCGGTTGAAAGCACCGGTCTTGAAAACCGGCGAGGGTAACACCTTCGGGGGTTCGAATCCCTCTCTACCCGCCATCATTTCAAAATTTTATTTTCTAGTTATTCTTAAAGTTTCTTTTAGCTCTAAATTACTTGAATTTTTAAGTAAATCTACTGGAGTTACGAAAAGTGCATCTATCGGCATATCAAGCGACATAATTTTTAGTAAATCTTCTAATTTTTCTATAAACACTTTTGCCTTTGAAGCAGTTGAAAATAAGTCTTTTTTTGATAAAAGCGCTGATTCATCCACATTTTCCGTTAGAGCATCATAAAGATCTTTAGCAAGCTCATCTTCAGATTTTGCAGTATTAAAAGAAACTTCATCAAATTTAGAATAACTAGTTTCTTTCATTAAATCTGCAAGATAAAACTGATTATTATTTAATGCGGTATCTAACTGTCTAACATTAATTCGGTATTCTTTACCGCAGTCAAAATAGCACTGATACACAAACTGCGAGCATACCATTACTTTTTTCCCATTATTTTTAACTTGATTAATCATTTTATCTACGGCAAGAATTGCTGCAGCTATAATAAGATCTGCGGCATTCTTCCACTTTGCAGTTGGTTTTCTTACCATACGATAAATTAGATATCCAGCTAAAAGATATAACGACGGTTTATCATACTCAACCTTAGCATCAAGATATTTTTGAGCAGCTGCAACTATAGGTGCAACATTTTTTTCAGGGGTCATTCTGAGAAAATATACCTTACGCCCAGCTTTTTCATCAACCACAAATGGATTTGATTGGATTCCTGAAAGACCCATTTCTGCAAAAGTCATTTCTTTATAAACCAACGCTGCATGGCTTACATCTGAATTCGTAACTAGCGCTATGCTTTTGCTAATCCAGTCATCTTCAGCTTCAAAAACAGCAACATCCCCAACTCTTACATTATTAGTCATAATTTACCCTCCAGTTATTATTAGTTATATATAAATGATAGCCTCTATATATTATAAACACAATAAATATTTTTGCTTTAGGCTATGCCAACAAGCACTAAGCAGTAGAACATAAACTTCAACTTACTTGACTCTTATCTAGTAAATAATCTCAATATTATAATAGTTGCATAATATCTTAATCATTAATCACTAGATTTTTGATCTGATAAACACAAAAAGTAATTAATGTAAAAAAATAGGCAACCTTAAAGTTGCCTATTGCTTTTATCTGTATTAAGTAAACTACTATTAAAAAAATGTATAAGCCATAACAGTTAATATACTAATAGGAATCAAATACTTATTAAAAAATATAAAGATATTAAACCAGCGGCTTTCACCCACTACGAAAAGCTCATCTTTAACAATTTTTTTACTCACAATCATTGAAATAAAAATGGCTACTAAAATTCCTCCTAATGGAATAGTAATCTGTTCGGTGGTAGTATCTAATATATCAAACACACCTTTACCGATATTAAAATCAAAAAAGCCATAAATTACTAAGCAAAAACCAAATAAGGACAAATAGGTCATTTGCTTAGCTTTTTTTACAGATAATTCATGATTGTTTTTGAAATATTTAAAAGCCGGTTTGTATAATAATATACAACCCACTATCATAATAATTAACAAAACAGCAAAAGATTCTAGAGTTCTTCCATAAACACCAATATTTCCCGAAATAGAAAGTGAGGCTAGGCTTCCTATTATCATAACAAGAACGCTTAGTATAACTACAGCCTTGCCACGGCTTAAATTACAATGTTTATTTAAAAATACCGTAGGAACCTCAAATAAACTAACTGCTGAAGTAAAGGCTGCCACAAATATTAATATAAAAAATACTGGAGCAATAATATCACCGAAAGGCATGCTTGCAAAAGCCTGCGGCAGCACAATAAACAATAGTTTGGGACCTGCTGACATATCTAAATTGTATGCAAAGACAATATTAAAAATTAAAATTGAGGATACTAATGCAAAGATAATAGCCGAAAACACCGTAGTTTTCAGTGCATTTCGCACAAGATTATCTGTTTTAGACATATAGCCGCCATACAACATCATTATTCCCATTCCTAAACTTAGTGAGAAAAATGCCTGCGCTATAATTGAAATAAGTGTTGTTCTATTAAATAAAGAGAAATCCGGCACAAATAAAAATCTCATTGCCTGCATAGAATTAGGCAGAGTAAAAGAATAAATCATTAATCCTATTAGAACAAAGGCAAAAATCGGCATTAATATTACATTAATCTTTTCAATCCCTTTCTGCACTCCTCTAGTAATAACCAAGGCAGCTGCAACCGTAAAAATAAATAAATATATTAAAGGAACAAAAGGATCAGACATAAAATTTCCGAAATAAGCAGCATAATCATTATTTTGCGTTAAATTTAAAGTAATGCTTTCCACAAAATAATATATTATCCAACCGCCAATTAAATTGTAAAAGCAAACAATCAATGTGGAAGTAAAAACTGCTAATAAACCAACCAGCCACCATAGGCTTTTAGATTTTAATCTATCAAATATCTGTAAATTAGAGCCTCCCCCTGCTCTGCCTATCACAAACTCAGAAATTAAAAGCGGCAAACAGATTAAAAGAGTGATAATAATATAGCCTAATAAAAATAAAGAACCACCCTCCGTTCCCATTTTAAAAGGAAACCGCCAAATATTTCCAAGTCCTGCTGCACTGCCAATTGCTGAAAGCACCGCCCCTAAATTGGTTTTAAAGCCGCTGTGATTATCTCCCTCTTTTTTTGCCATTCTAATATCCTATTTGTTGTCTTTCCTTTTATTAAGGGCAAAAAGATTTTTAATTTTATCTAAAGCTCCGTTTGCCATATTTTCTTCCCTACGCGCCGACTGTTCCCTATTTCCACGGGACTGTTTTCTATTATCGTTTTGATGGCTATGATTCTTTTTAGCAAAAGGTTTTTGTTCGCCATTATTGTTATAATTAGATTTGCCTTTAGGCTTGCTATGATGCCAAGTATCACCCTCATGCTTGCCATGAGTCCGCTGCGACCTATTTCTGTTCTTATTTTTATAAGGCTGCCATTTAGCACCATCTGCAGCTTGTTCTTTTTTGTAGGCTTCAGGATCTAAAAACTTCTGCACTGCCCGCCATTTAATGTCTTCGGCTGGACTTACAAAGCTATAAGAAGCTCCTTCTTTATCACCACGAGCAGTTCTGCCAATTCTGTGGATATAATCTTCAGGATTATCAGGAATATCATAATTAATAACATTTTCAATATGGTCAATATCTAAACCGCGGCTTGCTACATCGGTTGCTACTAAAATGTTGAATTTTTTGGCTCTAAAGTTTCTTAAAACGCTAGTCCGCTTACCCTGAGTCAGCCCGCCATGAATAGCATCAGCTTTAAATTCCAGCTGTCTTAAATTAGACCTCATGCTGTCTGCTCCTCTTTGCGTTCTTACAAAAATTAAAGTAGTTCCCGTAAGAGATGGCAATAGTTTTAAAAGTTCTGCATATTTATCTTTAGTTTTAATAATTTTTTGCGATACCTTAGGAGCAACCGTATTAACTACCCCAGCAGATATTTTTAAAGGCGACACAAGATAATTGTCAACTAATTTAAGAATTTCCTTTGGCATGGTTGCAGAAAATAAAAGCGTCTGTTTTTTTTCTGCCACATATTTAAAAATTTCATCAATCTGAATGCCAAACCCCATATCCAGCATACGATCAGTTTCATCTAGCACCACAAAAGAAGTCTTAGATAAATTCAAACTATTGCGGGATAAATGGTCATTAATTCTACCAGGAGTTCCTACTATTAATCTTGGTTTGTTTTTTAACTGAAAAAACTGCTTAGCAATAGGATCGCCGCCAATTAAAAGCGCTGTTCTAATTTTTGGATTAGTTTTTAGCATTTGCATAGCAACAGTATTAACTTGGATTGCCAGTTCTCGGGTTGGTGTTAAAATTAAACCGGTTGCAGCATGATTGCCATCTAAATAATTTAGCAGGGGAATTAAAAAAGCACCGGTTTTACCTGTGCCAGTTTGTGCTGTGCCCAGCACATCTTTACCTTCTAAAATTGAAGGAATTGCTTGTTCCTGAATCGGCGTAGGTGTTGTATATCCCATATTTTTAAGTGAATCTTTTAACCATTGCGGGATATTAAAATTATCAAAATTTTCCATATAAACTTTCCATATAAAATAAATAAATTATTATATAATAATATTTTACAAATACAACACTATATATTGAATTTATTTATAAATAATATAGAATAAATAATATATACAAGATTTTAGGTTGAAAACATGAAAAATTTTATTAAATTTATTGCAATTATATTTGTTCTTAGTAATGCCAGTGCAGCTATGGCAATTACTGTTTTTGATACGCCCTCTCATACTGAAGAAAAAGAAAATATTACCCCCGCTATAAAAAAAGATGAACCGAAAAAAACTGCTGCGGTAAAAGAAAATCATAAAAAAGGGTCTGCAAAAAAATCTACAGTTAAAAAAACTTCTCCTAAGAAAGCTCCTGTTAAAAAAGAAGAAGCTAAAAAACCTATAGCTAAAAAAAACGCACCTAAAAACACCCCTGCTGCTATTCCGCAAAAAAAAGCTGAAAGCCCTGCCGATAAAGCAGCTGTTAATTTAAATACTCCTAAAACAGAATCTCCAGCAATAGTGGCAAAATCTGCTCTGCCTCCTTTAATTATTGTAAATAACTTTGAGGAAGATCCTATTTTTATAACTGCAGTAAAAGGTGTTCTTTATGGCATTAATAAAAACTTAGATATCGTTGATATTTCTAAAAATACTGAATCTAAACTTCCCATATCACAAGCCTATAAGCTGTTAAAAGCCTCGCGTTTTTGGGGTGAAAATACGGTGTTTGTTTCTGGATCTTTTAAAGACCAAATTGAAATCAGTATTATTGTAGCAAAATCTAAAAACAATCAATTTTTTATAACCCAAAATTCTGGAATTTTAACCTTTATTGAAGACACTGTTGGTTTAGCAGAAGTTAGAGAAATTCAAAGAGTTAATTTTGATTCCAAAACTTTCAGCGGCAGAGATGTGGAGTATTTAGTTGGCGCAAAACTTATAGACAACCCTAATAGTTTTAACACTATGGGAGAACCTATGCCTTTAGAAAAATTAGCTAAATTTAATTATACCCCGCTAAGTTTCAGCAACAATACTGTTTCTAGCACATTTGTAGTAGAAGACAAAGAAAACGGAGATATTTTTACCTTCATTCCAGCTGATATCTTTAATAAATTTAATCCAAAAGAAAATGATATGTTTAGAATTACTCTTTCTAATGGAGCGAATATAATTTCAGACTTTGAAGCAATTTATAAAAACTCTCTTACCTATAGCGGCGGCAATCAAGCTATTATTCTTAGTTATAAAAGCAGTATTGGATCTTTTATAATTATTAAAAATGCAAAAGAGCCTTTACCTAGTATAGCCAGCAATAATAAAATTATAATTAGCCCGCTAGGAAATTCTGCACCATTAGACATTTCTAGCACTGTTAATACAGACAGCGATGATAATGAATTTAATAATATTTATCCATATGGGAATAATAGTAATGCAGCATCAACTACGGTTAGGGAACAAAATACAGAAGAATCTGCTGCTCCTACCCAATCAACACCAAGTGATGCCCCGCAAACAACTAATAATATTTACCCTCATATGAATAATGAGGATACTTCTTCCATAGAAGATAAAGAAAATACTAGAGAAACTTCTGGGGCTAATCCTTATGTTAGAACTTGGTAGCATATGAAAATAAATCTTTTAGGAAAGTCTTTTGAAGAGTTGCTCGAGTTAGTAGCAACATTGGGAGAAAAGCCTTTCAGAGCTAAGCAATTATGGCACTTTATTTATGTTCGCGGCGTTAAAAATTTTGCTGATATGAAATTACTTCCTGTAGCACTAAGGGATAAACTAAAAGAATCTTATACTATAGCTATGCCTCGCATTGTTGCAGAACAAAAATCACAAGACGGCACGATTAAATATTTACTGCAGCTAGAGGATGACAAAGAAATAGAAACCGTTTATATTCCTAATATTAAAAGGGGAACACTTTGTATTTCCTCACAAGTTGGCTGTAATATGGGCTGCACTTTTTGCCATACCGGCACACAGAAAATGGTTCGCAATCTAACTGCTGCTGAAATTGTAGCGCAGGTTATGATGGTTAAACATCTTCTTAATGATTTTGGCAATATTCAGCATTTAGAAACTGATGATGAAGACGAAGATGATATATCCGAAAATACTCACACAAGAGCAGTTTCTAATGTAGTTTACATGGGAATGGGCGAGCCCTTGCAAAATTATAAAGAAGTAGTAAAATCTATCAAAATATTAAACTCTGGGGAAGGTTTAGCTATTTCCAGACGCAAAATTACCGTTTCCACCTGCGGCATTATTCCTAAAATAGAACAGCTTTCTAAAGATATCGCGGTTAATTTATCTATATCTATTCACGCTCCTAATAATATTCTGCGAACAAGCCTTATGCCAATTAATAAACAATATCCTATTGAAGATATTATTAAATCAGCACAAAACTATTACAATAATTCCAATGCCAAAAGAATTACCTTTGTGTATTTAATGATTAAAGGTGTAAATGATAGTGAAGAACATTTGCATGAGCTGGCAAAAATCGGCAACTCTGTTCCATCAAAATTTAATTTAATCCCTTTTCACTCTTGGGATGGCTGCAACTATGAAAGCAGCAGCAGTGAGAGAATTAAATATTTCTCTGATTATCTTCATAATATTGGATTTACCTCAACTACTAGAAAAACAAGAGGAGAAGATATTCTAGCTGCCTGCGGACAGTTAAAATCTAAAACCCAGCGAGAAAAAAAATTCTGGGAAAATAGCATATAACCAATACAAACAAAGGTTGGTATTCTAAAAAACTTTACCTTTTATGTTTTTTGTATTATTAAATATAGTAGGTTAAATTTAATTAATCATTATAAGGAAAAAATTATGAAAAAAATATTATTAATAATTTCTGCATTATTTTGGACAACACTCTTAAGTGCTTCTGATATAACTACAATTGATTTTATTAAAAATAATGCTAAAGATAATGCCATCTTCACAGTTCAAGGTGTGCTAACTAAAAGATTAAGTGAAGATAAATATATGTTTAAAGATTCTACTGGCGAGATGAAAATAGAAATTGAACGCTCCGCCATGAAAGAAATGGGTCTTACTAGAATGCCTATTAATACTAAAATGACCTTGCAAGTTAAAGTTGACAAAGAGTTCATTAAAGATACAAAACTTGAAGTGTTTGAAATTACTGAAATTGCTTCTGCAACTAATGATGGTAAAGCAATATCTCTTGATATTACAAGCATTGCAGATATGTTAAAAGCTAAAGATAACCAAATATTTACCATTGCCGGAACTATTGTAAAAAGAGTATCTGAAAATAAATATGAAATTAAAGATGATAGTGCTTCAACTATTATTGAAATTGAAAAATCTGCTTTTAGACAAGCTAATATCAACAGATTTAACGCTAATGATAAAGTTGTATTAACTGTAAAAGTTGATAAAGAATTTGCTGAAAGACCAGAATTTGAAGCCTTCGAAATTATTAAGCATAACAAATAAAATCTAACTATTAAATAAGAAGGTATAGATTAATGTTTATACTTTCTTATTTAATCTTATTCAGTAATAAAGCTAATCATTAAGTTTTATTTAATTATTTAAAGCACTAGCAAATCAACATATTTAATAATATAACATGACTTTTTAAAGATAATTCTTTATACTTTAATAAAAAACTATGGAGAGCAAATCAATGAAAAAAATTTTACTAAGCATTTTTATATTTCTAAATGCCTCTTTTTTATACGCGGAAGATTTATCCATAACTGCCATTGAGTTTATAAAAGAGGCAGCCAAAAATGAAGATATTTATATAATTCAAGGGGTGCTAACTCAAAAACTTGGTGATAATGAATACCTTTTTCAAGATGCAAGCGGTTCGGCACCAATAATTATTCCACAATTTGTTCTAGTAAATAGAACCACTCCTCTGCCGCTTAATTCCCAAATAACCATAAAAATTGCGGTTAATAAAGAAATTGTAGAGCATCCAAAATTTGAAGCCTTTGAGATTCTTAAATTATACGAATCACCCACTGATTCTAGTTTTAATATTACTCCTTTATTATATATTCAGCAGACAGCCATCAACAATGAAACCTTTGCTATTAAAGGAACTATTGTTATAACAACAGATGTGTATGATAATCAATATCAATTTAAAGATACAAATGGAGATATTACTAGCATCAGCGTGAAAGAATTAGCCTTTAAGGATATGGGGATTACTAAATTTAACGATGGGGATAATGTAATTCTAAGAGTAGTTTATCATAAAGACAGCAGCACTAATAATGCATGGCTTGAAGTTAATAAAATTTTAGAGCTTAATAATTCTGTAAATAATTAATTGTTATATTACTATACCTCTACAAAAATTTTAGCAGTATTTAATT
Organism: Alphaproteobacteria bacterium; assembly: GCA_009780035.1. Classification (GTDB taxonomy): domain Bacteria; phylum Pseudomonadota; class Alphaproteobacteria; order WRAU01; family Hepatincolaceae; genus WRAU01. Next base: position 11,371 of record WRAU01000003.1, read on the forward strand.
TTATGAAAAGCATAAGCAGCATTGCAACAAGGCATTTAAAAAGCAGAGACTAGGTTTTATTAAAATATTCTTGACGGATAGTATCTATTGGGATTAAATTATCTTTATTTTTTATATACCAAAAATCCCAGCCGTTAATTATTTTACCGCTTATTTGTTTTGCCAAGTGATGGATGCTGCCTTGTTCACCATTTTGTAATTCTAGGGAACCATCTAATTTTAAGTGAGCTGAATTTTTGTTTTCAGCATCACATAGAATACTATCAACATTTAGAAATCCTGCAGCAATTAACTGCCCTAAAGATACTCTTTTTTTAATTTTTTTATTAATTTGAATTCTATCAAGATTCTTAAATGTTGTATTTTTGATTCTTTCTAAAGCAATTTCTAAATAAGTTGTTTCCTTATCAATACCAATAAACTTTCGACCCAGCATTTTAGCAGCTACACCCGTTGTGCCGCTGCCTAAGAAAGGATCTAATACAATATCCCCTATTTTGGTTGAAGCAAGCAACACTCGATTTAATAAATCTACAGGCTTTTGGGTAGGGTGTAAAGTTTTGCCATCAGTTCTTATACGCTCATTTCCAGAACAAATCGGCATATCCCAAATACTAGTCATTTGTTTATCATCATTAAGAATTTTCATGGAATGGTAATGAAAATGATACTTAGAATCTTTCCCCTGCGAACACCACAACAATGTTTCGTGGGCATTAGTGAATCTTGTGCCTTTAAAATTAGGCATAGGGTTTGACTTCGCCCAAATAATATCGTTTAAAATCCAAAAATCCAAATCTTGAATAATTTTACCTATACGAAAAATATTATGATAACTGCCAATCACCCACAATGTGCCATCTTCTTTTAAAACCCGCTTCACTTCTTTTAGCCATGCTAAAGAAAAATCATCATAATCTTTAAATGAATCAAAATAATCCCATGAAGAGTCGCCAACACCCAAGACTTTACTTTGATCAGGACGGAATAAATCTCCCCGCAGCTGCATATTATAAGGAGGGTCAGCAAAAATCACATCAATACTATTGTCTTCAATCTTTTTTAGTATTTTTAAACTATCTCCGCAGTATAAGCAGGTATTATCATCTTCATAAAAAGTTTTCATTTAAACCTGCGCAAAAAATAAACGATATATAAAATATCTTCCGCTTAAAAAATATTTGTATTTTAAATATTTAAAAAAACTAAGATCTTTTTTATAAACTTTTATATCTATAAAATTTAGATTTTGACTCATCATTCTAAAAACTTTTTTATTTTTAGTGCTATTGCTAAAAAACTCTATGAAGGTTTTTATAATCTTAATTTCATACATAGCTTTATAAGAATGATACATATTATACTCAAATAAATAATCACGAACTAATAGCATAGATTTTATAATGTCATCAATTTTTTTATTTGTTAAATTACTATTCATAATTGAATGGCTGTTTTGATAATAATTATAAATAGATTTATTTAAGAAAGACATTTTATTGGCTAAAATTACGCTTTTCCAAAAAAAAGGAATATCTTCATAATAAATTTTAGGAAAAAATAAAATATTATGCTGCAGTAAAAATTCTCTTCTATAAATTTTACTCCAAGGAGTAACTCCACTAGATAAAACAATTTTTTTTTCTTTTACAGATGAATATATTTTACTATCTTTTAATTTTTTCTTTTTTAACGAATACTTATTTTTATAAACTTTAGAGTAGTTAAAAACTAAAATATCTGCAGAATCTGCTACAGCTTTCTTATATGAATCTTTAAAAGCATCTTGCATAATATCATCATCAGCATCTAGGAAAAAAATATATTCTCCTAATGCTTCACGAATGCCATTATTTCTAGCAATTGATACGCCTTGATTGCTTTGCTGTATTAACTTTATACGATTATCTGCTACCGTGTATTGTTCTACAATGGATAAGGAATTATCCTTTGAGCCATCATCAATAATTATAACCTCAAAATCAGATATACTCTGCTTTAAAACCGAATCCAAACATCTTTTGATATAATTTTCAGCATTATATAAAGGAATTATGCAGCTAATTTTAATGCTCATTAATTATCTTTTCCCTTTTCGCATCTAGTATTGCCACAAGGTTTTGCGGTGCAAACTTATTATAGGCATACTCATATCCTTCTACGCTTAAATTCTCTAAAATATTAGGATTTTTTATTAAATAATCAATAGAATCTGCTATGTCTTTGGCGCTAACATCTTTTAAATATATAGCATGATTCCCGCTTATTTCCCGCAGCCCTCCTCTGCCAGAGCTTATTACTGCACATTTACTAAGATGCGCTTCTAAGCAAACTAAACCAAAAGGTTCATTAGTTTTAGTAGGAATTACTGCAATTGAAGATTCCTGCATATTTGCAAAAACCTCAGATGGCTTGAGATTTTTTAAAAATAAAATTCTCTTAGCTGCAATTAACTCTTTAACTTCATTAGATTCTAGCAGCTGCACCATCGTATTTGCATATTTTTCTTTAGATGAGAAGAAAGCTCCAATAATAACTGCAGCATAATCTTTATGCTGATTTAGCACCAATGGGAGACTGGAAATGAACTCAACAATTCCTTTATGGGAAACTGGTTTGCCGGCAAAAATAATCTGCTTTTTTTTCTTTACTGCCGTTGCATTTTTAATGCTATCAAGCATATGACCGTATGTATTATAAATGGTCCAGATTTTGTTTTTAATTTTAGGATAACCGCTTACTAAAACATCCCGCACATAATTACTAACACAGTAAGTGCTATGCAGGTATCTTATATATTGGCGATAATAATACAAACGAATTAATGAGAAATTTTCTTTAAAACGGTTGATAAAATAATTGCTATGTTTAACTACCGATACTTTAATCTGCGGAAATTTTTTTGCAATCAAACCAGCCAAACGAACATCTTGATGCACTTCAACAATATCAACATCAATACCTTCATTTAACAGCTGCTGGATTTCTGTAAGACAATGTTTATTATAATTAGCTTTAGGAAGAATCTTTGATTTAATTTTATCATTATGCTCTGTTTGAGGCGTAAAAATACAAATATCCTCAGCAAATTTAGAATAAACAGCATACGGAATCATTGCTGAAACCACAGGCTTAGGATTTGTAAAATCAAGAGGATTATTTTTCGGCAATACGATTAATATCATGATTCTCTATGTATGATGCTACTCCAGGTATATCTATTTGGGAAATGCTGCGTTCCGTAATATTGTTAATTATGGCGACGCTTAGCAGATTAATTAAAAAAATAATACAAAAGACTAAGATAAAGTTTTGAATAATCCCATACAGACTTTTAACATATTTTTTATGAGAATGTAAACTGTGAAAGAATCTAATGCTTAAACCAATAAAGAAAATAGATAAAACAATAAGGTATATTTCTAGCATAATCACATCTACATTGAAAATTTCTTATAGTAAAAAATATAAAATTTTATTACTCTATTAATAATAACATAAATTTAGAAAAATTAAATTACAAAATGGAATATAAATTCGTAGAAAATCAAACCACGCTAGATGCTTATATAAACGAGATAAAAAATTATCCTTATATTGCCGTTGATACAGAATTTATCAGAAACAACACCTATTACCCGAAGCTATCATTAGTGCAGATATGCTTTAAGCCGCAGTTTGCCATAGTTATAGACTGTTTAAGTATTAAAAATTTAGAACCTCTTATAGAGGTTATTTATAACCCCAATATAATAAAAGTATTTCATTCGGCAAGGCAAGATTTAGAAATTTTTTATAATAAACGCGGAGATCTTCCCAAGAATATCTTTGATACTCAAATAGCAGTAATGCTAATTAATTTTGCCAAAGATACTTCCTATGAAAAAATGATAAAGGCTCTTTTAAATATAGATATAGACAAAAGTTTAACCAATAGCGACTGGCTGCAGCGTCCCTTGCTGCTAGAACAAATTCAATATGCTGCTAACGATGTTTTGTATTTATTTGAGGCTTATCAAATTATTCTAAAACTTTTAGAAAAACATCAGCACCTGCATTGGCTAGAGAATCTTTTTGCCCCATTGACCGATCCTAAAACTTTTGAAAATCGCATTACTAAAGATATTACAAAATTATCCCGTGATTTTTCAGTGGAAACCCTGCCCCTAATCTACGACCTGCTAATATGGAGAGAAATGCTGGCAAAAAAGCTAGACCTTCCTCGTAATAATGTCTTAGATATAGATATTATAAAAGAAATTGCTAAAAAGCAGCCTGCCAATAAAAATATTTTAAGAGAAATTTTAAGGAAAGAAATAGATAAAAAACAGCTTGATGAAATTTTTAGTATTATCACAAGTAAAAGATCTCTGCCTTTAACCATAGAAAAAACTCCTAGTCTTAACCAAAATCAAACAGAAATATATAATATTTTAAAAATCATTCTTTCTAATTCTGCTATTGAGCAAAAAGTAAACGAACATCTTATTGCAAGCAGTGAAGAGTTAATAGATTTTATTATTAACAAAGAAAATTCCTCTGCCCGCTTTCTTCACGGTTGGCGGTTTGATATTTTCGGCAACAAAGCAATTGATTTTTTGAATGAAGAAAAATCTATAAAAATTAGGGATAATAAAGTTATTTTAGAATAACCCTAACTTGGATATTTAGATAACGATATGGCAGTGTTCTTCATCTTTTATATATACTTGTCTTATTTAATTTCATTATTGTTATTAAGATATTTTTCCACACTATAAATTTTATCAAATCGCTTAAATGTATGGTGTATACCCTTAATTTGTCTATTAGTATTTTGTATTTTAGAATAATGAGCCTCTATTAGTTCGTGCAATGGTGAAGTTTCTTCAAGTGAATCTTTAATTTTTAGTAATAAATCATCATAATGTTTAATAAGCTCAGAAGAATTAAATAACAGACTTCGAAATTGGGTTTTAATATTATAATGTGCTAATTCGGGAGTTTTGACAGAATCAGTCATTTGCTAGTCTCTAATTAATAATTATACTCAGGGCGGGAGACTACAAAACTCTACTAACACAAAGAGCCGAGATTATTTCCTATTGCTAGGTATTTTATTCTCTGCTCTCCCGCCCATATAATTATATGAGAAGATACATATGATGAAAAGACAACATATGCTGTGTTAGTAATTAATATTGGGTTTGTAGTCCCAACATTTATATTATTTATTGATTAAACTTTATTGTCAACTGAATCTTTTATATATAAATTAAACCAAATCTGCAATATCTATATTTTTTGCTGTAGATAAATTCAAAGTTTTTTTCTCTCTCATAGTCCAGTCTTCAATTTTTTCTACAAGCCGACCAAGTGTGTAGCAGTCCCGATGAATTCTTTTTAAAAAATAATCCATAACTTCCATACTTACATTCAGCTGTTTATCCGAAAGCATTTTAAAGAATATAGCTTTTAAAGATATTTCATCTGGCGTATTAATCTTAAAAATCATCGCAGCATTTAAACGAGAGCGCAAATCTGGCAGCTGTATAGCTATATCTTGAATGCTTTCTCTTGCGGTTAAAATTAGCTTGCTGCCATTTGCCAAGACAGTATTATATAAATTGAAAATATTTACTTCATCATCTAGGCTTTTACTGCCAATATCTTCCAACAGAATAAGTTTATGCTTATTGGTAATTTTTTCAATATTTTCTAAGGAAGATATATCGGCAAAAGAAACTGCTGCCCCTTGATTTTCTTTAATAAAGATATGGCTGATAAAGGTTTTACCAACTCCGGCATCTCCATAAACATATAAAACATTAGACAGCCAATTATCCAACACGAATAAAAAATCAACTATAGGCTTATTGAATTCACCAACCACAATATCACTTTTGCTTAGATTAGTTTGATTATTAAAGCTGAAGAACAACTGCGATTTCATTGACAGTCAATAATTTTTGATAAAGTTAAACTAGGAATATCAAAAAGAATACAGCTGGATTCCATCGTATTTTTAAATCTTTCCATATTGGTTTTTAAATTAACCCTAACCCGCATATAACCATCAGCAATATCATTTATCATAAAACTGCCAACTCCATTAGCGTTTTTAAGGGTATTTTCAATAAAAATCCAATCCTCATAATTCTTATATGGAACTTTTAAGATAACAGTAGAAGAATCTGCCAAGTAATTAGAAAATATATCCAGCTTTTTATCTTCTTCTATTAACGACGGCGCCAGCATAGTTGCCTGCTGCACTGATAGCAGACCAGAAACCTTTCTAGTTTTATTGTCGGCTATATTTTGAACGCTTAATGTGTAGGTTTTATCTTTTTCCGCATATAAATTTAATAAGAAAACTTCATCTAAACCAAGATTTTTTTTAATTTCTAAAAGGTTTGCCTTATTATCAATCACATTTGGATTATTATAATAAACTAATGTGGATAAAAAATTAGAGGCTACATCGCTGCCAAGCATTTCCCAATAATTATTCCAAATATTATCGTTCACTAAAATTCCGTTTTCATCATAAAATACAGGAATAATCATGTATCTGCCAAGCGGAACATCAAGAAACGCTATTTTATTAGAGCTTAGAAATTCTTTGATTTTCTTTTCATCAAAAACAAAATAAGCATCAGCTTCATATTTTTTGTTAGTAATATTTTCATGATTAAGAGAAAATCTCTTCTCAAAAGTAATCGGCTTAACATCTAATAATAATCTTTTAATTTCTTCAGAAGATTCCATAGAGGTAATTTTAGAAATTACAAAAACTAAAGCATCAAACCGACCAGTATTAATAGCTTCCATTTTGGCCTGCTGAGTATCTTTATCAGATGTGCCGACAATCCTTAAAGTATTTTCAAATAAATCTGCACGGGCTTGTGAAATAACTAATAACCCTAAGATTATCCCTAAAAAATATTTTTTCATTTATATTACATTTAACCTATTTTTGTTTCTTCAAATTTACCTTGTTGATTTTGCTTATAAAACCGCATCATATAATCTTTTTGCACTAAGGTTTTCCAACGCTCGCGATTAGCTTTCAAAGCATTAGAATCTCTTAAATCAAAAATAATATAAGCCTTTTCAAACTTCTCTAAGTTATTGTAAGGAGTTTCTCCAAGTATAAAGCATAGCTTCGCTTGATTTTTCACAGAAATATCCTGTGAAAGATTCAAATCATAAATAACCAAAGGTGTTTCCTGTTCTCTAGCTTCTCCAGCCATACAATGCGGCAACCAAGAAATGCTGCTCCATAGCTTAGCATCAAAATTTCTTGCCTCTTCAGTGTTTGCTGCTAAAAGCACAGAATTACTATTGGCTTTATAGGCTTTCTCTAAAAGCACACAAGCTACTTTCGCTACATCTTCCTGCAGCACACCATAAAAATTAATTTCCATATAACTATTACAAAACCTTAAACCTTACAAAATTTAATAGTTTAGAATTTATATGCTGTTTCTGGATTGCATAGAAAACTAAAATATTAAACTTTTTCATAGGCAGATACCAAATTATTCAAGAGGCGTATGCCGAAAGCAACAACCCCCTTCCTGTCAATTTCCGTATTGCCTGTATTTGAAGCAACTCCTGCAATATCTAAATGCGCCCACGCGGTATCACCAACAAACTCTTTTAAAAACATGGCGGCAAAAATGCTTCCTGCTCCTTTCATGGCTGTAGAAATATTTTGTAAATCAGCAATCGGTGATTTTAGATGCTTAGAGTATTCATCTCCTAAAGGCATTTGCCATACTAATTCGCCAGAATTATCTGATGATTTCTTAATTTTATCAGCTAATTCTTGATTGTTAGAAAAAAGACCCGCTCTTTCTTCACCAAGAGCAATAATCATAGCTCCGGTAAGGGTTGCCAAATTAATCATAAATTCTGGCTTAAATTTAGTTTGAGTATAATACAAAATATCTGCTAATACTAATCTGCCTTCCGCATCGGTATTTAATATTTCAATGGTTTTAGAAGATAAAGATTTTACAATATCACCAGGTTTGGTGGCACTTCCGTTTACCATATTTTCTACAAGACCAATAACGCCAACAGCATTTACTTTTGCACCCCGCAGAGCAAGCGCCTGCATTAAGCCGACCACTATTGCTGAACCTGTCATATCTTTTTTCATATCCATCATGCCTGCAGGAGGTTTTAGTGAATAACCGCCGCTATCAAATGTTACCCCTTTTCCTACAAACGCAAACGGCTGTGTTTGCTGAGGGCTGCCGTTATATTTAAGTACCGCCACATATGGCTCTTTATCTGAACCATTAGAAACGCTAAGCAACGATCCCATGCCAATTTTTGCCAATTCCTTTTTATCAAGAATATCAATTTCTAAGCCAATTTTCTTTAACTCAAGAATTCTTTCAATATAGGTTTTGGGATATAAAACATTAGCCGGTTCATTAATTAAATCTCTAGCAAAATTTATACCTGCGGCAAGGGAATCTGTATTTTTAAGATTAACCTCGCTGCCAAGCACAACAATTTCTTTAATTTTATAAGATTTTTTATCTTCGTCTTTAGAAATATATTTATCAAAAGCATAAGACTTTAGTTTTATTCCTAAAATAATATTTTCAATAGCCATATCCATATTAAAATCAGCTTGGACAGCAAGTGCTATTTTTTCTTCTTTAGACACTAAATCTGCCGCAAATCCACCTGCTCTCATAAAAGTTTTAGCGTTTAGTTTTGCTTGCTCACCAAGTCCAACAATAATTAATCTTTTATGAGGAACAAAGTTTTTAATCTCTAAAACTTCTTTAAATTTAGCATGAAAATCAAAGGCTTCTATAGGGTAGTCTGACAAATTTTGCAGTCTTTCTTGCGCCGTAAAAATAATTAATGTGGATTTTTCCTGCGCTTCCTTAGCAAATTTTACTATCATAATAAGTTTTTCCTTATAGAATAATGTTTACATTAATGATATAGTAATATTATAAAATAATTTTGGATAGATTGAAATGATTACTTTAGAAGATATGCAAAAATTAGTAAAATGCACTACAAAAGCAGGGCATCTTGCTATAAAACTTAGAAATGCCGGGCTCAATATTGAAATGAAAAGCGATGGATCTAAAGTTACCAACGCCGATAAAGAACTAGATGCTATTTTCAGCAATTTTATTAGGAATGAATTAAGTTCCTCTGATTTAATAATCTCTGAGGAAGATGTTGGCATGGGCAACAATCCTGCCGCCCGTGCTGATGAATCTTTTTGGTCTATTGACCCAATAGACAGCACTACTTCTTTTATTAAGGGTTATCCTTTTTGGACACTGAATATCGCCTATATTGAAAAAGGCATTCCAACTTTCGGCTTAATCCACGCCCCGCAGATAGATACCGTTTGGTTTGGTTCAATCGGCATTGGGGCATTTAAACAAACTGGCAGCAATGCCCCTATAGCAATTTCTGTCAGAGAGATCCCCAAAGACGGCGCGGTATTAATGTCTTCAGAGGAGCAGCTGGTTTCTCGAGATATAAAAGAAAAACTGCATATCATTCAAGAAATTAAAATGCCTTCTTCAATTAAATTTACTTATATAGCCGAGGGAATCGCCGACTATTATATTAGAAAAAGAAATAAGGCTTGCGAATGGGATATATCTTCAGGGCATGGATTAATTCTATCTGCCGGCGGCACTATTGAATTAACTGAAGAAGAGGAGCATTTCCAATACGGCACACCTCCATACAAAGCTCCAGCGCTTTTAGCAAGAGGCAAACTTTAAGGTAATAAACAATTAGATATGGCAACAATTCTTTCCAATACATTAGAAAATACTGATCTGATTGTAAACAAATTGCGGCAGAAAGAGGTGGTAGTTTTTCCTACAGATACAGTTTATGGATTATCTGCTATTGCTAATAACAGCGAGGCTATTTTAAAAGTTTATAATTACAAGAACCGCCCTCTTAGCAAGCCCTTAATTATTCTTTTGCATAATATCAAGCAGGCAGCAGAGCTTTTTGAGGTAAATGATACTTTTTACCTTTTAGCAGAGAGGTTTCTTCCCGGCGGTTTGACTTTAATTTTAAATAAAAGAGCAGATGCTAAAATCCATCCGCTTTGTTCAAACTATACAAACAAACAAGGATTTCGCATTCCTAATAATGAAATTTGTCTAAAATTATTAGCTGATTTAAATGAGCCAGTAGTAGCTACCAGCGCAAACTTATCTTCACAGGTTAGTCCAACTACCGCTGAGCAAGTAAGACAAAGTTTTATTGATAAAGATTTGCTTATCTTAAATGACGATAAAAATATTGCAGGAATTGAATCCACCATTTTAGATATTACGGAAGAAAAAAATATAATGCTGTTAAGACAGGGAGCTATAGGTCTTAGTCAGCTAGAAGATCTTAATTTAAAAATTAATATCAATTGTAAAAATTATTAAGGAACTATCAGCAATGTTAAAAAAATTTAAAGAATTTTTACAACCCCATCAAATTATAGATAGATACTCCCCGCAATATGCCTCTTTTGCCATAGAAAAAAGAGGTAATTTTACATCCAATCCTCAAGCAATTATTTTGCCGAAAACTACTATTGAGGCATCGCAGGTAATTACATACTGCTATGAAAATAATATATCTATTGTGCCGCAGTCTGGCAATACAGGATTAGCCGGCGGCAGTGTTGCGCGTGAAAATCAAATAATTCTATCAGCAAAATTAATGAATGCAATTATTGATATAGATACTAAAAACTTCTCTGCTACAGTTGAATCTGGGGTAACCTTAAAAGATTTACAAAAAACTGCTGCAAAAAATGACCGCCTTTTTCCGCTTAGTCTGCCATCGGAAAATGAATGTTTGATTGGCGGTAATTTAGCTACCAACGCCGGCGGCATTAATGTAATAAAATACGGCAATACAAGAGACTTAACCTTAGGGCTTGAAGTAGTTCTGCCTAATGGCACCATTTACAGCGACCTTAACTGTTTGCGGAAACGCAATATAGGAAGCGATTTAAAACATCTTTTTATCGGCAGCGAAGGAACGCTTGGTTTCATTACAAAAGCAGTTGTAAAACTTTTCCCTAAACCTAAGAAAATTCTTAATGTGCTAATAGCTTTAGAAAAAATTGAGGAAGCTGAAGATTATTTTCAAAAAATTTATAATGAATTTTCCTCATCACTTTCCTCATTTGAACTATTTAATAGTAATGCTTTAAGTATTGTAAAAAAATATCATGATTTAAAATTTAACTTTAAGGACACTCCTTGGTATCTTCTTATGGCATTTGATATGTTTGAAGAAAAACATAGCATTGCCGAATTTATTGTTAAAATCAGCGGCAGCAATGAATATCTTATTACAGAAGATGCTGATATTTGGGATATGCGGTATCTTATTCCTACCACTCAAACCAAATGGGGAGCCAGCCTTAAACACGATGTAGCTACGCCATTATCACAAACAGTAGCTTTTATTAAAAAATCATTGGAAGATTTAGAAAATAAATATCCGCAGCAATTAATGCCAATTATTTTTGGGCATATGGGCGATGGCAATCTGCATTTTAATATTTCTGCTGCTAATCAATCCTTTGACTTAGATGTTTTAAAAAATGAAATTAAAGAAATTATGGTTGTCAATGTAATGCAGTTTCATGGCAGCTTTAGCTCTGAGCATGGCGTAGGATTAATCCACAAAGAAGAGTTTAAAAAATTCTATTTTAATAATCAATATAATAATTTAAAATTAATAAAACAAACCATTGATAGCAAAAATATTTTTAACCCCTGCAAAATACTAGATATTAATTAAAATGCCGCAAAAATTATTTAAGTATATCAGCATTTCTTTTATAAAATCTTTGATCCTATTTCATTTGGTTATAGCTTTTATTATCTTTATTGCCGATTTCACTGAAAATGTCCGCATATCTGGAACTGCCAATATCGGTCATTTAGTAGTTTTATCTTTATTGAATATCCCTTATTTAATTGTGCAAATATCTCCTTTTATTCTGTTGTTAACCTCCTTCACCACCATAAGAATGATGGTATTAAGAAAAGAAGTAGATATTTTTAAATCTTTTGGCATATCTATTTGGCAGTTTTTGATACCTTTTATTCTTATATCTTGCATTTGGGCAGTAATAATCATTTTAGTAATTTCGCCGTTTTCAGTAGATATGCTAGCTTTAAAAGAAAAGCTGAATGCAAAGGAAGACTCTGCTTCACAGCAGATTACCACTACCGATAGATACATTTGGATTGTTGATAAATTCAACAACAACAGCAATATTATTGCAACTAAGCATCTTAATATCAATAAGAGTAAAACTGAACTTGCTCCTGTGGTTTTTTTAGAAATTAAAGACAACAAATTTCAAGGGGCAGTTTTTGCAAAAAAAGGAGAAATGGAAGAATCGCAAATAACTTTTTTTGACTCCATTTCTAAATTTAAAGATGATTTTTACCCTTTGTATCTTCCTCAGGTTGTTAGAGATTCTTTCCTTTCTATAAAAAATTTAACTAATATAAGCGTTGAGCCTTATATGATAAAAACCTTAGATTTTCCTAAAGTTATTGCTGGTCTAAAAGCTATTAGTTTTTCAGCAGCACCTTATGAGGTATATTTCTACAACCTATTAAGCCTGCCGCTGTTGTTTATTACCATGCTGCTAATCAGCACAAGATTCTCGCTTTATGATGTTAGGACTGGAAAAAACTTATTCGCAATATTTTCTTGTATTGTTGTAGGCTTTATGGTTTATTTCTTTATAAATCTTGGCAATGTGGCGCTTAGTATTTTTGATATTTCTCCCATTTCTGCAGTTTTATTCTCTAAGCTGATAACCCTTTTGATTGCTGTTAATATCTTATTTATGAAAGAAGGGCTATAATATTGAAATATTTTTTTATTTTATTATTTATAGCCATCTATTGTTCCAATAGCTTAAAGGCACAAGAGAGTATTGAAAACCCTAATGATGCAGCCTTTAAAAGGAATATCAATGCTATCTCTAAAACCTCTTATAAGGCTGAAAATATAGACTTTTCAGCACAAAATATTGAGTATAATTTCAAAAGTGAAACCATAACAGCTACCGGTATGGTAACCGTTACCTCTGAGGATAATGTTATTACTGCAGATATGCTATTTTATAATGATAAAGATGATATCCTTTATGTTAAAGGCAATGTAGTTTTTACCAATAAATATGGACATAAAATTTATTCCGATGAAGCAATTTTAGACCCTAAGCTTAACACCGGATTAATTGATAAATTCAAGATAGCTTTTTCCGATGGCTCTACTTTAATGGCTAAAAAGGTTAGCAGAGTCAATGACTATACTTATACATTGCACGACATGTGTTTCACTGCCTGCTCTATTGTAGAAAACTATACTCCTACATGGACCTTGCGGGCAAATAAAGCCATCTACAATCAAGAAAAAGGAACACTGAATCTTTATAGTGCATGGTTTGAAGTTAAAGGGGTTCCTCTCTTGTGGACTCCCTATTTCTCATTTTCCAATTTAGATTTCATTAGAAAAGCAGGATTTTTAACCCCTTCTTTTGAGAATAACTCCATTTACGGACAATCTATTATTGTGCCTTTTTATATACCTTTAGGAGATCATCAAGATATAACGCTCGGATCTCAAATTTTCCTTACATCTAATAATTTATATACTTTAAATTATAATGGCAAATTGGAAAACGGTTCTTTTGGTCTTAACACCTCAATTGTAGATTCTCAAAGCGATAAAAATGAAATTGATAAAAATAGAAGATGGCACGCTTTTTTTAATCTGCAAAAAAATCTTACAGATATTTGGAGAAGCAATGTTAAAATTGAAGAAACCTCTGATACTTCATATCTTAGCATGTATAACATTAATGCTAAAGATTTTAAAGAGAGTTTTTATATCAATAAATGGCAGTTTGAGGGATTTTTCAGCCATAATTCTTACTTTGATACCTATGTAGCCAACTACGAAACCATCAACCCTAATTTTTTTGTAGCTGATGCTGGAATTACTAATGATTTAGACAACATTTTTTACATGAACTACTCTTATCTCGGAGAATATTCAGCTTTTGGAAGAATAAATTTTTTCGTAAATACAGAAAATTTATTCACAAGAGATTTTGATAATCTTATAAGGGTTATCGGTAATATTAACTATAAATATTATCTGCCAACTAATTATGGAAACTATAGTATTGATGCCCTTTTACAAGGAGTTGATTATAGCGATGCTATGTCGCAGAAAAAGTTTGTTGAAGATACCACTTCTTTATCAGTTGCATCAAGCATCACTTTTGAATATCCAATATTATACGAAGCCGACAACATTGTTTATTCAGTATCGCCAATAGCCCAAGCTGCTTATTCTAATAATTTAGACAGAAATACAAATAATTTCTTAATAGATTCTAACAATATTAATGTTAACGCCAGCAATTTGTTTGATTTGAATCACTTTCAAGGATACGATCAGTTTGAAGAAAGCAAAGACATTAAATATGCTTTTAGATTCAGTTTATTAAATAATTCTAATTTGGGAAGCCGTATTTTTATAGGGCAAATGTTTAGAATCGGACTGCAGGAAGACTTGCTGCATAATATTAACAACCGCTCTGCTTCCAACTATTTTATATCAGCGTATTTATATCCTTTTAACAATCTTTATTTCAGCTATAATGGGATGATTGATAAAGACTTCAAACAGGTTGAAACTTCAATAGGAGCAGGCTATAGCAACAATTTATTCAGCACAAGAGCTTCCTTTGACGAATACACACAGCTGGATAATACTCTTTTTGGTGTAGAAAGAATATCGGAGCTGACTCTTTCTGGCTATTTAAATATCCATAAGAATGTTAAAATTGATTCCAGTGCAGTTTACGATGTTAGCCCATCTTCTTATACTGCCGGTCCCACTCATGGAATGGTTTTGAAAAGCATTAATTTTAATGCAACATGGGTTAATGAATGCGTTGAAATTATTATATACAATAATAGAGATTACATAAATGCTGCAAATGCTAGTGCTTGGGGTTTTAAAGTAAATATTAAAAATTTAGATAATTATAAAATTCCAATGTAAAACCATAACTGCTATGATAGAATTACGAAATAATATAAGATGAAACTAATTGCACTAAAATGAATTTTTTTAAAAAACTTTTATTTTTAACTTTTTTGTTATTGCCTCTACAGGCAGCTGCTGATAGCAATAAAATGCTAGCTGTGGTTAATGACACCTTTGTAATTTTTGAACATGATTTAGATAATGAGATAATTTTCCAAAGAATAATTAATCCAGAAGGATTCCATCAAAGCAAGCCCTTAGACAAGGAAATGAGGCTGTTAATTCTTCATCAAATGATAACTAACCATTTAATTTTAGAAGACGCCATAAAATTTAAGATAAAAATCAATATGACCGATATTAATGCTGCAATGAATTATATCGAACAAAGCAATAAAAAGCCAAGCGGTTATTTATTATCTGAGGCAAAAAGAGTTGGCTTATCGCAAAGTGAATTTTATCAGTTATTAAGAGCTTCCTTAACTGTTGATAAAATGAAACAAATTATGTCGTTTTCTAGGGCAAGAGTATCAGCCGCTGAGGGCGAGGCAGAGCTAAGACGGGTTTTAACCCTAAACGGCAGAGTTGAAATGCAGCTTTATGAAATATCTATTCCTTTTAATTCGCAATCCCAAACTGAAGCTGAGAATAAAATTAACTCTATTTATAATCAATTGCAGAAAGGTGAGAATTTTCAAACTCTTGCTAAAAATTTTTCACAAGATATCAGCAGCATTCATGGCGGTGAAATTGGCTGGGTTCCAGAAATATTTTTGCCCACCGAAATGCTGATGAATATAAATCAACTAAAGCCTGGAGGGCATAGCAAGCCTTTTATTATTGAAAATGCTTATAAAATTATTCTCCTAAAAGATGTGCGCCCATTGCTTTATATTGATATTAATAATCCCGAACATTTAGCTCAGTTAAGCAATTATGCTAAGCAAAAGGTATTAAATGATAAAGCACAGGTAATTCTTGAAGATTACCTTGTTGAAATTAATTCACGGGCCAGCATAACTATTTATGAAGAGAATCTTTAATTAAACCTATTCACAGCATATAAAAATCATGAAAAAAATTCTTGCATTAACTTGCGGCGATCCTAATTCCATTGCCGCCTTAATTTCTTTAAAATCTTGGCTAGCTTTGAAAGAATCATCATACAATTTTATTTTTATAGGACAGAAGAATAATATTGATGCTGTTATTGCTTACTTTAATCTTCCCATTAAAACTAAAATAATTACCATGGAAGATTTAACAGATAGAAACAAAATTCATGAGCTATTTAAAGAGTTTTTCTTAGTAGTTAATCTTGATAATCCTATAGATTTTTCTCTTGGAAAAGCCACCGATAGAAATGCCGAATATATTTTAGAATCAATCCAGAAGGCAGTTGCCTTAGCCGAGGCATCTTTTGTAGATGCCATAATTACTAATCCTGTTGACAAGAACCTTATTAATCAGTATTTACAAAAAAAATCATCGCAAAAATCATTTTTAGGACATACAGAATATCTCGCTGATATTTCAGGAAGCGGTGATACAGTTATGATGTTCTGCAGCAACAAGTCTAATTTAAAAGTTGTGCCGCTTACCACCCACATAAGCCTTGCTGATGCTATTAAAAGTTTAAGCATAGATTTAATCGTTAATAAAGTTATCCAGATTAATAGTTTTTTTAAAAAATATTATAAAATTCAGCAGCCGCACATTAATATACTATCGCTGAATCCTCATGCCGGAGAAAACGGCTTAATGGGCTTTGAAGAAATTAAAATTATTAACCCAGCTATTAAAAAACTGCATAGATTAGGAATTACAGCTCAAGGCAGCTTCCCTGCAGACAGCTTTTTTGCTAGCAGCAACATTAATCAAGGCGATGTAATAATCGGCATGTATCATGACCAAGTATTAACCCCTTTTAAAACTCTTTATTTTGATAGCGGAGTTAATACAACGATAGGTCTTAATTTCATACGAACCTCACCAGATCATGGTGTAGGTTTTAATATTGCCGATTCCATGAAAGCAAGCCCTAATAGTTTAATAGCCAGTATTGAAATAGCATATAATTTAGCAAATCATGAATAATTTTAAGCATAACAAAGACTTTGGACAGCATTTTTTAATTGATGAAAATATTATAAACTTAATTATGCTCTCCGCAGGAGATTTAACTAATAAAACTGTTATTGAAATAGGTCCTGGTAATTTTGCCATCACTAAACCTTTATTGCAAAAAGCTAAAAAAGTAATCGCAATTGAAATTGATAAAAGACTAGAACCAAACTTAATAAGCCTAACAAAGCTGCATAATAATTTTGAATATATTATCGGCGACGCACTTCATATAAATTCTAATTTGCTGGCAGATGATAACAAAGTTTTAATTTCTAATCTTCCTTATAATGTGGGAACACAAATTTACTTAAATTATCTATTGAATGCTGTAGATTTTGAATACTTCCTTTTAATGTTCCAATTGGAAGTTGCCAAAAGAATTACCGCAATCACAGGTGATAGCCATTTTGGCAGGCTATCTTTAATTAGCGACCTTTTAGCAAAAAGAGAATTTTTATTTACAGTAGCCCCAAGCAGTTTCAATCCGCCGCCTCAAGTAAATTCAGCAGTAATTAAAATATCGCCGTTTAAAAATCCGCGCATCAATGTGGATATAAAAAACTTAGAAAAAATAACTAATCTTGCATTTAATGGACGCCGCAAAACTATTAAAAACAGTCTAGGAGAATTAAATTTAGACTTTACCGAACTTAATATCAATCCTCAAAAAAGACCGCAGGAGCTTTCCCTAGAGGATTTTTGTAAAATAGCCAATACTCTAGCTTAACTAGGCTGATTTGCTTGCTCTTTAGTATTCTCATTATCTTGATTGGCATTTTGATCGTTTTTAGTTTGCGGGACTGTTTCTTTAAGCAGATTCTGATCTACTAGAAATTTATGCAAATCGCCAGTTTCATAATTTTTTGGAATGGTAGAATCAACGCCTATCCATTTATGCATATAGGCAAGAGACATTACGGCTAATGCACGGCACTCTTCACTTCTGCATATTCTAAATTTATTATAAGTTTTATTAGCTGCGTCATCTCTAAAACTGCCGCTGCTTAAAAGTATTCCTTCTTGAAATAAAGCACTGCCACCTACTTTTAATAAAGGATAAGACTGTGCCAATTCTTTATCGACAAACTCTATAGCAAAAACACTGCCATTAGAATTAACAATAGCGATATTCGGAGAAATCAATTTTTCAATTAATAAAGGAGAATCCACAACATAGCTATAATCTTTAGAAAGATTTATAAAGGCTAAAAATTCTATCCTTGTATTATTATTAACTCTAAAAGCATCTACTTTAGCTGCCAGCTTTTTAGCATCTGATTTCTGCCTATTAATAGCACAAGCAGTAAGAATTATACTTAATCCTAAAATCAGCAGATATTTCATAAATTGTTTCATTGGTTCTCTCTTTTATTACAGCCTTTTAATAAATTCTTCCATATTTAAAAGTTTATCTCGCTTGAGTCTATTTGCTAAAATTATAGCCTTTATTTCATTAAAAGCTACCTCAAGCGAATCGTTAATTACTACATAATCATATTGATAATAATGGGAAATTTCACTGCGAGATTTTGCCATGCGGTAAAGAATAACATCTTCGCTATCTTGCTTGCGGTTTCTAATTCTGCGTTCAAGCTCAGCAATGCTTGGCGGCAGCACAAAAATACTAAGCGTATCCTGCGGCATTTTAGATTTTAAGATACTTGCTCCCTGCCAGTCTAGGTCAAACAAAACATCTTTGCCTAAACTAAGCCTTTTCTCTACATCTTCTACAAGCGTTCCATAAAAATTACCGAACACCTCAGCATATTCAATAAAAGCATTTTTACTGATTAAATCATAAAATTCTTCCTTGGTTTTAAAATAGTAGCTTACTCCATCAACCTCTGACGGTCTTTTCTCACGGGTGGTAGCAGATATGGAATATTCTAAATCTTCGCCCTCTTCAAGAATTTTCTGCACAATTGTTGATTTGCCAGCTCCCGAAGGTGCAGATATAATAATATTTGAACCTCTTCTTTTAAATGTAAAATCCTGCATCATTTTTGATTTTCAATAATTCTTTAATTGCAATAAATATACTATTATAATACAATAATACATTATTTATAAAAAATAAAGGTTATTAAACTTAATGGATAATATAATTCTTATCAATATACTGCGCGCTGTTGCTGCCATATCAAATATATACCTATTTTTTATGTTTATTTATGCCATTATTAACCTATTAGCAGTTTTTGGAGTGGTTAATATTTGGGGAGAAGGCTTTTTAGCGCGTGTATATTTTGTTTTGCGCTCTATTATAGACCCGCTTAAAAACTATATTAACCGTTTTATTCCAAGTTTAGGCAGATTTGATATTGGATTTTTAATTCTAGTAGTAATAATGTGGATTATTAACGACGCCAGCACTTATTATATAAGAATCCTTTCACAAAATGCTTTTGATTTTTAATGCAGGCATTAAAACAAATAAACGGCAATGTCTTTTTATTTGTTAAAATAGCTGCTAATTCGCAGGAAAATAAAATAATTGAAATTTTGGAGTATAGCAATAAATTTTATTTAAAAATAAAAATCAAGGAAGCCGCCTACGAATTTAAAGCTAACCAAGAACTTCTATCTTATTTATCAAAAATATTTAATCTTCCTAAATCGTATCTCTCTATAGAACAAGGAGAAAATGCTTCTTTAAAAACTATAAAAATTAAAAACGCGAATATAGAAATTATCCAAGAGAAAGTTCTTAGCTTACTTGAAAAGGAATAACATGAATTTAGAAAATAAAATTATTGACTGTAAACAAATTGCTGCTGAATTAGAAGAAAAGCTGTTAACTGCAGTGCAGAATTTAAAAGCCCGCAATATCCACCCAACTTTTGCCACAGTTTTAGTGGGCGAGAATCCTGCTTCCCAAATTTATGTTAAAAACAAACAAAAAAAAGCTATCACTTTGGGAATTACTAATAATTTATACCATTTAAGTGCCGATACAACCGAAGATGAACTTTTAAATTTAATTGCATCATTAAATAATAACCCTCAAATTCATGGAATTATTACTCAGCTGCCGCTTCCTAAACATATAGATACTACCAAAATAATTAACGCCATATCACCGAATAAAGATATTGACGGACTGCACCCCATTAATATCGGCTTTCTTGCCACACAGAATTCTGCGGGATTTGCTCCCTGCACACCCTTAGGCTGTTTGCATATTATAAAAACTATATATAGCGATTTAGCCGGCAAACATGCCGTAGTAGTTGGCAGATCCAACCTTGTGGGATTACCAATGATGCAATTGCTGCTTAATAATAATGCAACCGTTAGTATAACCCACTCTAAAACTGCCAATTTAGCTGAAATTTGCAAACAAGCAGATATTTTAGTATCAGCCATTGGCAGAGCTAATTTTATTAATGCCTCTCATATTAAAAAAAACGCCCTCGTAATTGATGTAGGAATTAATAAAATTGAGACCGACGGCATATCTAAAATTACCGGCGATGTTAATATTGAAGCTGTCTTGCCCGCAGTCAAGGCTATAACTCCAGTTCCCAAAGGAGTTGGGCTTTTAACCATTATGTTTTTAATGAGTAATGTAATTAAAGCAGCAACTCTTAACAGCAGCATACCAGTATAAACGGCATCTACTATTTTTTTGTGCAATATTATTTAATTAGCTTTATGATAAAACCACCTACATCAAACCGCATATCACCAAATTTTTCAACTAACCTTATTTGTATATCTTGCAGAACTGATTCTAACATTATATAATTAATGCTGTATGAATTAAAAGGACTGTTCATTATCTCTAAAATATAATCATTAAACATCTTTTTATTTACTAATTTACCATGATCGGTCATCTGATACAACGCTCTATTTTTAAAGTCGTAAGACCAATCAAAACTTACATCAATAAACTCTTTAATCTCCTCTTTAGTATTTAATAAATGCTTATAATTAAGCTGAGGTAATTTGGCAAAATACACATCATCATTTATATATAAATGATGACCTTTCGCACTAGAATAGATAGGTTCAAAGTGAGTATAAAAAACCCCGCTATTATGTAACAATTTGTAAATAACTTTAACGCATGTATTAACATTGGCAACATGTTCAAAAGCAGACATGGATATAATAAAGTCAAAATAATCATTCAAAATAGTTGTCTTTTCAAGCTCTTCAGCATCAGAATCTATAATAAAACAAAAGTTATTAGACGACAACTTATTATCAATCTCACTTAAAGCAAATACATCTTTATCCATGTATCTCTTACCACCGCCCACCTTAGCATCAAAACCTGCCACTTCGATATAGGATCTAATGATACAAATTGTTTTACCCCTAGTTCTTGCATAAAACCTTCAGGAATATTTGACCCACCAAGATCTAAAATCCTTTTCCCTTTTAATGAGTATTTTCTATCTAAATCAATAATCATATTGCTATAAAAATCATTGAACGGATATTTTTGTTTTAATATCTTGTATCGTTTTCTGGAGATTCTATCGGTTTTTTTAGATAAATAAGCCATAAAAGTTTTTAGATTTATTTTTATTTTATAACACTATCCTTTTTAATATGGGCTAAGCTCTTCAATTATATTATTATATCTATATATATTTATTTATTTTTAAAGTTATAAATTTGATAGAGAAAAGAGTGATACTAATATACTAAACAACAAAAGATGGTTTTATATCCCCACCCATTAAATTATATAATCCTGCTAGAAAATCTGCCAAATATGCGCTTTTTTCTAAAAAGACTTTATCTTTTTCATATTTAGATACATAAATTCTAATGGTAATGCCTTGCGTCCCGGTGCCGCTAGTCCGCACCATAACTTCAGCACCATTATTAAACTTAATAATTAGCCCGAGGTTGCTAACACTTTGCCCGGTAATAATATCGGTATAAGAAAAATTCTCAACCGCCTCTACAACATAACTTCCAAAAAAGTTTCTGCCAATATTGCCGATGGCTTTATCTTCTAAATTTCTTAGCAGCTTTCTTGCAAGAGTTTCTTCTAAATTTTCAAAATCTAGCCTAGTGAAATAAACTCGACCATATTCAATCCATAGCTCTTCTAAAATTTCATCAAAAGTTTTGCCGGTTTTTGCAATAATATGCAGCCAAAACAATAAAGCCCAAATTCCGTCTTTTTCACCGCTGTGGTTAGACCCTGTGCCATAGCTTTCTTCCGCACAAAAAGTAATTTTTTTAGCCTCAAGCAGACTGCCGAAAAATTTCCAACCAGTGGGAACACAATAACAGGTAACTCCTAACTTTGAAGCTACCAAATCAATAGCGTGAGAGGTTGGACGCGACCTCGCCACACCATAAATTCTATTTTTATAAAAATTAACAAGGTGCGCATATTTTAAAATAACCGCAATGCTGTCGCTGGGTTCTAAATTATATTTTTTAGAAAAAATCATATTTCTATCGCCATCAGCATCGTTTGCCAAACCAAGACTAACCTCAGGCTGACTTTTCATATATTTTATATATTCCCCTGCAGTTGTTGGATTAGGATCAGGCACAAGCCCGCCGAAATCTTCAAGAGATTCTGTATTCAGCAAATACTTTTTATCTACACCTAACCTACGCCCAAAAATTTCTTCAGCAAAAATTCCAGTTGCACCATTAAATCCATTAAAAAGAATCTTATAGCCGCTTTGCAGTAAATTCTTAATCGCTGGAAAATCAAAAATTTCCTCCATTTTGTTAGCATAATCAATAACGCTATTAAATACCTCTATTTCAGTATTCAGCACCCTGAAATTATTTAATGCAGAGACATCAACCTCAAAATTATCTATGGTAGAAAACTCTTTTATTTTTAAAGTTTCCTCATAAATTTCATTGTTCTGCCTATCACTAAGCGGCGAACCATTGCTGCCATTAATTTTAATGCCAAAATCGCCATTCAACCCAGCAGGATTATGACTTGCTGAAAGCATAATGCCAAAATCTAACCCCTTGCTTAAAATAAAATTAGAAATCGCCGGCGTAGATAAAACACCATTTTGGGCTACATATATTTTTTTAGCACCATTAGCTAAACTCATGCGGATAATTTTCTGCAACGCAACTTTATTATAAAAACGACCGTCGCCGCCAATTACAAAAGATTTTCCAGCAACATTCATAGCATTAAAAACTGCTTGAATATAAGATTCCACATAAAAATCTTGCATAAATTCTTTAGTTTTTTTCCGCAAACCCGAAGTTCCCGGTTTTTGATTAGAAAAATGTTCTACAATAACCTTTTTTATTTCCATAACCAGCCCACTCTATGCTATATTAGTTTTACAAATTCATTTAGCAAATTATAAACTATTATGCAAGATATTACAAAAATTAGGAACTTTTCTATCATCGCCCATATAGATCACGGGAAATCAACTCTTGCCGACCGTTTAATCCAATTCTGCGGCGGACTTGAGGATAGAGAAATGAAAGCTCAAGTTTTAGATTCTATGGATATTGAACGCGAACGCGGCATTACCATTAAAGCCCAAACCGTT
The DNA here is from genome assembly GCA_009780035.1 of Alphaproteobacteria bacterium. GTDB lineage: Bacteria > Pseudomonadota > Alphaproteobacteria > WRAU01 > Hepatincolaceae > WRAU01. The sequence goes on from WRAU01000003.1 coordinate 35,100, forward strand.
CGTTTGAATTATAAGGCACAAAACGGCAACACCTACGAGCTTAACCTTATGGATACGCCGGGACATGTGGATTTTACCTACGAGGTTAGCCGCTCTCTTGCTGCCTGCGAGGGTTCGCTGCTGGTAGTTGACGCCTCACAAGGCATTGAGGCACAAACCTTAGCAAATGTTTATATGGCAATTGATAATAATCATGAAATTATTCCGGTGCTTAATAAAATAGATTTACCGGCGGCAGATCCTGAAAAAATTAAAAAGCAAATTGAAGAAGTTATTGGGCTTGATACGGAAGATTCGCTTTTTATCTCTGCTAAAACAGGACTCGGCATTAAAGAAGTGCTTGAAGCAATAGTTAATAAACTGCCTGCCCCAGCAGGGGATTCCAGCTTAGTTAATAAACCATTGAAAGCCTCGCTAGTTGACAGCTGGTATGATTCTTATTTAGGCGTAATTATTCTTCTGCGTGTTTATGAGGGCAGCATAAAAAAAGGCATGAAAATTAAAACCATGTCTAACGATGCCGAATTTTTGGTAGATCAAGTAGGATTTTTCACTCCTAAAATTAATAAGTGCGACTGCCTGTTTCCTGGTGAAATCGGCTATTTAACAGGCAATATCAAAGCTGTTAAAGATACTAAAGTCGGCGATACCATTACAGAATCTGCCAATCCTACAGAAAATCCCCTAACCGGCTTTAAACCCTCAACTCCGGTAGTTTTTTCGGGAATATTTCCGGTAGATGCCAGCGAGTATCCCGACCTTAAAGAAGCCTTAGAAAAACTCCATCTTAATGATGCCAGTTTTTCTTTTGAAGTCGAAAATTCTTCCGCACTTGGCTTTGGTTTCCGCTGCGGTTTTTTAGGGCTGCTGCATCTTGAAATTATTCAAGAAAGGTTGACTAGAGAGTTCAATATAGAACTTATTACCACCGCCCCTAGCGTAGAGTATCAAATTGAATTACAGAATGGCGAAACTAAAAGCATTCACTCACCTACTGATATGCCAGAACCGCATTTAATTAAAGATATTAAAGAGCCTTGGATTAAAGCCACGCTTATTGTTCCAGAAGAGTATCTTGGGGCAGTACTGCAGCTATGCAGTGCTAGGCGCGGCAAACAGGTAAGTTTAAACTGGCTAGATAAACGCGCTATGTTGGTTTATGAACTGCCTTTAAATGAAGTAGTATTTGATTTTTACGATAGGCTAAAATCTATCTCTAAAGGCTACGCCAGCTTTGATTACGAAATGGCAGAATTTATTTCCGGAGATTTGGCAAAAGTTAGCATCTTAGTAAACTCTGAAAATATTGACGCTTTGTCTTTTATCGTGCATCGGTCGTCTAGTGAAAAAAAAGGGCGGATAATTTGTGAAAAACTTAAAGAGTTAATACCTAGACAAATGTTTCAAATTCCTATTCAAGCAGCCATCGGCGGCAAAATTATTGCCCGCGAAACTATCTCAGCTTTTAGGAAAGATGTTACCGCCAAATGCTATGGCGGCGATATAACCCGTAAACGCAAACTGCTCGAAAAGCAAAAAGAAGGTAAAAAAAGAATGCGACAGTTTGGCAAAGTAGAAATTCCGCAGTCTGCTTTTATTGAAGTTTTAAAAACCGATAGTGATTAATAATAAATATAAATTTTGAGAATTTTTTTTGATTTCTATGTGAGAAACTTACCTTACAGCATACCCCATAGTATGTAAGAAGTAAGTCTCTCCATGGGAATCAGAAAAAGACCAAAATTAGATTAGGAGGTAAAAAATGAATCATAACCATCATCACCACTCCAGCCATCACAGCTTTGGACCATTGCATAATAAACATTACGATCGCAAAGCCATGCAAAAAACTACAATTATTGCTATGGTTCTGGTGTTATCGTTTACTATCATTGAATTTGTCGGCGGTTATTTAAGCGGATCGCTGGCACTTATGGCAGACGCCGGACACATGCTGACCGACTTTGTTTCACTAATTTTTGTGTATATTGGGCTGCATGTGGCACAAAAACCTAACAACAAAGAAAAAACCTATGGCTATTCGCGTTTTGAAATAATTACCAGCCTTTTTAATTCATTATTTTTAATAATAGTGTGCATTTATATTGTTTACGAGGCTGTTCTGCGGTTTTTAAATCCTCAGCCGGTAAATCCTAAACTTATGCTGCCTGTTGCTGTAGCTGGATTGTTAATTAATATTTTAGTGATGTATATGTTTAGAAAAGCTGAAGCTAAAAATATGAAAAAACAACATGCCGATAATAAAAACTTATTAATGGAAAGCAATATTTTACATTTTCTTTCCGATACTATAAATTCTGTTTTTGTAATTATTGCAGGAGTTATAATATATTATACCGGCTGGGATATAGTTGACCCTATTTTATCTCTCGCCATGATTGCCCTAATTGCTAATGGTGCTTTAAGAATTATTTTTCATTCAATTAATATTTTAATGGAATCTGCTCCTGCAACCATTAAAAGCAACGAAATTGAAACATACATTGAAAAAAATGTAGATGGCGTGCTGGATATTCATCATATTCATTTATGGATGCTGAATGAGGAAGAAAACATTATAACTCTGCATGCGGTAATTGATAAAAATGCGTCTTACCATGATATTATTGATAATATCAAGCAGGCTTTGCGCAGTAAGTTTCGTATAGAACACTCCACCGTGCAAATTGAAGAAAAAGACAGGTCGTGCCTAGATAAGCATTTAGCTTAAAGTTTAGTAATTATACATATAAAAGCAAACTTCCGTCATGCTGATGAAAACCGGCATCCATTTACAGAATGTTTTAATTGCAGCTCTGTTTTTTGTAGAATACCCCCTATGGATACCGTGTCAAGCACAGTATGACGATTTAGGTATTGTATTCTCTGCTCTCCCACCCATATATCTATTGCAAAGCAATTAAATATTTTCTTATCTACTACCAATACATAGCAAATTATAAAGCTCTATATCACTTAAATTGAATTATGGCAAAGTAGTAAGAAAGCAGCAAACGCAATTCCGCCATTGAAATTTAAGTGATATAGAGCTTTATAATTTGCTAGCCGCCCTTTAACACTTTTAAGAAAGAAAGAATATTTCTATCGGTAAACTCTGAAATTATATCAATAATACTGACAAGGTTTTCATAATAAGATTTTTTAGGGTCTAGCTTTCTATTTAACAGCCTATTAATTCTAACCGACTTTGGATGGTTAAAGTTATCTATTACCTTGCAAAGCTCAAGCATTACTCCGGTTATAACTTCTATGCCTGTAATTTCTCCGCTGGTTTTATCGCTGCTGGAGTAAATTCTTGTGTTGGCAAAACTTTTAACTTCTTTAATATCTTCTGCAAAAATTGTTAGCTTCAGCAGCTCGTTATTAAATTCACCTTTTAAAATTAACTCTTCATTCGCTATAAATGCTTCTCTAACTGCCTCTATTAAATTGCTGATGGCTTTGCCCCGCAGCCATTCAACTTTTTTTCTATCGTCCATTTGCTTATAAAAAGGCTGGGTTCGCAATTCGCTGGTTCGTTTCCGGGAATCTCCCTCGTATTTTTTTGGACTTCTAGCAATAGGGGCTAGCAGCGATTCTGCCTCTTTAAGTGAAATTAAATTCACAAAAAAGGCATCTTCAACATCTGCCACACAATAGCAAATATCATCAGCCGATTCTAAAAGAAAAGCCAATGGATGCCTAAAGAATATACTCTGCCCCTCTATTAGCCTAATTAAGCCAACCTCAGTTGCCACATTTTCAAAAATTGCTTTTTCGCCCTTGAGAATTCCGCTTTTTGAGCCGCCAACAACATAATCTATTTCTTTTTCTTTATTATATTGCTGCAGAATATCCTCGCTGACATATGATCTAGGATATTTACAAAAACTTGCCAGTGTTGCATAGGTTAAGCGCAAACCGCCTTGAGAATCCCACCCTGCCAGATTAGTAATAATTCTAAATCCTTGCGAATTACCATCAAAGGTAATTAAATTATTATATTCTTCTTGAGATATTTTTGCTAAAAACTTCTCTGCATCTGCTTTAAAAAATTCTTTAATAGATTCCTCACCCAAATGCCCGAAAGGCGGATTTCCTATATCGTGTGCCAATCCTGCCGCCTGCAGAATATAGCCGAAATCGTGGACTGTAATATTTTTTAAATTATGCCGTGCAATTATATATTCACCCACCGCAAAACCTAGAGAACGACCCACCCCTGCTACTTCTAAGGAATGGGTAAGCCTTGTTCTAACATAATCGCTTTTTGCCAGCGGATACACCTGCGTTTTATCTTGCAGACTGCGGAAATGTGAAGAATAAATTATTCTATCAACATCAACCAGATAAGGGCTTCTTAGATTATCTCCCTCAGAGCTGCCGGTTGCTTCCCCTGCCCTGCCAGAGTTCAGCAACTTTTCCCACATCATTTTTTGTGCTGGCATTAAATGCTTTGACATTTATATTCCTTTCAATTTATTATTTTAAATAACCATAAGGGAATCTTATATGAGTAATTTTGATATTGAAACAAAAATTTTATTAGACAACCAAATTCCCTCGCTTTTTTATAACTCTTCTCATGCTTTGGTAGCAGGAGCCGATGAAGTTGGGCGCGGCTGCCTGGCAGGACCTGTGGTAGCTTGCTGTTTAGCTTTTAAAGCTAATGTTCCTGCAGATTTACTACTGCAGATTGATGATTCTAAAAAGTTAAGCCCAAAGAAAAGGGAAACTCTATTCAATCAAATTAAAGATTATTCACATTATAAAATTGGGGTAGTTGATGTTGAAACTATTGATAAAATTAATATTTTGCAAGCCTCGCTTTTAGCTATGAGCAATGCTTTTGAAGATTTGCTGCAGGAAATTAATCCGCAGTTCTTAATTATTGACGGCAATAAAAGTTTTACAGCCAGTGTTCCTACAACTGCTGTTATTGACGGTGATGCTAAGAGCTTATCTATTGCCGCTGCCTCTATTGTAGCTAAGGTTTACCGTGATAATTTAATGAAAGAGCTTGGCAAAGATTTTCCCAATTATGCTTGGGGAAAAAATGCCGGCTACGGCACAAAAGTGCATTTATTAGCAGTAAATAAATACGGCATTACCCCATACCACCGCAAAACTTTTGCGCCAATTAAAAACATGTTTAAATAATAGCTCATTACTTAAGGTATTTTTCTACATTGTAAATTTTATAAAAACGCTTAAAGGTGTTCTGTATGCCGTTAATGTGTCTGCTTGTAATTTTTATATCACTATAATGGGTGTTTATTAGCTCATGTATTGGCGAATTCTCTTCAACAGAATCTTTAACTTTCAGCAGTAAATCATCGTAATACTTAATAATACCATAGTGGTTAAATAAAAGGCTATTGAATTGCTGCTTTATATCGTAATGTGCTAGCTCTTTTTTGTTTGAATTCATCTGCGTTCTCTCTTTTATAAATTATACTTAGAGCGGGAGATAGAAACTCTCACAAACACAAAGAGCGAGATTATTCCCTATTGCTAGGTATTGTATTCTCTGCTCTCCCGCCCATATATAAATATACGAGAAAGCACATACTAACATTTGAGTGTTAATATGCGGTGTTTGTGATGGGTTTCTAGCCCATAGTTAATTATTTAATAAACCTACATTATTGTCAACGGAATTTTTGCGATACATTAAGGGCTGCAATACTTTATTAAATATACTGTAAAAAACTCAACAAGAATCAGCAAGTTCTCAAACATTTAAGAACACACTTCAGCTCAGTCTATATAAGGGCTTGCGTTGAGAAATTTTCTTTAAAAACAATTGACACTGGCTCTTAATTTCATATACTATTAATTAATAAAAAATTAACTTTTACTTTATTTGCAGATTGGGCTTAATAGATAGTATTTATTAAGATGGTTTGTTGTCTGTAAAACAAAATTGCAAAATAAAATAAAAATAATAAGGTGTTTTATGGCAAGTTATCTTAACTTAAACTCTCAAATCATTACCGAAAAAGATGGCTTTTTTCAACTAAATAAAGATAAAGAAGCCCTTGCCGATTACTTAGCGGAAGTTAATTCTAAAACTTTAAAATTTGATAATATTAACGATAAAATTAGATATCTTATTGACAATAATTTTTATGAAGATTTCTACAGAACCTATTCTGCTGATCAAATCCAAAAAGCCTATGCTATTTTAAAACAAGAAGATTTTCAATTTGCATCTTTCATGAGCGCCTCTAAATTCTACCGTGATTACGCCTTGAAAACCGATGATAAAGCCACCTATTTAGAATCCTATGAGGATAGACTGCTAGCAGTAGCCTTGCATTTAGCCAACGGCAACGAAGAGCTGCTTTATAATTTATGCTCTATTCTAATTAAGCAATATTATCAGCCAGCAACGCCAACTTTTTTAAATTCTGGTAAAAAAAGACGCGGCGAGTTAGTTTCTTGCTTCCTTTTAGAGATGGACGATTCCCTAAACAGTATAACTTTTAATTTATCTACCGCCATGTATTTATCTAAAATTGGCGGCGGTGTGGCTTTAAATCTTTCTAAGCTGCGTGCTCGCGGCGAAAGTATTAAAGAGGTGCAGAATGTATCTAAGGGGGTTCTGCCAGTTTTAAAACTGCTTGAAGACAGCTTCAACTATGCCGACCAAATGGGTCAGCGCAAGGGTGCCGGAGCCGGATACTTAAATATTTTTCATGCAGATATTGAAGATTTTCTTGATACCAAAAAAATCAATGCCGATGAAAAAAGCCGCATTCAATCGTTAGCGCTTGGCATTACTGTGCCTAGTAAGTTTTTTGAGTTAGCCCGCGATAATGCTCCGTTTTATGTTTTTTATCCGCACAGTGTTTATAAAGCCTTCGGCATACATTTAGACGACATGAACATGAGCGAAATGTATGATAAACTTGCCTCTCACCCAGATGTCCGCAAAAAAGAACTTAATGCCAGAGAACTGCTTGGAACTATTGCAAAAACTCAGTTTGAATCTGGGTATCCTTATTTAATTTATATTGATACTGCTAATAAAAACCATGCGCTTAAAAATATCGGTAAAATTAAAATGTCTAACCTTTGCACGGAAATTTTTCAATTGCAAACAACCTCAGAAATTAACGATTATCATGAAGCCGATAAAATCGGTGAAGATATTTCCTGCGTGCTGGGATCTCTTAACATTGTTAATGTTATGGAAGATAAAAACATTGCTACTGCAGTTAAAATTGCTACAGAGTCGCTAAGCATGGTAAGTGATTTATCGCACATTAAGAATGCTCCAAGCATTGAATCCGCTAATAACAGCTACCATTCCATTGGCTTGGGAGCCATGAATCTGCACGGCTATTTAACTAAAAATTTAATTCCCTATGAAAGCGAGGAAGCCAAAGATTTTACTAATACTTTTTTCATGATTGTAAACTTTTATTCCATTCAAGCAAGTATGAAAATTGCCCGTGAGCGGGGAAAATCTTTCAAAGATTTTGAAAAATCAGATTACGCAAGCGGTATTTATTTTGATAAGTATTTAGCTAATAATTACACTCCAAAAACCGATAAAGTGAAATCGCTTTTTAACGGCATTCATATTCCCGCAATAAGCGATTGGGAAGAGTTGAAATCGGCTGTGGCAAAATATGGCATGTATAATGCTTACCGTTTAGCCATTGCTCCTACGCAAAGTATTTCTTATCTGCAGAATTCTACCCCTTCGGTTTTACCAATTGTAGATGCCATTGAAACTAGAACCTACGCTAACTCTACCACCTATTACCCAATGCCTTTTTTAGATAAAAGCAACTTCTTTTTATACAAATCGGCTTATAACATGGATAATTACAAGGTTATAGATTTAATCGCTACGATTCAAGAACATGTAGACCAAGGAATTTCTACAATTCTTTATACTACCAATCAAAGTTCAACCAGAGATTTAGCAAAACTTTATATTTACGCTCATAGCAAAGGTTTAAAAAGTTTATATTATACTAGAACTAAAAATTTAACCATTGAGGAGTGTTTATCATGTTCAATTTAAGAAAAAACAACCTTCATAAGGATGCCGTTAATTGGAATAACATCAAAGATAATTTCACTACGCTTTTTTGGAATCAAAACATTCGGCAATTTTGGATAGATGAAGAAATTCCTTTATCTGACGATAAACTTACTTGGATTACATTATCTAAAGATGAGCAGGATTCTTACATTAAAGTATTAGCCGGACTAACGCTTTTAGATACCGAACAAGGCTCTACAGGAATGCCGCAAATTGCCTTGCATACTGATAATCTGCATTCTAAAGCAATTTTAAGTTTTATGGGAATGATGGAACACATGCACGCTAAAAGCTATAGCTCCATTTTTTCTACCCTTTGCAACTCTAAAGAAATTGAAGAAATTTTTGACTGGGTAAAAAATCATGATACCTTGCAAAGAAAACTAGAAATTATTTCCTCACTTTATAATAATATTAATGATAATAAAAGCCTTTACATGGCAATGACTGCCAGCGTATTTTTAGAAAGTTTCCTTTTTTACTCAGGATTCTTTTATCCGCTTTACCTTGCTGGTCAGGGCAAACTTGTAGCCAGCGGCGAAATTATTAATTTAATTATTAGAGATGAATCCATTCACGGCGTTTATGTTGGAATTCTCGCTCAAGAATTGTTTATTAAATTAACACCGCAGGAACAAGCTGCCGTATCGCAAGAAACAGCTTTGCTTTTAAAAAAACTTTATGATATTGAAGTTGAATACGCAGCAGAGCTTTACACAAAAATAAACTTATTTGAAGATGTAAAAACTTTTATTGCTTACAATGCCGATAAAGCCTTAATGAATCTTGGGCTTGAACCGCATTTTAATATCGACCAAACAGAAGTTAATGCTTCAGTTTTAAGAGGCTTAGATACTAAAACTAAAAATCACGATTTCTTCTCAACCAAAGGAAACGGCTATATCAAAACCACCAATGTAGATAAGCTGAATGATGATGATTTTAATTTTTAATTAAAATTATTTTCTTAACAGTATTGCCTTTCCTTATGTAATGGAAAATTTTATAAATGCTGATAGTTTATGCTTCTAAAACTGGAAATATTGTTAGGTTTTTACAAAAAGCCACACTTTTATTGAATAGCACCCAAACTTTTAATACTCTTAGAATTACTACTGGCAATGAAATTACCTGCGAAAAATTCATTCTTATTACATACACTACAGGCATTGGTGAAATTCCCGCTGAGATTGCTGCCTTTTTACAAGCAAACCATCAAAATATGGTTGGAGTTATTGGCAGCGGTAATAAAAACTGGGGAGAATCTTTCTGCAATGCCGCAAAACTTATCCATAAAACCTATAATATCCCGCTTTTACTAACCTTTGAAATGGCTGGTAATAAGCATGATGCCGCTAAGTTTTTGCAGATTATAAAAGATTTTTCTTAACAATTAGGCTATAATATAAATCCATCATGCCTATGCTAGAGCAGGCATCCATGCAAAGCTATAAATGGATACCATTTTTAGCAGGTATGATGATTACTTGATCTTTTTGTATATAAAATAAATGATTATTTTCTTTTTTTCATTGCTTTATACCTTTTATTTAATATGTATAGTATGATTAGAAGATATTTTTGTGCTAAAACTAACTTTATCAACTAGTCCTGCAATTAAATACATATTAACACCAAGATTTTTCATTCGGGTATTAGCTCCCCCAGTATTTCCAGTAGCCCCTTTTGAACTGCCGCCTGTTCTATCGCGACCCCCCCAAGTTCCTCCTTCTCTATTTGCACTATGTCCTCTAAAGCTACCATCTCAATGAGCATTTGCTCCATCATTATAGCTTTCATTATAACTATGCTGATGATTCATATCATGATCATGTGTCATATCATGTCCATGAGCTTTAATATCCTCTTCTTGCAGCATTAACAATGCTTCTGTTGGGCTAATCTGGCGCAAAGTTCTATCTATAGCATTAGGCGCATTAAATACTCTTTCTCCTGTATCGTTAGTATAAGTATCTATTTTTCCCTCTAGCAATGGATAGTTTGCTAATTTATATCCTGTGGTGCCATCACATAAAATATATTCAAACACACCATTATTATAAGTTTTTAGGTCTTGAGTTTCCATATTTATATCTACAATAATATGTCATATTTGCGTGCTTAGGATGGGTTTTAATAAAAGATTAGAAATATCTGCTAAAAAGATATATCTTGGGATTCTTCAATCATCACCTGCACCATTAGTAGCTACAAAATCCATACCATTAGAATTTTGAGCAATTTCATTATCATACAATGTTTTTATTGCCATTAGTAATTCTCCTATTTATATTAATATTTCAATATTTTAATTCTTATTAAAATATAGCCTCATTATACACAACAAGCATATAATTGTCAAGAAAATTTGTTTATAAAAATGTAATTTTTTTGCTATTTGCTTTTTTTAACAAAAAATTTATAAAAGCATAGTATTCATTTTACTTATGCTTTCTTTTATAACTGGATACTATTCAGCAAAATATTCCTTAAACATGGATAGCCTATTTTTTATTAATATTAGTATTAATCTTAATCAAGCAGGAGAAGTTATTGCAATTAAAGATGTTTTACTTATTTCCCTTTATATATTAATAATTACAATAGCCTAGACCATAAAATGACCGCATATATCTATCCCTTTAAGTATCATTATATTATTAAGACCATAATTCAATATTATCAAAACAACCTTTCACAAGAAGAAATTTTAGCTACCATTAAAGAAGGAGATGTTTTCTTAAAAAAAACCTATAAAAACTATTTTTATAATGGCAGATTCCTTGCGTGCAAAAAATATGTCACTATTTGGCTATAACTTAAATACTAATCCGCAATTACAAAAACTTTATGATAAAGGTGAGGTTTATCTTTTTAAGCAAAATGTTTGCTATACGCTTACTTTTGTTTCACTGAACTGCATGATGAATTTACGGAACACACATATACCTTATGATTTTGCTTTGGAAAATAAATTTAAAAAGTTTCCCCAAGATTACGATAATAAAATATTGCAAACAGATAATATATATGCTGACATTATTGAATTTTTAGCAAAAGAAAAAACACCAATTTTTGCGATTTTAACTGCAGACCATGGAGAAAGTTTAGGAGAGGTTTATAAAGGCAGGGTATTCACTGCTCATGGGGTATCGCTTGATATTGCCCCAATTGAGCAAAAACAAACACCATTAATTGTTTATGTTAATGATGCTTACAAAAAACTATATCCGCAATATGTAAAAAATATTGAAAAAAATATGAAAAAATACGCAGGAAAAACCGTTGAATCTGATGTTATATCTCATAGTTTATTACATTGTTCCTCTATAGAAGGCACAGTAATAGATAAAAAGTTAAGTTTGTGTGTTTCTCCATAAAAAATCCCCTCTTAAAAGAGGGGATTTTTTAGATAACCTCTAATACTTATCAAAAACACCTTGAATATATTTAGGATCATTACTTTTAGTTAAGGCTAGCATAAGAAGAATCCTAGCTTTTTGCGGATTAAGATTATTAGCAGCGATAAAGCCATTTTCATCGTCATTAACTTCGCCATTTCTTGCCACAATTCCAGAACCCACGCGGCTGCTTCTAACAATTGCAATTTTAGCCTTAGCAGCTTTTTGCACGGCAGGCATTACAGTTTTATAAAAGTTGCCATCGCCAACACCTGCATAAACAATTCCTTTAACTTTTAAAGTATTTACAGCAAAATCTACATATTCTGGCGAAGCATTAGCATAACCATATAAAATATCTACTTTTGGAAGGCTTGAGATATTTTTTATATTAAACTCGCTATTATTAGTATTTACAGTTAAGGTATTTTTATAAAATATCGCTTTACTATCTTGAATATAACCGATAGCTCCTGTATTAGGAGATTTAAAAGTATCTGTCATGAATGTATTCGTTTTTGTAACATCTCTGGCATCAAAAATAGTGTCGTTCAAGGCAACCAGCACTCCTTTGCCAACTGCTTCATTAGAGTTAGCCAAAACCACTGCATTGTATAAGTTTAAAGGTCCATCAGCACTAATAGCAGTAGCCGGACGCATTGATCCCACAAAAACAATTGGTTTTTTTGTATTAATTACTAAATTTAGAAAGTAGGCAGTTTCCTCTAAGGTATCTGTTCCATGAGTAATTACCACACCATCTACACCTGATGAACTTACCAATTCATTAATTTTTTTGGCTAATTTTAACCAAGATTCATTATCCATATCTTGAGAGGATATTTGTAAAACTTGCTCTCCGCGCACATTAGCAATTTTTTTAATTTCAGGAACTGCATCAATTAAAACTTGAACTCCTAAAGTTCCGGGCTTATAGCTAGTTGTATTGGTAGATTGCTCTGCTGATCCGGCAATCGTGCCGCCAGTTGCTACAATCACAATATTTTTAGCGAATGCAGTAGATACACTTAAAACAAACACTATAAATAAAACTAAAAACTTTTTCATGAAATCTCTCCTTGTTATATATTTTCCTGTTGTCATGCTGTATTGTAGAATGGCATATAAACTGCAACAACCCAATAAAAAAGGGTATTAACTCTTTTAAAGATAATACCCTTATAATAATTAGTTTCTAGCAACTACCAATTTCTTAAGTTCGGCGATGGCTTTACCGGGATTTAAATTTTTAGGACAAACATCCATACAGTTCATAATTGTATGGCAGCTGAATAACCGAGAATGATCGTCCAGCTCTGCAAGTCTTTCACCCATATATTCATCGCGGCTGTCTTCAACCCATCTGTATGCTTGTAAAAGTGCCGATGGTCCAAAATATCCGCGCTCACCATTCCACCAATAGCTAGGACAGCTTGTAGAACAGCAGAAACATAAAATACATTCCCAAAGCCCGTCAAGTTTAGCGCGTTCAGTTGGGCTTTGCAGTCTTTCTTTATCGCGTTCTACTGGAATATCAGCTTTCAGCCATGGCTCAATAGCTTCATACTGAGCATAAGGAGTTGACAAATCTACTACTAAGTCTTTAATAACCGGGCGATGCGGCAGCGGATAAATTCTAATTTTACCCTTATATTCACCGATTTTTCTTGTGCAGGCAAGAGTATTTTTACCGTTGATGTTAAAAGCACAAGACCCGCAAATACCTTCGCGGCAAGATCTTCTAAATACCAAAGTAGTATCTATTTCGTCTTTAATTTTCATTAAAACATCAAGAATCATCGGACCGCAATTATCAACATCAATTTCAAATGTATCGTATCTTGGATTTTCCCCTAATTCTGGGTCCCAGCGGTAAATTTCAAAAACCCTAATATTTTTTGCCCCTGATGCAGCTTTAAAGTGCTTTCCTTTAACAACTACCGAGTTTTTTGGCAACGCAAATTCAACCATCTCACTTTCTCCTTAATAAACTCTTTTTCTTGGCTCAATGTAAGATACTTCGTCTGTCAGCGTCCAAGTATGCACAGCTCTAGCGTCAACTACCACCTTATCTTTTTTATTAGCACCATAAGCCAGAGTATGCTTTAAATAATTAACATCATCTCTTTCTGGAAAATCTTCTCTGCTATGAGCTCCACGGCTTTCTTCACGATATAATGCTGAGCTAACAATTGCCCGAGATGTAAGCATTAAATTTTCTAGTTCTAAGGCTTCTATAAGCGAATAGTTAAAGATTAAAGATTTATCTGCCAAGCCAATATTATCTAAGCCTGCTGCAATTTTATCAATATTTTCAACACCCTCAGCAAGCGTATCTTTTTGTCTAAATACCGACGCATCTTTCTGCATAGCACGCTGCATAGCAAGCCTTACTTCAAATACAGAAGTTTTGCCTTTAGATTCCAAAAGCGCATCAATTTTTGCCAAAGTAGATTCTGCCGAATATGCAGGCATTGGTCTTTTCGCTCCGCCAGGCTTCATAATAGTTTTAGCTCGTTCAGCTGTAGCTTTGCCAAACACTACTAAATCTAAAAGCGAGTTTGAACCTAAACGATTCGCACCATGCACCGATACCGATGCCGCCTCGCCAATAGCCATAAGACCAGGCACAACAGCTTCAGTATTTTCTTTAGTTGGGCGTAGAACTTCACCCATATAGTTGGTAGGAACACCGCCCATATTATAGTGAGCCGTTGGAATTACCGGACAAGGTTCTTTAGTTAAATCAACATCTGCAAAAATTTTAGCAGTTTCTATAATACCCGGCAGTTTTTCGTGTAATTCATGAGAATCAATATGTTCTAAATGCAAATGAATATGATCTTTATTTTTACCAACGCCGCGACCTTCCCTAATTTCTAAGGTTAATGCCCGCGAGCAAACATCGCGAGATGCTAAATCTTTAGCTGTTGGCGCATATCTTTCCATGAATCTTTCACCCTCAGAGTTCGTGAAATATCCGCCTTCACCGCGAGCTGCTTCAGTGATTAAGCAGCCAGGACCATAAAGTCCGGTTGGATGGAACTGCACAAATTCCATATCCTGTAATGGCAGACCTGCTCTAAGAGCCATGCCGTAGCCATCGCCAGTGCAAGTATGAGCTAAAGTGGAAGAAAAATAACATCTGTTGCCGCCGCCGGTTGCCAACACCACCATATTGCTATGGAATCTATGAATTGTGCCTTCTTCTAGCGAAAGAGCCATTACGCCAACGCAATGACCTTCTTCATCCATAATTAATTCTGTAGAGAAATATTCAATAAAAAATTTTACTTTATGTTTAAGGCATTGCTGATAAAGAGTGTGCAAAATCGCATGACCGGTTAAATCTGCTGCTGCACAAGCGCGTTCAACCATACCTTCACCAAAGTTTCTGGTATGTCCGCCGAATTTTCTTTGATAAATTCTGCCGTCTTCTAACCTAGAAAAAGGCACGCCGTAATGTTCTAATTCATAAATAGCGTCTGAGGCATTTTTACACATATATTCAATAGCATCTTGATCGCCCAGCCAGTCAGACCCTTTTACCGTATCATACATATGCCATTGCCATTTATCTTCATTTACATTGGCTAATGCCGCACCGATACCACCCTGAGCAGCAATAGTATGACTACGGGTAGGGAAAATTTTAGAAATACAAGCCACATTAAAGCCTGCTTCTACCATTCCTAATGCCGAACGCAATCCTGCACCGCCAGCACCCACTACAACTACATCAAATGAGTGATCTATAATTTTATACTTACTCAATTTAAATCTCCTTCAATATGTTTTAACTAAAAAGCACTTAGTAATATGCTAACTGTTGAAACAATCACAATAAAACTAAAAAATATTTTCGCTAAAAGTCTTATGGTGAAATTTGCCCCAGTGTTATGAATATAATCATTAGCCACTGTTATAATTCCATATGCACCATGCCAGCAAAGCGTAACTATTGCTAAAATTAAGCAGGCAACATTAAAAGGACTACCCAGCCAATACTCAAAATCTGCAAAACTGTTAGCATTGCCTAAAAGCAATAGCGATACCAAAACATAAAGTGTAAAAGGCACAGAGATTATTGCTTGAATTCTTGAAGTTAACCATTCGTGCGACCCCCGATAAGAAGAACCAAGCCCTCTTACATGCGCCAGCTTGCTTTTTTTCTCATAATCTTTAGGACCTAAAGAACTACCATTTCCCATAATTATCTCCTATGCTAAAATATATTGGCTAAAAATAAACGCCCAAGTGCCAACTGAGGCAACAAGAGTTAGTATAATCATCCACACGCCGCTTAAGAACATTTCTTTTCTTGAAAGCCAGTATCCTAAATCAAAAATTAAGAACCGTAATCCATTAATTAAATGATAGTAAAAAGCAAAAGTGAAGCCAATTAAACTTAAATAACCAAACCATGAGGTAATAAACCAAATAAAATACTCATAATACATTTCACCCATCGCCAAGCACACTAACCAAGCTGTTAGATAAACTAAGCCAAAGGCAGAAATAATTCCGGTTATTCTGTTTAAGAACGAGGGTCCGGAAGTCATATCTTTTGAAAAGATATTATAAATTTGTAAATGTGGTGATATGGGTCTTTTATTTTCCATTATAATCTCCATTAATTAAACTTATAAGTATAAAATACATAATAATTCTTAGTTAATCAATAAAATATCTCTTAACTAGAGTTATTTTTTTAACAGAATTTAACATTCTATTTGTTAAATAATTTACATAAAGTTAATAGTGTGAGTCTTATATTAGGAGTGGCAAAGTGCGGTATATGCTTAATACATAAACTCCGCTACGATAAATAGAAGACTCACACTATTAACTTTATATTACTATATATGACATAAAGTAGGCTATCACACAAGTAAGCACTAACAATAAAGTTCCCGGCAATATGAATGAGTGATCAAATACATATTTACCAAATCTTGTTGTGCCAGTATAATCCATTTGCACGGCAGCAATCACGGTTGGATAAGTCGGCAGTAAGAACAAGCCGCACACTGCAGCAAAAGAACCAATCATAATATGCGGAGATAATCCTAAGGCTATCCCCAAAGGCAACATAAGTGCTGTAGTAGCTGCTGCTTGCGAATATAATAAAGAAGAGGCAAAAAATAATACTACTGCCAGTGCCCAGCCGTTAGCATGCAGAAAATCTCCAGCGATTGCTTTAATATCGCTGCTATAATAAGATACTAAGGTATCGCCAAGCCAAGCAACCCCAAGAACGCATAAAGCTGCCTGCATGCCGGCTTTAAATGTTGACATAGTAGCTATTTTACTGATATCTACTTTGGTTATCATTACCATAACATAGGCACCTAAAAGCATTAAAATCATAATTAATTGTGCGGTGCTTATTATAAAAGTAGAACCATCGGCTTTAGTATAAACTGGTTTTAATTCTGGAAACATGCCATAAACCATAACTGCCAATACAGTAATTAAGAATATTAAAACTGCCAATGGCGCTTTTTTAGAAATTACTTTTTCTTCAAGTGTTTTGTTAGTAATTTTACCAGCTTTTAAAAGCGCTTGGTAGTTTGCATCAGTTTCTAATTTTTGCGGAAAAAATCCAACAATAAATGAAGCAATCAAGCTAGATAACACTGCTGATGGGATCATAATTGCAAGGAGTTGAATTAAGCTAATATTCATTCCGGCTAAAAATCCTACAAAAGCTACTACTGCTGCAGAAATCGGTGAAGCAATGATTCCTATTTGACTCATTACTGCCGCTAAGGTTAGCGGACGGCTTGGACGAATTCCTTGATTTTTAGCAACTTCAACAATTACCGGCATAAGCGAAAATGCAGTATGTCCTGTTCCTGCAAATACAGTCATAAAAAATGTAACAAGAGGGGCTAAGTAATTGATAGCTTTTGGATTTGCTCTTAAAAGTTTTTCAGCTAAATAAACTAAATAATCTAAACCGCCGCTTAACTCCATTACAGCAATTAAACCAATTACAGAAATAATAATAAACACCACATCGGTAGGAATATTCCCCGGAGCGATTCCCATTACCATTGTAAAAATAAACAAACCAATACCAGCGGCATAGGCTATACCTAAACCTCCGATTCTTGCCCCCAAAAATATGGAGAGCAATAAAACAATTGCAGCTACTGTAAAAAACATTTTATTTTCCTCTAAGGGTTTGTATTTTATGTTTGTATCAAAAAGCAACTAGTTAATTTTAAATTTTAATAATGCTGATTATTAGAACACCATTAAAAATATTAAAATTGAATATTTTGAGATTTCTACTAGGAGCTTGGCTCTGCAGTGTAAAACATACACAAAGGGTCAAGCTCCTAGTAGAAATCTCAAAATATTCAATTTTACCGACGCGGGTGAACCATTTTGTTAAGGTCTAATGCCTCTTTCAGCTCAGCCTCACTCATAACACCCATTTCTAAGGCTACTTGGTATACTGATTTATTTTCTTCCAAGCATTTTTTGGCTATTTCTGTAGATTTTTTATAGCCAATGTGTGAATTAAGTGCCGTTACAATGCTAATATTAGTTTCAGCATAGTAATTACATTTTTCCACATTAACTATTAGTCCATCTACTAGGTTAGTTCTTAAAGTTTTTAATCCATTGGTAAGCATGTTGATGGATTCTAACAAATTAAGCACCATCAATGGTTCAAAAGCATTTAGCTCTAATTGTCCGCCTTCTGCCGCAAAAGAGATTGCAGTATCGTTTCCTATAACTTGGAAACAAGCCTGATTCACAGCTTCAGCAATCACCGGATTAATTTTACCAGGCATAATAGAAGACCCAGCTTGTTTAGCAGGAAGAGTAATATCACCAAGACCAGTTCTAGGTCCAGAAGAAGCTAAACGGAAATCGTTACATATTTTAGAAAGCTGCACTGCGAATCTTTTTAATCCGCCACTTACATAAGTAAATCCGCTGGCATCTTGCGTTCCTACGAATAAATCTTCCATTACAAAAAATTCTTTAGCAATAACTTGTTTTACATGTTTATCAAAAGTTTTTGAATATGCTGGATTAGCAGTAATTCCAGTGCCAATTGCAGTTGCCCCCATGTTTAATCCTAAAAGAACTTTACGGGAATCTAACAAAGTTTCAATGGAAGAACGAACCTGATTCGCATAGTTATTAAACCATTGTTCAATAGTCATAGGAACAGCATCCTGCAGCTGAGTTCTACCAACTTTGAATACACCTTTATATTGCGCACCTTTTTTTTCTAAAGAGGCAATTAAATTTTTCATCTCTGCTACAAGAACATCAATATGTTCATACACAGCAACTTTAATTGAAGAGGGATAAGTGTCGTTAGTTGACTGCGACATATTTACATGATCATTAGGACTCACAACAGTATATTCGCCTTTCTTCTTACCCATAATTTCTAAGGCAACATTGGCAATTACTTCATTTGCATTCATATTCATAGAAGTTCCTGCTCCGCCTTGAATCATATCAATTGCGAAATGTTCGTGGTATTCACCAGCAATTAACTTATCACAAGCCTTAACAATGGCATCTGCAACACTAGCGTCTAATTCGCCTAATTCTTTGTTAGCTAATGCGCTGGTTTTTTTAATTTTCGCAAAAGCTGCAATAAAAACCGGATAATTTGAAGTTTTAATTCCAGTGATTGGAAAATTTGCTATAGCCCGTTGTGAGTGAACACCATAGTAATGACTATCGTCAATTTCCATTTCACCAATTAAGTCTTTTTCTATTCTTTTTGACATCTTATATCTACCTTTTTTGATATATTAAGCAGTTAAATCTATTATATTTATTACATTATTCTTATTATAACACATTTATTAGATATTTTTAAATGATATATATCAATTTTGTAAAAAGTAGATTATATTTGTGTAATTTTTTAAAAAATGAAAATTTTGATGGAAAAAATGGTTAATAAATAAAAACAAAAAAGATTTAATAGTTTGAGCTTTATACTAGGCGGCTTGCTCCGCGTGTATTAAGCATACATAAGGAGCAAGCCAACGCCATAGAAAGCCAAAATATTAAATCTTCTCTTTGGCTTTGTTGATAAGGGAAACAAAAGCCTCACGATTATGAATAGCTAATTCCGACAGCATTTTACGATTCATATCAATATTAGCTTTTTTCAACCCATCCATAAATCTTGAATACGATAAGCCTTCGCTACGCGTAGCTGCATTGATTCTTTGAATCCAAAGAGCTCTGAAGTCTCTTTTTCTGTTTTTTCTATCGCGATACATATACTGTAAGGCTTTTTCAACCTTACCTAAAGCTACGCGATAAACTGAATTATTTCTTCCTCTAAAACCTTTGGCAAGTTTAAGAATTTTTTTATGTCTTTTATGTGCGGTAACACCTCTTTTAACTCTAGCCATGATTAACCTCTCACATAAGTTTTAACAAATTTAACATCAGCAGGACTAAGCACTCTCATACCTCTGGCACTTCTTTTCATAGTTTTAGTTCTGCGGCGAAGAAAATGTTGTTTGCAGCCATACCCAACTTTAATAAGCCCGCTGGCAGTAATTTTGAAGCGCTTTTTCGCACTTGATTTTGATTTCAATTTGGGCATTTTTATCTCCTTAAGTTAAAAAAATTTTTATTTATTTGCTTTAATATTAGAAGCAAAGAAGCGCGATGTATAATAATACATAAACGGCTTTGCCACAACACAGTAAAGATAAAAAAACAGAAATTTTTGTGCATCGGCAGCCCACCTGCCTTATCAACGGAATAAATTATATAATATACTTTAACAAAAAGCAATACTATTTAATTTAGAAATTTTTGTTGTATGTTTTTGGAAATATATTATATAATTTGTGTTAAATATATATATAATAGGTAAAAATATGAAAAAAATTTATTTGTTTTGCACTTTTGGCATGTCAACTTCGCTACTAGCCAGCAAAATGCAGGCTGTTGCTACGCAAAACAATCTGCCGATTGAGGTTAAAGCCTTTACTGTTGGTCAAATTGAAGAAATTGTCGCAACCGAACATCCAGATTGTATTTTACTAGGACCGCAAGTAAAGCATGAATTTTCTAATATTCAAACAAAATTAGCTGCCGCTAAAATTCCCATTGCCTTAATTGACAGTGAAGATTACGGTCGTGTTGCCGCTGATAAAATTTTACGCAAAGCCATTGATGTCTTACAAGCTAATAAGGAATAAACCATGAGTTTTTTTAATATCCTTGAAAGAAGGTTAATGCCTTTGGCTGAAGCTATCGGCAAAAATAAATATTTAATTTCTATTCGCGACGGTTTTTTAATATCCACACCGCTTTTAATTATCGGCTCATTTTTCTTGCTGTTAGCCAATTTTCCCATACCCGGCTGGGCAGATTTCTGGACTAAAATTTTTGGTCCCCAATGGGAAGTTTATTTAATGCGCCCTGCGGCTGCAACTTTTGATATTATGTCTATATTCGCAGTAATGGGAATCGGCTATTCTTTTGCCGGACAAATGCAGGTTAATAAAATTTTCGGTGCAGCAGTTTCTTTAGTTGGATTTTTTACTTTAATGGAATTTAAAATTCCATTAAACTCTCTACAAGAAACTGTAGAGGTTTCTGGAATTTATTTAAAATGGGTGGGTTCATCGGGAATTTTTCTAGGAATGATTTCCGCATTTTTAGCCGTTCATATTTATAGCTTTGTGCTTAAAAGAGGCTGGGTTATTAAAATGCCCGAAGGAGTTCCGCCAACTGTTACCCAAAGTTTTGCTGCATTGATTCCTGTTGGCGTGGTAATGTTTGTTTTCTTTTTAATTAATATCATTTTAAATTTTGCAAATTTAGGAAACGCCTTTAATCTTATTTTTGAAGTTTTACAAAAGCCATTAGTCTCAGCCGGCGGATCTTTATTGGCAATGGTTGTAGCCTATTTATTTTTACATCTATTTTGGTTTTTTGGAATCAATGGCAGTGCAGTAGTAGGAGCGGTTTATAACCCGATTTTACGAGTGCTGACACTAGAAAATCTTGACGCTTTTAAAAGCGGAGAACAACTGCCCCATATTATTAACGGAGCATTCCAAGATATGTTCGCCACTTTTGGCGGCGGCGGCTCAACTTTATCACTGATTATAGCCATGTTTATATTCTGCCAATCAAGCAGGATTAGAAGTTTAGGCAAACTATCGATAATTCCAGGTATTTTCGGCATTAATGAACCAATTATTTTTGGACTGCCGATTGTTTTAAATCCCATCCTGTTAATCCCTTTTATTTTTGTGCCAACATTTAATATTATTGCCACCTACTTCGTTATGAAAGTTGGGCTTGTGCCTTATACTAACGGAGTTATGCTGCCGTGGACAACACCTGTTGTTATTTCAGGATTCCTATCAACTGACTGGCGAGGAGCAGTATGGCAGGTTATTTTATTAGTGATTGGCATTTTTATGTATGCACCTTTTATTAAAATGCTTGATAGACAATATTTGAAAGATGAAAAAAATGCCTCTAAGACGGAAGAAAAAATTTCATTTGATGATGTAAAATTATAGAGGTAAACAATGTGGGCAATTATCGCAACATGGCGCATGGCTGCTGAGGGGCTTGAGGAAGCATCTAAAATATTAAATAATGGCAAAAATGGCGGCAATGCTTTAGTTAAAGCCATTAGCATGGTAGAAGATTTTCCTTATTATAAATCTGTAGGCTATGGCGGATTACCTAACGAAAATGGTATTGTAGAGTTAGATGCTGCCTATATGAACGGTGATACTTTAGCAGTTGGAGCAATAGCCAGTGTGCACGATATTGCTAACCCTGTGCTTGTGGCTAAAAAATTAAGCGAATATCCTGTAAACAGTTTCTTAGTTGGCACAGGAGCTGAAGAATTTGCAGTTAAAGAAGGATTCGCTCGTAAAACCATGCTTACAGACAGGGCAAAACAGCATTATCAAAAAAGGCTGCAGGAACTTAAAGCTCAAGAACTTAAAGCATATAGCGGACACGATACCGTTGCCGCAATTTGTCTTGATGCCAGCGGCAGCATGTATGCCGCTACCTCTACCAGCGGATTATTTATGAAAAAACACGGCAGAGTTGGCGATTCTCCCATTTGCGGAGCGGGTTTTTATGTAGATAGCGAAATCGGCGGAGCTGGAGCAACAGGACTAGGTGAAGATTTAGCTAAGGGGGTTATATCTTTTAAAATTACCTCACTTATGCAGCAAGGACTGCCTGTGCAAGAGGCATGCGAAAGAGCAGTAAATGAGCTAGACAGCAAGCTCAAAAAACGGCAAGGCAATGCCGGCGATATTTCGGTAGTTGCCCTAGATAAAAACGGTAATTTTGGCGCAGCAACTAATATAGATACATTTTCTTTTGCAGTTGCCACCGCCAACCAGCCTTTAAGTATTTATTTATGTAAAAAAGAAGGAATGCATACAAAATATAGTATTGCCGATAAAGACTGGCTAGAGGCTTATCAAAAACGAATTCACGAACCAATCCTATGAACGACTTTGAAAAAATTAGTGCGGCGGTAAATAAACTTAAAGATGAATTAATCGCTAGTATCGTGGAATTATGCCGAATTCCCAGCGTTCAAGAACTGCCTGCAGAAAATGCTCCTTTTGGTTTACCGATTGCTAAGTGCTTAACCGCAGCATTAAATATAGCCCAAAATCTAGGGTTTAAAACTTATAATAAACAATATTATGGCTATGCAGCAACAGAAACCAACACAAAAGACTATATTGGAATATTCGGACACCTTGATGTCATGCCTGCTAATGAATTAGGCTGGCATAGCAAGCCATTTGAACCAGTAATTATTAATAATCGTATTTATGCAAGAGGCGTTCTTGATAATAAAGCACCGATTCTTGCATGTTTATATGCCCTAAAAGCTGTGCAGAATAGCGGCATTAATTTAAATAAGCCAGTTAGAATTGTTTTTGGCGGTAATGAAGAAAGCGGATTTGCCTGTATGGAGCACTACTTAAAGTATGAAAAATTGCCAATCAGCGGCTGGACACCAGATTGTAAATATCCAGTTGTGTATGCTGAAAGAGGCAGGCTTAAATTGCAGATTGCCGTCTCTAATACTGCAACTTCTAGTTTTTTTAATTTTATAACAGATTGTTTTTTACAAGCAGATAAATCTGGGGATAGACTGTCAATCGCTTGCGGTGATGATGAATTCGGCAATCTTGAAATGCGCGATTACCGCCTTGAATCTAACAACAATGGCGCCTATTTTTCATGGCAAATTAGCTACCCTCCGCTAATTAGTGCTGAGGAAATTATAACCCGCATTAAAAAAATCTTGCCAGCAGAGTTAACACTTGCCGTTATTAAAAATTATAATCCCGTTTTTTTTGATAAAGAAAGCCACACCATACAGGCTCTTAAAAATGCTTATGAAAAAATTACAGGGTTAGACGGCACGCCTGCAACTACTACAGGCGGCACTTATGCTAAAATTATCCCGAATATTGTGCCTTTTGGTCCTAGCTTCGCCGGTCAAAAAGGTATTGCCCACAACCCCAACGAATGGATGGATATAGACGACATTATAACAAATATGCACATCTACACCGCCGCCCTTTATAACCTAACAAGGTAAGATAAAGAAGGTGCAGAATATGAAAGGGAGAGTAGATAGTGTATGCTTAATACATAAACCCAAACATATTAAAAAACAAAAAAATCCAAGATATTTAGATTTTTACTGGAGACATGATGGTAACCACATTATTACCCTCTATCTTAGGAGCAACATCTAGTTTTGCACCTTCTTCCTTACCAATATCTTCATAAAATTTATTTAAAAGCTCAAGAGCTTTGCCAGAATAAACCATTTCTCTGCCGCGTATTTTTACAGCAATTTTTACTTTAGAGCCAGTTTCTAAAAACTTTTTCAGCTGATTCAGCTTTACATCATAATCACCTTTAGCAATATTCAAATGAATATATAGTTCTTTCAGCAAAGATACTTTCTGCTTTTTTTTAGTTTTTTGCAGAGTATATTTATATTTATGATAATCTAATATTTTACAAACCGGAGGATTCCCCTCGGGATTAACTTCAACTAAATCGAGACCTTCTTCAAAGGCTTTATCTAGCGCTTCTTTGATGGAAAAAATTCCTATCATATCGCCATTCTCGTCAATCAAACGAACCTTTGGGGTTTTGATCGCTTCATTGATTCTTGTAGTATCTTTATTGTTTTTTTTATCAGATTTATCTGGATTAATAGCCAAAAAAACTCTCTCCTAATTACAAATTATAGTATTAAATTTTAATATAAATAGTCTTACATTGTAAAGACTATATTTTTACTTTTAATATTTTTTTCCACCAAATTAACAAAACTATCTAAGCTCATGGCTTCCTGTTTATCTTCTCCAAGTATTCTTAAGGTAATACTTTTGCTATTTTCCTCTTTTTCACCAATAATCAGCATTAGCGGAACTTTGTTTATGGTATGTTCGCGGATTTTATAGCTGATTTTTTGATAGCGCAAATCTAATTCCACATTAATTCCTGCCGATTTTAGCGAATCTGCCACATAAATAGCATAATCGTCAAACTTATTAGAAATAGTCATTACACAAACCTGCACAGGAGCCAGCCATAACGGCAGTTTACCCTTATAATGCTCTAAAAGAATCCCAATAAACCGCTCAAGAGACCCCAATATAGCCCGATGCAGCATCACTGGGGCGTGCTTATTGCCGTCTTCACCAATATAATAAGCTCCTAGTCTGTGCGGCAGCACAAAATCGCTTTGCAATGTTCCTAATTGCCAATCACGCCCAAGCGAATCTTTAATAGCAAACTCTAGCTTAGGTCCATAAAAAGCTCCTTCACCTTTGTTAAGAATCGGATCAAGTCCGGCTTCGCGTGCTGCCTCACTAAGAGCTTTTTCGGATTCATCCCACACTTTATCACTGCCTGCCCGCTTAGCAGGGCGGTCAGAAAATTTTACAATAATATCAATATCACCGAAAACTTCCCTGTAAACTTCTTTTAATAAATGACAGAAATCTACCGTTTCAGATATTATTTGCTCCTGTGTGCAAAAAATATGGGCGTCATCTTGGGTAAAAGCCCGCACCCGCATAATGCCATGCAATGCTCCCGAAGGTTCATTGCGATGGCAGCAACCGAATTCTGCCATCCGCAAAGGCAAATCGCGGTAAGATTTCTGCCCCTGTTTAAAAATTTGAATATGCGCCGGACAGTTCATAGGCTTAAGCGCCAGCATCGTATTATCGTTATTATTAATAACAAACATATTTTCGCCGAATTTATCCCAATGCCCGCTGGCTTCCCATAGGCTTCTATCAAGCAGAATCGGCGTTTTCACCTCACCATAGCCATTCTGCTGCAATTTGCCGCGAATATAATTTTCTAAAGTGCGGTAAATCCGCCAGCCTTTATCGTGCCAAAAAACTGCCCCTACCGCTTCTTCCTGCATATGAAATAAATTTAATTCTTTGCCTAATTTGCGATGGTCATTTTTTTCTAACTCTTCCTGCAAAGTTAAAAAATTATCAAGATCTTTTTGCGTTAAGAATCCTACGCCATACACTCTTTGCAGCATAGGTTTTTGAGAATCTCCCTGCCAGTAAACTCCTGATACTTTCGTTAATTTAAAAGATTTTGGAATGCGGCGGGTATTATTTATATGGGGACCGCGGCATAAATCATCAAAATTACCCTGTTTATAAAAGCTGACATATTCGTCTTCTATACCTTCAAGGATCTCTACTTTAAAATGCTGATTCTGCGATTTATATAAATTAATAGCCTCCTCTTTAGAAATTACGCGGCATTGCACTTCCTCTGCCCTATCGATAATTTCTTTCATTTTTTCTTCAATATGAATTAAATCTTCAGCAGAAAAAGGATTAATGGGAAGCGAATCATAAAAAAAGCCATTTTCAGTAGTAGGTCCGGTTGCAAGTATAGTATCTGGAAACAATTCCATAATTGCCTCGCCCAACAAATGAGCCATATCATGCCTTAGCATGCCTAGCACAATTTCAGCATTTTTGTTTGTGATGATTTCAACTTTAGAATTTTTTTCAATAGTTTTATTTAAATCCCACAGCTCACCGTCAACATAGCAAGCATAAGCATTTTTTGCCAAGTTTGGACTAATTCTATTAGCCACATCCAATCCGCTTGGATGATTTTCAAAAACCAGCTTTGAATTATCTAAAAGCGTAATTTCTATCATAATTTTGCAATAACCTATATTTGTGTATTAAGATATTATAATGTATAATATTATAAATTAAATAAAAAACAGTGTGGATGCAATGGAAAAGTTCAAATTATCTCTAAATCAGGTTTATAAATCGTGCTCGCCGGATATTTTTAAAAAAGCTAAAGATACTCCTATCAAAAACAGAATTGAGCAAAAAAGAGCTTTAGATTCCATCAACATGGGTGTTAATATTAATTCTCATGGCTATAATATTTTTGCCATGGGAGGAGATGGTATTGGCAAAAAACGGCTGATTTTAGAATATTTAAATAATAAAGCCAAAGAAAAATCTATCCCTAAAGACTGGGTATATGTGCATAATTTTGAAAAAGAAGAAGCCCCTAATGCTATTGCTTTTCCAGCCGGCGAGGCAAAAATTTTCAAAAAACATATTGATAAAATGATTGAAGATTTAGGGGTTATTATTCCGTCAATTTTTGAGGGTGAAGTTTATCGTAATAAAATTCTTGAAATTACTAAAGACATAGGCACAAAACAACAGAAAATTTTTGAAAAACTTAATGAGCAAGCATTAGAAAACAATCTGTTAATTGCTAAAACTGCCAATGGCTTTTCAATTATGGCTGCCAATGCTGATAAAAAACCCTTTGCCGAAGAAGACTTCAATAAACTATCCACAGAGCAGAAAGATAAAATCACTGCCAATATAAAGTCTTTCCAGCAAAAGCTAGAAAAAATTTTAAATTCACTGCCCTTAAGCGAAAAAGAAAAACTCACTAAAATTGCCACCTATAATGAAAAGGTAATTGAGAAAACTCTGCGTCCTTTTGTTTCCAAACTATTAAAAAAATGGGGGAATTCCAAAGAAGTTGTAGATTACTTAGAGCTGCTGCTATCGCATATTATTGAAAATTATTCAGTATTTCTGCCAATCCAAAAAAATCCTTCTGCTGATAGAAGACAGGAAATTATTACCGACATACTTTTAGAAAAACAAATGAATGTTTTTCAAGTTAATGTAATTATCGATAGAAGCAAAGAGGTTCGTGCCAATAAAGGTGCACCGGTAATTTATTTAGATAACCCTAACTACGGCAAATTATTCGGCAAAGTTGAATATTCTACGCAAATGGGAACTCTTTCTACAGATTTTACCAATATTAAAGCAGGATATTTGCACCAAGCCAATGGCGGATATTTGCTAATTAATGCCATTAAACTTTTAGAAATCCCAATTCTTTGGGAATCACTCAAGCAGGTGCTAAAAGACGGAAAAATCCAATTTTTAACGCCGGAAAATACTATTTATAATACCTCGCTTATCAGCTTAGAACCTGAGCCCATTCCTTTAGATATTAAAATAGTTTTAGTTGGCGAGCCAGATATTTACTACGCCTTATGGCAATACGATCCCGAGTTTAAAGAATTATTTAAAATTGTGGCAGATTTTGACAACCAAATTTCCTACAACGAAGAAAACTCTTTAATCTATTATTCTTATGTTCAATCTTTAATTAAAGAAAATAAGCTGCGGGATTTTAATGATGCCGCCATTGCCAAAATCGTAGAGCTTGGAGCAAGATTTGCAGATTCGCAAGAGTTTTTAAGCGCGAATCTTTCTAAAATTAAATCAATTTTAATTGAAGCCAACTATTTAGCAAAAAATAAAAAAGTTAATACCATAACAGATAGCGAAATTGTTGAGGCTTACCGTATGCAAAGGGATAGATCCGGTAAGTTTTCGGAATCTATGGAAAAATTCATCAATAAAAAAACTATTCTGGTAGAAACTAGCGGCACTGAGGTAGGACAAATTAACGGATTAGCAGTATTTTCCATTAATGATTTCATGTTCGGGCAGCCGCAACGGATTAGCGCCAGCGTTTATAAAGGTAAAAACGGCGTAGTTGATATTGAGCGCGTAGTTGCCCTTTCTGGCGCTATTCACCATAAAGGCATTATGATTTTACAATCGTTTTTAAATGCCCGTTTAGGACAAGTATATCCATTGGCCTTTTCAGCAAGCATTGTGTTTGAACAGTCTTATGGTCCTATAGACGGCGACAGTGCTACTTCTACCGAGCTTTATGCTTTGCTTTCAGCTTTATCTGGTGTCCCTATCAAACAAACCTTAGCAGTAACAGGATCTATGGATCAAAAAGGACGCGTGCAAGCTATTGGCGGAGTTAATCATAAAATTGAAGGATTCTTTAAAATCTGCAAACATGACGGCTTAACCGGCGAGCAAGGCGTAATAATTCCAAAATCTAATATTCCTGATTTAATGCTAGGAGGAGAAGTTAGAGAAGCTATTGAGAAAAACTTATTTAATATTTATGCTGTGTCTCATGCTGATGAAGGCATTGAACTTCTTACAGGAGTTGCTGCCGGAGTGCCGGACGCGGCTGGGAATTATCCTGAAAATAGTATATACGGAAAAATTCAAAAAAAATGGTTGGAAATTCCTAAAAAAGATGAACCTAAAAAAGAAGAGGTAAAGACTGGTAATTTTACAAAAATTATGTAAATATAATTGTTTTAAAAATTTTTTGGTTTAGATTAGGAGTTTTTCCCCGCCGTGTATTAAACATAAATGAAGGGGAAAGCGACAACATATAAATCAAAAAAGGCTAAAACTAACAAGGAGGGGTGTAGTGAAAAGAGTAATAATTTTAATGATGGATTCCGTAGGCATTGGCTATGCTAAAGATGCTGATAAATACGGCGATAAGGGCGCAAATACACTTGGACATATTATAGAGAGGTTTCCAGATATTAATATAGAAAACTTAGCAGGTTTAGGCTTGATTTCTGCTTTGCAGAACAGTATTAAATCTGTAGATAGTGCTTCCAATAAAAATCTGCTCTCTTCTGTAAACCATCTGTCTTCAGAAATCATTAACCCCCATACAATCTACGGCTATGGCGTTGAAACCAGTCATGGCAAGGATACTCCCAGCGGACATTGGGAGCTTATGGGTTGTCCAGTTAATTTTGACTGGGGATATTTCCATGGCAATCCTGTTTTTCCGAAAGAACTATTAAACACTATTTTACAAAAAACCGGCTTAGATGGTTCTCTTGGCAATTGCATTTCCAGCGGCACTGTCATATTAGACGAATTCGGTGAAGAGCATATAAAAACAGGCAAGCCGATTTTTTATACCTCAGCGGATAGTGTTTTTCAAATCGCCTGCCATGAGTCACACTTTGGTTTAGAAAAATTATATGATTTATGTAAAATTGCCCGTCAAGAGCTATATAAATATAATATCGGCAGAGTTATCGCCCGTCCGTTTATTGGTGAAAAAAAGGGAAAATTTAAGCGCACAGGCAACCGTAAAGATTATTCTATTAAGCCTCATGAAAAAACTCTGCTTGATGCAGCTAAAGATAGCGGTAAAACTGTAGTGGCAATCGGCAAAATATCTGATATTTTCGCAGAACAGGGAATTTCTAAATCTATCCATTCTTCCACCTTAAAAAATTTATTTGATGATACTCTGCAGGCAGTAAAAAACGAAAAAGATGCCAGCATTATTTTCACAAATTTTGTAGATTTTGATTCCGAATATGGACATCGCAGAGACATTAAAGGATACAAAGAGGCTTTAGAGTATTTTAGCGGGCGTCTGCCAGAAATTTTAAATATACTGACAACTGAAGATTTGCTGGTAATAACCGCAGATCATGGCAACGATCCATCATGGAGCGGCACTGACCATACCCGAGAGCATGTGCCAATTTTATTATACAGCAAAACTTTAAACAGCAAAAATATTGATAAGCGCGATACTTTTGCCGATCTAGGACAATCGCTTGCCAGTTATTTAGGGTTGCCTGCGTTAAAACACGGCAAATCGTTTTTATAAAATGAATATCAACTTTAAATTAAAGTTGAATAGTTTGAGTTTTATATGGCGTTATTGGACTGCGAAGTGTATAAATTAATACATGAGTAGTCCAACAACACCATAGGAATCCAAAATATTCAACTTTCTCAACTAAGGAGAAGTATTATGACAACACCACACATCAACGCCAAAACAGGTGATTTTGCTGAAACTGTATTATTGCCAGGAGATCCACTGCGTGCTAAATTTATTGCAGAAAACTTTTTAGAAAATCCTGTAGAAATTACTAATGTCCGCAATATGCTTGGATTTACTGGAAATTACCAAGGCAAAAAAGTATCAGTTATGGGAAGCGGCATGGGGATCCCCTCTTGCTCTATTTATTCTAAAGAACTAATTACTGAATACGGTGTTAAAAATATTATTAGAGTTGGTTCAGCGGGCGGACTTAAGGGCACAAAATTAAGAGATGTTATAATTGTTAATGGTGCTTCTACGGATTCTGGAGTTAACCGCCAGCGTATGGGCGGCTTTGATTACGCCGCTACAGCAGATTTCGGTTTAACTTTAAAAGCCTATAATGCTGCAAAATCTCTTAATATCTCTGCAAAAGTTGGACAATGTTTTAGTGCTGATTTATTCTATACCCCTAATTTTGAGCTTTTTGCAACTATGGAAAAAATGAAAATTTTATGTGTAGAAATGGAAGCAGCCGGACTTTTCGGCGTTGCCGCTGAATTTGGCGCTAAGGCTTTGGCTTTGCTTACAATATCAGACCATATTAGAACCGGCGAATCTTTATCATCTGATGACAGACAGAAAACTTTCACAGATATGATGAAAATCGCTTTATCTTGTGCTTAGCGGCAGTAGAGTAAAGGAAATTTAGTAGCTTGAGCTTTCTACTAGGAGCTTTACCCCGCCGTGTATTTAACATACATAAGGGGTAAAGCAACAAAGTAGAAAGTCAAAATATCAAAATTTTATCCGCCAATTAGTTTGGTTTTACTACTTTTAATTTCCCGCAGGTAAGCAAAAAAAGATACCGAATCCATTGGCTGTCCGTGTAAAACATGCTGTTTAAATTCTTCATTATTGAGGTTTAAAAAAGGATTGCAGCGGAATTCAAATTCTAGCACTGTTGGCAAAGTCATTTCATTTTCTAAAATAAATCTTTCTCTATCACCTAAATCAAAAAAACCTAAAGATTTTGTAAAACTTAAATTAGATTTTGTATATTCATGCGATGGAAAAACTAAGGTTTGCGGCGGCAATCCTTTCAACACATTAAAAGAATTCACCATTTCGCTGTTATCGCCCTCAAAAACTCTGCCGCAACCAAGCGAAAATAAAAAATCTCCGGTAAATAATAACTTATCATTTTCAAAATAAAAAATAATATGATCGGCACAATGACCAGGCGTAGCAAAAATCTTAATCGGTTCGCCTAATAAGGTTATAGTCTCACCGCCTTCTATTTCCATATCTAAATGCGGCAGTCTTTCTTTGAAGTGCTTATTGCCAACTACTATTGCATTGGTAGCTTTTTTTAAATCGTCTAATTCCCCGATATGATCTTCATGGGCGTGGGTAATTAAAATATATTTTAGGGTTAAATTATTCTCTTTTAAGAAATTTATTATGGGGCGGGCTTCACCGCAGTCAATAATAATTGCCTCTTTTTTATCGTTATAAAGTATCCAAGCGTAGTTATCTTTTAGTATTTTTGTAAAAGTCCATTGCATTTATAAATTCTCTAATTTAAACTTAAATATTATTAAATTATAATTGAAAATGCTGAAAAATAAAATAAGTAAACTACTTACCCTTAGAAAAACTATCAATATTATAGATGCCTCAATTTTTAAACTGCTGCAAAAACGCAGTTTTGTAGTTAAACAAGTTGGCATGCTAAAAAAATCTGCTCCTTCTAAAATTGCCTTTGCCAGAGAAATTAACATCGCTAAAAAAATAAATAAAACAGATTTTGGTTTATACAACCCTATTTTTATGCAAAAAATATGGCGGGAATTAATTTCGGCTTCGCTATATATTGAAGGGGGATTGCGAATCTTAATTTATAAAGATTTTAACCTGTGGGAACTGGCTAAAGACCATTTCAGCGGCGGCGCTAACTTAGAAATGTGTGAAGATATTCCCTTTATGCTAAATGAATTAGTTAGTGGCAAATGTGAATGTATTGTGCTGCCAGATTTTACCGATTCTCCTATTAATTGGAAAGATATATTGATAGAGGAAAAATACGCAGACATTAATATTAACCTTAAACTGCCTTATTTTAAGGAAATTAAAACCTTTGATAATAAACAAGGTTTTGTTTTAAGTTTAAGCAAAGAGACAATGATATTGTAGCTGATATGACGAAATTTATGGCATGGAGATAGGCATTCTACCTGTTAAAATTCACGGTGCAATCTGCTAGAAATATTGCAACATGGCTGACTATGGTTAATTTAACACTGTATTTTTTCTGCAACTGCAACAGAAAAGCCATAATATTTTCTGCACTTTGTAAATCTATATTAGCTGTAGGTTCATCTAATAGCAGCCATTGTTTTTTTAAAAGAAGCATTCTTATTAGCAAAATTTTTTGTTTTTCACCAACCGATAATTCGTAGGAATACTTTTTTAAAAGTTTTGCTGATAATTTTAATTCCCTAAATATCTTAATAATTTTTTTTATATCTGTGCGTTTATTAAATAATTTTTTATCACGCACGACTATGGCTTCTCGGAGTATTGTTAATATTTTGCAATGCGGTGATAAACTAGCATTCTGCGCTAAAAAAGCCACATTTTCACCCTTATTTAATAAAAATTTTTGAAAATTTCTTAAATATGTAGTTTTACCAACCCCGCTTGTGCCAATTATTAATGTAGTATTAAATTTCTGCAGGGTTAGAAAATCTGGAACATAATAAGGAATCTTTTCATTATTCCTATTAATATTTATAGGATTAAACTCTTCTAATTCTCTATTTTGATTCATAACTTTAATATCTCCGTCTAAAGACAGAGCAAAATTTATGCTATGCGTAATAACTGTAATATTGGATTTTTGCAATTTTAGAATATCTGCCAAACTTTCTTGATTCTTTGTATCTAAATGCGATGATGGCTCATCTAAAAATATATAAGGAGCATTCTTTAAAAGCACAATTAATAATGCCAGTCTCTGCAGTTCTCCTGCAGAGAATTCATAAGGCAACCTGTGCAAGTTGTTTTCTAAATAGAGCAGGTTAAGTTTTTCTAAGTAATATCGAAAATCTGCCTCTTTAAATTGCATTTCAAAAATTTGGGCATAAATAGTGCTGGTGGGATTAAAAATTTCCCCTACAGTCTGCGGTAAATAGGCGGCATTTTTAGGCGATAGTTTAGACAGCTGTTTTTTTAAATAAGTAGTTTTGCCAACGCCATTTTCGCCCATAATAATTTCAATCATGATATTTGCTCACATCAAATACACCAATTAAACTTAGCAATAGAATTATCATAAAACTGCAAGATGATAATAAAATTAAAGGAAAATCTAAATTATTAACGCCATCAAGAATTAAACTGCCAACACCATACACCTCATATAATCCTAAAAAATTTAACGCTGTTAGGCTTGTCGCAAATAAAATTAAAACAAAAGGCAGCAAGTGCTTGGTATTATAATAAACATTAGGGCAAATATGAAAAAGCAAAATCCTGCTGCGAGAATAGCCAATATCTTGCATCTGAATAATATACGAATTCATAGAGATTTTAAGAGCCTGTATGCGTATATATTGCAGCAGAAAAGTCCAATTAAATAGCAATAATATTAACCCTAAACTAAAAATATTTAACTCCTGCCACCCAGAGTATAAAATTATAACAAAGAAAAAAGGGATAGAAATAATTACCTCGTAAACTCTTTGTCCTATAAAATCATACACCCCACGCAAATATCCTTGCATGCTTCCTAAAAATACTGCCGATAGGAATGAAAGATACCCAAATATCAGCATTATAAAAATATAGATATTTGCAGCAAACAAAACCGAAAACACATCTAAACCATAGGAATTTGTACCTAACCAATGCTTTGCAGAAATTCCTAAAAATGGCTGATAAATAGTTGAAGTATCTTTAAAAAAGTAAAAAATTCCAACGCAGAAATTAATCAGTAAAATAATTTTAGAAATTTTTTTCATACATTTTTAACCGTTTATCAATTTTTATAATAAAAATATCGTTTAATAGCCTTAAAAATAATCCCAAAAACGATAGCATATAAATGATTCCTAAAATTATGGGAAAATCTTTATTATTGATGCTTTCAAATAACAATAAACCAATGCCGTCTAGCGAAAATAAAATTTCTATAAAAAGGCTAGACCCAAATAGAACTCCTAAAAAAATACTGGAAATATCATATAAAAATACTAATAAAAAATTTTTTAAAAGATGGTTTTTAAATAATGTTGATGACAAAAGTCCTTTATATTGTGCAAAAATATAATAGGTTTGCTGCATTTGATTGAGAAAAATATTCCTTGCAAGCAGGGTAATAAATAATAAACCTCCGCAAACATTTATGGTAATTGGCAACAACATATGGGCGGCAAAGTCTTTTATTTGTTGATAAATAGAAAACTGAAGGAAGTTATCTGAAACTAATCCGCCAATGATGAAAAAACTACTTCCCTCAAAAATTAAAATTGCAAGACTCCCTAAAACAAAAGCAGGAATTATATAAAGCACTACAAGCACCGCCGTAGAGATATTATCAAAAGCCTTGTTTTTTTTAGCTTTAATGTATCCCAAACAAACCGCAATAATATATATAAAAATTGTAGAAAAAAATCCTAAAGCAATCGAAACCGGCATTTTTGCTAGAATAATACTTAAAACTGAATTGTTAGAGAAATAACTTTTGCCGAAATCAAACAGCATATAATTTTTTAAAGTTTTAAAAAATTGGAAAATTATATTTTCGTTCAGTGAAAAATGTTTTTTTAGCTGGATAATAGTATCTGCATCTAATTTTGCGGCTATTAAATTGTTTTCTAAATTTAAAACAGCTACTTCAAATGCACCGATTTTAATGCTTCGTAAAATTATCCAATTTACTAAAACAATGCAAAAAAGCGTAATAAATATGAAAATTAAACGATAAATAATGTATTTTTTCATCTATTTATGCCACCATCTGTAGATAGAAAAGGCTTGCTGCTGATTAAAAGCCAGCCAATTTTTGTAAACATACTCCTCGCTGGATTCATAGTATAAAGGAATAAAAATATAAAGATTCTTAAGGAATAAGTCTAACTCTTTAAGATGTTTTTCTTTTATGGGTTTATTTTCTTTAGAGGTAATTTTATCTATTAATATCTGCACTTTTGAGTTATTGATATGCGAATAATTATACTCTCCGTTTGCACTAAAGTAAGAAATCAGCTCATCTTGCGGAAAATAAGCAAAAACTAAATTTTCCATAATAATATCATATTGATTTTCTTTTACTGCTGTTAAATAATCGTAAAAAGGCAAAATACGAGCAACGACCTCAAAACCGATTTTTCGTAAATTATTAATAAAATCTTGGGAAATTTTGTAATCTTCTGCGTTTTTGAATAAAATTTTTAGTTTTACAGGCTTATTAATATGAGTTAATTTTGCCTCATTAGAATAAATAAAGCTGCTATCCTTAAAATTCGTATTTTCAAACAAACTTGTCAGCCGCACATGCTTAGGGGTAAGAAAATATTCTGCTGCCTTTTGAAAATTATAAGCATCTGCTACAATTTTTCTTAAATTAATATCTGCAAAAACACCACTAGTATTTAAAAAATACGCTTTAAAGTTAGGAATATGATCTAAGGGTTTTAAGAATATTTCATCATTTTCACCTAACCTATCAGCAGGCAGTTTCTTTTTAAAAGTTATTTCACTGTTTTTATAAAGCCTATCAATTTGGCTTTGAGTTTTAGCATAATGATAGTAAATGCGTTCAAAATTAAAATAACCTTGACGGCTTAGTAAGTTTTTACCCCAATAATTAGGATTTTTTTTATAAACTATAAAATTACCCTGCTGGTATTTTTCTATGATATATGCCCCGCTTGCAATAGGAATATCCAGTGAGGGTGTAATAAAATCATTATGGGCATCTTCATAAATTATAGGCAGAGCAACTATAAGTTTAAAAATATTATGATCAAATTCTTTTAATTCGAATTCTATTGTATAGTTATTAACTTTTTTGATATGCTGAATGTCTGCCAATTTTGCCTTAAAATAAGGAGCTCCAAACTTTTTTATGATG
Source organism: Alphaproteobacteria bacterium (assembly GCA_009780035.1). Lineage (GTDB taxonomy): Bacteria > Pseudomonadota > Alphaproteobacteria > WRAU01 > Hepatincolaceae > WRAU01. The sequence goes on from WRAU01000003.1 coordinate 71,965, forward strand.
TTAAAGGTATAGATAATGCTATCTGCATTAACTTTTTCACCATTGCTCCATGCAGCTTTTTTATTAAGATTGAAAGTAATATTGTTGCCAGTAATTTTATAGGCTTCTGCCAAAAGCGGTTGGAAATAATCTGGCTTATCAAGTGATTCCACCATTAAACTATCATAAACTAAAAAATAATAATCTTCTGGCAATGTTCCAACTAAAGAATATGGCGTAAAACTGTTAAAACTGCCAACTATGCCAAGTTTTAATTCGCCATCTTGCGTCAGGGCAATCGCTGCTTGCAGCTTTACCCCATAAATACAACTGCATAAAAATAAAACTAAAATAATTTGTTTTAAAGCCAGTCCATGATATAATTTAAGCATTGAAAATTCCTAGATTTATTAAAATATTAAAGGAAATTATGCAAAAAATAAATCCAATTATTGTTATACCAACAAGGCTTGCGGCAACGCGCCTGCCGAATAAACCTTTGCTGCTTATTAACGGCATTCCTATGATTATTCATGTAGTAAAAAGAGCAATGGAAGCTGATGCGGCACCCGTGTTAGTAGCTGCTGGCGACCAAGAAATAATTGAGCTTTTGCAATCATACAATATTGAAGGAATCTTAACTGACCCTAACCTACCCTCAGGCACTGATAGAATTAATCAGGCTTTAAACAAATACGATAAGAATGCAAAATACAATATCGTTATTAATCTGCAAGGAGATCTTCCTACTGTAGAAAAAGACTGCATTGCCGACTGCTTAGATATTCTTATAAATTCTCCTTATGATATAGCCACAGTCGGCGTTAAACTATTACCCAATTCTGAGGATATTAAAAATACCAATGCTGTTAAGGCTATTGTAGATTTTTCTGCTGGCAATATCGGCAAAGCTACTGCTTTTAAAAGGAGTGTAAGTGATGTAGAAGCAGGCAATTGCTACCACCACATAGGAATCTATGGCTATCGCAGAGAATCTCTCCAGAAGTTTACCTCTCTGCCGCCATCACAAAATGAAATTGCCAATAAATTAGAACAACTACGGGCTTTGGATAATGATATGAGTATTGGATTTAAATCCGTTAATACCATTCCTATAGGGGTAGATACAGCTAGTGATTTAGAAAAAGCTAGTATATATTTAAAATCCATTGGCAAGTAAACCGAATTTGAAAATAAATCATTTTTATGATATATTTAATATTGGCAAGTTGGACATGATACTTGAAAAATCGGTCAGGTTGGAAACAAAGCAGCCGTATTAGGTTTTCATGGGTCAGCTTGTCAATTGCTTTACATATTACATATTAAATAGCTTGATATTTATGTTGAAAGGTAAGGGAACGTGGTGTATAGGTAATACATAAGCGGCTTTACCCTTTAATAGAAAGTCAAGATATTTAATATTCCCCATTGGATAATACATGCAAGATAATCAAACCTATATCAACCTAGCCCGTAAATATCGCCCGCAGGTAATCGCCGATTTAATTGGACAAGATGCCCTTGTGCAAACCCTTAGCAATGCCTTTAAATTAAATAGGATTCATCATGCTTTTATGCTGACTGGTATTAGAGGAACTGGTAAAACCACTACTGCAAGAATTATCGCAAAAGCCCTTAATTGCACTGGAAGCGATGATGGCGGCATTACTTTAAATCCTTGCGGTGTTTGTGAAAGCTGTATTTCTATCAATAATGACAGCAACATGGATGTTATAGAAATGGATGCTGCCAGCCGCACCGGTGTTGACGATGTGCGTGAAATTATTGAAAATGCTAAATACAAACCCGTATCTAGCCGTTATAAAATTTTTATAATCGACGAAGTGCATATGCTTTCTAAAAATGCTTTCAATGCTTTGCTAAAAACTTTGGAAGAGCCTCCGCAGCATTTAAAATTTATTTTCGCCACTACCGAAATTAGAAAAGTGCCTATTACTGTTCTTTCTAGGTGTCAAAGATTTGATTTAAAAAGGGTCTCTACAAGCGATCTATCACAACATTTGGAAAAAATATGTGAAGCTGAGAATATCAGCTTCGATTCAGAAAGTTTATTTTTATTAGCTAAAGGGGCTAATGGTTCGGTTAGGGATAGTTTATCACTTTTAGACCAAGCTATTGTTTATACGGATAGAAATTTAGCAGCCGCAAAAATTATAGAAATGCTTGGGGCAGGCGCTAAAGAAGATACTTATAATCTGTTTTTAAATATAATAAATAAAGATAATATTAAAGTTTTTGAACTTCTAAATCAACAGTTCATCAAAGGAATTGAATTAGATTTATTACTTGAAGATATGCTGGAAATTTGCCACAATACCTCGCTGATTAAAATTACTAATAATCCTCAGTTTTTAGATGTTTCCGAAATTGAACGGAAGCAAGCAGCTGAAATTGCAGGAACTGCCGATCTTCCTACGCTTGTGAAATTATGGCAGATAATTCTGCGGGGAATTAAGGAAGTTAAAGATTCTGGAAATTCTTTGATATTTGCCAATATGGTATTTAGCAAAATGCTGCTTGTCAGCGAGTTAGGCGATGTTGGTAAAATGATAGATTTCCTTAAATCTAGTGAAAAAAAAAACAGCATAGCTGATAAAAATCCCAATGGCAATAAGATAGTGTTGCAAAATATAACTCCAATTGTTGCAACAGCTATTAGAGCAGAAACAACTAATAATAAACAAAACTCTATTCCTGTTGTAAAACCCCAAACTTCGTTTGAGGATATTCCGCCTGCAGAAATGGAAGACTACGGAATACCCGCCTCATCTTCGGCTAATACTAAGCCAGCCCAACAAGATGTTAATAATACATCAGAATTCTCAGCATCTGCCCCCATTAACCAAAAAACAAACACCTTGCAAGAAGATTCTACAGATCAGAAAACTAATAACCCTGAATCAAATACTGAAGAACAAAAAATAAAAGCTGATGTTCTTCATCGTTTCCCAACTGCTACTTTTGTAAGAAAAGAAGTTAAATAGTTTTATAGACACATAAAAAGAAAGAGCTAAATTAATTAGCTCTTAGTCAAGTTTTATTATAATTTTGTTTATTTATTTTTTTGCCTCTTTTTTAAGAGCAATTATATTAAACCATATTTTTAAAATTATCGCAACCACAAATTGCAATATCACATTAATTTTTTAAAACAATTTATAGTAGTAAACTATTAATTATTCAATTCTATTTCCCTATTAATACGGTTTATTTTCTTAAAAATATCCTCTTTTGTTTGATTAAAAGATAAACTTCTGCAAGAAAGATCATTTTTTATAATACATATAGCCATTCTTTTCCAACTTAAAAGCTCTTGCGAGTATGATATAGAATCCGTATTATCCGGTATATTTCTAAAAGCTATTGCTAATTTGTTTTTATTGCCCCTTTTAGACATACCCATATCTTTAATTTGAAAGCCTTTATTTTGCAATTGGCTTATAACATCATCACCTAAAGCGCTGCCATGCCTATACCAATATTTAATGTAGGTTTTAAACTTTTTAATATAATGCTCTCTTGCGGTATTCGGTAATGTGTTTAATAAAAATTTCGTATAGCTTTTCCAAGTATGATTCGCTGGCAGCTCAACATTTCTATAACCTAAAAATTTTGTGCCGCAATAAAGCTGTCCGCTATTAGCACCCTCTACACGAAACACCAGCTTTTGCCAAACATCAGGCTCAATAGTTTTAAATAGATTTAAGCCTATGCGCTGATCATCTCCATAGGGTTCACAAACCCGCATTTTAGATAATTTCACGCCGGCATAATAGAATTTATCGTATAATTTATTATATGGTTTTTTGAATTTTCCGTTATAAGTCCAAATATCCTCCGTTTTCCAATCGTATATAGGATAAAAATTATATAAATTTTCAGTAATTTTTGTGCTGTAATTTTTGTTATTATACATTAATTTTTTATTGCTAATAATAGCGCGATAACGATTTAAAGATTCATCCGCCCTTATTCCCACAAGGCAAGCAGTTTTACCTTCATGCGCCCTTGCATACCATTTACCAAACAATGGCGTAAATTCTTCAAATTCCATTCTATATCTGTAAAAAGGAAAAGAATGATTGCTTAAATTAATAGAATTTTCTGGCATAGCCCGCACCCAATCCTTCCCTTCTTCCCAACAGCACCAATAGGGATTGTAATTACTAACCGAGTTTCTTAGATTAAATGGCAAACAGACTCTATATAAATTAATATATTCATGATAAAGGCTTAACATTTCTTCTATATATTGGATAGTAATGTTATACTGAGCTTCTAGGTCTATTATTAATAAGCCTATTTTCTTTTTGATATTGTGCTGTTTAATATAATCCATAGTTAAATTAAACATAGCACCGCTGTCTTTACCGCCGCTGAAAGATAAGTAAATATTATCAAATTCACTAAAAACATAATACAGTCTTTCCTGCGCGGCTTCATAAACATTTTTACTTAGGTATTTCTTCATATTGAACCTAGTAATCTTGCTTTTCTATCTCTTCCCAAGACATATTAAACTCATTATTTTCAAATAAATCAGCTAATCCTGTTAATTGTTTCATTCTTAAAATTTCGTCTTTATCCATGCCTAAATGCTTTTTTATCCAATTATCACTTTTACCGCTATTAATAAGAATATTCATAACTTTTTTCATAGCATCAATTTGATGAGCACCTTTTGCTCTGTTATGTCTTATGGTTGAGGCGATTCTATCATCAATCGGTTTATTTATAATAACTATTGGCAGCTGGCTAAGTTTTAATTTTAAACCTATGCTATATCTATGGAAGCCATCAACAATAATATAATTGTCTTCTTCAGTATCATAATAGCAGACTATCGGCTGAGTATAGCCGTCTTCAACAATTGACTTTTCAAGCAATTTCATCTCTGGAGTTGCCATTTTATTAGGGTTATAAAAATTAGCTATTATTCTATTAATATCAACTAAACGAACATTTAAAACCGGCATATCTATTTTCACTTTTTCCACCGCTGCATAAAAGTTTAAATCAGCTTATTACTATATAATGACCATATTTTTAACTTTAGAGCAACTAAACATTGTATATCGGCATTAATATTGTTATAAAACAGTAGAAGATGTAAAAATTATTTGATATTTAGGCAATAGTTTTATTATAAATAAAAAACGCCATTATTTATATTCGCCCAAGCTGTATAAAAATCATTAAAGTGAGGTTTTTGAGAATCTTTTAAAAAATCTAAAATATCGCCTATGGCAGTATTATAGGTGTTAGCTGTAATTTTTCCTGTATGAAGAATATATCGCAAATACACTAAATAAGTGTTTAAAACATCAGTTTCACAATAGTTTCTAATATCTATTATGCGACCCTCATCATACATAGCTGCTACATTAGAGCCATCAACGCCAAACTTTCCTGGAAAATTTAAAATGCTGCAAACTTCGTTCAATTTAATTCTGGCAGATAAACCAAAATCTGAAAGGGCATCAAGCAGATCACAGTGCCAATTACTAGCATAGCGATTAGAATAGCTTTCATATTTATTGCCAGAATTATGGAAAAAATCGCCCGTAATGCCGTATTTCATAGCCCGATATTTTAAAACTGGAATATCAAAAGTCCGCCCGTTAAAACTAATAATTTTAGGTTTTAATTTATCTATTGTTGCAAAAAAACCGCGAATTAAGTCTTTCTCAGTTGAGTTTGCCTCACCTCCGCTACGGATTTCTTTAAATTTAATAAGCTCCTGCCCATCAGAGGTATAATCAATGCTTGCTACTAAAAAACTGATGGCAACTACCTTATGAAATGGCTGCCGTAGAAAGTCATTTTTACCATCAGTTATTTTTAAATGATACTCGCTTAGGGCTTTCCTTCTGTTATCAATAGTTGATAAATCTCCGTCCGCCTCGCCAATTAAATTAAAAGCGGCTTCATCGTCTGGAATTGTTTCAATATCAAAAACAAAAAGACTTTTAGGCTCAAAAAAATTTTTCATAACAACTGCCGCAGACTACCATCTAAAAATTAAATTTGCTCCGCCAGAATATATTGGGCTAGTGTGCGCCATAAATCTTGATTTTGCTTGGAAATCAATCCCTAAAGCTCTCCAAATCGGCAAGTCATAGCCTACTCCAACAGTATAAGACATACCATAATCACAGGCAATTAAGGTATTACAAACTGCGCTTAAACTGTTTAACTGATTAAGAGAAGTGCTGTCAAATCTGCCTTGTGCATCATTTAAAAATTGCGTTAAGGCTGACTCGTTTGTAAGTAAATCTTGAATTTTGTCATAACTATCTACCTGCGAAGTTAAATCGGTATTGCCCGGCAAAATTTGATTGATTAAATTAATCAAATCGCTAGGATTCTTAGATAAAGAATTCATGGCATCTTGGAATCTTGGGTCATTCTGAAGTTCCTGCACAGTTTTTCCGCTATTAACCGCTGAAGCTAAGTAAGCCATGTCTTTAAGATTGCCCTTAACTTTAGCCCGCAAGCCATAACCAACACCGCCGATGGCATAAAAACCTCTTGGCTTGCCAAAATCATACATCAAGGTAAGAAACCCGTTAGTGGTAGTAGTCATTCCTTTGATTCTATCTATGTCTTCATAAAGATTATTAAAATCTGCCTTTTTCGCAAAATCATTAACCTGCTTAATTTTACCATAATAGCCGCCGTTATAACTATAAAGACCTTGCTCTAAAGATACGCCTAGAATAAATTGCTTATAGCTAAAAACACTAAAATCAAAATTACTAATATTTCCCTTAGCTCCATCACTGCTAGAAATAGCATTCCCAAATCTAATATAGTGCCCTTTATAGTTGATAGGCTCTTGGACTGCTTGCGATACCGAGTTAATTACCTCTGCCCCTGCATCTCTTTCAGGTTCAGCATTAAAGACATCTAACTCTTCCGCATAAGATAATCCTCTAAAGCTAAAAAATGCTAAAAATATAAAAACAAAACTATACTTAATCATGATTACTCCTTTATTATTATTGATTAATTTTAAGAATACTGCCGCCATTTATAGTTGTAATTAAATTATAGTTATTATCAAAAACTATAAGATTAGCAATATAGTCTGGCAAAACTTTCCCAATTTTTTTAACTCCAAAAGCTCTTGCCGGATACAGACTCGCCATTTTTAAACTTTCAGCCAGCGATAAATTAACGCTATCTACAGCATTAGCCACAGATTCTAGCATAGTAATATTGGCGCCGGCTAATGTGCCATCTTTATTCACATACTTATTGCCTTTTACATATACTAGCTGATCTGCAAACAAAAATTCTTTCATATCTGTTCCCATAGGGGTGGCAGCGTCGGTTACTATAAATAGTTTATCTTGCTTAATTTTATGAACTAAAGCAACTGAAGCAAAATCTACATGATTGCCATCAATAATAATTCCAGAAAATACTGTATTAGAGTTCAAAACTGCCCCTACCACATTAGGTTGACGCCCCTCAAAAGGACTCATGGCATTAAACAAATGGGTTGCCATAGATATTCCTGCGTCAATTCCTGCCATTGCTTGGCTATAGCTAGCATTGCTATGCCCTATGGCAACTTTAACACCGCCGTCAGTTAGGGCTTGAATAAAAGCAGCATCATTTTCTTCTGGCGCTAAAGTAAGAAGAATTGGCATCTTTTTATTAGCAGCAACAAAAAAATCTACCATCTCTTTTGAAATTGCCTTCATATAAACAGGATTATGAATGCCTTTTTTAATTTTAGAAATATAAGGTCCCTCAATATGAACCCCTATAATATTATGAGGATATTTTTCGTGCATTTCACCAGCTGCCGCAACCGCCTTTTTAACATCATCTTCACTGGCAGTAATAAGTGTAGGCAAAAAGCTGGTTGTGCCGCATTGCAAGTTAGTTTTAAGCATAATTTCAAGAGTTTTTACAGATATATCATCGTTAAATAAAACCCCGCCGCAGCCATTAATTTGTAAATCTACAAAAGCCGGAGCAATAATATTACTGCTATAGTCAATTAGTTCAATATTGCCAATATCCGCAAGAGGAATAATACTTTTAATACGGCTACCATCAATTATAATTGCCTTATTGCTTTGAAAGTTTTCGCCATCAAAAATTTTTTTAGAGGTAATTGCATAAACCATAAAAATTTCCTATATAAATTACTAACACCATACTGAATACCAAACTTATAAAAATTTAGAAATTTTTGGATTTAGATAATAAGCAAAGGAACGTAGTGTATATTTAATACATAAGCGACCTTTGCTTATTAAGATAAATTCAAAAAGGCTAAATTTTACCTGCACAAACCTTCAATGTAAGAATATTCATCCTCAAAGTCTTTAAAATGTTTATAAGTATCAACACTTAGTCCGCTGGCAGCTGCTTCATCGGCTACTATTAAGGCTTTTTGGTGCATTTGCAATATTGATACTGGCCACATGTGTGTTATAGCTCCTTCTAAACAATGACGCAAAGCTAAGGCTTTTTTTTCACCGGTCATCATAATTAAAACTTCTTTAGAATCTAAAAGAGTTTGGATACCCACCGTAATAGCCCTTTTAGGAACTAAATTAATATCCCCGCCAAAAAAGCGGGCATTAGCTTTTATAGTATTTTGGTTTAACTCTTTATCACGGGTTCTTGAAGACAGCGAAGAAAATGGTTCGTTAAAAGCAATATGACCGTTTTCACCAACGCCGCCGATAAATAAATCTACACCGCCAACCTCTTTAATTTTTTCCTCATAGTCTAAACAGAATTTTTTAATATCTTCTGCATTGCCATCGGGAATATTAATATTATTTTTATTCATATCCACATGGTTGAATAAATGCTCGTGCATAAAAGTCCAATAGCTTTCCGGATGGTTTTTAGGCAGACCAATATATTCATCCATATTAAAACTTGTAATATTTTTAAAACTCATCTCACCTTTTTTATAAAACTCTACAAGATGCTTATATAAATCAACAGCCGTGCCGCCAGTCGGCAATCCTAAAACAAAATCCTGATTCCCCGAAACAAAAGCATTATCTTCTGCAGGGTTATGCTTTGCCAAGCGCTCTTTTACATAAGCTGCCGTCCAGCACCCTACATTTTTTGTGATAACCAATCTCATGCGATTTCTCTCTTTTTTATTACAATTTTGACAACATACAATTATACATGTAATGTTTCATGTGAAACATTTTTCAACTTTCAACTGTATGACGATAAACAGATTTTGTATTTTGGGAATTATACTAGGAGCTTTGCCTCGTAGTGTATTTAAACATACAAGAGAGGCAAAGCAACACTGTAGAAAACCAAAATACAAAACCTACCCCTTCATGGCGGCTTTTATGCGATTGGCCACATGCTCCACCTCAGGACCAATAATAACTTGATAACTTCCCTTAACTCCTTTAATAATGCCCTTAGCTCCTAATTTTTTAAGAGCTGCTTCATTTATTACATCAGCATTTTTAATATCCAGTCTTAATCTTGTGGTGCAGAAATCAAGTTTAACAATATTTTCAGCTCCTCCTAAAGCAGCAAGATAATTTTCACCTTGATTCCCTGCATCTGCTACAACAGTTGACGCTTCATTTTCATCTGCAGTTTCATCTTCTCTGCCAGGAGTTTTGATGTTAAACATTTTGATGGCAAAATAGAATATCACAAAATAAAGAGCAAAATATACTAAGCCAACCGGAATTAACATCCAGCCGTTTCTGCCTAAACCATAAGAAAGCACATAGTCAAATAAGCCGGCACTAAAGGTAAATCCTAGCTTAACATCCAACATATTCATAACTACCTGCGCTACGCCTGTTAATAAGGCATGAACTACATAAAGCGGAAAAGCTAAAAACATAAAGCTGAATTCAAGCGGTTCGGTAATCCCCGTTAAAAAAGCAGTAAACGCTGCTGAAAGCATAATCCCAGCAATATATTTTCTTTTGTTAGATTTTGCAAGTAAAGTCATAGCCAAAGCTGCGCCCGGCAAACCAAACATCATAACAGGAAAGAAACCAGTCATGAAAGAGCCGGCAGTTTTATCTCCTGCAAAAAATCTCCATAAATCACCATGTTTAACAACTTCAATGCCATTTTCAATAACAGTATAATCACCAAATTGAAACCACACCAGTGAGTTTAAAATATGATGAAGACCTGTTGGAATAAGAAGTCTGTTAGCAACGCCATACAAGAATAAACCAACACCTCCAGAAGCAACAATCCAATTGCCAAATCCAGAAATTGCCCATTCTACCGGCGGCCAAACATAACTGAATACAAACGATAAAACAATAGCCGCAAGTCCGGTAATTATTGGAATAAACCGCGTGCCGCTAAAAAATGCTAAATAGGTTGGCAACTGCAAACCTTTATACTTATTGTATAACAAACCAGCAACAACACCCATTAGAATCCCGCTTAAAACACCCATATTAGCTTCTGGCAACAATATTTTTAAAGAAGAAACAAATATAGCATGACCTACGAATCCAGCCAAAGCTGCTGCTCCGTGATTATCGTGAGCAAAACCAATTGCCACCCCAATGGCAAATATCACTGGAAGGTTATCAAAAACTGCCCCCCCAGCTGCACTAATAAAAGCAATATCTAAAACATCGGGCTGCCCGATTCTTAATAATATACCAGCTATCGGCAATACCGCTATCGGCAGCATTAAGGCTCTTCCAAGCCTAATAAAAAAAGCTCCAACTCCCATGAGTTTCTCCCTTATATTTAATTTAATAACTTATTATAACATTTCATTTGTTATTATATCCTAAAATACAAAAAAAAGACAGTAAAAATTTGCGGGCTTTAGAATGATGACGGTTTAATAAAATGCAATCATCAGATTGAAAAACTCTGCGCAGGAACTCTGCCCAACAGCACGGCATGGTAAAATAAATTGACAAGCACTCACAATTATTTAATAATATTAATGTGGGAGTCAAGACCTCACAACATAACCCGTTCTCGCCTATTCGTTATATACGGCTCTTTTTTTGTATATTATGTATGGGCGGGAGAACAGAGAATACAATACCCTTTGGGGAAATAATCTTGCTCTTTGGTTATGAAGAGGTCTTGAACCTCCCGCTCTTAATATAATTTATTAAAAAGGAACAGTTCATGACAAAGCCTAATCTTTCTACAAAACAGCCATTACCTCATTACAATATTAAATCCCAATTTGATAATCTTTTATATACTGCCACTACCATAACACAGCATTATGATAATCTAATCCTAAAAATTCAAGAATCTTCCGCCACTGCCCCACAAACCATTGACATAATTAACACCTATTACGATAAAATAGCCAACAAAAAAAGACGCATTAGAGAAATAACTAAAACCTTTAGATACTTCGCCAAAATTTATAAGGTGGAAAAGAGTTTGATAAATAGCGGGGAATAAAATTAACAAAATTTAATCTCTTGGATTTATACGAGGCGTTTTGCATTGAGCATGTATAATAAATACATGAGTAGCAAAACGCCTCGTATAAATCCAAGAGATTAAATTTTACGCGAAAAACTCTTTTTGAACTAAGGCAATCACTTCCTCCGAAGATTCCATCTCAAGTGCCTTATTAGCAACTTCCACACACTTAGTATAAGATAATGTGCGGATAAGAGCCTTAACATCTGGAATAGATTTCATAGAAGTTGACAGCTCTTCAATTCCAAGTCCTATAAGTATTGGAATTGATTGGACTTCTGATGCCATCGCTCCGCATACTGCCGTTGGTTTACCATGTTTATTTCCGCCGTCAACAGTCATTTTAATAAGTTTTAATAAAGCCGGATTAAGATTTTTAAGCCTTGCCGTTAAATTAGGATTTCCTCTATCCATAGCTAAAGTATATTGTGCTAAATCGTTTGTGCCGATAGAAAAGAAATCTACATGCTTTGCCATTTTATCAGCAATTAAAGCTGCAGCAGGAACTTCAATCATTGTGCCAATTTCAATTTTATCTTTAATTCCTAGCTTTTTAGCTTCTTCATTAATTAGTTTTTTAGCTTCAATAATTTCTTGTATTTCAGCAACCATCGGCAGCATAATTTTACAAAGCAGCAACGGTTTTACTTTAAGAATCGCCCGAACTTGATTTAAAAAAACTTCCTTATTAGTAAAATAGTTTCTAACACCGCGCAATCCCATAATAGGATTTTCCTCAGCGCCTATATGCACGAAAGATAAAGGTTTATCACCGCCAACATCAAGAGTCCGCAGAGTTACACTACCACCCTGCATTGCATCAACCGCATGCTGATACAGCTTATGCTGCTCTTCAACGCTTGGTTCTTGTTCCGTATTAAAAAATAAGAATTCAGTCCGCAATAATCCAACCCCTTCACCACCTAATTCAAAAGCCTTAGCAGTTTCGTTGCCATTAGAAACATTGCCTTTAACTTTAATATGGCGACCGTCTAATGTATTTGCCGGTAATTTTGCATTAGCAATATTCTGCGCTTTAACTTTTTCAAGATTCTCTTGTTTAGATTTCAGCTCTTCTAATTTTTGCGGATTAGGATTCACCAGCAAAGTTTCTGCATTAGAATCTAAAATCATCGGCATATTATTTTTAACATTTAAAATAGATTTACCTACGGCAACAAGGGCAGGGATTCCCATATTTCTTAAAATTAAAGAAACATGCGAGGTAGCTGAACCAAGTGCCAGCACAACTCCCTTAACATTAGCATCAAATGCTGCTAAGTCTGAGGGCACAAAATCTTCCGCCACCACAATGCTATTTTCCGGATAGGAAATTTTTTCTTCCTCTTTACCTAAGATATTATAAATAACGCGTCTTTCTATATCCTTAAGGTCGGCAACTCTTTCAATTAATAGCGCGTCTTTAGTTGATTTTAGAATTTCTATGCTGTTATTAACTGCGGCTTTCCAAGCAAAAGCTGCAGTTTTACCTTTAGATATAACCTCTTTAGCAAAATCAAACAGCATTGGATCATCTAAGATTGTTAAATGCGCTGAAAACACTTCTACTTTAGTAGTTTGTTTGGCAGATTTAGCTTTTTCTATAGCCTCAATTAAATTCTTTTTAGTTTTAGCAATAGAATCTTCTAAAATTTTTAGCTCACCATTGGGATTTTTAGAATTTTCTTCTACAGAAATTTCTTCTTTTGCCACTATAAATGTATGACCAATTACTAAACCCGGTGCAGCTAAAACTCCTCTTAGCACTGCTTCTTTAGAGAAGTCTAGCACAGTATTTTTTTCTTCAGCTGGTTTAACTTCAGCTATTGCTGGGCTTTTTTTTTCAGCCTCAGAATGGCTTCCATCAGCTTCTCCAAGTCCTGCCTTTATATCAGCAGCAATTTCGGCAACAGCGGCGGCAGCATCGCTGCCTTTTGCAATAACTTGAACTTTATCATTAAACTTTAAGCCTAAGCCAAGAATAGCCACCACGCTTTTGGCATTGGCTTTTTTCTCTCCAGAAACCAGTTCAATCTGAGATGTATATTTATTAGCCATCTGCAGGATTCTTGACGCTGGACGCGCATGAACACCTGTTGGATTAATTACGGTAATAACTTCTGATGCCGCTTCATTTGTTTTTGCTTCTTGTGTTTTAGCACTTACAGAATCAGTTTTTTTTTCTCCAGAACCGCCAAATAATTTAGAGAAAAAACCTCCTCCAGATGATTTGCCACCCTCTTCAGTAATGGCAAAAATTTCTTCGCCGGCATGAATATTTTGATTAGTATTTTTTATTAAGACTGTTTTATCTGTAGCATTAACAAGCAATATAATTACATCAATTGATGGTGCGTTTTTAGAAAGAAAATCAAAATCTACACCAAGCAGCTTATCTCCTTTTTTAACTTTCTGCCCTATGCTAACAAAGGATTCAAATCCTTTACCTTCTAAACTAACCGTATCAATACCTGTATGAATTAAAATTTCACTGCCATCAACGCTTTTAATTGATACAGCATGAATCGAGGAATGCAAAGTTTTAATTTCACCATCACAAGGCGCTGAAATAAAATTTTTGCCAATTTGCGGTCTAACAGCAATGCCGTCTCCCAGCATTTTTTCGGCAAAAACAGGATCAGCAACTTGTTCTATTGGGATAATTTGTCCGTCAATAGGGGAAAATATTTTTTCATTTTTCATGATACAATAGTCCTTAATTGTAAATACTTATGAAATTTACTATAGCATAAAATATGTTTTACTTCAAATCCTTGTAAAAATTTTTTTTACTTTTATGAAAAATTGCTATAATATAATTTATGGTGTTTTTTATTAAGATTTAATTATTGCTAAAAGGATCTAACATTGAGAGAATACAATACTTATCCAAAAAATGAAATTGTTGAAGTTAAAAAACCGAAACTCTATTTGCTAACCTCCAAAGCAGTTAATCTTTTGGCTGTTTTTGTTGCATGTGTTAGTGTTTCTACTTTTTTTGCCACAAGATATATCGGCATGGGTGATGTTTTTTTCTCAGCTAATGCTTTCAGCACCATGCTGGCAGCCTCGCTTTTAATTGTAATTTTAGAAATATACGATAGAAAGAATGCCACTAAGGCTTTTATGGCTGGAGCCTATGCTATATTATTAATTTTCTTTATATCAGCATTCATCCCAGATTTTAATCCTACGCCGATTGGCTATTATGAATCTTCTTTTATTAATTACCACCAAAAAATACTGCTTTGTGTATTTGTTTCTTATGTAATTTCATTTTTATTATGTATAAAAGTGTATTTATATATGAAAAACGAGCTTGATATACCTTATTTATGGATAAAAGCTACTCCGGCAATTGCAATTTCACAAATCGTTTATACTATTTCCTATTATTTAATTTATCATGGGCTTAGCAACTTAGAATATGCTTCTATTGATATAAAAAACGAATTATATTTAAAATTTTTCATATTAATAGTATGTCTTTTAATAATATATTTTATTATAAGCGGCATTAAGAGCGGTTTTTTTGATTTAGCTAAAAATATGTTCCCATCAAACGACAGTCATTATGATAATCACTATGAAGATTATGAGCCTGCTCCTATAAAAAATGTATTGGCTGAAGATGATGATCACGGCATGAATTTAACTTATTCTAAGCCTCTTTATTTAGAAGACTATTCCGCTAGAAGAGAAAGAAGACATTTGCCTGATTACTCTGAAGATTATGCGAATAGATCTCCTGCCCATCATCAAGATAATTACTATGAACATGAGCCGCGTCAAGAGCATTCATCAAGAGGAGAATTTGAAGAAGAAAACACAGCAGGATCAAGAAGAAATAGTCGTAGGGCTGTAAGCCGTAGAGAATCTAGCCTTAATAGAAACAGAAGCAGACCTGCAGAAGAATCTATTAATAACGATTCTATTAGCAGAAGCAGAGTTAATAGAGGCTCTAAGTATAATATCGGCGGAACTCGCGGGCATCAGCAAAATGGGATACAATTTTCTAGCCAGCCTGTAAGCAATAATCTTCCTATGCAGCAAGTAGGAACCATTGGCGGCAAACCAAGATACAGAGCAATGTCCTCTAATACAGGCACTACTGCTAATTTTGGCGGAAGCCATAGTGCAATTACCCCAAGATCTTCGCAATCTTTCTTTGTTAATAGTTTAACTCAAAATAAAACAAATAGTTTTTCTAGCAGCAACAGAAACAGCCGAAATAATACTTGGAATCAAAGATAGTTAGAACATAATTTTAAATAAAATTGGAATAAAATATAATGGCTAATATTATGCAAATGATGAAGAAGGCACAAGAGCTGCAAAACAGTATGTCTTCTATTCAAAATGAAATTAAAGCATTAACTTTTGAAACCACCTCAGGCGGCGGGTTGGTTAAAATGATTATGAATGGCGATTACGATATTATAAATGTTGAAATTGACGATTCTATAATTGCTGTTGACGAAAAAGTTTTAATTACAGATTTAATTGTTGCCTGCTATAACGATTGCCGAAGAAAAGTTCAAGAAGAAACTGAAAAAAGAATGAAAGAAATAACTGCGGGCTTGCCAATTCCTCCGGGCATGAAAATACCGGGATTATTTTAATTAAGGATCTTATATTGAGTAATAAAAATACTACCACTACAACATCTGTTATTACCACTCCTAAAAGTAAAATTATAGCATTGCTTTTATGTTTTTTTGTAGGAATATTCGGCGTTCATAATTTTTATTTAGGAAATAATATTAGAGGATTAATCCAGTTTTTAATTGCTATATTTTTTGGCGGTATATTTTTTTACAACTATGAATTAGTTCTGCCTCCTATTCCCATAAGATTGCTTGGCATATGGGTATTTATAGAGTTTTTTATTATTCTTTTTAGCAGGAATTTAGGCAGCTCAAAAAAAGTAATTACAGTTTCTACAACTACTTCTAAATAATTTTGAGTTAAGAATGTATAACCACATTATTGAGAATAATCTTTTACTTTTAGGAAGACTGCAGGGAATTGGGTCGCGATCATCAAGAAGAATTCTATTTGATTTAATGAAAAAAAAAGACGGTTTGTTAAAACCTCTTATTACATCTTTGCAGGAACTATACGATAGCATAACCCCATGCGAAGAGTGCTTTAATTTAGATACATCTAATCCTTGTTATATATGCAGCAACCCTAAAAGAGACAAAACAAAAATTTGTGTAGTGGAAGATATATCCGGATTATGGGCAATTGAAAGAGCCAGCGAAAAAACCAATTCTTACAACGGGCTTTATTTTGTCCTTGGCGGAACGCTTTCCGCCACTAAAGGAGCCACTCCCGAAAGTTTAAGAATTCCTAAACTGCTAGATAAAATCGCTGCAAGAAACATTAATGAAGTTATTTTAGCTACTGCCGCAACCAGCGAGGGACGCATCACGAGCGATTATATCAGCGGCTTAATTCCAGAAACAGTTAAAGTTTCAAGCCTAGCACAAGGCATTCCTATGGGCGGCGAAATTGATTATTTAGATGAAATAACCCTCTCAACCGCAATTAATTTAAGAACAACTAATAAACTTTAAAAATATATGATACTGAATGTTATAGCCTATCCCAATGCTGTTTTAAAGCAGAAAGCCAAACCTATTCTTGAAATTAACAATAGAATTAAAACGCTTGCCAAGAATATGCTAGAAACCATGTATGCTAAAAACGGCATTGGGCTGGCCGGCAATCAAGTTAACGAGCTGTTGCGGATTATTGTGATAGACCTACAAATAGAAGAAGCCTTTAATCCTATAGTTTTAATTAATCCTGAAATTATTTGGCAATCTATCGAGCTAGAAGAAAGAGACGAGGGCTGTCTTTCAATTATCGGCATCTCTGCTACAGTTAAAAGACCAGCACAAGTAAAAGTTGCTTACCTAAATTTAAAAGGAGAAAAAACAGAAATTGCTGCCGATGGTTTGCTGGCAACTTGTTTGCAGCATGAAATAGATCATCTTGACGGCATTCTTTTTATTGACAGAATCTCAAAATTAAAACGCGATATGCTGGTTAAAAAATATAAAAAACAGATAGCCGAAGAAGAAAATAAATAATGAAAATATGCTTTATGGGAACACCCTCTTTTGCCGCTGCTGCTTTGCAAAGTATATTAAACGCAGGATATAATATAGCTTGTGTTTATACGCGTGCACCTAAGCCGGCAGGACGGGGACAAAAGGTTATTCAATCAGCAGTTTATGATTTGGCTCTATTACACAACATAGAAATTCAAACTCCCAAAAGTTTAAGAAAATCTGCGGAAGAACAAGAAAAATTTTTAAGTCAAAATTTTGATTTAGTAGTTGTGGCTTCTTACGGCTTAATTTTACCAAAAGCTATAATAAAGGCACCTCGTTTCGGCTGCTTAAATATTCACGGTTCGCTCCTGCCAAGATGGCGCGGGGCATCGCCTATTCAAATGGCTATCGCCAGCGGTGATAAAAAAACCGGCATTACTATCATGCAAATGGACGAAGGGTTAGATACTGGCGACATGCTGCTTAAAAAAGAAATACCTATAACACAGAAGACTAATTTTTTAAGTCTGTATCATGATTTAACCAACATTGGTGCAGAGCTAATTGTTAATGCTTTAGAACTATTACAAAAAGGACAATTAGTAAAAGAAAAGCAAGACGATCGGCTGGCAACATTTGCTCCGATTTTAACTAAAGAAGACGGATTATTGAATTTTAACGAAACTGCACAGCAAATTAATAATAAAGTGCGGGGTTTTAATCCCTTTCCTTCTACCTATTTTTATTATAAAAATGAGGTTATTAAGGTATTAGAATGTGAAGTATATGCAGATTCTTCAAATTATCAGTGCGGTAAAATTATTAACACCAATAATAAAGAACTGCTAATTGCCTGCAAAGATAGTATAATAAAAATTAACAAACTGCAAAGATCCTCTAAAAAACCTCTGCCAACTGAGGAAGTTTTAAAAGGCTTTGAGTTTGAAAATGGGTATGTTATCAACAAATCCACAATGGTGTAAATGAATAAAAAATTAATAAATTAGAAAATTTTAAATTATATCATGCAGTTTTTAATTCCAAACTAAAAAACACTTTACAGCAAAAATCTTAAAAAAGACACAAAGCTAGAAGAATTTATAATAATAGGTTGAAAAAGAAAGCAACAGAGAAATTTTCTAGTAATACAATAGAAACTATTAATTAATATTAATCTGCTATAATTCTATCATTAATTTTTTCCAATTATTCTCTAAATATTTTTCTATACCTGTATTAGGCGAATATTGATTATATATTTTTAGAAAATCTTCTTTTGTTTTAATATAGTTGCTATTAGATATTAAATTATTTTTAGCTAAATATAGTAATGCAATAGATGGAGAGCGAGAACATCCTTGATTACAATGGATTAAAACTTTTTTAGTATTAATATTGTTTTCTATAAACTGCATAGCTTCTTGCATTATAGGGTCTGTGTATTTTGGCAAAAATTCTGTTGGTATATCAACCAAGTTTAAAAAAAGGTGGTTATCTTTTAAATAAGTTAAATAATTTGGATGCTCTTGAGGTAGGCTTCTTTTGTAGTTTAGGGCTTTTTGGTGGCAATGAATTTTACAAGCATGAATAATTGCGTAATCTTCATTATCATAGTTTATACTACAGTCTTGGTCGTTTCCTACATATAAGTTTTTATATACTTCCTGCATTTTTGACTCCCATGGGTTTTAGAATTATATTTAGTTGACTTGAATCTTATTCTGCGATTTATCCCAGCTTTTTATCGCGTTATTAAGTTTAGTTAAGTGTTCTTTTAGGTAAAGATCCTAACATTTTGTCATGCAATCTATAATTGCAATCAAATATGTAGCTCTGGCATCTACTGATAAATCATTATAATGTCTTTGCTCTTGATTTACATTGCCATTGTATTTTATAGCATCATGAAAACTAGATATATTTATAGCCTTTGTTGTAGGATATAAATAGGTTAGAAGTTCTTCTATAAATACACCTATATCACTTGGGACATTCTGTTTAGCTTGCTCTGGTGATTTTTCATATGTATTATAAAACTCCATCATATTCTTGTATTTTGTAATATATTCAATAGCATGATTATTCCATCTATTAAAGGTTTCTTCTAATATAAAATTATTGCTAATTTTATTTAACCCAAAATATTTAGTATTTTGATGATGAATATTTTTTCCTCTAATGTCATTACCAAAACAGTTAGTATTAAGATTAATTAAAAATTTCTCATTATGAGTTGAAATAAATACTTGATGTTGTAGCCCTTTAAACTGGTTGTTTTCTGTTTCGTTTTTGATGTTATCTCTAATCAGTCTACAAATTAAATTCATATTATTTTTATCTAACGAAGAGTGCGGGTCGTCTATGAAAATTATTAAAGATTTATCTTTGTTTTCTTGAGATTTTTTATAATTATCTATTAAACTTATAAAATATGAAAATACTATAAGATTTTTTTCTCCCTCGCTTAGTTTTTCAATTTCAATTTTTTTATTATTTCTGTATGAATCTATGCCTCCAAATTCATTAATTTTTAACTGTATATTAATTGATGCAAGGCTTTGGTTTATATTGTCAAGGTGATTGTTTTTAAATTTATTATTTTCTTCTAATTGTAATTTCTCTTGCTTTGCCTTATCATTCACAAAGCGAGTTTTTATTTCACTAAATTTATTTTCAACTCGTTTATAAAATGTATGTTGTTTGTAATTTATAGCAAAAAAAAGATTTTTTATTGTATTAATATTGTCGTTTTTTTGCGTATGTTTCTCTTCCAATGCAAAATTGTTTCTTTTAATAATATCAGCTGTGTTCTATATTTTTGTAAAATATCGCTATATTCCTTATCTATTTGGAATACCTTATCCGCATTATTACTATCATTGTTTAATATGTTAGTCATTTTTGTAGTAGATAATTTTTTGATACGACTAAGAAGTTCTTTTATTTGATTGTAAAACAATTCCATTGTAATTTTTGAAGTTTTAAAAGTATCGTTATCTTGGCTATTAATAAATCTAAAATTATGTGTTGTTATTTCTGTATTTTTTGAACCATCTATATTACCAATAACACCGTCAACCTCTTTAGAAAAATCCTTACATAATTTAGTAAAGTTTGTATAGCTTTCATTGAAGTGATTTTTAAAGTTCTCATAGAGTTCTTTTATAGGGAAAGAATCTTTTCCCTTAGTAATTAAGGTAGTTTCACAAAAAGGACATTTATCATTTGGATATTTTTCTGTTTCTGTAGTTATTTTAACATACATGTCTTGAATCCAACTATTTAGAAAAGTATCATTTTGTAGCCTTTCAATTGGTTGGTTTTGTAGTTTATCTTGATTTAAGATTCCTTTTAGTTTTATGAAAAAACTGTCAAAATTTTGAATTAGTTGAGTTTCTTTTAATACACTATATTTCTCATATTCTTCTGTATTTTTAGTTAAAAGCTCTTTTATTTCATTAATTTTTTCTTCTGTGTTAACATGATTATGATTAAAGTTATATTTATCCATATCATTTGTTGCATTGCTTATGTTGTATTTGCTTTTTGTAAAACCTGTATTATGGCATATATCATTTTGAATATTTGTATATAATTCAGTTTTCTTTTTGGTGTATTTTTTAATCTTTGCTTCAGCTTTAGTTATCTTATTAGAAAATTTTTCTATTTCTTGATTAATGCTACCAGCATCTCCAATTAAAATATAATTATCTTTAAGATTGCTATAAATGTTTTCTGCTATAAAATCGCTATTAAACACTAATATGTTTGAATGATTGCTTTCGGTTGATAATTGAGTATCATCTTCTAATAATACAACTCCCTCAATCTCTTTATCTCTTTCACGCTTCATTTTTGCAGAATATGAGTTGATTAGCCTAGAAATAGAACTTTTCCCAGAACCATTTAAGCCAAAAATGATATTATATAAAGCAAAATCATGGTTTTGGGAAAATGATATTTTATTTTCACTATCTTTTTCGTCTGTAAATGATAGTGAATTTATTCTTTTGATTTGCATATTTATCTTTTGTTATTATTGTTTAAGCATTATAGATATTGTAGCTACATTTTTATTTTTTACTATTCAGTTTCTTTATTTGTTTATCAAAGTCGCTATTAATTTTTTGCGTTTTATTAAATTCATCATATTCGGTTATGACTTTTCATTAGCCTGCTGTCTGCTAATTTTACCCGCACCTTTTAAAATTTAATATTCATTAAAAGTTAGAAACTTGTTAATACTTTCGGCAAATTCTTGCATAGTAAAAGTATTTTTACGCTCAATTAAATCCGCTCTAGTAATTCTTGAAAATAATCTTCGCCTATTTAAGAATTAATTATATACGATTCACCTTAAAATTCATTAACTAACTACACTGATTTTGCATTTTTGGTTTGAACTTTTTCATCAATCTGGTTTTTAGTAATTTAAGCCCAAGGACTTTTGCCAGTCCTCCCTTGCTGGTTTCTCTATATTTAGGATCAATATCTTTCCCCGTGTAAAACATGGTAGTAATTACATCGTCTAAACTTACCGCCGGAGAAGTTTCATTGCCGCGAGCAATAGCCATTTTAGCCGCCATTACTGCTTTAGCCGCGCCAAAAGTATTTCTTTCTATACAAGGAATTTGCACTAATCCGCCAACTGGATCGCAGGTTAATCCCAAATGATGCTCCATCGCTATTTCAGCAGCATTGCAAGTAGTTTGCGGATCTGCTCCAAATCTTTCTGCAATTGCCGCTGCTGCCATAGAACTAGCTACCCCTATTTCTGCCTGGCATCCAGCTTCAGCTCCGCTAAGTGAAGCATTCATTTTATACAAATAGCCAACTGCTGAGGCAGTTAGTAAAAACTTAACAAGCTCATCATCGTTCATTGGTTTGTAAAATTTATTATAGTAAGCTATAACCGCTGGAATAACTGCACATGCCCCATTAGTAGGAGCGGTAACCACTCTATGCCCCGATGCATTTTCTTCGGCTACTGCCAAAGCAAACAAACTAAGCCAATTAACACTGTTAAAATCATCTTTTTGAGAGTCTTTTTCTTGCTCCATCAGTTTTTTATACAAATTGTTTGCGCGTCTGGCTAGATGTAAATCTCCCGGCAATATTTCTGTAGCATTTAAACCATTGTTAATACAGCAGTCCATTACTTCCCAAATTTCTTTGTAATAATCGTAAATTGCTTCTTTTGAAAAAAACTGCATTTCCCTCATTAAAGCAATTTCAGATATGCTTTTATTATGTTTTTTACACAAGTCTAAAATATCTTGGGCAGATTTAAAGTCTATTTCTAACTTTTTAGATGAGGATTCTTTATCAAAAAAATGCTCTTCTTCTTTAACAAAACCGCCGCCAACAGAAAAGTAAGTTTTTTGTAATATAACATTTTCACCATTATAAGCACTAATGGTTATGCCATTTTCATGAAGATCTAAAAAATTTGGATTGAAAATAATATCTCTGTCTCTAACAAAAGAAATAGTTTTTTCACCGTTTAAAAGCAAAGACTTAGCAGAATCTACAGTATTGATTATCTCTTGAATTTCACTCGTTGTGGTAGTTTCCGGCATCTTACCGCTTAACCCTAAAAGGACGGCAGTATCTGTTAAATGCCCTTTTCCTGTGAGAGATAAAGATCCGTATAAGTCAACCTTAATATTGCTGACATCCTTTATTAAATTTTTCTCAAGCAAAGATTCACAAAACATTTTGCCAATAACCATTGGTCCTAATGTATGGCTTGAGCTTGGACCAATGCCAATTTTAAAAATAGAAAGTATGCTATCTTTCATTTTTTTATACCTTTAATTAATTTATACATAAAAAAGACCAAATTTAAAATTTAATTTGGTCTTTTTCTACTCCTTACATTAAGCCGTATATTGCTGCCGAAATAGCAATCAGCCCCATAATTACAATAAATACATTACTGATTTTACCCCTATATTGCGCTAAAATCGGTAGTTTATGAATAGCATACATCGGCATTAAGAATAACAAAATAGCTAGAATAGGCCCTCCTAATGATTCTATCATTCCTAAAATGCTTGGGTTTAATGTGGCAACTATCCAAGCAACTATAAACATAGTGATTGCTGCAATATTATCTAATTTTTTTGGAGCAATACTGTTTTTAGCTACGCGATTCACTATGCCATTAAATCCTTCTTTGCCGCCTAAATAATGCCCTAAGAATGATTTAGACATGGCAACAAAAGCTAATATAGGACCAACATAAGCAATTACTGGCGATTCAAGTTTATTTGCTAAATAAGATAAAATTGAAATATTTTGGGCTTTAGCTTCTAAAAGTTCCGCTGGAGTTAAAGTTAAAGCACAACTGAATACAAAAAACATTACAGTTATAACCATCATAATATTGCTGGCAGCAATAATGTTTGAAGATTTTTGTTCGGCGTATTTATCACCATATTCTTTACGTTGAGCCACCGCCATTGAAGAGATAATCGGCGAATGGTTAAACGCAAATACCATTACTGGAATAACTAACCAAAGTGTCATTAAAATACTGCGTCCACCTGCTTGGCTGCCGCTTGAGAATGAGAAAGTAGAAAATATCGCCCCATTCCATTCCGGAATTAAAAACAAAGCTATAACCATTAATACGGCGATAAAAGGAAACACTAAAACTGACATTACTTTAATAACAAGATTCTCTCCTAAATAAGAAATCAGCACTAATACGCCAACAATAACAAATGATAAAATAGCTCTTGGCGGAGCAGCCATATGCATTTGGTGTTCCATAAAACTGATTACAGTATTGGTAGTGCCAACGCTATAAACCAAAAGAATCGGAAAAATCGCAAAAAAGTAAAGAACAGTAATTAAATTACCAGCAGTTCTGCCAAAAGCCTCTTCTACCACAACCGTAATATCATCTTTGGTATTTTTGCCAGATAAAACAAATCTTGCTAAAGCTCTATGAGCATAGAAAGTCATTGGAAAGGCTAATACTAAAATAACTAAAAGCGGAATAATACCACCCATACCGGCATTAATAGGTAAAAATAAAACACCGGCACCAATAGCTGTTCCATATAGGCTTAACACCCATAATATATCATTTTTCCGCCACTTTGATGCTGTATTTGTATCGTTTTGAGACATAATAAAACCTCTTTTTATTAAAATATATAAATAGTTATATAACGATATAAATCAAAATAAAATGATATAAATCAAATCTTTATATGGAAGTTTGGCTATATATAATTATCAAAGACTATTTAGTATTTTGTGTATATAATTATCCTAATTATTTTATATTTATATAATTAAGAATAAAATTATGAAAAAAATATCAATTTTGCTTATATTGCTGGTACTTAGCTCGTGCGTATTAATTGCTCCGAATCAAAAGGAAAAACTCATCAATAAAGATTTAACGCTAATTGTTGATGAAAGGTTTCCACAAAAAAACCTACCATTCCTTTTTATTAAGGCAGACGGCAGAGTATCTGGCTCTACAGGGTGCAACAGACTGCTTGGCACTGCAACCTTCGGGCAAACCGGTGAAGTTTTTTTCAGTCAAGTAGCTACAACCAAAATGTTCTGCTTATTTGAAGGCAGTTTTGAAGAATATTTTGTAAATGGACTCAATAACACTGCTTACTATTTTATTAATGGCAATATCGTCTATTTTTTAGATAAAAACCAAGATAAAATATTTGCTTTAAAAATTAGAGAGTAAAAAATTATTTTAGTAAACTATCCCAAAATTTAACTGCTAAGTTTTCGCCATACATGTTAATAATAGAACGCAATCCTGTAGGAGAGGTTACATTAATTTCAGTAATATGACCATCTATAACATCAATTCCTACAAAAAATAACCCTAATTCTTTTAATCTAGGAGCAATAGCCTTACAAATTTCCTTATCTCTTTCAGTTAGAGCAGATTCTTTAGCACTTCCTCCCACTGCTAAATTAGAGCGAATTTCGTTTTCAGCAGGAATTCTGGCAAAGCCGCCGGCAATTTCACCGTTGATTAAAATAATCCTCTTATCGCCGTATTTAACATTCTCTAAAAATTCCTGCACCATAACTTGTTCTTTAAAGGTATGCAAAAAATATTGAATAATAGATTTAGCGTTAAAATCACCTTTTTGCAAAAAAAACACATCACTGCCGGCATTACCGTAAAGCGGCTTAATTACTGCCTGCCCGTTTTCTTCTAAAAAATTATTAATTACTTCAAAATCTGAGGTAATAATAGTTTTCGGCATATATTCATAAAACTCTAGCACCAATAATTTTTCAGGTGAATTGCGGACGCTTACTGGGTTGTTTACCACCCGCACTTTATCCATAATTTTTTCTAATAAAAATGTCGAGGTAATATATGCCATATCAAACGGCGGATCTTGCCTTAGAAAAATAAAATCAAAACCGCTTAAATCAACCAATTGCGATTCTTCATAAACTATAGGGATTTCACCATTTTTAACTTCAGTAATATCAAGAACCTTGCTGATTTTATGAACTCTTGCTGCAACCGCAGTATCAATCATAGAAAGAGTATCAGGAGTATAAAAATACACCTGCATGCCTCGTCTAAATGCTTCTTGAATAAAAAGATAAGTAGTATCACCTTTGTAGTTTAGTTTTTCCGGTGCATCCATTTGAAAAGCAACCTTAAGACTTTTTATCATAATTTTTTCCTAATTTATATTTATTCGGTTATATTTCTTCCCAAGCATTTTCTATATGGTTAATGCTGCTTTTGCTTAGTAAAACAGCATCAAACCGCATATAGTAATCATTATATTTAGAATTATTCTGCTGAAAAAACAACAAAGCATTTTGAATTCTTTTTTGCTGTTTATCGCTAATTACATATGGCAACGCCTCTTCATTTTCTCTGTATTTTACCTCAAAAGCAACAAGAGTGTTATCTTTTTCGGCAAGAATATCAATTTCACCGAATTTAGTTTTATAATTCATAGCAATCACCTGCCATCCGCATTTTTTTAAATATTTTGCCGCGCGGGATTCAGAAGACTTTCCTAAGCTATAGCTGGTTTTTATATTGAACAATTTTATCATAAATAATGCTTTTATTGATATTAGTAATTTCAGCTAAATTCTTTGACATATCTTTAGTAGATAAACCAACACTTTCCTTCATATGCTCTTTAATTAAATTTTCAAGATTATTTATATCATAAGGCTTAGCAGATGGTCTGCATAATACCACAAATTCCCCCCTTGGCTTGCTGCTTTCATAAAAAGCAATTAAATTATTTAAAGTATCCAGCTTAACTTCTTCATACATTTTGCTAAGCTCGCGTGCAGTTGCCGCCTGCTGCTGCTCTCCATAAACTGCCGCCATATCTTTAAGGGTATCTAATATGCGGTTGGGAGATTCAAAAAAAATCAGCGTTGCCTCTGCGTTTTGGTATTTTTTAAAAGTTTCCTGTTTCTTATTTGACGATTTATCTAAAAATCCTAAGAATAAAAATTTATCAGCCGGCAGTCCGCTTAACGTTAAAGCCACAATCGGCGCACTAACCCCGCCTATTGCCTCAATCTTTATATTTTCCTGCCTCGCCTGATTAACCAAAACATAGCCAGGGTCAGAAATTAAAGGAGTTCCAGCATCAGAAATTAAAGCAATATTATTACCCTCCTTCAGCAAATTTATAATAAATGCGGTTTTCTCATTTTCGTTATAATTATTATAAGAAATTAATTTTTTAGAAATCCCCAAATGCTGCAGCAACTTAAGCGATACCCTAGTATCTTCGCAGACAATAACATCTGCCATTTTAAGAGTATTAATCGCCCGCAAAGTAATATCATCTAAATTACCAATGGGGGTAGAAACAATATAAAGCTGGCTCTTCATGTTTTAAATCTTTTATTTTACTTAGTATTATAATATACTATTTTTGATAAATTAAATAATTAATAGGTTGACCAGTAATGATTAAAAAATTAACAATATTTCTTCTGTTGTTTTTTTTAAGCGCATGTAGTTTTGTTTTTGATTCCGTTAAAACTTACGATTCCACAAAAGAGCCTGCTTACAATGTGGCAGTTCTGCTGCCGCTAAGCGGTAAATTTAAAAATGTGGGGGAATCTTTACTTAATACCATTCATCTTGCCTATTCACAAAACAATAATAAAAATATTGTTTTAAAAATTTATGATACTAATAGCGATAACTTCAATGCCGAAAAAACAGCTCAACAAATTTTAGCAGATAATAATAAAGCGGTAATTGGTCCGGTTTTTGGCAGTGAATCTCTAAAAATTGCTAAACTTTTAGAAGAATCTAATATTCCGGTTTTTACCTTGTCTAATGATGTCAGTATAATTAATCAAGCAGCTAACCTTTATACTCTTTCACCATTGCCAATAACTGAAATGGAAAGCTCTATAGACTATGCCAGCAAGTTTTTAGGAAGTAAAAGTTTTGCTGTTCTTGTTCCAGATAATCGTTATGGAGAAGTAATGATGGCAGGGATTCAAACATCCTTGCAAGATAGAAACTTAAAATTAGCACGGTATGTTGTTTATCCTACAAACACCTCAAGATTAACCTCTTTTGTGCAAAAACTGTTGCCGAAAAAAGAGCTGTCTAGGATTACCGAAATTAGTTCAAAATTACTAAAAGGCGAAGAAGTGCTAGATGAAAACGGCAATAAAATTACCAAAATTCCTAATGCCAATTTAGACTTCGATACACTGATAATTGCTGATTTTGGTCCAAGAGTTTCTCTCTTGGCTTCGCATTTGCCATCTATTGGAATCAATACCTCGTCATTAAAAATTATCGGCTTAAGCAATTGGGATATTCCTGAAATTTATACTAATAATTTATTGCAAAATGCTATTTTTGCAAGCCCAAATCAAATTAACACTACAGCCTTTGCAAAAAAACATCAAGAATATTACGGAACACTTCCTAATATGCTTGATATAGCAGCTTTTGATAGTGTTATAACAGTAATGTCTTTAGTTTATAAAGACGGCGATGACTTGGTAAATAATTTTACTAATGCTAAAATTACCTCAATTAATTTACAAGGACTTGCAGGAAACTTCATTATTGCAAGCGATCGCACCAGCCGTAGAAACTTTACTATTAAGCAGATTAATAAAAACAAAGGCGGCGTAATTGTTTTGAAAGAAAATATTAACTTAGCCAGTTTTGTAAAGAATTATAATTACAGCACATTACAGATTGAGAAACTTAATTAAAAAAATCAGCAGAAAATTGAAAACAGCTAAGCCATATTTACTAAGGCTTTCAAAAAACTTTAGCATAATATGCTAATATTCAATTTAAAGATGTATTTTATCCTAAAATTATGTATAATATGTATATGTTAAATGAACAACCATTTAATATATAACTCAACCTTAAAAAGGAGAAACAACATGAAACCATGTGTTTTATATTATACAAGCTGAAATATGGATAGTGAGGCAGATTTTACCCTGCTATCTTCTAAAGTAAGTCATTTATTACTATCTTTTGGTCGTTTTTTAGAAACTACACCAGGAACATTCAAAGTTGAATGGTCAGATAATCTTTTAAAATACGGCTATGCTGAACCATCAGATTTATATTGGTTAGAACCAGAATATTTAAAATGGACCCAATATAAAAAATATAGAGCAGATAATGCCACTGCAAGCGCCCCGGCTATTAAAGTAATGCTAGCCTTTGGCGGAGCTACTTATTCTGATCTGTGGGCTTATTTAGATGATTCAAAAAATGTGCAGCCTATTGCAAAAGCATTAGTAGATTTATTAGCTGTAGAATTTCCAGTTTTTGACCGTCCCGGCACAACAGGAGAATACTCACAAGTCGGCACTGTTAAAATAGACGGCATCGACTTTGACTACGAGCAAGGCAGCAGACCGTCACTTACGCAAATGGCTAATTTAGCCTCGCTGATTGCTGCAATTAAGTCTTTAAAATCAGATGCAATTGTCAGCTTAACAGGCTACCATGTATCAGCAGATCCGGAATCATGCACTCTTACAGACGGACCAGACTGCTCTTATGTAGGGTCAGATCACAGCGGTGAATTAATTCCATTATTAGAAGATGCCAATTTAACAAACAATTTAGATTTCTATAATCTTATGGCTTATGATGCTGGCAAAAACTACAAATGGAATATCGCCTTAGCCAACCATGCAAAATATTTACCGATAGAAAATATTGCATTGGGTCTTAGTTTAGGCACACAATGGAGTGAAGACGGCAACTTTGTAGAAAGTATGGGCGAACTAAAATCAAGAATTCAACAGCTGGCAACTATTTCCCCTAACGGCGGCATTATGGTTTGGGCTATGAAAGCTGATGATGGATTCTTTCATACTGGCAATGAAATGATTGCTATAATTAACGATCTTCTAAGCGTTTTTAACAACTAAGGCTTTAAAATCCTCCTCATTCATAAAATGGGGAGGACGCTTTATGCAAGCAAAAAACCAAGAACATAATTTAGGCATAGACGCCCTGCCGTTGTGGTTTTAATGGAAAAATCCTGTTTTTCTAAAAAACCCTCTGTTATTAAAGCCTGCACCTTATTGCTGTTAAGAAAATTAATAATTTTAGAATTAACTGCTCTGTTCGTGCGCAGAGATGTTAAAATAACTTCTTCAAAGCGGCTAAAATCGTTTATTTCCTCAAATTCGGCAAATAGAGGATTATCATTCTCATCTATATACTGCGACTGCTCTAACCAAAGTTTAGGGTTTTTAGTCTCAGCTGTGCCATACCATTTGTTTTCATAAAATACTCTGCCATGCGCACCTGCGCCGATTCCTAAATATTCGCCACCAAGCCAGTAGTTCAAGTTATGAATGCTTTCTTTTCCGGCAGCTGAAAAATTAGAAATTTCATACTGTATAATACCTTTTTTTTCTAAGGTTTCCAGTGTGTAAAGATACAGTTCTTCGCCTAGTTCTTCACTAGCCTCTTGTATGCCCTGTCTAAAAAATGGTGTATTCTCTTCAATAGTTAGTTGATAAATAGAAATATGTTCCTTAAAAAAGTTTAAGGCAAAATTAAGCTCCTCTTTCCAACTTTTTAGGTTTTGCTTGGGAAGTCCAATTATTAAATCAAAGCTGGTTCGCTCAAAAATTTTATTAGATTCTTCCAAAGCCGCTATAGCTTCTTCTACACTATGATTCCTTCCTAAAAATTTTAAACTTTCTTCACGAAAAGATTGTATTCCAGTAGATAGTCTATTAATTCCCGCTTGTTTAAAATCTCTAAACCGTCCAATTTCAAAAGTTGAGGGATTGCTCTCTAAGGTAATTTCTGCTGCCTCAGCAAAGCCATTGCTTTTATTATGGTTGTTGCAATAGCTTATCAGCTGAAAAATCATTTCAGGAGGCATTAGCGAAGGCGTGCCGCCGCCAAAAAATATTGATTTAATCCTTTTATTAGCCAAAAATTTTTTTTGACTGTCTAGCGAATTTAAATATCCCTGCAGCCAAGCCTTATAATCTATATTATTGCTGACATAAGAATTAAAATCACAATAAGGGCATTTTTTTAGGCAGAAAGCCCAATGAATATATACGGCAATCTCACCGTTATTATATGGCTCTATTTTCACAGGATAGTCTTCAAATAGTCTTTTAGCTGCTGCAAAGCTAGATTTCTATGGGATATGCCATTTTTTTGCTCAAAAGCCATTTCTGCAAAAGTTTTGTTGTGTTCTAAAGGAATAAAAATACTGTCATAGGCAAAACCATTTTTTCCGCGCGGAGGAAAAACAACCTCGCCATTAATTTCGCCCCGAAAAAATTTATGGGTATTATCCACAGGATTATAAAGGCATAAAACGCTGACAAACTTAGCAGCATTATTCGGTGCCGATAATTTTGCATTAGCCTCGCTCAATAGTTTTTGAATTTGGCTAAAAGCTATTTCGTAATTACCATCTGCCGCCCAGCGCGCACTATAGATACCAGGCTTTCCGCCGATAGCTTCCACAGCAAAACCACTGTCATCAGCTAGAGCTAAAAGTCCAGTTTGCTCTGCGGATTGTTTCGCTTTAATTAAAGCATTAGCTTCAAAGCTATCACCGTCTTCAATAGGTTCACTTAAATTAAAATCACTTGAAGATAAAATTTCAATATTAAATTCTGCCAGCAGATATTTAATCTCTGTAAGTTTGTTTTTATTATGTGATGCTAATAGTAATTTCATGGTATTCCTAAAACTCTTTTTTGCTCGGCAATAATTTGCGCCACACCGATTTCAGCTAAATCTAACAGCTGGTTAGCTACCTCTCTGCTAATGGGAGCTTTCTCGCTGCTAACCTGCATTTCAACAAGTTTGTTATTTGAGGTAATAGCAAAATTAGAATCTACTTCCGCATTAGAATCCTCAATATAGTCTAGGTCTAAAATCGGAATACCATCTATTAACCCGCAAGATACTGCAGCTAGCTCTTCAGCAATAGGAACCTCAACAATACTGCCATTCTCAACCAGCGAACACATCGCCAAATACATTGCTACAAAACCGCCGCTGATACTCGCCACCCTTGTGCCGCCATCAGCTTGCAAAACATCGCAGTCTATTTTAATTTGATTCTCGCCAAGTTTAGTTAAATCAACTACGCTGCGCAGAGATCTGCCGATTAATCTTTGAATTTCTTGAGTTCTGCCACTTTGTTTACCCCGTGATGCTTCTCTTTCCATTCGCTCGGCAGTTGATCTTGGCAGCATGCCATATTCAGCAGTAATCCAACCGCTGCCTGTGCCTTTTAAAAAAGACGGCAGCTTAGTGCTAACCGATGCCGTGCATAAAACTTTTGTATCACCGAAACTAATTAAAGCTGACCCTTCCGCATGCTTATTAACTCCAACCTCTATAGTAAGATTGCGTAATTGATTGTTTTGGCGGTTTCCAACTCTGCTCATTTAATTTTTGTCCTCTTTACTTATTTTTAATATGTTATATATTATAATGCTATATAAGTGCAATTAAAACAAAAAAGACTAAAGAATGTTTACAAAAGAAGATTTAAGCGCGTATTTAGAAGATTTAAAGCATATAACAGCTATTGACAGTCCCACCGAACACATTGAGGGAATCAACAAAATTATTGATTTTTTTATAAAAAAAGCTCAAGAAATAGGTCTTACTGCCATCCGCAAAAACTATAATAAGCAAAGCGGCGACTGCCTGTTGCTTACTAACGCCTCTGATGAAGAAAATATAGATATTCTTATGCTCGCCCATATGGATACCGTATTCAAGGTTGGCACGGCACAGGAAAGACCTTTTAAAATAGCTGGCAACAAGGCTTTTGCTCCTGGGGTAATTGATAATAAAGGCGGGGCACTTCTAGGCTTGTTTGCCCTTAAACATATAGACTTAACCCAAATTAAAGTAGCATTGCTGTTAAATTCAAACGAAGAAGAAGGTTCTAAAAATAACAGAAAATTTATAGAAGAAACCTCCTCCAGAAGTAAATATGCCCTAACACTAGAAGCAACTAGGGTAAGCGGAGCCTGCGTAGATAAAAGACTAGGACAGGCAACTTATAAAATATCTTTTTTCGGTAAACCTGCAAGTATTTATAATTTCAAAGAGGGAGCTTCGCCAATTTTTGAAATGGCAAAATTTGTGCGCTCACTGGAAATGTTAAGCAATAATCATACAGGATCGCTTATTAATGCTGTAATTTTAGAAACTCCAGCTCATGATGTTAATACAGTTCAAGAAGAGATTCATCTAGGGCTGCAGGCACGTTTTGCTGAAAATAGATTTTATGAAAGCATTGAATCTAAAATAGAACAGCAGCAGCAGAATCTTCCCAACAATATTACAATGAGTATTGAGAAAATTTCTTATTATCCTTGTTTGCCGCAGTCTTATAAACAAAAAGATCTTAAAAGAATGGTTGAAACTGCAGGGAATCAAATGGGATGGAATATAACTTGGGAGGTTAGCTTCGGCGGATCTGACGGCTGTTTTGCTGCGCTGGCTGAAAATTGTGTTGTTGTTGACGGCATGGGTCCTTTGGGCGGCAGCTTCCATACAGAAGAAGAGTATCTTGACATATCCAGCGTTGAGCCTAAATGTAATATAATAATTGATATTGCAAATCAAATTATTAAACAAAAGCAGATGCTTTTACAAAAAGAAGCCCAACTAGAAAAAAATCGGCTGCTACGCGAACAAAGAGAATCTAAAGATAAGGAAAAACAAAATGAATCAAAATAATGAAGAAGAAGTGCAAGAAGAAATTGCAGAAAAAAATACCGAAAAAAGCGAGTTAGATACCCTTAAAGAATCCCTCCGTGATGCTAATGATAAATATTTAAGAGTGCTGGCAGAGCTAGACAATGTTAAAAAACGGGAAGATCGGGCTCGGGTTGAAATTGCCAAATTTGCAATTACAGATTTTGCAAGAGAGCTTGTGGGGGTTTTGGATATTTTTAAAAAAGCCATGTCTGGAGTTGATGAAGCTGGTATAGAGGACTCAGCTTTCAAGAATTTTTTTGAAGGCATAAAAATGACTGAAAAACTTTTGGAAAAATCACTGAACAAGTTTGGCATAGCAGAGATAAATCCTTTAGGAGAAAAACTTGATCCGCACTTCCATGAAACTTTATATGCAAAAACTGATAACGAAAAAGAAGACGGCACCATTATTGAGGTGATTGAGTTAGGCTATAAAATTCATGATAGAATATTAAGACCGGCAAAAGTAGGAATAATTAAAAATTAAACTATTGACAAAGCAGATATTAAAACTATTTGTTAAATAAGATAAGAAATATACTAAAGAATAATAATTAATATTGGAGAATAAAATGTCAAAAATTATTGGTATAGATTTAGGAACTACCAACTCGTGCGTAGCAGTAATGGATAGCGGCGACCCGAAAGTAATAGAAAACTCAGAAGGAGCCAGAACCACGCCAAGCATGGTAGCTTTTTTAAATAATGAAAAATTGGTTGGACAGGCTGCCAAAAGACAGGCGGTTACCAATCCAGAAAAAACTTTATTTGGAATTAAAAGATTAATTGGTAAAAAAATCAGCGATCCCAGTGTAGCTCAAATTAAAAAGCTAGCCCCTTTTCATATTGTTGAAGGAAATGGCGGCGATGCTTGGGTTGAAGTTGACGGCAAAAAATATTCGCCGCAGGAAATCAGCGCAATCATTCTGCAAAAAATGAAAGAAACTGCAGAAAGCTGGCTGGGTCAAAAAGTTGAAAAAGCAGTAATTACTGTGCCGGCTTATTTTAACGATGCTCAAAGACAGGCTACAAAAGATGCTGGTAAAATTGCAGGGCTTGAAGTTTTAAGAATCATCAATGAACCAACTGCCGCAGCTCTTGCTTATGGGTTGGATAAAAAGAAATCAGGTACTGTTGTAGTTTACGATTTAGGCGGCGGAACTTTTGATGTTTCTATTTTAGAAATCGGCGACGGTGTATTCGAGGTTAAATCAACTAATGGCGATACTTCTTTGGGCGGCGAAAACTTTGATGAAAAAATTATGGAATACCTGCTTGAAGAATTCAAAAAAGAAAACGCTATAGATTTATCTAAAGATAAATTAGCTCTGCAAAGACTAAAAGAAGCTGCTGAGAAAGCTAAAATAGAATTATCTTCAGCTATGCAAACAGAAATTAATCTGCCGTTCATTACTGCAGATGCTAGCGGTGCAAAGCATTTAAGCATTAAGCTCAGCCGTGCAAAATTAGAGTCTCTTGTGTCCGTCCTCGTTGAAAAAACCATTGAACCTTGCCGTTTAGCGCTTAAAGATGCAGGAATTTTAGCCGGAGATATCAGTGAAGTAATTTTAGTAGGCGGGATGACTCGTATGCCTAAAATTATGGAAAAAGTTAAAGAATTCTTTGGCAAAGAACCTCATAAAGGGGTAAATCCTGATGAAGTTGTGGCAATCGGTGCAGCAATTCAAGGCGGCGTGCTGCAAGGCGATGTTAAAGATGTGCTATTATTAGATGTAACCCCTCTTTCACTAGGACTAGAAACACTAGGCGGAGTATTTACAAGATTAATTGAACGCAACACTACCATACCGACAAAAAAATCGCAAATTTTCTCAACTGCTGAAAATAATCAAAGTGCAGTTACTATTAGGGTATTCCAAGGCGAACGTCAAATGGTAGCTGATAATAAACTTTTGGGGCAGTTCGATTTAGTAGGTATAGCTCCAGCACCAAGAGGAGTTCCGCAGATTGAAGTAACCTTTGATATTGATGCCAATGGTATTGTAAGCGTATCGGCAAAAGATAAAGGCACAGGCAAAGAGCATCAAATTCAAATTCAATCTTCTTCCGGACTTTCTGAGGCTGAAATTGAACGCATGGTGAAAGAGGCTGAAGCCAATGCTGAGGCAGATAAAGCTAAAAAAGATCATGTTGAAGCTATTAACAATGCAGATACCATGATTGCCACAATAGAAAAAAGCATGGCAGATTTAGGAGATCAAGTTCCTGCTGATTTAAAACCGCAAATTGAAGCAGCAATTAAAGACATTCAAGATGTTAAAGAAACTGCTTCTACGGAAGATTTAAAAGCAAAAACTGAAACCTTAGCTAATCTTTCTATGAAAATCGGAGAATTGCTATATGCTCAGCAGCAAGCACAGGCACAGCA
Organism: Alphaproteobacteria bacterium; assembly: GCA_009780035.1. Taxonomy (GTDB): domain Bacteria; phylum Pseudomonadota; class Alphaproteobacteria; order WRAU01; family Hepatincolaceae; genus WRAU01. The sequence goes on from WRAU01000003.1 coordinate 108,134, forward strand.
GCCGCAAGCCGATGGAGCAGCACAGCCGCAGGGAGCTGAAGAACCAACTGTTGTTGATGGTGATTTTAAGGAAAAATAGTTTTCTTCCGTTATGTCTATACTAAAGCTAACCGTCATACCAGCGAAAGCTGGTATCCATAGGGTGATTTAGAAAAACGCAATCGTGTAAAATAAATCACTTTGCAAATGGATACCAGCTTTCGCTGGTATGATGATATGTATAAATAATTATTACAAATAAAGAATTTTATATGAGTAAAGATTTTTATGAAATATTAGGTGTTGCCAAAAATGCCAGTGAAGCAGATATAAAATCGGCTTATCGCAAAAAGGCGATGCAGTATCATCCTGATAAAAATCCTAATAATGCCGAGGCTGAACAAAAATTTAAAGAAGTAAGTGAAGCCTATGAAGTATTAAAAGATTCCAACAAAAGATCCAATTACGACAGAGGCGGATATAATCCGCATGGCAATTATGACAACGGTTTTGGCGGAGGCAATCCTTTTGGAAACGGTAATCCTTTCGGTAATGGCGGCTTTGGCGGGTTCTCGGATATGGGGGATATTTTTGAAGAAATATTCGGCGGAGGCGGAAGCAGCAGACGAAGAGACAGAAGCTCACAAAGAGTCCGCCGTGGCTCAGACCTTTTATATAATCTTTCTATAACCTTAGAAGAAGCCTATGCGGGAATCGAAAAAGATATTTCAATTACCAATCTTTATAAATGCCCTGACTGTCAAGGGAGCGGAGCTAACGGTGCTCCTGAATATATAACCTGCCCTGATTGCAGCGGCAAAGGCAAAGTTAAAAAGCGCATGGGATTTTTCTCAGTAGATCAAATATGCCCTCGTTGTAATGGCGAAGGAAAAACCCTTAAAAATCCTTGTAAAAATTGTCATGGCGATGGCAGAATCAAAAAAAATAAAACCCTTTCCATAAAAATTCCAGCCGGCATAGATAATAATATGCGTATAAAATTAAGCGGCGAAGGTGAAGCTGGCATTCAAGGATCGCCCGCCGGAGATTTATTTGTAGCGGTAAGTATATTCTCTCATAATATTTTTACAAGACAAAACGACGATCTTTATATGAGCATTACTATTCCTATGGTTGTTGCTACTTTGGGTGATAATATTAAAATGAAAACCATCGACGGCAAAGAAATAGAATTAAGCATTCCCGAAGGCGTTCAAAACGGACAAACTCTGCGAATGCGCGGCAAAGGCATGAAAGTTCTAAATCATAATAACTATGGCAATTTGTATGTCAATATTAGTGTGGAAACTCCTAATAAACTTACAAATGAGCAAAAAGAAGCCTTGCGGACAGCCTTCAAAATTGATGAGAATAATAAGTATAAAATAAAATAAACCTCTTATTATCATATTACAGGCATTGCTGGTATTTGCGGCAGAGCATTAGATACCTTCTATTAAACAAGATAACAGGCAAATTGTTTTTTATTTACTCTGCTAATTTTAAGGTTATAACCCCTAAAATTATTAAAACTATGCCAAAATATCTCGCCATAGAAGCAATATCACCAAATAACAAGATTCCTAGAATAAATGTTCCAGAAGCACCAATTGCTGTCCAAATCGCATAAGCAGTGCCCATAGGAATATCTCTTTGGGCTAAAAACAAAAATAATCCGCTAAGAAAAATAGAAATACCAGATAAGATAAATCCTAAGGCTGTATTAAAATTTGCTTTATTAGCAAGTTTTAGCCCTAAAGGCCAACCAACCTCACACACTCCTGCTATTAATAAATATATCCAAGCCATAATCCTTTCCTTATTGCATCTAGTATAGTAAAATATTGGTAGAATGAAAGGATAACATAATGCTGACTCACAATCAAATCAAAGAAATTTTTGCAATTTTAACTGAAAAAATTAAAGCGCCGGAAACCGAACTGCAATTCCGTAATAATTATACTCTGCTGGTGGCTGTAATTTTATCAGCACAGGCTAAAGATTCTGTGGTGAATATTGCTACAGAACCTCTTTTTAAAATTGCAGACACTCCGGAAAAAATGCTAAAACTAGGCGAAGAAAAATTAATAGACTACATTAAAATCATTGGGCTTTATAAAAACAAAGCAAAAAACATTATTTTAATGTCGCAGCAATTAATAGATAAGCATAATTCAATTGTTTCCGATAGTTTTGAAGATTTAATATCTTTAGCAGGTGTAGGCAGAAAAACTGCCAATGTTATTTTAAATGTGGCTTTTAAGCAAGATACTTTTCCTGTAGATACTCATGTTTTTAGAGTATCGCGGCGTATAGGTTTATCTGATGGATCTGATGTATTGCAAGTAGAGCAAGATTTATTTGAAAAAATCCCTAACCCTTATAGAAATTCCTCTCATCATCTAATGATACTTTTAGGACGCTACACCTGTAAAGCCAAAGGGTTTGATTGCACCACCTGCATGCTTAATAAAATTTGTGAGAAGAATTTTTTGTGATACTCGCCATATCCTCATATCATTGAAAAACGGCATCCAAACCGTAAAAGTTTAAATTGGAGTATCACCCCAAAGGCTAACAAGCTAACTTGGTTCTATTGAGCATTGCTCAATAATGTATTACACTGCTATATTTTATCTAAATATTCTATCCTAAGTTTTTATACACATTTTCATATTAATCTCTTATCTTTCCTAAGGTTTAAAAAAATAACATTTATTTAATATTTATTTAATAAAAAATAATGCTAAAATAAAGATATAAGTTCATTTAACCCATATTATCCTTATGTTTGAAAGAAAATTAGATGCACCAATAGAGACTCACAACAAGAATTCTCTATTAAAAATAATAAATATAGAGAATCCAAAATCTCAAAAAAAACCTTCTCCTAGAAATTTATTAAACAGCATTTATGATACTCTTAAAGCATCGCTTAGTGATTTTAAATCCGATAATGCCAATATTAAAAAATCTCCCTCTGGTAAAATGCTTAATTTTGGGTCAACTATTTCCAATGCCTACACCATAGAAACTGTTCTAAGTGAAAAATTCGGCAAAGCCCATGCAGAAGGCGATATTCATATCCACGATTTAGATTATTACAACTTTACAGTTAATTGTTTGCAGGTTCCTTTGGCAAAATTATTAAAAAGCGGTTTTAATACTGGCAATGGCTATATTCGTCCGCCGAAACGCATAGCCTCTGCTGCCTCGCTTGTAGCCATTATTCTGCAAAGTGAACAAAACGATCAATTCGGCGGCGTAGGAATTGCTAATTTTGACTTTGATATGGCAGATTTTGCCGCGAAGGAACGCCAAAATATCGCAAAAAATTTAAAAGCTGATTTAGAAAAATTTAATGCTACTTATAGTGAGGAATCTTTCAATAAATTAGTGGAAGAGAAACTTGATAATAATATTTTTCAAGCTATGGAAGGCTTAATTCATAACCTTAATACTATGCACTCTCGTGCTGGAGCACAGGTGCCTTTTACTTCTATTAATTTAGGCTGCGATACTACAGTAGAGGGCAGATTAATTACAAAAAATTTCTTATTAGCCTATAAAGCCGGGCTTGGCAATGGCGAAATTCCAATTTTTCCGCAGGTAATTTTTAAAATTAAGGAAGGTATTAATTACGAAGAAAATTCTCCTAATTACGATTTACTGCAATTAGCTATAGAAATTTCCGCTACTCGCTTAAATCCTACATTTTTATTCTGCGATAGTTCGTTTAATAAAAAGTTTTCTCATAAACAATTAGGAACTATGGGCTGCCGCACTCGCGTTGTAGAAAACATTAATGGAGTTGAAGGAACAGAAGGCAGAGGCAATCTTAGTTTTAGCAGTATTAATCTGCCAAGGCTAGCCATACTTGCTAAAGCAGAAAGCGGCGCTGAAAGTGATGTTTTTAACAGTTTTTTAGAAAAAGTAATAGATTCTGCAGATTTAGTTATTGAACAGCTTTTAGAAAGATATGAAATTCAAAAAAATTTAAAAGTTGAAGATATTCCTTTCATGCTAGGGCAAAAACTTTATGTTGGCAGCGAAAATTTAAGCAGCAAAGAAACAACTGAAGAAGCCTTTAAAAACGGCACAATGGCAATTGGATTTATTGGCATTGCTGAGGTTTTAAAAATTATCTTCGGACAACATCATGGTGAAAATGAAGAACTGATTATCCGTGTAGAAGAAATTTTAAAAACTTTAAAAAACCAAACTGATTTAGCAACAGCTAAATATGGGCTTAATTTTTCTATTATCGCTACACCGGCTGAGGGCTTAAGCCATAAATTTACTACCATTGATGAAAAAAAATTCGGCAATATTGATTGGGTTATCAGCAAAGGCTTTTATACCAATGGTTTTCATATTCCTGTAGATTTTGCTATTAATGCTTATAAAAAGCTAGAAATAGAAGCTAGGTTTCATAAATATTGCCTTGGCGGACATATTTCTTATACAGAATTTGAATCCTCCCCAGAACATAATTTAGCGGTGTTGAATGAGGCAATTAAACGGGCAAAAAATGCCGACAGCGGATATATTGGCTTTAATTTTCCTTACGATCAATGCCTATCTTGTCAGACCAGCGGCGTTTTTGAGGAAACCTGCCCGCATTGCAACAGTGATAATATTATGAGAATCCGCAGAGTTACCGGCTACTTAGGCTACCTTAATAATTTTACGCGCGGGAAAATGAAAGAAGAAAAATTAAGAAAATCACACTATTAGTGAACTTAAAATGGAACTGAAAATAGCCGGACGCGAACCTAACTCTATTGTAGATGGTGAGGGCTTGCGATATGTTATATTCTTTCAAGGATGCCCCCATCATTGTGTTGGCTGCCACAATATGGAAACATGGAATATAAATGGCGGCGTTGACTCAAGTGTTGAGAATGAAATTAACCTTATAGCCAAATATGTGGGTCATATAGACGGTATAACCATCAGCGGTGGCGATCCCTTTTTTCAATACTCGGTCTTGCTAGAATTAGTGAAATCTATAAAAGAAATATACAGTCTTAATATATGGGTTTATACTGGTTATACTATTGAAGAAATCCACAAGCTAGGCATGATCGAGGTTTTAGATTATATTAATGTATTAGTTGATGGAAAGTTTATTCTTGAGCTAAAATCCCCCAAACTACCGTTTATAGGTAGTAGTAATCAACGGGTGATTAGGATTAAAAATTAGTTTTTATTTAAAATTTTATCAAATAAACTAAAAAAATTTGAATAATCAACTTCATAATTTTTTACTAATAACCTTGCTATTTGAGTGCTTTTATGATTTTTAAGAACATCTACTATATTAGTGTAATCGTTATCTTGTTTTAATTTATCTATATAGTTAGATTTTCTTGAGGTAGGATTTACTACCAATAAATCTTCTATTACAACATTACTATTATCTTTGGATTTCTTTTTACCCTCTGTCTCTTGTAAAAATTTTTTATCTGGAAACAAAAATCCTGTTATATTTTTTAAACTATCTTTATTATTTTTATAGTCATTTTCAACAGACTTACCTGCATCATCATTGTCAACTACAATTACGAACCTAGTGTTTAATATGCCTAAATGCTTTTCTATGCCTTCTAATTTGCCTTTATTTTCAAATTTTCTTTCCTGTTCTTTCTTTTTAATATTGCTTGTTATCCAAGATAAAAACTTATTTATCTGATAAGCTCCTGAACTTCTCTTCCCACAAAATAGATTCATAAAAATAATTTCTGGTATTGTATTTTGTGGTTTGCTCTTTTTGTATTCTGCAAAAGCAGCTTTTAAATAAATAACATCAGTTGGTCCCTCAACTAAAACTGCAATTTTACCATCATTAATTCTTTTTTGGACTCTTCCTAAATTATATTTCCATAATAAGTTATTTAATACATGATTGTCATTTTTGTTATTTTTATTTTCATTATATTTTTTTACATTAAATAAAAAAGCAAGATTTCCACGAATCACATTTTCAGGAATATCCTCATTGTTGTAATAAAAATTATGAACCATATTTCTTACTTTTTGATAAAATTCCTTTTTTACATTAACTTTTTCATTACAAACAAGTCCCGTTACTTCTTGCCTTTTGGTTTTTCCACTATATCTAGTTTTATGTTCTTGGATATTAAAATTATTTTTTTCAATAATTGCTAGTAATTCTTGGTTGATTTTATTGCTATCTATATCAAATATATGTTTTAATGACTCTTCTTTATTGCATGAAAAACTCATATCATCAACATAGCGAGTATATTTAACGCTAATTTTCTTGTCTCTTATGTATTTTAAAATATCATAATCTAAATGTGAGGCAACCATATTCGCAATAATAGGAGAGCAAGGACTACCCACAGGTAATTCGTTGTCGCAAGTAGCTATTTGAGCTAAAACTGTTGCACTTTTATCTGAAAAATTATAAGGGTTAGCTTTAAAAACTCCCCTCACCCTACCAAAATTTATTGAGGGAAAGAAATTTTTTATATCAATATTTACAAGGTAGTTTTTATTTGAATGAATCTTAGCATTATTAATAATACCTCTCTTGTTGCCTTGCAAACAACCTTGCACGCATTTGTATAAATATTTCTTATTTTCTGGAGGGTATATTTCATTTAAAATTTTTAGCAAATCTTGTTGTAGAAGAAGTAATAAAGATGTTTTTTTTACTATTCCTGTTTCTATGTTTTCTATTATTTTAATGGGGGCTTTTATTTTCCTACTTCCACCAGATTTTTTAGGGATCTCAAATTCAAAATATTTCTCTTCTTTTGTTAGCTTGTATAATACATAAGCCAGATCTTTAGGTGTTTTATTAAAAAATTTGGAAATTTCTTGAAGAGTTTGAGCCTCTTTAAGTTCTTCTATGTTATTATTCATTATTATTAAAAACTCATTTAAAATAAAGCCTCCGTCTATTCTTATGCCCCCAGTGAACATGATTGTCATTGAGCAAATCATTGCAAAGCCATAAACTTTACTACCTTTAACGATAGTAAATAAATTTATTTAAAACCAATATAGTTTGATACAAACTAAAAATTTAGACGGAGTATATTTATTATACTATTGATGTTGATAAATTCAAAGATTATTGTTTCCCTTACTACTTCTTCCTAAAACTCAATTTCTTTTTAAGATGTTTTAGGCTAGCTATTTGATTTTTAACCTTACTGGGTTTCTTTTTGCGTTTTCTTATTTCTCGCCATTTAGCAATTATTGCCCTCATTTATACCTCCACTAGTTTTTATTTTTTATAGTTATTATAAAATAAAAACTGTTTATTAAAAATTAATTCTCCCTCATATTAGGAAATTAATAGGGCAATAATTAAAAGAAAAAATATCTATCTCGTTTTCATATTGAATATTAAGTTCGCTAAACCCTTTATAACCAATATAAAAGTATAGTCCAGTAGAAACTTGATTTGTAATTAATATTAATTTTCTAAGCCGCTAGATTGGAAATCTTTGATTAAATAATCAGCCATCACCTTTATAAAGGCAACAACATCCTATAGTTTTTTGAATTTTATAAACAACTTTATTCATTTTATTCCTTGTGAAAGGAAGAATCAAAATTCCAGTAAATTGGGACAAGTTTGGAGTTTATATTAGCTTTTGCACAAAGTATATTACACATACATGAGTGCAAAAGCGACGACATAGAAATCCAAAATCTTCCCAATTATTACTCGCCGATGGTAATTTTGGCAACTAATTCCGCAATAGTAGGAATATGTCCGTTTTTATAAAGAGGGTCAGTCGCAAATCTATAGGCATGATGCCCTGAGAATAACAGGTTATTATCAATAGAACCACCATGTCCTACATCTTGCAGAGTTCTTTCTATGCAAAACGAGCGGGGATCTGGTAAAATTCCCGTAGTATTTTTTTCGTTTTCACTCCAGTTGCTAAAACGGCAAGCACTTAAACAGCCCATGCAATTCTGCTGATCCGTTTTAATACTTTCTGCCGCTTGAGGTGTTTCAAAAATTATAGTATCTTCAGGAGTTTTTAACAGGGTATTAAAGCCTTCATTGATATAAGCAGACGCTCTGCTATAATCTTCTGCCCGGACATAGAATTTAGTAATACCATTTTGTGAAATAACTTCTTTTGGAAATTCATCACTAGGTTTTCTTTCCGCGAACATTTGCCGTGCAGACCTAGCATAAAGTTCTTGTAAAAAAATATTATTAACCGCTGAAGAATAAAATCCGGTTGGAGAAAATTTATTAAGAGAAACATCTCCCTCTTTAAGATTCAGCAATTTTTGCTTCCATGCACTACTAATTGGGCTTTCTGCAGTTAAAAGCGGTCTTGTGCCAAATTGAAAAGCTACCAGCCCTATTTCTGGATTATTGATGTAGTTAGACCATTCTGCCAAATTCCACACACCGCCAGCAATAATAATCGGCACATGAGCTAAACCAAGCTCGTTCATTACCTTACGAATTTCAACAATCCGCAGATAAGGATCTTGCCGTGTATTAGGATCTTCTTGGTTAGATAAGCCGTTATGACCGCCTGCCAACCAAGGATCTTCGTAAACCACGCCGCCTAACAATTGCGACGTTTTATTATAGCTTCTTTTCCATAAAATACTAAAAGCACGGCTGCTAGAAATGATAGGATAATAGTAAACATTGTATTTAGCAGCAATATCAGATAAAGCATAAGGTAACCCTGCACCTGAGGTAATTCCATGAATTAAGCCTTTGGTTTTAGATAGAGCTTCATCCATAACAATTTTTGTGCCGCCAGCTTCCCAAAGAAAATTAAAATGAATCCTCCCTTCACCACAGCTAACATCATGAGCTATTTTTGCCTGCGCAATACAGCCGCGAATGCTTTGCTCTACAAGAGCATCGTGTTTTTCTTTTCTTGTAGATTTAGCATCAAAGTGATAAGGAATATAATTTCCGTTTTCGTCATAAAAATCAGAATTTGTCCCAGAAATAGTTCCAACTGCCCCTGCTGCTGCAAAAGAACCTGCAGTTAAACCTGTGGATATATTAATACCCTTACCACCCTCTATAATAGGCAAAACCTCGCCATCCGAGATATTAACTTTATCTAACTTAAACGCCATACATTCCTACTATATTTTAACGGTTAATCTAATCTTACCTTTATCATCAATTTGTGCTACCTTAACATCTAACACATCGCCAACTTTTAAAAAGTCGTTAATGTTAGAATTGCGATTATCACTCATTTCAGAAATATGCAAGAAACCATCGCGATTCGGCATAAAATTAACAAAAGCACCAAAATCTAATAGCTTAACCACTTTCCCTTTATAAACTTTACCAACCTCAGGAACCGCAACAATTGCAGCAATATGTTCTAAAGCACCGTCAACCTTTTCACCATTAATGCCGGCAACTTTTACTAAACCTTCATTAGAAATATCAATTTTAACATCAAATTTTTCGCAGATTTCCTTAATGATTTTACCGCCTGTGCCAATAATATCTTTAATTTTGCTTGCATCTATTTGAATAGTTTTAATTTTTGGCGCAGTGCCGCTAAGATTAGCTTTAGAAGAAGATATAGATTTCGCCATTTCGCCTAAAATATGCTGACGCCCAGCATGAGCTTGCGATACTGCTTTTTCCATAATTTCGTAAGTAATAGAGGTAATTTTAATATCCATTTGCAGTGAAGTAATCCCGCTTGAGGTACCGGCAACTTTAAAATCCATATCACCGAGATGGTCTTCATCTCCTAAGATATCTGAAAGAACTGCGTATTTATCGCCCTCTTTAATTAATCCCATAGCAATTCCGGCTATAGGTCTAGCCAAAGGGACACCTGCAGACATAAGCGCTAATGAGCTTCCGCAAACAGTTGCCATTGAGGAAGAGCCATTAGATTCAGTAATTTCAGATACTAATCTAATGGTATAAGGAAAATCTTCTTTACTAGGTAAAAGCGGATGAATAGCCCGCCATGCCAATTTGCCATGCCCAATTTCGCGTCTGCCAGGAGCTCCAACTCTGCCAACTTCTCCAACTGAAAACGGCGGAAAGTTGTAATGCAGCATGAATCTTTCTTTAGCATTATCGTTTTCAATATCATCAAGCATCTGCTCGTCAATTTCAGTTCCCAGTGTTGCAAACACAAGGGCTTGTGTTTCCCCCCTTGTGAATAAAGCTGAGCCATGCGGGGCTGGAAATAAATCTATTTCTGTAGTAATTGGACGAATCTGTTCTAAATTACGACCGTCAATTCTTACAGATTTGCTTAGAATATCACCTCTAACAATATCTTTTTCTAAGGCTTTAAAATAATAGCTAAAATGTCTGTCAACGAAAGATTCCTCGAATTTTCCATCAGCAAACTTAGCTTTAGCAATATCTTTAGCTTCGCTTATTTTACTGCTGCGTTCAGTTTTGTCTTTAATAGCAAAAGCCTGCACAAGATTTTCGCGAGCGCATTTATTCAATTCGGCAATAAAATCTGCAACTTCTGGCGTATCAAAATTTTCTACTTCATACGGAGTTTTATTCACCGCCTGCTTAAATTCATTAATTAAATTAATAACCGGAGCAAATCCCTCATGTGCAAATTTTAAAGCTCCAAGCATAACCTCTTCCAATAATTCCTGCGCTTCTGATTCTACCATAAGAATGCCTTCTTTAGTGCCGGCTACCACAAGCTCAAGTGAGCTACTATGAGTTTGCTGAATGGTTGGATTAAGCACATACTCTCCGCCTATATAGCCAACTTTGGCAGCGCCTACGGTATCTAAAAATGGTGCTCCTGAAATTGATAGTGCAGCTGAAGCTGCTAAAATTGACAGAACATCTGTAGATACTTCTTTATCGCTAGAAAGCGTAGAAACAATAACCTGCACCTCATTTCTAAATCTTTCATCAAAGAGCGGTCTAATTGGTCTATCAATCAGCCTTGAAATAAGCACTTCTCTTTCAGTTGGTTTAGTTTCTCTTTTAAAGAAACCGCCGGGAATTTTGCCAACGGCGTAGTATTTATCTTGATAATTAACTGTTAAAGGAAAGAAATCTAATTCATAATTGGCATTTTTTCCAAATACTACAGTAGCTAAAACACTGGTGCCGCCATAAGTAGCCACAACTGCACCATCAGCCTGTCTTGCAATTTTACCGGTTTGAAACGACAGCTCTTTTCCTGCCCAATTAATTTTTTTTTCTATAATATTAAACACTATTATTTCACTCCTCTTAAACCTAACTTACTTAAAATAGACTCATATCTAGCATTATCTTTCTTTTTTAAATAAGTAAGTAATTTTCTTCTTTTAGAAACCATAACTAAAAGTCCGCGCCGAGAGTGGAAATCTTTCGTATGTTCTTTCATATGTTCGGTTAAATACTTAATTTTTTCACTTAAAATAGCTATCTGCACTTCAGGTGAACCAGTATCACCCTCATTTGTCGCATGAGCTTTAATTATATTTGATTTATCTTCTTTTTTTAATGACATCGCTTTACTCCTATATGTTGCGGTTGTTATTGAAGACCCTTAAAAAAGATACCTTTCCATCTTTATTTTCAAGTAAAGCCAAAACCTTTTCTTGATATAAAGATTTAAAGATTCCCTTAGGACAGCCAAGCAAGCCGGATAAATTTCCATTTAAAATTTCCTGTGCCTGCTTTGAGTTTAAAGAATATGCCGAGATGCCATCCAGCATATCTTCTATACTTATTAAATTATTATCAATAGTATATTCTTCATTATAGAGTGTATTTAAAGAAAGTAAAAGTTTTTCTTTATGAATACAGATTTCAGTCCTCCGCAAATAAACGGTATGACCAAGTGAACCTAAACTTTCAGCAATATCTTCCGCTAGCGTGCGGATGTATGTTCCTTTGGAAACCTTAGCAATTAGAGTAGCTTTTTTGGAAGCAACATCAAAATTTTGTAATTCTAACGAATAAATATTGATGGTGCGTAGCGGAATATCTACTTTTTCGCCTACTCTTGCTAACGAATAAGCTCTTTTACCATTAATCTTTATAGCTGAATAGGCAGGCGGTTTTTGTGAAATAACCCCAAGAAATTTTGGCAAAATATTAATTAAAGCCTCTTGTGAAGGAATGGTATCAGTAGTTTGAATAATGTTTCCTTCACTATCAGCAGAATCTGTTTTAATACCAAAAGCAATTGTAAACTCATAAATTTTATCAGAGTTCATAACATAATCAACTGTCTTAGTAGCCTCACCAATAGCAATCGGTAAAATTCCGCAGGCCATTGGATCTAAAGTGCCGCCATGTCCAATTTTATGAGATTTCGGTAGTTTTAAAAACTTTTTAATACCATGAACTACGCTAAATGAGGATACTCCAATTGGCTTATCTATAAACAGCCAACCATGCAGCAGGCTTAAATCATAATTAGGAATCATGCTTCTTGCTATTTTCTAAGGCTTGAAACATTTTGGCAGATTCCTCCATTTTATCAAACTGGTCGTCAATAATAAAAACTAAATTAGGAATCACTTTAATTTTTAAGACTTTAGCAATTTTATTCCTCATGAAAGGAATATACTTATTTAGTGCAGCAATCAATAGCTTTCCTTCCATAGCCACATTCCAATTGCTAATATAAATTTTTGCGATAGATAAATCTCCGCTAACCTCTACACCTGTTATTAAAACTATTTTATCAAAAAGAGCCTCATCTTTAAGCTGCGACTTTGTAAAAATATCCGATAAAATAACCCGTATTTCCTTAGCAATTTTTAAGCCTCTATTAGATTTAGGCTTATTGCTTTTAATAATATCGCTGTTGAAAATATTTTTATTCAATGGTATTCCTAACCTCAACTTTTTCATAGCATTCTATGATGTCGCCGATTCTTACATCATTAAAATTTTCTATGGCAGCACCGCATTCATATCCTGCTTTAACCTCTTTAGCATCATCTTTGAATCTTTTAAGCTGTGATAAAATTCCCGAATGAACTGCTACATTCTCCCGCAATATCCGCACATAAGCATTTCTTCTTAACAATCCGTCCAGCACATAGCAACCGGCAATTCTACCAACTTTAGAAACATCAAAAACATTTCTAACTTCAGCCGTTCCTAAAATATTTTCAACAATATCCGGATCAAGAAGTCCGCTAAGAATTAACTTAACATCATCGACCAAATTATAAATTATAGAATGATACCTAAGCTCAATATTTTCCTTTTTCGCTAAATCACGAGCTTTAGAGTTTGCCCGTGTATTAAAGCCAAAGATTATTGCACTGCCAGTATTTGACAGCATTACATCTGATTCTGTAATTTCGCCTACACCGGAATGAATAATTTTAATTTCAACAGCATCATGAGTAATTTTCTCTAGGGAAGATTTAATCGCTTCAAAGCTGCCTTGCGTATCAGCTTTAATAATTACTGCTAAAGTTTTAACATCTTTAATTTCATTGCTTAATATATCTAAAATATTTTGCGTGGTATTTTTATTCTCACGACCTGCAGCCTTGCTTTTTCTATACTCTAATAATTCATTAGCAGCAGCCTCGTTTTTAACTACAATAAAAGAATCTCCTGCCGCAACAGCTTCAGCAAAACCAGAAATTTCCACAGGCGTTGATGGCGGTGCTTCTTTTAACCGTTCACCTTTATCATTAATCATAACTTTAATTTTACCCGAAGACATTCCGCAGACAAAATAATCGCCTACATGCAATGTTCCACGCTCTACAAGGACGCTTGCTAAATAACCAAATCCTTTTTCCTGTTTAACCTCGATAACGCTAGCTTTAGCAGGAGCTTTATAGTTGGTTTTTAAATCCAGCATTTCTGCCTGCAGCAGAATGGCTTCTAAAAGTTTATCAATTCCAGTATTAGCTTTAGCCGAAATTTCTACCGCTAATACATCGCCGCCCATTTCTTCCACCACAAGATTTTGCGATAGAAGCTCAGACTTAACCTTCATGGAATTAGCTTCTGGCTTATCAATTTTATTGATTGCCACAATAATCGGCACACCAGCGGCTTTAGCATGATTAATTGCTTCAATTGTTTGCGGTTTAATACCATCATCAGCAGCAACTACCAGCACCACAATATCGGTAATTTTAGAGCCTCTTGCCCGAATTTGACCAAAAGCCTCATGACCAGGCGTATCTAAAAAAGTAATACTTTTCCCCCCTGGAGATTTTGCAGTATATGCCCCAATATGCTGAGTTATGCCGCCGGCTTCCTTGCCAACCACATTAGTTTTTCTTATGGTATCAAGCAAAGTAGTTTTACCATGATCAACATGACCCATGATAGTAACTACCGGAGGTCTGGCGCTTAGATCTTCTGGTTTATCATTAAAAATATAATACTGTGATTCAATAGAAGAAGTATCAATAATACTTGGCTTATGACCAAATTCAATAATAGCTAATTCTGCAGTTTCTGCATCTATTAGACTGCTAATATTTAAAGAATCGTCTAATTTAGATAAAAATTTCAAAAGGCTCGAGGTTTTTTCAGACATTTTAGCGGCTAAATCTTTCACCGTAATTTCGCCCTGCACTTCAACTGTTCTTATAATTTTTTCTTTAGTTAGATTTTTCTTTTTATTTTTTCTTTTAACAGCAACTTGTCTTTTAGGTTTTACTTCTTCGTTTTCAACTTCTTCAAAATCTTCTTCTTCTTCTTCCTCGTCTTCATCTTCTTCAGCAACATAGGTAGATTTCCAATTCTTAGGTCCGCTGGCGCGTCTAGCCTCGCCATCTGCTTTCTTTTTAGTTTTTTTATCTTCTTCTTCAGTATCAGTGCTAAACTCTTTAGTTTCCTTTACATCACGATCTTGCTTGTTTTTTTCCAGCACTTTTTGGGCATGGTCAACCACCACTTTAACCTCAAAGCTAGATTTAATTACATGATTTGAAGAAAATGCTGATTCTTCTTCCATTTTAACGGAAGATTCCTCAACAGCCGCTAATTGTTCGGCAGTTTTTTCTAAATTTTCTTTACCTTCTGCAGCTAAAGATTCCGCATCATCTTTTAAAGATTCCTTCTGCACCACTGAAAGCCTAGCAGCTAACGGAGCTGATGATTCTGCCTCTAACTTAGTTGAAGCCAGTTTTGCCCGCCGTTCTTTTTCTTCAGCCGTTAGCGAACTACTGTCTTCAGGCATGTTAGCTAAGGAATCTTTATCTTCTCCTGCTTTTTTAGGAGGTTTGCTGCCGGTAAATTCTACCTTACCTTTTTTAGCTTTCAGCTTTTCTTTTTCTTCAATATGCTTAGAAATATCTAAAGAAATAGATAAAGTTTTTCTCTTGCCTTTTTCTTCAATTTTATCATCATCACTGTTTGTCATTAAGACCTCTTTTTTTCCAAAATTATGGAACATTTAAATTATTCAATCTTTTTAGCCAATAAACTAAAAGACCTAAATTCCCCTAGCTCTCTTCCCAAGATTTTCTAGCTAATACAATAATAGCCTCAGCTTTTTTGAAATCTAAACTGCCGCGAGGTAAAATATCCAGCAAATCATAGGTAGAAAGCTCAGCTAAATCATTGACTGTTTTTACACCCTCACGACCAAGCGCCAGAATCATTTCTTTAGACAACCCTTCAAAATTTCTTAACTCTTCAGCTATCGCTAAATCGTTCATTTGCTGAATATATTCTTTATCTCTCTCTTTTATAAAATCTTTAGCGCGAGACTTTAACTCTGTAATCATATCTTCATCAAAGGCTTTAATTGCCGATAGAGTTGCCACTTTTTCTTCAATAATATCTTCAACAGTTTTAAAGCCTTCAATTACCAGCAGTTGTGAAATAATATCATCAATATCAAGGGCATTTTTCATATACTCAACGCGTTCAGCCATTTCAGTTTGTCTTTTAACTTTTTCGGTTTCTTCATCCATTAAATCAATATGCCAGCCAACCAGCTGCGATATTAAATTAATGTTTTGACCGCCTCTGCCAATTGCTAATTTTAATTTATCAGGATTAACTACTACTTCAATAGATTTTTTAGTTTCATCGACTATAACTTTCTGTACTTCAGAAGCATGGAAAGCATTCAGAACAAAATTGCCAATATTATCAGAATATTTAATTAAATCTATTTTTTCGCCCTTAAGTTCGCCTAAAATACCTTGTATTCTCTGACCCTTAAACCCCACGCAGGTGCTGATAGGGTCTATACTGGCATCATTAGAGTAAAGCGCTACTTTAGAACGAGACCCTGCTTCACGAGCTACTGCTTGAATAACAATCTGCTCGTCATATACTTCAGAAATTTCTTGAGCGAAAAGTTTTTTAACAAAATCTGGATGGGTTCTTGATAAAATAATCTGTGCAGATTTAATATCTTCTTTAACATCTATAATTAAAGCTCTGATTCTATCGCCAACATCAAGATTTTCTCTTGGAATTACATTATCTCTGCGCATAAAAGCCTCAGATTTATTAGTTAATTCTACAAAAACATTGCCTAGCTCTACCCGTTTCACTACGCCGTTAACGATTTCGCCAATTTTATCTTTATAATAATCAAATTCTTTTTGTTTTTCAGCCTCTTTAACTCTGCGCGTTACAATTTGGCGGAACGGCTGCACAAAATTTCTATCAAAATTTACCGGAGGCAGAACCTCAACTAGAATATCTCCTAATACTGCATCTTCTTTAATTATTTTAGCATCCGCAAGTAAAATTTGCTGCAGCGGGTTTTCAATTTCTTCCGCAACAGTCAATACTTTTTGAATGGAAATTGAACCGTTATGGCGGTTAATTTTAACTCTAATATCATGTGCGCTGCCATATTTATTAACCGCAATTTTTTTAATCGCTACCTCCATAGCTTCAAAAACTTCCTCAATTGAGATACCCTTATCTTTAGAAACACCTTCAATAATATCAATTAATTCTGGTCTTGCTTGCAATTCATTAGAATTATGTTTATTTAGCATTTTTTCCCTCTTTTTTTCCTTTTTTATGCGCTGTGGGTTGATTTTTTTTATTGGAATCTGCAGGTTTAAATAAATCTTTTAATATATCTAAATTGGCTTTTTCAATAAAATCTATATGAATATTTGTATTACCTTGTTCACCTGTAATTTCTATATTATTATCTTTCACATTTACTAGTTTGCCTTTGAAAGTTTTTTGGTTATTTATAGGTAGTTTAGTTTTTACTAGAACATTATTTCCAATAAATCTTTGGAAATCTTCAAGTTTAGCTAATTTTCTATCAATGCCCGCCGAACTTACCTCTAGGTTGTAGCGATTTTCTATAAGATTGTTAACATCCATAATTACCGCAAATTCACGGCTAAACTTTGCACAATCGTCAATAGAAACAGGATTTCCCTCTGCTTTTTCTAAAAAAATTTGCAGAGTGATTTTTTCCTTGCCGAAAACCTTAATATCAACAATGGTAAAACCAAGACTTTCTGACACAGGATATGCTAAGTCTAAAATTTTTTGTTTTAATGTATTCATTTGTATCCCTAAAAATTCATTCTTTTATCTTTTATATTAGGAGCAAGGGAGTGTGGTGTATTCAAATACATAAACGACCTTGCAACAACATAGAAAAGATAAAAGAATAAATTTTTTATAAAAAAGGACTGTAAAAACAGTCCCTCTTTTTATTTTACCAGTATCTTTTTAATATAATTTAATAATCTTGTTTTTGCAAATAATTAATTAAAAAAAGGGTATTTATCTGTTTACATTCCCACATTATGCATTAAAGGAATAAATCTGTCAAGAAAAATTGTGTTATGGGTAAACACAGTATAATGGAGAAAAAACTATAACTAAATTAGTTGATATTCTGCACATTAATATAAGATATATCCCTACCTGCCTTAACAGCCTTTCTTTCATATTTAGTTTGAAAATGATCTGTTGGAGGTATGGCAAAATCTTGGGAATCATCAATTTTAAACTGTGAAGACTGTTTAAACTGTTCTAAAGCCCAAGCCACATAATCTTTATGATCTGAAACAAACCTTAAAATCCCATTAGGTTTTAAGATTTTAGAAAAAACTGCGAGATTATTTTCATTAATCAAGCGGCGTTTGTGGTGTTTATTTTTATGCCAAGGATCTGGAAACAGAATAAATAAATTATCAAAGGTGTTTTCTTTTAAATGCGATAGCAAATAATAAACATTAGAATTATAAATAAGAATATTTTTAAGATTTTCATTAGAAGAATCTAATGATTTATCTTTCTTTTCAGTATTATACTTATCTATTTTATCTAAAAGACTAGCCACACCATTGGCAAAAACTTCAACACCTACATACAGAAAGCTAGGGTTGCTGGCAGCCGAATTAAAAAGAAAATCTCCACTGCCAAACCCAATTTCTAAATTAACTTTTTCATATTTACCAAGATTAGTATAAAAATTATCCATATTTAGTAAATATTCCGGCAATAAACTTTCTAAAAGATGAACTGCTCTTTTACTTAGATGTCCAGTAGTTCTGCCATAAAAATTAATGAATTTATTATCCATAAATTATTAAATTTTTAATAGTTCTTTAATTTTTGCGACTAAATCCAGATTCTCCCAAGTAAATAAATCACCAGTTGAGTTTCTACCGAAATGTCCATAGGAAGCAGTAATGCCATAAATTGGCTTATTAAGTGCTAAGTGGGTGCGAATCCCCTTTGGCGATAGATTCATTAACTGCGGAATAATTGCTTCAATTTCACGGTCTCCTATTAAACCTGTGCCATGAGTATCTACATAAACCGATAAAGGCTTAGCTACGCCAATTGCATAAGATAACTGAATAGTGCATCGGCGGGCAGCACCACTTGCTACAATATTTTTAGCTAAATATCTTGCCGCATATGCTGCCGATCTATCAACTTTGGTTGGATCTTTCCCCGAAAAAGCGCCACCACCATGAGGAGCAACACCGCCATAGGTATCTACAATAATTTTTCTGCCTGTTAATCCGGTATCACCGTCTGGTCCGCCAATGACAAAACGGCCAGTTGGATTAATATGATGAATACAATCATTTAGATTATACAAATCGCTAGGAAGCACTTCAGCGATTACCGGCATAATAATTTTACGAACATCTTCAGTAGATAAACTTTCTTCATGCTGATGGGATACCACCACCGTATGCACTTTTGCAGGCTTACCGTCAATATACTCTAAAGTTATTTGACTTTTAGCATCTGGCAGAAGTCCTCTTATTTCACCGTTTTTTCTTTTTTTAGCCAATTCTTCTAAAAGTTTATGAGCATAATAAATACTAAAAGGCATAAAAACTTCAGTATCATTGCAAGCATAGCCGAACATAATTCCTTGATCACCAGCTCCTTCTTCTTTACCGTCTGCTTCATCAACACCCATAGCAATATCTGCTGATTGCCCATGAATGTAATTAGTAATGGAAAGCGTTCTATGGTCAAACCCTTTTTGTTCGTAGCCAATTTTTTTAACAGTTTCACGGGCTACAGTATTTATTTCTTCAAGAGTAAATGCCAGATTAGTTTTAACCTCGCCAGCTAAAACTATTTGATTGGTGGTAACTAAAGTTTCCACAGCTACTCGGGCAATAGCATCACGAGAAAGAAAAAAATCTAAAATACTATCCGATATTTGATCGGCAACTTTATCAGGATGCCCTTCCGATACGGATTCGCTAGTAAATAAATAACTTTCTTTATTCATAAATTTTCTCTCTTTATCAGCACATAAACAAGCTATTATAGCAAAAGAACTACTATAATGCAATTGTTAGAATAACAAATTAAGGTAATTATCTATCATAATTTCTTATCAAATAATCAAATGCCCCGAGTGCTGCTGTAGCTCCGCTGCCCATTGAAATAATTATCTGCTTATAGGGGCTGTCAGTGCAGTCGCCGGCGGCAAAAACTCCGCTTAAGTTTGTGGCACCATGTTTATCTACAATAATTTCACCGAGATTATTTTTTGCAATACTATCCCCAAGCCAACTAGTATTTGGCATTAAGCCTATTAATATAAATACTCCATTAACTGCTATCGTTTCCTCAAAGCTGGTATTCCTATTTAAATATTTTATATTTTCTACAATTGATGAGCCAGAAATCTCTAAAGTTTGGGCATTAGTTATAACACTGACATTGTTTAAATTCTGCAGCCTTTTCTGTAAAATTTTATCAGCTTTAAGTTTATCCGCAAACTCAAGCAAATAAATGTGCTTAGCAATACCTGCTAAATCAATAGCTGCCTCTACACCGCTATTGCCTCCGCCGATTACGGCAATATCTTTGCCGGCAAAAAGCGGACCATCACAATGGGGGCAATAAGCAATTCCTTTATTTTTAAATTCATTTTCGCCAGCTATGCCAATATTTTTCCATTTTGCCCCTGTCGCCAGCACAATGCTTTTAGCTTTTAGAACTACACCTCCTTCTATGCTTAATTCCAGCAAGTCTTTTTTTTCTAATTTTATCGCTTTTTGATTAGATATAATATCAATGGGGTATTCCTTAATATGAACTAAAACTTCGCTCATAAATTTAGTCCCTTCAATATATTTAGTGCCAATAATGTTTTCAACTCCCACAGTTTCTAAAACCTGTCCGCCAAGATTTTCGCTCAGCAAGGCAACATTAATACCTTTGCGGGCAGCATAAATAGCTGCAGCTGACCCAGCAGGGCCTCCGCCTACAACCAGCATATCATATGGCGCTTTATTGTTTAACTCGGCGGAGTTAATAGAGCTGCCAAGTTTAGCCAAGATTTGCTCTATAGCAATCCGTCCACTGGCAAATTCTTCACCATTCAAATATATCGTTGGCACTGCCATGATTTGCTTTGCTTCAACCTCGCTTGTAAAGCTGCCGCCATCAACACAAACATGTGTAATATTAAGATTTAAAACCGCCATAATATTAAGAGCCTGCACAACATCCGGACAGTTATGGCAGCTAAGGCTTACAAAAGTTGTGAAATTTAATTTTTTATCAATTTTTTTGATTTGCTCAATGAGATTATCTGCAATTTTAGGTGGACGACCACTTACCTGCAATAAAGCCATAACAAAGGATGTAAATTCGTGCCCCAGCGGCAACCCTGCAAAAACTATCCCGCTGCTTTGAGTAAAAGTATCAATCGCAAAACTGCCCATCCTATCTAATTCAACTTTTTCCACTGAAATTTTAGGAGACAAACCAGCTATTTCTTCAACAAAATCTAGCACCACCCGTGTGTTTTCATCAGCATAAACTTTTAAAATTATATTCTGCTCTATATAATCTAAATACGGCAAAAGCTGATTTTTTATTTCTGTATCTAAAGACATTGTGATACCTTATTTTTATAAAAAAACAAAAGATAAAACTATTGAAAATTTAATAGTTTGAACTTTATACTATGAAATTTGGCTCGTAGTGTATAACTAATACATGAGAGCCAAATTTCTGCAGTAGAAAGCCAAAATATTAAATTTTACCAACTAGGTCAAGACTTGGCTTGAGTGTAGATTGACCCTCTTTCCACTTCGCCGGACAAACCTCACCAGGATTTTTACGGACATATTGTGCAGCTTTGATTTTATCAATTAAGGCTGCGGCATCGCGTCCAATACCACCGGCATTAATTTCAGCCATTTGAATAACTCCATCAGGATCAATTATAAAAGTTCCTCTATCTGCTAATCCTGCGTCTTCTATTAAAACATCAAAGAGACGAGAAACTTTATGCGATGGGTCGCCTATCATTACATACTCAACTTTACCTATTGCCTCAGAATTATCATGCCACGCTTTGTGGGTAAAATGGGTATCGGTTGATATTGAATATACTTCCGCACCAAGTGATTTCAATGCTGCATATTGATTTTGCAAATCTTCTAATTCTGTAGGACAAACAAAAGTGAAGTCAGCAGGATAAAAACATACCACGCTCCATTTTCCAACAAAATCTTTTTCTGAAGTAACTTTTAAAAATCCTTTATTTTTTTGAAAAGCATCACTTTCAAATGCTTCTATTTTTTTACCTATCAAGCTCATAATCTACTCCTTTGGTTGCTGTTTAATTGAATCTAAGCAGTTCTGGCAAGTTCCATAAACTGTTAAATCTATTTTCCTAACTTTAGAATTTTCTATATTTTCTAAAGATATGGCAGGAAGCTGGTTATTTTTAAAAGCAATATCCCCAATTGATTGGCACACCTCGCATATAAAATGCGCATGCGGATCTTTGAAGCCATCAAAGCGCTCTTGTCCGTTGATACTGCCAACAGAAATAATTGCCCCTTCCTCCTTAAACATATTAAGATTTCTATACACTGTAGCTAAACTTAAATCAGGATAACTATCTTTTAATTCTTGAAATATCCATTCTGCTGTAGGATGAGTTTTGGTTGAACAAATCTTTTCTAAAATAGCTTCCCGTTTTCTGCTGTAATTCTTAACTTTCATATTTTAACATTTATATTTCTAAAATAAAAACAATAATCATTATTATTTTATAATAATATATTAGAAATATATTTGTCAACTATTTTAATTTTTTTATTTATATTAGAAGACTTGCTCCGTATTAAACAAGCCAGCAGCATAAAACTTCTAGGGAGATATGATGGAATTAGTTAATTAGACAAAAACAGCTTATACTAATGTAGTTATAAGCCAATAAAGCAGAATCGTAAATTATTTTTAATAAAGAATAATTTAATCACTATCCGTCATGCTTTTCAGCAGATCTAAAATTATTCTTTTTTTAGACTCATCAATAGATGAAAACATTGTAAGCAAAGCAATAGCATCAGCAGAAAGCTCATTGCTTTCTGCCACAGCTAAAACAGCAGCATTGCTTATAGAATCTTCATAATTGATAGTTTTAAAAAAGTATGACGGTTTAACCTTCAGCACTTTACATAAATCAAACAATCTGCTAGCACCAATTCGATTCAAGCCTTTTTCATATTTTTGCACCTGCTGAAAAGTTACGCCAAGACTTTCTGCCAGAACTTTCTGCGACATGCCTAATTCTTTTCTGCGTTTTTTTAGCTGTTCACCAGCGAATACATCAATATCCTTTGGCTGTCTGTTATGTTCGCTTAATTCGCCCATCATACCTCACATATTTTTAATTTCCAACATATATTACAACCTGCAATATGTATAATATATAAATTATATACCAATTCTTAATAAATACAACCTAAACACTTTTCTTTCTTAAAAAAATTAATAGAACCATTATTCCATAAAGGATAAAAACCACATAATTTATAGTATGGTAATTAATTAAAGAAAAAATAGTTTTAACCTTTTTAATTGGCAAAACCAAATCAACATTAACTTTTTGGAATGGTTCTGCCTGATGCAAGAGCTTCCCTGTAAAATCGTAAGCACCAGAGATTCCTGTATTAGCAACCTTTAATGCAACCACACCAGTTTCAATACTTCTATATTTATAAATATCCCAATTTTGAGCTAATTCTATAGATTGATCAAACCATGCCTCATTGGCAACATTTACTATAAAATCAACATCATTAGCTGTTATTCCCTCTAAAGGAAATAATCCCTCAAAACAAACCGTCGGCACTAGACGATAATCATCCACCGCAAAAATATTTACTTTACTGCCCGGAGTTAAACTTTCTAAACCAACAAAACTAAAAAAATTCGGCAGATAATCCGCTAAAGGCATTCTTTCACCAAAAGGAACCAGTTTATTTTTATCATAATAATCAATGGTTTGATGGTTCACAATATTAAAAACACTATTAAAGGCGCGGTTTTTTTCATCGATTCGTAATACTCCAACAATTAATGCTGTGTTTTTAGGAGTCTGTCTAATTTTATTAGCAAAATATTCCGCATCAAAATAAACAAAAGTAGTTTCCGGCAGGAAAATCATTTGCGGATTCACCTGCTCTATACTGTCGGATATTTGCGGCAGCACACTCGTTGCAATAATTTCAGAATTATTAAGATTTATTTTAGTTGTTTGATCAATATTAGTCTGCACAAGGCGAATTCTAAGAGTTTTTTCTGGTGCAAGCGCATTCAAATGATTGATTCTTTCCTGACCGTAAATATAGAATCCTGCAAAAATTACTACTAATATTAAAAACAGATTATATCTAAATGCCCGTTTATAATTGCCATTAAATAAAATGAAACACGAAAAAATCAAAGCATAAGTTAAAATGCTTAATCCTACCAAGCCAATTACTGAAACTATTTGAGTAATCGGCGGAATTTGTCCCCAAAGATATGCTGATAAAAACCAAGGAAAGCCGCCTAAAAAGTAAAATTTAAAGGCATCCATAGCACTCCAAGATAATACAAGCACCACATAAAAAAACTTTTCATTTTTATTTGCCCAATAAATAGGAATAGCTATCATAAGCATAAAAACAGAATATAAAAGAGCAAACCCTACTAAAACAAGTGCTCCTAATATCTTGGAATCAAAAGTGTAATTAGCGGCATAAACCAGCCAATAGGCACCAAAACAGCTTATTACCAAAGCACTTAAAACTGCGAAGCGGACTGTTTCTTTTCTGTTTTTAGCACTTTTAAAAATAGCAGATATGCCAAGAATCGCAATTATTCCCAGCCATAAATAATTATAAGGAGCGAATCCTAAAACATAAAAAAAAGAAAACAGACAGATTAATATGTATTTAAGTTTATTGCGTATTATCATTTTTATGTAAGCCTCTATAATCAACCATAACCTTATTAATTTTCAACGGATCAACCGAAATAATTTTAAACTCGATTCCCGACGGATGAATAATAATTTCACTTTTCGAGGGAACATACCCTACAAGCGCTACTATCAGCCCAGATATGGTATTTGATTCTTCATTTTCTTCCTGCGTGCTAAATCTGCCGGTATATTCTTCTAAATCATGAATATTTACCCTGCCATCTGCCTCAAGAATTCCTGATTCAATTTCAATAATCTTAGGAGCAGGAGCTTTATTGTATTCATCGCGAATCCCGCCGATAATTTCTTCTAAAATGTCTTCAAAAGTAATTAAACCATCTACACCGCCAAATTCATCAACCACCATCGCCATATGAACGCCTTTCAACTTCATTTCATAAAGCAGATCTAAAAGTTTCATATAAGGAGAAATAAACAAAACACCCCTAACCATATTCGGCAGTTTTGCCTGATGTTTTTTACGCAATGAAGGCAGCAAATCTTTAACATGAATAAAACCAATGGTATTATCAAGATTATCCTCATAAATTGGAATTCTTGAAAACCCGCTTTTACTCATAATTTTTATGATGTCTTCAACCTCAGACTCAACAGGAGCAGCAATAATATCGATTCTTGGAATCATAATATCCTGCGCCCTTTTGTCTCTAAAGTCTATAATATTTTTAATAAAATAGTTTTCAGATACATCATTGCCATCCTTAGTATAATATAAAGAGAACATCTCTAGCAGCTTTTCATAGCGCAAAGTATCTATTTTATCTTTATATTGTTCAATTTTCTTTTT
Source organism: Alphaproteobacteria bacterium (assembly GCA_009780035.1). GTDB lineage: Bacteria > Pseudomonadota > Alphaproteobacteria > WRAU01 > Hepatincolaceae > WRAU01. Next base: position 133,586 of record WRAU01000003.1, read on the forward strand.
ATTAAAAAAATTTATTCTGTCAAAGAATCTAGAAAACCCCTTCTTGACCTCTCCCTCCAAAACTTTTATCTCCAATAATTTGATACTATACTATTAGTTGATAATTCTAACTTATGCAATATATTTTCTTCAGTATTATACATTAAAACTGCTTCATTTTCCAAATTATGATCAAATCCTAATAAATGAAGCACTCCATGAATTAATAATCTAAAGTAATGATGCTCTATCAGCACTTTCTGCTCTAAGGATTCTTTTGCCAAAGTTTCCATTGAAATAAAAATTTCTCCTAAATGTATGGGGGCTGTAAAATCTTTATTAAAGTCTTCAGCCGAAAAATAAGCTAAGGACAAAACATTGGTCGGTTCTTTTTTATTACGGTATTTAAAATTTATTTCTGTGATTTTTTTATCATCTACCAAATATAAATCTAAAAAAATTTCCTTAGAAATACAGAAACGGAAGTTTTCATTATTTTCACTTAAGTATTTTAAAACAAGGACAATAACTTCTTTAGAATCGCTCTTATATTTATTAACTTGCTTCACCGGAAACTCTTCCCGTATGCTTTGCAATTGACTTACGATGGATATGTGTAAATTATTCAACAATTTCACCAATTAAACTTGTATTATAGTTGCTCAATATTTTTACTTTATAAATTTTTCCAAGCCTTTCCTCAGTCATGCCGTTAACCGCTACCGCCTGCATATATGGGCTTTTGCCGACAAGCTGCCCCTTAAACTTGCCTTTTCTATCGAATAAAATATCCATAGTTTTACCTACAGTTTTTTCATTAAATTCACGCTGGGTTTGCTTTAGTAAATCTTGCAGAACATACAGCCGTTTTTCTTTTATTTCCAGCGGAATCTGGTTTTCATAATCTATTGACGGCGTGCCAAGACGAGGACTATAAGCAAACGAAAATGATTGAATAAAACCCACTTGCCGCACTACATCTAGCGTTTCCTCAAAATCTTCCTCTGTTTCATCAGGAAAGCCAACAATAAAATCTGAAGAAAATGCTAAATCTTCCCGCGCTTCCTTCAGTCTTGCAACTAGATTTAAATATTGTTCTTTTGTATGGTTTCTATTCATACTCCGCAGAATTCTATTAGACCCAGCCTGAATTGGCAAATGCAGAAAAGGCATTAGTTTCGGCTGATTTTTGTGGGCGGCTATTAAATCTTCATCTACCTCTGCCGGATATGATGTAAGATAACGAATCCTTTGCAGACCCTCAATAGCAGATATTTTATCTATCAGTTTTGCTAAATTCCATTCTGCCCCCTCATGAGACATGCCATGATAGGCATTAACATTCTGTCCCAGCAGAGTAATTTCTGTTGCCCCTTCTTTTACAAGTTTATTAACTTCTTCCAAAACCTGCCAGGTAGGGCGGGAATATTCCGCCCCTCTAGTATATGGCACAACACAGTAGGTGCAAAATTTATCGCAGCCTTCTTGCACGGCAATAAAAGCACTGCCATTATTTATACGAGATTTATCAAAGACTGTGCTCCCTATGGAATCAAACTTTTCTTCCACTGGGAAATCGGTATCGCATACCTTAGCATGCTCGATTTCAATTTTTTTAATCATGCTCTCAAGGCGATGCCAAGTCTGCGGACCAAAAACTAAATCTACACAAGGTGCGCGTTTAATAATTTCTTCACCCTCTGCTTGGGCTACGCAACCGGATACTCCTATAATAAGACTCTGCCCGATTTTCTGCCTTCTTTGTTTTAAAATATTTAATCTGCCGATATCGGAATAAACTTTTTCTGTTGCTTTTTCCCGCACATGGCAGGTATTTAGAATTACTAAATCCGACTCCGTAGAATCCTCGCTATGAACATAGCCTAAACTTTGTAGAATCTCACTAATTCTTTGGGAATCATAAACATTCATCTGGCATCCCCAAGTTTTTATGTGATATTTTTTTTGCCTTTGCTGCATTATTTATCCTTAATTATCATATCAACCTCTTTTGCATAAAGAGGTTCAATATTTGTCATAAATTTACCGCTATCATATAAGTAAACAGCCTCATCCCCCAATATTTTCATAGACGGAGCGGTTATATTCTGCAAATAAGCAGCACTCTTAAAATAAGATATTTCTTTAAATAAGCTCTGTTTATTGCCGACAAACATGAAGTTTTCCGGCAAAATTTTGCATAAAACTTCATTTTGTTTAAAAAAATTCTCTAAATCATCTTCATCGATATAAATATCAGCAATAATCTGCTTATTTTCATGGAATACAGCTATTACGCAGCCTCTTTTACCAATATCAACTGCCGCCACAACAAAGCTATCCTGTGCTGCCTCTTTAAACATAACAAAAGATGCGCTAAAAGTAAAAACGGGAATATTAAGCGCCAAATGCAAAACCTTCGCTACGACAATGGCAATACGCACTCCGGTAAAATAACCTGCACCATTAATTAAAGCAATAAAATTAAGATCTCTTAAAATAATTTGATTCCTATTAAGCATATTGCTTATATACTGCAAAAGAACATCGGAAATATTAATCCGCTCTGCCATGCTAAAACTATCAATTATTACGCCGTCTTTTAGCAAAGCTAGCTGCAGTTTATTAGAAGTATCTAAAGCTAATCCATACATTAATTTAAAACAGTTAAACAAATATTTCTATATTGTGTAGAGAAGGTTGTATAATTATCAAATTTACCTAAAGAATTAGTAAGTATAATATTATACAGTATATCCGTATAGTCTTTTTCAGCTGAATATCTATATAAAGCAGGAACTAATCTTCTAGCATTTAAAGTTCCGTCGCTTATACGCATTCTGCGGCGCATATTTCTAAATTCTTTATAACTGTTATGAGTATTAATGTTTATATAAAATGATCTTATAGCATCTTCTAATGTATCAAACTTCTTAACTACATGATTTTGATGCGATTCCCGCCCCAATGGGATAATGCCGGAATTTTCATCAAAAGTCCATTGTGAAAATAAAGAATTTCCCTCCTGCAAAAACCGTGAAGCTCCCCAGCCAGTTTCTTTAGCCGAAATTCCTAAAGCAATAGAAGTAGGAATAATATCTACCCGTAAAAGCAGCTCATCGATAGCATCAACATAAGTCCAAAAATCATCATTTTTTAATTTAACATTATATTTATCAGCGAGATAATCAATAAAAGCAAAATCTTCAGCCATTACAGGCTCATTTATCATTCTGGAATTAATTTCTATAAGACGCGCCCGCTCGTTCAGCACTTCCTTTTGAACTTTCAATAAAATCGGCAATAGAATATTAATATATGTATCTTTTTTTAACTGCAAATCTTTAATGCCGGCTAAACTAGTTGGCATATTATTAAAAAATACAGGAAGCACTAGATATTTATTTGCCGATGAACTATAAAAATCATTTAATTTCTTAACCAAGTTAGGATCATCTTCATGCAGATATAAACACTGTCTTGAATAAATATTAGTTTTCAGCATAGTATTTAAAACATAATCATTAGAAAATATTTTATCGGTAAATCTATAAAGAAATAAGAAAAGCAACAATATAAAAATTAAAGCCAGCACTGTAGATTTAAAAAAGCAGCCCTTAATAAATTTTATAATGCGTGCAAAGTTTATGGGATCTGTATTTATCTTCTTACTCAATACTTATAACCTCTTTTATCTCAGGAATATAATATTTCAGCATATTTTCAATGCCGTTTTTTAGAGTAATACTTGAACTAGGACAGCCGGCACAAGACCCATATAAACTTAAATAAACTACACCATCATCGTAGTCTCTAAAAAGAATATCTCCGCCGTCCATAGCCACAGCCGGACGAATTCTTTCCTCAAAAAGCTCTTCTATTTTAGCGATAATTTCTTGGTCCTGTTTATTTTTTCCTTTAACTTTAAAACTTTCACTTAAACTCTCAATATTTTCCACTAATATAGGCTGCCCACTGCTAATAAAATCTGAAAGCAAAGCCAGTATCTGCGGTTTTAAATAACTCCAGGAGTTTTCATTTTCTACTACTATTGAAATAAAATCGCTGCCTAAAAAAACTCCGCGAATATCGCTTAAATCAAATAATTTTAAAACTAAAGGCGAAGATTTGCTTTCATCTTTATTTTTAAAATGGTAGGTTTGATTATTTTCTAAAATCTCTTGATTCAGAAAAAATTTCAAAGTATTAGGGTTCGGTGTTTCTTGAACTTCTATAAACATAGTATTTCTCTTTAATTACAAATTAACAAATCCCATCGCCTCTTTAACTTCCAAGAGTTTTTTGCTGGATATGCTTGCAGCTTGATGGTTCCCTTTGTTTAATATATCTAATAAATAATCTTGATTTTTAAATAAATCAACTTGTTTCTTACGAATAGGCGCTATTACACTAACAAGAAGCTCTGCTAAATCTTTCTTAAACTCAACAAAACCCTTGCTTTCATATGCTGATATAATTTTTTCACGGGACATTTTAGCCGCAAAGGCATAAATATTAAGCAAATTATTAACCTCCGGACGCTCGTTTAAATTTTCTTCCACGCTTGGAAAAGGCAGCGAGTCTGTTTTAGCCTTCATAATTTTACTAATAATATCCTCGTCTGCATCATCTAATAAAATTTTAGCAAAGTCTGATGGATCAGATTTCGACATTTTCTTAGTGCCATCACGCAAAGACATAATTCTAGCATTTTCCTTAAGAATAAGCGGCTCAGGAATTTTAAAAATTGCTCGGTAATCATTATTAAATTTTATAGCAATATCACGGGCTAACTCAATATGCTGCTTTTGATCTTCACCCACTGGCACTAAATCGGTATTGTATAACAAAATATCAGCCGCCATTAAATTAGGATAAACATAAAGCCCCACCGAGCTGTTTTCTTTATTTTTACCAGCCTTATCTTTAAATTGAGTCATACGGTTAAGCCAGCCAATTCTTGCTACACAGTTCAGCATCCAAGCTAATTCTGCATGATTGCTATTACTGCTTTGAGCAAATAAAATAGATTTTTCCGGATTGACTCCTGCTGCAATAATTAGCGATGCTGCTTTTAAAATATTATGGCGCAGCTCAACTGGATTTTGAAATACGGTAATCGCATGCAAATCAACAATGCAATAAATATTCTGCACATCATTTGTTTGCAAATTAACCCAATTGCTGATGGCTCCGGCATAATTTCCTAAATGAATGCCTCCTGTAGGCTGAATTCCTGAAAAGATAGTCTGCATTATTTCCTGCTAAATAGTTTTATAATTTCAAAATATATATATGATTTTAATACTTTTAATAAAAAAATGACAATTAATACTATCAAGATTACCAAAAAAATAAAAACAAAGCGAAACCAAAATAAGCTAATCTCTAAATTATCAAGCAAAGCATATTTTAAACATAATAGAAGGGCTATTAATATCAGCGCTGCTAAAAGAATTTTTCTTAATTCCATAAAAAATTCATGGGATAATTTAAAATCATATTTCTGTTTTAAAAAAAAGCCTAAAATTAAAAAATTTACTACACTTGCAACCACTGTTGCCAAAGCTATGCCATATACTCCAAAAAGGCTGGCAAAATAAAACACTAAAACTAAATTTAATGCCAAGCATACCAATGTAGAATAAAGCGGAGTTTTTGTATCGCCATAAGAATAATAAAAAGGCAGAATCACTTTAATTAAAATATTAAACGGCAAAGAAAGAGAGTAAATCATTAAAACTATAGCCGTAATATGAGCGGCTTCAAAATTGAAATTTCCGCCTAAAAAAATTATTTTAATAATTTCACGGCTGTATATTACTAAAGCAATTGTAGCAAATAAAGACATGCCCAATGAAAAAATTAAAGCATTCTGCTTAATTATATTTTTTTCTTCCGTTGTTTTGCTGGAACTTGAAATCTCTGGCAGCACCACTGTGCCAATAGCAATGCCAATGATAGCCAAAGGCAGCTGATAAATTCTATCAGCATAAAATAAAAAAGAAATTGCTCCTGCCGGTAATAGCGAAGCAACCAGCACATCTATCACAATATTAACTTGATAAACTCCTGCACCAAAAATTACCGGCACAATTCTTTTAAAAAATAATTTTGTTTCCTGCGTTATATTTTTTATAAAAGAAAATCTAATCAGCCAATTGTTTTTATAGCACGCCCAAATTACACATAACAGCTGCGCAACCCCGCCCCAAAAAACACCCCAAGATCCAGCATGGGCTGCGCTTTTAAAAACTGCACTGTCTATTGAGCTTAAAACTAAGGCTGCAATAATTCCTAAATTTAAAAAAGCCGGCAGAAAAGCTACTAAAGAAAATTTATTTATGGAGTTTAACAAAGAAGAATAAAACGCCACCATAGAAATAAACAACAGATATGGCATGGTGATTCGCAGCAAATCTACAGTTAAATAAAATATCTCGTCTCCTCTGGATTTAAATCCTGGTGAAATTACCATAATTACCGTTGGAGCAAAAATTTCTAAAACGATTACAAAAATCGCTAAAATAATAAAAAATATAGTAAATACCTGCGCAGCAAACTCACGGGCTTTTGCTTTATCTTCACCCAGCAGTTTAGCAAATATGGGAACAAATGCCGCCTGCATGCTGCCTTCGGCAAATAATCTTCTAAATAAATTAGGAATTTTAAACGCCACAAAAAAAGCATCAGAAAGCAATCCTGCACCTAAATATCTGCTTAATAGAATATCTCTAAAAAGTCCTAAAAATCGGCTGAATAAAGTCCAGCCGCCTACTTTTACCACATTTTTAAAATTCATTTTTTTGCTAGTTCTTTTATCTCATACAATATATTAAGCGCCTCTTTTGGAGTAAGATTATCCAACTCTAATCTATATAAATACTCATCTACAGGGGATTCTTTTTCTATAGCAGAAGCATCGGCTGCAAAATCAAACAATGGCAGAATGTCTTTTTCAGCTTTCTCTAATTTATTTAAAATATTTTGTGAATTTTTAATAACACCGGCAGGAAGTCCTGCAATTTTTGCCACTTCAATGCCATAAGATTTACTAACTGCCCCCCGAGAAAGTGCGTGCATAAAAATAATCTTATCATTTTCTTCCACTACATTAACATAATAGCATTCCAGTTTTTCTAATTTTGTTTCTAATTCTATCAGCTCGTGATAGTGGGTAGCAAAAAGTGTTCTGGCGTTTAATTTACTATTGATATATTCTAAAGTAGCCCACGCAATAGACAGTCCGTCATAGGTGGAAGTTCCTCTGCCGATTTCGTCTAAAATAACAAAAGACTTACGGGTAGCATAATTAAGAATTGTTGCCAATTCTAGCATTTCTACCATAAAAGTAGATTGTCCTTTGAATAAATCATCGCTAGCACCCACCCTTGAGAAAATTGCATCACAAACCCCGATGCGAGCAGAAACAGCCGGCACAAAGCATCCAGATTGTGCTAAAATAATAAACAAAGCATTCTGCCGTAAGTATGTGCTTTTACCCGACATATTCGGTCCGGTAATTAAAAATATATTTTTTTCATTCATAATGCAAGAGTTAGGAGTAAAAAAGGCAGGACTGCCTGCCGCATTATTTTTATTGATACTTTTTTCAACTACTAAATGCCGACCTTTTTCTATGGCAAAAATTTCGGTATCATCAATAACCGGACGAACTAAATTTCCGTCAATAGCTAAAATAGCAAAAGAACTTAACACATCTAGCGATGCTAAACTTTTAGAAGCTATTCGTAAAAATTCACTATCAGCAATAATTTCGGCAACCAGAGAATTAAAAATTTGCTTTTCTACATCTTGCGCCTTTTTTTCAACCTGCTCTATTTCAAAACTTAAATTATCAAGCTCGGTGCTTGAATAGCGGACAGCCGTCGTAGTATTTTTTTTGTGCGTTAGGTTATGAGTATGCAGAATTTTCGGCGACTGTTTTAATGGAACCTCAATAAAATAACCGTCCACATTATTATAAACAATTTTTAAATTATTGACGGCTGTTTCTACAATATATTTTTCCTGCAAAGAAATTATATCCTGCAGGAATTTATCTTTACGGCTAATAAATTCTTCAAAAACCGCATTGAACCCGCTTTTTAAAAAACCGCTTTCACGACTGCTGCCTATATCTTCTACAATGGCATCTTCAAGGCTGCTCTGCAGATTGCTTTCAAAGTAAAAATCATTTATGATATTTTCTAAAATTTCAGGCAGTTTTTTTGTTAGCAGCATTGCGCGTATAGATTCAAGATTCCTTAAGAATTCCCTCATAGCTGCCAATTCAGCAACTGTAGCTTTTTTTAGCATAATCCGCCCTAATGCCCGCTCTACATCTCCAGTATTTTGCAAAATATTCCTTATTTTGCTTAAAATATCTTGATTATCAATAAAGTAAGCAACGGCATCGTGTCTTTGATTTATCACTGGCACACTTTTGAGGGGACTGTTAAGCCAAGTTCCTAACAATCTTGATCCCTGCGAGGTTTTAGTTAAATCTATGGCTGCTTTTAGACTGCCCTGCTTTGAACCAGAAGAAGACTTTTCTATTTCCAAAGAGTTTCTTGTAAAGGCATCCAGCCGCATATATTTAGAAGAATGATCTTTTTTTGGAGGCGTAATGCCAAGGGAATCTTTCTGCGTTAGCTCGATATAATACAGCAGAACACCGCAAACAATTTTTTCTAATTTTTCTAAGTTAGCTGCTGCCAAAAAATTGCTTGAAAAAGCTTGATTTAATCTGTTTAAACATGCCTGCAGATTAAATTTTTCGCGTGGGGTGCTTGTTATTAATAGCTTAAATTCATCAAATAAAAAAGATTTATCTTCACCAGCAGACAACAGTATTTCTTTAGGCTGAATTTTATACAATAAACTATTAATATTTTCTAAATCCGTGCTTTCCACATAAAAATCGCCGTTAGAAATATCCATCCAAGCAAGAGCAAATTTATTATTTTCACGGGCAATGCACACAAGATAGTTATAAGAATCTCTCTCAAGAAGAGCTTCCTCAGTAATTGTGCCGGGAGTAATAATTTTTACCACATCCCTTCTTACCAACTCTTTAGCAGACCTTTTTTTTGCATCCTCCGGGCTTTCCAGCTGATCACACAAGGCAACATTATAGCCATGCTTAATTAGGCGGTGCAGATAGTTTTCATAAGAATGCACGGGAACACCGCACATGCTTACTTCCTGCCCGCTGCCTGCCATTTTTTTAGTAAGAACAAGCCCAAGAAGTTTAGAAACAATCACCGCATCCTCGAAAAACATTTCAAAGAAATCACCCATTCTAAAAAATAAAAGATATTCCTTATGATTTTTTTTGATATTATAGTATTGTTGCATCATAGGGCTTAAAGATTCGCATTCTACATCATTAAAATTATTAATTATCTTCCTATCTTTATTGTCGGAAACCTTTTTTTCCTCTTTGTTTTCTAAATTTATCATCTTGTTAGTTTATAGTTATAAATAAAAGAGCATATTAATATTGCTGATTGAAAGTTGTGAAATTTAAAAGATATTTTATTAAAATTTTGAAGATTTTTGTTTTTATGTTGGAGCTTTACTGCGTAGTGCATTAAACACACACATAAGCAGTAAATCAACGCTATAAAATCAAAAAGACCAAAACTTATTTAGTATAGGTAGTATTTAATGCTAAATATCACACTATGAAAAACTGAAGATACATTTTTATCTACTGGCTCTGTCCATTCTGTAGTGAAAGAAGAGTCTGGTTCTCCAGGTTTAAAGCTGTCATTAATAATATTGCTCAATCCATCATTGCCAGGACGAACAGTAACACCGCTGGCTTTCATAAAACGATATTCCACACTAAAAGAAGATTTAATAATTCTTAAATCATATTGCAATCCAACCATCAGTTGTGTAAAGCCAACACTTTGATTTTGAGAATAAGCTTGCCCTAACCCATTCGGCTGCAGTTCGGTATCAATCCAAGTATATCTAGCTGTAGATTTACCAATCCCTGCACCGATATAAGGGTAAAATTTATCGGAAATAAACCGCATATCATAATAAATATTTGCAGCAAATCCTGTTAAAGCCTCTTGCCCTCTGTTTGGCAAATTATTTGAGTTAATTGCAGAAGTATGCAGTCTTTGATCATTCATAACTGAATACCATTGATAGAAGTTAGAATATTCGCCCTCAAATCGTATATCCCACAATCTTATTCCCATATTCGCCAAAGCTACCCCAGCCGATAGAGTTCTAGTTGGAGCATAAAGACCAACATAATCTTCTTTTGAACCAAGACCAAAAGTATTGCTGGATGCTGTTCCTATTCCGGCACCGATATAAACGCCGAAATTATCTTTTCTAGGATAAGCCTCTTTATCTGGGTATAAAGCCCATGAAGATGTGCTAAAAAACAAAGCAGAGAAAAAAATAAACCCTTTTAGAAAAACACTTAATTTCATAAATAAACCAAATTATTAAGTTAATAAAATACTAATACAGCAAAAAATATATACTTACTTACTTCAAATTGTAAACCCTTTAGCAAATATAATCAAACATTTAATAATATTTAACAACCTTACTGCTTTACCGAATTATCCTAGAAGGTAATATCTTAATCCAAACATAACATCATTACTGCTTACTTTATAAGAGCCGATAGAAGAATTAGAGCTTCCCGATGTTGTATATCTGTATTCTAAAAAAACATCTAAAGGCACCACTGGAATTTTACCAGTTAATCCGGCATGGAAAGTATATAATGATTTGTTTTTCTTATTAATATCACTTATCTTATCAAACTTATAAGAGGCATATTGCGTTCCCACACCTACATAAGGATTAATGAATGGAATAAATCTAAGTATATCATAGTATAACACTAAACCATACTGAGAATTTTTATTGCTGTTAGATAAAGCACCTAAATACTGAGCTTCAACTCTTAAATCACTAATAATTGGAATAGGCAGATTAATTGGACGAATCCCTAAACTAAATAAATAAGATGTAGTATTAAAATTATCATTAGCATTATGATTATCTGCAATCTTAAATTCTGCTTTTGAGCTTTTATTAACTGCAGCACCGCCAATATATACTTGTGGCAATACTGCCATTGAAGGTGTTGCTAATCCTAAAAACAACCCTAAAGTTAAGATAAAATTTTTTGCTATTTTCATAGTTATATTATTTCCCTTTTATTACACAATTTTTATTCATTTACTAATAATTATTAATTAGCAGAAGCATTAGGACTTGTGCTGTTAGTAGAGTTAACAGCTGTGCCATTGCTAGCGCTTTGCGCACTGACTGCACCATTATCAGCATTCTGCCCGTCTGGATTTTCTCCGTTTCCATTAGCATTATTTGGGCTGCTATTATTAAGTTTTGGGGCATCTCTTTTATCTACCACTATGCCTAGTTTAAATCTAACGCCAAACATAAACAATGAAGACGCCGGCATAAATTCAAAATAAGGAACAACAAATTTAAGATAGCCTACTTCAATTCCTACTAAACCGTCATAACCATCGATGCTTCTTTTTGTGGGCTTATCTTTAATATTAGTATTTTGAATATACGAAAACCCAATATAAGGATTTACCGCATACCCATTAGCAAAAGTATAAAAAAGCGAATACCTTTCGCCAGTATCAAAAATAGGAGAATATTCAAAATTTAAGAAGTTTGCAGAAAAACCGAAACCATAATCCATAGCATTTTTATTTTGAGCATTAGGATCACCGGTTATCACACCAAAAACTCTTGATGGCTTAAAAGTTTTCATAGAAACAGTATATCTATTGCTATCTTCCGGATCGAAATTATTAAGATTAAACAAGCTATTAGCATGAGCAGTAGCTAAAAATACAGTAAAAAATGCTAAAAGACATGAAAAAATTTTATACATAGACTTCTTTCTCTTAAAATAAAACAGCTAATGCTTATACCTTTTTATAGAGTCATTAATTTGGGCTTTAGCTTCATCAACTCCTTGATAGTCTTCTACTTTAACCCACTTGCCCTCTTCTAATCCTTTATAATGCTCAAAAAAGTGCTTAATTTGCGCTAAAGTAAGCTCTGGAAGATCTTTATAAGTTTTAATATCCTTATAGTATTTTGTAACCTTATTTACCGGAACACAAAGAATCTTAGAATCTCTGCCCGATTCGTCGGTCATGTTTAATACTCCTATGGGGCGCACTTTAATAACGCTTGCCGGCATAACTGCCATATGCGTAAATACTAAAACATCAAGAGGATCGCCGTCTTCAGCCAAAGTATGCGGCACAAAACCATAGTTGCAAGGATAGAACATATCTGTAGCTACAAATCTATCAACAATTAGCATGCCTGATTCTTTATCTATTTCATATTTAACAGGATTACCTCCAGCAGGAATTTCAATTATCGCATTGAATTCTTCAGGGGCATTGTCGCCAATTTTAATTTTTGATATATCCATACACTAACTCTCTTTTAGCATTTTTAAGGAAATTTTATATTTTAATCCTAAATAAAAAGAATCTAAATTTTTAATATAATTTTCTTGAACCTGCACCCATCTTTTTTCAATAGTTAGATACAAGCTGTTATAAATTCTAGCATCAAAGCCCAAACTAAAGGAGTTTCCATACTTAGCAGACCTAACCTCTTTGTCTTTTTCAAAATCATAGAATCTTAAATTATACATAGAATATATAGCATAGTTAATATACAAAGTCAAAAGTTCATAATTAATGAAATTATAAACAAATACTAATTCATAATTCTGATTAGCATAAAAATCACCTTCATTATAGTTAATATAATTTAGCCGAGCTGCAAAATTATTAAACGGGAAACTTAATTTATAAAAAGGATTAACCTGCAAAGACATTAAATTCGCAGTATAAGCAGTATTAGCCGCATAGTAAAAATTTAAAATATTCTTATTATTTTTAGCTTCTCTTTTGCTTTGAACTTCCTGTAAAAATAAATTATTGCTGAATAATGCAGAAAAAGATAACATCAAAGACCATATCAGTATATAATATTTAAGAAATTTCTTCATAATAAGTTAATGTTTAAAGATTAAACTATAATTTATTATATAACCTATTTGACAACAATACTAATAAATATCATGAAAAAAATTATTTTTCTATTTGTCTTTCTGCTTTTTGTATATGGCTGCAGCCATAAAACTATTAATGTTGAAGGAGTTAACGGCAATTCGGCATATATCGCCAATTATAATTTATCAAAGGAAGATATTTTAAAAAATTACGACGGCGGGCGTCTGCAGATATATGAAAAGGAAGAAATTCAAAATATCGTTTCAGCTATAGAAAGTGATTCTAAAGATATTTATACCCTGCAAAAAGTAGATGTGCTGAATGTAGTTGGCAGCCCTTATTTAATTAAAAATGAAGTAGTTATTGAATTATGGCAGTATCGTAATCCTTTCTGCATATTGAATGTAATTTGGGATAATTCTAAATCGGCAATTAAAGATATTGTGGCTTATGATAACAACCTTAAAAAAATAGATGCTAAAAAATGTCTTTTAGCAACTGTGAATTTGAATCCTGATAATAAGAAAGAAAGTGTATAGTAATTAATTGTTGAGCTTTCTATATATTTAAAATTTAATTTATAAATTCCTATTCTTCCTTAAACAAACATAAAAAGCACCAGAACCGCCGTGGATAGGGGAGGCTTCGCTGTAGGAAACTACATACTGGCTAGCGATTCCCCGCTGCAGCCATTCTAAAAAAAAGGCTTTTAAAATACCAATGCCGTTTTCTTTTTCGGCAGAATTATTGCCTTTGCCGGTAATTACTATAGCAAGACGCAATCCGCGATTAAAACAGTTTTTTATGAAGTTATCCAATAAAATAGAGGATTCAGCGGTAGTTTTACCGTGTAAATCTAGGGTAGCTATTGGTTGATTAATTTTTTTTATCTGCAAGATTTCTTTTTTAGATAGTTGCGAGATTTTAAAATTATGTGAAATATCTTCCGTAAAACTAAAGCTAGGTGAAGATTCTATCCGCAGTTTTTTATAGGTAAAAAAATCTGCCTGTTTATTTTCTGGAAGGGGCTTAACATTTTTCATAACCTCAAGAAAATTTATATCTTCTTGGTTAGATTCTTCTTTAGAGGATTCTTTTTCTAAAAAAATTTTTTTTAGCTCATCTTTAGAAATTTTTTTCACTAATCAACACTCTGCAAATGGATACCGTGTCTTAGCACGGTATGACAGTAGAAGGTTTTGTATAGCTAACTTTCCCTATTTTGAAGTTTGCACTAGCTTCCATATAGAAGTATTCTCTTTAATGTTCTTTTCAAACACCCAAACTTCGCTAACCTCAGACGGTTTTAAATTTAGCGATGGTGCTTGCAATCCTTCCAAAAGCTCTCTTGTTTGCATTGTTATATATTTAACAGAAATTTGGGTATCGTAATTTTCATCAATTTTAACATCAATAATTTCTGCCAAAAGAAACTGTTTTATATCAACATATAAGGTTTTACCTTGAGCTGAACGATTATTAACCCCGTTTAAAAAAGAATCAAAAACTTTGTTTGAAACAAAATCTCTAATGCTGTCAAGACTACCGGCAGCATAAGATCTAACAATCATTTCAAAGGCTTTTTTTGAAGATTCAATAAAATTTTTCGCTACAAAACTGCTGTCGTTTTCTGCAATAATTTCAAATTTCTGCATTAAACTGCCCACCGGATATTTATATCTTTCTTCTGTATCCACATTAGGATTTTGAGAACTGCCGGCAGCCTTTACATCAGGATAGCTAATTGTAGCCGTAGCTTCTGGTTTTTCGTATCCTACTTTTTTTCCTAATAATCTTCTAAAAATAAAAAATAAGAATACCAGCAGGATTCCCAATAAGATAACATCAATATACTGTAAAATATCTTCCACCATTTTTTCCTTTATTTTATTATAACCATTTAGAGTTTTTGATTTTTGCCATAAAACTCTTATGATTTTCTATTTCTGCGGCGGTTAAATTAAATTTTCTATAAGGAAAATTGCTATTATCATACGATAATATTTTTCCCAGCGCAACATTATCTATGCTAGAAAATTCTGAATCAAACATGCTTTTTTGCCCGCCAATTAGTTTAATATATACTTCTCCTAAGAGTTTTGTATCAATTAATGCTCCATGATGATCTTTACGGGAAGCTAAATCAATACCGAATCTTTTACACAAAATATCAAGGCTGTTTCTTTGCCCGGGAAATTTATCCTGTGCCATTTTTAAAGTATCAATAAATCTTGAGGGATTAATAATTTCCTGCTGCGCTTTTTTAAGTTCGGCATTAACGAAATTCATATCAAACTTAGCATTATGCGCAATAACTTCACTGTCGCCTACAAAATTTAAAAATTCTGCTGCAATATCGGTAAATATTGGAGAATCTTTAACCATTTCATTGGTTATGCCATGAACTTTAGTAGTTTCCTCGGGAATATCTCTTTGTGGATTAATGTAGTAATGAAATTCTGCCTTCATAGTTTTATCTTCAAGAATTTCTACACAGGCTAATTCTACAACTCTGTCGTCTCTATCGTAATAAAATCCTGTAGTTTCCACATCCAGTAAAATTTTCCTACTCACCTTTAATTTCCTTAATAATTTTTATAACTTCCTCTTTTATATTTTCTACGGAATTATCCGTATCTATAATATAATTAAACAGCTTGCTTTCATAATTTGCAAGATACTGTTTATTCATTATTTTTGTCAAGTCTGCCATATCAATTTTAGACCTATTCATTACCCTTGCAATTTGGGTTTCTTTTTTACACTTTACTAAGATAGTTATATCACACAACTCATTAATTTTTGATTCAAAAAGCAGTGGAACTTCTAAAAGTAAAAATTTTCTGCATAAAATTTTAGAAGTAAAAATAAGTTTTTTAATTTTATCTACCACA
This sequence comes from Alphaproteobacteria bacterium, assembly GCA_009780035.1. Lineage (GTDB taxonomy): Bacteria > Pseudomonadota > Alphaproteobacteria > WRAU01 > Hepatincolaceae > WRAU01. Next base: position 149,520 of record WRAU01000003.1, read on the forward strand.
AAAGGAAAATAAATACTTTCCAACACAACGATATTTTTTTCGTAATCTTTAAATAATATTTCCTTAAGAATATTTTTATTTAATTTACCATTTATAATACTTTGCGGAAAATACTGCTGAATTTCAGCAATAACCTTTTTATGGCTGTTTAATTCTGCCACATAGGAATCACTATCAAAATATGGGAATCCCCTTTCCTTAAATATTTTAGAAACGGTAGATTTTCCCGATCCGATATATCCGGTTATGCCAATAATCTTCATTTCTTTATAAACTCTAGCAGTTGTTGATTGATTTCGGGAAGTATGCCGAAAAATTTCTCAAAATTATATTTAGCCTGCGATAACAGCATATATAAACCATCTATCTGCTGCATTCCTGTATCTTTATTATGATAATAATTAAGGTCGTAGTAAATGGTTTTGTTATTATTCTTCGGCTTTACCTGCTGCAAAATTTCAGCAAAAGGCAGAGTAGTTGCATTAAATATAATATCAAATTCTATATTATCTTGGTAATTGCTTATATTAAAATCTGCAATTATTTTAGCAGCTTTTTCTTGTGTGCGATTGTAAATAAAAATATTTTTTGCAGAATCTTTTAAAGAATACGCCACTGCTCTCGCCGCACCGCCTGCCCCTAGAATTAAAATATTTTTATTGGCTGTATGGATGTTATAATATTGATAGCTGTCTAGCAATCCTAAATAATCTGTATTATAGCCGATATTATCTGCTACTAAATTAACCGATTTTATTAACTGCACCTCTGGTGATAGTTTCTTTAAAAACGGAATTATTTTTTCTTTATATGGCTTGGTAATGTTAAAACCTTTATAATTACTAAAAACATTAGGAGTTAATTCTGCTATATCTATTAAATTATAACTAGCTGTAATGTTATATCCCTTAAACCAATAATTATAAATTTTAGGTGAAAGAGAGTAAGAAATATTATATCCTAAAAGCCCAAAAGAAAGATTTTTCTGCAAAATTAATAACTCATGTATAAATTGTTAATAAATCTGTTAGTAGTTTTTTCAGCATTTCTATGCACTGAAATCATTATTTTAATTAACAGACTTACTAACATGTTAATTAATTATAAACACAAATTTAATAAGATGAAAATTTCTTTATTTACAAGACATTTAAGATTTATAAGTTTGTTAATAAACTGTTAATTAAAATTAAATATATGAATCTACAGGCTATATTACTATTACTACTTTATAATAAATAAAATATATATAATTATAGTTTTTGAAATAGTATAAAAAATCTTAAATATACTTTCTTTTTTACATTATTAATTAATAATGTAAACCATTACACAATCAATTATTTGTATAACAATTTTATGGATACCTGCTTTTACCGGTATGACGATTTTGTTTATCTTTTCTATAAGATTATTACAGAACATGCCATAGAGGCTTAGATATAAATTCTTAATTATTATTACTTAGAATCTTCTTCTTCCTCTATTGGTTCCCATAATTCTAACTTATTACCGTCTAAATCTAAGATATGAGCAAATTTCCCATAAGGATATTCATCAATGCCATCAACAATTTCAACGCCGTTTGCTTTTAATTCCTCTAGCAATGATGCTAAATTTTCTACACGATAATTAACCATATAATTTTGATTGTTAGCAAATTCTTTGCCAGACACAAACCACACGGTCTGCCCTATACTTTTAGAATCTTCCATTTCCCGCCATTTAAAAATGTGTCCCCATTCGCCTTTAGGAATTCCTAAATGTTTTTCATACCAATCCTTAGATTTCTCTGCCTCTGGGGAATTAAAAAATACTCCGCCTATACCTGTTACTTTTTTCGCCATAATGTTTTTTCCTTTGATTAGATTTTAACAGTATCATTATACAATTTTTATCTTGATTTTTTAAAATAATTATTTATTATACAAGTGATGTTTACATCAACCTAAATTTTCAAAAACTTTCAAAAATTATTCAAGAGAACCATATATGAATATTGATATAAAAAATCTTGCTGAACTTAAAAGCAGTTCTTTAGCTGGATTAATAGACTTTGCAAAACAAATAGAAATAGAGAATCCAGCGGATTTAAGAAAACAAGATTTAATGTTTTCTATTCTTAAAAAATTATCTGAAAAAGAAATTACCATTGTCGGACAAGGAGTTTTAGAAGTTCTTGCCGATGGTTATGGCTTTCTTCGCAGCAGTGAAGCCAACTATTTACCGGGACCAGATGATATTTATGTAAGCCCGAATCAAATTCGTAAAATGGGCTTAAAAACTGGAGATACTGTTGAAGGCGAAATTAGGTCGCCTAAGGATAGTGAAAAATATTTTGCTCTTTCTAAAGTTAATCTTGTAAATTTCCAAGACCCACAAGCCCTAAAACAAAGAATTAATTTTGATAATTTAACGCCGCTTTATCCAGACGAGCGTTTGCAAATGGAAGTAATTAATGCTTCTGCCAAAGATTATACAGGACGAATCCTAGACTTAATAACCCCTATAGGAAAAGGGCAAAGAGCATTAGTAGTAGCCCCTCCGCGCACCGGCAAAACTGTAATGCTGCAGAATATTGCTAATTCTATATCCTCTAATCACCCAGAATGCTATTTAATTGTTTTGCTGATTGATGAAAGACCAGAGGAAGTTACCGATATGACAAGGTCGGTTAAGGGCGAAGTAATTAGTTCAACCTTTGATGAACCAGCTACACGGCATGTGCAAGTAGCAGAAATGGTGCTGGAAAAAGCCAAAAGACTAGTTGAAAATAAAAAAGATGTGGTGATTCTGCTGGATTCTATCACGCGGCTTGCCCGTGCATACAACACTGTTGTGCCTTCAAGCGGCAAAGTTTTAACAGGCGGAGTTGATGCCAATGCTTTGCAAAAACCTAAAAGATTCTTTGGTGCAGCTAGAAATATTGAAGACGGCGGATCTTTAACTATAATTTCAACTGCTCTTGTGGAAACTGGCAGCAGAATGGATGAAGTAATTTTTGAAGAATTTAAAGGCACAGGCAATGCAGAAATTGTGCTGGATAGAAAACTAGCTGATAAAAGAACCTTCCCGTCTATAGATATTACAAAATCTGGTACAAGGAAAGAAGAATTATTGCTAGATGAAGCTACTTTGCAGCGCATGTGGATTTTAAGAAGAATCTTAATACAAATGGGCGCAAACGATGCTATAGAGTTTTTACTTGATAAAATGAAACTTTATAAAAACAATGATGAATTCTTCCAAAATATGAACTCATAAAATGCTCCGCTCCATCATGTCGTTGCAAAGCGGCATCTATTTGCAGAGTATTGCAACTGTAAAATAATAACATGCTAAAAAACACTATTTATGCTTTATCTACCCCTTTTATATCTTCTGCGATTGCGATTGTGAGAGTTAGTGGTAGTGAAGCATTAAATAGTTTGCGTTTAATTGCGAAAAGGGAAAACTGGACATCTCATAAAGCCAGCCATTGCAATATTTATGATAAAAATGGGGAAGTTTTAGATAATGCTCTTGTGCTTTATTTTGAGGAAGGTAAAAGCTATACCGGCGAGATTCTTGTGGAGTATCATATTCATGGCTCTACAGCAGTTATTAAAGACTTGTTGCAGACGCTTTCAACAATGCCCGGTCATCGTATGGCTTTGGCTGGCGAATTTACCCGCCGTGCCCTAGAAAATGGACGGCTGGATTTAATTCAAGCCGAAGGCATTGCCGATTTAATTGCTGCTGAAACTACCATGCAAAGAAAACAGTCGCTGCGGGAGCTGCAAGGTGAGGTTGGCAGTAGGTATTTAGAATGGGGTGAGTTGCTGAAAGAAACTCTTGCCCTTGTTGAATCAACTATAGATTTTTCCGATGAAGATATTCCAGCGGAAACCTTTACTATTGCCAATAATAATATGGCTTCACTAATAGTTCAAATGGAAAAAGAAATCCAAAATGGCAAAAAGGCAAAAAAGCTGCGTGAAGGCATTTCTATAGCAATTTTAGGCAGCCCTAATGTGGGGAAATCTTCGCTGATTAATTATTTATCCCAGAAAGATGTAGCGATTGTTTCTAATATTGCCGGTACTACTCGTGATGTTATAGAGGTTTTTTTAGATATAGGAGGTTTTCCTGTTGCAATTGCTGATACGGCAGGAATTAGGGAATCTGAGGATATTATAGAAAAAGAAGGGGTGAAGAGGGCAATTGCACAGGCAGAGACGGCAGATATAAAAATTTTGATGCTAGATTCTACTGACCCCTCCCCCGTCATGCCGACGCAGCTCGGTATCTATATAGAGCAAAATACCTTCGTGTTAATTAATAAAATTGATGTGAATCCCACAGTTATACCTCCGCAAGTCGGCAGCCGCCATTACCTAGTATCAGTAAAAAACGGCACGGGCTTAGCCGATTTTGAAAAAGACTTAACCGCAGAATTAGCTAAAATTACTGCCTTACATGAAAATCCTATAGTTTTGCAAGAAAGACACAATGAAATTATGCAACACTGTCTTAATGAATTGCAATTAGCTTTAGAAAATAATTATGATACAATAATTTGTGCCTTTCATCTAAGGGCTGCCCTAAATAATATCGGCAAAATATTAGGCAAAACCGATATTGAAGAAATACTAGACATAATTTTCGGGAGATTTTGCATTGGGAAATAGTAGTGTGAGTAAATCTATTTTGAAAACCTTTTTTACTTATATTATTAATGACATAATAGAAAATAAAAAAAGTCATATTTTTTTATTAATATTTCTAGCTGTAGTTTTTTGCTCTTTTAAATTTATTTTGGCACATGATGATTTAATGTATTATTATGGTGTAGTAATTTTATATTCTGATTTTTATTATAGATTTATTTATGAAAATAGAATATTTTACCCATTAATTGTTTACATAATCAATAGTCTATATTTATCTCCAAAAATTATTTTATTATTTGGTTTTATACTATTTTATATTAATAATTTTATTTTAATTAAATTATTTTTTCCTAAAATAACAAAAATATCTTATATATTTTTATCTTTATTGTTAGCAGTAAATCCGCTTAATTTTTATACAATAAGATGGTCTACTACATTTTTTGGTATCCAGCTTGCTATATTTGTTTTATTTTTTTCTTATTATTTATTTACACAAACTAATCTTAAATTATATTTAAAGTTATTTATTTCATCTTTAGCCATATGGTTTTCATTGAGTTTAATGCCTGTGATATTTTATATTTATATAACGGTATTATTTTTATCTGTATTTTGGAAATTTTTATTAAGCAATGAATTAAATCTAAAAAAAATAATTAAAGACAATTATCTTCATATATCATACATCTTATTAGGTATTGCAATTTTTTATATTGTAGATAAGTTATTATTATTTTATTTTCATGGCACTCATAATTATAGTGGGAGGGGAGAGTATTATCCTGTAGATAGTTTCAACCTTCTTTTTTTTAGGATAAATAATACATTCTTAGTTCTTAAACAAGTTCTTCCTATACATTTTTATTCTATAATAATATTGAATGTATTATTTTTATCATATAACATTTATACAAAAAAAACATACATACTTCCGATTACTTTTTTCGTCTTCATTTGTGTTTTATTATTTATTCCTTTTACAACTGATATTCTTTTAGATGTAGGTGGAACTTTGGTAAGGTTTAATAGCCTTCATTACATAATGGCTGTTTTATTTATGTTAGCTATAAATATTTTTAATAAGTATTTTGTGAAAGTAATTCTATTTGTTTTATCTATTTATATTTTAATGTCTGTTGGTTTAATTGATCGCTATTCTAAAATTCTTGCAGACCAATTTAGAATAAATACCTCTATTTATGATAATATTCAGTTAGAAAGCACTAAATTTGATGTGAATGGTAATACAAAAATCTATATTTATGGTAGATTGCCTAGTTATTTGTTTGGATTGACAGAAAAAAGAGATATAGCATTATTGCGTATATTTGGTTATTATCCAGATATAGGAGATTGGTCTAAATTTTATTATCAATTACCATTTTTGTTAAAACACATAGGATATTCTAATGTTGAGCATTTGTTTAATGACAATATTGATAAAGAATTAAGAAATATTATTGATGATAAAACCTTAAAAGGGATTATTTATCCTAAAGAAGGTTCTATTTTTGAATATAAAGGTAATATTTATGTTATCTTCTCTAAAGATAACAACTAGTTAGATCCTTGAAAGGAAGTGAGGAAATGAAAGTAGTCTTAGATTATATAAATAAAAACATCAATTATGCAGCGTTATTCTTCTTGCCAATATTAGTTTTAGCCATAGGTAATTGGTATGTTGCTAGCAGTCATGTTTTTTGGGTTTATGATAGAATGGTCTATCATGATATGACAACCCAAATAATTCTTTGGCATAATTCCACTCTTGAGAGATTTTTAGCTGTTTATACAAGTGTATTATCTCAGGAATATAACAACTTTTTTACATTATTTTTATATCCATTTATTAATCCGTTTCCTTTTTCAAGACATCTTTTTATATCCAGTGTTTTATTGATATTTTTTATTCCAGCTATTCTTATTTTAAGGGTATTTTTAAAGAGTATATTGCATATAAAAAGTAATATCCTTTTAGTTTATATAATCTTTTTAGCGATTATTTTTATGCCATTTTTAAATCCAACATTATCAGGTTGGATAGATATTTTTGGCTATATCCCGCTTCTGCTTTTTTATATAATGTATTTTAAATTGCCAATTGAGGAGAGAAACTATAAAACTATTATTCTAATGTCTTTCTTATTTTATATGCCTTTTTTAATTAGAAGGATATACATATATGAAATGATAACTTTTACTGTATTTGTAATTATTTGGGCTGCTTTTGATATTATTTATAATAAAAAATTTAATAAAACTTATATTAAAAATTGGATTTTAAAACATTTTGTTTTTGGTTTAGGTGTTATTGTTTTTGTTCTAATTTTTCAATCTAAACTTATTATACATGTAATTTTTACTTCTTACTCAGCACTATATTCTAGCTATCAATATAATTTATATTACGAGCATTTCTTAAATTTATATAAGCAAATTGGTAAATATTTTTTAGGTATGGCTATTGTAGGAAGTATTTTAGGTATTTTTAGCCCTTATAGAAAAATAACTATATTTTTTACCTTTAGCGTTTCAGCAACTTTCTTTTTGTTTAATTTAACTCAATACATGGATAATCAACATATTTTAGATACCATAGCATTAGGCATATTTGTTTTAAATGTTATTGCCATATTGTGTGTTAGTCATTATATAAAATTTCCTGTATTAAAAGCATTATTTTTAGCTGTAGTATTAATTGTTAATATTTTTGCATTTTTATCTAGCATGACGATAAGGCACTCAAAATTTTCAAAATATCTTATTGATAATAAAGTTATTTCTAACTCCAATGTGAATCCTATTGTTGATCCAAATTTTGATGAAAAACTATCGTTAATAAATAAAATAAATAGTTTTGTGCCAGATAACGAGAATTTTATGGTATTAACACATGGAGGGCGTATACTTCAAACTTATTTTATGAGCTATAGTTTTTATAATTTGCATACATATGATACACGAGCAGTATGGGGTTCTATTCAAGATCTGAGGGATTTAATTAAAGATGCTTTTTTTAAGACCAAATATATAATAATGGAATCTACTGGTCAAAGTGAATTTAATAAGGAACAAAAAGTTGTTAGTATTCCCTTTAAAGAAATTACTCAATATAGAAATAATGTTGGCAAAGCATTCAGAAAAACAGACTTTAAGTTTATTACAAAAGATGGTGTAGAAATTTGGATTTATGAAAAAACCAGACCATTTACAAAACAAGAAATACAAGATTTTTTAAATGAGTTTTATGAGTTTTACCCGCAATGGAAAGAGCTTTATAATAATAGAATAGAAGAATTTTATAACATGCAAGGTAATAATAAATGACAAATAAATTAGCAATAATAGTTCCAGTATATAACGAAGAAGAGGCATTAGAGATATCATCAGGGAAGTTATTGGATATTATAAAAAAACTTATTGCTAAAAATAAAATATCTTCAGAATCTTACATAGTATTTGTTAATGATGGTTCTAAAGATAAATCCTTAAATATAATAAAAGATTTAGCAAAAAAACATAAAGAAATTAAAGGCATAGCTTTATCAAAAAACTTTGGACATCAAGGAGCTTTATTATGCGGGCTGCTTGAGAGTGAAGCCGATGTTTACATATCCATAGATGCCGATCTGCAAGATGATACGGCAAAAATAGAAGAAATGATAGATTTATACAGTGCAGGCAATCACATAGTTTTTGGAGTTAGAAAGAAAAGAACTACCGATACATTTTTTAAAAAGCATACTGCAGTTTTATACTATAATTTGCTAAAGTTCTTAGGTGTTGATATTATTCCAAATCATGCAGATTATCGTTTAATGAGCAACTTAGCAGTTGATAAATTAAAGTTATTCAAAGAAAGGAACCTTTTTTTAAGAGGAATAATAACAAGAATTGGGTTAAAATCATCAACAGTTTATTATGATAGGCTTGCTCGCGAACAAGGAGAAACAAAATATACTCTGCATAAAATGCTAGCCTTAGCCTTTAATGGCATTTTTGCTTTTTCTACAATTCCTTTAAGGTTTATAGCTTTTTTTGCCGCAGTTTTTATTATTTTTAGTTTAGTTATTTTTATCTATATTTTGTTTTCATATTTAGAGAATAATATAATAAAAGGATGGACATCTCTTATAGCTTCTATATATTTTGTAGGAGGGCTTATTTTGTTATCTTTAGCGATAATTGCTGAATATATAGCCAGAATATATACTGAAACTAAAGCTAGACCCCTTTATATAATAGAGGAAAAATTTGAGTAGAAATAACAATGACCTTTATTAAAAAAATCTTTACCATTTGGTTTTCTTTACCGCAATTTATAAGATTTATCCTTGTAGGAGGATATAATACGGTATTTGGTTATGTAGTATTTGCGGCTCTTTATTATTATTGGGGAGAAAATATCCATTATGCAATAATATTATTTTTTGCGTATTTAATAGGAATACTTAATAATTTTATCCTCTTTAAAATATTTGTCTTTAAAACTAAAGGCAATTGGCTAAAAGAGGGTATATCTACTTATATATCATATGCATTTATTTATCCCATAAATGCGATATTGTTATTTATTACTATAGATATGTATAAACTATCAGCGTATATGGGGCAGGGAATATCCATTGTTATTACCACAACCATAACCTACCTTGTGCTAAAATTCTTTGCTTTTAAGAAGAGGAATATCAATAGGGGCAATCACTAGGGTCAACTATAGATTTACCAATGTATATGTCCTGTGTTGGAGTGCTAAGTATTAATTTAGCTCCATTAGAGATGGTTATACTAAGTATGGTTTTTTCATTTTCTATAAAATCTTTGTTGTTTCTAGCCTTTTCATTGTGATTAAAAACATATAAAACATTTTCATTAGGTAAAGTGCAAGCAGAATCTTGACGAGTCAGCCATTTTTGTATTGTTATTTTATTATTATCTATTATCAAATACGAAGCATATATTGGTGAAGCATAAACATTTAAAGGCATTACTTCCCAAAAATTGCCGCCATAGATTCTTCTTATATTGTGTTCTTTTATCAATTGTTTAATTGGATTAATATTTCCTTCTAAATATTTGTTTCTGTTTTGGCTTTCAGAAAAATTATATGCTTTATATATTGAAAAACTAAAAATAAGTGCATTAAATACAGCAAATGATACCATATAAACTTTCTTAATTTTTATTTTAGAAACTATAAAACTCATAAAAGCAATATATAGTAGAAATACTGCCCATAGCCAAGTTCTAAAGGTTCCCCCTTCATTAGTGTTAGTTAAAATAAGAACAAAAAGATTAGATAATAAACCAATAATAGATAAATAAAGTAGATAATCAGTGAAACATAAAGCGTTATTTTTTGTATTAATTAAATTAATTCTAAAATAATTCTTAAACAATTTTATTAAATAAGCTATTGTAATAACTAGCATTCCAAAATAAAAAGCCCATGACAATAGGGTAATTAAATTAGAAAAAGCATCTAAGTTAAATTTACTATTCATAAAAAAGCTACTTTTTGTAGACTCTAAATAATGCGAATAATTTTTTATTATATCCCTTATTGAAATGTGAATACCAAATTTTATATGCTCTGCTTATATTGTGATCAATAACTTTGTTGATTATTATTGCAGCTATAATAAAAGGCATGCCTAATAAAACAGGCTTGTAAATTTTACGCAGTCCAAATATTAAAGTTATACCTAATAAAAAAGGAGCAAGTATCAAATAGGCTCTTGCTGGCTCTTCTAAAGCTATTAAACATATTGTTAATATACTTAAAATAAAACTTATTTTCTGTCTTTCTGTTATAAACTTATAAAATTGGCTGATAAATACAAAAGCTAAAGCTACATTAGCTAAATGCGATTGCTGGGTAATTATATAGTCCCTAGAAGCACCATTTAATAATAAAAGCAAGAATACGGTTGACACAACTAACAAACTATTTCGTAATGATTTATTTACTGAGTATAAAGACATATAAATAACAAAAAACCAAAATACAAGGGCAACAGTAGCACCAACGAAATAAGCCTCATATCCGCTAAATCCTAAACCAAGAGCCAAGGCTATAAATATATTATTTCTTATTAAAATTAATTGATTGCCATAATTAAAAAGATGGGGAATCATGCTATTTTCATTCCACATGGCTGTTGCTAAAACATAATGAGCAGCTTGATCTCCATGTAAAATAGTTACTTGTGCAAAAGCTAAATACGAAATAACTACTGGTATAACTAAACCTAAAATTATGAGTAAAGTATTATATAATTTCATTGTATAAAAAGATTTTTCATCTTTGATTCCTACTAATTTATAAGAACTATTATACAAAATATTACAAACTTTACATCAAATATTTAAGCGCTATTGATATTTATAGACATATGTTTTATTATACATAAATAGTTAATTTATAAGAGAGCGATTCTATGGCAAAAAAATCTGCAATTATTACAGGTATTACCGGTCAAGATGGTGGTTATTTAGCAAAATTACTGTTGGAAAAAGGCTATAAGGTTTATGGAGCATACAGACGGGGCTCGGAAGCAAGTTTCAATAAACTTCATGCCCATGGTATTTACGATCAAGTTGAGCTGCTTGAATTTGAACTGCTTGAATTTACCAATATCTGCAGAGTTCTCCAAAAATATCAGCCTGATGAATTCTATAATTTAGCTGCGCAAAGTTTTGTTGGCACCTCTTTTGAACAGCCTATCTACACAACTCAAGTAGATGCCATAGGTCCAGCCTATATTCTTGAGGCAATTAGAAGCTATTCGCCGCACACTAAATTTTATCAAGCCTCGACTTCAGAAATGTTTGGATTAGTGCAAAGTGTTCCGCAATCAGAAAAAACTCCGTTTTATCCTAGAAGTCCTTATGGTGTAGCAAAGTTATACGCTCATTGGCTGACTATAAATTATAGAGAATCTTATAATCTGCATGCTAATTCTGGAATTCTGTTTAATCATGAAAGCCCTATGCGCGGCAAAGAATTTGTTACTAGAAAAATTACCGACCATTTAGCGAAAATTTTCTGCAAAATAACCGATAAGCCTTTAGAATTAGGTAATTTGCATAGTAAAAGAGATTGGGGTTTTGCCGGAGATTATGTAGAAGCCATGTGGCTAATGCTGCAGCAAGAAAAAGCAGATGATTATGTGGTATCTACTGGAGAAACCTATGAAATTATTGAGTTTGTTAATTTAGCAGCTAGCATTTGCGGTTTTGATTTAGAATGGAGCGGTGAAAACGAAACCGAAAAAGCCATAGATAAAAAGACAGGAAAAACCTTAGTGCAGGTGAATCCTAAGTTTTATAGACCAGCTGAGGTTGAGCTTTTAATTGGTGATTCTAAAAAAGCTGAAACTCAATTAGGCTGGAAAAGAAAAGTTGATTTCCCATCTTTAGTAAAAATGATGATGGAAAATGACATTGCCATATATCAAAAAAAGCAGTAAGCAATGAAAATATCCCCAGTAATTATGTGCGGAGGGGTTGGCAGCAGGCTATGGCCGTTATCAACCCTAAAAAAGCCGAAGCAGTTTTTAAAGTTTTTTAATAGCAGCGAAAGTTTATTGCAACGGACGGTTCTGCGTTTTTGGTGTAAAGAACATTTTTCTAGCCCTATATTTTTAACCAATGCTATTTATATTGAGATTTTAGAAGAGCAACTTAAGGAAATTGGAGTTTCAAATTATTCAATTATTGCCGAACCTTTTGCTAAAAATACCGCACCAGCCTTAACAATGGCAGCCATGTTTGTAAAAAATCACAGACCTAATGACTTAGTGATTGCAGTTCCTGCGGATTCTTATATAAATAACAATGGTATTTTTATTGATGCAGTTTATGCAGCGAAAAATCATATAGAAAATAACGATAATTTTATACTATTCGGCATTGAACCAGCCTATCCAGAAGAGGGTTTTGGTTATATGAAACCTAAGTTTGATAGCAGCAATACGGTAATTAAACAGATTGAGTATTTTTTTGAAAAACCAACTAAAGAAAAAGCTATTGAATACATGGAAAGCGGGTGTTTGTGGAATTCAGGAATTGTTATGTTTAAACCATCTTTATTTTTAAAAGAGCTGGATAATAAAAATAAAAATCTTGTTAGTTTGTGTCAGTCTTCTTATAAAATTTCTTCGCTTAAAGAAAATACTTTTTGGATAAATCCTAAGTATTTTGAAGATGTAGCAAATATATCTATAGATTATGCTTTATTGGAGGTTTCTTCCTTGTCTAATGTTATTCCTATTGTAGGCATTAGTTGGAATGATGTGGGGTCATGGAAGTCCGTTTACGATCTTTCACAAAAAGATAATAACGGCAATACAATAATAGGCAATGTTAAAGCGATTGATTGTGTCAACTGCTATATTTATTCTCCGGAAAGCCTAACTGCTGTTGTAGGATTAAAAAATAAAATTATTATTAATCTTAAAGATATTTGTCTAAATATTGATATAAATGAAACACAAAATATTAAACAGATTTCTAATTAAACTAATATGGTGATATAAAATGATTATTGGTATTAAAAAAGATATAAACTGCAATATTATAAAAACAAGATTTATGTTTTTATGGATGCCTATTTTTAAAAAGATTAAATATATAGATAACAAGAGAAAAGTAATTAAAATACTTGAACTGACTGTTTATAATAGATGTGATCATTCTATGGATAATCAAAATCAAATATGCGAGCCTGCCAACAATATTAATGAAATAAAGAATGAAGTTAGCACAAACAATACAAATACTCTCTTAGAGGTTGAGTTGCTGGTTAAAGCCGTAGCTAGTGGTTTAAGGGATATCAAAAGATTAGAGAACAAATTGAGCAATATAAATAAAGACATTTAGTTGGTATAGTTATGAAGATTGGAGTGCTGGGAGATATTTTATCGTATGATGGCAGGGGAATAGCACGAGCTACAAGTTTTTTATTTTCTAATATTAATAGGTTATTTCCAGATTTAGAGCTTAATTTGCTAAGTAATAAGCCTTTAATTAATAAGTTTGCTGATAATTATTTAACAATTTCTCCTGCTCCAAACCATGTAGCAAAATATGCGCTAGATTATTTAATTTGCCCTTGGGGTCATTGGCATCCTAGTGGTATTATTGCTTATAAAAAATCTTGCCCTAATACTAAACTAATTACCTTTATCCACGATATAATTCCTATGCTTATTTCTGATGATGGAGATAGATTATCACCATCACCTACTGTTGCTAATATAAATTACAAAAATTTTATTCAAGCAATTATTGATAATACAGATATTATTTTAGTAAGTTCAGAATATACTAAACATGATTTAATACACCACTTAGATATGAAGCGAAAAAATATTTATACCATACCTTTTTCTCATATGCTAGAGAAACCAACTATATTAGGATATAATCCGTATTCTTTTCCTTTCTTTTTATACAATGGTGGCTATGATTATAGAAAAGGAGTTTCTCATATTTTAGATAATTTTCTACAATTAAAACTCAGAGAAAAAATTGTAGCTAATCTAGTTTTAACTGGCACTTATCACTCTTTAAATCAGCGGACAGATTTTCTTATTAATTATGGTAAAAATAAAGGTTGGGTTTGTGAGACAGGTTATATTAGCGATGAAGAATTAGCTAATTTATTTTCTAATGCGGTAGCCTTATTATATCCCTCATTATATGAAGGATTTGGGTTGCCTCCATTAGAGGCTATGCATTTAGACTGTCCTGTAATTACTACAAGAAGCTCTTCTATACCAGAAGTATGTGGTGATGCTGCTTATTATATAGATAGAGAGAATGAGGATGAATTTCAGCAGGTCTTTATCGACCTAGAAAATAATGCCGACTTAAGAAATCAACTGATAGTAAAAGGTAAAGAAAATATCAAAAGGTTTTCTTGGGAAAAATCTGCAAGTAAACTTGTAGATATATTAAAACAAAATTTAACTAAATGAAATAGATATTATGCAAAAACCAAAAATATCAGTAGTAATAAACACATATAATAGAGCTTTAGTGTTAGAAGAAACTTTATCATCATTGTATTATTTAGAATATCCTGATTTTGAAGTTATTGTGGTTAATGGACCAAGTACTGATAATACCGAAGAAATTCTATTAAAGTATGAAAGTGATATTAAAATAGGCAGAACATCTAAGCGCAATCTCAGTATATCAAGAAATATTGGCATAGCCATGGCTGCCGGCGATTATGTGGCTTTCATAGATGATGATGCAATTCCTGATAGAAAATGGCTTAATAAACTTCTTAAATCGTTTAATACTCCAGAGGTTGCTGGTGGTGGTGGTGATGTGTTTGATATTACTGGTATAGCTTACCAAGCTCGCAGAATTTGTTCTGATAGATTTGGAAATAGTTTTTTAGATTATAAAAATAATTCACCTGTAGCTATACCTAGTGCTTCATCTTTTATTGCAGTTATGGGTGTTAATAATATTTTTCGAAAAGATATACTGTTGAAGATAGGAGGATTTGACGAGCAATATGATTATTTTTTAGATGAAACTGATTTGTGTTCTAGGATTGTAGATGCAGGATATTATATAAATTATGCAGAAGGAGCTGATGTTTACCACAAATTTGCATCATCTAATATTAGGGATGATAGAAAAATAGCTTTAGATTATAAAAGTATAGTAAAAAATATAATTTACTACTGTAATCAATATAAAGGAATTACTACATATAGTCTTATTGAGCAAAAAATAAATATTAGTATTGATAATATTAAGCAAGTTTTATTGCATCATTACTATAATCATAATCTTAACAAGATGGAATATCAAAACTCTTTAAAAACTATTGAAGAAGGAATTAAATTAGGGGAAGAAAGTATTAAACGAGGTTATCGTTTATTAATTAACGAAGAAACTCTGCAAAAATATAAGTCAGAGTTTAAAAAATTCCCTAATTTCTTTAATGAAGATTTTAGCAAAAAGAAAACAATTGTATTTATTACTCATGAATACCTGCCGATTACTGGAGGAACAGCATCTTTAGTTTATACTTCAGCACGAGAATTAGTAAAAAAAGGACATAATGTTCATGTAATTACTTGTGATGAAGAAAAATATGAACATCCTAGTATTGAATTTCAAGAAAATATATGGGTGCATAGAGTAAAAACAAGAAGATATGATTGGGATTTTTTAAGACAACATACTCCCTATGATATAGATATGGATATGGAGGATAGAAATATCTGGTATTTAAGCAGGTTATATACTCTTTATGAAGAATTATGTAAAATTCAAGAAAAGCATAATATTTCTATAGTCCATGGTTTTCTTTCTAGTGCAATACCTTTATATGTTTTAAATGATGAAAAATTTAATTGCTCTATGACTCTTATAACTTCTGCTATTCATACATTTACAGATCACCCTATTTATTTTAGATTATTCTTACAAGTAGAAAAATACTGTGTTGAGAAGTGTGAAAATATTTTAGGCGATAGCAATTATATTTTATCACTAACCAGAGAGCTTTGTCCTTATATGCCAGATTCAAAAGTAATTCTATTAGGTTTGCCAGATTTGACCTTAGATGAAAATTATCCACAACTAAATAATAAAGAAAAAGACAAAATAGAAATATTATTTCTAGGAAGATTTGAGGAAAGGAAAGGAATAGATTTGCTATTAGCAGTAATTCCAGAGATATGCAAAGATTATGGGAATGTAGTATTTAGGTTAGCGGGAAACAACACTTTAGTAGTATCTTCCAATAACCACAAACCTTACAAAGAAACATTTTTAGAAGAACATAGCAATTTAGTAAGTGAAGGCAAGGTAATATTTGAAGGCAGAGTAGATGATATAATACCTTACTATAAAAATTGTGATATATTCGTAGCGCCATCACGCTTTGAATCTTTTGGTTTGGTATATGTAGAAGCTATGATGTTTGCAAAACCAACCATAGGAACAAATGTAAGTGCAATACCAGAAGTGGTAGAAAATGGTATAACTGGAATATTATTTGAGCCAGAAAACACGGAAAGTTTAAAAGCAGCAATAATAAAATTAATAGAAAATCCTGAATTAAGAAAGCAAATGGGAAAAGCGGGCAGAAAAAGATATGAAGAAAAATTTACTGCAGAAATTATGGCTAATAATCTTCTTGAGTATTACAATTCTATTATTAAAGATAATTAAATAGGCTTAGAATGTTTGTTTTTAATTTTTTTAAAAGAAAGAAAAATATAGTATTTATTGTAAGAGATTATGAAGTTACAAGTGGTTTTACAAATACTATAACAACAATTGCAGAAGAATTAGCAAAATATGCGAAGGTTCAAATAATAACTCCTGCTTTTTCTTACTCTAAAGATCCAAAAGGAATAGGAAGCAATGAATCTATTATTAAAAATAAGATTATTTTACATAAAGTAAGTTCCGAACATTTATCCAAAGATTTTGTAGATAATTTATTTTCTGATGTTAACGATGAATTGAAGCAAGTATTAGATTATAATTATATAAATATGATATTTCCTTTGTATAAAAAATTACTTCATCTTAATAAAAAACAAAAGATAGATATAGTTTGTGCTTTTGCTCCTACATCTCCACATTTTTTTGCATTAAGAGATTCTAAATTTAGGGTAGTTTCTATTTTAGCAACACCTTTTGGTTTTAAAAAAGATGGCAGTTTTGATAAGGATTCTTTTTTTAGTCGATTTGATATTGAAGCAATGAAGCATACCAAGTATGTTATTGCAGATAGCCATAGTATTATAGAGGTCTGTGATAGGTATTATAATGGCAATATTCCGCAAGCCAAAACAATACATCTAGGATTAAAGGATAAAAATTATAAATAATTTAGTGTATGTAAGTTTTATTATTGTGTATTCTAAATACATATTAGAATAATAATTTTATTAACAAATAGAGAAAAAATGTTTTATATTGAATTTTTAATAGTGGTTTTATTGATTATTGCCATAATTTTATTGTTTAATTTAAGGTTGCGATCTATAAAATTTAAAAAAATTTATAATAAATCTATTTTAGAAACACAAAATTCTATCCATAATTTGCCTAATCTAATTAATTTTAATCTTTCATCTAAAGAAGGATCCAAGAGTTTACATGTTAAAGATCTTCTAAATTTGAATCTTAAAATACTCTCTCTTAGAGAGGAGTTAAAGAAAGATGAGAGTATTAATTTATCAATTTTGCATAATTTTATACGAAATATTTTAAACGATTATGCTAACACTCTTTGGCAATGTAATTTTTCTAAAACCTTTGTAAACTCTAACCTTGATAATATAAAGTCTATTCTTCTTTTTGCAACAGCTTTAGGTTTAGAAAATACAGCTTACAAGTATAATCAAGCTATTAATTTTATGTATATGATGTTATATGATGCCCAAGAAATAATTAATATAGGAGACAAATTTAAAGAATGTCCAGACTGTTATAATAATGATTTTTCTGATACATGGAAATTTTATATACTATCTTTAAAAGTATCTGGTAGAGAACAAGAAGCTAAAGAATTCCTAAATAAATTCATAGAGGTTTATGGAATTGAAAAAGTTCATAATTATCTTCCTTTTGCTGATTTTGCTTTGCAAAATGGGTATTCCACTGAACTAATTCAGCAATCTGCAAGTATTATGCATGCAATAAATAAAGATAATAACAGCAATATAATAAAAGGGATTTTACATGATAAAAGTATTGCTATAGTAGGAAATTCTAGGGACATTTTTGATAATAAGACAGGAAAAGAAATAGATTCTCATGATGTAGTTATTCGCTTCAATAATTATCAAATAAAAGGTTATGAGGAATTTACTGGCACTAAAACTAGTATATGGGCATACAATGGAGATTGGGAGACAAAGGATAGAGAAATAAAAGACTATGATGCTGTTTTAATTTTTATACATAATACATATCAATTATCAGATGAAAAAATTCATAATATTTATAAGTATTTAACGGAATCTAATACTAAAATTATTTTTTACCCTATTAGTTTTCATAATGAAGTTTTAAAGCAAATTCAGCATTGGACAACAACCGGAACATATTTATCATATCTCTTAATTAAATTAGGATTTAAACCCTCTTTATATGGGTTTCAAGATCCAAAAAAATTATTTAAACCAAACTATTTTGAAAAAAACGCATCTAATCGTCCTATATCATGGCATCACATGGATTTAGAGTCAGAGTTTATTAAAAGTTTATTAGAAAACAAAGAAAAATAAAATTCTTAAGAATTTTATTTTTTATACAAATCCTCTAAAAGCTGTTCTGGCGTTTTGACTTCTATCACTATAGCATTAGTATCGTTTTCTAGGCAGTATTTGGCAATAAAATAATCATTGCCGCCTTCATTTATTTTATCGCCGCAGAACACAATTTTTTCTTTTGGATAATAGTTATCTCGCAGGTATTTGACCGCCTGTTCTTTCCCCTTACCTTTAAGAGTTATGTCTATGCTAATCTGCCCGCCTACTGATATATCATATGCTGGGTATTTATTGCTTAAATAATCTTTAATGCTTTCTCTTTCTTTATTTGCTAAATCCCATTCATAATATTTATCTCTATCCTCTGCCGAGCAATCTCTGCCTAACGCTGAGAAATTAACCATTCCTACCCTTTTTTCTATATAATTTGGAAACAGTTTATGAGGATATTTAGTAATGCTTCTAAAATTCTCTAAATCAGCTAAAAGATTATTATCTAGTTCTATGATGTTAGAATAGATGCAGTTTTCTCCAATAAAAAATTCATTACCCATAGAGCAGAAAGTCCCCTTAAACCCCTCTAAAATGTTCTGCGGCAGCTGTTCTTTAAGTTTTTTTATGTCAGATCCAGAAACTACGTAGCATATATTATTCTGTAAGAAAATAGAGAATTTTTCGGCGAAAGAATCTCTCATTGGCTGTCTTGGAGGTGTTAAAGTTCCATCCACATCAAATAAATATATCATGATAATTGCTCTTATACTAATTTTTACTTTATTCTACCATTTGCTTTTCTAAATGTCTATATTGCATAACATATAGTTTAATACGATTATGTGTGTTTACTAAAAGCACTAGCAGAATCTTAGGAAAAGCAATCACAAATGATAGGCAATAATAGCCAGAATATATACTGAAACTAAAGCTAGACCCCTTTATATAATTCATGAAAAATTTGAGTAGATAATCAATAGGTAAAATAAATTTTTATTTATATCTAATTAATAGTATAATATACCCTTATAGCCAAAACTAGAGGATACAATGAATAACTTCATTAACACATATTTTAAAATCCCACTGCTAATAAGATATACTCTTATTACCCTAATTAACTCTTTACTAGCTTACTTATTTTATGTAAGTTTGTTTTTTGGAATGTATTTTAGAAATTATTATTATTTCGCTGTAATTTTTAATTTTCTTATTATAACCAGTTTTTCTTATTGCACTATGAGGCTGTTTGTTTTTAATACAAAAACCTCGCCGTTGCCAGAGTATCTTAAAACGGTTGCAGTTTTTCTAGGAGCTTTTTTTATTAATGCCTTGTTTGTATCTTTTTTAAGCGGATTTTTAGGAATTAATTTAAAAACATCATCATTTATCTGTTTAATAATAGTTGTTGTTCTAACTTATCTTGGCTTAAAGAATTACGCTTTTAATGCTAAGGTAGATTACTTTTTTAGACCTTCATCTCAATCGGCAAAGCCTTCAAAGTATAGAGCACCTCTTAAGTCTAAAAATAAAAGATATTCGAGCCGCTAAATGCCTGCTCTTTATGATGTTATTGTGGTTGGTGGCGGACATGCCGGCGTGGAGGCTAGCAGTGCAGCAGCCCGCATAGGCGCTAAAACTCTTCTTATTACCCTATCCCTAGATGATATAGGGCAAATGTCTTGTAATCCAGCAATTGGCGGATTAGGCAAAGGGCATATTGTGCGTGAAATTGATGCTCTTGACGGCTTAATGGGTAAAATTATAGATAAATCCGGCATTCAATTCCGTGTGCTTAATGCTTCTAAAGGTGCAGCGGTTCAAGGTCCTCGCTCACAGGCAGATAGAAAACTTTATAAAAATGTTTCACATGAAACATTGCAGAATTATCCAAATTTGGATATCCTTGCAGGAAGCGTAAAAGATATTATTCTTAATAATGGTGCAGTTGCAGCGGTTGTTTTAGTTAACGGTGAAAAAATTTCTGCGAAATCTGTAGTGCTTACTACCGGAACTTTCTTAGATGGTGTTATTCATATCGGCACTACCAACTATGGCGGCGGCAGATACGGTGCAGAACCATCTTTAGGTTTGTCTAAATTTTTAAGGAATGTCGGGTTTGAAGTTGCGCGGTTAAAAACAGGAACTCCTGCCCGTTTAAATGGCAAAACTATCAATTGGAGTGTTTTACAAAAGCAAGATGCCGATATTGAGCCTAAGCCTTTTTCATTTTTAAACAATAAAATAGAAGTTCCGCAAATTTCTTGCTATATTACCGAAACTAATGAAAAAACCCATCAAATTATTCGTGATAACATTAAAAAATCTGCCATGTATAGCGGAAATATCACAGGAGTAGGACCTCGTTATTGCCCTTCAATTGAAGATAAAGTAGTGCGCTTTGCCGATAAGTTATCTCATCAAATATTTTTAGAACCCGAAGGGCTAGATGATGATACCGTGTATCCTAACGGCATATCAACATCTTTGCCAAGCGATGTGCAGACTGCATTTATTAGATCTATGAAAGGCTTAGAAAATGTAGAAATTCTGCGTTTTGGCTATGCTATAGAATACGACTATGTTAATCCGCAAGAATTATTTAATACCTTAGAAACTCATAGAGTGGGTGGATTGTTTTTAGCGGGGCAAATTAACGGCACAACAGGATATGAAGAAGCAGCAGGGCAGGGTTTAGTAGCAGGTGTAAATGCAGCCCTAAAGGCTTTAGAAGTTAAAAACGCCGATGGCATGCTGAAAAAATTTGTGTTAGGTAGAGAGGAATCTTATATTGGTGTAATGATAGATGATTTAATTCATCAAGGAGTCAGTGAGCCTTATCGCATGTTTAGCAGTAGAGCTGAATATCGTATGCTGCTGCGGGCAGATAATGCCGATAGAAGATTAACTGCTAAAGGCTTTGATATAGGTTGTGTCAGTCCATATCGTTATAATAAATTTCAAGCTAAAATGGATTTAATTAATAAATATAAAGAAATAATGGCTGGGCTTGTGGCAAGCCCGAATAATTTGATTAAAGCAGGCATTCATATGAATCAAGATGGTATTAAACGCAATGCCCTAGAGATTTTATCATTTAATACTGTTGATTTTAAACATTTAGCAAATATATGGGCGGAGTTGCAAGATATTCCTAAAGATATTATGGAAATTATCAATACTGACTGTAAATACTATCATTACCTAAAAAAACAAGAAGAAGAAATATTGCAGTTTAAAAAAGAAGAAAATTTAACTATTCCAGAAGATATTGATTATTCTGCCGTTGATGGACTTTCTGGAGAACTTGTAGAAAAATTCAATCGCATAAAACCTGCTACCATCGGTGCTGCCTTAAGAGTTCGCGGTGCAACCCCATCTTCTGCCATCGCCCTGTTAGCATATATTAAAAAGCAGAAAAATTAACTGTCATACCTGCAAAAACAGGTATCCATTTGTAGAATGCTACAATTTTATGATTGCATTTTTCTGACAATTCAAAGTTAAATGTTTCACATGAAACATTCTACACAACAATGCAGGGGTGTCATTCTGTCAGTTGCAGCAACAAGGAAAGTTTTAATGTATATAGATGTTCTTAATTTAGATGTGGATGATTCTACCCATAAAAAGTTAGAAAAATATTTAGAGATATTACTATTTTGGCAGAAGTCGCTTAATTTAATATCAAATGACACTATTGCAGAGGCATGGCAGAGGCATTTTTTGGATTCTCTGCAGTTGATAAAAGAAATTAAATTAATAGAAGAATCGTATAATTGGCAAAACAAGCCGCTTAGTATCTTTGATTTAGGCAGCGGAGCAGGTTTTCCGGGTTTAGTTTTAGCCATTGCAGATATTAAAAATAAATATTATCTTATAGAATCTAATTCTAAAAAAACATCATTTTTAGCAGAGGTAGTTAGAGTGTTAGAACTAGATAATGTAATTATTATTAATAAGAGAATCAAGGATTTTACCACCCAAAACATTAAGGCAGATATTATAACCTCAAGAGGATTAACTAAATTAGATAGTTTAATAGATTCTGCTAAGCTGCTTGGAAAGCACAATAGCATTGGTGTTTTTCTTAAGGGTAAAAGCTACATGCAAGAAATTACAGATTTAAAAGTTAAAAACCAAGAATCTAATTTAAAAATTTCTGTTAAGCCCAGCCTTATTAATAATGAAGGCAGAATTATTATTATTGAAAATATTTTGAATTAATCATTAGTTTATCTCTTAATTTAGGCTGAAAGAAACAATGTTTCACATGAAACATTTCTCCAAAAATTATAAAATTAAAAATAACTGATTGATTAATTATTAAATTAGTTATATATATTTCTATAGAGATAATTCAATGTTTCACATGAAACAATTTAACCTATAAGAGATATTATGACAGAGCAAACGAACTCAAAAATTATCGCCATTGTTAATCAAAAGGGCGGGGTTGGTAAAACTACTACTACTATGAATCTTGCAACAGCCTTGTGTGCTATGAAAAGAAAGGTTTTAATTGTAGATTTAGATCCACAGAGCAATTCTACCAGCGGCTTAGGAATCTATAGAGATTCTTTTAATTTAACAAGCTATCATTTTATTTTAGGACAAGAAAATTTAGAGAAAGTAGCTATTAGCACGCCAATCCCCAATTTAAGCATAATTCCGGCAACTATGGATTTATCTGGTGCCGAAGTAGAATTAGCTAATGTCGAAAAAAAAGAATTCTTTTTAAAAAATGTCCTTAAAGATGCCGAGCAAAAGTTTGATTATATTCTAATAGATTGTCCGCCATCTTTAGGTTTGCTAACTGTCAACGCTTTGGCAGCCGCGCAGGAGGTGCTGATCCCTTTGCAATGTGAGTATTTTGCCTTAGAAGGATTAAGCCATTTGGTTAAAACTATTGATACTATCAATGTTGCTATAAATCCTAATTTAAAGATTCGCGGGATTGTTTTAACCATGTATGATTCAAGAAATAATCTATCTAAAATGATTAATGACGATGTTAGAAAATACTACGGTAAACTGGTTTATACTACGGTAATTCCAAGAAATGTCAAGGTATCTGAAGCTCCTTCGCATGGCTACCCGGTTTTAGTTTATGATCCCAATTGTGTAGGTTCAAGAGCATACATAGATTTAGCGTCTGAGGTAATATTACAAGAAAAACAAAAGGTGTAAAGATGACAAATAACAATGATGATATTTGGGAAAAAAGACAAAAAGAACTGCAAGAAATGGCACAGCTAAAAAATCATTTAAAAACAAACACATCTCCAGTTGCAGAAGAGTTTGATATAAATTCATTAAGTGCTAAAATTAAAAAAGCACCATCTTTAGGCAAGGGAATTTCTGCTTTGCTAGGCGATGCGAATCCTCGTGAAATAAATATTCCGGCTGAATTTCATGTAGTTAAAATAGATTTAGATAAATGCGTTCCTTCACCTTATCAGGCAAGAAAAACTTTCAACCAGGAAGATTTACAGACGCTTGCTGATTCTATTAAAGAAAAAGGGGTGATTCAGCCGATTCTTCTAAGAAAAGTTAATGAAAGTAAATATGAAATTATCGCTGGAGAAAGGAGATGCCGCGCTAGCAGGCTAGCAGGATTAACTCAAATTTCCGCAATAGTTTTAGATGCTAATGATAAAGAGGTAATGGAGATTGGCTTAATTGAGAATCTTCACCGCAAAGATTTAGATGTGCTGGAAGAGGCAACTGCCTATAAGAATCTTTGTGATGAATTTCA
Organism: Alphaproteobacteria bacterium; assembly: GCA_009780035.1. GTDB lineage: Bacteria > Pseudomonadota > Alphaproteobacteria > WRAU01 > Hepatincolaceae > WRAU01. The sequence continues at coordinate 174,191 of WRAU01000003.1, forward strand.
TTATACCCATGAAGATGTTGCTAAAGCCATAGGAAAATCAAGAAGCTATATTACTAACTTTTTAAGAATCTTAAATTTGCCGCAAGATATTTTACAATTAATAAAAGAGGGTAAAATTTCTGCCGGTCATGCTAAAATGCTGGTAAATACAGAAAATCCTAGTGAAATGGCGCAAAATATTGTAGAACATAATCTTAATGTTCGCAAAGTAGAAAAAATGGTCAAAGATAATAGTGTAAAGTTCGAGCAAGAAAAAGAAAAATTTGCCAAGCTAAGCGCAGAATTAATTGAATGGCAAAATAAAGTTCTACGGCAGTTTGGCGGCATTAGCATTAAGCTGAATCCTAAGGATAGCAATTCCGGCGAAATTAAAATTAAGTATTCTAACTTAGAAGAATTAAAGGAATTATTAAAGGCTCATCTTTAATTTTTAAAAAATGTTTCATGTGAAACATTAATAATTTTATTAATTTATACATTTATTAAGGAATAAAAAATGGCAAGTTATAAAGTTTTTGTTTGTGGTCCCATTATTGGAAACATTAATGCAGTGGAAGATTTTGCTAAAGCTGAAGAAGTTCTGCAAAATTATAATAGTAGTTGGAAAGCAACTAGCCCGCTTGATTTAGGTGTTCCTATTAGTAAAGAGAATCAAGAAAGACTTATAAGAAGATGTATGGATGCAGTATTAGCAAGTGATGCTTTATTTTTGCTGCGTGGCTGGAATCGTTCAAGTATATTTAAGTCTGTGTATAAAATGGCAAAAGAAATGGGATTGCCAATTTATGAGTTTGATGAATATATAGAAGAATTTGAATTAATAGAAGCTGCAGGGTAATTCTATTGGAATATTAAAAGCCGTCCTGCAGTTTTAAGATATATAACTAAGCTGCAGGAAATGTTTCACATGAAACATTAGATAGTTTTATAAAACAGCTTACCGATAGTTAGCATTAATAATTACTGGCAATTATTATTTATCTCGCTTTTTTTGAAAAAAAATATTAAGAATCTCTCGGCACTCTTTTTCATAAAAGCCGCCGATAGCATTAATATTATGAGATGTTCCAGTCTTATTAGAATAAGCTCCAAAATAAACATTCTCTATTCTTGCCAGCCGAATAGCCTCTATGCACATATCACAAGGTTCTAATGTTATAAATATAGATGTATTATCCAGCCGATAATTATTAATTTTTTTACAGGCTTCACGGATAGCTAAAATTTCTGCGTGGGCAGTAGGGTCGCAAAGGCTTATCATTTGATTTCTTGTAATAGCTAAAATTTCGCCAGTTAAATTATTAACAATTACGCATCCTACAGGAACTTCATGCGGAATTTGATTATAAAGCGTCTCTTTTAAACATTTTTCCGCCTCTAATATTGCTAATTCCATATATTTGTTATTAAACAGTTTCATATCGTATAAAAAAAGGTTATTATTCTTAGGTTAAATATTTTGCATATCTGGTTTTCCACTGCGAAAATTTTGCTATCATGTTTTAGTTATATACCACGAGCAAAATATTCTAGTATAAATCTCAAGCTATGCAAAATTTATTAAGTAGAGGAAACTCATGTCTAATAAAAATATAAATGAATTTAATAAAGAAAGCCAAGAAAGAATCGCAAAAAGAATCGCCCACTTAGGATACTGCTCTCGCCGTGATGCCGAAAAGCTAATTGCCGCTAAAAAGGTTAAGGTCAACGGCATTCTTATAGAAACTCCTGCAACCTTAGTAAGTGTAAACGATAAAATTACTATTGACGATGTTCCTTTGGCTGCTTCTAATCAAACACGGCTTTTTTTATACTATAAACCTAATGGGTTGGTATGCTCGCATAAAGATGAAAAAGGCAGGGAAACTATTTTTGATTATTTGCCGGCAGAGCTGCCAAGATTGATTTATGTAGGTCGGCTAGATTTAACATCCGAAGGGCTGCTGCTTTTAACCAATAATGGCGAATTGGCGAATCTTCTTTCTGCTCCAAAATTAGGTTTGAAACGAACCTATAAAGTTAGGGTTTATGGAAAAATTACTCAAAAACAGTTAGATGAATTGGCGCTGGGTATTAGTATAGACGGCATTTACTATCAGCCGATTATAGCGAATATTTTAAGAAGGAAGGGTGATAATATTTGGCTGGAGTTTGTGCTTAAAGAAGGCAAGAATCGTGAGATTCGCATTATTTGCGAATATTTAGGATTGCAGGTCAACCGGCTTATTAGAACATCTTTTGCCAGTTTTACTATAGACGGACTTAATGAAGGAGATTTAGTTGAGGTAGGATTATCTTCACTTAGCAGAATATTGCCGAAAGAAGACTTTCATAAATTAGGTATTAATTAACATGAATGCAAGAAATGGCAGGATAATTTCCGGAAAATATCGGGGAAAAAAAATTCCCTTAGATAATAATCCAGCTATAAGACCAACAACCGATAGGGTTAAAGAAACCATGTTTAATATTCTGCAGCACTCGTATGCCAATAATCTTAAGGGTATAGTGTTAGATTTATTTGCGGGTTCTGGAAGTTTAGGCATAGAATGCCTGTCGCGCGGTTCAGCAGGAGTAATTTTTGCAGATAAAAATCCTCAGGCAATTATCGGCATTAAAAAATTTGTAAATTCTATGAATTTTGATGGCTTTGCAGAGTTTATTACCGGCGATTCGCTGCATATAAATTTATCTAAAATTGCTATTTTCCAAGAAGAACAGCTCATAAAAAAAATTTCCCTAGTATTTTTAGATCCCCCATACGAATCTACTCTTGTAGAAGATTCGCTGAATTTATTATTGCAATGTAAGATTCTACAAGAAGATTGCATTTTTGTGGTAGAGTCTTCTAAAGATCTAAAAATAAATAATCTTAAGTTGAATCAAGCCAAAATCATGGGAAAAACCATAATAAAAATCTATCAGTTGAAATAGATGCTAAATCATTATACTATATAGCTATAATTCATTTGGTGTGTTTCAGTGTGTAAAATAATTTCTATCAGTGGTTCTCATGGTGTAGGTAAAACTTCTTTAATTAACTTAATAGTTGATAAGTTTGAGGTAGATTCTACAAAAATTAAATTTTTTAAAGAAATAAACAGCGGTTTATTTAACATTGGTTTTGCCCTTAACGGTAAAGCGCACGATTTTGATGAAGTTATGTTTTCGCAGCAAAAGGCGTTTTATTTAGGCTATGAAATTCTTAAATATTACTTAAATCGCAATAACGACAACCGTTTAGTAATTACCGATAGGTCTTGTGTAGATACTTTTGTTTATACCGATTATTTCTTAAAAAAGCACCCCAATGAAATGCCTAAATATGCTGATGTATTAGCAGATATGCAAAGTAAATCGCAAGAAATTCTGCAGAATGTGCATCATGTTTTTCTGCCTCCTTTTAAAGATTTTGAAATCCTAGAAGATAGAATGAGCGTATCCGACCGCGACCTTATTTGGCATAATTTTCAAAAATATTTTTTAAGTGAAAATAAGGCAAAATTCGTTATTTTAGAATCAAACTCAACCCTGGAAAGATTTGATGAAATTATCCAGCACGATAAATTGCTTCCTATAATTTATTCTTATGAACAGCAATCAGTAAAATAAGATAAATCTTCTAATTATCAAATAAATTCCGGTAAGAAGGCCAATATATTGAAAATATGCAATAATAAATAGATTTACAACTATTTAGTGCAATGTTATAATAGAGAGGGTATTTGTAAGAAAGGAGTAAAGAAATGGGAAA
>WRAU01000004.1 GCA_009780035.1 Alphaproteobacteria bacterium
CTCGCACTTAATAATCACATACATTTATTCCCTCCCTCCCGCCTTCTAACTTCCTTCCCCCTACTTACTATATTTTAACCCCTAGCTTCCCTGTTAGGGGGTTTTTTATTTATATTATAAAAACTTATCTTATTACATTCTTATACTTCTACTATGGGTAATGCTGGTATTTAGGTCTGTTAAATTAACTATCCCAGCGATTAAATACATATTAACACCGAAGTTCTTCATGCGGGTGCTATCTCCGCCGGTTGAGTTTGTATTTACATTTCCGCTAGAGTTGGTATTTTGCAAGCCTGCGTTGTGTGTTCGGATAGTATGTTCATACATACCAGCTCCACGATTAGCCTCTCTTCCCTCAGTTCAAGCATCTTCTATTAAATTTCTAATAACATTAACAACGCCTCACCCTCAGTAATCTTTTCTTTGTAAATATGCAGGAAAACTAACTTCTATATTAGGTAAGCTATGAGAATGTGCACCTTGCATATGATTATGCGATTTAATATCATCTTCCTGCAGCATTAATATATTTTCAGTAGGATTAATTTGCCTAAAAGTTCTGTCCAAAGCATTAGGAGCATTAAATAACACATTACCATCTTCATTGGTATAAGTAGCAATTTTATCTTTTAATAATGGATAATCATCAAGTTTATATCCCGTTGTGCCATCGCATAAAATATAATCATAAACGCCATCGTTATAAGTTTTAAGACATTGGGTTTGAAAGTTAGTATCTATCTGTATTTTTCCTATCTGGCTTACAATTAAGGGTTTTATCAGTTTATTGTAAATATCTACAAAGAAAGTATCTCTTGGGATTCTTCAATCGTTCCCTTCACCATTGGTAGCTATAATATCTAAGTTATCGCTATTGCGGGCTATTTCATTATTGTATAAAGTTTTTGTTGCCATAATTATATCCTTTGTTTGTTTTAATACAGCATTATTATACTTTAAATGTATAAAATTGTCAAGTCAATTTATTATAATATTATAAAGTAGATATTTAACAAAATTAATGATAGATTATATCCTATCAGTATGAAATTATAAAAATATATACTATATTAGTAATATACAAGTGAATAACAATATAAATGTAGCGTTTTGCTGCGATGAAAATTATGTACCATATTTAGTTCCCTCAATAATATCTATTATAAATAGTAAAAATAAAAACACTTCTATTGCAATTTTTATATTAGAAACTGGTATCAACAATTATCATAAAGACAATATCCTTAAATTACAGACAGATAGTGTCCGTATTAACTTTATTAATGTGGCAGAGCAAGCAAAAGATTTAATTTTAAGTAAAGTTCCTCACAAAACAAATTTTAATAGCACCATTTTATATAAACTATTAATTCCGCAAATATTTAATGATTCAGCAAAAATATTGCTTTTAGATGCTGATATTATTGTGCAAAAAGACTTATCAGAATTATATAATAAAAATATAGGCAATTATTATATTGCAGCAGCAAAAAGAAAGTTACCCTACCACTTAAAGTATTTTATAAGCAAAGGAAAAAAATATTCTGTGAGAGAATTCTATAGTAAAGTGCTAGGATTACCAGATTATTTTTATGACAGTGATGCTAAATATTATATGAATGCTGGCGTAATTTTATTTAATATATCAAAAATTTTACAGGATAATAAAGATAAAGAATTAATAGAGGTTTTTTTTAAGCATAAAGATGGGCTGGTATATGCAGAGCAAGATATTTTTTCGAAAGTATTTTTAGATAGCATTGCCCCTTTATTGCCTAACGAGCATTTTGTTCATGTTTTTTATGATAAAATTAGGAAAGAAGAATATAATAAGGTTTTAAATGAACATAAAGAGGCAGCTATAGTTCATTATATAGCTTCAAAAACCTATGCTAAAATGCTAAGATCTATTTATGCAAAAGAATATTTTGATAATTTACAAAAGTCGTATTTACAACTATCTTCTTTAGATATTTTTTTACTGAAATTAAAAACTATAAAAAAATTTATTTATAAACCAAAACTATGGTGGGCTATGCCGTATGTTTTAGGTAGTATTAAAATAAACAAAAAATAGGGTTCAGTGTATGACAACATCAAACCCTATAAATGATTATGCACTATTACTTCAACGAATTAATATCAATTACAAAACGATATTTCACATCACTTTTAAGCATTCTTTCATAGGCGGTATTAATATCTTGGATATTAATCATTTCCACCTCACTTACAATATTATGCTTACCGCAAAAATCTAGTAGTTCTTGAGTTTCTTTAATGCCGCCGATTACTGAGCCGGCTATAGATTTTCTGCCCATAATCATTGGCACGGTGTTTAGAATCTCATTAGTATCGCCTAAATATCCTACAATAACTAAAGTTCCATCAATGCCTAAAGTATTTACATAAGGGCGAAGATCATGTTTATAAGGAACGGTATCAATAATTAAACTGAATTTGCCTTTTGCAGCTTTCATTTGCACTTCATCGGTAGATATTATAACCTCTTTTGCTCCCAAAGCCTTAGCATCTGCCTCTTTATTTGGTGAACGGCTGAAGAGGCTTACATTTGCTCCCAAAGCGGCAGCAAGTTTAATTGCCATGTGTCCTAAACCGCCTAAACCAATTACTGCCACATTATCGCCCGGTTTAACATTCCAATGCTTAAGAGGCGACCATGTGGTAATTCCTGCACATAATATTGGAGCAACGGCTTTTAAATCTAAGTTTGCAGGAACGCTTAACACAAATTCCTCGCGGGCGATAATTTGCTGTGAATAACCGCCGTAGGTGGTTGAACCGTCAATTCTATCAATTCCGTGATAAGTTAGTGTAGATCCGTTTTCACAATATTGCTCTAAGTCATGTTTGCAAGGATTGCAACGCTGGCATGAATCTACCATACAACCAATGGCAGCAAGGTCGCCAACCTTGAGTTTAGAAACTTTTGAACCAACTTTAATAATTCTGCCGACAATTTCATGACCGGGAACCATTGGGAAATGTCCCTTGCCCCAATCACCGTTAACATTATGAATATCGCTATGGCAAATGCCAGCATATAGAATATCCATAATTACATCGTTGTCGCGCATTGGACGCTGTTCAAATTCCCAAGGAACTAATTTGCCTTTTTCTTCTAAGGCGGCATAGGCTTTTATTTTGTTTACCATAGTTATTACTCCTTTGTTAAAATATCATCATGCCGTGCTACGACACGGCATCAATTTGTAGAATATCAAGACTGTATGTTTATTTTTTGTATAATCCTCTATGGATGCCGTATCGTAGCACGGCATGACAATGGAGGTAGTTATTAAAAAAATTAATTTAAAAGATTAAACTATCTTTGTCAAAAGACTTTACCATTTTCCAAATATCGTTGTCTAATTCGGCAGGGATTGGTTCTTTGCCCATAATCCATTTAAAAATATTGCTGTCTTCCTGCTGCAATAGAATTTTAAAGCGCTCAACCTGTTCCGCACTCATAGACAGCAGATATTTATCTGCTACATAGCCCAGTAGAATATCTAGTTCAATTAAGCCTCGGCGTTTGGCTCTAACATAAATAGGTTTAAGATTTTCAGGAATTACAAGTTGCATTTTATTCTCAAGGTATTATAATACTGTGTTATTTTTGTTAATATACAAAATTTAATATTTTGGCTTCCTATGTTGTTAAACTGATTATGTATTATTTATACACTGAGCATTCCATACACACCATATAAAACTCAAACTATTAAATTTTCTTTTAAGTATATTATAATTCTAGGGAAAAATAAATATGAATCATATTCAAACTTTAATTATAGTCTGTTTGCCGTCTATAATTTGGGGAATTTTATTTATAATGGCAACGCCGATTTTCCAAGAGGTTAGTCCGATTTATTTTGCCATTGTTAGATTTCTTCCCTCAACAATGGTAGCTCTTATAATTTTATTTTTTGTAGAAGGGCGCACTGCTTTTAGGGTAGATAAACGGTTCCTTTTTGTAATGCTTATTGGTGCTTTTGCCATGATAGGCTTTAATGTGATAGTGTGGATAGGCATAAAACTATCCAGCGGAGTTATGGGTGCCATATTTCAACCTATTCAGCCGCTTTTTGCAATTATTGTTTCTTTTATTCTGTTTCGTCAAAAATTTAATGCCCTAACTTTTATAACTATCATTATAGCTTTTTTTGGTGTGTTTTTTGCAGCAAGCGAGGGTAACCTTGCCTTTTTAACACAAGGTGAGCCTATGGGATTCTTTTTAATATTTATTGGGTCTTTTATGGTGGTGTTTACGGGAATATTTGGTCCTCGTTTTAAAGATTATTCGGTTTTAAAATTTACCGTAGTTACCAATGGCAGCGGAGTTGTAGCTTTGCTGATTTTTGCCTTTGTGGAAAATAGTTTAGGATTTGCGCCGCTTCCAAGTATGGAAAATATTTTAAATGTTAAGTGGGAATTGCTATATACAGGTATTTTAGCGGGGACACTACCGAATCTTATATGGTATAAGGGCGCTAAAATAATTGGTGCTGTAAATATGATGCTGGTTAGCAATCTAGTGCCAGTGGTAACAATTTCAGGAAGCATTTTGATAGGCTTTGGTGTTAGCTATTATGAGCTTATCGGCACGGCAATTATTTTTGTGGCTATGGGTATCCATTATTATAATGTTAAAAGAAACCATCCAGCTTTGTAGAGGAAAGATATGTTAAATCGCCTAAAACTTTTAGTTTTATTAGTTGCTCCAGCTACTATCTGGGGAATTTTATTTATCGTGGTTAATCCAATTTTTAATGAGATTAACCCTTTATATTTTGCTCTTGTTAGATATGCTCCCTCGGTAATTATTCTATCAATAATTTTATATTTTGTTGAAGGTAAAATTGCTTTTAAACCAACGCCGCGTTTGTTTTTTGTAGCCGCTGCCGGTGCTTTTGGTTTAGCTGGTTTTAATGTTATCGGCTGGATAGGAGTGAGTCTTTCTAATGGCACAATTGCGGCAATTTTTCAGCCTATGGCACCGTTAATTGCTATTGTAATTTCTTTTATGCTATTTAGAGAAAAATTCGGCTGGCTGACTTTTGGTATTATCATTACAGCATTTATTGGGGTATTCTTAGCGGCAAGCGACGGCGATTTATCATTCCTAGTGCATGGGAAACCTTTAGGATTTTTATTAATATTTCTTGGAATTACCATGAGCGTTTTCCCGATTATTTTAGCTCCTAGATTTAAAGATTTTTCAGTGATGCGATACACTGCAATTACTAATATCGGCGGAGTTATTGCTTATTTGCTTTTTGCTGTAGTTGGCACTGCTCTAGGATACGCACACTTGCCCAGCCTTGCAAACTTAAACAATGTTAAATGGCATTTAATTTATGCGGCGATTTTTACAGGGGTATTTCCAATATTTCTAATGTTTAAGGCAATAAAGACAGTGGGACCCATTAATGCCATGCTGTTTAACAACCTAATTCCAGTAGTAGCTATTGTTGGCAGTATTTTAATAGGATTCCATGTTAGCAATTACGAAATAATTGGAGCAGCAATAATTATTTTTGCCATGACTTTACATTATTTTAATTTAAAAAGAGCTAAGCCTGTGTTATAGTGGTTATGTAATTAAAATATATAGGTGTAAGCGTGGATAATATAAACTTAGATGAATATCCGCAAAAAATTGCGGGGGCAGAAAACTTAAAAGATTTAGAAGAAATTCATATTCTGTTATTTTCTAAAAGCGGTTATTTTAGTTCAGCTTTAAAAGATATGGCAAGTTTAGGAGTGGAAGAGAAAAAAACTAGAGGAGCTTTTTTAAACTCGCAAAAAGCCAATTTGTTAGAAGTTTTTTTACAAAAAACAGAAGAGCTTAAAGCCAAAGCCCTTGAAGAAAAGATTGCAGGAGAGAGCCTAGATTTAACTCTTCCTATTGATAGTTTGCATGCGGGGGGGATTCATCCAATTTCTAATTCTATTGAGCAGATTATTGCCATTTTTGCAGCAATGGAGTTTAAAGTGGCAGTAGCAAATGAAATTGAGGAAGATTGGTATAATTTTACGGCGTTAAATGTGCCTTTGCACCATCCGGCGCGGCAAGATCACGATACTTTCTACTTAAATGCCGCGGATAGCGAGGGCAATAGAAAAGTATTAAGAACCCATACTTCTAATACGCAAATACGAACTATGATGGCTCAAAAGGATAGCCTATATAAAGGGAATCCCATAAAAATTATTGCACCCGGACGCACCTATAGAAACGATAGCGATGCTACGCATTCCCCTATGTTCCATCAAGTAGAAGGGCTTTATGTAGATAAAATTGAGAATATCAGCGTGCCGCTTTTGAAATCTATATTAGCAAATTTCTGCAGCAGTTTTTTTGGTGTAGAAAATGTTCCCATGCGTTTTCGCCCATCGTATTTTCCTTTTACATCTCCATCTTATGAGGTAGATATGCTATGCGATAGAAGCGGAGATTCTTTAGTAATTGGACAGGGTGAAGATTTTTTAGAAATTTTAGGCTCGGGAATAGTTCATCCAAAAGTATTAGAAAATTGTGGTATAGATAGCAGCAAATATGCGGGGTTGGCTTTTGGCATGGGAATTGAAAGAATCGTGATGCTTAAATATGGGTTTAAAGATTTACGCGATTTTTATAAAGGAGATATGCGTTGGGCAGATTACTATAATATTAACTCAATTAAAACCCCAAGTATTTTTGGTGGGCTAGATTAATTATACATGTAATATTTTGCATAAAACATTTTAATTTATAAATAGAGAACAATATGAAGTTTACACTTTCATGGTTAAAAGACCATTTAGATTTTGATAATTCTTTAGATGAAATTTTAGATACCTTAGTTAAAATGGGAGCTGAGGTTGAAGAAACGGTTAACTATCAAGAAAAATATAAAGATTTTAGTATTGGTTATATTAAATCTGCAGAAAAGCACCCCAATGCTGATAAACTTCAGGTTTGCCGTGTAGATACTAAAGATGGAGAGTTGCAGATTGTTTGCGGTGCATTCAATGCCAGAGCAGGAATTTATGTGGTATATGCGCCAAGCGGATCTTACATACCGGGGATTGATACCGTATTAAAATCTGCAAAAATTAGAGATGTAGAAAGCAACGGCATGATGCTGTCTGAACGGGAAATGGGATTATCGGACGATCATGATGGTATTATAGAATTTGCCAATGGTATTATCGGTGATTCCTCAGCACATGCTTTAGGGTTGAACGATGTGGTAATTGATGTTTCCATAACTCCTAATCGCAGTGATTTGCTGGGAGTTAGAGGGATTGCTAAAGATTTAGCCAGTTTTGGAATTGGGAAATTAAAGCCGTTATCATTTGATAAAATTAATTGGGGAGAGCAATCACAAATTAAATTTTCACTTGATGAAAATATTTCGCAAAAATTTTTGGCGACGAAAATTATGGGGGTTAAAACTGTGGAATCTCCTCAATGGTTAAAACAAAGACTTCATTTAATAGGACAAGAAAGCCGCGGAGCTTTGGTAGATATTTCTAATTTTGTATGCTTTGACTTAAATCAGCCTCTGCACTGTTATGACTTAAATAAATTGCAGGTTGATATTAATGCGGAGACAGAAATTAAAGTTGAGTTTTCTCAAGATGGTGTTAAGTATATGGCTCTTGATGAGAAAGAATATACATTAAGCAGCATTAGCCCTGTGGTTGCTATTAATGGTAAGATAGAAGCAATTGCTGGAATTAAAGGCTCGCTGACATCAGCAGTTGATGAAAAAACCAGCAATATTCTTTTGGAATGCGCGCATTTTGAAAGCAAGGTGGTTGCATTAGCTAAGCGGGAGCTGGGAATTAATACAGAGTCTTCTTATCGTTATGAAAGGGAAATAGACAGGGAATCAATGAATGATGCTTTTAATTATGCCATTCATTTAATTACCGCAATCTGCGGTGGAGAGGTGGAAAATTTCACAGTTGCGGAATATCCATATGAACCTAAAAAGCTGATTATTAGCTTAGAATATATTAATCAACTTGCAGGGATTAATTTCAGCGCGAGCGAAATCAATAATATTTTAGAAAAACTAAGATTTAATATCTTAAAAAGCGGCGATGTTTTTGAGGTTGTTCCGCCTTCAAATCGCAATGATATTAATGATAAAAGCGTGGTAGCTGCTGAAATTATTAGACTCTACAGTGCCGATAATCTGCCTGCGTTGGATATTTATCGTAATTCTAAAAATATAGCAAAAGCCTTTGATTATAACTATGGAATGCAGATAAACGCTAAAAAAACTTTAGGAAAACTTGGTATGCAAGAAGTTGTATCCATGTCTTTTATTTCTTCTTACATGGCTGATTTATTTGGCATAAATACTAGTGAGCTTACTTTGCAGAATCCAATTTCCGAAGAGTTGTCAGTTATGCGGAAGTCTTTAATTCCAAGCCTATTGCTAATTGCCAATGAAAATATTAAGAGGGGTTTTGAAAACTTAAGACTTTTTGAATCTGCTAATATTTATCAAGATTCTTCAACCCAAGAAACTGCAGCAAGCGGAATTTTAATAGGAAATTCATCAATTGCTAATTGGCAGCATTCCCGTAAACATTATGATGTTTGGAATACTAAGGAAATTCTTTTTGCGCTTTTGGACAGCTTAAAATTTAATCCTGAAAATATGAGTATAATTCAAAAAAACCTGCCAGCCTATTATCATCCATATAAAAGTGCGAGTATAAATATGGGTAAAAATATAATTGGTTATTTTGGTGAAATTCATCCTAAGGTTTTAGAAAGCATGAATATAAAAGTTCCAGCAATGGCATTTGAATTATTTCTTAACCGCCTGCCCGAACCTAAAAATAAAGGATTTGCCAAAGTTCCTTTAATTTTAAATGAAATTATGCCGGTAATTAGAGATTTTGCCTTTATTGTAGATAAAAACATAACTGCCGGCGAGATGATTCGCCTAGTAAAATCTGTTGATAAAAAAATTATTACCAATGTTGATGTTTTTGATGTTTATGAGGGCGGTAATATTGAAGATGGTAAAAAATCTATAGCAATTACCACAACCCTGCAAGCAGCTGATAAAACTTTCGTGGAAGAAGAAATTGCAGGCTTATCTAATAAAATAATTGCTGTTTTAGAAAAATCTTTAAATGCAAAGTTGCGAGGATAACAAATAAAAGGTGTGGTTATAAATTATCTAAATAATCAAAAACCGATTGCATAATATTAGTAGTATTCTCGCTCATTTTGGCAATTTCTTCTTTAAAAGATTTTCCAGCTTCACTGTCTGCCATATCGGATATTTTTTTAACTAATAAAAAATCTTTACTATATGTGTTGCAAACTTGGGCGAAAGCAGCAGCTTCCATTTCTATAGCCATTGTATTGGGATAAATATTTTTTATGAAATTTACTTTCTCACGGTCTGCCACAAAGCTATCGCCGGTAATAACAAAGCCGTCTAAAACTTCATGCTGTTTTTTAATATGCAATAGCATATCTGTAAATTTTATAGAATTATTCTGTGAGGTAAAAAATTCTATTTGCTGAGGCATTTGTCCAAGTTTATAGCCAAAAGCTGTGGCGTCAACATCATGATACCCTGTTGATTGTGATAGAATTATGGAGCCCACATTGGCAGAATTAACACCACCGGCTGAGCCTAAATTAATTAAAAAATCTGGATTATGCCGATTAATTAAATGGGTAGTAGCACTTGCCGCTGCCGCTTTCCCGATTTTAGAGATAATCGCGAAAATTTCTAAATTTTTATATTTGGATAAATATATTTTGTAAAAATCATCATTTATTAATTTTTGCAATGCTAAGGTAGAAACGGCCTTGAATTCCTCTTCCATTGCTAAAACTATGCCTACTTTCATTATAATCTCCAAATTTAATAATATATTCACCATTATATGCTAAATAAAAGATATGAGAAACATATTTTTTATTATAATTACGGGTGTATATTTGATGAATTCTCTATATGCAACCCCGAAATATCAAGTGATTGGTTATCTGCCTTCTTGGGTTAATTGGGAAATGGCAGATATTGATACCGCTAAACTTACTACGCTTAAATATTCTTTTTTAGAAATTAAAGAAGGCAGAGTGGTATTTGGAAAAAATTCTGCAAAATATACTTTTTTAGAGAATATCCAAAAAGTGCAGGAATTGCGGCAGAAGAATCCGAATCTGCAATTGATGGTTTCCATAGGTGGCTGGGGTGTTGATGGTTTTTCACAAGCAGCTGCGGCAAAGCAGTCCCGTGAAATTTTTGCTAAAAGTGCAGCAGATTTTTTAGAAAAATATAATTTTGACGGCGTGGATATTGATTGGGAATTTCCGCTGAGCGGAGCTGGCGGTGTGATAGAATCTAATCCTGCTGACCGTGAAAATTTTGTTTTATTAATTGAGGAAATTCGCAATCAGTTGAATATCCTAGAGCAAAAGCATGGCAAGTATTACACAATTTCTGTAGCAGTAGGGGTCGGAGCAGGTTCTTTAAAGGGGGTTGATTTTAAATCTATGGAACTTAATGTAGATTACTTCGGTGTAATGTCTTATAATTTAACAGGAACTTTTTCCGAAAAAACAGGCTCGCATGTAGCGCTTTTTAAAGATAACAATAATTGGTCAATTGATGATGGTTTAAATTACATTCTTGCAAGCAATATAAATCCTAATATGCTGATTTTAGGAATTGCTTTCTATGGGCGTCCGCTTGGGGAAGTGCAAGGTAATACTAAAACGGGATTGTATCAAGAGTTTAAAGGGAATGCCGGTAAAAATTCTGCCGCTTATAAATATATTAAAGAAAATTATTTAAAAAATTCCAATTTTAAAGTATTTTTTGATAAAAAAACAAAAGCCACTTATGCTTATAATGCTAAAGATAGAATTTTTGTTTCCTATCACGATCCTAAAAGTATTAAGGAATTACTAAAATATATGAGAACAAAACATCTAGGCGGTGTTTTAATTTGGGAGCTTACCCAAGATGATGATAATAAAACATTGCTAAATACTATAGATAAATATATTAATTAAGGAAATTTTTAAAATAACAGGAGATTATCATGAAAATACTAGCCGTATGTGAGAAAAAAGAAGATGGCATGCTATTAGTTCATCATATTAAATCTGCAATTAAAGATTTGGGGTTTATTAATATGGAGGTTGATGCGGCAGATTCTATCCCTAATGATGGCAGAATCGCAAATATCTTTGTTATGAACCGCAGCCTAGCCAGCAAATGCAGCTTGCCGAATATTATGATTGTTGAAGATGCTATGGATTTTGCGGATATTAAAGAAAAACTTAAAAAATTATTTATTATCTATGGTTTTTTGGATATTGAAAATTACTAAGCAGATTTTCTTAATTTTATATACAATTATATTAATTAATTTGGTGAAGGGTAAAACTGCTAATAGGGAATATCCCAATAATAAATGCGATAAAGTAAGCCATTTTAAATTTTCTAAGTATTTTGATGGATTCTCTTTAAAGCTGAATAAGGCAGTAAAATATTTAGAAAAACTTAGGTTCTTAAGTGCCTTATCTTCCAACGAAACACTTGCGCCAATAGCAGCGAATCCTAAAAAAATATGCAGAATAATTATAAAAGATACTAATTTTTCTGCTAAGCCTCCCTTAAAAGACAGCTGATTCTTAAAGTATTTTCTACCAACAACAATTACTAAACAGGTTAAAAATATGGTAATAACCAGCCCGCTTATCATATTGGCTTTGTTTTGCAAATTGCCGGATATGCCTGCTAATAAAAAAATTTCTCTTGCTGCAAAATAAACAGCAAAATGCAAAAACACTAAGGTGATAATACCTATATTAATATATTTAGCAATATTGTTGTCTAATGGGCGCTGAGCATAAATAACGGAAGCGGTAACTTTATAAATGCTGCCAAATAAAAATATCAAAATACAGAAATAAGCATAGAATTCAAAAAGCAGTTTAAATAACATTAAAAAATCCGTTTATATACCTTATTAAAATAGTGGGATATTGTTGTAAATGCAAGTGGATTCGCAAAAATGTTTAAAATATCAGCAATATACAGGCGAAAGAAGAGTAAAAGCAATTTTATTGCTTATTTTTGCAATAACAAACAACAAATGAGTCTTCATATTTGTATTTTAAAAATAATTGATATATACCTACTTTATAAGATTAAATAGATTCAATTAAGGGATTTTGGTTATGGATGAGGAAAAAGTTGTAAGCTATGCAGGAAATAAGGTATCTTTGTTTGCTCCTGCACAAGGTGGAAGAAGGGATATAGCTTATGTCCGCCCTGGTGATGAAGTAGCTTTAAATTTTGATATTAACGACGCTAAAGCGCTTAAAGTTGAAATAATCAAGGGCGATATTCATATTGTTTTTGCCAACGGTTCTACTTTAACCTTAATTTCAATGGCGGCAATTGGCTTCGGCGATGATGCTCCAAAATTAGTTACTATAGACGGCAGAACTTTATCCTTAGAAGAATTCCTTAGCGTAACTTCCGTTTTAAATTATAATGAAGCCCTTTTAATTCTAGCCAACGAAACTCAAGTAGAATATTCTCCTAATGAACCTAAACTAATTCAAGTGGCATCAGACCAAGATGCAGATAACACCGCAGGTATGCCAATAAGCGGACAAGGAAACTCAGATGTTTTAACAAAAGGCGTTCCTTCTGATGTAATTGATAGTGCAGGAACTGTAGAAACTCAAGGCGTATCAACAGGACGCGGCAGTTTCGTTTCTACAATTTGGACAAGCAACTACCCATACACATTAGATAAATCTAACTATATGCCTGGTGATACCACTCCTAAGAATCTGCCAAATTTAGATGTTACTGTTTTATATGGTTCACAGCTATCGAATATTGGTCAGCAGCAAGTTGACGGTCAGAACTACCTAACTTTTCAATTCCAAAACGGCTTTAACTATACTGATGATAAATTTTCACAGCTATATGCTAATACTGTGCGTCAAGGAGGGTCGTCTCAAGATGTTTTTGTGAATAACTCCACTCCTGAGATGTCTTATATATTTAATATGAACTATACCCGTGGAACCTTTCCAAGCTATATTGAAATTTTGGTTCCTAAAAGATTAGAGGGTGTTATAGACTTAAACCCTGGTGCGGGGTTAGTTTTTAGCAATATATCATCTACCGATGAAGGCACAGTTTATGCTATATCTGATATTAATCCTTTAGGGGCTATGCAGTTTATTTTATCTTTTGCCGCCAACACCGAGATATATAATTTTGATTTAAGTTATTCTATTAAATATTTAGATCCAAGCACAGGGCAGTTTTTAACGGCTACAGCTACAAATCCAATATCTTTATACCCAGTTTCTCAAGAATCGCATTTAGATAAATCTAATGGTTTTGTGTTATCTACAGTGCCGAATCCAGTAGATGCTGAAACTGGTTCTGGTAATGATATTATTGTCGGCGGCGGCGGTAATAACCGTATTGTTTCAGGCGGAGGTAATGATAGAATTTTTACCTATGGCGGTGATGATTATGTTGATGTCGGCAGCGGTGATAATCAGGTTTGGGGTTCTCAAGGCAGTGATTTAATTAAATCTGACGGCACTGGTCATAATGAGCTTTATTACGATAATCGTGTTCCTCCAAAAATTGGCGCTAATGAATCAGATTTAGCTCCTTTTGCTAATACAAATACTGCTTCAGCTGGAATATTTACTTATTATGGGTTTGATTCTGATGCTCTTAGAGGATTTGCCGGCAGTGATTTCAAGAATTTTTCACAAATTAATGATTATGATATTCTTATTAAAAAATCACAAGGTATAGATCTTATAAAAGGATTTCAAGATATTTATCTATCGCAGTTTAATGATACTTTAATAGTTTCTGATAGTGTTGACTTAGGAAATTTAAGAATTCATGGCGGTGAACTGCCGAAAGACAGCAGCGGTAATTATATTAGAAAAGATACCGATACTGTAGTTATTGATGACGGTTTTGTTGGAGCTGAAGTTAGAATCGGCAATACCATTAGCACAATTAATAGTACTAATGGTGTAATTGTATCTTTTGATGGCTTTGAAGTAGTTAGAGGCTCTAAAAACGATGAAAGATTCTACGGCAATGTTATATCGGGCTTTGCTGATACAGATATAGCTATTACTTTAGACGGTATGGGCGGCAACAATGTTCTTGACTATTCAACTTTAAGCAGCGGCTATATTGTTTTTGATGCTAATATTGGCAGAGTTGATTTAAAAGATGGCTCTGGGGCAGGATTAGGTTCTAACGCCATTAGAAATTTCAGCGAAATAGCAGCAAGCAGCGGCGATGATATTTTCTATGGTTCTTTCACTAATAATTATATTTATAGCGATTTAGGCGGAGGAGATATTGTATCTTATGAAAAATCTAATGCGGCGGTTACTATTGTTTTAGATGGTTCTAGCGGAAGTTTCTTTGTTTATAAAACTACTAAATTTTTTACTGAAGCTGAACTTTTAGCAAATAATGTTTTTCATGATGAACTAAAGGGTTCTTTTAATATTGATAATTTAGCACTATCTGCCCGTGATGATATTATTATTGTTACCGATGAAAATGGCAGCTATAATTTTAACGCTGGCGGCGGCAGAGATACACTAAGCTATCTTGATTTAACTAATGGTGTTAATGTTACTTTTGATAATTCTGGTTTTGGTAAAGTTACTAAAACTGGCGGCAGCGGTGTTGATACTTTTAGTATAATGACACAAACAGCTAGCGGGCAGGACACTGTTAATATTTATCGTATTATTGGAACAGCAGGCGATGATTATTTCACAATGGATGATGCTGGCTGGGTGGATGCTAGCAATCAAGGCAACAAAGCTGGATTTTCTTTAGATGGCGGCGGCGGTTCAAATACCTTATCTTATGCTAATGTCAATAAATATATCGATGTTAATGGCAGCCCAAATGGTGTAACCTTTAATTTTAACGGCATTAACTCTTCAGTTATGAGAGCGGCAAGCAGCACTGTTGATTTTTTTAAAAACTTTCAAACTTTTATTGGTTCAGATTTTAACGATACCTTTATTTTCTCTTCAGGCACTAAGATGAGTGATTTGCAAGGTTTAACTATATACGGCGGCGGCGGCACCGATATTGTAAATTTTACTTCATTAGATACTGCGGTAGTGAACCACATTGAAGTAAGTTTCAATGGCAATGAAATGAATGTTGGCTTTTTTGATACTACTAGAGCATTAGTTAGCACTTCTATTTTTTATGAAATTGAAGGAGTGGTAGGAACAAAAGGTGATGATTATTTCGATGCCACAGGCACTAGCGGTATGAGCATATATTTTAATGGTGTTGAAGGGAATGATACTGCTGATTATTCTAATATAAGCGATGATGTAGTATTTCATCTAAGTGATAGATCTTTTGGCAATGTTCTAAAAGGAAGCGTTCAAGATACCTTATTAAATGTTCAGCATATTCTTGGCGGCAGCGGCACTAATTATTATTTCTTAGATTCTTCATTTGCCTATACTATAGATGGAACTGCGGGTCAAGATACTGTAAGCTATTCTACTTCTATAACTTGGTCTGTTGCTAAAAATACTGTTACTAAAGGTTCTGGCACTAATATATTGGTTGATAATTTAATCAATGTTGAGGGAGTTAAAGGGTCTCAAAGCGATGATCGTTTTGAAGTTGATTTTGATGTTAGCAATTATGTTACAGCTCCGCTTGCGGATTATTATTTTTATGGCAACGATATTAATCCAGATGGTCCTGGCACTCCTAATGTTAATCCAAAATCAGATACCGACTGGGTTGTTCTTTCTTCTTTTACATCAAATTTATCTATTATCTTAGATAGCTCCGCTGCAGGTTCTTATAATACTTATGATCCAACAACAAGTTTAATACAGACTGAAGGTGATGTTGTTATTTCAAATTTAGCCTTAAGTTCAGGATCTACAAATTTACATTTAATACACATGGAAGCCTTGCTGTTAGGCAGCGGTGATGATACTGTTGATATAATTGGTTCTTATGGGGCAGCTGTAGGCAGAACTAGATGGACGATTGATGGCGGAACAGGATATAATACAGTTTCGTATGCAAATGATGCTAATCTTAGCAATAGTAATGGTAATATTATGACTGTTAGCTTAAACGCTAGCGGTGCTATGGTTGAAAAAAACTACGAAAGCGGCAGCGATACTCGTAAAGCTACTGATAATTTAACCAATGTTCAGGAAATAGTTTTATCGCAGTTTGATGATGTGGTAACTATCAGCAGCGGTTGGGAAACTTCAAAAATTAAAGATATTTACGGCGGCGGCGGCAATGATACTATTAACTTTGCAAACATCAACAACGATCTTAAGGTTACTGTTGAAAACACGGGTAAATTCGGTGTTATAATTGATGGATCTTTTGGAGTATTGCCAACATTTTATGATTTTAACAATATCCGTCTTTCTAGCGGGGAATCTAAAGTTATATTTGAAGATGGCAGCAATTTCAGCGGATTGGCTATTACCGCCAGCACTTCTGTGACTGCTCTAGGTATTTTAGATTTCCAAGCACTTAGTGCGTCTTTAACTGTAACCTTAGGCGAGCTTGCTACAGATATGGATACTATTGTAGGAGGTTCAAATAACTTCAGCGTTTATCTTATATCTTATAAGTCTTATGATGGTTTTACCATGATTTTTGCCAATAATAACAATACAGTTATTGGCAGCCTTAATAAAAACATAAACTTTACAGGAACAGGCAGCGGCAATACTTTAGATTACAGAAATACAAACGGCGATGGAGTAGTAATTCAGCTGGGTGATTTTTATTTGAATAATCAGACTGTTCCTACTAACAATGGCGGCAGGGTTACTAAAAATAATTCTGATAATATTTTCGATACTTTCGATGATAGCTTTAGTATAATCTACGGCACAACTAGAGATGATACAGTGCTGATTGCTAATCTTAATCAATCTACTGGTTCTTCTAAAACTATAGAGCTTGGCGGTCAGGCTGGAGACAGAGTTCTTGTAGATCTTAAAGATCTTGTAAGCGGCAATGTTATTTCTGTTGGAGCAAATTTAGATATTATCAGCGGAGATGTTACATCTTCTAGCCTTTCAGGCAGCGCAACTATTAAAGGATATGGCGGGGTTAATAGAGTTGATTTCGGCGCTTCTGACAATACCATTACATTCTCTTCTGCTTTTAGCAGTGCAGGCAATTTAGATTATGCTAATTATAATGCTACAGATGGTTTTAAAAACACTTTAGATTTCTCTGCGGTAAATCAAGTTATTTTTGACGCTGCTAAACAGCAGGTTTCTAAAAACTCACTAAACACTGACTACGGAAACTTAACCTATGTGCAAGGAAGAGATAACACTGGGGCTATGGCTGATGTAATTTTTAAAAATTTCTACAGCATTTTAGCGGCGTCTGCTGATACTTTATTCTATGGTCAGGGCAGAAATAACTATAGTATTACTGGAGCTGCCGGCAGCAATATTATTATGGATTATTCACAGTCAGCAGCTACTATCAATATTATGCTATTAGATAGACAAATTAACAAAGCCGGAGCTTTTTTTGATACATTTACTAATGTTTCTGTAATTAACGGCACAGATTATGGTGATACTGTAACCATTAATAAAACAAACATCTCGCCAGACCTAAACAATATTACTATTGATGGCGGCGCAGGCAACGACAGGGTTGTTTTTGCTTTTACAGACAGCACTGCTATTGTAGCGAATTTCTCTGATTCAGGAACTTCGTTTAGCTTTGGATCGTCTCAATCAATTAATATTAATTTTATGAACTTTGAAATTTTCCAATTTACTCCAAATGACGACCAAGTTACTATTGAAAGCGATGCAACTGGCGGTTATTCTTTAATTGGCGGCGGCGGCAATGATACCGTTATATATACAGGCGGTGCTTCTGGCAATGTAGATATAGAATTTGATGCTGCTACTGGTCGGGTATCAAGAAATGGTGTAAATCAGCTTGATGCTATAACTTCATTTAGCACTATAGAATACACAGGAAACGGCACTGCCACTTTTAAAGGAAGTGAAGGCAGAGACATGACCTACAAAGGAGGTGCAGGCAATTCAAATTCTGGAAATGCAGTGCTAGATTACTCTAATGGTGCGCCAAGCTCTGCTATTACCGTAACTTTTACGCAGTCTAACGGCTTAATAAAAGTAGAAAAAGGAAGCTCAGGTCTTAGATTTGACTATTTTAATGGTTATATTAATACAATCATTGGAACTCAAGGGAACGATATGTTCATCTTAGATGCTAGAGCCTCTAGCTTGCCAGAACTAACTATAAAAGGCGGCGGCGGTGATGCCGATACCGTTTCTTACGAAAAATATCAAAACAGCGGCATTACAGATTTTGATATAGATGCGCAAGGGTTAGTAGTAATTACTAATGATACTAGCGGTCAGTTTAGTAATTATAAAATTGATTCTCAATCTATTCAATCTTTCAAATTAACTAATGGTAATGATAGATTCCATGGCGATGCTAACTCATCAATAACTATTGATGGCGGCACAGGGGTAGATATATTAGACTATTCAAGCCTTAGTGTTGATTTAACTATAGATTTTACTACAAATAGAGTTATAAAAGAAACTGCTACCGGCACTAATGTTGATACTTTTTATAATTTTAACGGATTTGAAGCTGGGTCTGGCAACAATACCATAATTATTAACGATAAAATTATAGATAAAGCTACTAATGCTACTGGTGATATAAATGTTGGCGTTGGTGCAAGCAATACTAATACTTTGAATGCAGCATTTTCTCCTAATGATACTGTTGGCTATAATATGGAAGTGGTATATGGTCAAAACGGAACCTATAATTCTGTTTTAACCTATAGCGGCAGCGATAGTCAAGGGAACTCTCTTACTGGTCCTGTTTCTGCAAACTATAATGGCTTTCAAAATATGTTTTTAGGAAGCGGCACGAATAAGGTTTCTTTCTATTATGATGCTGTTTATGGTACTACAGCAAACAGATTGCAATTTACATCAGCAAGCAGCGATGCTACATTCCTATTAATGGGCGGTGGCTCTGGTTCTTTTCAAGAATTATTTCTTGATAATGTAACTGATACTGCCATATTTTCTTTTGCTGCAACCAGCACCGGTGTTAATTTTATGACAATTGCTGGATTCTCTACCATTGGAGTTTTACCGGGAACTACTGCTAATTATCAATTAAGCATTAAAACTTCTGGGTTAAATGGCTCTCATGTATTCTATGGCGGCAATACTTCTAGCGGGATTGATGAAATACTTTATGATCAAGCTATTGACGGTCTGCAAGCAGGTCTTGTAAGAAACGGCAATGATATTTATATAGAAATAAAAGGCTCTGGTTCAAACAGTTTTACTGATAAACTATACGATATTGAAAAAATAGTTTTATCTAATGAAGATGATACTTTTGATATTGGCGATGGTGATTTTAATGGCTATACCAGTAATTTAGGTGCTTTAACAATTGATATGGGCGGCGGGTTAAATAATGTTTTATCTTTTGCCAGTATGACCAGCGCTTTAACTATTGATATTGCAAACGATGGAAAATTAGGAGGAATTCCTAGTGTTAACGGTATTCTTAATTGGAATATAGTTGCTTTAACTAATCAAGCTGATACAGTAACATTCAGCAGAGAAGTATCAACCAAAATTGATGGCGGCGGCGGTCGTGATACTGCTAACTATACCAACAGTGATTTTACTAGCGGCGTGATTCTTTCCGTTGGATTAGATAATAACGGCGCAGAGGTTATGAATGTTAACAAAATATATAATAATGTTAACTATAGCGATCAGTTAAAGAATTTTGAAATCTATAATTTAACAAACTATGATGATACCTTTACATATATGGGGGCAACTCAGCTGTCTGCAGACACTACTGCTAATACTCAAATTGTAATTGATATGGGCGGCAGCGGAGCTAACGGCGATTTAGTAGATTTTTCTAACATGAGCAGCTCTATAGAAAAAACAAAGTTTGTTTATACATCTACCGGCGAATTAACTGTAGTTAATGATGGAACTTTAGGCGGAGTGGTTCTTAACTATAAATTCCTTCAAATGGATACAGTTATTTTAGGCGGAAAAGACAGCTCTTTAGTATTAGAAAGCCTTCCTCCTTTTGGCGGTGCCGGCGGCGTAACCTTTATTGCTGATATTAACAATACAACCTTTTTAGATCTTTCACAAATTACTAATGCTAATAATATGGTGGTAGATGTTGGGGTTTCAAGCGTATTAGATAATAACGGCAGTAATCCTACATATGGGTTAACTTATAAAAACTTCAGAGGCGTAATTGGCGGAGCTAAGGTAGTAAGCTACTCTATGAGTGAAACTGATGAATCAAATAACAATATTGATTATACAGTTTACACAGGCAACTCTAATGCTACTATAGATTATTCCAGAAACGACGGCGGTATTACAGGCGGTATTACAGTTAATGTAGATATTAACAGCAATACTACCGTTGATAAAGCTAACAATACAACTGATACTATCGCTTATGATGATGGTTCTGGCTCTGGAAACAATGCTGCATTTGGAACTTTTGTTGGTTCAAATTATGATGATACCTTTGTTTTCTCAGCTGCTGGGTTTCAAAATGGCTTATCTATTGATTCAGGTGCAAATTGGCAGAGCGATCCTGCAAATGGCAATGATACTTTAAATTTAAGCGCAATTAATAGCTCTATTAAATATACAATAGATTTAAGCCAAACTGAAGATTCAGCGGTTGCTGGGTCGGCTACTGCTAAATTTAAAGATTTTAGAAATATTCTTGGCTCATCTACTCAAGCTAATGAGTTTACTTTAGCTTTAGCTGGAATGAGCAGAAGTTATGTTGCATCTTTAGACGGCGGGGGGATGACAGGGTCTTCTTTTAGCACTACGGGAAGCGGTTTAGCTGCCGGCACAAGCGGAAAGGTTACTATAGCTTCTGGTTCTGCTTCAACATCAGTATCACTGTCTTCTAATATAGGAGCTAATACTGTATCTGTGGATATGGTTGGTTTTGATACTCTTAATTTTAATGCGGATATGGATATAGTCATAGCTTTTGCAGATGATTATATGAACAGCACCGTAACAACAATAAATGCTAATAGCTCGCGTAATAATACTTTAAATCTCTCAGCTATAGCTTCTAATGTTAATATTAACAGCAGCGGTTTTGCGCTTACAGGACCTGGTGGTGCTCCAACAGTTGTTAATTTATCTGGTTTTAACAACCTAGTTTTAGGAGGACAGCAAGATAATTTAACTATATCTAGCTTTATACCTGGTTTAAATATTGATGGCGGCGGTGCCGGCGTAGTTAATCCTGATACTTTAAATATAGAGAATATGTCTAATTATTCTGTTGTGCTTACAAGTAAAACTAGTGGTGCGTTTTCTATTGATGTTTATAATTCATTAACTCCAGTTATTGGAACAGATGCTCATTCATCATTCTTAAACTTTTCATTAATTAATATAGATGTTAGTGCTAATATATTAATTTTAGATGGAGCTCCGTTAGCTACATTGCAAGCAATTCATGTTAATAACAGCGATGGAACAAGTGCTTTATCTTTAAAAGCTAGCGATGGTTCTGGTATAGCAATCTCTGCAGCAAAATTAGATTTAACCGCCAACACTATTACAATTAATGCCAAGGAAATTGCTTATACTGGAATTAATAATTTTAGTTTTGGCAGTGGTTCTGATAGAGTTATTTTAGACAGTTCTACTAGCGGCTATAAAGTTGATGGCGGTCAAGGCTCTTCAGTAGGCAGCGATAATAATGAAATAGTATTTAATGCAGGAAGTTACAATGTTAACATTGGCGGTGCTGCTGGTGATACAGCTACATTTAATGGTAATACCTTTATTAATTTCTATAACCTTAATTTCACAGCGGGCAGTAGCAATACTAACAATATAACCATGAATAATATTGCTACAAACTTGAATTACCGTTTTAGCAATATAGATACATTAACTTTTGGCAGTGATTTTGCGGCTAAACAAGTTAATACAATAGCGCTAGACGGCAATAGAGCAAACTTCTCTAATGGAAATATAAATGATTCCGTAGGTATAACTGCCTCTTATAACAATTCTATGAATTTAGGGTTTGATGCAGTAAGCATAGATTATACTTTAACCGTAACTTTAGGCAATTTATTTGCTACCGGTAGCGGCGGTATTAATGCTCCAACTTTAACTGGCAATGGCTCGGCTGTTTTAATTCTATCTAACATTAGTGAGAACGGAACACAGCAAGGCTCTTATAACTTTGATGTTATTAATAATGGTATTAGAATTAATGGGCAAAGCAATACTGTAGATGTTTTTGGCTTCAGCGATTTTGAAGTTGGACCTTATAATTCTACTGTTACATATTCTAGCTCATCTACAATACCGGGCGGCAGAACATTTATGGGAGGCACGCCAAACAGTAAAGTTGATGCTGGAGGTTTTTTTGCAATTTCAAATGGCGGTGCAGGCAATCAGGTAAGTGATAGCTCTGGTCATATTGATACTTTCCAAGGCTTTGGAATATTTACTGGATCTACTAGAGTAAACTTAATTACCTCAGAAGAATCTTATCAGTCTTTAAAAGCGATGGATTCTGATAGTAATTTCCGCAGTGCTAATACCGATTCATCAACAAGATATAACATGACTGACGGCAATGATACGCTAATGGTTAGCGAAGTTAAGCATAACACTATAGTTGATATGCTGAAAGGCGATGATGCAATTGTATTGAACGGACATGCAGCTTTCTATAATGTAGAACATTTTAAAGATGCTTATATTATTATTGACGGCAAGCAATATCAAACTGGCGGCAGCTATTTAATTATTACAGACGACAATGGCAATCAGATGTATGTGTTTAATGCTAATCTTGATGATATTAAATCGGGCGGCGTTTTCAACTATGATGATGAAGGTAATATTTCTAGCAGCGGCTATAAACAGCATCAAGATAGTTATGATAGCTCTAAGCCTGTAGAAAACGCTGATAATCATCCAAAACCAGATCATAGTCATTCTAATGATGGCTATTCTAATGGCAGTAATGGTGTTAGCTCGTATTCTTCTGGACTTGGTGTCGGTGATGATTTGGTGCTTGCAGATAATAATCATGGTCATGATAGCTTTAACAATCTTCCTTTTGAATTAGTTGAAGATACTAGCTTAGGCTTGCATTATGATGATGAGTTTAATGTTGATAATATTCATCATGATAGTCTTGAAACCAATGTGAATAATGCTTTAGATGATTTAAGTATTCAAGTTGCCGGCGGTGAAGGTGCATCGCAAAATCAAGAGATTTCTGATAACGATTTAAGCGATATTCTTAACCAAACCTTCACTAACGAAAATGATGATTTAGACAATCTTAATCTTAACTTAGATTCTAGCAATAACAGCATTGATGTAAGCGCGATCAATGAAAACCTTGTTGAAGAAACTACTCTTCAAGAAAGCGATATCGACAGCTATAAAATGGAATCTGAAAGAAATGAAGATGGCACTCTAAAAATCAATCACCATAATAATTCCAACGGTAATAGTGGAATGGGTTCTTTATAGCATCTATTTTTACACCTCATGCTTAATAGTATGGGGTGTAAAATTCTTACAAGTCTTAAATACGGCATGCTTATTTTTATGTAGAATGCCTTTGATTTTTTTACATTATTATATATTAATTTCACAAAAACAATTGTCTTTTACATAGACTTCAGCTATACTAAAATAGTCCAAGAATGTTAATTTAAATTAAGGTGTTTTTGTGAAAAGAAGTAATACCGCTAATGTAGATCCGAGAACTATTAATTTTGCTGATGTTAAAAAAAGATTAGAAGATAAAATTGATAGAATTAATTCTTATCAACCAAAAAAAGGTTTTAAAGAAGCTCCTAGAGCTGGCACAGCAGGGTTAAATAGCAATAGTCAACCTCAAAATAATCCTAGTCGCTTTTCTGCTAGTCCGCAGAATGATGCTGGGTTTAATCCCAACCGTTTTTCTGCAAATCCGCAAGGTGATAGCGGTATGCCGCAAAGCAGTGGCTCTGGGTTTAATTCTAATGCTGCACCGCAGTCTGATTTTGGCGGTTCGCAGGGTTCTGGAGCTGGAGGCTCACAAAATCCTTTCAGCAGACAGTCTGGAAGCGGATATGGTTCGCATGGAAATGATCCTTTTGGCAGAAAATCTTCTGCAGGTCAATTCGGGGATCGCGGCTCTTATGGCGAGGAAGCAGATGCCGGTAATAGAGGCGGTATGGGTGCTTGGAATCGCGGCGGAGCGGCAGAGGCTGGTTCGCAAGGGGAATCTCGATACGGGCAGAATGCCTTAGGTGCTGGTGGAGGATACTCTGAGGGCAGAGAAAATCAATCTGAAATTCAAAGAAAATTAGATTTTCTTGAGCAGGAAAGACTTAGCGATTTAAGAAATCGTGCCAGTGATTCGAAACTATCTTACCTAGCTGATAGTTTAGGTAAAATAGAGGGCAGATTAGATAATCTGCAAAATCCTCCTGTAGGTCAAATGGATGTTTCTTTAGAAATTATCCAAAGAAAATTAGACAAATTAGAACAAGATAGAATTGATTCACTTCGCAGTAAAATTGAACAAGAAAGAGCTAGAGAGTTAGAAAAATCTATTGAGAAACTTGGAGCTAAAATTGAAGATTCTTACATAGCCGGTAATACTATCTATAATAAAGGACCATCAGACTTAGAACTTATTCAAAGAAAATTAGATAAATTAGAACAAGATAAGTTAGACGCTTTAAAGTATAAACTTGAAGAAGATAGATCTTCTGAGATTGTCCGTAATTTAGAAAAAATTGAATCTAAATTAACAAGCTCGGTAGATAAATCTGCCTTAGATAAAGCCGCCTACTTAGAGGCACTGTCTAAGGAAGATCTGCTAAGAAAAATTGACAAATTAGAGCAAGATCGTATTAATGATATTAAAAATCTTGTGGAACAAGAAAAAGCAATGCTTATTAATAAGCAGATAGAAAAACTAGAATCTAAACTAGAGCAGGCTTTATCTAATTCTGCAGGAGAACGAACTTCAGCAGAAGCCTCAGCGGAACTTGCTAAGAAACTAGAAAGAATAGAACAGGCTAAAATTGAAGAAACACGGGCAAGAAAAGAAGAAGAAAAACTTTTGGCGCTTAGCAGAAGTTTAGCTAATATCGAATCTAAATTAGGGGAAAAGCAGGTAATAACTACTCCTCCTGATGTCATGAGAGATTTCTTAAATGTTGTTGCCGACAGATTGCAAAGATTAGAGCAGGAAAAATATGCTGAGCCTGTAAGCACAACTAATTTAGAAAGAAGTTTGGCAAGTTTAGAATCTAAAATAGAAAAAATATCGTATCCAGATGTAAGCCATAAAATGGATTCAAGATATGCAGCACTTTTAGAGGGAATTGAAAGAAAGCTATCAAGATTAGAACAAGATAAGGTTGATGAATATAAACAAAGGAGCGAAAGTGATAAAATCTCAGAGCTTAGCCGAAGTTTAGATAGAATCGAGGGTTCTATAGCTAATAATAGGATTGCCCCATTTTCTACAGGTGTAGAAGGTGACGGTCTTGGAAAAAAGTTCGATAAGCTAGAGCAGGATATTCGTTCTAGCTTAGAAAAAGAGAAAATATCTAACTTGCAAAGAAGTTTAGATAAGATAGAAACTAAGCTAGATTTTGATTCTAAAATACCGCCGTCTTATACGGCTGGTAGCGAGCTTTCTAGCGCTTTTGCAGAGTTGTCTAAAAGGTTAGATAATTTAGAGAAAAAAAGAGCAGAAGATATTTCAGCCAAAGAAAACTCTACTGATGATTCTAAATTAACGGCAATCTTAGAGAAAATAGAGAATAAAATTCAAGCCGCTGCAGGTGATAATCAAAAAGATAAAAAAGATTTTTTTATTGAAGAAATTCAAAGAAAAATTAGTGCTTTAGAAGAATCTAAAGCAAAAGATTTATTATTAAATGCCGAAAGAGAAAAATTTAATAATCTATCTAATTATGTGGAAAAATTAGATTCCAAAATCAATGATATAGCTTTATCTGGATCTTCTAATGCTAAGCCAACAGATGATGTGGCTCGTTTGGCGGATAAAATTGCTAAGATTGAAAAAAATAGAATTGAAGAAACTAAAGAAAAACAAAATTTAGAAAGATTTAATAATCTATCTAATTATATGGAAAAATTAGATTCTAAAATCAACAGCCTTTCCTCTGCTAATAACAGCTTGCAGCCTTCATCTGAGATAACGCAATTAGCTGACAAGATTGATAAAATCGAGCAGAATCGTCTTGAAGAAATTATAGCAAAACAAAAGAAAGATCATCTCGCTAAGATTGATTCTAAATTAGAAAAAATTGAAACTAAATTATTAAATCAAGAAACTTCAGGTAATAATCCTGCTGCCAACTTAGGATTAGATAATCTTCATAGAAAACTAGAGAAACAGCAAGATAAAATTAGTGAACTGCAAGCAAAATTAGAGCAGGAAAAATTTGCTTCACTAACCCGTCATTTGCATAGTTTAGAGCAAAAAATTGATGCTAAAAATATAGCTGGTAAAGATGCCGGCAGCCCTGCCCTTGAAAATATATCAAGAAAAATTGATAGTTTAACAGTCAAAGACGATAGCAGCTCCTTATTGCAGGATATTAAGAATCACTTAAGCAATTTAGAATCTAAAAAAGATGATGCTCATTCTAAAATTCTTTTAGAAATTAAAAATCATCTTCATGGTTTAACGCAAAAAAATAGCGATATAAATAATCCTATTCTTTTAGATATTAAAAACAAGATAGATAGTTTAAATTCAAAAGATGATGATTCTAATAAATTATTATTTATAGATTTACAGAATCAAATAAATAATTTGGCACAGCAGAAAGATGATGCCAACAATTCCTTGTTGCTCGATATTAAAAATAAGCTGGATAATGTCAATTTTAAAAATACTGAAGCAGTAGGATTAATCTTAACCGAGCTGAAAAACGCTTTAGTCGGTCAAAAAATACAAACAGCTGAGTTTCCGCAAAGCAAGGCATTAACAGATATTAATCATAAGCTAGATAGTTTATTGGTTCAAAAAAATGATAGCAGCAATTCAATTCTTGAAAATATTAGTGAACGTTTAGCTAATTTAGAATCACAAAAAAACTTGAATTCACAAAATGCAATTTTGGTTGAAATTAAAAGCCATCTTGATAAACTGCACGATAAAATTAATGCTAATGACAACAAAGATTCTTATTTAAAACTTGATGCTAGTATTTTAGATAATATTAATAACCGCTTAGATAACCTAATTTCTAAAGGAAGCGATTCTAATACGCCGTTGCTGTTGGAATTAAAAAACAAGTTGGATAGTTTAAGTTCTAATAATAATGATTCTAACCGCTCATTATTAATAGATTTACAAAATAGATTGAATAATCTTTATCAGCAAAAGAATGAGGCTAGCAATCCAATTTTATTAGAAATTAAAAGCCAGTTGGAAAAAAATGACAATAGCAATAATGCGGTGCTAAAAGAAATCAGCAGCCGTATAGATAATTTAGAATCTAAAAAAAACGATTCTAGCGATAGAATGCTTATTGAAATAAAAAATAATTTAGAGCAAAGCAATAAGTTTAATAACTCTATTTTTAAGGAAATAAGCGAACATTTAAATAATTTAAATTCGCATACTGGCGATAGCCATAATTTACTTTTAAGAGATATTCAATCTCGGCTAGATAATTTAAGTATTAAAGTTAATGAAGCTAAAGATTCATATGCAGGTATGAAGCTGCAGGATAATTTGTATTCTGCCTTAGAACACATAAAAAATAAGCTGAATAGCCTGCTTCCAAAAGAAAATAATCATAATCTGTCTGCAGATATTAAAGATTATCTAAAAACCATAACTCTTCCAAAAGAAGACATTAATAACGAGCTTTTGAAAGAGCTTAAAAATAAATTAGATAAGCAGGATATTTTTAATAATTCTATTTTAATTGAATTAAAAAATATTTTAGAAAATCTTAAATCACAAGGCAGCAATGCTGAGAACAACTCGTCCTTAGCAGAAATGAACCGCACTTTGGAAAGGGTGTCTTTACAAAACAACAATAATCTTATTGCTATCCTTAGTGAAATAAAATCTAATCTCGATTCAATAGAGGAAAAAAACAAAAATATTAGCGCTAGTGATATTAATACTAATATTTTATTAGAACTTAAGTATAAACTAGACAATCTCGGACATAAAAATCATGATGTAAATAGTTCTGCTATTGCTGAAATTAAAGACCTTTTAGAAACAAATAATTATACAGACAGCGCTTCTCTAAGAGAAATATCTAATCGTTTAGATAAACTAGAATCGCAGAAAGATGCAGAATCACAAAATACAATTTTAGCTGATATTAAAAACCGCCTAAGTAATTTAGAATCTAAAAAAGGCGATTCTAGTGAAATATTACTTTTAGAAATTAAACATAAATTAGATAATTTAAATATTAAAGATGAAGATTCTAATAAACTATTATTAACAGATTTACAAAACAGAATAAATGCACTTTACCAGCAGCAAAGTAATGTAGATAACACAGTTCTTTTAGAAATCAAAAATAAGCTAGATAATATCAGCTTTAAAAACCATGATAGCGTTGGTTTATTATTGGCAGAGCTTAAGAATACTCTAAACGGGTTAAAACAGCAGAATACTAATGCTGCTAATAATGCCATATTGAATAAGTTAGAAAATTTTAATAAGCAAGACAGTAATCCTTTATGGCTGGAAATTATTCAAAAGTTGAATGACTTGAATGCTAAAAATTCTGATAATTCTAACTATAATTTGCTGTTAGATATTAAAAATGCTTTAAACAGTTTAGTTTCTCAAAACAGCAATAATAATAATTTATTATATGTAGAGTTAAAAAATAAACTAGATACCCTTAATTTATCTAAAAATGATGCTAATAATGCTTTGCTATTAGAAATTAAAAACCAGTTAGATAAACAGAAATTTCAAAACAGTATTTATATAGATAAAGACTCTCCTGCACCTAAAACTGAAATACTGCTAAAACAAGAGGAAAATAACAAATTAGACGGTTATCTTCTTAATAAAAATAACGAAAAGCTAGAAGATATTGCCGTAAACCTGCTGAAATTTAATAACGATATTAAAAATCTCTCGAATAATGTAAATAATAATTTGCAAGAAAGGATTATTACACTTTTAAACAATATTCATGATAAATATCTTGATAAAATTTCGCAGATAGAATCTTCTATGCGGTTAATGCTTCAAAACGACAATGATATTAAAGGCTATATCTTAGAACAAGAAATGGCAAATGCAGAAATTTCTAAACTAAAAAATCAGCTTGCTGCTGAAAAAGATATAGCTCAACGCAGTTTTTTACTAAATGAAATCAGTAAGCTTAAGTCGGCAGATTCTAGCGATAAAAATTTATCTAATAAAAGCGAACTTATTTTAAGTGAAATTCGCAATCAGCAAGATGCTATTAAGAAGTCTATTGAAACACTTCCTTTACTAGCTGCCGGAGAAAAAGACTCACCAATAATAGAGGATATTAAAAATTTACTTACCGAGGTTAACGCTCGAAGCAAAGCATTGAATGATAGTTCAGAGGTTGAGAAAAGGAACTTAGAAAGCATCACTGAAAAAATGAATTCATTCTTTGATGAAATATCTAAAAAATTTCTTGCGATACAATCTTTGTCATTAAACGGAGAAAATGATTCCTCTCCAATAATAGAGGATATTAAGAACTTACTTACTGAAGTTAATACCCGCAACAAAGCATTGAATGATAGTGCAGAAGTTGAGAAGAAAAATTTAGATAACATTGTTGAAAAAATGGATAAGTTTTTTGCATCAATTGCTAAAATTGAAGAAGTTATAGCTAAAATTGTCAACAGTGAAAGTTTGGGTGAGAAATATAAGCAATCATTAGAGGAAAACTTTGTTAAACTAAAAGAAGATAATTCCAAAATTATTGAAGGATTAAAAAATAATACACAGCAGTCTAACCTGCTTTCAGAAAAAACAGATCTGCTGTTAGATTCTTTAAGAAAAGATATGCAGCATATTTCTCAAACAGAGCAGAAATCTATCATCGGCGAATTTACTAATTTAAGAGGGATTGTTTTAGAATTTAAGAACTTTATTAAAAGTCATGAAGATGACAAATCTTATACGCAAACCTCAGCAGATAAATTAGTTTCTAATTTAGATAATATTGCTGCACTTCAAGAAGAAACTTTATCTTATTTTAAATCTTTAGATTCTAAAATGGCAAATAGTTTAGTGGATTTGCAAAAAAGCTCTACACATGGCTATAACAGCATTTTATCTGAAATTAAATTATATTTGGAAGATACAGCTAGCCGCACACAGTATTTTAATCAGCTGAAAGATAAGCTAGACCAAAACAACTTAGTAATTACAGAGTTTTTAAATAAATTAACCAATGCCGATAAAGAAATGTTGGGCTTTAGCGGAGAGTTTAAAATTGGTTTAGAGAGTTTATCTAACACTATGGCTTCGCTTTTATCAATTAATAATAAGCAAACCGTTGATTTATACGACCTTATTGGTAAAACAGAAAAATTACTGAGTGAAGAGCCTGCTCAAGAAATTAAAAAAAAACTTGAAGAAATTAAGTCGTTACAAAAAAATGTTGCAATATCTTCACAGCACTTAACAGAAAAAACAAAAGAAATTGAAACTACCGTTGGTAAATCTGTAGATTTGCTGCAAGATAATCTTAATACCTCTAAAGCAGAAATGGCCGATTTAATTAAAGATACTTTAGAAGATTCTACTAATAAAATTACTGGCATGCAGCAGAGTATATCTAATTTAACCAACAATGTTGATATGGTATTCGCTGGTGTAAATGTTATTAATAACACTACAGGGGCAATTCAAGATAAAGTAATTGGACTGCAGAATGATGTATTAACGGCGCAAAAAGATATTAATGCTAATACGCAGAATCATGCGGAAAACTCGCTTAATAAATTACAAGATTTATATCACGAATTATCAAATGTAGATAGCAGTGTAAAAGTTCTTAAATCGGGACTTGAAGATATTAAAACCGAGGTTAGCGAAAATAAATTTTATCAAAAAGAAGTTTCGCAGCTGGTAAAATTAGTGCTGTCATCATCAGATTTAGATAATATT
Source organism: Alphaproteobacteria bacterium (assembly GCA_009780035.1). Classification (GTDB taxonomy): domain Bacteria; phylum Pseudomonadota; class Alphaproteobacteria; order WRAU01; family Hepatincolaceae; genus WRAU01. The sequence continues at coordinate 31,377 of WRAU01000004.1, forward strand.
AATTTTGCTGCTACTGTAAATAATATGCTAGATAAAGTAGCTGTTATAGACATTCAGCAGAAAAATTTAGAAAATTTAATTAATAATTTTCAAAAAGAAATCCAGCTGCATTTATCGCCATTTGTTATTGATAAAAATTTTGCTGAGAATTTTAATAAATTTGTCAATTTTAATGCTTCAAATATAAAAAATCTTAAAGACAGTATTAAATCTTTTAACAGCGATTTAAATATTTATCTAATGGAAGATAGCATTATGACCAATGAGCAGTTGGTAAATTTATTAACATCATTTGAAGAAATTCTTAATTTCCAAGATGATTTTTTTAAAATTTATTCACTTAACAGCGAAAATTTAATGAATTTTGCTAAAAAAACTGAGCAGAAAATCTCTAAGGTAGATGTGAATGCTGCAAATAAGATTCACCACCAAGTTAAGCAGGCAATTGTTGAAATTTCGCCGAAAAACAAAGAGGCAGAATTAGCCGGCATGGTTGCCGAAAATAATGCTAAAAATTCAAAAAAAGTAGATTTATTAGCAAATATGGACTATCTTAATAAAGAGATAACAAAGAAAACTACAGCTGATTAATTCTCAATTAACTATAAAATAAGTGGTATCATGACTAAAGATGATTTAAAAAACCAAGAAAAAAAAGATTCTCTGGATTTAAAAAACAGCGTAGAATCTAAAGAAAATTCAGGGGAAGAAAATCCTGCGCCAACGAGTTTTAACATCGGGGCGGCTCCAACTATAGATTTAGAGAATACTGAAACTAAGCAAGAAAAGCCGTTGGCTGCAGAAGTCTTAACTGTTAAAGAAACTGCTGCTCCTTCAGAAAATCCTTTAGCCGTAGAAAAAATAGAGGAAGGTAAAGATTTTAACGAAGAAGCTATGCCGCCTAAAGCAGAAGATAAGAAAAAATTCCTTAAAATTGCCTTTGAAAGAGTTCTTCGTAATTTTGATAAAAATGTCAGCGAAGAAATTTTATATTCAGGAACTCCCATTCAAGATGGGGTTATATCTACATCTGATATAATAAGTATTGCCCGTAAAATTGGGTTGAATGTGGAAATGCGTAGAATTAATATCTTAGATATTAAAACTGGTCCTTGCATTTTAATGCTAAAAAATAGTGCATCTTATGTTTATTTAGAAGATGCTAATGGCTTTAATCCTGAAACCGGCATGGAAGAAGAATATAAGCCTGCAGAAATTATTAAGGAGTATATAGGCTATGCACTGTTCTTCTTTGAAGAAGATTTAACCGTATCTACTTTTGTAAAAAAAACCAGCTTTCTGTTTAATTCTTTATCTAATTTTAAGCCAATATTTATAGAAATTTTAGTAATCAGTTTTTTTATTAATATTTTTGCTATTGTATCGCCGTTTTATACAATGAATATTTATGATAGAATTGTGCCGAATCATGCCATATCTACGCTTTTTGTGCTATCTTTTGGGATGATATTGGTATATCTATTTGATTTTGCTTTTAAGCTAATAAAAGCCTATCTTACCGATTATATTTCTTTAAACATAGGCAATGAGGTAGATCAAGTTCTGCTTAATAAATTGCTGGCAATTAAAGCACCCGGAACTAATATGAGCAATGGTGCAAAAACTGCGCTTTTTAAAGAACTTTCTATGGTTAGAGAATTCTATTTTTCACGCTTTATTCCTATGCTGATTGACTTGCCGTTTTTATCACTGTTTTTCTTGCTATTATTATTTATTTCACCGTGGATTGCTTTAGTGCCATTTTTAGCTTCCATTTTTATTTTCGTAATCAATATTCTTATGCAAGTTCCTATGCAGAATACTTACTATAAAATGATGACAGAAGACGCTAATCGCACCGGCATGCTGGTTGAGGTAGTAGGCGGCACTGAAAGTATTAAAATTTTTAATGGCATCGGCAAGGTTTTACATAAATGGAAAAGAGTGTTAGATACATCTTACCGCACAAATTTTTCTTATAATCTTTGGGTAAATATTGCCTCAAATTCCTCTATGGCAATTATGAATATTGTAACCGTTCTTGTAGTAATTGTCGGGGTGTTTGAAATTTCTTCTAATGCAATGACTACAGGGGGCTTAATTGCTGCCACCACTGTTTCTTCAAGAGTAATGTCAACAATTATTGGTTTTTCTGGCATGGTAGTGCGCTATCGTTCTATTCAAAATACTCTTAAACATTTGGAAAAAATTATTAATTCTCCAATGGAAGATGAAACCGAAAATAATGGTAAAAAAGGACCGTTTAAAGGAAATATTGTTTTTAAAGATGTTTCATTCTTCTATCCCGGCTTGCAAGCACCAATTTTAAATAAATGTAATTTGAACATTCAGGCTGGTTCTAAAGTTGCAATTATTGGAAAAACCGGTGCAGGTAAATCAACAATTACGCGGCTGCTGTTGGGGTTAGATTTCCATAATAATGGTGAAATCTTAATTGATGATATTGATATTAATTACATTCATGTTAATGAGTTGCGCCATAATATTGGTTTTATGCCGCAGAAATCTTACTTTTTTCAAGGAACTTTGCGGGAAAATATCCTTATGAGCAATAACGAGGTCAATGAAGAGCAATATCAGCAGGCTTGTGAAATGGCAGGAGTACCTTTGGTAACTAAGCTATCTCATAAAGGCGATGATATGATTATTCAAGAAGGCGGGAAAAATCTTTCAGGCGGACAGCAGCAGATTGTAGCGCTTGCCCGGGCAATTATCAACAATCCGCCGATTGTTATTATGGATGAGCCAACTAATGGCATGGATACATCTCTTGAGGCGGTTTTTATGGAAAATACCAAAAATTATGTTAAAGATAAAACCTTTATTTTGATTACGCATAAACCATCGCAGCTTTCTCTTGTGGATAGGGTGATTTTAGTTGACAATTCAACTGTAGTAATAGATGATACAAAAGAAAAAGTAATAGAAATTCTTAACAAAGGCAGGAAAGCCTAGTGTTAAATAAAATAATATGGACTAAAATATGGATAAAATAATATGAATCTTTCTAAATTTCACTATCAATTGGTAGTTTTCCCCATCTTTTTATTTGTGATGGTATTTATGCTGTGGGCAAGCCTTATGCACATTGGCGAGTTTGTGCGCGGCTATGGTAAAATTGTGCCATCGGGTCAGGTGAAAAAAGTGCAGCATTTAGAAGGGGGAATTATCTCAGAAATTCTTGTGAAAGAAGGAGAGCAGGTTCGTGAAGGACAGGTAATTTACCGCATTAGAAATGAATTTGCCATTTCTAATTTAAGTGAATTACAGATTGACCTTAATTCTAAATTGGCTTCGGAGTCAAGGTTGCGTGCTGAATTAAGCGGTGCTGAAGAAATTCAATTCCCTGCACAAATAACTGAAAAATTTCCGAACATTGTTGATAACGAAAAAAGACTGTTTTTGCAAAGAAAATCTAACTTTAATAACTCTATTAGAGTGTTAGAGCAGCAGACAGAGCAAAAAAGATTGCAGCTGCAGGAAGATAGAGCAAAAAGTAAAAACTTAAATATTCAGTATGATTATGCTAGAGAACAGCAAAAAATTCTTGAAAGACTGGTGCAAAGCGGAGCAGGATCGCAAAAAGAATTAATTGATTCTAAGCTAAAAACACAAAATCTTTTAACCGAGCTGGAAGATACTCAAAATAGAATGCTTACTAACCAAAAAGCTATTGAGGAATCGCAATCAAGGGTAGAAGAAGCCAAAACAAAATTTTTAGTAGATGTGCAAACGGAATTATCTAATGTGCTGGTTGCCATTGAAAAACTTAAAGAACAAATTAGCGCTAATCGTGATAAAGTATTAAGAACCGATATTGTTTCTCCTGTAGATGGCGTGGTTAAAACCATGTATTATAATACCATTGGCGGTATTATTAAACCAGGGGATACAGTGGCGGATATTATTCCATCTAACGAAATTTTACTAATTGAAGCAAGAATACAACCGCAAGATAGAGCTAGAATTTGGCCTGGTCAAAAGGTAAATATTAAGGTTACTGCTTACGATTCAAGCATTCATGGACAGCTTCTTGGGGTAATATCTGATATTAGTGCGGATACTTTCCTAGATGAAGGCACTAGACAGCCGTATTATGCCGTAAAAGTAGAGTCTAATGTCCGCGGTTTTGGTAGCGGCAAACCTCTGTATCCTGGCATGGTTGCCGAGGTTGATATTGTCGCCGGCGAACGCACCGTAATGAGCTACCTAATGAAACCAATATTGAAGATTTTTGATACTTCATTGACTGAGCCTTAATGGGTGAGAGAAAAGAGGAATTAACTTAGTTAATTCCTCTTTTAATATCTTAAAATAGTAATAATTTTATTTAATAAAATTAAGGTAGTTTGTCTTTTAACTCAATTAATGTTTTTATAATAGAGAATAGTTGATCGGTTTTTTCAAATGGTATTTCTAATCCTTTGTGTAATCTATTCCCTTTTCCTGTATATGACTGAAACTTTATATAAAAACCACTACCATACCAATCTTTATCGGAATTAATAGTTCTTCTATCTATTAAAGTTATTCTAGCATTTATTAATTCTGGATAATCAGCACCATCTAAATAGTATTGCTTGCTTCCATCTTGTTTTAAGCTCTTTGACATTCATTTAACCTCATTCTATTTTAAATCAGTAATATAATTAAAAATGTTGTTTAATTCTTCTACTAATAATGGCTGAATTATTTCTTCACCGGAAGATTGAGACTTGTGTTCTTGCTTAAAAATTGATATATCATAGAATTTTTTTACATGAATCATTACCCATTTTTTCTTTTTTTCCTGAGTATCTAAGTAATCATTATCCGGAATAAATTTTTCTTTATATAATGTATCAAGTATAGGAATGCTGCTTAAATCAATAAATTCACCAAATATACTTGGAGGCAAAACAACTTGCCCTATGTATAATAAATTGTTTCCCTTATTAACAACTAATAAATTACCTCTTTTCATATTATTAAAACTATAACTTTGATTCCAACCATAAACAGCATAATTATTAGAGATACAATCTTCAAATAACTTATCATTAATCTCTGAATCCTGTGTTGGTTTAAGACCACATTTAAAAACTTTTTCATGTCCCATTTTTTATTTCTCCTTTATTAATTTAAATACTCTTAACCTCAATTCTACCCCCCCCATGCTGGGGAAGTCAAGGATTTATTTAGTGTTAAGGATGATTATGTAGATTATAAAGAGAATTCTGATATAAAATTTTCAATCTTTTAAGAATAGATTGTATGGTTTAAAAAAGAAGATTCTCATGTAATATTTTAATAAAATTAAAACAGCATATGCGAATCTTTGTTTAAAAGAGGCTGTATTTGTTGGTTAAAACAAATACAGCCTATAATCTACGGCAACCTCCTTATTTATTTGTTATATATTTGTATTTACCATAGATTATATTTTTAATATATAGATAAATGAGTCTTAATGCAATGGATTTTTTCTATTGTAGGTTGAATACAAGGGGTATGCAATAGTAATTATAAGTTAAATATAGTTTTTAGTAGGTGTTTTATGATATAGATGCAGTTTTACTAGAGAATCTTCACGCAGCAAACAGCTTAAGAGAAGCATTCTTAATTTTATTATTGCTGTTGATGCTCTTAAAGATTCTTATACTAAAAATTATCATTAGCATCTAGTAAAAAATCGGCAATAACTAAGGCACACATTGCCTTTACTATAGCAACTCCGCGAATGGCGACACAGGGATCATGTCTTCCTTTAATTTCTACCGTGGTATTTTCGCCGAGGGAATTAATAGTCTGCTGCGGCAAACCAATGGAGCTTGTGGGCTTCATGGCAATTTTCATAGTAATATCGCTACCGCTAGATATTCCGCCTAGTATTCCGCCATTGTGGTTAGATGAAAATCTCACCTGCCCATCTTCCACATACATGGAATCATTTGCCTGTGAGCCTTTCATTTTAGTAATGTTAAATCCTTCACCAAACTCTAAGCCTTTCACAGCGGGAATACTAAAAATAGCTTCAGCCAGTTTGGCATTTAGCTTATCAAATACTGGATTACCAAGCCCAGGAGGGTAATTTTTAATATGAATATCAATTGTTCCGCCAACAGAATCCTTATCGGCAATAACTTGTTGTAATATTTTATCCCATTTTTCTATTACATTACGGTCGGCGGCAAAAAAAGGATTCTGTTTGATGTAGTTATAATCAAGATTATTATAATCCATAGGAGAATCGTAAATGCTGCTTAAGAAGCCATAGATTTTAATATTAAATTTTTCTAAAATTTTATAGGCAATTGCAGAAGCAGCAACTCTTGATACAGTTTCTCTGGCGCTGCTGCGTCCGCCGCCGCGAGTATCGCAGTGCTTAAATTTAGCATGCCAAGTGTAATCTGCATGAGAAGGGCGGAAAGTTTGGGTTAGATTATCGTAATCAGCAGATTTTGTATCTTTATTAAAAATTATCATGGCAATAGGAGTGCCAAGAGTTTTTCCCTGATAAATTCCGCTAAGGATTTCTACAGTATCTTCTTCCTTACGAGGTGTAGTATATGGGTTTCTTTGAGAACTTCTTTCTTTAACAATATTTTGAATATATTCTTGGCTTATTTCTAATCCTGCAGGGCAGCCATCAATCACTGCTCCCATAGCTGTGCCATGGCTTTCCCCAAAAGTTGTAATTTTTAAATTTTTGCCAAACCCATTTGAAGACATGATTTTACCGTTTATTTAAAAAAATCTTGCCATTATTATAAATGCTAATTTTGATTCTTACAATTACTTAACTTTATTTAGTTTATATAAATCACGCACTTTATACCAAACAGGGTCAATGCCTTGCTCTATGTATTTTTTACCAATGTATCCACCGCCGTAAATTGAGAGATGTATGCCACCAATATCGTATAAAGGGTTTGTTCTGTCTTTATACTGGCAAGTTTTATCAGAGCAAAGCACTTTATTAAAATCTACAAAATAGACATTCGGATATTGTTTAGCTAGGTTTTTTAAATATTTATTAATTGAGGTAACCTTCTGATTTAATTCACTATTTAAATCAAGACGATTAAAATCTATCAAAGAATAAGAATTAATAATCGCTTGAATATCTATTTTATCCATATAGTAAACATTAGCAACTATGATAATCATTTTTACTTTTTGACTAAGTTTTTTTATAGTATAGCTTAAGTCGTCCATATTAGTATCTATCCACCTTGAGGATAGAATTACAATATCTAAGTTATGATTATTTATGTTTTTATAAATGAATCTTAATGCTTCATAACATTTAGGCGTCCTTATATCTGGAATGTTCTTGTTATCTAAATTAAACACTCTGCACCGACCTATATTAATAAAACTAAAGCCAAGGGTTTTAGCAACTTCATTAACAGTCATAACATAATGAGAAGCATTACTATCGCCCCACATTATTATATTTGGGTATTTATTGTTACTATATTGCGGAGCTACACAGTCTTCTATCTGATAGAGTGCTGTTGTGCTATCATCATAACATAAAAATTTAGGCTTGTTTATTGCGTTAACTGAAAGAGGCAAGAGCTGTTCAAATTTAAGGATATTATGCTTAGAGTAGTGGCGGTAGGTTTGAAAAATACCAAAAGGAATGGCGATAAAAACAAGCAATAGAATTAAGAAATTCCATTTAAGTTTCAAACAAGGCTGCTCTACAAATTTATACGATAACCAGCCTAAAAGGATAGAGGCAAAGAATATTGGCAGTGCATGCAGCAGAGGAATATCTTGAAGTCCGGCAAAAAAGTTATGGTAAAGAGCAACTAACAGCCAATGATACAAATATATAGAAAAAGACCATAAACCAATAGCAATAAATACTTTATTTTCTAATATCTTATGGATAATTCCTTTATTGTAAACACTGCCTATTGCAATAATTAAGCCAGCAGGAACAATGGCTAGTAAAGAATATCCATTAGGAAGTTTAAATTTTTCACGGACAAATATCACAGAAATTAAAATTAGGACTAAACTTAGGCTAAGCAAAGTGTTGGCAATATATTTATTATTAAGCCAAGATAATTTATTTTTAAACACCAAGTAAGCAACAATAGAGCCTAAAAGTAAGGAGAAAGCACGGGTGTGGAGCATATAGTAAGATAACATCAGATCTATTTTAGAATAATGAATTGCCGAAGCTAAAGATAGCACAAATAATATTGTAAAAATATGAATAAAATATTTTCTTTTAGCAATCAAAATAATGAATGGAAAGAATAAATAAAATTGAGCTTCAATTCCTAGCGACCATAGGTGCAGGAAAATATTGGTATTAGTATCGGGAGCAAAGTATGAGTAATCTAAAAATTTGTAAAAATAAATATTTGCAGCACCAATGGCAGAGAACATTGCCTCTTTTCCTACATTGGGTAATTCTTTAAAATCAACCACAACAAAGGCTATACCACATGATAGCAATAAAAATACTATCAATGCCGGCCATATTCGCAGAAGTCTTCTTCTATAAAAATTTATTAGAGAGATGGATTGTGTAGATGTTTCTTCCTTAAGTAAAATTGAGGTGATTAGGAAGCCAGATATAACAAAAAATATATCAACCCCTAGATACCCCCCCCCTAGGATATTGGGGCTTATGTGAAATATAACCACAGCTACAACGGCTATTGCCCGCAGTGAGGTTATATCGTTACGAAATCTTTTCTCTGTCATATAATTAATATTCTCTTTTGGACTATTAATTATACGACACTACAATTTTTTTGCAAGGCTTTCTATAGAAGTGTCTATTAATTTTTTATGCTGAGGTTCACCTATATTTTTATCGATATGGTTTAAAACCCCATCTAAACTTCTATGGATAATATCTTTTTTATGATTAAGTATAGAAGAGTGGTATTGAATATCTAAATAATTATTAAAAGATTCTTTAGACGATTTAGCGCGCAGATTTAACTCAGCTATATATTTTTCGTAATAAGCATCATCTTCATGCTTAATTCTATTAGAATTTTCAGCTAGATTTTTTTCTATGGAAGATCGCTCAAGAGTAACTTCATCAAATAAACTAGAAGCATCATTTAAAACCTCTACGCTATTATCAATTTCACTAGCTACATCGCTAATTTTTTTCTCTAAAATATTATTGATGATTTTGTAAGTAAATTTCACAAACAGAGTCATTGCAATAACAAAACCAATAATTAACCAAAAATGCACATCATAGAAATAGCTAAACATATTGTCCTACGCTTATTTATTCAAATTTAATTTTTCAATAATCATTCCGGAAAGCTGCTTTACATCAGCATCAAAGTCTATCTTAGACGCATAATCTCTTTTCTGCTTTTCAAAACCTTCTAATTTTTCTTGCTTATATTTATCCATTTCGTCTTGCTTATTTTTTGAAAGCTCAGATATTTTTTTTACAAGCATCTCTTTAGATTTGTTAATTTCAGCTTTATACTTAGATTTTATAGCATTAATTTCTTGATTAACTTTATCTATATTTTTCTTGATTTTCATAGATTTTTCTATGTTAGCAAGAATAACATTGCTTCTGTTTACCTTAATACCTTGAGTTTTTCTAATAATAAAATATTTGACGAATAGAAACAAAATACCAAAGTTAATTATTAACCAAAATATTTGCTGAGAGTATTTTGATGTATCAAACTGCGGCAATCCAGCACCTTCTTCCTTAGCAACTTGCTTAACCTCAGTATTTAGAGGCTCGCTTTTAGAAAATACAGTTGCCTCTTCAGCAGATATAACATCAGCTGGGGTAGCAGATACTGATGCCGTAATAAACAACAACGGCAATAAAAATAATAAACATTTAATATTTTTATATTTCATAATTATTTAATTTCCAACTTTTGCAGGAAATAAAAAATTAAATTTAGCTCAATATTTAAGAAACTAAATTTAATTTCTAATTCCTTATTTTTTAACTGAATAAAATAATAAATGCCACAACGAAAGCATATAAACCAGCAGCTTCAGCTAAGGCAAAACCAATAAGGGTATAAGTAAATAAAGTTCCCTTAGCGGCAGGGTTTCTTGACATTTCTGTTACAAGGGCTCCAAACATAACCCCAATCCCTGTAGCCACGCCACCCATAGGGATCATACATAAACCGACAGCTATATATTTTAAACTTGTAGCTATAAGTGCTGCACTATCAAAATCCATGATTAAACCTCTTTTTCTATAATTTATACTAATGTAAATTTACTACTTGATCTAAAAAAATACAAGATAGTATTGCAAATATATATGCTTGAATACAGCTTACTCCTAATTCAAAAATATATAAAAGAATTGTAAATCCTAGCGGCAGTATGCCGAAAAACCCAAGCGCCACTATAAACCCGGCGATAACTTTCATTAAAATATGTCCTGCCATCATATTGGCAAATAAACGGACACCTGTGCTTATTCCTTTTGCCCAAAATGAAATAAATTCTAATACAAACATATAAGGAACTAAAAATATAGGAATTCCCGACGGCAAAAATATTTTAAATATTTTAAAACCATGCAGATATATTCCATAAACAATAGTAATAAGCATTACTAATGCCATCACAGATAATGTAATAACTATTTGGGCGGTAAAAGTAAAAGAATATGGAACTAAACTAATTAAATTTCCTGCAAGAAAGAAAAAGAATATGGTAAAAATAAGCGGAAAAAACTTTTTGCCTTTTTCACCGGGGATATTGTCTCTAACTAAGCCATAAACAAAATCATAACCCGATTCTGTTAAAAGCTGCATTTTATTAGGAACAATACTTGCTTTTTTTAATCCTAAATATGAAAACACTGCAATTATTAGCACTGCAATAGTCATAAAAAGTGCGGAAGTATTAAAGGAAATATCTATTCCATTAACAACAATTTGATTGCCAATGGTGCTAACTCTAAACTGTTCTACTGGTGATTCCATTATAATTTACCCAAATATTTATTTAAGTTTCTCAATCCTGCTATAAAGCCAAGAATTACAAATATTATAAAAAAAATAAAATTAGTGCCAAAAAGTTTATCAAGACCGAATCCAATCGCTCCTCCTGCAATAAAACCGCTAATTAATTCAAGCATGCAGTTCATTGCTATTTTCATTTCGCTAAAACTTATTCTTTCTGCATAAACCATACTAGGCTTTTCCAGCGTAGATTTTTGAGTTTCAGCAATTTTTTCTTCTAAACTTTTTAATTTATTTTCAATCATTTATTTTAAAAGTTTATCAATTTCCCTTTGTATTGCACTATAAGCAGGAGTTCCTACCAATTTAACGCTAGATGCAGTTAAAGGAGATCCTGTTTTTACAAAAAATACTGTCGGCGTTCCTTCAACTTTAAGGTTTTGCAAATAATCCTGCGATTTCTTAATAAACGCCTCTTTAAATTCTTTATTATTTAAAGCAAAATCTATGGATTTTTCTGAAATTCCCATTAATTTCGCATAAACTTTTACATCATTTACAGTTTGTAATTTCGCCTGATTCTCATAAAACACATGAAGCAATTTAAAGAAATCTTCACTGTTTTTAGTTTGATACAATAAAGAATGAGCAAAAAGATTTACTTCACTGCCAAAAGGCACATCCATAAAAACATATTTTACTTTACCGGTATCGATGTAATCTTTGATGATTTTCGGCATAATATCTCTATCAAAATCTGAACAGTGGATACATGCAATAGAGCCGAATTCGTAAATAGTAATAGGGGCATCAGTTTTGCCTAAAAAACGATTATGAGTTTCAATCTGCGAATATAACAAAGTATTGCTGGCTATTAAAACAACTAAAGCAAAAGCTAATTTTTTTAGAATCATAATTTAACCTATCATAAAATGTTTATTGTAATGATAATAAAATTAAAAATAAATAGCAAGTGTAATTGCTGTTTATGTTATAAACTTAATTTCCACAATGCAATTATAACCGAAATAAGTATTTATTTTTGCCATTAAATCATTTTTCTTATGCAGCATAATGTGATTCATAATGCTATTAACCGATCTAACATACAATATGCCTTGATTATTAGTTTTCCATACAATTTTAGACGGCGCTAAACTTTTCCTAACATCAAGCGGCATAATCAGCTGCCAGTCTTCAAGCAGCTTTACAAGATGAATCCCTTTCTTTTCCATAGCGGGCTTGGATAGTTTTTCAATAAAATAAAATAAATTTTTTGGTTCAATCATCTTATAAATCAGTAGTTGTTTAAACGCATTTTTTATTATATTATTAATAATAAAAAAACCATAGTGAATAATGTGCTAATATTAGAAAATTTTAAAGTTGCTAATTTTAAGAATTTTAAAGAATTTAATTTAGATCATCTTAAGAATCTTACGGTATTAATTGGTTCTAACGGCGTAGGAAAATCTAATTTTTTATCAATAATAGACCTTATATCCAGTGCATTTCACGATGGAATCATCGCTTACCTTAGGGCAAAAGGACTTCAGTTTCAAGACTGCATCCATCAATGGAATCTTGAAAGTAAAATCAGTCTGTATTTAAAATTTAAAGATACTGTTGAGAATCTTTCTTATTCCTATGAATTTACTTTAGAATATGAGGTTAACAAAGGCTTTAAAATTATTGATGAAAAATTCACTAATAGCGATGGCACTTCTAAAAGCTATAACAATAAAGATTTTACTGTGCTGAATTTAAAAGGAGGCTTCTCTCTATCGAAAGAAGAACAGATAGTTAAAGATTTTCTCTCAAATGTGGTCGGCTACAGTTTTTACAGCACTAATTTATTTAGTAATACTCTGCAGATTGTTGATAAAAACAATACTAGAACCCTAGAAAGCAATGCTTCTAATATGGCATCGCTGCTGTATTTGTTAAAATCAAAATATACGGTAAGCTATAAAAGAATCGTTGATACATTAAAACTTATAGTTAAATCTTTTGAAGATTTTTATTTCGTGGAAGAAGGGCATAATATCCTCTTAAAATTTAAAATGCAGAATAATAAATACCCGGTTGCGCTTAAGAGTTTATCTGACGGCACAATTAGATTTATTATTTTAAGTTTATTATTAAATTTACCGCTTAACTTAAGGGCTTCGCTGATTCTGCTAGAAGAGCCGGAAGTATCGCTTCACCCTTTAGCCATAGATGTTCTAGGAGATTTAATAGAATCTTATTCGCAGGATTCGCAAATTATGATTGCTACCCAGTCTCCTTATATTTTAAATAAACTAAATATAGAAGATGTTTATGTTCTTAATTATAATGTTGATAAAAACGAGACGGAAATTAAAAACATTCGCAATGGTCAGCTTAAGGAATGGCTGGAAAAATACTCATTAGGCGAGTTGTGGATGATGAATCTTTTCGGCGGAGGTCCTTTATAAAATGACCAAAGAGATAACTCTGGGAATTTCTGTTGAAGGGCAGACAGAGGCTTATTTTGCAAAATATGTCCTTGCCAGGTATTTAAAAAATTTTAATATAAATTTAGCCGATCCTCTAATTCTTGGCGGCAATGTAAATATTCCTAGAATTGAAAGTATTCTTTACTTAATGTCAAGCAACTATGATTATGTTACTACTTTATACGATTTTTACGGCTTTGAGGGGCAGAATATTGGGGAAACTAAAGAAAGCCTCTGTGAACGAATCAAAACCAGCGGTGTTTTAAAAACCCGCAGCAATATTATTCCCTATATTCAAATGTATGAGTTCGAGGCTTTATTATTCTCAGATCTAAATATTTTATGCAAATATATGGATGATGATCCTGCCGTTGTTCAAAAATATATAGAATTATTCCAAGCGAATCTTGGAGGAGCTAAACCAGAGCAGGTTAATAATAGTATTCTTACCGCTCCTTCAAAAAGAATCCATGCAATTTTTAAGCGGTATAAAAAAAGCATTTACGGCTATACAATCGCACAGGAAATAGGGATTCATAAAATTAGAGAAATGTGTCCTAACTTTAGCAATTGGCTTGAAAATCTTATAAATCTAGCGCAAGAAGAAAATTTATCTTAGCATTTTATTCTTAGGACGCACAATTTAATAGCAATAAAATATAAAGATATGGAATTTCTATTGTTAATCTTCTATTTTTTTGTGTATAGTAAAATTTAATTATATTATGTATGAAGAATAATTTATTAAAGGGCGTTAAATGGCAAACTCAGTAACATACAATACAGATGCAATTCAAGTTCAAGATCCTAGAAAAGAAAATGTGGTTATTTACGCACATCCTGGAGATAAAATCAATATAGGTTTTGATATTTCGGCACTTAGAGTTGAGGTTGTGAACGGCGATTTAGTAATTAAAACTCTGGGCGGCGGCAGCATAACCATTGCCAATTATTCAATTATGGCATTGCAAGAAATAGCTCCTTTAATTGTAGATTCGCTATCGCATCAATATGCTTTTGCCGATTTTCTTAACTCTAGCCCAACTGCAGCTGCAGCTATAACTTCAACCGATAATCCAGATTCTTTCGTGGTGAACCGAGTAGTTTCAACGCCGAAATCAGTTGTTTCCGGCGATTACCTTACCAGCGGTGAAACATTTTTACAAAATAATGAATATTCTACAAGAAAATTAGTTGGCATGGTAGATGTTGATGAACAGCATCCCATTTTGGCACAGGATGTCAGCCTGTCTCCTTATATGATGCTAAGATTATATCCAGATGGCGTTGCTCCCTATGATGCTCAGGTTGTTTATAGATATAACGGCAGAACTTTGTTAAATCAAGAAGAGCCAAGCACGCTTCCAGTTATAACTAGAAATACCAACCCTCGTTCTAATCCTATATATGGAACCAAAGAAACTTTCTCTACGCCAACTTTAGAAGATGGCAATGTATTCCAAGTAGTTAATACAATTGCCGGCGGCGGTAATATTGTGGGCAACGATTATTCTGTTTACCAATATAGTCCGCAAGTTTTAGATTATTCTTCTATGGGCGGCAATATTTTATACAGAGCATATACAGGCAATCAAATTGTTAGGGGTTTGCAGTTATATTTAACAGATGCCAATGCTTCACTTAGCAATATCTTAATTCAAAATGTTCCGGAAGGAGTGGTTTTCCAATCTACAGATTCTACAGAAGTTCAGCCTTTAGGCAATGGAATGTTTTTTATACTTCCTAAAGCACAGTCTCAATCCATAGATTTATATTTTGCTTACAACGAAGCCAGTGCTATAGATAGCTATGGCAATCCAATTGGCTTGAAAGATATAATGCAGCAGGTTTCAGTTCAAATTGAGGGTTATAATGCTAAGTATCAGCAGCTGGTATTAGGAAGAACTGAGCTTACTTTAGATTTTAGACAAGTTCGTTCGGACGGAGATCTTAATAACTTTTCAATGTATAATACTTATACCTATTCAACGCTTTTTGATCCTCTTATCGTTCGTGCAACTCATTTTGATGATGATGTTTACGGCGGTGTTGTAAATCATACCTATGATACCTTAGACGGCAACGATACTTTCCACAGCGGCACAGGAAACGACACCGTATATTTAGGAGAAGGTGATGATACCTATATTTACAACTGGGGAAATGACTGGGCAGACGGTAAAGCAACTATGGGCAGCGCCGGCAATCCGCAAATGGTAGGGGTTGATGCCATTAGATTCGATCACAATGCCTATACTTATGCCAATGGAAATTATGTTTTTAATTCAGCTATTGCTATTAGCTTTAATAACGGTGTAGTTCATGTTAAAAACACGGCAGTGAATCCTTCTGGGAAAGTTGATAACTCTAATTCAACATTTCAAAACTTTGATGAATTATATTTAGAAGAAGATACAGGTGTATCGGCTAATCAAAATAATACTATAGATATTAGCTCTACTGCAGGGTTTAGAGGTTTTAAAATTTATAGTGGCGGGCATGTCGGCGATGGCGCTACAGACGGCACTTCTGAAGATACTCTTAATATACACAGTTCTGCGCTAATTAGTTTTGATGATGCTGTCGGTGCTTTTATTTCTACTGTATCAACAAGACTTAATGCTAGGGCTGCTAGTGATTTTGATGCTACTCAGAATATTTATTTCGGCTTATACGATTATAACGGTGTAAGCAATTATTTCCGCACTATTAACGGGTTAAACGGTAACTTTACTTTCTTGGCATCTAATGAGAAAAACTTCAATGTTGTGTTTAATGGCAATAGTGCCGGCAAGCATACTTTAGATTTTTCTTTAATTACAGGCAACGGAGTAGTTTTTGATGCAAACAGCGGTATCACTACTTACGGCAACAGTTCAGATATTATAAAAGTAATAAATGGTATTTTCATAGGCACAGACGCTGATGATCAAATTTATGCAAGCGGCATCGGCTCTATGGAATATTATGGGCACGCTACATCTTCTTCTGCTTCAAACGGGGGCAACGAATATGTTTCCTATGAAAGATGGGGAGGCGATGGTTCTGGAAAAGGCGTTAGCATAAATTATCTTACAGAACTTTCTTCAGGATATATTGAGGTTATTAAACCTAATGCCGCAGATAAAGATAAACTATATTATATAAACGATGTTAGAGCCTCACAGTTTAATGATACATTCATACTAGCTTATAGCGGATCATATGTTATTGATGGCTTTGACGGAACTGAAGATACACTTGATTATAGTAAAGACTCCGCAGGTTCTGGAGGCATAATTGTTAATATTAATAGTATGAACACCGGCAGCAGCCCATTCGGCGCAAGCGGACGCACCGATAAGGGCACTCAGTTTGACGATTTCCAAAATATCAATAAAATTATTGGAACAAGCGGCGATGATAAATTTTATATAGATGGACCGCAATCTACCAACATGTTTTACGAAGGCGGCGGCGGCTATGATACTATCTTCTATGATGGCAACAATATACCTTCTGATGTATTCATCACTTATACTTTTTCTGGCACTGGCGGAACTTTGGTAAAAAATACTAGCAGTGGACAGTTTACAGATAAATTAACAGGATTCTCTGAAGTAACAGCAACAAATAATGACGACGCTTTTATAACAAGCGATGATAGCTGGCGGAATGGAAATGTTCAGTATTATGGAGGCAAAAGCAATTGGACTGCAGGCGTTCTTATTACCGAAAACGGCAGTAGTTTAGTAGGAGCAGGTGATGTTTTATATTTAGATTATGATGTTGGTGTTGTAGATATTAGATCGCTTGAACTTAAGTTCCATGATATTGATACTCTTAGATTAAGCAATCAATATGGCGGAACTGTTGAATCCAGTGATACATACTCATTCAATAATATTTGGGGCGGCACAGGAGCTACTGCAAAAAATTTCTTTAATGCCAGCGGTGCTTCTAGTCAAATTACCTTTGATATATCTAATAATGTTGCTAATATTGGTGGATTGTCTCTTTATAACTTTACTACTTTGCGGGGATCTGATGTCGGCACAATATTTAATGTATTGTTCGACCCTAGCAGCGGCGTAATACAAAACTATACTTTCCTTGGCGGCGATGCTATAGATACTTTAAGTTATGAAGGCAATACAGCAGGACATACGCCGGCTACGATAGATTTAGTTTTTGATTTCGGCAACAATAGTGTTGATGATCCTAACAATCCTACTAGCTCTGTCCAAAAATATAATCACGGCACTATTCCATCCAGAGCCTTAATTGGCACCGATTATTTCTCGGGTATTGAAAATTTTGTCGGCGGCGATGGCGATGATGTTTTTAAATTAAATCCAAACAATACTACTTATAATATAGATGGCGGTGAAGGGTTTAATACCGTATCTTTTGTGAATTATTTCACATCGGTTAGTTCTGCAAATATTAATGTTAATGCTTATACAAGAATTCGAAGATTCGAACTTACTAATTTTAACGATGTATGGACTATTACAAACAGTTTAGCCAATAGTGATATTTCTGGCGGCGGCGGTATAGATACTGTTCAGGTAGATCCAAATGTTACCTCAGTGGTTTATAATGTTGGTATTATTGATGCCAGTTCAAACAAACCTTATGTAGAGCTAATATTAGGCAGCGGCAATGTTCATAAGCTAACATTCTTCGAGGTGTTTACAGGAACACAATCTGGGTCTGATACTGTAAATATGGAATCTATTGATAACGCCGATCTTTCTACCAACAGCAACTTATATTTTGTTTTAAATGATGCTACTGTTAACTATAATCAAAACGGAACTTTTGATAATCAAGGATTAATCCTAAATTTATTTGGCGTTAATACTACAGTTTTTACTAATGTTGAAGCGACTATGTCTATCGTTAAAAAGAATAACGCAACCGATTATTTTAATGGGGTTTCGCAAGTTAATCTTGGCGGCGGAGATAATATAATCCATATAGATCTTACTGTTCCAGTGGGTTCTTATAACGGGTTAAGCATTAATGCTGGCAGCGGCGGCAATAACACTATAGATGTTTCTGACGACGGCGGCAGAGATTTAATTTTTGATAATACTGCAGGAGGAGGTTCGTTTACATTAGGCACTTCATTAGCTACGCATACTTTTAATATTACAAACTGGAATACATTAATAACAGGTGAAGGCAGCGATACCTTTATACTAGGTGCGGCTACAAATAACTTAAATATAGATGCCGGTAATGGTAGAAATATTTTAGATCTTTCAGCCTTCACTACCAATTTAGATGTTGTTTTTACAGAATTTCAAAGAAATATTACTGTAGCTCAAGGTGCTTCTACTATTGTAAACTATATCGGCAACGAGGAAGATACTATAAAAACAGGAAGCGGCGATGAAAAGTTCATGGCTATTTCTGCCAATTCATATACTATAGATGGCGGCGGCGGCAACAACTCTATTGATTATAGCCAAGCCGTAGATTCTTCTGGCTTTGTTTTTAATTTATATATAGATACAGCTAATAATCACCCTAATTTTTGGGTAGTAAAAGGAACTACTGGCAATACCGATCAGCTTCTAAATATTCAATCTATATCAGGATCAACTAAAGACGATGTCTTTAATATAGATTTTAACTCTGGAATTACCAGCATAGATGGCGGCAGCGGAGCAAACAAGCTAGAAATTAAATCTACTACAACTTCAGGCTATACTTTTGATTTAGATAACAATATATTATACGAAAATTCTAATCCTTCTCAAACAATAGGATTTGCTCATTTTGACATACTAACCGGCTCGGTGTCAGATGATACTTTCATTTTAACTGATGATCGCATTCTATCTTTACGGGGTTCTGTAGATGGCGGCAGCGGCGGCAACGATACTCTTGATATAAACCTTAAAGATGCAAACCAGGACGTTGTAGATTTATATGCAGATTTATCAGCCGGATATATTTATAGAAAAAATGCCGATAACTCTCCTAATCTTAACGATTTCCTTGCCGTTAAAAATATTAATAATATTAAACTCGGTGATGGCGATGATCTTATAGTTTTCAGTAAAAGTATGGCCGGCGGCAATTTTTCTATAGATGCCGGTGCGGGTAATAACTACCTGTCTTTTGAAAGGGTTAATAATGCTTTAACTGGCACACTAAATGATATGCTTGCATCATTCGGTAATATTAATGTTGCGTCAACCGGAGGGACTCTAGGCTATAGGCTTACTAACTTTGCTGATTACCTAGAAGTTGATTCTAACAATAACGATCTTTTAGTAGATGGCGGCTATGGTAACGATACTATAGATTACACAAGAGTTTCAGATAATATTAAAATAGATTATAGCGTTCCTAGTTCTGTTCCTGGTCAAATTATCGTAAGCAGAGGAACCCATACCGATACCCTGCTTAACTTTAATAAATTTGTTTTAGGTGCAGGAAATAATACTGTTATTGCCGGCGATTCGTCTATAGATGTAAATTTCGGCTCGGGCAGCGGTACTAACACAATATCTTATGAAGAATTTGTTAGCAATAGCGGCGTAATTGCCAACCTAGCAGCCGGAACAGTTTGGAAAACACTAACTAATGGTCAGGGCGTGTTAGATAGAATCACTAACTTTACTAAATTTATAGATTCTCAAGGCGATGATTTAATATTAGCTTCAAATAATGTTAAAGAAATTCAAAGCAACTGGGGCAACGATGTTCTTAATCTTACAAGATTAACCTCTACATCTACCGTAGTTTATGCCTCTAATGCTTCTTTATCGAATATTTCTAACGGTTCGGGAATTAGCTTTAACCTTACTTACGATACTGCGCTTAATCCAAATGCTACCGCTCATATGATGGGGCGTATAATTTTCGGCGATTTTAATTCCACAGTAAAAACTGCCACTGTTGAAGGCAGAACATACAACGGTGCTGCTGGCTATACAAATACTTTAGATTATAGCACCGTAAGCAGCGGCACAGGTATTTATGTGAATATTCAATACGGCACAGTAGAAGAAAACAACAATCCAGGGAATCCTCCAACTGGCGGCAATAAGGATACTTTTACGAACTTTAATGCAATAGTAGGCACTAATTACGACGATAACATTCAAGGCTTAAATGCTAGCAGCACCATCAGCCTAGATTTACAAGGCGGTGATGATACCATATCATTTACAGGCTCATCAAGCGCCCTAACCGGCATTGAAATAGATGGCAGCGGCAACCTTAGCATGAGCACAATTACTGTTAACAAAACAAGCGGTTCGCTTATTACTGGGGCGACTAATTTTGATGATTCTTTCTTCGTTACCGATATGAATCTCTTCAACCCGTCTGTATCTGGCGGTGTTAATGGCAACGGCGGTAATGATACGCTAGATTTTTCTAAAATTACTTCTGGGGTAACCTTTACAATCGGCGATGTTTATAGCTTTAAATTGCAGAATTTTAATACTTATAACTTTACCTCAGGCAACGATAATATTACTTGGTCTTACGATCCCAGCACTAATGGGCGTATTTATGTGCCAAGCCGCTTGAATTTCGGCACTGGAAATGATACTTTCCATTTAAATGTAGATAATATTGCCGGCGGCACTATGGCTTATAATCAAGATGGCTCTGCGAATGCTTTCCTTAGCATTATTTACAACGGTGTTTCTGTGTTGGTAGATATTATTAACCTAGATACTTTAATGGTAGATTCATCCAGCAGTATTTCTTTAGATTCATACCGCGGTATTTTTAGCGGCGGCACTTATGCCACTGGTGCAGATGTTTTTGCAGGTAATGTTATTATTAATTCTAATATTTCTTTTACAAACGGTATTAATTTAGACATCCGCAATTATAACGATAATGGAAGTGCTACCGGCAGTGCGTTTAATTTTGATTCTTCATCTATTATTGCCGATATAAACTCCGTTACTTTTTCCAATATGGGAGGCATAGCAAATATAGCAACAGCAAGACCATCAGTTGCTATTAATGTCAGCACTGCTCAAAACAGAGATGTTGCCATACGCTTTAACAACGCTGTAGATTTTACGGCTACTGGCGCTCTTACTGCCAGTTCGCTTACTCTTGTTGGCAATACTCTTACCGCTCAGTTTACTAATTCTGGCGCTACAGGGCTTAATCAGGCTTTCTCTACTACTGGAATTTCTACATCTTCTTTAGCTATAGATAGCGGCACATTCGCTGTGCAGTCTTCTTCTAACCTTTCTATTTTTAATAATATTTATGTTAGTCAAGGCGCTTCTGCTCTTACAATTGATTTCTCCGGCTATGGCGGTCAGCATGGTATTATTGGCGGCGACGACTGGAGGCTTGCTAGCAATGCTGGTAAAACAGTTCTTAACGGCTCGCTTTCAAATGCTTTTTCTATAGTTTTTGATACTGCAGCTGCTTCGGCTAATACTTCTATTGTTTTATCGGCTACCAACGATACTCTTGCACTAGATCAAGATATTACTCTATTCCAATCAGGAATTACCTTTAATGGTTCTGGCGGGCAGAATACTATCAGCATTACTAATGCTAATTCCGGCGGTGCCATTGCCAATGTTGAATCCGGCGGTATTTACATGATTTCTTCCGGCAACGATAATGTTGCAGGTGCTCCTTTTGCTAGCTCTATTGCTAATGCCAATATGTCTGGCTTTGATTACAGCAATTTCCAAATTGTTGATATGTCTGATTCAGCTGTTGCTTCTGGGCTTAATAATTCTAATATTATTAACATCATTCTTGATCCTAGCTCTACCCTTCGTGAAATTATTGCCCCTCACGCCAGAGCTGCTTCTACTACTGAAAACACTATGCCGCGCTCTATAATTAACGGTGCCGGCTGGTCTTCTGGAGGCGGTATGGCAGGTGTTCAGGGCGGTTTTTCTAACGGCGGCACATTTGTTGCTTCTTTCATTAATGAAATTAACGATCCTAATACTATGAACCGTATGATGCAGGTGCAGGCTCAGTATCAGGAATCTTCTACATCATACCTCTTTAATGTAAACAATATCCAATCTATTTTCGGTAAACGTGGTGATTCCGATAATGTTATCTTTGGTGCCCTTAATACTAGCCAGTTTAATTCTTTGGTTTCTCAGTTTAACAATGGGCAGTATAGCTATTCTACTGGTTCTAATGCCCAAAATGCTATTAATAGAGAGAGCTACCTTTATCTTGATTTAGAGTTTGCTAGAGATGAAACAGGAAGTACAGGTAATAACTCTCAAACTGATAATGCATCTTCACCACAAGATATTATCGATTTTTCTTCTTGGCAGATATTTGATCCTAATAATAGTTTTGTTGATTTTATGATTGCTGGCGCTAGGGGTGATGGCAGCAATAATGGTCTTCATATGTGGGCTGTTGGCAGTTTCGATGAAAGTAATGATGGTGCTACTAACCCTATTATGATGGTTCGTGCAGCGGGCAACCAGCATTTTATACTTCCGCAAACTAGATTCTATTGGGGAGCTTCTTCAGCTTATTATGCTGGTAAAGTTTATACCTTAGAAATGCCTAATTCTTCTGATAGAAATATCTATGGTATATACGATGCTCTTAGAGGTAATATTACTCAAGGCAGCCAATATAATTGGAACATGCTTGTAGATAGTATTGGCACTACTAATGTTTCTAGCAACATTACTACCATTGGTTTTACTACTTTTTATCTTGATAACAACGGTAATAATACTGGCAACTCTAACGGCAATCAAACTGCTACTATTGGCAGTAATAATTTATTCTTATCGAATAAAGTATATATTTATTTTTCACAAGGGGATATGAGCGGTAATAATGTTCTTTCAACAATTGGTTCTCCTATAGATAGCACTAACAGAACAAATAACGCCGATAGAATTTCAGGCAACGGTTCAAACGATAAGGCAGATTATAGCACTATAACCAGCGGCTCTTATTACTTCAGCTGGGGATCGTGGGAAATGCAAGAAGCTCAAGCTAGAGCTGATGCTACTAACTATACTAACGGTAATGGCTGGGTTTCTGAATCTGTTAATACTGCTCAGGAATATACCAATGCCTACCAAGATTATATTACCGATAAAGGCACAGGTGTCGGCATTATTTTCACAGGTATTCTTGATGCTAACCGTGTTGGCATTACCGATGGCTATAGCTCTCAAATTTTCTATCGTATGCAGTCTGTTAATAACCTTGTTCTTACTGGCGGCAGCGATACTTTTGCTACCGGCAAGCTATTTTGGGGCACTAGCGGTCCTCACGGAGCTTTTGCCGATTATGCTTATTCTACTACGCAAGGCAAAACTTTCCTTAATTCTGTTGATGCCGGCGCGGGTATGAACACCTTTGTTGATAATAACTTCAGTTCAGACACGCAAAAAAATAGCGGCGGCGCTCAAAGCGGTAATGTTAGAAGAGAAATAGGGGTTACTGGAAATAATCCAGGCGGTTCACCTAATCCTGTTGACCCTTCCAACATGCCTAATTATGGCTTGTATCAATATTTAGGATATTCTCCTGCTGGAGGCGGCGGCGACCAAGGCAGTTTTGGCGGGGCTCAATACGCTCAAGAAGGACATATGGAAAGGGTTTATATTTTTGATGACAGCGGAGCCAATAGTGTTTTAAATATCCGTGCTATTGCAACTATAGATGGCACCACTTATGGAGCGGGGGTGCAAGCTAGCGGAACCAGCGGTGTTGGCGCTAATACTGCTGATTTATCTAATACCATGCCAACCGGCACTAACAATATATCTTATATTGATAATATAGTTAGAACTACCTACACTAATTTTAATAAAATTCATATAGATGACTATAGTGCTAACCTTGATATGAGAAGCGGCTATTACACAGGCACTAGAGATATTACTAGCGTATTAGCTAAAAACGATTCTAGCTATAAAGAGTTCGATTTAGGCGGCAGGTATGTAGTTAATGAAAACACCGGGGTTATTGCCAAAGAAATGGCTTTGCATACGGCAATTGGGCATCAAATAAGGGTGCAGTGGACGAATGTTAACGATCCTAAAGTAGACAGTTCTATTGTAGTGGCAGACGGTTGGAACGGCACTAACTACACCTCTTACTATGGCTACAGAAACTTCGATCAATTAGAAATCGGCAGTAAAGATTTAGGCAGTCTTAACACAACTACTCCATTTGTGATAAGTTTTGTTTTCAACTCTGATTTCGATTTTGCTAAAATGGATGGTAAAGACTTTACCTTAGATCCTAATGTTTACTCGGGATCTAATGTTACTTATAATATTCTATTCCAGCAGTCTATATATAACTATACTGTAACCTCAAGTGGCACCTCTAAAAGAACTTATACTATTACAGAAGACGGCAGTACTAGAAAGTTTACCTTTAATATTTGGGTTGACAACGGCGCTAATATAAACTTCCAGCAAGATGCCAGCGATGTCAGCGTGGCAAGGCATAACCTAAGCCCAGAACAGCTGCATAACTTAGAAACCTATGGCAACATAGACGGCATAGATACAAGCGGCAGCGGGAATGCCAGTGATTCTACAGACAGCAGCAGCAATAGCTTAAGTTCTTACGGCAGCAATACCATGATGAGCCACCAGCAAGAAACTGCAGCTAAAGAAGCAAACTTCAGTGATGGCAACAGCGGTATAAGCTCATTCGGGCGCGGCGGCAGAAGCCATGATGCTTCGCAAGTTAGTGCTGATGCTGAAGAATCTAAAGATTCCTCTAATACGCATAAATCTGATGCTGATACCAGATACGAGCAAGACTACGGCAGCATTTATGCGCAGAAACAGCAGGAAGATACCTCTAAGGAAGAAGAAGACTCTAAAGACAGCACTGAAGAGGATTCTAAAACTGATAGCAATGCAGAAAAACATGCTCAGCAAGATGATGCCAATAATGCTAAAGCTGAAGACGGTCTGCATAATCATGATAATAATGCCTTAGATAATAATCAGTCTAACAATGAAGATAATCTTCATAATGTTAATGATTCTAATAAAGAAGACGGCTTGCATAATCATAATGATAGCCTTCATAACATTAGCGACTTAACTCTTAATGTTAGCTTAGACGGCTTTACTAACGATGACAGCTCTTCTTTGAATTTAGATAATCTGTTTAATTTAGCCGACGATTTACTATCTAACAATGCCGGCTTATCTGATTCTCTTCATGAAATGACTGATTCTATTCAAGCTATTACTGAGGAATCTGTTAATACTACCAACCAGCAGGACGAGCTTGATTCTATGAGCTTTGCTTTAGATTCTATGTTTAATGTTAACCATGATGCTGATGCTAATTCTTCTCAGCATAGTGCTGATCATAACAATAAGCATAAAAACAGTTCTGGAGGCGTTGGCGGAAATTCTTAGAGAGCTTTATTAATTGCTAAGCATTCTTCCCCTTGTTAACAGGGGGAAGAATAATTTAGTCTTAATTAACTGTATTGATTCTCAAACAATGATGGTGTATAGTAAGTATTCACTCTTTCTTTAAAGAATTAGTGCTAGGTTTTAATAGTTTTGAGAGTATCTGTGTTTTTATTAAGATGTTTTTTAATTTTTAGTTTTTTTGCCGCAAGTTTAAACGCCAAAGATAATATAGATAATGCGCTGAATGCTTATTATCAGTCTTTAATAGATGCCTATGCCTTTTATTACGAAGCTGATATTAAAACAGAAGACGATTACGGCAAAAAAATTGTTGATGATTCTTTAACCTTAGACAGCATGCTTGATAAACAGCCTAAGGAGGAATCTTCTATCAACAAGTTATCTGCATTAGATATTAAGGAAGAAGAGGACGATTCTGCACACATTGCCCTTTATAAAGAAATTAAAAATAACAGCTATTCTGCCATTACAAAAAATACAGCTTCTAATGTTTTAAATTTGTTTAAAACCTCTAAGAGCAATTCATCGTATTCGCCATTTATGGTTAACGACTTTGATTTTAATATTTTAGATTATTTAACCATCTATCATGACAGCTATAATTTTGAAATTATTAAAACTACCAGCCACGACTATTTTTACCGCGGAGTTTTAAAACCAGAAATTGCCAGCAGCGGCAGTGATTTATTTCCAGAAATGCAAATTAAATTTTCTAAAGATTATAATATTCCTACAAAAATAATTCTTTACGATAAAAAAAATAAGATTGCTATAAATATTGAAGTGGAGAATATTATCAAAATTAGAAATAATTATATGCCTTCAAAGTTTATAGTGTATAATAATGGTAAAAAAACCACAATATCTTTATATAATATCCAAACTGGGATTCCTATAGATATTGAAAACAATTATAAAATTACCTTAGAAGAATATATAAACTTAACTGATGATGACAATAAAAATAATTAAACTTCTTTTAGCAGGAATTTGTTTCAGCCTA
The DNA here is from genome assembly GCA_009780035.1 of Alphaproteobacteria bacterium. Lineage (GTDB taxonomy): Bacteria > Pseudomonadota > Alphaproteobacteria > WRAU01 > Hepatincolaceae > WRAU01. Next base: position 58,207 of record WRAU01000004.1, read on the forward strand.
TTGTTTGGCAAATTAAATGCGGCAGCGGTTTTTTCTGCTGAATCTAATGCCGTAGCCTTGTTCGGCGATTTTAACTTGGCTTATTTTAATCGTTTGCCCTCAGTCAATACTTACGATTTTATGAAAAATAATCAATATTATTCAACTGTGGGGGCATCTGTTGAAAATACATCTTTAGAAAATTTTACCGTTGCTTTGGTGGTTGATGTCCGCATTAATAACAAATTTTATTATCCAGAAAATATAGATAAAGATTATTATAGGTCTTTAGAAGTAAATCAGCTGTATTTAGAACTTAAAGATGCTGCCGGCAGCACAACATTAGGAAATTTTAACTCAAAAGTAATTAGCAGCACAGTTGATGCTACAAATAAAGCGGGTATATTTTTATTAGATGCGGCGTTTTCTTTTACAGGGGCTAGTAGTGGAATTTTTGGAGAGTATGCAGAAAGCGATTTTTCTACAAGAAAAATTTATCAAGGAATCGGGCATTACGATAAATCTTCTAATTTTATTATAGCGGCTGAATTTGAAAGCCCTAGAGATAACCTTAACGCTCGTAATGCTTTTGAAGAGGGCGCTTTTAATAGAAGATTCTCAGCAGGCGCAGCTGTAGGATATGCTGGGGAAGCCGTTGGGGCATCTGTTGGCTATAAACGAATTGAAAATAAACTTAATGCTGAATTTGATAGTATTGATTTCAAAAAAAGCATAATAAACTCTGATAATATTTTAGGCTCTGTTTATATAAATTTAAGTAAGTTTTATTTAGCATTATCAGGAGGCTATTATTATAATTTAAAAATTGCCGGAGTTAACCATGTTGGGGCGTCGGCTCTTATAAGCTACCGCTTAAGTAAATTAAGGACTTATGCCGGCTATCAGCTGCTATACGCTGGCAATATCCATAAGTATGGCAGTATTTATGGTATGGCTGATAATAAAGATTATTCATTCGATCAAAGCGTTGCTGTGTTCGGCTTATCATACGAGGCTTTTACAGGTTTTATGATGGGTATTGAACATAGCAATGATATTAGAACTAAGCTGCAGCGGCAGTCTTCTCTGTTGAACAACAGCAATAATGATATTACAGCGGTTTATTTAAAATATTCTTTTTAGAAAATAAGAATCGCATCACAAAAAAAGATGCCATCTGTATAAGTAAATAAAATATAAAATTTAGAGGTATGGGTTATGAAAAAATTAGTCTTTTGTCATGGTTTAGGATTTACTAAATCTTTGATGATGCCGCTTATTCTTTCAATTGAGTCTTTTTATGGCAGCGATAGAATTCATAACTCCCATTTTTCTGCAGCTTTACAAAACAGCTTGAGTTTAGCTGATTTACAGCGTAAAGATGATGCTGAAAATAATCAACAAACCTTGAATTCTGATTCTAAGGCAGCAAAACCTAAGAATAAATCTGCGGCTAAGCAGGGTAAAACATCTTCTTCTAAGGTTAATTCTACAGAAGATAGTTTTATTTTTAATGATAGTTTAGATAATCAAATAGAAATTATTAACTTAGACATGGGCTATTTCGGTGATAAAATAACGGCTAGCAAAAATCTTGATGGTGCTGTTGCCATCGGGCACGGACTGGGTTTTAACAAGCTGTTGGCTATGAATGTAAAATGGTGCGGTATTGTGGGTATATCTACACTGCTGCAGTTTGTTTATGATGAAGAAAGCCGCAGAAAAATAGAGAATCTTGAAAGTTCTCTTAATATTAACAGCGAGTTAGCATTAAAATCTCTTATAGCTAGATTAAGCAATGGAGAAGTAGCAATTAATTTGCCGTATCCTAATGCGGATATAAATTTAATAAAGGCAGATGCTGAATATTTAAAAAATACTGATAGCCGCCAAGCATTGCAGAAAAATCCTTTGCCGACCTTATTTTTACATGGCGGAAAAGATAATTGGTTTAATGCTGCCGCTGCTGAACAGCAATTTAAAGATTATAATATTTTAATTAATGCAGATGCTTCGCATATCTTGGGCTTTTTGCAGGCTGCTTGGTGCCGTGACAATATTATTAAGTTTATTGACAGTCTTTCTTAAGGAAATAGCGCATAAGAGAAAAACATTGAGTAAGAAAGAAATGCTATTAAAAAACATGCGATTATAGTTATAAAAGTTTGGCAGGCATTCAGCAAGTATAGTTTAAAACTTTTGCCAGACCAAATATGATCGTCAAAGGATTCGAAAATTACAAGAAAAGCAATTAATAATACAAAAATAAATGAAGGCATATTTTGTAATATCAGCATGCCTCCAGCCATAGTATAAATAATTACTGCTTTAAGAATAGCCGAAATTAAGGCTTTGGCATACGATGCGTTTAAAGATTTATTATCAATTTTTGTGAAATCTATGTTTGATAAAGACATAAATAATTTTCCAAATAAAAATTTTGAATACCATAAAAATCCAATAATAAATTGAATACAAACCATTACAGCTATGGTTATTATCATGTAAAGCATAGACATTCTTTGTAATTTCTCCTTAAGCATTATCTAATTTTCTCATTATAGCACAAAATTATTTGTGAAAAAATATAATTTTTTTATTGACAAAAATGGTAGTTTTATTATAATAATCTTTGTAATTAATGCCGAATTAGCTCAATTGGTAGAGCTACTGATTTGTAATCAGTGGGTTGGGAGTTCGAGTCTCTCATTCGGCACCATTCAATATAGTGCGGGCTAGGGATAACCTAGCTTTTTTCTTGTGTTGTAAGTTTTGCAACTGTTTCAAAAAAAATTTTATTTATCTATTCCTATGTTTATAAATTCCTTAAAAACTATCTATTATTACATATTATTTTGCAATAATATTCTTTTTAAGAATATAAACGCTTGACAATTTTCTTAAAATGTATTATAACTATAAACACAATACATTTAAAGGCAAAAAGCAAGTAATGTCTTAAAAGAAAGATGTATATGATGAAATCTTGCAAATTAAAGGATTTAAAAGGTGTATCTGTTTTGTGTCCGTAAAAAAAGTAAAAGAATCAACAATGAGAAAAAGAAAAATAACCTTCGTTATAGACGAAGATGATGAAGATAGCATTAGCGAGTATAGAAAATCTCATTTAGATAAAAAAGGAAATGAGGTTTGAAAGCTGTTAGGTAAGTGGCTGTTGATTTTATCGGCGACGATTATTTTATGATATGTCAGCATTCAGATAGAAAAAGTGCAAACCAAAGCAAGCAAAAAAGCAATAGATATAATAAATTATAGAAAAAAATAGGATAATCAAATGTTAGGAATAGTAAAAAATTTAATAAATATAGGCTGAAAATTTTTTAAGTTTAAAAGAAACGAAGGTCTAGTTAAAAATATGGGATCAATTAGCTTAGTTATTTTATTTGTATCAATAATTGCCGGGTTAGACAAAGATAAACTTGAGCTTATTATGCAGGTATTAGCGGTGCTAAGTATAAATGATTATATAACAGCAGTTGTCTTTGCCGTTATAATTTGTATACTGCTAGCAATTTTGTGGCTAGGGTATAGATATATTAAAGGTTATGGCGATTATTTAGAAAGCAGAGGCAGAGAGAATAAAACGGAATTAAATAATGAGGATAAAAAATAATGCTCCAGCAGGAAATTATCAAAAAGTCCAGAATATTTTTAGTGAAGCAGAAGTTTATTTTAATACAAAAGGCACGGTTATAACAAACGAATTGCAAGTTAATAATAACTTTTTCATATAACATCCATTTTTGTTTAAATAAATAATATAAATTAATGCAACTAATTTATACATTATAGCAAATATTAAGAAATTAAAATAAAAAAATTCTTTACAACAATTATAAATTGTATTAATATACATCTTATAATAATAAGAAACTAAGCAATAAAGCTAAGTTATAAAAGGCAGATATAATTTTTCATATCTACCTTTTTCATAAAAATTCTGCTAAAATAAATGCTTGATTGTTGCGCCTTAGCTTTACCGATCTATAAACATACTATAAAGCAATATTATATTTAATACCGATACAAAAACTCCACAGGATACTAGTAAAACATTTGTTAATAGTTTATTGGCATCAGCTCCCATAACTTTTTTACTGCTTGTTAAATATATCTGCAAACCAATTGTAAAAGGCAACTGCATGCTAAGAAACATTTGTGAATAAAGCAATCCCATAAGCGTATCATTTATAAATAAAATAATAAGGCAAGTAAGGGTATGGGTAATAATTATTCCTGCTCTTGTATAATTACTTTTTTCATTATACTCTTTTTTAAAAACTGCGGAAAAAATAATACCGCCAGCTACTCCTGCAGTAATGGAAGAAGCAAAACTAGCGCATAATAAGCTGGCTGCAAAAACTAAAGCGGCTTTGCTTCCAAGAACTGGTTTTAAAAGATCAGCAGCTTGCGATAAGTCATCCACTTGAATATTATTTTTAAAAAATACTTCAGCGGCTAAAATAATAATGGTGCAGTTAATAGCCCAACCAAGTATCATTGAAAAAAGCGTATCTAAAAATTCATATTTTAAAAGTTTGGCTTTTATTTTAGGCTGTTCGCGAAACCAATTTTTAGTTTGAATTATCTCGGAATGTAAAAATAAATTATGAGGCATTACCACCGCCCCTAAAATACTTACAATAATAAGCATAGATCCTTGCGGAAAGGAAATAACTGTTGCAGATTTTGCAGCCATCACCCAGTCAACATTTACAAGGGTCATTTCATAAAAAAAGCAAAAGCCGATAATTGCTACAAAACTTATGATAAATTTTTCCAGACGCTGATAATCAGTAAGAAAAGTTACTAAGCATACGGTAATGAGCATGCACAAAACCCCTAATTTTAAGGGAATGCCTAATAACATATTTAAGGCAATAGCTCCGCCGAGAATTTCTGCTAAACTTGTGGATATGGCTGCAAGCAGGGCAGTTATTAAAAGCGGTTGGGCATATCTTGGGCGCAAGTGCAAAAAAGCATTTTCAGCCAGGCAATGACCGGTAGCAATTCCTAAATGTGCTACATTGTGCTGCAATAAAATTAGCATTAGCGTAGAAACACTAACAACCCACAATAAAGAATAGCCAAACATAGAGCCGGCAGCTAAATTTGACGCCCAGTTGCCGGGGTCAATAAAACCTACGGCAACAAGCACGCCTGGTCCCATGTATTTAAAAAAAGTATATTTTCTGTTTGCTTGCTTCATAGGTATTTTATTTTTTATAAAGCATGAGTGAAACTTTTTAAATTAATTCTGCCGATAACCTTAGCCACAATATCAAAAGAAGTGCTTTCGCTGGATAAATCAATTTCAATAGGATCGTATTCAGGATTTTGTGATATTAATTTCACAAGATCTTTCTGCTTAAATTGAATTTTTTTAATCAGATAATCTGAATTATAGCAAACAATATAGATACCTTGATAATTTTGAGCATTATCAAATTTTCTTGCAAAAACAATATCGCCCTCTTGAATTAAAGGCTCCATAGAATCACCCTTAACTTTTAAAGAAAAAATATCTTCGAAATTTTTAACCATAAATTCGTTCTTTAACCAATTACTGTCAAAACTTAAGTAATCTGGAGATTCATCCAGCGAGCTTAATCCTTTGCCTGCCGAAACTTCTGAATAGAAAAAAGGAATTTTAACCATGCTGTTATCAGTTGGCGGTATCGTAGTATTGCTTTTATTGTAAAGCAGAGGCAGATCAATATCTAAAACTTTAGACATTTTATGCAATATATGAAAGCTAGGAGTAGCAGTTTCACTTATGTATCTGGATACGGTTGCTTGTGTAACTCCAATAGCGTTAGCAAACTCTATTTGATTTTTATATTTTTTCTTGATAGCCTGCTCAAGAATTTCTCCAAATCCGTATTTTCCTTCTTTTATAGTTTTTCTTCTCATAATAATCCTTTTAAATATAGAATTTCTTGACTTTTAACAAAAATATTCTTATTATGTATTTACAATATTATATATTGAAATGTTAATAAAAATAGTTTATTCAGTCAAGAAAATAAAGAAAATCAATATTTATGTAATGAATTTAATAAGGAGAAAATACATGGCTAGTTTTAAAAAAGCAATTGAAACAATATATTTAACAGAGCAGAAGGCAGATGAAGAAAGATATGGCAATAATAAATATGCAACTTTTAAGGAAGGAATTTATGGATATGTTTTTAATTCCAGCACTGCAGACAAACTATTTGAAGATATTTGGCTGGCAAATAAATATTATGATATAATATCGCAAGAAGTTGCAAATAAGCTGCTAGAACTTAGCAGCACCTTAACAAATGCAATTGCTAAACAGATGCTTAAAATCAGTATGGAGCAGCTATGTAATGTCAATATATATTCTTGACAAGATTTAATTGCCAATCTTAATAAATTATGCGCAGCTGGCTTTGAAAAAAATATTATTGCCCTATTGCGGAATAAGCAAAGAGAATACTATATAAATATGATAAGAACTCGATCAGGTGATTCTATATATCTGTCTTTTTTATTAATAAAAACATATTTATAAAATTATTTCTTGATTTTATATTGCTGATATGTTAAATAATGAAAACAATTATTTAAAATGGTATATATTTATATTATATCCATAATAATAAAATTTAAATACTTAAGGAATAAAAATGCTACCAGAAAAACGTAGACAAGAAATTGTAAGATTAAATAAAGAAAAACAAGGCATCAGCATCAAAGAATTAGCTGATTTTTTTAAAGTTTCTAATATGACAGTGTTGCGCGATATTAAATTATTAGAAAAACAAGGAAAATTAGAAATTGTTAGAGGCGGGGTAATTCCAATTGGCGCTGATGTTGATGGTTCTAATTTATCATCCAATATTTATGATAAAAAAAGACAAACCTCACTGTCTGAAAAACAGCAGATAGGAAAATATTGTGCGGAAAATCTTATTAAAGAAGGCAGCATAATTGCTTTAGAAGGCGGATCTACTGCGGGATCAATCATTAAATTTTTAAGCAATAAGCAGAAAATTACAATTATGACTAATGGATTATTTGTAATTCAAGAGGCATCAGAAAAACTTGATGCTTCTTGCAGAATAATCGGCAGTGGTGGACTTCTTGAAAGACCTTATTTAATGTTTTTAGGACCAGATGTTGAACAGTTTTTTAGCACAAAACATACGGATATAGCTTTTATATCGTGTGTTGGTTTTGATTTTAATGTGGGACCGATGGATTCAGATCCTCTTGATATTCAAGCGAAAGTTGCCATATTTAAAAATGCTGAAAGAAAAGTTCTTGTGATAGATAAAAGTAAGTTTAATGTTAAATCTGTCCTAAAATCTGTTGCGGTTGAAGGTATTACTGATATTGTAACTAACTCGTCTATAGAGCCAGAAATTTTAGAAAGTTTGAAGAAATTTAAGCATATTAGAATTCATTTAGCTTAAACTTTTCTTCTCCTCTCCTAATAATACTAAAAAGAGGTTTTATATAGTAGATGAAGAGAGCTGGTTTTAAATACTGATTCTTACAAGAGTAAGGTCAATGTATTTAAAACCAGCTCTCTTCATCTACTTATTGCTTAGTTTAATCAAAACATTCCTTAAAGTATTAATCTTTGGTTCAACACTATCTAAAAATAAAACCTCTTTTTCAGCATTATGCCAATATCCGCCTACTGGTCCTAACCCATCAATTGTAGGCACTCCTAAATAAGAAGAAAAATTCCCATCACTTCCGCCGCCGCTAGCAATAACATTTAATTTATTTCCGGCATCAGCTGCTGCTTGCAACACTATATCTTCCAGCCATTGGCTTTCAGCTCCGTTATTCATTGGCGGTTTGAATGATAGTTGTTCTATGGTAATTTCAATTCCTGTTATGCTTGGATTTTTAATAAAATTTTCAATTTTTCCCATCATAGTTTTTTGAGAATCCATATCAAAATATCTAATTTCAAAATCTAATTCTGCAAACTCTGGAACAACATTACCAGCAATACCGCCACTAGCTTTTCCAACATTTACCGTAGTTTGTGCTGCCTCGTTATTAAACTCCTCTAATTTTAAAATAAAATTTGCCATTTCAATAACTGCCGATAACCCCTCTTTTGGAGTTGATCCATGAGCGGATTTTCCTTTGAAATTTACATGAAATCTTGAAATTCCCTTACGCTTATTAACAATTGCATCTGCCTTGCCTGCTGATTCTAAAATTAGGGCAGAGCGGGCTTTTTTAATATATTCACCCATGAAATCTTGTGAATAAACAGAGCTGATTTCTTCATCGGGATTGCAAATAAAACATAGAGACAGTTCATCTAAAATGTTTTTATCTAAAGTATAAATAGTATGCAGCGCGGTTAAAATCCCTGATTTCATATCTATGCTGCCGAGTCCATAAATATTATTGCCATCAATCCGCATAGGATGTTTAGCTACCATGCCTTCGTTATAGACTGTATCCATGTGTCCTATTAGCACGGCATCATAATAATCAGCATTTTCTTTGTTGGTAGCAATTAATAAATTACCAACTTTGCTGCCAACATTAATTTGTTTTGTAAAAAAGCCGATTTCCTTAAAATACCCTTCAATAATATTAGCAACTTTATTAACTCCGCTTGCAGTGTAAGTGCCGCAATCTATATTAATTAGTTCACTTAACTGGGCGACAAATTTATCTTTATTAAACACAATTATCTCCTTATTAAAAACGATTTTTACAAAATCAAATAAAAATTAAATTATTTTGTTGATTCTCTAATTAATATTAATTATATTCTATTGTAGATAAATATGTAATATTTTTATGCGTATTATTTATGTATTTTTGCATAAATAATCAGAGGAAAGGAAATAATGTTAGCAGTAATTAAATTAGCCGGCACACAGTATATGGTTAAAAAAGGCGACTTTTTTAAAACTAATAAACTAGATTTTCAAGTAGGCGAAGAATTTGAAATCAAAGATGTTTTGTCTTTAATTAACGGAGCCGATGTTAAAGTTGGTACTCCAAATCTTGAAAATGTTGTTGTGAAAGCTAAAATATTAGAACAAGGTAGAGATACCAAAGTTATCGTTTTCAAAAAAAGAAGAAGAAAACATCATAAAAGAAAAAACGGTCATAGACAATATATTTCTATGGTTGAAATTGTAGATATTCAATAAAATAAGGAAAATTCAATGGCACATAAGAAAGCAGGCGGTAGTTCCCGTAATGGTCGTGATTCCGAAGGTCGCAGATTAGGCGTTAAAAAATTCGGCGGTGAACAAGTTATTACTGGAAATATTCTTGTAAGACAAAGAGGCACTAAATTCCATGCCGGTAAAAATGTAGGCATGGGCAGAGATCATACTCTTTTTGCTTTAGAAAACGGCAATGTTGCTTTTTCTAAATTAAAAGGCAGAAGTATCGTTAGTATTATTCCTGTTATATAAATTTTAAAATTTAGCAGATAACAGTATAAAGAAATACACTTTAAGTCTTAGCTTTGCTTCGCATGATTACTTTCGTTTTAATCTAATGAATGTTTTAATGCTACGTAAAATACGTCTTAAAGTGTATTTCTTTATACTGTTATTATTTTATAATAAACAAGAAATAATACATTGGTGAGAGAAGAGGATGAGATTTTTAGATTCTGCGAAAATTTATATCAAAGCCGGTGATGGAGGCAGAGGCTGTGTTTCATTTCGGCGGGAAAAATTCATTGAATTTGGCGGTCCCGATGGCGGTAATGGCGGCTTAGGAGCTGATGTTTATTTTAAAGCCGTTGATAATCTTAATACGCTTATAGATTTTCGCTATCATCAACATTTTAAAGCTCCTAATGGCAGAGGCGGAGCTGGGCGTAATAGATCAGGCGAGCAGGGAGAAGATTTAATAATTGAGGTTCCAGTAGGCACTGTAATTATGGATGAATTTAAAGAGCATATCATTATTGATATGAATGAAGATGGAAAGATCTTTAAAATTGCTCAAGGCGGTATTGGCGGCAAGGGTAATGCCCACTTTAAATCTTCCACGAACAGAGCTCCCCGCATGGCACAAACTGGCACCGAGGGCGAAGAGTTATGGGTATGGCTAGAGTTAGAAATTCTAGCTGATATTGGCTTAATTGGTTTGCCGAATGCTGGAAAATCAACACTTATCAGCACTATCACTAATTCTAAATCTAAAATTGGTAATTATGCTTTTACAACTCTTAAGCCTAGTCTTGGAGTTTTAGTTTATAAAGAAAAACAAATTGTAATTGCCGATTTACCGGGGCTTATTAAAGGAGCCAGTGATGGAATCGGTTTAGGGGCAAGGTTTTTATCCCATGTAAAGCGTTGCAAGGCATTTATTCATATTATTGATGCGTCTACTGATGTAAAAAAGGCGTTTAAAACCATTGAAAAAGAAATTGCCAATTACGATGAAGATACTAACAATAATATTTTAACCAAGCCTCAGATTATTGTTTTAAATAAGACTGACCTTGTAGATGAAAGTGAATTGCAAGAAAAAATGGCGGCTATTAAAAAAATTGCCAAAAGCCCGATTATCGCCATATCAGCTCTGCAAAAAGAAGGCTTAAGCGATTTATTTTACGCCATCGCCGAAATTTTTGATAAATCTAATGTTGATAAAAATGTTGAAGAAAAACAGGTATGGAATCCACTAAATAAACATAATTAAAGCATATTTAATTAGAAAAATCATAAAGGTTTCTATTTTTAGAAAAATTAAAAGTAATATCTTTTTTTTCTGTAGTGTGTGCGGCTGGGTTTATTACCTCAAAAGTAAGATTCATTTTAACAGCATAGTTTACAGCAGCATCCTTAGAATCAAAATCTATAACAATTTGGCTTTGGGTTTCAAAAGAAGATTCCCAACCCATTAAATGCTCTTGTTGGTTATCAACATTTTTAACAAAAACTAGCTTCCAGTTGTTTTTATTAGCAAGCCCAGATTGCATTAAGTTTCTAGTAGGGGCATAAATAATAGCTTTTCTCATCTCGTAAATTCCATAACTAAATATACTAATAATAACATAAAAGATAATGTTATGCAATCATAAGAATATGAAGCCGTGCCTAACACTATAGCTAAATAATATTACAGTTTAATTATTTTCCTTAGATAATTTGTAGCACAGGTAATAAACAACAACCTTTAAAGTCATAATTAAGGCAAAGCAAATATAGCCGGCGATATCTTTTATACTTAACAGATACATGGTTAAAATATAGCTGAGTCCTATAATAAAAACATAAAAATTAATAATACTACCGCGTTTTTGCATATCGGTTAAAATGCGTAGCACACCATTATAAACATGAAAAGAGATTTTATCTTTAGTGCTTTTAATAATAGCTTTGTCGATAAATAAATATAAAAATAATCCGATAATTAAAGCTATCCTATTATTTTGTATGGCAAAGAAGAATAGTAAGAAATCCCAGAATATTACAATAAAAACACCGCCGAAACCTCTTAAGTTAGAAGTTCTCGTCTTGAAAAAACTGTTCATTTTTATTTTCCTTAATGGCGTTCATTTTTTTTGCCACAAAAATAAATAAAATAATATTAATCATAAAGTTATAAACTGATAATGGCAGATAAAAAATCTCGAAATCTTTAATATTGCATGGTTTAGGAGCATTGCTGAAATCTAGGCTGATGGTGCAGACTTGCGAATCTGTAATAATATTATATTGTAATAAAATATGATAGGCTGAAACTAAAATTGCTGCCAGAATTATTAGCAGAATAATACCTTTGTTTTTTAAGAAAGTAGTTGTGAATATTAAAAATACCCATAATCCTCTTTGAATTATACACAAATGACAAACTGCCACATTGAAGAAAAATTCTAAGGAAAATGATGTTAATAATACACCGCTGGCAATAAATTGCACAAAACTTACAAACTTAGTTTTACTCATTGTTAGTCCTAATTAGTCTTATTAAAATTCTACATAAAAACAAAGCAGCAACTATAAATAGCAGGAATATTAATGAATAAAAAGTTAGAATTACAGTTTTTATAGTTTCTTTAGAATTGGTAAAAACCCCAGCTTTTACTAAATAATTTAGAATTTCAGCACTTGTTGCAATCTGATAAACAACAAATAAGCAAAAGGCAACAATCATCGCTATAACAACTAAAAGATAATCCAGCTTCTTCATAAGCAGTCCCTAAATATAATTTAGATTATATAAGACATACAAAATAATTGCAAAGAATATAATTAATGAAACTATCAGCGCAATTTTTCTAAAATGCCGCACTATAATATCTTTGCCAGATTTATGGAAAAGCCTAATTAAATAAGCAAGAACAAAAAACCGCAATCCTCTGGCAGCAATAGATGCTATTATAAATCCAAATAAATTTGCCTGCAAAGCGCCGCTGGTAATTGTAGCTATTTTATAAGGAATGGGAGTAAATCCTCCGGCAATAAATGTAGCTATGGTTGCGTAAGCATCGTAATATTCTTTAAATTTTGTAAAAGCTGCAAGATAGCTCGGACGCGCTGCGATAAAATCGTAAATAAAAATATCAAAAAATAAATATCCTAATAAATAGCCGAATAATCCGCCAATTACCGAAGCTACAGTAGTAACAAAAGCATAAAAAAAGGCTTTTTTAGGATGTGCCATTGCCATAGTGAATAGAAAAATATCAGGCGGAATTAAAAAGAAGGAGCTTTCTGTAAAAGCTACCACAATTAAAACCACAAGGGCATGTTTAGATTTTGAATAGACAATAATTTTATTTTGCAGATTCGCTATAAAGTTTTTTAATGATAAAGGCATAAAATATCCAAAAAAGTCCAAATTTAAATAGTTTTGAATTTCTATTAGAAATTTTACCCACTCACATATATTTAATATGCTAAGGGGGTAAAATTCTCAATATAAACCTCAAACTATTTAAAATTACAAGGTTAATTTATAAGCAAAGCAATCTACTTTTTAAGTAAGGCTACCACTCCTGGTAATTCTTTACCTTCCATCCACTCAAGGAAAGCACCGCCCGCTGTAGAAATATAAGTCAGCTTATCGGCTAAACCAAACTCATCTAAAGCTGCAACTGTATCACCGCCGCCGGCAATAGAAATAAGATTGCCTTTTTGAGTAGATTCAGCCACAAATTCTGCCAAGGCTTTCGTTGCTTTAGCAAAGTTTGGCATTTCAAAAGCCCCTAATGGACCATTCCAAATTAAAGTTTTAGATTTTTTCAAAACTTCGTTTATGAAATTTTCCACAGATTTCGGTCCAGCATCTAGTATCATATAATCAGCAGGAATTTCTTTAATGCCGCAAATTTTAATATTAGCATCGTTGCTGAATTTATCAGCAACTACCGCATCTACTGGTAAAACTAATTGCGAGTTATTTTCAGCAGCAGCTTTCATAATAGTGTTGCATTGCTCTACCATTTCTTTTTCTGCCAGCGATGTGCCGATATTGTGCCCCATAGCATAAAGGAAAGTATTAGCCATGCCTCCGCCGATAATTACATACTGCACTTTTTTTACAAGATTATTTAAAACATCTAATTTTGTTGATACTTTAGCGCCGCCAACAATTGCTGCTACCGGAGTGGCTGGATTGCCAAGTGCTTTTTCTAAGGCATCAAGTTCAGCTTCCATTAATCTGCCAGCAGCATAAGGCAATAAGTGTGCTAAACCTTCGGTAGAACTATGAGCTCTATGAGCAGCTGAAAAAGCATCAGATACATATAAATCGCCTAATTCTGCTAATTGTTTTGTAAATTCAATATCATTTTTGGTTTCAGCTTTATAGAATCTAACATTCTCTAGCATAATAATATCGCCGTCTTTCATGTTAGAAATAGCTTCTTTAGGAATATTACCAATGCAATCACTAACAAATGCAACAGGCTTAGCAAGAGCTTCTGCCAAGGCAGCTGCAATAGGTTTTAGAGTGAACTCTTCTTCAAAACCATCTCCTTTAGGGCGTCCTAAATGCGATAATACAATAACTTTAGCACCTTTTTCAGCTAATTCTTTAATGGTTGGTGCAGATCTTATAATGCGCTCAGAGTTGGTAATTTTGCCGTCTTTCATAGGCACATTAAGATCTACCCTAATTAAAACTTTCTTACCTTGCACTGATACATCATCTAGTGAAACAAACTTACTCATAATATTCTCCAGTTTTGTTTTTACTAATAAATAATATAACATTTAAGGGAGAATTTCAATCATAAATGGGGAAATGATTTCTATAAAAGCTCCATATTTAGGAGAGTATTTATCGATATAGCCGTGTGCACGAATATTCTTCCCCTTAATAGTTTTTAAATTAATAATTGAGGAAATATTTTCAAGGTTATCTTTAGAGATTCTCAAAGAAAATCCTTTTGACTGCTCAGCAGACAGCTGCAGCCAAATAGCATTTTTGGTATCTAAAATATCAAATACAGCCGCCTCTACTACTTTATAATTGCCGATATTGTTTTCTGTGTCCTGTGCTTTAATAACCTTATAGCTTAAGTTCTGCCAAAATGGCAGATTATTAGCAATAGCTTTATTTTCTAAGGCAATTAGATCTGTAATTCTAGGAATTGGATTTTTATTTATGATGTAAGTAAAGGCGAATCCTTTTTCAACCAAATAGCCGTTAATCCATAGGTTAGAATCAGCCTCATAAACATCAGCAAGGATTCTTTTGTATTTATCTCGTTTGAATTTTGGATTGTATTCTAAGATAACTTTTTTATTCTTAAGAAGTTTTTCTACCTCTAGTTTAGCTGCAGGCCCAAAATCTTGAACTGGATCGGTAAAAATCTCAGGAGCTTGAATGCCAATCAGCCTAACAGTTTCGTCTTTATTTTTAATTTTAACTGCAATAGTATCACCATCTATAACCCTTATAACTTGAAAGCTCTCTTCTTTGCTAAAAGCTATTGAGGCAATACTAATGAGTAAAATAAAAAAAATAAAATTCTTGATTAGTTTAAACACTTTTAATTAGATTTAACTTTAAAAATATTATCTTTATCGGTTAATGCGTTAGTTGCTTTAATTTTGCTGATAACTTCTTCTAGGTATTTCTTATTAGCATTAATATTATTCTGCGATTCTACTTTAGAATTTATGTGCTTGCTTAAAGATAATAGTCCGCTCATTTGCACCATTTTAATAACTCCTTTGTAATTTTTTTATTTATATAAAAAATATAATTACAAAAAGTTAATAAATACTTTATTGAACATAATATATTTTACAATGCAGCTCTATGCCGTTAGAAGTTCTGATTTGAAAGTAATCAATAAATATTTTAGAGTTAACAGGCACCTTATATGCTTCCTCAGGAATTTTACCATCACCCTGCTTTGATAAGGTTTCAAAAACTCCTTTCACTTCTTCTTTACTAAGCAAATGAATAATATTAAGACAAGGAAGACTGTTTCTTGATGCTATTGAATCGTCTAAAACCATTATGCTTTCAATAGCATATTCTTCAAGAATATAAGTAATCTTTGATTTTAAAGATTTAACTTGTGTAATTCCAATAAGTTTGTTATCTTGCTCATGCCAATTAATATTAGTTTTAAACAGAGCCTGATTCCCAGAAGTTAAGTCTTGCTGAATTTTTATAATATCAAATTTATTTTCACTTGCAAAAAACATAAAATAACCTACGGTTATAAGTGAAGCTGCTGCTAATATAAATATTATCTTTCTAATCATTGTTATTACTACAATTTTTGTTATAATATTACATTATTACAAAATAATAATTAAAGTTCAACAACTTATTAATTTAATGAATATAAATTTTAGACTTATATTATCACTGCTGGGATATTTATTTACAACCATTGGTGTTTTAATGATTATTCCTGCCCTTATTGATTTTTTTATGGATCAAGACGGCAGCAAGACTTTCTTTATTTTCTCGCTGATTATAACTTTCTTTGGTTTGCTGTTAGCTTTTTCTAATCGGCAAGAGCAGACAAAGCCTTTATCACCCAAAGACGGGTTGATTTTAACAGTGGTAGCTTGGGTTAGTATTGTAGGATTATCGGCGCTTCCTTTCAAATTTGGCTACCTGCAGCTTAGCTATACGGATGCTTATTTTGAAATGATGTCAGCCTTTTCTACCACAGGAGCAACAACTATCCCTAATTTAGATGTGCTGTCTTATGGTTTTCATTTTTGGCGGGCGCTTATGCAATGGATTGGCGGCTTGGGGATTATCGTAGCAGCAATTATTTTAATGCCTTCACTTCAAGGCGGCGGCATGCAGCTTTTTAAGATGGAATCTTTTGATACCTTTGATAATGCCATTGATAAAGCTAAAAAAATTGCCTATGGCATGGTAAGTATTTATATCTGTATTACCATTATTGTTTTATTTGCTTTGCTTTACTTGGGAAATTTAAGTTTTTTTGATTCCCTAATCCATAGCTTAACCTCAGTTTCTACTGCTGGATTTTCAAATAAGAACTCTTCAGTAGCTTATTTTAATAGCCCTATAATGGAAGTAATTTTAATATTTGCTATGATAAGCGGAGCTTTGCCATATATTCTTCTATACAATCTATTCTTTTTAAGGAAAAGCAGCATTTTTAAAGACCAGCAAGTAATGGGATTCTTTAAAGTCATTATTTTTGTGATTGTAGTGCTGTCGGCTTGGCTTTATTTTAATAATGGCATTCATTATTTAACATCTCTAAGATACTCTACATTTACAGTGGTTAGTATAATTACTGGAACCGGCTTTGTTTCTTATAACTATAGTATTCTTGGGACTTTTCCTGTTATGCTATTATTTATTTCTTCTTTTATTGGCGGATGCGCCGGCTCAACTGCTTGCGGTATAAAAATTTATCGGTTTCAGGTAGCTAATGCTTTAGGAGCATCTCATTTAGATAAACTTTTCTTAAGAAAACATGTTTCAGTCCCATTTTATAATGGTAATCCTGTTAATTATGATATGGGATTAGGCGTTATGATATATTTATTTGTATTCTTTGTTATTTTAGGCGTAGGATCAGTTCTTTTATCAGCGCTAGATTTAGACTTCATAACTGCCCTCAGTGCAGTAGCTACCTGCCTTACAAATGTAGGTCCGGGATTAGGAGAAATAATCGGTCCTATCGGAACTTTTGCAGAAATCCCGCAAACAGGAAAATGGCTGTTATCCTTAATTATGCTGCTAGGAAGGTTAGAAATTTTTGGAGTTCTTATAATACTTAGCCGTAAATTTTGGTTATAGTTTGGATGTTTTAATTAAATGAATCTTGTAGTAAAGTTTTTAAAATCTGTAAAATATATAAAAGTTTTGATTTTTTACGGTAGAATATAGTATAATAATGCTAAAAATCATCAATATAAAGAAGAGAAATACAGATTCTAATATGAAAAAAGCAGCACTTGTTATAGTTTTTTGTTTTTATAGCTTTTTTTCAATGGCACAAGAAGTGCCGGCTGATTTACAAGAACAAATAGATCAACTGCAAAAGCAGGCTCAGCAACTAGAAAAAAAATTACAGGAACAGGCGGAAGAACAGCGGCTGGCTCGTGAAAAAGAATTAGCTTTAGCCCAAGAAGAAGCAGAAAAACAAGCGCGGAAGAAAGAAGAGCTAGCAAAAGCAGAAGCTGATCGGCAGAATCAAGCAAAAGAAGCCTTAGAAAAAGCAGAAGCAGAACGATTAGCTCGTGAACAAGAAGCCTTAGCTCAAGCAGAAGAACAGCGAATTGCTCGTGAACAAGAAGAAATGGCAAAGGAAAAAGCGCAGAAGCTGCGAGAGCAAGTAGAAAAGCTGCAGCAGCAAGTTCAGTTATACGAGCAAGAGAAAGCAGATGTAAAAAGCAAAGAACTAGAAAAAGAATTAGCAAGGCTGCAGCTTGAGGTAAAACAGCAAGAGCAAGAACAAATAACATCGTTAAAGCAGCAGCAGGCAAGATCGGCTCCTAATCATTATTACTATAGAAATAAACAAAATTAACATAGAGGCGAAAGTTAATTTATTCTTTATATCTTATTTGCTTAAGTAATAATAGAATTAATATTTATTAGTTGTTTTGGATTCTAATATTATTTTGTGTTATAATAACAGCAACTTTTAATTGAATATTTACTTTATAAATAATTAGGGGCAATCCTCATGAGAAAAATAATATTTGCAATAGTTTTCAGTTTTTTTAGTGCTAATTTAATGGCGCAGGGCGACAATTCTATAATAGTAGGATTCGGCGGTGCTAATAATAAAGTTCAAGTCAGCCAAAGGTCAACAGCGGGGCAATTTCCTAATCTATCTTTTAGTCCTTTTACAGATGAACCAGGTTTTGATGCTACCAGCAATTTTAATCTTGCTTATTTAAAAAGCACCAATTATCTTAATGGCAAACTTTCTATAGGTGCAGATTTTACCATGCTTTTCAATAAAGGACTAAATAATAAAGAAACATACATATTTAACACGGCAGGAACTGCTGAGAGTGTAATTAAGGATAAAAGTTCACTATACTCATATACGATAATGTTTTTAGCTAATTACGAACTGCTAAGCATTAGCGCTTTTGATGTATCAGCACAATTAGGGCTTGGTTTTATTTTAAATACTTTAGATCTAAATTTTACTAATACTGTTTATGATGGAAACGGAAATGTTAGCGACTCAGTTCATATTACAGGCAACGGCACTAGCGGTTCTGGAGCAGCAAGAATTGGCTTAGTCGGCAACTATAACATGTTTGATAGACTAGCTATTGGGGCAGGGGCTTATTATTTATATGCCGGCGAAACAAAAAAATCTAACTTAGCAGGAACTGGCATGGATTATAAATTTAGAAATAATGGCACCGTGCTTTATAACATTCATGTAATATGGAGATTTTAACTATGAAGAAAATAATTTTCATACTTGGCTTTTTATTTTTTAGTTTTAGTTTAATGGCATCAGACAGACCAAATTCATTAACATTTTTTGGAATATCTTCAGCTCATAACAATACTAAATGGGCAACTAAGGCACCTGGGCAGAATGAATTTTCTCCTTATGAAAATGTATCAGAGTTCAACGCTAGAGTAAATCCTAGTATAAGTTTTTTAAGACAAGTAGATAATAGACTATCTATGGGTTTTGAACTATCAGTTTTTGCAGGCTCTGGCATTAATAACAATGATATAGTTGTTGATCCAAATGCCGGAACAGCAGGATTAATAACTACCAGCAGATTTAAAGCCAATTACGATTCGGCTATAATTATGCTTCTTGCGGACTATATGTTTTTAAGGCTTGATAGTTTTGACTTCTCTTTACAGGTTGGGGCTGGCTTAGCTTCGCATGTTTTAGATCTTGATTACACCATCAGAAAATATAATCTTAACGGCACGCTAGTTTCCAGCAACTCTTTTAAGGGAGATGATGTTAGCTCTACCTATGCTTCTAAGGCTGGAATAATCGGCAGCTATAATTTTACCAGTTTCTTTGGTATAAGTTTAGGCGGTTATTATACTTATACAGGTCCGGCAAAATTTAAACTAGATAATACAAAATATAGAGTTAAAGATAGCGGCATTACCAGTGTAAATCTTAGCTTTAAGTGGATGTTTTAATTGAAAACAAGAAAAGTTATTTAAACTAAAGCTGGAGCGGGTGAAGGGAATCGAACCCTCGTCGTAAGCTTGGAAGGCTTCTGCTCTACCATTGAGCTACACCCGCAAATGCCATATTTTAGTAAAATGCTTAATAAGCGATTCGCTAAAACATAAATACAAATTAATAAAAGTGGTGGATGGGGTAGGATTCGAACCTACGTAGGCGTTCGCCAACGGATTTACAGTCCGTCTCCTTTAGCCACTCGGACACCCATCCAATCTACTAACTAATTTATAATAATATGTCATTAAATTTTTTACAAGAACTTTTTTGTTTTTATTGTTATTATTTATTAATAAAATTAGTTTGGATATAATAGTGCAAATAGAAAATTCTCTTAAAAAACATAACTCTAATAAAGTTTGGCTTTACGGATTACACGCTTCTTTGTCTGCTCTTAGCAATGAAAATAGAAAAATCCATAGGATACTTGCCCTTAAAAAATATTACGATAACATTTTAGATATTCTATCACAGAGAAATCTTTCAAAAAATCTTATTCACCTATGCGATAGGGCAGCGTTAGAAAAAGTTTTGCCTTTGGATGCTATTCATCAGGGTATTGCCATTGAGGTTGACTATCTCGAGACTGAAAATCTTAATGTTTTCACTGCAAATCTTAAGGAGCATCAGTATAGCTGCGTTCTGCTTTTAGATCAGGTTAACGATAGCCGCAACATTGGCAGTATAATTCGTTCTGCCGTAGCTTTTGATGTTGCTGCTATTGTATTTACAAAAGCCAATTTTCCTAAAGAGAATGGTGCAATGGTTAAAGCAGCTGCCGGCGGGTTCGAAAAGATTAAACTTATTGAAGTTGCCAATTTATCTAACAGCATTATGCATTTAAAAAAGGAAGGTTTTTGGATTATCGGTTTAGATGCTCATACCGATAGTAGTATTCATCAGCTGGATTTTTTCCCTAAAATTGCACTAATTTTAGGATCTGAGGGCGATGGCATGCGCGAATTGACTAAAAAATCCTGCGATTTTCTTGCTAAAATTCCGCAATCTCCTAATATGGAAAGCCTAAATATATCTAATGCTGCGGCTATTGCCTTATATGAAATTTACAAAAAATCTCTTTAATTTTACCTTTCCTTAGACAGAAAAATTATGTAGGCAATAAAAACAAAAGCAATGCACGAACAGATAATATTTATAAAACAGAGATATGAGTTAAAATAGGAGCGGTCAGTAAAGAATATCAAAAAGCCTAAAGGAGAAGAGAATACCGCATGATGATAACAAAGCCTCCTATACTATTTTACATCACGACTACACTATACGCAAAATGTATATAATTGTCAAGAGAAAAATATAATTATTTAATTGCTTCTGCCAATTAAATAATTATAAATTCTCTCTGAACATTTACCATCTCTAAATGAAAACTCATTTTTCATTTTATTTAAATAATTTCCTTTTACAACAAAATTATTATCTATTGTTTCTTGAATAGAATTTATTAATTGATACTCTTCTAAGCAAACACCTCCAAAGCCATCTTTATCATAACTAAAATATCCTTTAGCATGAGCATGTTTTCCTGAAAAAATTTCTTCTTTATCAAATTGATAATATATAATATTTTTTAGTAAATAGGCTGCTTCAAAAGCTACAGAAGAATAATCTGTAATAAATATACTAGAACATACAAATAAGTCTTGCAGACTTATATTACTGGTAGAATCATAATAGGTAATGCCTGTAAAATTCTTAAATTGTTTCATATAAATTTCAGCATTGTCATGCGGCAAAAAAATTACTTCTAAATTATTTTGCTCCTTAATTTTAGATAATTCTTTTGATTGTAAAAAACTTGTCCATTTTTTAATATAATCACTATTTAAAGTAGATTTTCTAAAGGTTCGGCTATTGCTATTTTTAGCTCTGCTTCCGGCTAAAGAAGATCTCCATGTTGGCATAATAACAATTGCTTTTTTATTACTATGGTAATTTTTTGCTTTTTGTAGTAGTGCATCATGTCTGGGAAGCCCTGTTAAAATAACTTCTTCTTTTGAATAATCATAGTTGTTTCCATCTAACACTATAGAATTGTATTCTTTTTGTGTGGAAGTTATAAAAACATCAATAGGCTCTTTATTAAGCCATTTAGAAAGATCATCTTTGATAATTCCATGCTGCAAGAATACAAATTTAAATTTTTGCTGCTGTTTTAAAGATTTTGACTTCAAAAAAGAATGTATATAACTATCTGCATTAGAAGAAATAAGATACTTACAATTTAGCAATGCTATCTTATGTTGTAATCCTCCAAAAGGTAAAAGATTAAAACTTTCTTGTTTTAATCTTTTATAATCTCGTAAGTTTTTTCTAATACAAAAGAAAATATTTTCTTTTGTATTATCTCTAAGGTATCTATAAAAATGCTCAGCATTATCATCAGCTCTAATGTCTCTGTCTATAAGCACCCAAGAATCTTTGTATTTATTTTTAAAATATGGGATTTTAGATAAATAACTAATAAAATTTAACGAAATACAAGATGGAAAAATCATTTCTTTTATTTTATCTTTATTAGGAGCTGAAACTCTCTTCCAATTAATATGCCAATGCAGTTTAATAGGTTTGCCGTCTAAAGAAGAACTTATCTCTTGAGTATTTTCTATTTGTGATAAATCTATATATAAGATATGTTCATAATAAAACTCTGTATCATAAAGTTTTATATATTTAATTTTATGAGTTCTTATTTGTAATTTTTTATCGCTAGAAAAGAATTCTAAATTTATTTTATCTGTAGATGAACATATATGAGCTTTAATATAATCTTTTTCAACATTATACTTAGTTATATTAATATTATGATTAACTTCTTGTTTATTATAAAATAACTTTAATAATCCTAAATTAAACTCCTTACGAAGAATAATTTTTTTGTATTGTTTTATTAATTTTTTCTTCTTATAAGGAAATAAATTTTTTGTTTTATATAACCATGAAGCAGGATAAATATATTTTTTATAAAAATTTTTAATTGCTAAATTGCCAAAAATTATTTCTTTTGTATAGCTATCTTTTTTATTCCATATACTATTATCGGTAATATCTTTATATAAACAAATAGAATTTGTTATAACCATAATCTTTTTTGCATTATGGAATATACGCTTTAATGAATTAATATTTGAAAAATTTTGATTTATTATTTCTTTTTTATAAAATAATGAGGTTAAAGAAAATTCTTTAAAATTACAACTAGGGAAAAATAAATCTATATATCCTTTTTTATTATAGAATCTTGCAGTTCTATCTTTTTGAAGTATTTCTTTAGTTTCAACAGAAAGATTTAATTTTGCAGCAATTAAATCAACATTATTACTTTCAATATTATCATCTAAAGATATGGAGTTAATGTTAGTTAAACAAATTAAATCAGTTAAATCATCTGAATCTATAAAGGTTATCCACTCTCCAGTTATAAGGTTTAATAGTTCATTTTTTGATATTTTATTTTTTAAAATATATTTTATATTTTTAGGATATTTATCTTGTAATTCTTTGTATATAGGAGTGTGCCTATCTGAATGTGCCGTATCAAGTAAAATGATTTCTACATTACTTTTAAGAATTAATTTTATTGCTTCTTCTGCATAATTTTTAAAATTATGAGCTGAAATAACAATACTAAATTTAACCATGATTCTCCCCATCAACATATTTTAAATTATATATTATTATAGAGATTTAATAAGATTTAATATTAAAAATTAAGAAAATTTACAAATAAAAAAGACCTATTTTTAATAGGTCTTTTTATATAAACTATCAAAAACAAATTAATTAGCAGTATTCATAGCTAATTTAACTTGATCTAAAGTTATATCATAGCCGTTAGCAACTAAGGCTTTTTGAATGCCTTCAGCTGAAGTATCATTCAGTGCATATTTTCCTTTTGGCAAGAATAAAGTTCCGTTGCTGTAGTCAACGGCAAAAGCGATAATTCCCGGAATTAAAAAGAACAATAAGCCAATAGCATTCAGCACAACGATAGTTGTATCTAATCTGCCGCTGTGTGCACGATTAATTTGCTGAGGTTTTAATAAAGTGCCACAAGCGGTTACAAAAAATACAGCAAAAGCTGCTGCTAAAAGGGAGAACTTTCTAATCATGATATAATACCTATTTTATTTTTGATTAATAAATTTAAATACATTATTATGTATAGTCCTTTTATAAAGATTCGCAATATCTTTTTACTATTCAGCTATTAATTTCTTTAGCTGGAACTATTTTCTTTAAGATATAAAGGGTCGTTATATAAAATTAAACTTCGCATCTTAGAAGGACTCATAGGATAGGCTCTAGTTTTCATCTGTTCTTCGGTTAAAAAGAGTGTGCCAGTAGCATAATCTACGCTTAGGGCAATAATTCCTGGAAAGACAAATACTAATATGCCAAGACTATCTAAAAAAACCACATAATAATCAGGCTCGCTGGTATGTTTAACGAAATTTTTCTTATAAATAGAGCCGCAAGAAGATATTAATAATGATACGCTGAATAAAATTATTAAAAATATACTTTTCATTTTAATCATAAAGATTTATTCCTATTTTATTATTTATTATGCCTACGGAGCTGCAGCTATTGGTGCAGCTGCCTGTGTATCGTTATTAGCAGCAGGGGCTTCTGCAGCATTTTGAGGGCTTTTATCAGCAATTGCTACATCAGATCTTCTTTTAAACATTCCGGGTTCTGCCGAAAGAGGAAGTCCAAGCCCAGTTAAAAAAGCTGTTTGATTGCCAGGAATTGCCATAAAAGTATAAACATCCAGCCGCTCATCATACATTTCCATCATGCCGATATTGCTAGAATATTCCACATGCAAAGCAAGATAATTCATCATATTCAGTTTGTCATATAATCTATCAGACTGTGAATAGGTATTTTCATTGTCAGTAGGAATAGTACCGGGAGGAGCCGTTAAAACGCTTAAAGGAGTTTTAACATTTTTATCCATTGCTTGAAAAGCTAAAACTTTAATACTGCTAAGAGTATATTCTTTAAAATCGCCAGACGGAGAAATATAAAACTGCGGAGGCACTAAATAACCGACTAAAACCCTTCTGTAGGTTTTAAGCGTAGATTCTCCATAAATATCATTCAAGTATTCTATAGGGGAACGGTCGCTTGGCGGCTGAGCCGATTTGAACTTGCCTGGATTAACCCTATCTACACCGTAATCTAAATATAATATGGCGCGCTTAGTGGCAATGGCGCCATTTTGGTTAAGAAACGCCTCTACCTCTGCAAAAACATCAGTAAAGTCGTCTTCAATTGAGCCAAATGATTCCTTAAAAACAAAAGACTGCGTAGTAATCGGCACCTCTATCGGCGAGTAGGTAACAATACTGCTAGGAGCAGCATAAGCTGTGTTGCACGCCAGCAAAACGGCTGCAGCCGTAAAAATTATAGAGATTTTATTTAATAATTTTTTATTCATTATGAGTCTCATTTTTATTTTGTAAAATATCATGGTGGAGCCTAGGGGGGTCGAACCCCTGACCTCTACAATGCCATTGTAGCACTCTACCAACTGAGCTAAGACCCCATGTATAAACTTTACATTACTAATTATTATATATAAATATTACATAATTTAAAGAAAAATGTTAATATAGAAAAAATAATTGCAATTTTAAAGTAATTTTTATGATTATGGTATCTAGTTTTAAGTCTTCGGCTATTGTTGGAGAGGTTTCTAATTTCGCCGATAAGTCTATATCGCACCGCAGTATTATTTTAGCGTCTTTGGCTGTAGGAACCAGTAAAATCCATGGACTTTTAGAGTCAGATGATGTTTTTAATACCATTAGTTGCTTTAAAAAACTTGGTGTTAAAATTAATAAGACCGATGATTGTTATGTGGTAGAATCTAAAGGATTTCATAGTTTTTCTAAAAATGAAGATAGTTTTTATATGGGAAACTCAGGCACAAGCTGCCGCCTTATTTCTGGAGTTTTAGCCGGAATTCCTAACAAAAATTCGCACATATCCGGCGATTCTTCCCTTACAAAAAGACCGATGCGAAGAATTGTAGAACCATTGCAGCTAATGGGTGCAGATATTACAGGTGGTCAACTGCCGATGGCAATTTCTGGGAAAGTTCTTATGGGCATAAACTACGAACTGCCAGTTGCTTCGGCACAGGTGAAATCTTGCATTTTATTGGCAGGATTATTTGCTGCAGGACAAACGCAGGTAGCAGAAAAAGAATCCACCCGCGACCATACAGAAAATATGCTGAAGAATCTTGGGGTGGACATTAAAGTATCGGCAGGGGAATCGCAGAAAATTATTACATTAAATAATAATCAAAAAGATCTGCCTCCTACAGATTATATTATTCCTAACGATTTTTCTTCGGCAAGTTTTTTTATAGTTTTGGCTTTAATTACGAAAGATAGTGAGATTCTTATTAAAAATGTTAATTTAAACCCCTTAAGAACAGGTTTTTTAACTGTTCTTCTTGAGATGGGGGCAGATATAAAAATTTTAAATCCTCATAATTTGCAAGGCGAAACGGTGGGTAATTTATTGGTAAAATCTTCACAGTTAAAAGGAATTAAAGTGAATCCTAGTTTAGTTCCAAGCATGATTGATGAATTTCCCATTGCCTCTATTGCGGCAGCTTTTGCAGAGGGAAAAACGGAATTTAGCGGTATTGGTGAACTGCGTCATAAAGAAAGTGATAGAATTAATGCTGTTGCTGCTAATTTTCAAAAATTAGGTGTGAAATTTGAGGTTGGTGAGGGTTTTCTTAGCATAGAAGGGTCTTCAAAAAAATTAGCAGGCGGTGCGGCTATAGAATCGTTCAAAGACCATCGTATTGCTATGGCTTTTTTAATTATGGGAGCGATGTGTGAAAATCCTATACAGGTGTTGGGGTGTGAAAGTATTAACACTTCATTTCCAAATTTTTTTGCAATTGCAAAAAGTGTGGGATTGAATATTTATACTCATCATACCGACGAAAGTCGGTATCCATTTGCAGATTAATTTATATGGATACCGTTTTCAACGGTATGACGAAATATTAATTAAAGGAGTTAATCATGATAATAGCAGTTGATGGAGAATCGGCTTCTGGCAAAGGCACGGTTTCAAAACTTTTAGCGAAGAAATTAGATTTTGCCTATCTTGATACCGGTTTGCTTTATCGGGCGGTGGCATATCTTGCGAAGCAGAAAAATGCTTTAGAAAATGAGGAGGCAGTAATTAATATTGCCAAAAATATTACGGCAGCCGATTTAGAAATAAATGGCTTGCGAAGAGAGGATATTGGTGCGGCGGCATCAATTGTGGCAAAAATTCCAGAAGTGCGGCAGGCATTATTGCAGTTTCAGGTAGATTTTGCGAATTATCCTCCTAAACATAAAAAAGGAGCAGTTCTTGACGGGCGCGATATTGGCAGCGTAGTTTGTCCGCAAGCCGACATAAAATTCTATGTGTGTGCCTCGCTGCAGGTTAGAGCAGAGCGTAGGCATAAAGATTTACCTGATGCTAAATTTGAGGATATTTATAATTCCCTTCAGGCAAGGGACGAAAGCGATAAAAATAGAGCTGTAGGAGCTTTAAAAAAACTGGACGATGCCATTGAAATAGACAATACGCATCTTAGCATAGAAGAAACATTTAATAAAATGTATAAATATATCGAGAAAAAGCTACCGTCATACCGTGCTTGACATGGCGCTACAGCGAACAGAGCACTTCCGTAAAACTGCTTTATTACAATAAAGCTAATTTGTATTAGAGAAGTAAAAAAATCATTTGAGATTTTTCAGTTTTTATTATAAAATCTAATTTGCGTTGCTACGCACTTAATATAAAGGAAACGAATTAACATGAATAAACCTAATTTTAACAATGAGAGTTTTGATGCTCTCTTTCAACAAAGCGTATCTGGTGTAAAAAACTTCGAGGGTCAAATCGTTAAAGGTGTGATTATCGGAATTGACAACTATTATTTAACTGTAGATGTGGGTCTAAAATCTGAAGGCAAAATTCTTTTATCAGAATTTAGAAAAGCCGATGGCACTACTCCTACTTTTGAAATCGGTCAGGAAGTAGAAGTTTACATTGAAAGATACGAAGATTTAGCCGGAAATATTATGCTATCCCGCGAGAAAGCCAAAAGAGAAGAAGTTTGGCACGATCTTGAAAAACTTTATTTAGAAGGAACTCCAATTACTGGATATATTTCTAAAAGAGTTAAAGGCGGCTTTGCAGTCCTAATTGAAGACACTCTTGCATTCTTGCCGGGTTCGCAGCTAGATATTCGTCCTATTAAAAACATTAATTCTCTTGTGGGAACGAATCAGCTGTTGCAGATTTTAAAAATGGATAAAAAAAGATACAATATCGTTGTATCAAGAAAAGCGATTATTTCTAAATCTTATGTTGAAGGTAAACTTGAGGGTCAAGAACAGTTTGAAGAAGGTCAAATTGTTGAAGGTATCATTAAAAATATTACCGGCTACGGTGCATTCATAGATTTAGGCTATGTTGACGGCTTGCTGCATGTTACCGATATGTCTTGGAGCAGAATCAACCATCCTAGCGAAGTATTTACTGAGGAAGATTTAGCGCATTTGAAAGATGCTACAAAACAGCCGAAACCTATCAAACTTAAAATTGTTAAAATTAACCCAGAAAATAAAAGAATTTCTTTGGGTATTAAACAATTAACTGAAGATCCTTGGAGCGAGGTTGTTGAAAAATATACCGTTGGCAGTTCTTTTAAAGTTAAAATTACCAACACTACTGATTACGGTATATTCGTAGAATTAGCTAAAGGTGTTGAAGGCTTGGTGCACATTAGTGAAATGAGCTGGGTTAAAAAAGACATCAACCCTAAAGTTGACTACAAAGTTGATGAAGAAGTTGAGGTTAAAGTTCTTGATGTGGATATTAAAAAACGCAGAATTAACTTATCTATTAAACAAACTACACAAAACCCATGGCAAGATTATGCTAATGCGAATCCAGAAGGCAATTTGGTTGATGTAGAAATTAAAGAAATTAATCCTAACGGCTTAGTGGTTAAACTTAATGACTCTATTGAAGGATTTATCCGCCTATCAGATTTATCTTGGGAAAATAACAAAGAAGATGTGCTGAATGAATACAAAGTTGGAGATAAAATTTCTGCAAAAATCATTAAACATAACTTAGAAAAAGATAAAGTATTGCTAAGTGTTAAGCATTTATCTGAAGATCCATACATGGGCGCTGTTGATAATCTTAAAAAAGGTGATGTGGTTAATGCTAAAATTACCTCTATTAATGAAAACGGTGTTGAAGTTGAAATTAAATCCGGCGTAGTAGGATTTATTAAACAGGCAGACTTATCAATGGATGCTGAAGACAGAAATATTGAAAACTATAAAGCCGGTGATTCTGTTGAAGCTATGGTTCTTTCTGTAAATTCTAATACTAGACTTGTATCGCTGTCGATTAAAAGTTTAGAATTAGCTGAACAGAAAAAAAATATGAGCACTGGAGATAATAGTTCTTCTTCGCTGGCTGATGTTTTTGCTGAAGCCATGAGCAAGAAAGAACAAGAAGGTAAGTAGTTTTATTAATTTTTAATAAATAAAAAGATAGAAGAAGCATTTTTAAATCATAACTATTGCAAAAGCAAGGTTAGCTGTTTGAAAAATATTTTTTCTATCTTTTTTATTATCCATAGCAGATTTAATTATTTATAAATAAGTTAATGTGTAATAAAAATGTTTTATACTATTTTTATGAAAATGTGATATTATTAACCTAAATTACTACGGGGAGTTAAGCATATATGAATTGGATTAACAAGTTAATAAATAAATCGCATGAAAAAGCGCCGGCTTCAGCTCCTGCGCAGCCTAAAGATATTCCTGATAATTTATGGCTTAAATGTCCAAACTGTTCAACTTTGCTTTTTAAAAAAGATTTAGAAAAAAACGAACAAGTCTGCACGAACTGCGATTATCATTTCTTTTTACCGGTAGAAAAACGGCTGGAAAGTTTATTTGATGATGGCAAATACATTAAAATTGATCTGCCAAAAGGCTTAGAAGATCCACTGAAATTTAAAGATAAAGATAAATATATCGATAAAATTAAAATCTATCGCCAAAAAACTGGATTTAATGATGCTTTCATCGCCGGCTATGGCAAAGTTAACGGGAATTTTGTGGTAATTGGCGTTATGAATTTTGCCTTTATGGGCGGGTCAATGGGCAGTGCTGTTGGCGAAGGTTTTTTATTTGCCGCCCAGTTTGCAATTACGAAAAATACTCCGTTTGTGGTTGTCTCTGCTTCTGGCGGTGCCAGAATGCAAGAGGGAATGATTTCTCTTATGCAGATGGCAAAAACTACTATTGCCGTTGAAATGCTATCTGAGAAAAAACTGCCTTATATCGTGGTGCTTACTAATCCAACTACTGGAGGTGTAACTGCGTCTCTTGCTATGCTGGGAGATATTCATATTGCCGAGCAGGGTTCTACTATAGGTTTTGCAGGGGCAAGAGTAATTGAGCAAACTATCCGCAAAAAACTTCCCGAAGGTTTTCAAACGGCTGAATATTTATTAGAGCATGGCATGGTTGATGTAGTAGTGCATAGAAGAGATCTGCAAACAACACTTGGCAATGTTATTGATGTTTTAGTTAATAAAACTAAGGTTGCTTAGTAAGAGCTAATCAGAAAAATAATAGTTTTCTGGTTCTTATAATGTGTAGGGTTTAATATTTTTAACTAAAAATGCTTCTCATTAATTAAAGGCTGCTTATGTTTGCCTTCAATACTTGCTATGGAGCTGATTTTATCAAGAATATCTTTATTATCCTGTGCTGAAAATTTTACTAAACTCATTAATAATTTTCCATAATAAATATACTTTCAAACTATTATAGTATATTATCAAGATAAATCTTGATATATTATATCTTAAATATCTTCCTAATTTTGTTAAAATTATTGTATTATTATATATTTACACTAGGAGGTATAATCAATGCTTAATAATGTTTCTAGCAGCCATTTAACTTTTATTGATTTATCTCTCTCAAGAATCCGTAATTTTTTAGAAAAAATCGGCAATCCGCAAGATAAAATCAGCAATATTATTCATGTGGCTGGAACTAATGGCAAAGGTTCAACCTGTGCGACGATTAGGGCAATTTTAGAAGGGCATGGCTATTCTGTTAATGTTTTTACTTCGCCGCATTTGGTAGCGTATAATGAAAGGTTTCGGATTCATGGCAAATTAATTACTAATGAATATCTTGAGGAAATTAAAAGCAGACTGGCAAAAATTGACGGATATGACAGCCTTAGCGTATTCGAGCTAACGATGGCAATTGGCTTTGTGGCTTTTAAAGAACAAGAGGCAGATTTCACAATTATTGAGGTAGGGCTTGGCGGCAGGCTAGATGCCAGCAATGTTGTTAAAAGCCCTCTATTAAGTATTATTACAACCATAGATTACGATCATCAAAGTTTTTTAGGAAATACTCTTACCCAAATTGCTTATGAAAAAGCGGGAATTATTAAAAGAGGCAGCTTGGCAATTGCAGATTATCAAGATAAAAAGGTGAATAGGGCATTAAAAAAATATGCAGCGCACATGGGTTCTACATTAATTTGCGGCGGGGAAGATTATAAAATAACCTTTAGCAGCGGCAAAGTTTCTTTAGCATATAAGAACCAAGAAACTATTCTGCCTAAATTAGAACTAGCGGGGAATCATCAATATTATAATGCCTCTCTGGCAATTATAAGCTGCATAAATATTTTAAAAGATAAATTCAATTATAATAATTTGCCCTTATATTTGTCGCAGGCTCAATGGGCAGGAAGATTGCAGAAAGTAGAAGCTCTTTACGGAGTAAAGTTTAGTAATGCTGAAGTATTTTTAGATGGTGCGCATAATATATCAGGAAGCCGAGTATTGTGTAATTTTATTGAAAGCAATTATGCCGATGCGGCAATCCATATTTTTTTAGGAATGCTGATAAAAAAAGATTTAGATGGTTTTCTGCAGAATATTGCAGCTTTGGCTGTTAAGTTTAATGCGGTGGTTTATCCTATGGAAATTACAGGGCATGAGGCTTATGAAAAAGAAGATATTTTAAATAAACTCCCTGCATATAATCTGCAAGGAGGCACTTTTGCTAATTTTAAAGATAAACTGGCAGAAATTAATCAGCTAGATGGCAGAAATCTTATAGTTATTTGCGGTTCTTTGTATCTTTTAGGTGAAATTTTGGGTGATAATATAGAAGCAAGCTCTTAGGGAAAGATAATTTAAGCCTTCATATACCAGCTTAAGATTATATTTTTTCCTAAGAGCTTGCAATAAAAATATTCTTCAAATAATTATTGGGAGTAAAGGGTGGGGAAGTTAAGAGTTAAGCATAGTTCTTATGATTCTCAATATTTAAAATTAAGCCGAAGCTAGTCATAAGGGTAATCATTGAGGTGCCGCCGAAAGAAACTAAAGGCAGCGGGATTCCAACTACCGGCAAGATTCCGCTAACCATGCCGATATTTACAAAAACATAAATAAACAGCATTGTGCCAATTCCCGCAATAATATACCTGCCATAGGCATAGCTGCAGCGGTAAGACATCATTAAAATAGTTATAATCATTGCCGCATAAGTTATTATTAAAAAGAAACTGCCAAGGAAGCCAAATTCTTCAGCAAAAAGTGTAAAAATAAAATCTGTATGCTTTTCAGGCAGAAAATCCAGCTGAGCCTGCGTGCCTTGTAAAAAACCCTTGCCAAAAAATTCTCCCGATCCTATCGCAATTTTAGACTGAATTATATGATAGCCAGAACCAAGAGGATCTCTATCGGGATTTAAAAAATTTAAAATTCTTTCTCTTTGGTAATTATGGAGGTTAAACCAAGATATTGGAAGAATTATCAGCATAGATAATCCCATAATGGCAAAATACCGCAAGCGGAAACTTGATAAGAAAAATAAGACGGTTGAAATAACGGCTATCATTAAGGCAGTGCCGAGATCTGGCTGTTTTAAGATTAATAAAAATGGAATAATTGAAATTATGGCAGGCATAAGATAATATTTAAGTTTTCCCGTTTGCAGTGATGAAAGTGAGTGAAAATACTTCGCCAGCATTAAAATTAAGGCAATTTTCATAATTTCTGAGGGTTGAATCATAAAGATTCCTAGATTTAACCATCTTTGTGCGCCTAAACGAATATCGCCAAGAATTTCTACTAAAACTAATAGAAAAAGACTGAAATAATAAAAATAATCAGTTAAAAGGAAGATGATTTTTAAATCCAAGCGAAAAACAATAAATAAAACCACAAAACCTAAAAGTGCTTTAATTAAATAAGAAAAAGCATACTGATAAAAGTTTCCGCCGCCTGCACTATACTGCATGGTTAAGCCAACAATGCAGGTTAGCAGAATTAAGCCAAGCAATACTATGCTTAAAGGTGTAATTTTTATAAAAAACATGTTTGAAAATTTATTGCTCATTAATTAATACCATAATTATTGGTTAGGTTAATTTTTTGTTATGCTAGAGTAAAATCGGCATTCATCTGCGGATAGATTAAGTATTAAAATTAATAATTTAAAGTTAATATAATCATCCAATAGATGCCTGTTAAGCACGGTATAACAATTCTTAGTTGTTTACCCCAGCTATGATTTTTGCTATCCTTTCGTGTTCAGCAACATAATAAGGATGCCTTTGCTTTAACAGCTTTGCAATTTCCCCGCCCATAGAAGCAGCAGTAGTGGCTGCGCTGCCGCCATGTTCAATAACAATAGAAATAGCGTAGGTAGGGTCGTGGGCAGGAACATAGCCGATAAACAGTGCGTGGTCGCGGCGGTTCCAAGGAATCATATAATTTTGTAAAACTCCGGTTTCCCTTTCTTTCATAGAAATTCTCCGAACCTGCGAAGTTCCGGTTTTACCTGCCATCGCCCAGCTGCTATCATATGTTCTTGCCAGCATTGCAGTGCCTCCTTTGGCATTAACCGTATTAAAAAGAGCATTTTTAAGAAACTCAAAGTTTTCTTTTTTTTGCGGCAGCTGTCTTTTTTTGATAGATTCTTTAGGATAAACAACTCTATCTTCATACTCAATATTTTTTAGCAAGGCATAATCCATATCAACACCCGAGCTGGCTAATAGCGATACCATTTTATTAAGCTGAATAGGTGTTGTCAGCCAACGCCCCTGACCGATTACCCCAATAATTTTATCACTGAATTTAGATTCACTATCCTCGGAAAGAATAGTTTTGCCTCTGGACTCATTAGATAATATAGGCAAATGCTTAGCCCCAAAACCGAAATCTTTTGCCGTATCGTTCATATCTTTTAAAGATAATAAATTCGCTAAATTATAGTAGTAAACATCACAAGACTGCACGATTGAGTTATGTAAATCTACTTTGCCATGTCCTCTATGCAACCAGCAGTGGAATCTTTCTTTACCAATATCTAAATAACCTTTACAGGTAAAAGTTGTATCTGGAGTGATTAAGCCTCTTTCTAAAGCTGCCATAGCAATAACCGGCTTAATGGTTGATCCCGGCGGATACATTCCCATTAAAGTTTTATTTGATAGAGGCGCTTTTTCGTTATTGGTAAGTTCGCTCCATAGTTTATTAGAAATTCCCTCAGTGAAAAGATTCGGATTAAAGCTAGGGTAAGATGGCATTGCCAGAATTCTTCCAGTTTTAATTTCGCTTACTACAGCTGATGCGCTATTATATTGGCTTAACAATCTATATACTTCTTCCTGCAAGACTTGATCTATAGTAATTGCCACATTGTTTCCCGGAGTGGAGGGCTTTTGATCGAGTTTTCTAATAATATTGCCATGGGCGTTAATTTCATATTTAGAATAGCCTACTGTGCCTTTCAAAAAAGGATCAAGTGATTCTTCTAAAGCATAGCGTCCAATTTGCCAATGCGGGATATTGTTGCTTTTAGCCAAATCGTTAGTAATGCTGGTATAGCCAATAACATGGGCGAAAGCATCGGCAAAGGGGTAATTACGGCGAAAGAATGGTCTTATAAAAACGCCAGGTAAATTATAAGAAAAAGTTTCAATAGCGGCAATTTCACTTTGCGAGAGATTCTGCTTAATTAAAATAGGAAAATACGGAGGCTTGTTTTTGTAATCGTCAAGAATCCTCCGTTTCTCTTCTTCGGTTATTATAATAATGGAGGATATATTGTTAATAAATAAGTTGATATTATTTTCAATCTGTGATTTTAAAAATAATGCCTCCCACAAAAATACATTATTAGCTAAAGCAATATTGAAATTATCGTTAATCAGCCCGCGTTTAGGAATTATTGGAACCAGATTAGTGCGGTTTTTATCGGATAGGGTATTAAAATAAAGCCCTTCTTTAATTTGCAGCTGAAATAGCCGCACTAATAAAACCGTAAATAAAGACAGTTTTAAAATAAGCAGCACAAAGATTCTACGGCTAAAAGTTTTAATATTTTTCATAAGATTTAGGAGCAATCATTTTATATATTCTAACTCCATTATATACTAATGGAAAGATTATTAAAGATATAATTATAAATTCCGCAATGGGTGCGAAATTGGTATCTACCATAAGCGAAAAAATAACGACAAAAACAATAGTAGCGACAATATTTATGGTA
Organism: Alphaproteobacteria bacterium; assembly: GCA_009780035.1. Lineage (GTDB taxonomy): Bacteria > Pseudomonadota > Alphaproteobacteria > WRAU01 > Hepatincolaceae > WRAU01. The sequence goes on from WRAU01000004.1 coordinate 93,526, forward strand.
TAGAATATATAAGTGCTTAGAAAATCTTTTATTTTTATGTATTTAATTTCAAATTTTGCCGCTAGATATACGGCTAAAAATATAAACGAGCTAAGCCCTAAGGCAATATCATTAACGCTGTCTAAAATAAGTCCGCTAATGAAAATAGCTACAATGTGGAAATATTTTTCATTAATTAAAAAACTATAAAATACTAAACTATAAACTAAAATAAAAAGGAAAAGATTTAAGAATCCTGTAAAAATTCCTGCTAAAAATGATAGAAATATCAATAAAAGCGAAGGATAAGATTTAATTAAAATAAGTTTAATATTTTTATTCATTTTTATGCTTTATTACCTAATTTAGAATTATCTTACCACATAAACATAATTCAAATTGCTAAGATCTTCAAAAAGTTTAACTTTCCAATTATCTTTGCTGCCATTAGTAGATGGAGCTTTTATTACAACCCCGATAGCTACAAATTTCGGGAAATTGCCTTCAAGTCCAGAAGTATAAACAACCTCGCCCTCTTGAATCTGAATATCTTGTGAATATAGGGTAACATCTGGATTTGTGGTTTTATTGCCAGCTATCACAATATTTACATTAGTTTTAGCCGTTGTTGCAGAAATTCTAAAGTTGCTGTCTAAAACACTAAGAATATTCGCGGAGTTTTTTTTCACATCAATAGTGTAGCCAACAACGCCGCGATTAGACACTACTAATTGATTATCACTGACGCCTTGATTGCTGCCAATGCCGATTGTTAAATTATTGCCGATGTTTCCTAAAGAATTAACCACAATGCCGGTAGTAATAATATTATTTAGGTTTTTATTATCAACAAAATTAATAGCAGAATTAAGAGCATTCAACTTATTTTGCAAATATTTATTTTCTATTTCTATTCTGTCGGTATGAGCCAGCTGATTCCGCAATTCTGCATTTTCAGCGCGCAGATTGTCTATTATTTGCGATTTATTTAATGAATCCATAAAATACGCAGATATACCTTGACTAAAAAATATCCGCACGCCCACTGCTTTTGATTTAATAGAATCGGCAATAGCATTGCTAGATTCTTTAGATATGCCATTAAGCGACAACAAAACTAATGACAGCAGCATTAAAGCTATCCATAAAGCCCAATTGAAATGGTATTGCTTTGCGTTAATTAGAGACATGGTTTAATAATAGGTAAACATAGTTTTAAATTTATCAAAGTTTTCAATCATCTTACCAGTGCCCCTAGCCACACACTCTAAAGGATTCGGTGCGATAATTACCGGAACTCCGGTTTCTTGCGCAATATAAACATCAAGATTTTTTAACAGACTGCCGCCGCCAGCTAACACAATACCTTTTTCCATAATATCGCCAACTAATTCCGGCGGAGTTCTTTCTAAAGAATCTTTACAAATATCTAAAATTTCTTTAACACAATTGGCTAAGGCTTCTTGAATATGAAACTCATTGATAACAATTTCCTTAGGAACACCTGAAAGAAAATCCAACCCTTTGATAGTTAAATGATTATCGGGATTTTTATTAGTTATAATTGCATAGCCGATTTGTTCTTTAATTTTTTGGGCAGTGCTTTCGCCAATCATCATATTGTAGTTTTTACGAATATATTGAATGATTCCATCGTCCATTTTATCGCCGGCTATTTTAGCGCTTCGAGAATATACAATACCGCCTAAGCTCATTACTGCAACCTCAGTTGTTCCGCCGCCAATATCTACAACCATTGAACCAACAGGATCTAGTATGGGCAAATCTGCACCGATTGCCGCAGCGATTGGCTCTTCCACCAAATACACGGTATTGCCGCCGGCATTATAGGCAGAATCTTGAATTGCGCGTCTTTCAACGGGGGTAGATCCTGAGGGAACGCATACCAGAACTAAGGCTTTTTTCATATAAGAGTGCTGATAAATTTTCTTAATAAAATATTTTATCATTTGTTCGGCAACTTCAAAATCAGCTATAACGCCGTCTTTTAATGGGCGGATAGCCGAAATATTTCCTGCGGTTCTGCCTAGCATTTTTTTTGCCTCATTCCCCACAGCCAATACCTTATTGGTGTTTCCAACTTTTTGAATAGCAACGACAGATGGCTCATTAAGAACAATTCCTTTGTTTTTAATGTATATTAGGGTATTAGCCGTGCCCAGATCTATTGCAAAGTCAACAAAAAACAAATCTCTGAATTTTACCATTTATTTCTCTATTTTTAATTGGTTATAGTAGCCGATTCGTAAAAAACATATTTTACGAAAAATTTCACAAGTTTATTATAGCAAAATAAACTTTTTTTAATAATTATTTTTTAATAAAAAATTCATCATACGCTTTTATCGTGATTTTTTCTGGAATTTGATGCTTAAACCAAGTGATTTGCCTTTTTGCATAATTTCTAGTTTTCTGCTGAATTTTGGCTATAGTATCTGCAAGAGCTGCCTTGCCGTTAAGATGGCTGATAATTTCTTTTAAACCTAAGATTTTCTTAATATGAGTATCTGAAGTTGTTAATTTTAAAATATTTTTAGATTCACCTAAAACATTTTGGCGGAACATTTCCTCAGTTCGTAAATTAATGTTGCGGTAAAGTAAATCTCTTGGCGGGTTAAGAAAAACACTAATGAAATTGCCATCAATGTATTTTATTTTTGGCTGATTAATATAAAAAGAAAAAGGCTTGCCTGTAATTAAATACACTTCATAAGCCCTAATTAACCTTTGCTTATCGGCAGCCGCATAAAAGGGGTCAATTTTTTGCAGAAAGGCATAAAATTTTTCATGTCCCATAGTGTTATAGGCGGCAATTGCTTCTTGCTTTCTTGTAGAATCTGCTGGAATATTAGAAATGCCATAAAGAAGGCTGGATATATACATACCGCTGCCGCCAGCTACAATCGGCAATTGCTGCGATTTTTGCGCTGCTTTTATTTCTTTTACGCACAAGTTCAGCCAAGCCAAAACGGAGGAATCTTGCATTATAGATAAATAGGCGAAAAGTTTATGCGGAGCGGCTGCAAAATCTGCAGCAGACGGTAGGTTAGAAAGAATAGGCATTTCTTTATAAATCTGCGAGGCATCAGCATTAATAATTACTCCGCCTGTTTTTTTAGCCGCATATAAAGCTAAAGCTGATTTTCCCGAAGCTGTTGCTCCGAATATTACTAAAATATCTTTTTGCGGATTTAGTTGTTTAATATCAATCATTATTTTATACTTAAATAAATTTATTAAAATTATAGGTTAAGTAGCATGATTTCCCTAGCATTATTTGAGCCTGATATTCCGCAGAATACGGGAACAATCCTTAGAATGGCAGATTGTTTTGGCATTCATGTTGATATTATAGAGCCCTGCGGTTTTATTTTCGGCGGATCGCACATGCGGCGGGCAGGCATGGATTACTTAAATACGGTTGATTATACTCTGCATCCTAACTTTGCTGAATTTCTGCAATATGTGGAACAATCGCAGAAAAGGCTGATTCTTGCCACAACTAAAACTGATGCTAATTATACGGATTTTGCATTTAATGCTGAAGATATAATTATGTTCGGCAAAGAAAGTGCAGGTGTTAGTGCCGAAATTCACGATTTAATAAAACATAAAATTACCATAAAAATGGCAGCGGGCAAACGATCACTTAATTTGGCAGTATCGGCGGCAATTATCGCCAGTGAAGCTATTCGCCAACTTGCAATTTATACGGTTAAATGATATTAGTATATAGAAAAGGATAAATAAATGTTTAAATCTTTAAAAATAATGCTGCTGGTTATAATGCTTAGCACCGGTGTGTATCAAGTGAAAGCTATATCCATATTAAAGCCGATTATAACTACAGGAGATAATCCTGTGTTAGAGACTGTGGGAAATTTAACAACTTATGCCGTTCCCTTAGCTGCCTTATCGGCATCTTTGGTTTTAAGAGATTGGCAGGGAGCCGGGCAGTTTTTAGCGGCTATAGCAGTTAGCGGCGCTACTGCGGGAATATTAAAAAATACAGTGCAGGAAAGGCGACCATGGCAGCCTGTAGGCGAAAAAGGCGTAGCTTTCCCTAGCGGACATGCGGTTGCAGCTTTTGCAGGCAGTTGGTTTTTCTGGCGGCGCTATGGCTGGCGCTATGGACTTTTTGCCAGCTTATTCGCTTTGTTCGTGGGATATTATCGGGTAGAAATGCAGGCGCATTGGGTTCATGATATTATCGGCTCGGCAGTTATCGCCTTTTTATCGGCATGGCTGTTTGTTTCTAAAAGAACTAAGCCAAAACTGCCGCCTATAATTCAGTTTTTATTTAAACCATTAAGCATTAGATTTAATTTTAAGAAAGATAATATTAAGTGGTAGTAGGATTGCTAAATAGCATTTTCTGCCAGCTGCTGGATATTTTTAACGATCTGTATAGCAGTTTGCGCCCATTCTTTGCCTGATATGCTATGCTCGCCATTGGCTCTATTTATTAATAATATCAATTTCCATATTAACTTTACTGCCAATCTGCCAGTTTTTAACGATGGTATTATTAAAGGTATGCGGAATTATCATAACCTTAAAAATATTATGAGATGTGCTTACAATGGTTAAGCTCATACCGTCTAAAGCGATATAGGCTTTTTCAACCAGCATAGCCATATAGTGCGGATTTCCTTCAAAAGTTATGTCAAGCGCATCGCCGTTTTTCTGCATATCTTTAATTATCACTACATCATCTACATGCCCCTGAATTAAATGTCCGCCGATTTTATCTGCCAAAGTCAGAGATTCTTCAATATTAATTTCATTCCCGATTTCTAAATTTCCTAAGGAGCTTTTTTTAATGGTTTCCGGCAGAATTTGACATAAAACTGAAGAATATACGAAAATTCATAGAAAAGTAAATTACTATCTTTTTTATAGTTTTGTTTTAGCTAGAACCTAATTTTTTTGATAATTCTTGAGTGTTTTCCTGCAGAAAGGGAAGAAAGCTCAAGAGTTTTTCCTTATAAGTGCTAAGATTGTTAATTAGCGGAAGGGTAATGCTAATGGCATATATTGCCTTATTATCAAGATTAAAAACAGGACATGAAATACAGGCGATGCCTTCTTCATTTTCTTGATCGTCTATGGCGTAGCCTGCTGTCTTTACATTTTTAATTTCGGCAAGCATTTTGTTTTTGTTAATAATAGTATTTTTAGTTTTAGGCTGTTTATCAAGCCTATCCCATGTTTCATTAAATTCAGCGTCGTTCATATAGCTTAAGAAAATTTTACCCGAAGCTGTAGAATACAAGGGCTGCATTTTACCAATGTAAGATGAAACAAGAATGCTTTTATTTTTAGCTTCAATTTTGTCTATATAAACAATGGAATCATTATTTATAGTTGTAAGATGAATAGTTTCTCCGCATTGGTTTGAAATTTTTTCTAAATACTCCCGAGCATAGTGATTGATGTTAAAATTATTTATAAAATCACGGCTTAAGCTAACAATCTTAAAGGTTAGATTGTAAGTTTCATCAATCTCGTTTTTATAAACATAGCCTTGATCGATTAAAGTTTTTAAAAATCTGTAGGCGGTGGATTTATTAAGTCCGCTGATTTTGGTAATATCTTTCAGTCTCTGATTAGAGTCTTTTGCTAGAATTTCCACAATGTCAAGTAGTCTATGAACAGTTTGCATAAGTTAATGTTATTATTTATTTTAACACTTGTAAATAGAAATTTTATAAATTATAATGCAAATAATAAAACATAGTTTTGTATAGTGCAACAAAATAGAATTAAAATGTCAATCATAGAAAAAATTAAAAAGCATAGAATCGTTGGAGTTTTTAGAGAAGACCCTAATACGATTCAACCAACTCTAACTGCCTCTTTTCAAGGAGGGCTGAGGGTTATGGAACTAACTTACAGTATTCCTGATGTCTGCAAGTATATTAAGCAGGCTAAGGCGGAATTTAAAGATGCAGTAATAGGGGCAGGGACGGTTTTAAATCATAAAGATGCGCTGAGTGCTATAGATGCAGGCGCTGATTTTATTGTATCGCCAATTTTTTTACCAGAGGTTAATGTTGTTTGTATAAAAAATAACATAGATTACATTCCGGGAACCATGACCCTGCAAGAGATGTTTAATGCGTATAGTGCAGGATGCAGCCATTTAAAGCTGTTTCCTGCTAATAATTTTTCGCCTAGCTATTTAAAAACCTGCCTTTCTCTTTTTCCGCATTATGCAATTATGCCCACAGGCGGCGTTAATGCTTTAAACGCTAAAGACTGGTTAAAGGCTGGGGCTTTTGCTGTAGGAATTGGCAGTGAAATCAACAAACTTGCTTTGCAAAAAGATTTTGAAGGCATTACTCGCATGTTTGAAACTTTATCTAAGGAGTAGCAAGTGGTTGGCGTCTTAGCATTTGGTGAAATTTTAATAAGAATTCCCATAGATTTTGAAGGTTTTGATAATAAAAAACCCATATATTGGGGCGGAGCTGAGGCAAACGCATTATGTGCCATGTCTCGTCTTGGTAGTAAAACTAGGTTTATTAGTAAAGTTCCTAATAATAATATGGGTAATTTTGCTTTAAAAAATTTAGATAAATATAAAATAGATGCTTCGTTTATAGTTAAAGGCGGCGATAGAATCGGCTTGTATTATTATGCTCCTCCGCATAACTATATGCAGGGAGAGGTTATTTATGATAGAAAATACTCTGCGATTCATACTTTAAAAAAAATAGAAATAGATAAAAAGAAATTATTTGCAGATATGGATATTTTTTATGTTTCAGGAATTTCCTTAGCTTTAGAGGGTTGCCGTGAGGCAGTTTTAGATTTATGGGATTATGCTAAGTCTCATAATATTAAAACGATGTTTGATGTAAACTATCGCTCGAAACTTTGGAGCATAAAGGAAGCAAAGCCTGTTATTGCGAAATTTATGGCGGAAAGTGATATTTTATTCGCTAATAGTTTTGATTTTAAGAATTTCTTAGATATTAGTAATAATAGTGAAGAAAATTTATATAAAGAGGCAGCTTCTAAATATGGCATATCTCATATTGCCTCGCTGCAGAGACAGAAAGTTTCTTATAATGAGTATGAGATATCTGGAATTTTATGCAGTCCGCAAAATTTTATAAGAACACAGAACTATAAAACAACAATTATAGAGCGTATAGGCGGGGGAGATTGTTTCGTAGCAGGAATTTTGCATGGGATATTTAATAGTAGTGAAAATACTGCAGATGATGCTGTTAAATTAGTGTTAATGAAATATTCCATGCCTGGTGATGTTTATTTAGGAAGCGCTGAGGATTACTCTGCTAATTTATCAGCTTCTAGTGATGTTAAAAGATAGCCATAGTTGTTAGTTTTGCTGTTATACCTAACCCTAATAAGTAATCTTATTAGGGTTTTTTATTAATAAAATAAGTTTAATTTTTATATACATTATTATTTACAAATTAAAAGTTTAGCAATATAATTTTATTACATGAAAAATAGTTTCATGTAATAAAACACACTATTGTAGGCGAGAGATGGCGAAAATGAAAAATTTTATGGATGAAGAATTTCTATTAGAAAATGAAACAGCTAAAAAGCTGTATCATAATTATGCAGAAAAAATGCCGATTATTGACTATCACTGCCATATTTCTCCGCAGGAAATTGCTGAGAATCATCAATTTAAAAGCATTACCGAGGTATGGCTTGGCGGCGATCATTATAAATGGAGACAGATTCGCTCCAATGGCACGCCAGAAGAATTAATTACCGGCAATGCTGATGATTTTGCTAAATTTAATGAATATGCCAAAGTTTTGCCAAAACTTATTGGCAATCCGCTTTACCATTGGAGTCATTTAGAATTAAAAAGATGTTTTAGCTGTGATATTCCTTTAAGTGAAAAAACTGCCCGTGAGGTTTTTGATTTTACCAACAAAAAATTACAATCTCCAGAAATGTCGGCATTAGGATTAATTAAATCTGCTAATGTGAGCGTTATATGCACCACCGATGATCCAGCTGATTCCCTAGAATGGCATAAAAAAATCAAAGAAACCGGCAAATGCAGTGCTAAAGTTTTTCCAGCCATGCGTCCTGATAAAGCCTTAAATCTACAAGCAAAAGGCTTTGCTGAGTATATTAAAACATTAGGCGAAGCTGCAAGTATGAGTATTTCTAGCATGAAGGATCTTAACGCTGCCCTTAAAAAACGCATTGCTTTTTTCCATGAAATGGGCGGACGGGCAAGCGACCATGCCTTAGTGCATACTTTTTGGCGGGAAGTTAGTGAAAAGGAAGTGGAAGTTATCTTCCAAAAAGCCCTGCGTGGTGAAAGCATTTCACAAATGGAAGATGAAGCCTACAAAACCAGCTTATTTATTACTTTGGCAACAGAATATACTAAATATAATTGGGGCATGGAACTGCATTTTGCCGCTATTCGTAATCTTAATTCAAGCATGTTTGAAAAAATGGGACCAGATACTGGTTTTGACGCAGTAGGCAGAAGTATGAATGCTGAAGGGTTGGCTAATTTCCTTAACGGCTTGCATAAACTGGGAATTTTACCAAAAACAATTATATTTTCCTTAAATCCTGCAGATAATGCCATTATTGGCACAGTTATCGGCTGTTTTCAAAGTCATGATACAAAAGGCAGAATTCAGCAAGGAGCAGCATGGTGGTTTAATGATACTAAAACTGGCATGATTGAGCAGATTGAAAGTATCGCTAACTTATCGGTTGTGGGTAATATTTTAGGAATGCTTACAGATTCCCGATCTTTCTTATCTTACGCTAGGCACGAATACTACCGCCGTATTTTATGTAATTGGATTGGCACACAGGTTGAGCGGGGTGAGTATCCTAATGATATAGAATATTTAGGTCAGCTGGTTGAAGATATTTGCTACAACAATGTGGCTAACTATTTTAACTTTGCATCATAGGGGTTAATAATGAAAGAAATAACTACTCTTTATAAAAAGTCTAGCAATCCTATTAAAGTAGTGCAGTTCGGTGAGGGTAATTTTCTGCGGGCATTTGTTGATTACGGTATTGATGTTGCCAATGAGCAGGGGAAATTTAACGGTAATGTGGCGATAGTTATTCCTATTAAAGCAGCAGGGATTCGTCCATTTTTTGATAAACAAAATAATTTATATACAGTGTGTTTAAGGGGTAAAAAAAATGGTGCAGTTTATGAAGAAAACCGCGTAATTACCTGTATAGAAAAAGTGGTAAGCGCATATGATGATTATGATAGCTTTATGGAGTTATCTCATTTAGATAGCCTAGAGTTTGTAGTTTCTAATACCACCGAAGCCGGCATTGTTTTTGATGAAGCTGATAAATTTGAAGCAGTGCCGCCAAATACTTTTCCTGGTAAATTAACAAAATTTTTATATGAGCGGTTTAATTTCTTTAAAGGACATGAAAGCAAGGCGCTTACTATGCTGCCGGTAGAATTAATTGAGAAAAACGGTGAAGTTTTAAAAGAATGTGTGCTTAAATATATTAATCTTTGGCAATTGCCTGCTGATTTTAAAACTTGGGTTGATAAAAACTGTAATTTTATCGGCACCCTTGTTGACCGTATTGTAACCGGCTTTCCTCGTGGCAGTGAACAGGAATATTGGCAGAATCTTGGCTATGAAGATAATCTGTTAAATGTGGCAGAGCCCTTTGGCTTATGGGTTATAGGTGATAAAAGAATTGAAGCTAAGCTCCCAATTAGCTCTCACAAATTAGCAGTTGAATTTACAAACGAATTAGAGTTATATAAAGAACGCAAAGTTCGTATTCTAAATGGCGCTCACACTTCTATGGTTTTGGGAGCTTATTTAAGCGGATTAGATTATGTTAGCCAATGTATGGCTGATAACGATATACGCACCCAGTTAAATCAATCGGTGTATGAAGAAATTGTGCCGACAATCCACATGCCTATTGCAAAGGCAACAGAATTTGCCGACGCTGTTTTTGGGCGTTTTGAAAATCCGTATGTTTTGCATGCCTTGCTTTCTATTTCCTTAAATTCTATTTCTAAGTGGCGTGCCCGTGTGCTGCCGGCATTAAAAGATAGTTTGCAAGCTACAGGCAAACTGCCGAAATGGCTAACATATTCTTTAGCCGCTTTGCTGGCGTTCTACCGCACAACAGAACAGGGCAATGGCTGCCTAATTGGTTATAGAGACGGCAATCCCTATGAAATTCATGATGATGCCGATAAATTAACGGTTGTTAAAGGCTTAGCTGGAGAATCTACAAGGGTTTATGCTGCAGGAATATTGCACAGAGAAGATTTTTGGGGTGAAGATCTTACAAAAATTTCAGGGTTAGAAAAAGCTGTTATTGCTAATTTAGAAAGCATTGAGGCGATAGGCATTAAAAACCATATCCATGAGTTAGGGAAAAATTAAAAAATAATAAGGAGCTTGCATGATAGAGGTTTTAAAAATTAATCCTAAAGATAATGTGGCGGTAGCAGTTAGTGCTCTTAAAAAAGGGGAAGTTGTTGCTGTTGATGGTTTTAGCATAACAGTAATTGCAGATATTCCAGTAGGTCATAAAATAGCAGTTGCTTCTATTGCTAAAGGAGAAGAAATTATCAAGTATGGCAATCCTATAGGAGTGGCAAAAGAAGATATTGCTGCCGGCAGCTGGGTGCATACGCATAATGTAGCAACAAAACTTGGTAAAATTCTTGATTACACTTATAAACCTACTAACTCTGCTAAAAAAGGGCAGGCTGATTTGCCAAAACCTAGCGGAAAAACTTTCTTAGGCTATAAAAGGCCAAACGGATATGTAGGCATTCGTAATGAGGTATGGATTATTCCTACTGTAGGCTGTGTAAATGGTATTGCTAAATTAATTGAACAGGAATCAGCGCAATTTAAAACAGCTAATATTGACAGCATTCAAGCCTATGCCCATCCGCATGGCTGCTCGCAATTAGGAGGCGACCATCTGCGGACACAGAAATATTTAAGCGCTTTGGTGAATCATTCTAATGCGGGGGCAGTTTTAGTGTTAGGATTGGGCTGTGAAAACAACCAAATAGATGAAATGAAGAAAGCTATTGGCAGTTATAATCCCGATAGAGTTAAATTTTTGGTTAGTCAAGAAGTGGAAGATGAAGTATTGGCAGGCATTGCCTTAATGAAAGAGCTATGCTCCTATGCTTCGCAGTTTTACAGAGAACCCTGCAGTGCGGCAAATTTAACTATCGGGTTAAAATGCGGGGGATCTGATGGGTTTTCTGGAATTACTGCTAATCCGCTAGTGGGGGCAGTTTCTAATAGAATTGTGGCAGAAGGAGGAACATCTCTTTTAACAGAAGTGCCAGAAATGTTTGGGGCAGAAACTATCCTAATGAACCGCTGCCGCAATAATGAAGTTTTTGAAAAGGTCGTAGCGCTTATCAATGATTTTAAAAAATATTTTATAAGCTATGGCGAAACCATTGACGAAAACCCTTCACCAGGCAATAAAGCAGGAGGTATTACCACATTAGAAGATAAATCGCTGGGCTGCATTCAAAAGGCAGGAGACGCCATTATAGAAAATGTTTTGCACTATGGTGAAATAGTGCAGCAGAAGGGTTTGATATTAGTGCAGTCTCCAGGTAATGATTTAGTATCTACCAATGCTTTAGTGGCAGCAGGAGCACAGATGGTGCTGTTTACAACAGGACGCGGAACACCTTTTTCGGCGCCGGCTCCTACTATTAAAATTTCCAGTAATTCAAGTCTGGCAAATGTAAAAAATGCTTGGATTGATTTTAATGCCGGAGTATTGCTAGATGGAAGAAATATTAATGAAGTTGCAGATGAGCTTTTTGATTATATTTTAGCGGTAGCTTCTGGGAAAGTTAAGGCAAAATCAGAGCGGCTAGATAAGACGGAATTGGTTATTTTTAAAGATGGAGTTACTTTATAGCTTAGCAGATATTAGGCAGACGGCAGAAGTAATTTTAGTATTTTTATATTATTAATTATTATAAGAAGAAGGAGTAATTATGAGTGATGTTGAAATAAATGCAGAACAGATAGAATCTACAGCGGTGCCTTCAGTTTCCCCCGTTAAATTAAAAACATCTGAGAAAGTTGGCTATGGTTTCGGTGATTTAGGCAACGGTTTTATGTTTGACTTAGGACAAGCATATTTAACTAAATTTTGGATTGATATTTGTTTAATTCCAGCTCAAGCCGTAGCTGGAATTTTTGCTTTTACAAAAATTTTCGATGCTTTTATGGATCCGGTTGCAGGAGCAGTTATTGATAAAAGAAGGGCAGGACCGCGAGGCAAATTTCGTCCCGTAATGATGGTTTCTAGCATTTTACTGGCAATTTTAACTATTATTACTTTTACAATGCCTGTAGATTTAACCTTAACGCAAAAAATTCTCTTTGCCTATGCTGCTTATATGGCGTGGGGTTTGGTATATTCATTCACCAACATTCCATATGCCACGTTAGCCAGTGTAATGACCCGCGATAGTAAAGAAAGAAGCATACTGGCAACCTCCCGTCAGGCTGGCTCTATCGGCGCCCAGCTTATTACAGGGATTTGTTTTATACCGGTGGTTTTGATGTTCTGTGAAGATATTACCAATCCGCATCAAGCCGAAAGAGGATTTATATGGGCAGCGGCAATTATGTCTATTGTTGGCGTATTAGGATTTGCTGTTACATATTTTACTTGTAAAGAACATGTTCCGGTTATCCGTAATACCAAAAAAGAAAAAAAAGCAGGAGCAAAGGCTTATTTTAAAATTGTATTTACCAATAAACCTTTGCTGGCGATTATTATCATGACCCTATTTACCATTTCTGCCATGAATACCAACATGATGATGATGATTTTTTTTGCCCAGTATAATTTGGGTCAAATAGGCTATCAGCCGGTTATTAACGGTATTATGATGGGTGCGGCAGTTGTGGGCATTATGTTTATCCCTAAATTAGTAGGCAAATTTGGTAAGAAAAATACGGCAATTGGCGGGCTGCTTGTTGGTGCGGTTGCTAATCTTTTGAATTTTGTTATTCCTACTAATCTTTATTCTTTTATAGTGCTTGTATCTATTGGCTATACAGCTTTGGCAATTTCTAATGGCATTACATGGGCTATGGTAAGTGATGCCATTGATTTTGGCGAATGGAAAAACGGTATGCGTAAAGAAGGTATTACCTATGCCGCTTTCAACTTCTCCCGAAAAATTTCGCAAGCCCTAGCGGCAATTGTTAGTGCTGGAATTTTAGGCATCACAGGCTATATTGCTAACGGCATTCAAAACACTGCAACTTTGCTTGGCATTAAAGCTGCTATGACTTTGTATCCAGGTATTGCCTTAGCTTGTGCCGCTCTTGTAATGTTTGGTTTCTATAGTTTATCAGAAAGAAAATTTGCCAGAATTGCCCAAGATTTAAATAATGGCCGCTGGGAAAAAGGTAAGATTGAATAAATTTATATTTAAAAAAAGAAGCTAATAAGGAATTCCAAGCACTGACTCTGTTTTGCATGAATCAGCTTAGAATCCGTTTTTAGCTTCTTTCCCATTCTCAGCACTGGTGCCACCAGCATGAATCGAACATGCGACCCCTTCATTACCAATGTGTTATACCTATATACTTTTATCATGAATGGCAGGTAATTGCAAGGTTTATTATATTTCTGTTTTATTAGTTTTTATATATTTTTAGCTATTTTTATTAATACTACGCCATAATTTCGCCACTAAAATATATATGTGGTATTGGCTATTTTATCTGTGGATAAATTTGTAAAAAATGGTAGTTATTAACAGATAATTATAAGTTAATTTACGAATGAATGGAAATTTATAATGTTTTAGATGGGTTAAGATGATTTTTGATTTTAATCAATTACGGGTAAGTGGTAAGAATTCTAAGCATAGATGGAATATTAAGGTATCTCTGGCCTAGAGAGGATAAAGGCTATAGAAATTTCCATAATAATACATAAACATTATATATAATAGATTCTTTATTTACATAATATTACATTATTATAGATGGTGATTTTTGTGGATAGATTATGGAAGCAAGAAGAATGTGGAAATGACACCTAAACTTGTGGACAGCAAGCTACCCACAAGCTGTGGAAAATAAATTTTATCTCACTTTGCTCGCTAGATATGAGTTTAGTCGTATTACCTTATGGATAATACTCCAATTGAAATTTTGCATATTCCCCACATGGCTTGGATAACTCTAACGAGTTATCCACATTACCACAATCTGTGCAACAAGAGATTAAAAAATGAAAAAATTATTAAAACAATCATTTAACTTATATGGTTCTAAATTGAATATATTTTATTTGTTCATAAGGAATATATGTTATAAGGTTTTCCCATTCATTATTTTTATTGTATTCTTCTTTAATATATTCAATTTCTCCTAATGAAGAAACTATTTCATCCACATAAATCGCTAAATTTTTTTGAGGATCAGTCATTAAATAACCAACAGGTAAATCTTTATAGTTAAATATATTATTACATTTTAAAATAGTGCCATCGTTTAAATAGATAAAAATCTGTATAATAGATATTCTGTTATCCTTAATTAATTCGTTGATAATAGGTAAGTGATTTTTATAATTAGATACCCCATTTATATTGTTATTTTTAAAATAAGTCTCTCTTCCTTTTGTTCTCCAATAATTACCAAATATTATGCTAATGATTAAACATGCAGAAAAAACAATAATATAATAGGTAATATCTATATTAGTAAATTTAGATATGAAGCTGAATAATCCAAATGGCGGTAATGCGAATATTAATATTCTTACATACTTATCATCTTTTGATAAAGTATCCTCGTGATAAGCATGCCAATATCCTACATACCCTATTATCAATGACAATAACGATAAAAAAGATATATTAATAATATTGATTAATTCAACCATTTATAACTCTTTATTAAGCTATTGTTTTTAGTTTAATAATAACAATAGCTGTTCTTAGCAGGATTATTTCAATTTACTTAATTGTTATAGGTGTAGTAGTCTCAATTATGGTTCTAACTTCGTTGTATAAATCAATATCTTCATTATCAGTTTCTATACTCATAATTAGACTAAATCTTGTTGAAACCTCTTTTGTTTTTTTATCTTCTTTCCACCAACCATATACAGGATATACTATTAGTTTATCCATATCCGCTAATTCTATAGCTTTTCCTTCCCATATATCTTTAGAAACACTGCCAGATATTTTGCTCCTACCTCTAATACCTATTTTCCAATTATCAATACCTTGAGATTTTTCAATACCTTCTTTTTCTGAAATATGAGTTACTCTCTTAATAAATTGATCATATGTTTCTTCATGATTTTTTAAATCAAATCTAAAACCATGAGACTGATATTTAAACTTATTGATATTTAACTTTGTAGTAGATCCAGCCTTTGGCTTTATAAAATAACTAAGAGTAACTTTTAGAATAATTGGTAAATTTCCTAATTCTCTTAAAACTTCTTGAGGCCAAGGTAAATCAAATAATATACTTTTATTTAATGTTTTTTCACTATTATTTTCTTTTACTTTTTTAAAAATCTCAAACTCTCTTTGAGAAACTAAGGTAACTAAATTATTAGCACTTTCTCTAGCTTTATCTAAATTAGGAATTCCATAAGAATATCTATGTAAAAACTCTAGATACTTTATTTTAGCTTTAGGTTCTCGATTTTTTATAAAATCTGTATACTCTGCAGAATGAATCATTAATGCCCTAATAGTTTCAGGCCAAAAATCCGGATATTCTTCCATTAGAATAGAGGCAAATCTTCCAGCTAAAGCTACAGAGGCACTTGTTCCATTAAAGTTTCTTAGTGAATGGTTATCTTCTGCAAAAGAGGCATTAGCTGTCAATAAATCAAGAGCATCATGAGTCAAAACTGTATTTTTTGAGTCATATGCTTTATTTCCACCTTCAAATAATATTTCTGGTTTCAATGGTAAATTACTATATTTATAGTTTTTATTTTTAAACCTAGTGTTAGGAGAAATATCACCATGTTCATAAAGCGGAGTATAATCATCTTCAAGCTTAGTATATTTTTCTGTATATGCTCCTATACTTAAACTATTCCAACTTTGAGAAGGGTCTTCAATATATGCCTTGCTATGATTAAGTTTATAAATATTTTTATCTATAAATGATTCATTATAATTACCAACAGAAATAAGAAAAAGTATTTTATTATCAAAAATATTAAAATCTAAATCTATTGAATAAGAACTTGGATCTCCTAAGGTTTCTTGTGTTGTATTAGATGAGACATAGCATTTATTATAATTTACTAAACAATCAGTATGTTCTACCATCTGCATAGATTCTCTTACAAGAACTGAAGGTATAGTATATTCATCATCATTGTTATTGGGGTTATATACCTTTACAGAACAAACTTTATGAGATACATTTATAGGATTAGATTTATCAATTAAATCATGGAAATCACCAAATAAAACTAAACCCGCTACAGCTGTTCCATGAAAATCATTATCATAAGTTCCCCATTCTTTTTTTATACTTAAGGCAAACTCATTACTAATTATATCTTTCAAAAAGTGATTACTTAAATTAACTCCTGTATCTAATATTACAGCACAAGTTCTTGTTTCGGATTTTAAATTATAATTTACAGATAAATCCATTTGCTGTTTTTCTTCAATATCTACATCTACATAATTAGTTTTGAGACGTTTAGCAAATTTAATTTCGGCTATATAATTACAATTATTTATTATCATATCTTCTATGATTTTTTTACTAGTCTTTGCATAGACTAATCTTCTATCAATTAAGTCTAATGGATCTTTATTAAATAACAAGTTAGGTAACTGCTTTTTTAAAGCAGTTAGATATTCCAAAAAAATATCTACATAGTTCTCATTATCCTCATTAACTAACCAAAATTCAAACCAATATAAATTATCATCATTAAAATTTTTTGGATATATATCTGTAATTAGTGTATCTATTACACCATCTTCAATTTTGTCTATTTTGTAAGAAAAAGGTCTAGGTTTATTGCTGCTATAATCATATAATTTATTTTTATAGAAATTAGTATATGATTTTTCATTTTTAAATTGAACATTAGCAATTAATTTAGAATTTTCATCTTCTTTTACTGATAGTAATCTAATGTCACCAGTGCTTAACTTATCTATCATATCTGTATCAGATAAATGAAATGTTATAGAGGCTTTTATAGGCTTATTTCTATATTTTATTATATCTTCAAGTTCATTCTTTTTATGAAGATGCCAATCATCAGGACGAGAAATTTTGGGTTTTTCAACTGGTGTTGAGCCTGGCTTAAATTCTAATTCTTTATATCTATTAAAATTTAAATGCTTATATTTTTTTACCATCTATATTACACTTTTTTTCATTAGTAATAGTTAGTATTAATTCTGTAGTGATACTTGCATTATATAAAACATATTGTTTATTTATATCACTACAAATCTTTACAATATCATCAAAACTTAACCCTTTCGCCTCTTTACATATTTTTTCCCAATTTATTTTTGAAATATCTAAAGGATGTAAATTAATTTTAAAAGCCTTTTCTATTAAGGAATCTTCAGGAAGATCATACTCTAATATATCATCAAATCTTCTAAATAAGGCTTTATCTAACAGGTTAATATGGTTTGTTGCCGCTATTATTAAACTTTCAGACGGAGCTTGCTCTATAAATTGTAATAAAGTATTTAGAACTCTTCTTATTTCACCAACATCGTTATCTAAACTACGGCTACTGCCAATAGCATCAAATTCATCAAAAAAATATACACCCCTATGTTTTCTTATATAATCAAAAATTAGGCGAAGTTTTGTAGAAGTTTCACCCATATATTTAGTTATAAGTTTATCTAATTGAATTGTAAAAATTGGGAGTTTTAAAGTTCCGGCAATTGCTTTTGCTGTTAGTGTTTTTCCAGTGCCGGGAAGACCTGCCAATAAAATCTTACTTCTTGGCAGCAAATTATGTTCTTTTAATTTATTAATAGAATTTTGCTCAGTTATAATTCTATTTAGACGATTTTTTAATTGATCATTTAAAATTAAATCATTTAATTTTTTTGATGGATATTCGGCTTCAAGTAATCCTTTTAAGTCGCCAGTAGGTTCAACAAAATTTATTACTTTCTTATCTTGATTAGGAGATTCTTCTCTAATAGAAGATATTATTTTTTTTAATTCTGCGGCATACTTTGTATTACCTTTACTCTCTTCCTTGAAAGCAATTTGTAGAGCTACCGTATAAAACTGCTCTTTATCTTGATCTTTTACACTATTTAACAAAGCCTTAATTTGTGCAGAAGTAGCCATTAATATTCCCCTATTATATACTAATATAATATAAAAATTAAAAATCATAAAGATAATATTAATAACTATGGTTATTATTTTAATAACGATGGTTTTATTATTTTCGCTGGAGTCTAGGAATATTAATTACTACAATAGCATATACTGGTTCTCATTTTTAGTATTTATACTTAAAATGGCTTTATTTTTATATAGTTCTATGTAGTGTAAGCCTTGTATATTCTATCCTACAACCTAATTAAGTGGCTCTAAATAGTGGATTAAAAATGGTTTTTATTTTAAATTTAGAAAGCAAGGTAATTCCTAGTGTTGCAACATACAAAATCAGAGTGCAGGATAAGCATTTTGTCGGACAAAATGCTTGTAGCCTTGATAAATCAATAGCTATAGTTGGAAGCTCTTTTCTGCTTTCAGTTATAGCTTTTGCTAAGAATAACTTCCATCCGGTAGCAACAATGGTAATATTAAAAGATTTAAAGAACAGTGGAAAAGAATTTTATCTTCAACATTCAAAATAGTAGATTTAGATGGTAGGGAAATAATATTCCGTTTTATTCAAGCTACGGATGAATTTGACGGCTATATAGAAGTTGATGATACTTTCTATAACCATTTATTAAAAAATAAAATCTATATTGAAGATAATGACATTAAAAAGCTCCAATACGGTAAGTATGGTAATCTTGCCATAGATGTATATTTTTGGTTAATTTATAGAAGATACACTCTTAGAAAATTCATTAATCTAAAGTATGAAGAGTTAATGAATCAATTTGGCACAGGTATTAAAGACAAAGCAGTTTTTAAAGCTAAATTAAGGCAAGTTTTTATTGTAATATCAGCAATATTTAAGATTCACACATCATTTAGTGATGAAACACTTAATGTCGTAGATTTTGCTATTAAAGGGGCTATATCTCATATTTACAAATTTCAAAAATTCTTAAAAAGTTTTACTATAAACAATCAATACAGAATATCTATTACTTTTCAAAAGGACTCTTTGTTTTTAAGTCCTAAAATCAATAATCTTTTCGTCTAAAAAAATCTGCCTCATAGGATAGTTGCGTCTAGTTTATGCCATATTGTTATTTTTGAAAATTTTAAGAAACTTGCCAAACCCAAGCTAAGAACTGGTGCCACCAGCATGAATCGAACATGCGACCCCTTCATTACCAATGAAGTGCTCTACCCCTGAGCTATGATGGCACAACATCTATAAATATATTAGATAAAAGTAATAATTGCAAAATATTTTTTTTAAACTAGAATTAACATTATGAGTTTACAGCGTTTATAAAAAATGAAAGATTTAAAATTATGTTCAAACCCTAAGGAAATAGCTATTGCAAAAGCCTTAAGGGAGAACTTGCGGAAAAGAAAAGCTCAGCAGAATAAGCGGAAAGAAAATACCGTAATCAAGGAAGATAAAACTAAAATATGAAAGATATAGATAAAATTAAAATTGTTGGCGGTAGAAAGCTCCATGGCAGCATTAAAATTACCGGTGCTAAAAATTCAGCTTTGCCGCTTGTTATAACCTCAATTCTAACTTCCAAGAAACTAACGCTTAGCAATGTGCCAGAATTAACGGATATGGATACAATTTATGCTATTCTTAGTGAGTTAGGGGTAAAAATCATTAAAGAAAGCAGCAATACAATTTCTTTTGACGGCAGCGCTATTGCTAATTTTACCGCCAGCTACGATTTAGTTAGTTCTATGCGGGCAAGCGTGCTAATATTAGGTCCGCTATTAGCCAGATTCCATAAAGCCATTGTGCCGTTGCCAGGCGGATGCTCCATAGGGTTAAGACCGGTAGATTTACATATTAATGCCTTAGAAAAAATGGGAGCTAATATCAAAGTAGATCATGGCAATATCGTAGCCGAAGCGCCAAATGGATTGGCAGGATCTGAAATAACTTTTGATAAAGTTTCCGTAGGGGCAACCGAAAATATTTTAATGGCAGCCACTTTGGCGAAAGGCAAAACTAAGCTCATTAATGTTGCCCGTGAACCAGAAATTGTAGATTTAGCCAATTGTCTTATTAAAATGGGGGCAAAAATAACTGGGGCAGGCAGCAGTGTTATTGAAATTGAAGGGGTAAAAGAGCTAATAGCCGCAGAGCATCGGGTTATTGCCGATAGAATCCAAGCTGGCAGTTATGCCGTTGCTGCTCTTGCTACGGGCGGTGAAATTATTTTAGAAAATTTAGATGAAGGCATTTGGGGCAATTTTTTAGAAGTTCTTGCCTCTACGGGGGCCGAAATAAATAATCTAGGCGGCGGCAGATTGCACATAAAATCTACAGGAAAGATTAATGCTGTAGATATAACCACCGCACCTTTTCCATTGTTCCCTACCGATTTGCAATCGCCTTTTATGGCATTTATGAGTATTGCCAATGGAAAATCAGTTTTTAGTGAGAACATTTTTGAAAACAGATTTAGTATTGCTCCCGAGTTAAATCGCATGGGGGCAAATATTATTATTAAAGATAGTGCAACAGCGATTGTTGAGGGTGTAGATAAGCTATATTCAGCAGAGGTAAAAGCCACCGATTTGCGCTCGGCATTTTGCTTAATTGTTGCAGGGTTGGTAGCGCAGGGAGAAACCACCATAACTAAATTGCATCACCTAGATAGAGGTTATGTGAATGCGGTTGAAAATTTATTAAATTTAGGTGCAGATATTAAAAGAGGAGTAAACATTTGATAGATAATCTTGATATAAAACAAGACGAAAAAGGCATAACGGTAGTGGGCGAGGTAATAGAAATTTTACCGAATACCCAGTTTAAAGTTAAGTTGCCTAATGGGGCAATAGTTTTAGCACATACTGCCGGTAAAATGCGGAAGCATAAAATTAGAATCATTCTTTATGATACAGTAACCGTCCGGATAAGCCCGACTGATATTGAGAATCTTAAAAAAAGCGATAGATTGGTTAATGCTAGGCTAGAGTATCGTTTTAAAGCCGGCGATAAGGTTAAAACCGATTCAGCTGAAGCTAAAGAGCCTAAAAGTGAGTAAAGATCAACATCTTATATTAGCATCATCTTCACCAAGACGGTTGGAGCTGCTTAAAAAAATTAATATCATTCCCGATTTAGTAATAGCTGCAGATATAAACGAAACCCCTCTTAAAGCTGAAAAACCCTATGAATATGTAAAACGGGTTGCTAAAGAAAAAGCAGGAGTTATTCAGGAAAAATATAAGGATTCTTATATAATTGCGGCAGATACTTCGGTTGTGCGCGGAAAAACTATTTTAGGTAAGCCTGCGGATAGGGCGCAAGCGGAATCTTTTTTAAAATTATTAAGCAGCAGAAAGCATAATGTTTTAACGGCTTTTAGTATCGCTTTGCCGCAAAGCAAAATTATTACGCATGTGGTGAAAACCACTATTACACTTAAAAGACTATCAGCTTCAGAAATAAACTGGTATTTAGATTCTAATGAATGGCAGGGAAAATCTGGCGGATACGGCATACAAGGGAAATTTGAAGTTTTTGTTAAGCAAATAAATGGTTCAGTTTCTAATGTAGTTGGGCTGCCGCTTTTTAATGTTTATAATACGCTTGTTGGTGCTGGCTATAAATTTAACTATCAAGAAAATTATGAGTAATATCCAGCTAATTTTTCAGTCCAGCAGTTTTTATCAAGAAGTTTTTCAACTTAAAGAGAATATTCTGCAGAATGTTTTATATCAAAATCAAAACACTCCTAAAGTTAACAGCATTTATTTGGCAAGGGTAGATAAAATAGTAGATAGTCTTGGCGGAGCTTTTGTTAGCTTAGGCAAGGAAGACGCTTTTTTAAAGCTCAATAAAAATAAAGATTCAGCAAAAGTTGGCGAAAAATTTCTCGTTCAAGTTGTTAAAACGGCTACTAACCCTAATAAACTGGCAGTTGTTTCAAAAGATATTTCTCTTCAGGGCGGCTTAATAATTTTAAAGCCATTTAGTAAAAATATTATTTTTTCTAAAAAACTTACGGAAGATGATAAACAAAATGTTTTAAAACATACTGATTTAGGATATGGATTTATTGTTAGAAGTTTGTATAAACATAGTTTTTTAACTGATTTATTGGCTGAGGTTAACCGCCTTAAAAATTTATGGGAAAGCATTAAAACTAAAACTAAAATTGGCTTAGTTTATGAAAGCAATTTTTTAGAAAACATTATTGTAGATTCTGCCAAAAGTTCTTCTCTTGAGGTTATTACCAATACGGTGGAAGATAATAATCTGGTGCATAATATTTTGGCTGATTATAAGTATTTAAATATTCAATCTAAAATTTATGCTGGTAAAGAGAATATTTTAGATAAATACAATATTGCAGAACAACTTATAGATGTAGCTAGTTCTTCATTGCAGTTAAATGATTCACTAAATTTATTATTTTTTGAAAGGGAAGCCTTCAACTATATTGATGTAAACTTTGCCGGCGAGGTATCTTTTACTTCTCGTGAAGATGTGGCTTATAAGGTTAATATGGAAATTATGCCGATTATTGTGCGGCAAATTTTATTAAGAAACTTATCTGGACAAATTCTTATAGATATACTGAAAATTACTAATAAGCTATATCGTAATAACATTTTAGACAAAGCTAAAAAACTATTTGCCGATGATAATAATAAAGCTACAGTGCTAGGTTTTTCTAATTTAGGCATACTGGAGGTATCGCGGCAAAAACGGCAGGATAGCTTTAATTTGGTTAATAAAAGTAAAGAATATCAATCACATATTGCTGCAATAAGAGGTTAAAATGCGCTGCCCTATTTGTAAAAAACCTTCCGCCGCTGATAAAAAAATTCTGCCTTTTTGTTCCGCCAGATGTCGTGATGTAGATTTATATAAATGGTTTAGTGGCAGCTATAGTATTCCAGTAGTGGAGTATGATGATATTGATGAAGAAGAGCTTGAAAAATTAAATGGGGTTATAGAGGAAAAAGATGATTAGTTTTTAGAGTTATTTTTTTGTTTCAAGTGTTGTTCTATTATGCTTAAAGCCTGCTGCTCTGTTTCGCTGAATTTTCTATTAAATAGTTTGCCTATATAATACAGTTTATCAAATCTATCAAACTGCTGTCCCATTTTTGCAATAGTTTTCTTTTGGTTTTCTATTTTCATATCATACTTATCAACCATATAATAAAATGTAAGCTGGGTTGAAATATCTAGGGTATCTATAAATTCTTGAATTTCCAGCAGTAAATTATCATATTGGCTGGTTAGTCCCATAGAATTAAACAAAAGATTTTTGAATTCTTCTTTAATATCGTAATCGTCTAATTCTGGTTTTTGTTTTGAATCTGCCATAGAGAGTGCCTTTTTCTAATATAATTATTTCAGGGCGGGAGATTAGAACCTCTACACACGGAGAGCGAGATTATTTCCCTTGCGGGTATTTTATTCTCTGCTCTCCCGCCCATACATAATATATGAGAAAAAACATATATTAACATACTTAGGCTAATATATGTGTGTGTAGCAACATGGGGTTCTACGCCCACGCTTAAATTATTCAACAATTACAAATTATTGTCAATTTATTTTAGATAATTATTTAAAATACTAGACAACAAATAATTTTTAGTATATGATGTTATAGTTAAAAAGTTTCTTGCCCAAGTAGCTCAGATGGTAGAGCGGAGGACTGAAAATCCTTGTGTCGGTGGTTCGATTCCGCCCTTGGGCACCACATATTTCTATATACCCATTCAGCAAAACCAACAGATACTATTTTTCGTTTAACATGCTCGCTAAACATCCTATTAAATACTACATTTTTAATTATGGTGAGCAAGATGCACTCAAAATAGTATCTGTTGGTTTTGCTGAATGGGCAATATCTTCATTTAAGAGAGTTTTTTAATTTAATATTTTTAAAAGAAGATGGCATATAATATTATTATATGCCATCTTCCCATTTTCCACTCACCACTAATGATTGCGATAAATATTTAAACTAACAACTTTGCAATTCTTAAAGCCTCATTTGCCATTTTATTTGCAAGTTCACTCCCGATTCCTACATAATTTTCGGGCTTTAGCATATTTTCAATTTCTTCCTTGCTAAACAGGGCACTAATTTCAGAATTTTCTAGCAGGGCAGTTAAGTAGTCTTTTCCCTCTAAGGTTTGCATAACTGTATCATACACAAGCGTATGTGCTTTATCTTTGCCAAGTTTAGAAGCGATGCACATCATTACATATTCACTGTTGTCTAAGCCGCCACTCAATAATATATTTTGATACATTCTTCCTCTATTAACTCCTAATGTTCTGCTAAGCTCTTCTGCACGCATTAATACTTCGCGAGTCAGCTCAACAGCCTCTTCTAGTAAGGCATCAAATAGCATATAGGAAGAACTATCACCCTCAAACAATCTTACTGAAGAAAATAACCCAGAGGTAATAGTAGAATACAATTTTTGAGAATTAGCAATAATTCCTTTAGCGTTTTTAGGGTTAATTTTCTGCGGCATGGTAGAACTGCCAATCGTGCCTTTTTTAAAGCCCTCGCTTAATTCGCCAAATTCTTCAATTCCCGTATAATATACCTCTTCTGCCATTTTATGAAGGGCATTGCATAATAGGGCTAAATTCATTATATACTCTTGTTTGTGAGACTGTATATTCCTTGATGGCACAGGCATGGAAGACATATTAAGTTTTTCGGCAACCATATCCTGCACTTTAATGCCTAACTCTCCCATAGAGTTAAAAGACCCAACTGCTCCGCCCATCATAACTGAAAAAACTCTTTTTTCGGATTCTTGCAGTCTTTCTACGCTTTGTAGTATCTCACTAATCCAAACAGAAACCTTATAGCCAAAAGTAATAGGAATAGCATGTTTGCCATGCGTTCTGCCTGCCATTACAGTATTTGCATGCTCGTGGGCTAATTTAGCCAAATTAGTTAAAATATCAGCAATGAAACTTTTGAAAATATCGTTTACTTGTTTTAATATATATAGCTGACCAGTTTGCTGAATATTTTGCGTAGTTATGCCGTAATGAACATATTTTCCGCCTGCTGGACTACATTGGCTGATTAAAACTTTTAGAAAGGGAACGAATCCATGACCAATATTTGCCATGATTCTATCCATTTCTGCAAAATCTATTTGTTCAATATTGCAGTTTGCCGCAATATTTTCAGCTGCTGCGGTAGGAATTATTCCCAGCTCTGCTTGAGCTAAAGCCAAAGCTGCTTCTACCTTGAGCCAAGATTCTACTTTAGCTTTTTTTGTAAGCAGCAAAGATATGCCTCTGTCATTAAGGGCTTTGCTTTGTGAATCGTATAGTGCTCTTGGCATATTAATCTCCTTTTTTTAACTTATCGGTAATGGCATTTTTAACAAACTCTACATGAGGACCAAAAACGATATGAATATGTTTTTCGCTGGGAAAGAATATTCCCATGCAGCCGGAATCTTTAAGACGCATTTTGTCTGCTTTTGCAGGGTCTTGCAAATCTATACGCAGTCTTGAAACACAATTTTCTACTTTAGCTAAATTTTTGGCACCGCCTAAGCCTTCAATTACAATAGATGCTATCTCAGTCCATTTCTTTTGTTTTAATAATTCATCAGCTCCCTCTGCTAATTCAAAAGATTCGCGTCCAGGCGTTTCAAGATTAAATTTAGTTATAATGAACTTAAACACAAAGTAGAATACTGCAAAATTAATTGCCCCTAATAAAATTAAATTATACCAGTGAGTGTTGTCATACAGCAATCCAAAAATGGCAAAGTCAAAAATAGTGCCGCGTATATAGCCAACGCTGATGCCAAGCAAAGGATATGCCATTGCTCCAAGTCCAGCCATTAGGCAGTATAGTATAAATAAGGGCGGAGAGATAAATAGGAATAAAAACTCCATAGGTTCAGTAATATTGCCTAAAAATGCAGTAAGAACACAAGTTATAACCACGCTTTTGGCAATTTTTTTGTTTTTTAAGAAAGCTGTATGATACATTGCCAAACCAATAGCAGGAATACGGAACAGGGTAGTAAGCATTTGTCCGCCGCCAAGATAGCTGGTTAGGGTGGGCATTAATTTTTCCCAATAGGGACTGTCTGGACCTAATATAAACAAAAGCTGATTAACCGCCGGAAGAATACCCACATACTTAACACCGTCTATTATATAAACCCCGCCGGCTTCAGTAAAGCGAATCATTGATGCCAAAACATGATGCAAGCCAAAAGGTATTAAGGCTCTATGCAAGGTCCAGTAAATTCCAGTGCCAATAACTGGCGTTGTGAAAATAAAAGATATTGAGATTAAAAATTTTGTGAAAATGCTCCAAATAATTGGAATTATAAAGCCAACTGGTATAGTTAGACCGATAGTAATAATCGGGACAGATTTCTTGCCGCCAAAAAAGGCAAAAGCAAGGGGCAATTCTAAACGATAAAATCTATCGCATATTTTTGCTGCCAGCAGTCCTGCAATAATACCGCCCATAGCTTCTATTTTTAAAGTTTGAATTCCTAACACCATGCCTTGACCTACTTGAGCCATCTCGCTTGTTGCCGCCAAAGTGCCGGTAATGCTTAAAAAAACATTCATGCTAACCATTAATGTAAGATAGCTGACGGTTGATGCAAATACAGCAATTCCTTTTTCATTTTTTGCCATGCCGTAAGCCACGCCCATAGCAAACAGTAAGGGAATGTTAGCAAAAATCATGCTTGTAATTGTTTGCAGGCTTTGAATGATTGTTTGGATAATTTCGTTAGATAAAAAAGGGAACCTTAAGAGCATATAGTTTTGGCTTAATGCGCCGGCAATACCCATTATCATTCCTACCGGAGCTAAAACGGCAATTGGCAATAGTAAAGATCGTCCAAAGGTTTGGATTCCAGATTTCCACGATGGCGGAATTTTTGGCAGTCTTAATTTCATTATGTTTTCTCCTAATTTATGAAGATAATTATGTGTATGAACTATATGCTGATTTTAAGTAGTAAACAAGAACATAGTATGTGAAAAAATCTTCGCATTTAGTTGTTGTAAAGAAGTGTTTTGTTTATAATCATTATTATGTTGATTTCGCAATGCGAATAGGATATATTACAAGCTATAGTAAAAGGTATTTGACTGGAAAGAAATGATTCAGAGTTTTAAAGATAAAGAAACAGAAAAAATATGGAATCATCAATTTTCAAAGAACATACCTAGCAATCTAGTTAAAAGAGCATTGGATAGATTATATAGAATACATACATCTGCCTCGCTAGAAGATTTAAGAACTCCGCCCTCAAATCATTTAGAAAAATTACAGAGTGATAGAGAGGGGCAATATAGCATAAGAATTAATCAACAATATAGAATTTGCTTTTATTGGACCAAAGACAACAATGCTATAGAGGTAGAAATAATAGACTAGCATTAAAATATAAAATAGGTGAGCATGCAAATGAATATAGAATTTACAATTGGCGATTTTTTACAAGGGTTTCTTGAAGATTATGAATTAAGTCAAATTAAATTAGCAAAGCTAATTAATGTAGATAGTTCAAGGATTAATCTTATTATTAATAATAAAAGGAATATATCGGTAGATACTGATTTTAGATTGTGTAAACTTTTTGGATTATCTGAAGGATATTTTTTAAGGGTGCAAGAGGAAATTGAAAGAAAGAAGCTAAAAATTCAAAAAGCAATAGATTTTGAAACTATTATACCGTTAAAAAAATGCCTATTAAGTAAGGCTGGATAATGGCACTAAGCGGATTATACTTAAATCTTTTAAAATATCTCCACAAGAACCGAAAATGCAGTCTGCATGATGCAGCAAAAAAGTTTATGGTGAATCCAGCAACTATCCGCAGGCATATAGATAATTTAAATTTATATTTACCAAAGGAAGACAGAATTGCCATTAAAAATGGGTATATTTATTTATCTATAGATTACGATGTATATATTGCCTTTATTAATAATATCCCTCTTAACCAATATGCCACAACGCAAGAGGAGCGGATAAACTTTATATTAATAAAATCATTTTTCAATAATGTTGTTAATGCCTCTGCCGAATATAACAAGATGTGCTTTTCCTTAACTACTAAAGTAAAAGATTTAAAATTATTGCGTTTGCTTATTAAACCCAAAGGGCTTAATCTTAAAATACATCACAGACGGGGAGTTGAAGTTGTTGGTAATGAATTAAGATATCGCTTAAAGGTTTTAGAAATACTGCTTAAACTAACTGAGCTGAATTCACAATTTCACATTGAAAATCGACGCGCCAATACTCCTATAGAAAATTTAATAGTTGATGAGTTTTTCCAGCATTATAACCCTATTCGTGAGGTTTGCTGCAAACAAATTATTGATTTTTGCGATAAAATTGATAATAAAATTACATACAACTCTAAGAAAATTCTTCTACTTTATATTGCTTTCATAAATATAAGGAAAAAAACGATATTAGATGCGGCTATCAGTAATATGCCGATTTTGCCTTTGGATTTTAATTTTCACTCAAACAAGAATGAAAATATTGCCTTCAATTGTGTTGCCTCAATGCTTGATTTCCAAAAACCCTTGAATTTTTTAAAGAATAATGAATTAATGCAGCTATGCATAAGGTTTGTTGAAAATACATCAAAGCAATTAAATGCGGAGCTTTACACCAAAAAATCAGCCTCTTTAGAAATATATCATTTTATATATAGAAGTTTGTTCAGCATATACCTTGGTTTTTATTATAAAGATAAAATAAGTATAGACACCAAAGAAAAATTTGAGGAATTATTTAATGTGCTAAGCAGAGAGATGAAAGAAATAGAAGCTGCCTACGGCATTAAATTTACCGAAGAATATGGCATTACTGCTACGCTTATTATAAAAAAATGGCTAAGCAAAAATGAAATATCAAGGTTTAACAGAAAGAAAATAGTTATGCTTAGCAACACTACTAGCGAACATATTGCGTTTTTTGTAGAATCTTTAGCAAATTTGGTAGAGGTTGATTTTGTAGGATACTATAACATTCATGAATTAGATGCAGTTAAAGATGTTAATTTTGATTTTATTATTACTGTTTCTGAAAGAACTTATAACATAGTGCGCAGTATGAATCTACCTTCTATCCAGGTTAATTTTTTTCTGGAGGACGCCGATATTGAGCGTCTTTTAAAGAATGGGTTTTCACTTAAGCGGCATAGGTGTTTAGCTGAAAAATTTTTACTTGAAATTGAAGATAAATCAACGGAAGATATAAAAAAGATTTTAGCAGATAAATATGGGGATATTTTTATCTAATCTCGTTATACCGTGTGGCTATTGCCGTCATACCAGCGAAAGCTGGTATCAATTTTCAGATTGATTAAACAATTAAGTAGCATCTTGTTAAAACATCATGAAATTGGATACTATCTTTTGCTGGTATGATGGCGGATTTATTTACATTATGACGGTAGAGCAACTACTAAACCAAATACTCTTTTCCGCAGAAAGAGCAGGTTATTTTAATAGCGCCGTTATTTTCTTGGCGCAAATCTTCTTGTTCGCTGGCACTCATGCTGGCGGCAACCTCTTTAATCTTTTTTAAAGAACAGCTGCATTTGTAAGAGATTTTTGTTTTATCGTATAGCATTACATCAAACTCATTGTAAAGTTTATACAAAACATCTTCCAAACTATCCTCAAGAATTTCATTTTCTTTAAGAGTTTCACTAAGAATTTTTAGGGTGCTGAAAATTTCTTCCTCTTGTTCAATCTGTTCATCATTAGCATATTGATTAGGAATTTTTTGCAGAAAAAGTCCAGCTGCTGATTTTTTTTCTGCATTAGAAAATATTTTTATATAAGTTTTTATCTGCTCTGATTGTTTAAACCAATTATAAGCAGAATCTGATAGACTATCGCCGCTTAATTCTACGATTGCCTGGTAAGGCTTTAAAGAGTTTGGCAAATGCAGATGGAAAATCATTACTCCGCTGCCGATAGTATCTTTAAATGTAAGAGGCTGCCCCTTGCAATCCTCATGCAAACTCATATATGCCCGCATATTGCCGTTAATTTTATTATCGCAAAGAATCATTTTAACAATGCCTCCGTCTCCATTAACCTGTAGTTTAAAAGTTCCGTCAAACTTAAAATTGCTGGAAATTAATTGCGATAATATAAGGGAATCTAAGAAAATTTTATCGGCTTCTTTTATGCCAGTAGTAAAGCGGTTAAGCAATTTACTAGAGGTTTTATGTAAACGAACAATTTTCCCTTTAATATTGGTGTTGCTTAAACTAAAGGGCAGTAAAATATCTTTTTCCATAACTTATTCTTTTATTCTATATCCGGTTTTCCACATTAAATAGGCGATTAAATACACCGCTATATTAAGCAATAGCATAAATGCCGCACCAATGGTAATACTGCTGTCGGCTACACCAATAAAGCCATAGCGGAAGCCGTCTATCATGTAAAAAAACGGATTGTAATGAATAATGTGCTGCAGAAATAAAGGCAGTTTAGCGATGGAATAAAATGTTCCCGATAAAAAAGATAAAGGAGTTATTACGATGTTGGTAAAATTTGCCAGCTGATCGAACTTTATGCTGATAATGCCGGCAATTAACCCTAAAAGTCCTAGCAGGCTGCAGGTGGTTATGGCGAAAAATAAAATCCAGAAAATGCTATGAATATGAATTTTCACAAAAATACTTACATATAAAAGGGTTAAAACTCCCACAATCAATCCTCTGATAACTGAGCCTAAGGTTAAGGCTAAAACTGTGTTGCCGGCGGTAATCGGCGACATAAGAATATCAACAATATTGCCGTTAATCTTAGCAATTAAAATGCTTGATGAGGTATTGGCAAATGAATTTTGAATCAGCGCCATCATAATTAGTCCCGGAACTAAAAATTCTGCGTAAGAAATACCGCTTGATGTGCCTATTCTATCGCCGATGGCTACGCTGAATACTCCTAAATAAAGGGAGGTGGTAATAATAGGACCTAATAAAGTCTGCCCCCAAACTTTTAAAAACCTACGCACCTCTTTACCTAAAAAAGACTTAAAACTTATAAACGAACTATATTCTTTTTGCATTTTTACCACGATGTTAGTATATTATTTATAACTCTATAATAATATTAAACTACAATGAAAAACACAAGAACTATTAGTAAAGAGACGCTAACCAGCCGCCTTAAAAATATGGCGGTGCACTATTTGCAAAGATATTCCAGCAGCTCTGCCAATTTAGAAAAATATCTGCGGAAGAAAGTCCTTCAGTATAATAAAGAAGCCTTGTCAGAAAATCCTGATTTAATGCTTATGTTTAATGAAGCTATTGCCGAAACCATTAGCTTTTTAGAAAAATTAGGCTATTTAAACGATAAACTTTACAGCAAAACTCAGCTGAGAAGCCTTTTAAACAAAGGAAAATCGCCCATTGCTATTAATTACAAGCTGATGGAAAAGGGGCTTTCTAAAGAAGATATTGCTGAGGCAGTAAAAGCAAAAGATTCGCATAGATTAGAACTATACGCCCTTGCAAAATTTATTAAAAGAAAATCTTTTGGAATGTATCGCAAGCCTATTGACAGCGATATGCTTTCTAAAAAAATTGAAAAAGAAACTGCCTCGCTCATGCGCGGCGGCTTTTCTTATGAAAAAATAAAAAGCGTTATTAATATGGAAAAAGAGGCAATAGAAGACTTATTGTTTAGTTTAGAAAGGGAGCTAGATTTATAATGAATCCGCAAAAATATCTGCTAGATAAACTTCCAATTGCTATTGCCTTATTTAATAATGACGCCGAACTGATATTTTATAATAAGGCTTTGCTTGAGCTATGGAAATTAGATGAATATTTTGTTAAAGAACAGCCCAATATTATAGAATTTTTTGAGGTTGTGCGTGAAAAAGATGTTGCAGGAGAGCGCATTAATTTTCGGGAATTTGTGAATTCTATGTATAAAATTGCCATCTCAGGAGGACCTTATTATAAAAAAGATAGTCTAATTCTGCCGAATGGCTTGCATCTTCAAGAAATTCTTAGTAAGGAAGGGGAATATTTAAGTATTTCTTGGGAAGATGTCAGCGAAACTTTTGATGTTATCCACAGCCTTAGCAATTATAAAAATCTTTATAACCGCCTGATTGAAAAAAATCCTAAGCCGCTTTTAGTAATTGCCTCTAACGGTATTATTGAATCTTACAATTCTAAGTTTTTAGAAACTTTTAATATCAGCCGTGAAATTTTAGACGGCAAAATTCATGTAAGAGAACTTCTAGCCGATTTTAATTTGGTAAAAAATGCTGAAGATAAGGCATTATTATTAGGCAATTTAGTAAGCAGCCGCACCTTTAGCATAACCCTAGAGTTAAATGAAAATGAAACTTTAGCTATAAGCGGAATTTATTTGCAGAACAGCAATACTTTTGTGCAATGGGATTTACAAAACAAAAATATTAGCGTTGCAGAAATAGATACCGACAGCGTGCTTGATTTGCATAAAAATTTAATTGTTGACCTTAATCATTTGGTTGGTTCTCCCGTTTCTAATATTATTGGTTTTGCTGATTTATTAAATAATGAATATGCCGGCAGTTTAAATATCCGCCAAAAAGAATATATGGATAAAATTATTTCTAGTGCTGAATTTATTAATGAAGAGCTTAATCATAAAATCATCCTTACACAGTTAGAAAATTCTCACGAACCGCTGGAATTGGATAGTGTTGATATTAATATTTGTTTGGCGAATATTTTATATCAAATTAAGCCGCGCTTGCGGACAAAAAATATTGGGGTTAAACTTGATGTTCCTAATAATGTTTTCAAAATAAAATCCTCTGAAGATCTAATTAACAAGGCTTTCATCCTGCTTTTAATGTATATGATAGAGCAGAATAATAATAATGCGGAAATAATTATTGAGGTTTCGCAAATAAATAAGGAAAGTATTTTTACCTTTAAAGATACTGCTAAACTGCCGCTGTTAGCTGACGAAGATTTAGCCAAAAGATACGATATTAATTTGGCGCTTTCAATTTTAAAAAAACTTGGTTTCACTTACGAATCCGCCTCTCGGCAGAGGGCATATCGAGTTTTAAGCATTAAGTATTTGAATAAATAAGGATTAAAAAATGCAAGATAAACATTTTGGTATAATTCCTAATAAAGAAAAAGCATTATATCTGGCAAAAAGGGAAGTTAGTGTGCTGGTATATGATGCAGTTAATTTAGAGGGCATTAATTATACTTTGCCAGAGGTGCAAACAATAATAGACGGGGTTACAGTTGGAGGTCATAGAGTTGAGGACCAACAGGTTGTAATTAATCAAAAAAATGCTTGGAATAAATTATTTAATTTAGTTAAATCTGGAAACTTTAATTTAAATAAAAAAATTGCCTGCAGTATACATGCTTTATCAGGCTTTAATGATGCTTTGGTCTGGGGAGAATTTAGAGATGCTAATGTCCGAATTGCTGGAACAGATTATTTACCGCCTAATGCAGATAAGTTATCTAATTTATTTAACGGTATGATAGAGAAAGCTAATAAGATTGAGGATATATATGATAAAGCAATTTATGTTTTTTTAGATATGGCAAGAAATCAATATTTTTTTGATGTTAATAAAAGAACTGGCAGATTTATGATGAACGGCATACTTTTAAATGAAGGCTATCCTATTATAAATGTAAAGGCTAAGGATAAATTAGAATTTAATACTTTAATGATAGAATTTTATGAAAGCGGTGATGTATTAAAAATGAATGGCTTTTTAAGAAAATCAATAGGTGAACAGACAATAAAGTTCATGAATCAAAGTAAAGTATAATTATCGTCATACCGATGAAAATCGGTATCCATAGGATAATTAAGCAAACTCAATTTTGCAGTTGAAATATCTTTTATGGGTACCAGCTTTTGCTGGTATGTGGTATAACGAGGGTTTGTCTGCTAGTCTAGCATAGGCTATTAATTCAACAACAACTTATAATTCAAACGAAATTGATGGTTGGCGTAGTTATGAAAACTTCTTTCATAAGTGTAGTTAATTCCTAAAACATTAGAGTTTTTCTCGTAATCAACGCCGAATGCTCCGCGCATAACCAAAGAGTTTTTCTGCATGCCGATTATATTAATATCATAAGTTGTATCTATAAAGTTGATATTGCTGTGCGGCACATCATACATGCGGTAAAAAGTTTTTAAATCCATATACGGCGAATAAGATCCTTGCAGAATGTCTAAATTAAAAATAGTTTCTTTAAAGTCTGTATAAAATAAAGCGCCAACCCCAGCATCATGAATAGTTGCAGAATACGATGGCAAATTAAAGCCGGCAAGTCCGTCTTCACGGGTTTTATCTGCTGTAATATATCCGTTAGTGTAGAAAATACTAGGTTTTATAGAAATATTATCATGCAAGTTTGTTTTATAAGCCAAAGATATACTGCTTGCCATTTCAGCTACTTTACTGGTGGAAGAAACTTTAGATTGCAAAGGCAGTCTTGTAGTATCATACATATTAGTTAAATACATGGAAGACAGGCTCAAAGAAAATTTCTCTGCAATATAATTGGCGTAAATTCCAGCATTAAAGCCACTGGCATTTATATCATAAAGGTTATCATTAGCTTTAATATCATTTACATTAAAGCCGCCGGCTACTCCTAATTGCAGATAAGAACTGTCAAAATTATGCCCCACTATATCAAAGCCGCCCATTAAAAAATAAGTGTTGTTTCTGCTGCCGCTGTAGAAATTGCCCGCTTTAGAGCTGCCAATTTTAAAACCATTGCGTATCCATAGCACTGTGTCTTCACTGTCTTTAGTTTTTAAATAAGCATAAGAGGAATTTTGTGATAAAAGGTCTAAATAAATAGAGGCAGTAGTATGAATATCGCTAATGTAAACATTATTAGGCACAGGACGCAAACTGGCTAAATTGCTGCCTATGGTGTTTCTATCGCTGCTAAGGTCAATATTAGTAATTACTTTTCTTAGGTTAGGGGTAAAATTGTTGTTATCAGGAGTTTCTCCCACCATTCTATCTAAAACACGGGCAATATTTAGGGTATTGGTATCGCCAGCATAATTAGATTTAGATAACAATTCTGCGTATGTTTCCTTTCTGGTAATATCTACAATTAAATCTTTTGGGTTATTAATATCTTTGAATCTAAACTCTGCAGAAAACCAATCTGGCAGGTTTGTGCTGCCAAGATTAGTATTGTCCCAGCTGATTCCATCAGCATGCAAAACATAGTAAGATTGATTAAGCCCTAAATTAAAATCACTGGTATCCTGCAGATTAGCGATAATATTTGCCTTATTAAGAGTAATACTTCCAGTTGCAGAAATTCCATCAGTGAGTTTTGAAGTGTTCCTATCTATGCCTATGGTTAATGTGGAATCATTTAACATTTCAAGACTATTTACTTCTTGCAAGGAATTAAAAATATTAAGGCTATTATTTATTTTAATATCTAAATTAGCAGATGTAATTTTAGAACCTGAATTAAGGGATAAAGTATCAAAAGTTAATGAAGAAACACTTCCGCTTAAATTCAAAACAGAATTATTGCTTAGAGTTAAGTTGTTGGCACTAAAAGTTCCGCTAACATCGTAATTGCTTGAGTAAAGGCTTAAACTATTAATAGCAACATTATCAGATTTCATATTTTTAACATATTCAAGTGTTAAACTGCCGCCGTTGCCTGTAATATTATTAATGGTGCTGTAGCTAGAGGTAATTTTAACATTGCCGTCTTGGATAATTAGAGTATCTAAATAAGTATTCCTTAAAGTAAGGGTTGGAACAGGAGCATTTTCTGGAATGTTGCCGTTTTTATCGGGAATTTTTAAACCTAAATATTCTAAAGTTCCGCCCAAAGTATTGCTATCGTTCAAATTACTAATACTGCCGCCGTTTTGCAGGTGCAATACCCCAGTTCCGCTTAAATTAAGAGTGTTTAAATTAATATAGGTTATTTTGCCATCGGAATTGCTGTTAATATTAACAATTTTATCGTCTTTATCGTAAATAGAAGAAGAGCTTTTATTATCTAGCGCGCCAATTTCGTAAGTGCCTTCAATATTTAAAGCTCCAGATATCATATGAATTTGATTAGCCTTAAGAGTATTATGAACATTAAGAGTGCCCTTGTTGGTTATTTCTATATAGCCTCCTTTGTTAAGGTCTTCATAATCTCGGGCGGTATCATCGGGGTCTGTATTTTCAATGTTAGTTATATCTACAGTATTTTCTTGAATCCTTAAAAAACCTGCAGTCAAATAAACATCTTCCAGCGTGGCTGTTTTTAAGCTAAGAATACTGAATGAATTTTTAATTTTAACTAATGAATCTCCTGTGCTTTCAAAATTATTAACAGAAACGCTAGAATAGCCCTGCACGGTAAAGGTAGATTTATTTTTAAGGTTAACATCTTCCATGTTAATACTATTAGCATTTCTAAGAGTTAACTTTGAATTATCCATATCAATATTAATTTTATAGTTATAGTTAGATGGAATCAAACGATTAGCATCAAGAGTAGAATTGCTCATATTTAAATTAAGATTGTCTGCCGTAAAAATAAGGCTGCCGATAGCCATAGTAGAATTAGTAATACTAACATCTTCTTGCTTATCTACCACAATAACTTTATCTGCTTCATCAATTTTGCAGCCATCAAAATTTGGAGCATCACATGCCGCCCTAATATTATGACTTAAGCAAATTATCGGTATCACTAAAAAAATGCTAAAAATTATTTTCATGGGGATTCTATTATCTAATAATTTAATAGTATAGCATTTTTAATATTAAATTATATATTTATTGCTTTTTAATAATTACTAAAATTAAATTTACACTATAAAGAAGCTATTTTACTTTACAACTATTTAGTGCAATATTATAATAATAGTTGTAGTTATAATAATAGTTGAAATTGTAAATAAAGGGAGTAAAAGCATGGCAAGGAAGTTAAGAATATTCAACAATAATCTAAAACC
>WRAU01000005.1 GCA_009780035.1 Alphaproteobacteria bacterium
ACGATGCCTTTGCTATTAATAGCAGCATTTCAATCCTGTTTTGCTCCACCATTTGATTTTCTGGATCGCTGTAGTCAATTTTTTTGATTCTAACTTTCATTTTTAATCCCCCATAATTTCTTTTTTCCCTTTAGTGCTATAAGGCGGTATGTAGTGGTATTTGCCTTTATACACTTAATATAAAGTGTATAAAAGTGCAAGTCAAGTGCAAAAATAAATTATTTTTAAAAAACAAGGTAATACAATGTTTTATAGGCGTGTAAAAAAACTTTTTCATAGATTCGCAGCTACGAATCTACTAATTCAAGGAATCTAGCAAAAACATAGGAATATTAAGGGTTTGAAAGTGTTTTTATTAGTTAGCAGAATCTCTATTGCGAATCCCCTAAAAAAATTTTATTATTAAAATAAAAAGGTTAAAGTAATGAGGTATCTAATTATTATTATAGTCTGCTTTTGTGCGTTTGAGCTTAAGGCAGAGGTTCTTACTTTTCATTGCAAAACAGACGATTCGTTAGGAAATTCAGGTGGCTTTGCTGGATACAATAAGTTAGATAATATTAGTTTGGATTATTATTTTCAAACTGGAAAAGAAAGAGGTTTTATTTTAACAAAGCTCAATAATTTATCTGTAAACGGGGTTAGCTTAATAAGCAACCTAAAAGCTAAATACAAAATAGGCATAGTTCCACCAGAAAACCCAAAAGATATAGAAAAAGCTATGCTTTTAAATGCTTTTGCTGGGGACTATAATAAAATGGAAATATTTAATATTTTTTTTAATTTTGAAAACAATAAAGTTGTAGCTGTTTACTCTTTACAATCAATAGAAGAAGACGGAGCTATATCAATAAATACAATCTCTTCATGTATGAAAGTTGAAGATTATTTAATAAATTAATGAAATCAATATTTATAGCTACATTCTTTTTGTTTTTTGTTGCTAATCTAGTTGCAGAAAGCCTTATTTGCGAACCTACAGACAATTGGCAATACACGGAGTATGAAGAGGGAGCCGCTTATTTTAGCAAGTTTGATACATCAAAAAAATACAGAAAAAAAATAAAATTGCAGTTAGAAAAAGATAAAATAATATTATCTGATCTTGATGGCGTTATTGCGGAGGCAAAAATACTAATCAATACTCCAGAGATAAGAGGTAGCGGCATGTTAGTAATGGCTTATACTTATACAAGGAATCCTAACACAATGTATAACTATACTATAACTAGATATAATGCAGGTAGTTATTACTTAACGGTAAATTATAACATTGAGACATCGCAAGCGGGGATTATGCAATATGTTTGTAGATAAAAAAATATTTATTATAGCTATTTTTTTTATTTTTCCAAGTTTTGTATGGGCGTATGGGGAATATACGAGCGAAGATATTCATTCATACGGAATAGATTATGATATGACTTTGTTGAAGAAAATCCTTAATAATGATTTAGAAATCGCAAAAGAGATACGGAAACAAGGAATAGAGCAAGGACGAGATATTCATGTTAGAAAAAATAAATTAGGAGAGTTGTATCTTGAGGAAAACGGTGAATTATTAGGAAAGTATCAAGTCTTTAATAAACAAGGGCTTTCTCAATTTGATATGGCACATTATTACTGGCTGACATGGATAATAATTATTTCTACTTCTTTTGCTTATTATCGTATAGTTTTTGAAAACAAAAAGACAAAAAAAGGCACTAAAGTTTTATTATCTTTGCTTGTTTTTTCTATCGTTCCACCTTTAATTGTTTCGCCATTTTATGAGAATACAGGGGAAATATTCGGTTGGATATTTGGTATATTTTTCTTTGGTATTTTTATATTATTTTTCGCTAAAATGCTATTATTTATTTTTAATAAGATGTTTTAATGCAATTTTTTAAAAAATGTTCCTAAAACTTCGCCGATAACTTGAAACTCATATTTAGGAGGTATAGGAATTTCTATTGTTTGATAGGTTTTATTATTAGATATTAATAAAATTTTATCTGGTGTTCTTTGGACTCTTTTAAAATAAAATTCCTTATTGTAAATAAAAGCATATAATCCATCGTTATTAAAAAAATTTATAGAACTATCAATGATTACTGTTTCTCCGCTTTCAACATCAGGCGACATAGAATCGCCCTGAATTGTAAACATAATTAAATTATTTACATTTCTTTTTGTAATTAGCTCTAAAAAATCTTTATCAATTTCCATAATGCTATACTCTTTATTAAGTGAATAAATAGGTTCAACCCCTTGCCCTGCCGATAGTTTGTGAGTAAATAACTTTAGAGAAATTTTGCTTGAAACTACAGCTTCGTTTGTATTTTTTATAAGTTCGTCAGGCGACACGCCTAGGGCTTGTGATAGTTTTTCAATTGTATTTTTTGTCAATCTTGTTGCTCCTCTCTCTATATCTCCAATATGACCAGAAGACAACCCACTTAATTTTGATAATTCTTTTTGAGATATATTTTTCTCTTCTCTAATTTTTTTTAAGTTTTGCATCTATCTACTCACACCAAAAATTACAGCTTTGTTTGCGAGTTTTATTATAAATCTCATTTTGAATGCCTGCATACCTTGTTTTTTAAAAATAATTTATTTTTGCACTTGACTTGCACTTTTATACACTTTATATTAAGTGTATAAAGGCAAATACCACTACAACCCAAAGTATAACGGTAAGTAGTAAAAAAAAGGTTAATTATGCCGGCAGTAGCTTAAGTAGGAGAGCATAGCCTTTGGGGGCTAAAGATGTAGGTGCAAGTCCTACCGCCAGCACATAGAATTAAGAATTAGCAGGTTTTAAAAAGTTCCTGTTAATAGATTCGGGGGTCTTTTTATCGCTATTAATTCCCCCGAGTTTTAAAAGAATTTAAAATAAGCCTACGAAACTCTTGTTTTTTAACAGGTAGTAGCCATAGGCTTCAGTAATTGGCTGGTTTTGTTGCAAATCTTCCAGTCAATCGCAGGGGCGATAAAACACACCCGTTGAAATCTACCCCTGCGTCCCTCCATAAAAAATAAATGCAACAAAAAAAGAAGGGAGTTATTAAATAAATGCAACAAAACCATAAAAATCCGCCGCAGAATTATAACGAGATTATTGATAATCTTATGCTGCAAGACAATAAGCATATTGCTAAAATACTGCAATGTTCCACTCGCACAATTCAACGCCAACGCAAAGACAATAAATTAGCAGCTTATATGCTAAGACACATACATTATATACTTAATAGTGTGTATACATTGCAGAACGATTTGTATAATAAAAGCGATGTGGTTATTTCCAAAATGGAAAATACCACTAAAAATATGGGTAGTGTAAAAAATTCACATACCACTAATGACATAGCAATAAATAATGCGACAACAATGTCGCCGACACCAAATTATAATGGCGACAAAAAGCGACACAGCAACGACAACGACATGAGTGTCGACGACAGATTAAAATCTCTTGAAAACAAGGTAGACCTTATACTTTCGCTTTTACAAGGCAATGCTATGGCGACAAATAACGACAGAAACGACAACGACATGAGTGTCGACGACATAGCGACAAAAAGCGACAGTATATATATTAATAATAGTAATAATATATTAGATAATAGTATTAATAAAACATATAGTGTCGCCGACACGACAGACGACAGCGACAAGATTGTTGTAGGGGATACGATTGACAGTATTGAAGATGGCGAATATTACGAGACGCCTCCACCTGAGTTGATTGACGAGCTAGAAGAACAGATTTTTCGCGAAGAAATATGGCAGCGTTATCCAAAAAGTCAGATCAAATCTAATTTTAAAACCGCATTAGCAAATTACATGGCTCTTAGTGTAGAAGATAGAGGCAGCTTATTAGGTAGCATAAACGATGTTGTAGCGTATTACGGTAGAAAGAAGTCAAAAGAACATGTTAAATCACTTACAGCTTTAATTAGAGAAAGGCATTGGTTGTTAGTAGGTGGCGAGGAACAGGAGCAGCCACACAACAATACTAGCAGCAATAATCAAGCAGCCAATTATAATTATTTTTAGTGAGTTTTGAAAAGCTAAGCGTTGCAAGCCTTTAAGGCACTTCAAGAGAACAAAAAGAGAACAAAAAATGGATTTAAATTTAACGCAGCCAAGCACAAAAAAAGTAAATGGCGGACACAAGGCTAAAATCGGTGGTGAAGCGTTTGAGAATTACTTTAAGCGTATCTTGGAGGATATTCAAGCGGAGACTGATTCTCCTATTGTATGTTTCCGCAAGCATAGTAATGAGGTAGTGGGAGCTTTAACCTTTAAAAAAATGTTTGGCATGGTTAAAAAGCTGGGTTATTTAAAAGGTGATTTGGATTACTCTATTACGCTGCGTGGAGGCAAAACATTATTTGTTGAATGTAAAAGTGGCAACGCTAAGTTGACGAAAGAGCAAGAGGATATGATTGAACGGTATAACAACAACGATGTTCCTTATGTGATTTTTAGCCAAAAATTACATGATAAATTTTTCAATGTTGTGGCAACAAATAGCTTTGCTAGTGATAAGCTAAAAATAAGAACATACATTGATTATATGCTAGGTAAATAGATGTGCCAATTACAAAAGAGGAATTTAAGCGGCTTAGCAACCACGATAAGCGTCTTGAGGTTGCAAAGGAACTAAAGGCTAATCGCACAGTAAGAGAGATAGCCGATAAGTTAGGAGCATCACATAATCTTATTGACAAGGTTAAAAGATGGCAAAAGCAAGAGGAAGCCAGCAATAAGGATAAAGAAAATAAAGCAATTGAAGTATCGCAAGCCCTTGAAACTCTTAATAAAGTAGAAGAGATAGATAAAAA
The DNA here is from genome assembly GCA_009780035.1 of Alphaproteobacteria bacterium. Lineage (GTDB taxonomy): Bacteria > Pseudomonadota > Alphaproteobacteria > WRAU01 > Hepatincolaceae > WRAU01. The sequence continues at coordinate 4,839 of WRAU01000005.1, forward strand.
GACAGAGCAAGCCGAAAAAATATTAGAGCGGCTAGAAAATGCGGACAACGACCTAGATTTAAAAATTAACAATATAATACACTTAAAGCATGAAATATTAGAAGACATACTAAAAAATATAAAAATGAAAGTTAAAGACAAAGAAAATCTTAATGATTACGAACAAAAAATTATTACGGAAATGATAAAACAAAGTTAATGCAAAGCTCAATTCTTGTAGAAAACTACAAGTTAAAACTCGCTACCAAGTATCTTAAGAAATATGGAATTATTCTATTCAAGAATAAAGAAGTTAAACAGGAATTAAAGCATTGGCAACCGCAACCAGAAGCACAAAGCCGATTCTTTGAATATCTATTATCTTCGCATATAAATATTCTTGGCTACGGAGGTACTCGCGGCAGCGGCAAAACAGAAGTCGGCATTAACGGTATCATTGCATTAATGTTTGATTTGGCTGATAAGTTCAATGGCATGTATATTCGTAATACTGCCAAAGGGTTAAAGCCAGTATTCCGCAGATTAAAGAAAGCCTTAATTCGTGAGGGCTTAAAGGAACGGAAAGACTTTTTTTGCAACAAAGTTGATATGCAAATTGAGCTTAAGACGGGAGCTTTATTATCATTTTTTTATGTAGATGGTGAGGGCTTAGAAAATATACAAGGCGAGAATTTCTCCCATGTAATCTTTGAGGAGCCGCAATACATCAAAGATATGAACGCTGCATTATCTGCCGTTAAAGCTATGTGGCGGTCGGCTCATGGAATTACTAAAAAAATGATATTTTTATTTAACCCATTAGGTGCAAGCACTAAGTGGCTAAAGGATTATTTTGTTAGTAATGGCAGCTATAATATCACCGAGGAAGACGGGCTTCAAAAAGTATTCGTATTTGCTTCCGTAAACGATAACAAAATATTGCTAAAGAACGACCCATCATATTACAAAATGCTTGAAAACTTGCCAGAGGTTTATCGTAAGGCATGGCTTGAGGGAGACTTTAATGTTTTAAGCGGCGTGGCATTTGATAATTTGACCTTTGAGGGCAATGGCTTTGAGGATAAAAGTTTCCGTCCCTATGATTATCCTTATTATATTTCATACGATTGGGGATTCAGCGATGCTTCGGTGATTGGGTTTTATTCTTTGATAACCAACGAACACGGTATTAAAACCCTAGTTAAATTCAAAGAGCTTGTATACAAAGGTGTTGATGCTGAAACTCAAGCCCGCAATCTTAAAAGAGAACTTAGCTATTTAGACTATGGCAAAAATTTAAAAGGTGCAGTGGCGGACGGGCAAATATTCGCAAAATCGGGAGCAACTGGCACGCCAATTGCAGATTATTTTCGTGAGGTGGGTATTAATTTTGTGCGTGCTAAAAAAGATAGATTAAGCGGATTCCAGCATTTATATAGTGCTATCAACAACAAAAGGTTAGTAATTTCTAAAGCCTGCAAGTATTTTTGGGATACAGTGCCGAATTTGGTATTAAGCGATAAATACGATGGTGATATTGAGCGGAACCCAAAACAGGAAGACCACGCTTATGACGAAACACGGTATATGATTATGCACCTTGCCAATGAGCTTAAAATAAAAATTAAGGGGTTTAGTTATGAGTAAAGTATTAAGAGATTTAGAGGCTATTGAAGCCGCAATTATTGCCAACACCGAAAAGAAAGAAGCACCAATAATAACTGCGGGAATGGTAGGTATTGCTTATGCAATGTTTTTTGATTCTACTGGTATTGGTGATAGTGCAAATTACCAGCAAAAAACCGAAAAAATTATAACAGGATTGTCGCCTGCCAGTTTATTTTTTAGGGACTTAGTAGCCGCGAAAATGTCTTTATTATTTACAAAGTTTCCCGAATGGAAAACTAACAATACTGATATTGACAATTTCCTTAAGGATAACAAAGAAAAGTTAGAGAAGTTCTTTTTTAATGTTGTGCGTGATTATGTTTTGTATGGCAATATCGCCGTATTTATTAATGCAGACAATGAATTAGAAATAGTTATTAATAGTTTCCAGACTGCTAAAAATAGTTTGATTTTACAACGAAACTTGGCTCCAGATAGCAAAACCTTATTAAATAATGCGTCAATACAGACGCAAACACAAGTTTATGAGGTATTCAGCGATGGGGTGCGATTTATTCGCACAAATCCTAATGAGTATGTGGAGAATGGTGAAAATTATTCTAATGCGGGCATGAGCTTAACAGATACCGCATTTATTAATTTTTTGTGGGATAAATTTATTCTACTTGAACGGCTACATTCAAAGATTAGGGGAATTGTGGCAAGCATACAACACTATGCTTTAGCAAGTGCAAGCAACCGAGAATACTTAGAACAAATTGAGGACTTCCGTGTTATAGAGCTAAACGCCGAAATATTCAATTTTAATGAAATTGGGGCTTTGTTAGGCTACAACGATAATTCGGCTATTTTTGCAACATTACAAGGGTTGCAAGCAGAGAAAGCCGAGCTAGAGGCAGATATTACAAGGCTTGCTAAATTAGATTTAGTATTTAGCGTAGATAAAGAAAATCCAAGCGAAACCAGAATTGCCGCTAATAATAGAGTGCAATTATCTAGTAATTTTTGGCGGCAAGAGCAAGCTAAATTTAGCAATTTTGTTAAAGCAACTACGCAAGCCTTATTGTTGCAGGAACAAATAGCACCTAAGGAAGATGTGCTTAATTTGCAGCTAAATTCTATTTCTATTGTAGAGGAAGAATTCAGGGAGCAAAAACGCATTAATGATATTCAGCAAATATCGCAATTGATTATGCAGGGTGGAAGCATGCCACCAGCTGCGGCACAGGTAAATTATTTAATGGCAAAAGAAATTGCATCTTCCGCCAGTATTAGCGAGGAGCTTAAGGTAGCACTTAGTAATTTGGTTGTAGAACAAGAGCAAGCTAAGCAGCAAGCCGCACAACAACAAGGGCAGCCAACACCGCAAGATTTAGACAATGCAAAAACGCAAACCGAGATTGCTAAAAACCAAGCCCAAACGCAAAAGGCAGTGGTGGAAACTGAGCTATTACCTAAGCGGTTGGCAATTCAGCAAAAAGACGAGGAGCAGCAAACTATGGACGCTCAAACCAGAGCTATTAGATTGCAAAACAAAATAAATAATCAGGAGACTATATAAATGGACGAAGAAGAATTAAAAACCACAGAAGAAGCCACTCCAGATGGAGGGGTAGAAACCACAGAAAGTGAAACGGCTCAAGCTCCAGAAGATGGCAATCCCGATTTCAGCGATTTAGAGGCATTATTTACTGACGAGCAATTTCCTATGTTATTGCAAGAATTACGAGTAATTCAGCAAGGTTTGGGTTTGCCAAATATGAAGTCGGTATTTCTGTATATGTTTATGCTTGTGGATACTATCGCTAGCAGCCATGAGCTAGCTCAAATGGTAATGTTGCAATCTAAGCATGTGGACGGAGTAATTACGCCAGAAGAAATACATAAATTAGCTGGTGCTGGCGATGCTGAAGATATGCTAGACGGCGGCAAAGACGAAGCAAGCGAGGGTGAGGGAGAAGGTGGCAATTCGCCATTCCCAAATATGGCAGATTCAATCGCTCAAGATGTTAAGGCAGGAATACAAGCGGGAGCCGATGGCTTAACTGGCACAGGAGAGGCAGCACCTAACCAAGTAGCACCAACTAATCAATCAGCCCCAGCTGCAGCACCTACAGATAGCAAAGATAGAATCACTATTAAAACTATCGCGGTTGATGGCGGAGGCGGTGATAACAAAGAAGAAACCATGAGCGATTTTATTAAGCGTAAAAAGGGCGAAATGGGAGTTCAGTAAAAAATTAAAAAATGAGGAGCAAAATTATTAAGACTAACAAAAGGACAAAATTATGAGTGTAGAACAAATAGCTAGGGTATCGGTAGCATATTTTATAGAAAAAGTAAGTAGAAGCAGTATTTCTAATTATCCAATTTTAAACGAGCTTTATGAGGCAGGTTGCATTAAAGGTATCCCCTTTGGTGCAGATATTCGGCAGCCTACCATATTAGCAAGCAATATTCCCGACCCAACCGATTTAGATGGTAATAGCATGACAAGCCAAAATACTAATGCTACAACATCGGCAATATATAACTATAAAGTTATACCAAAAAAAATCCCGCTTTCTATGGAGCAAATTATGCAAAAGGCTTCTAAAGATACCGCAAGGGTTGATTGGATAAATGGCGAAATGACCTCAGGTGCGGATTCAATCTTGCTTGCAACCGAATTACAACTTCAAAGTGATGGCACTTATGCAAGCGGATTGTCTTTTGATGGCGTTCGTGGAGCGGTATCTACAACTCCAACCATAGGTTCGTTCGGGCAAATTGACCGTTCAGTTGAGCCAAGATGGAGGAATAAAGCCTATAATGGATTAGATAGCACTTCAAGCGTTCCTGATGCTGGAAATACTGCAGATTTAAGCAATATCCTAGGCAGACTAAAATATATTATTAATGGTTTACAAGTAGGTAAAAGTGGATGCACACACGCATTTTGCTCGCCTGATATGTATGAGCTGTTTGAGACTGCTGCAGAAGACAAACAACGGGTAATTACAAATAGTGATACAACCCCAATCGGATACCAACGCATGACTTACAAAGGTGTCAAGATAGTTAATACTGGCGGCTTACAAAGAGTGGATGGCAATCAGCTTTTAGGCTTCCCGGAAAAAACTGTAGTTTTCATGACTTTAAAAAGAGAAAAATTTTCTTTTAACTTCTTTGACCAGACTAAATTTAACGACGAATTCCGTAAAATGATTGCTTACACAAAAGACCCTGAAAGTATGCCGTTTAATCTAGCTGCCATGATTACGCCTAATGCTGAAAATGGTATTTTAATGCACAAATCGGCTACTAACTCAACATACTATATTGAGCCAAGAATTACCGGCAATGCAACTTACGGCGATTTGCAAGCTACTGCAATTTACTTTGAAGCTCCAGCAACAACCCCGCCAGCTAAAGGGTTTACTTTAAGTTCAAACACTTCAACGGTTGCGGCAGGCTCTACATCAACTGTAGATATTGCTTATACTAATGGTGCTACGGCTGCCGATATTACGATATCAAGCTCTGATACAGGTATTGCAACCGTTGCAGTTAGCGGAACGACTATAACAATAACAGGAGTTGCCGCGGGCAATGCTAATATAAATGTTTCTATAACTGGGGATTCAAGTTCGCAGCAGACAATTGCCGCAACCGTAAACTAGGTGTAAATATGATTAATTATAGCATTTATAACGGGGACGCTAAATTAGTTAGCCGCAGAGAAAGAAACCGTGTTGGACTAATATCCGACGGGGTTTCTAACTCCAACGGCAACATAAAGGTAGACTGCAAATATATTTACATTAAAGCTAAAGAGGATTTATCCGATACCGATAAGCCAATCTTTTTCAACAATGCAGCTAGAGAGGCAGGATACTATTCACCAAGTGTTGCAAATCCAGTAGCGGCTTTTTTACTTGCACCATTACGGCAAGGCGAATATGGTTGGGCGCTGTTAGAAGGATTATTTGAGTTTAGTAATAATTATGCCATCTTTGGCGAGCAAGTTTATTTTGATAGCGATGCTGGCGTGATTACAAAAAATTCTGCAGACACTGTTTTAGTGGGTAGTTATTTTATGGGTTTTAGCGACGGCAAAACTTTAGCATTTATTAAAAATTAGGAGTAAAAAAATGGCATATGATTTAAAAGATGTATCTTCTTGGAAAAAAAGCGAAGACACAACAGAAAGCAAAAAATATTCAGCAACATTTTTTGTAAAAGATATTTTTAACCCTACGGATGGGACAACGAGAAAAGAAGTGCCGTTAATTGAATTTAAAAGCTCTTACAATAAGCACGCTTCACAAATATTTGAGGTTGATTTTGTTAGATTTACTAATTTTAAAGAATTGCAGCCGGACATTGCAAGATTCTATGCAAAAAAATACGATGGCAGCCTAGAGGATGCTAGTAAAGATGTTCGTGATGTGCTTATTTACCATGGTTTTTATAGGTTAGATATTTGTAAAAATTATTCTCGTGAGTTTTTCTCTTCAATTTTGGCAGAAATTAAAAACGAGTTGATTATTGAAATTATGGATTACCTAAAAAGCAAAGGCTGCTTTAGCGATAAAGCTAAAAAAGTTAAGGCTGAGCCTGTTGATGTCCCAATTAAAAATAATATAAATCCTGATATTGAAGAAAAATTTAGCAAAATGCAGGAAGCAATTGATAAAAAAGATGCACAAATTGATAGATTGCTAAATATGATAGAAGCTAAAAAAGCTAAAGAACTAGAAAAAGAGGTGGAATAATGGGTTTATTTGGTGGTATTGAAAAGCTATTTGGTAGCAATGGGGCGAAAAAGCCCTTTTATGATAACCAGCAGCTAGCTAAAGGGCAAGCCGATTGGCTTAAACAACAAGGCGATGCTAACAATAATTGGAATCAAGAGCTAGCTAATCAAATTATGGGTGGCTATAAAGATTTTAAGTTAAATACTGACAATACCGTAAATCAGGCTCTGCAAGGCATAGATAGGCAGCAAATGAATGACGAGGCTAAGCTGGCTAATATGGGCATGACTGGGCGTAGCAATAATGCTTTTAGTAATCTGTATAGTGATTACGCCAGCAAAAAAGCCACCACTGAAGAGGAAATCCGCAATAATGCCAATCAAGCAATGTTTCAAAATCAAATGAACGCACTTGGGCAGGCAGGTAATGCGTATAATCAGGGTTATAACAACCAAATGAACGCTTATAATGATGCTTATGGCGGACAAATGAACGCTAATAATGCTTTAGGAGCATATTTGGCAGGGCAAGGGCAAAATAGGTTGAGTAGTATTGGTAGTATCTTGGGTGGTGCTGCCAGTTTTGGCACAGGGATGTATCAAGCTAATATTATGAATAAATACCTTAACGGACAATAGATTATGGCAATAACACAAGCAGAGCTAGACGCAACTAAAAAAAGGTTGGGAATTGTAGACGAATTCGGTAATACAACACAAGAATCACCAAGCGTGCGTCCTGTTGGTTTAACGCAGCGAGCTAACAATGGGATTGTTGATCCAGTTTTACAAGATACTACCTCGCCGCAAGGTGAGGCTGTAGGCACTGCGGGTGCGGTGAGCAGCTCCTCTGCCGCACCTGTAGAGGCTAAATCCTCAGAGACTGCATTTGATAGACTAAACAGATATTATTTAGCAAAAATTAAAGCGGATGACGAAGTAAATAATTCTTGGCTAGGTAAAGGCTTGTCTGGGTTGCGGTTTATTGGTGAGTCTATGCAAGCTGGAGCAAATGGTGGAAAAGGGCAAATGGTGGGCGGACATTATGTGCCTAACGCTGGCGGCAATAGTTTTGATTTAGCCACTGGAGCTGCTAATAAAGAGGTTAGAGATAGAGCTGAATGGGAAGAAAAAAATTTAGAAAAAATGCAGGAAGCCCAATTTGATAATCAAAAAAATAGGCAAGATTTTGCTGAAAATATGCAGAATAAACAATTTGATTCTGCGGAAAATCAGCGTGGTATTAATAACGATATTAGAGAGCGTCAATTTACAGAGCAGAAAGATCAAAGAGGTATTGATAATAATTTTAGAGAAAGTGAAGCAGGCAGAAATCAAGGCAATATTGAAAATCAGCAGATGGAGCAAAAATTAACTCGTGCTAGTAATGAAAACTTTAAAAATCAACAATTAGATTTAGAAAAGCAGAAGCTAGCAGCACAGCAAGCGGCTTTAAATACTCCAGAAGCTAAAGCTAAAGCTCAAGCTGAAATGATAAAAAATAATGAAGTAATTAGAAAAGAAGAGCAGCGGCAACAAGGTAGCAAGCAAGTTGCAAATGCTTACAAAGACATTCTTAAAGAATATGAAGGCATGCAAAATTTAATTGGTAGTGATACTATGACAAGACTGAGCCGCTCCCTAACTAACGCTGAGGGAGTAATTGCAGTTCCGGCAGAAATTGCAAGAAGTGTTTTAGCTGGCATAGGAGTAAGAGGCAAAGAAGCGGACCAGCATTACCACAATGCAAAAGCTCAAATTGAAAATATAATCTTGCCGCATTTAAAAGAGGTAGGCGGCACTAATCCAGCCGCTAAAGAAATGGAAAAGTTGCTTGAAACTGCCTTTAATCCTAATACTGACTACGGCACATCTATTGCTCTTTTGACGAATGCTTTAAGTAAATATACTGACGAAGATTTACCGCAGTTATTTAGCGAGACTGTTGGCGAGGATTTCTTAGATAGGCATAAAGTTCCTGAAAAATACAGGAAGCATATTGACGATAAAGGTAATGTTTTAGAAAACACACCTGACATTACAGGAGAGTAAATTTGTCAGATAGTGAAGAAATCCAAGATAAAGACTTATTAGATGCGGGCATTGATAGGAATTTCCTAAAAGGTGATATTGCTAGATTAAGTGGGGACGATTTTAAAAAAGCTCAAGAAATAAGGGAGCTTGGTAAAAAACAAGGTCGCGATATTAGAATCCGTAAAAATCAAGATGGCGAAATATTTCTCAGTGAGGGTGGCAAAGCCCTAATGGGTGGTAAAGTGATCAACGCTAAAGGTTTATCGTGGGAAGATGGTAAAGACCTACTCTACGACCCTACTAATTTACTAATGGCGGTTCCTGGTTTAGGCTGGGCTGGCAAGGGTGCATCTCTATTTAAAAAAATGATGGGGTTAGGCAAGCTAGGTGCGGCAGCTGGTGTGACAGATTTAGCCACAACCACAGCCACAGATATTGCTAATAATCAAGGGACTAAATATGCTGGTGATAATATATGGCGGGCAGCGACTGCAGGGGCATTAACGCCAGCGGTGGCATTAGGTGGTGAAAAATTAGCTCGTGGAGCTGGAAAAGTTTTCGGTAAAAAAAATCCTATTAAAGATGGCGATGTGCCTTTAACACGAGGTCAAGCCACCAATAATGCCAAAGATTTAGCCTTTGAGGGTGGTGTTTTAAAAGGTGAACACGGGCAGCCCGCACAAAAAATAATGCAGGAGCATGTAAATAAACAAGCAGAAGCAGTTCAGCTAGGGCTCTCAAAAGACTTAGGTGCAACCTTTGATAGCCCTAGCAGGAATAATATGTTAGGCGAGGAAATACAAGAGAATTTACGGAATTCTAAGTCTAATGACCTTGACGCTTCCAATAATTTGTATAAAGAGGCAAATTTAGATAATGCCGCTTTGAGCCGTGCTAACATACAAGAATTATTAAATAATTTAGAAAAAACTATTGGCGAGCAAGGCAGGGATTCCATTGAAAAATTTGGTAAATATGCCCAGGAATATGAAGCCTCGCAAGCAGTAGATGCCTTAAAGAAAGGGCTTGGTGTAGAAAAAAATACAACTAATGCCAATCCTAACAACATGAGCGATGTATTTAAAAATCAAGCTGGTGATGTAAATATTCGCTTTAATGATGGCAGTTTGAATAATTTTAGATATGGTGAGTTTGGCAAGAATCCAGCCACTGGAAAAGAATACGGTTTTGCTGGCAAAAAAATAGAAGTGAAGCACCCAAATACTGCTACTGCTGATTTTAAACAACAATTAAAAAATGCTAGATTAATAGGGTATAAGCCAAACGGGAGAAGAGTATACGAAACTCCAGATGGAACTATTGTAGCAGTTAGTAAAGATAACCAAATACTTACTGCTTATAAACCTGATGGAGTTCGTAGCCCCGCCGAGGGAACGACTCTCACTTCAAAAGAAGTGCCTACAACTCACGCCCCATCTTTACATCAAGGGACTCCATCAGTTAGTAATAATATACCAAACAACCCTCGTAGTGTCAACAACTTAGATAACCGCATGTATCCAACGGTAAGTCTTGCCAAGTTAGAAATGGGGCGAAAAATGCTGAATGAGGCGATTGCTAAAGCTACCGCTAACCAAGATAAAACCACGCTTGCAAAATTAATGCAGGTAAAAAGTTCTTACGACAAAACTATTAGCGATATGGCAAAAGCTGGAAAATTTGAGGGCGACGCAACTCAGGTGGATAAATTATTAAAGGCACGAGCAAATAAGGCAGATTACCATTCAAAATATACAAACTCTAAGGAAGAGAATTTAAGGTCAGCTGGTGCTAGTGAAGTTTTAGATATTATTAATAATCCTAATAAAACTGGGGCAGATATTAATAAATTGCTTGACCCCTCTAAAACTACCACTACAAAGCAGCTGCAGGCTTTAAATAAGCTGGAGCAAATTTCAACTCCTGAAGACTTCAATAAAATAAAAGAAATTTATTTGAATAATCTGTTAAGCGATATTAGTGAAAAAGGTGGCGTTGGTAAATTAAGAGGACAGTCTGCAACGGATAATTTAGGAAGATACAAAAAATTACTAAATCACCTGAATGACAATTTTGTTAAAAATCCAGTGGTTGCTAATAAATTATTGTCTAAGGAAGAGAAAAACGCACTTAAGAAACATATAAATACTATAGAAAAACTAGCAAGGACCGAAAAAGCCAAGCCGCACAGAAGTATAACTGCCGCTCTTGCAGGAGCAACCAAAGGCACTATAGGCAGAGTTCCCCTTGTAGGAGGCATATCGGTAAGTGCTTATGAAAATATGATAAAGCCAGTTATTGTAAGGAATTATTTAAACAAAATGATTAAAGAAAATAGAATTTCACTGGAACAGGCACAAAAGATAAGTAGAGATGTAGGAATTATATTAGGCAATGAAAAGAAAAATACAAAAAATTAAAAAATTAATTTTAACCCTATGGAGAATAATAATGGGAATTTTATTAAAAATTGCTAGCAAGCCGGAAGAAAAGCCGAATGCAATTAAGCTGACTGCCAGCAATACAACAAATTTTATTGCTGGCGGGGTTGTTTTATTAAACAAAACAACTGGTAGCTTTAATTCAGCTGGTATAAGAGCAAATCAGACTACTGCCAATTATGTTCTTATGCGAGTGCTAAGCGTTAATGGTAATGATGTAATACTTGACTTAAATGTTCCAAGCTCAATAACTCTTAATATTATTTCTTCTCAATCTACTATTGTAGTTGGCAATTTTGCATATATTGGTGCTAATACGGTTGATGGAGCTACTCAACAAGTTTCAACTGATCCATTTACTGCAGAAATTATTTCAATTGATTCAACGACTACACCAAGGACCGCAACTTTAAGCATCGCTTATACAGATAATATAAGCATAGATAATGTTGGTTTCGGGGAAAAAATATTTTATGATGCTCCAATAGATGTTGGGGTTGAGACTATAAATGGGCAGCGCGGGAATGTATTTCTTGATGGCAATAACCTTAAATACGATTCCTCTACTACCTTAAACGAACAGATAGACAAATCTCTTTTAAAAGATGGTTCAGTGCAATTAGATTCGTCTTTTGTGCCAACAAACGATTTTGATATTTCTACAAAAAAATATGTGGACGATTTAGCAGCAGGTGGTGTTGATTTAAGCCAATACCTTAAATTAGGGGAAACCTACGATTCTGCAGAAGAAATTACTATTACAGATAGTATTTCCGGCAATGAGCTTATACTTGGTGCAGGCGGAATTTCTTCAGTTGCTGTCCAGACAGACAATCTTGTAGGGAGTAATGTATCAGTTAGTTTAGTTGATAGAACTATAACAGAAAATATACCGTCAATGCTTCAAGATAATACATTAATTACAAATAAAGAAATGAAAGATTATGTAGCAGTAAATGGTGGAGGTGGTAGTAGCGGGGTAGGAATTGGTGAGATTGTGGGGCATATTACTAATAAAGATAATTCAACGGTAATTTCCACAGGAAATATGTTTTACCTTACGCCGGGTTCAACTAATAATCAATTTGTTTCTAACTTTAATGGATTACAAACTTTAAATATTAAAAATACCTCTGGGGCATTAATGGGGTTAGTAATAAGAGAAGATGGCGCACTTTATGATAAAAGTAAAATATTTTATGAGATTGTTTTTGAAATTTATGCTTCTTTAAATGTCAAAGGCTATATGTTTTTACATCATTATATTAGAAACGAATCTGATCACTCTATAGTTTCTTATAAAAGAGCTACAACAAACGATGGCACTGTTAGTGGTATGTATAGAGTAAGCTATTTTGTAGATTATAATGCAGCAAATCCAGCAAATAACGAGAATTTTGACCTAGACAATACATACATTGATGTAGGCGCGAATCAACTTTATTTATATGATGGCACTAATCCGCCAAATTTGCCAAATGCCGTGCCCGTTGATTTTAGAATTATTATAAAAAGATACTACAAAAGCTAGGGTTTAAAATGCAAAAAGATACTATTAATAAAGATTTTAACGAAATAATCCTACATTGTTCAGCTACTGCCGAGAATAAATATTTTGATATTAAAGATATTGAAATTTGGCATAAGCAGCAGGGCTTTAAAAGTGCAGGTTATCATTATATTATTTTGCTTGACGGCACAATACAGAAAGGGCGACCTATTGCGGAGGTTGGGGCACATTGTGCTGATGCTGGCAAGAATCATTCAAGTATTGGTATTTGTTATATTGGTGGCTATGCTGCAGATGGCAAAACTCCAAAGGACACAAGGACACAAGGACAGAAGAAAGCTATTAATACACTTCTAAAAAACCTATTTGATAAATATCCTCAGCTTAAAGTATTATCAGGACATAATAGATACGCCCAAAAGGCTTGCCCCAGTTTTGATGTCTCTAAAGAATATAAGTATTTGCAGAAGGAGCTTGGTATTGAGATATAAGGTTTATTAATATGAATAAAAAAAGAAAGATTACATTCACTATAGACGAAGACGATAATTCTATTAATGATTACAAAAAATCTCATTTGGAAAAGAAAGAAAATGATTTGTGGAAGGCATTAATAAAGTGGCTGCTGCTTATAACGGCAACATTAATTCTGTTGTATGCATCCAATAAAATTGAAGAATTAATTTAAAAGGAAATAAATAAAATGGTTGGATTTATAAAAGCTGCAATTAATATTGGCTGGAATTTTTTTAAGCTCAAACGGAATGAAGGTTTAATTAAAAATATGGGAGCAATCTCTCTTGGGTTGCTGGCAGTATCCATTGTTGCAGGACTGGATACCGAAAAGCTAGAACTAATTATGCAGATATTATCGCAGCTAACAGCTCAAGATTATGTAATTATTCTTGCTAATGCGGTTATGCTATTTATTCTAGGCAGTTTGCTTTGGTTAAGTTATAAGTGGATTAAAGGCTACGGCGATTATTTAGAAGAAAAAGCGAGACATAAAAATGAAAAATCTGACAATTAAAGAAATAGTATCGCAAGCCTCTAATATGTTGGGTGTTGGCGTTATTGAAGATAATGATAGTTTATTCAATAATGTTGACGAAGGTAGTATAAATTGGCTTGCTTTTTGTAATATGTGTTTTGACGAAATATTTAAGGATATTTTTAATAAAAATGTTTTACTTGATGTGAGCATTTCTTTATTAACTCCAGCAAAGGCGGTAAAAAATAGCGCAGGTTATTATAGCTATGAAATAGGTAATTTGCCAATTGTTAAAATTCTGTCTGTTAGAGACGGCAATAATAAATTAAATAGGGTGGTTAGTTATGAAGAACTTAACCGATTTAGAAATAAACGCTATTCTTACATACAAAAACATTCTAGTATTGCTACTGCAGAATTATTTAAGAATTTAACTATAGAATACCTAGATAGCAGAATATTTTTAAATGCAGCAGGTGAGCTTGTAGAATCACTGATTGCCGATACTGACATTATAATTGTAGATAATAGCTTGGTTATTTATAAATTATGTGCTTTAGTAGCAGATTCAAAAGCTATGCCGCAAGCTGCTAGTTTTAAGCAGCAATATGCGGAAAGATTAGCTTATATTATACAAGACAATTTAATTAATAGAAAACCCTTATATTTATAATGCCGCAGTTTCAAATTCAAATTCCGCTTAGCTTATATATTTCCAAATCAACAAACACCTCACCTAACGGCGAGGCAATCGTTATGAAAAATTTTATTCCTACCCTAAGCGGTGGTGTGCAGTTGCGGCGGGGTCATAAACATTTAGGTTTCAGCGATATTGATTATATAGCTACCTTCAAATCCACCAATACACTAGTATTATTTTCTAGGACTTCCGGATTAAAAATACTTAATCAAATATATATGGTAGTTTATGAAGACGCGGATTTTAAAAGTGTGCCAGTAAATTATATTGAAACTGCCGAAAGATTGCTACTATTTTTTAATAATGAAACCGTTAAAGAATTAAATTTTAATGGTATTTACAATATTGAAGAAGTAAAATTTAACGACGACATTGCTAGAGTATTTTACAATGCAACAAGATATAGGAATAGACTATTTTTCATTGAGAAAGATAGTAATATTTTATGGTATGCAGCAATACTTGCCTATAAGGGCGACTTAGAAAGTTTTGACGCAACAGGCGTGTATAATTCTAAGGGAAAAATAGTAAATATTGATACATTCGGTTATACTGGCGGTTTAGGTGAATTAACTTACTTAGTAGTTGCTTTTAATAGTGGCGATATTCTACTATTTGATGGTATTAATCCTAGTGATTTAACTGGTGAAAACTGGCAAGCAAAAAGAATTATAAGTTCACATCTGGATACATATAACCAAATTATTAATACTGGGTCTAATTTGTTTTTATTAACGGCAAACGGGTTGCTTGATTTGCAGTCAGCCATTCAATCTAACAATATAGCGATGGCGACTACTTTACTGATTCCTATTCAGGATACTATAAAATTTAGCCGGGCTAGAATTTTTACGCACAAAGAATATATTATAATCACGCAGTCCTCTTCTACAGAGGTATATTTTTTTGATACGCGATTAAAGGTTTTTTTTAGTATCACAGGCTTCAGCTTTAACCATGTAGAAACTTTTCATGATAAGCTGATATTTTTAGATACTAACGGCAATTTATTTGAGGCTTTTACGGCTAAAAACGACAATGGAAACGCAATAATCGGGGAACTAGCGACAGGCTGGCAAGATTTAGGAACACCTAATAATAAACGGATTACATTTATAAATTGCGGTATGTTTTATACTAACGGCGATTATAAAATTCAAACAGGTATCTATAAAAATAACGATATAACCAAAGGCACAATGAAGCAATTGCCGCTTATTGCTCCAAATTCGCCACGATGGAGCAATATAACGCCCACATGGACGGAGGCAGCTAGATTGTGGTTTGGATCAAGTATGGGAGCTTATAAGTCAATTAAATTCCCCAAAATGGCACTTGGCAGAAATATTTCATTTTATTTTGTAATTCAAAGCGATAATGTTGACAGTTTTGAGTTTCAAGACATGAGTATAGATTATGATTTAATGGCTTTTTAATAAGGAGGAAAAATGCCTAGAAATAATGACGGAAGTTTTAGCAGAGTAATAAATTGGATTAATGAACAAAATACTAATGCCAGCTTTACGGGTGCAAAATTAGATAGCGACGCTGACGACTTAGCACAAGGCATTGAGGAAAGTTTAGATGTTTTCGGCAGAAATGGTCTGCAAGGTAATTTAAATATGGGCGGCAATGAAATTTTTGAAGTTGGTAATCCAAATACTCCGCAAAGTGCTATTAATTGGCAAAATGCTTATTTATTAGGTTCACCTTATGAACCCCCTTTTAATGCCGCAATTGACTTCAACAATGGGGGGATTGATATAGCAAATTTCAATTTTCATTTAAAAATTGACAATCCTATATTAAGTGATTTTTTAGAGAAACAAAGAACTTGGCTAAGGTTTAGTTTTATAATAAACACGCCTTATTCTAAAGATGATGTTATTGCAGCTGGTAGGTTTGAATATATTTCTCTTGCAATTCCAGCAGGCACTATTTCCGGCTATGTTGTAAGAGATACCTTTAATGCAACTAGCAATAACTTGCCATCATTTTCTGTAGGAAGAGCATTCCAAATGGAAGCAATCAAAAAAGATAATACATGGTATTTTAGAGAGTTTGATAATATGCGAGAGGGGGCTATTTTGTATGAAACTCCTAGTAGTGATTACATGCCGAGCGGCTATAAATCTGTTTCTTTAGGTAGTAGTAGTGTAGTTCAAACAGTTTTTGAAAAAATTAGAATCTAAAACATGGAACAATTACGGCACAATTTATGCTGTTTTATAATATAAAAATATACTCTACACTATAGTTATTAAGATGTTAAATGGTGGAACATTGATTAATTATATAATATATAGTATAATAATTAGCAGTTCAGAGTTCTCAAGAACCTCTAAATCTACGCAATTTCCTATTGTAATTGCATTGTATAAAAAAGATATGCAGAGCATGGTTTATGAGGATATACTGAATCATGTTTTTACAACTAAAGAAGGACAGTAATTTTGTTTAAATAAATTTGATAAATTAAGTAATTATATTACCAAATATCCTAACAAATATGAAAAAAATTATATTGCTAATTTTTATACCATGCGTGATATAAATGCCCTTGGACGATGCCGAACTTTTATTGAGACTGAATCGCCCAATTCTATCCGTGTGCCGTCTAGTAAGCTGTCCCTTTATTGTTATGCTGATGTTTTTAAGGAATATATCCAGCATATTCCCTATTATTTTGGCAATAGTGATATTATGATTAATTATAATGAATTTATTAAGCTAAAAGATGTTTTTATGCAAAAAAGTTTGTCTAAATTTAATTTTTTAAAACATCTATTACCAAATATAGCAGTGGATAATTCTGTTATTCAAAACTATTTCAAAAATCTGTTAGGTAAGCACTATGTGGATAAATAAAATTGATGAAATTACCAAAACCTTAAGCATAGCTATTCCATTAACTAAAGGCACAGAAAAAACTAGAATTAAGAAAAGAAGTTTCTTTAATGAATATGGATTGCCTGTTTCTACAAAAGCAGAATCCTTTTCTTTAAGTTGTTATGTAGAGTGGCAAATAGGATATGATGTAGTTATCAGTGATGAAGAAAAATTAAATAGAACTACTATAAAAGATAAAATTTTTACTGGAGCAAATGGTAAAAATAAAACCTTATATGAATTATCGGAGTATGTTTATTATTTTTATAAGTGGGGATTAGTTTCAAAGGGACAGCTATTAGGAATAAAAGACTTTTTAACGAGGCTGATTGAGGAAAATTTTATAGATAATCCTAAAAATTTTGCCATAGAAAGGAGCCACCCGATTGATAAGCAAGTTTTAGGAATTGATTTTTATTATACTCAAGTTAAGTATCCCATGCTAGTGCATAAATTTGGTAATTATGAAATTTTAACAGAAATTAAAATTACTGAAAAACAATATGCCATAGGAGTTAACCAATGCTTTATTTTTGTTTTCATATAACTGACTAATGTCCTTGAATCCTATTATTGGAAGGATGGCACAAACGAAAGAAACTGCAGATTTTATAATTGATTCTAAGAATATTTCTATATTCCTTGAAATGCTTAAAATTTTTGGTATTTTAAGTAAGGCTCATAATTATGATATTATAAAAATTATTAATAAAATTGTAGAATAATAAAAATCCTATCCACTAAACATGATGGATAGGATTAAAAATGCTTTGAATTAAAATATTTTTTGTGCTAAGCCTTATTTTCAGCCAATAGTTTTTCCAGCCATTTAATTGTGTAAGTGCCTGCTATGAATTCTGGTTCTTCAATTAGCCGTAAGTGCAGAGGAATATTGGTTTTTGTGCCTTCAATAATTAATTCATTTAAAGCTCTGCGCAGGCGCAGAAGGCAATGCTCCCTATCGGTGCCATGCACGATTAATTTTGCAATCATAGAATCGTAATAAGGCGGGATAGAATATCCGCTATAAATGGCGGTATCTAAACGCACGCCGCCGCCGGCAGATGGATGGAATTGCTTAATTTTACCGGGAGTAGGCATAAAAGTAGCAGGGTCTTCTGCATTAATTCTACACTCAATGGCATGCCCCAGTGCATGAATATCTTGTTGTGTATGCTTAAGTTTTTTACCGCGTGCGATGCGAATCATTTCATAAACAATATCAATGCCAGTGATAGATTCTGTAACTGGGTGTTCTACTTGCAGACGAGTATTCATTTCCATAAAATAGAATTTTCCGTCTTCGTATAAATACTCAATAGTGCCGGCACTATAATACCCCATTTTTTGCATGGCTTTAGCAGAAACACTGCAGATATAATCCCGTTCTTCCTCTGTTAAACCTGCTGATAGGGCTTCCTCAATTACCTTTTGGTTTCTTCTTTGCACGGAACAGTCTCTTTCAAATAAATGCAGCACATTACCATGCTGGTCGCCAAGTATTTGCACCTCTATATGCTTAGGATTCTGCAGGAATTTTTCCATATAAACCGCAGGATTACCAAAAGTAGATTCGGCTTCACTACGCGTTAAATCAAAATTTTCAGTTAGTTCAGTTTCATTAAAAGCGATTCGCATACCGCGACCGCCACCGCCAGCTGCTGCTTTAATAATTACCGGATAACCGAAATCGTTGGCAATTTTTTTAGCACTTTCTAAATTTACTACTTCACCATCACTACCTGGAACTGTAGGAATTCCAAGCTCAATTGCGGTTTTTTTTGCTTGAATTTTATCGCCCATAATTCTAATATGCTTAGAAGCTGGTCCAATAAAGGTAAAACCATGAGTTTCGACCATTTCTACAAAATCGGCATTTTCTGAAAGAAAACCATATCCAGGATGGATGCCATCGCTGCCAGTAATAATTGCTGCACTTAAAATTGCCTGCTTATTAAGATAACTGTCTGCAGATTTTGCTGGTCCTATACATATTGCCTCATCAGCAATTTTAACATGCATGGCTTCTTTATCGGCTTCAGAATAAACCGCAACTGTAGCAATATTCATTTCCTTTGCGGCACGAATAATTCTAACCGCAATTTCACCACGGTTAGCTATGAGAATTTTTTTCATAAATGAATTCCTTTATTCTATAATTAATAGAACTTCACCATATTCAATAGGCTGGTTAGATTTCACTAATATTTTGGTTACTTTTCCAGATTTAGGTGCTTTAACAGGATTAAATACCTTCATGGCTTCGATTAAAAGCACCGTATCGCCTTCGTTTACTACTGAGCCGACTTTTACGAAGTCTTCGCTGTCAGGACCATTACTGGTATAAACAATTCCTACCATTGGTGATAATACGGCTCCGCTATGTTTAGATAAATCTTCAGCAGGTGCTTCTACAACAGCAGCTGGCTGAGCTGCTGCAGGAACAGGAGCTTGAGCCGGCATATAAACAGGAGCCGGCATCATATTTTGATTGGGAACAGCTTGCTGGATAATTTCTTTTTTTCTTTTTACTTTAATATGAACGGTGGATTGTTTTAAATCGTGATTAAATTCAATTTCAGAGAGGTCGGCATCCTTAAGTGTTTTTGCTAAGCCTTTAATAAAATCTGAATAGTCTTTAATATTATCATTTTCTTTCATTTAATTAATCCATTAATAATTTTATAAGTATGTTTTCACATTATATATGAAAAAAGTGTTAAAAGGAAGTTAATTTTTACTTAAGTATTCAATTGCTAAAAGATAGCCATCAACTCCTAACCCGCATATAACACCGCTGCTAGCTTTAGAAATATAAGAGTTATGGCGGAAATCTTCCCGCTTGTATATATTAGAAATGTGCACCTCAACAGCCTGCATTTTAGTGGCAATAAGGCAGTCCATAAGAGCAATTGAAGTATGGGTAAACCCGCCGGCATTAATAATTAATTTAGTGATCCCCTCTTTAAAAGATTGATGAATCTTATTAATTATCTCACCCTCTACATTGCTTTGAAAAAAATCTATTTCCATATGGCACTCCGCAGCTTTTTTTTTACAGAGTTTTTCTAAATCATGAAGTGTAGTATCTCCATAGATATTAGGTTCTCTTTCGCCAAGCAAATTAAGGTTAGCACCATTTATTATTAATATTTTATTCATAATTTCCTGCATTTTTAATTTTCTTAAAATAGTATGCTGGTTTTAGGAAAATTTCAAGAATTTTTAATAGGCTTAACTCCTTATAAAAACTGGAGTTGTAATAAATTCTTGACAAGCGGAATAATGGGATTATATTTGAATTGTTTTTTTATATTTTATAGGGGATTATTTCTTATGCTAAGCGATAGAGTTCAAAAGTTTCTAGCAGAGAATGCTAATAAACTTGAAACACCATATGTAATTTTTGATCTGCAGGTTTTGCGGGAAAAATATGCTGATTTCAAAAAAAATATGCCGAATGTTGATGTTTTTTATGCAGTAAAGTGCAATCCTGCTCCGAAAGTAATTGAAACCCTTAATAAATTAGGAAGCTGCTTTGATGTGGCTTCCATTGAAGAAGTTGAACTTTGTTTATCTCTTGGAGTTGACCCGTCGAAACTATCATGGGGGTCAACAATTAAAAAGCCTTATTTAATAAAAAGAGCTTACAATCAAGGTGTGCGGATTTTTGCAACCGACAGCATGGAAGATTTGCAAGGAATTGCAGAAAATGCACCGGGAAGTAAAGTTTACTGCCGAATCCTTGTTAATAATAAAAATGCGCTTTGGCCTTTATCGGCAAAATTTGGTTGTTCGGTAGCAATGGCAGAGCACATTTTAGTTGAAGCCCGTGAATTAGGCTTGCAGCCTTTTGGCGTATCTTTCCATGTGGGTTCGCAGCAGTTAGACATAGAGGCTTGGGATAGAGCGATAACCAATGCAGCAATAGTATTTTCCGAGTTGAAAGAAAACTATGGCATATCTTTAGAAATGCTGAATTTAGGAGGTGGTTATCCTGCGTATGGCTATTTAACCGACCATCAGCCGATTGAAGATTATTACCAAGCTATTAAAGAATCGTTAGATTACAATTTTGGTGAAGATCAGCCAAAACTTTTTGCGGAACCAGGCAGATTCTTAGTAGCTGATGCCGGCATTTTAAAAACTGAAGTAGTATTAGTTTCTAAAAAAAGCCATGACAGTGATTTAAGATGGGTGTATTTAGATGTAGGCGTTTTTGGCGGTTTAGCTGAAACTTTAGGTGAATCTATCAAATATCAAATAATTACCAGCAAAGATACTGAAGAAGTTGAAATTGGTGAAGTGAATGTAGCAGGACCTACCTGCGACGGCATGGATATTATGTATAAAGATTATAAATACAGAATGCCAATGGATTTAACTATTGGAGACAGTGTTTATATTCTTTCTGCAGGAGCTTATACTACCTCATATTCGGCAGTTAATTTCAATGGTTTCAAGCCTTTAAAAGATTATTTTATTGAATAAATCTTAAGGCGGTGGTATTATATCTGCAAACCATTGGAGATATATAGATTGAAATACTTTTTTTCAGATGTTGACGGCACTTTATTGCAAGATCATAAACTAGATTCTAATACGGTAGAACTAATTAGGTTGTTTGTAGAACAGGGCAATAAGTTTATTTTAGCAACAGGAAGGATTGATCCGGATATTATTGGGCTTGAAAAAAGTTTAGGATTCTTTGGAGATTATCGTATATCACAGAATGGTGCAGTTATTAAAGATAAAGCAGGCAATGTTATTTATAAAAAATTATTGCCTAAGGAAGTTGTGCCTGCCCTTACAGATTATATCTTTGGATTGCAGAATGTTACCGTAGAAATAACAGAAGTAAGCAGCCGCTATGCTACCGCTCCTAGAAATATTTCTTATACCTACGAATTTACTACTCCTATAGCTGTTGACCCTAATATCCGCGAAAAAATTCCGACATTAGAGTGCACTTTGTTTTTAATTTTATCTGATGATGCGGAGCTGTTCAAAAAAATTCAAAATGATATTCAAGAAAAATGGGGTGATAAAATTTATGCGGTATTAACTTCGCCGGGTTGTTTAGAGGTTATATCACAAGAAGTTTCTAAGGGGAATGCTATTGCTTTTTTAGAGAAAAAGCTAGGTTTGGATAAAAAAAATATTTTTGTGGCTGGTGATAGCTATAACGATGTTTCTATGTTTGAAAAATATAGTAATTCCTTTGGTATGAAAAATGGTGCAGCTGAGGCAGTATCTAAAGCATCAAAAATTGTAAGCAGTGTGGCTGAGGTTATTGAAGCCATTAATAAGGTTAAATAGTTTAAACTTATTTATAAGATAATATCTGCTTGGCAGTTTGTGTTGGAATATTTGCGTTTATAAATGAATTCATAAATAAAAAAGAAAGAAATAATGAATTGGATTAATTTAAAAAGCTATGCTCTGCGGTCTTTAGCCATAGCGCTGGGGACAATGCTTATTATTCATATTATTCTAAAGATTAAAGCATGGTATAAAAAGAAAAAAGCTGGAAGATAGTTTTTATTACTTTAATAAGTTTTTCTTCCAAAGATAAAGCAGCGATGCAAATATCAGCACTATAGATAAACTAATAACAATCCAGAAACCTATGGGCTCTCCTTCAAAAGGAATCTTCACATTCATGCCCCAAAATCCAGCTAAAACCATAGGAATGGTTAGAAGAATCGTAATATTTGTTAAAAGTTTTAAGAAATTGTTTTGATTATTGGCTACAATAGAGGCTATGGTATCCATTAAATCAATAATAATCTTTGAATAAGTATCAACCATTTCAATAGCCTGCTTATTTTCAGTGTAGGCATCATCAAGAAGCTCATCGTTAATATTCTCGAAATCAAATACACTATCTGGCTTTTTGCTCTGCAGATTGATAATTCTGGTTATAACTAAATCGTTAGAATATAAAGACATGCTGAAAAAAGTTAAGGTTTTTTGTAGTTTAAGCGCTTCCAGCATATCGGTTTTATTATTAAATTCTACAAGTCTTTCCTCTAATCCCTCAAATTCTTTAATAATTTTACGAGTTAAAAATACATAAGTTTTTGATACTTCGTAAAGAATCCCAATAAAAATATTTATTTTATTATCAAACAAGTCATGTTTGTTGCTAATCCGCTCAATATAAAATAAAGGATTAATAGATTCTGTTGAAATAAAAACAAAATAATTTTTAGCTATTACTATGCCAATAGGAGTTGCATCCATAAGGTTTTCTTTATTGGTAAAAGCTACATTAACAACACTTTGAATACAATTATCACGAATATCGATTCTTGAGCGTTCCTCAGGATCTAGCATTCTAATAATGCTATAGCTAGAAATATCCAGCAGATTGCTGACAAATTCAACTTCTTCTTCTGTAGGATTATGTAAATTAATTAAGCAGTCTTTTTGTATAAAATCAATCTCAGTAAAAGTTTCATTAGAAAATTGATAAAATCTAAGCATCTTTAAATTTTGTTGTTAATATTATATAATATATATTATAATCTATATTAATATTTAAATAAATAATTAAAATGAAAAAAAATTTATTATCATTATTGCTGTTTCTGTTTGCTAGCAGCTGCATTACTTTAAATAATAATTTTGAGGGATATTATTGGCGTTTAGTTTCAATTGAAGGAGAAGCTGTGCCAGTGTTCGATCAAAAATCTATGTCTAAGAAGAATGCTTATATTACCTTTCAAGGCAGTGATAGAATTACAGGATTCAGCGGCTGCAATACCATTAATGCTAAGTTTGACAGAGATCATAATGTTACGCATTTTTTAGGAGTGGTTGCCACAAAAAACAAATGCACTCCAGAGAAAAATAAAATTGAACAAAACTTTTTAACTTTTTTAAAGATGTCTGAATATATGATTATTAACGGCAATACCTTAACTATCTATAACAAAAATAAAGATATTGTCTTAATTTTTAAGAAAGAAGAAGCTGTCTCCGTAAAGAAAATATAAAATATTTTATATTTTCTTGTAATCTTATAAAAAATGTGCGATAATAAAAAAGACATATAAGAATCTTATTTTTCTCTTATATGTTGTTTGTTAAATTTTTTATAAGGTTATATTGTAATGCAAAAAGGAAAAGTTAAGTGGTTCAATGCTACTAAAGGATTTGGTTTCATTGTTCCAGAAAATTCTGATAAAGATATTTTCGTTCATATTTCAGCTGTTAGTGCAGCAGGATTAAAAAATCTTCAAGATAATCAAGCAATTGAATTCGAAATTGAAGAAAATGGCGAAAGAAAATCAGCAGTTAATTTAAAAATTGTTGATTAAATTA
The DNA here is from genome assembly GCA_009780035.1 of Alphaproteobacteria bacterium. Lineage (GTDB taxonomy): Bacteria > Pseudomonadota > Alphaproteobacteria > WRAU01 > Hepatincolaceae > WRAU01. Next base: position 29,079 of record WRAU01000005.1, read on the forward strand.
AATAAAAATTTTTATTAAAAATTTAAAGGAATATCAACTTTAAATGTGATATTCCTTTTTTCTTATTTAAAAAGAGTATTGAATTATTTATATAATAATACTATATTAGTTTAGTAGTATTTAATACGCATGGAAAAAGGGATTTAACATGGAAATCAAAGAACTCTCCGCTGAAGGATTAAAAAGAACCTATACTGTATCTATAAGTGCAGTTGAGCTTGCAAGCGAAAAAGATAAAAAATTGCAAAGCATTGCTAAAAAAGCCACTATAGACGGGTTCAGAGCAGGCAAAGCCCCGCTAGATAAAATTGAAGCTCAATACGGCAATAAGGTTATCCCCGAAGTTTTGGAAGACAGCACTAATAATGCTATAGACAAAATCTATACCGATTTTAAAATTGAAACAGTTTCTGCTCCTAAGGTTAATGTGAAAGATTTCTCTATGGAAAAAGGCTTGGAACTAACCGTTGAGGTGGAGTTATTTCCAGAGATTAAAGATGTTGATTTTTCTAAAATTACTCTTAATAAGAAGGTAATTGAAGTAGGCGAAAAAGAAATAAACGAATCATTAGATCAAATGGCTAATTATTATAAGTCTTTTGAAGATATTACAGAAAACAGAGCCGCTAAAAACGGCGATGTGTTGGTAATAGATTTTATCGGCAGAATTGACGGCGTAGAATTTGATGGCGGCAAAGGTGATGATTTCCCTTTGGAGTTAGGCTCTAACATGTTTATTCCGGGTTTTGAAGAACAGCTGATCGGTAAGAAAGTTGGAGATAAGGCGGAAGTAAAAGTTCCTTTTCCTTCCGATTACCATGCGGAACATTTAGCAGGTAAAGACAGTATTTTTGAAGTAAATATAAAAAAAATGCAGCAGGTTAAAAAAGCGGCAATTGATGATGACTTAGCTAAAAAAAGCGGTTTCAGCACATTGGAAGAGTTAAAGCAGGATATTATTAAAAAATACCAAGAACACGCAGAACTTTTAGAAAAAAATGTTCTTAAAAAACAGCTTATTGAAGAGCTGCAAAAAACTGCTGATTTTGTGCTTCCAGAAACATTATTGGCTTCTGAAAAAGAAGCTCTGTGGAAAGAATTTCAACATTTTAAAGATCATATGAAAGCCCATGAAGAAAAAGGTGATTTTGAATCTCATGGTCATGGTGATAAAGATATACAATCTTATAAAAAATCTGATGATGAAGCAAAAGCCGATCAAGCAGTTGAAGCTGGACGGCGGATAAAAATTGCTTTGCTTTTTAACAGCATTGCCTCTAAAAATTCTATTAAGATAGAAGATAAAGATCTCCAAGATGTTTTGCAGCAGGAAGCAATGATGTATGGTCGTGATGTTGGCAGCATGGTTTCTTATTACCAAAGCGATAAAAATGCTATGAGAGCCTTACAAAGCAGAGCTTTAGAGAATAAAATCATGTCTTTTGTGCTAGGTATGGTAAAATTTAATGAAAGTAAAATCAGCTTTGAAGATTACACTAAGCAATTGCAAAATAGCTAAGTGAGTCTTATACCGTCGCAGCACGGGTATGACGAGGATAATTAAATGACAAATAATAAAGAGCAAATGAACGGGCTGGTTCCTATGGTAATAGAAGCCTCCAGCCGCGGAGAGCGGGCTTTTGATATTTATTCTCGGCTTCTAAAAGAGAGAATAATATTTTTAACCTCGCCGATTGATGATAATATTGCCTCATTGGTTTGTGCGCAACTGTTGTTTTTAGAATCTGAAGATCCTAAAAAAGACATTGCTCTTTATATTAATTCGCCAGGCGGTGTGGTTACCGCAGGGCTTGCTATCTATGATACTATGAATTATATCAAGTGCGATGTTTCTACTTTGTGTATGGGGCAGGCGGCATCTATGGGTTCTTTTCTGTTAATGGCGGGAACTGCTGGCAAGCGGTTTATTCTGCCAAGTGCTCGGGTTATGGTGCATCAGCCTAGCGGCGGTGCGCAAGGGCAGGCTACGGATATTGAAATTCAAGCTAAAGAAATTTTATATTTAAAGTCTATGATTAACGAGATATATGCCAAGCATACGGGACAGCCTATAGAGAAAGTTATTGCTGCCTTAGAAAGAGATAATTTTATGAATGCGAATCAAGCGCTGGAGTTTGGTTTAGTTGATGCAATTATCACGCATCGTAATTAATACAAAGATTGGAAAATAATGAGCGAAAAAAAAGACAAAGGTAAATCTAAAGCTAAAAAGAAAGCAGCAATTTCTTGCTCTTTTTGCGGTAAAGCTCAAGATGAAGTGCTGAAAATAGTTCATGGCATGGAAGGAAATATCTGCTCAGAATGTATAGATATTTGTTCCCTCCTTTTAAGCGAATCTGAAAATTTATTACTGGCGGCAGATAGCAAAAAAATAAATAAAAAAATGGCGGATACTTTTAAAAAATTATCGCCTCAAGAAATTTATAATCAGCTTAATTTGTATGTAATTGGGCAAGATAGTGCTAAAAAAGCTTTATCAGTAGCGGTTTATAACCACTATAAAAGAATCCTTTCTAATGCAGGCTCTAAAAATAAAGGAGAGTTTAAGGATGTTGATATTGTAAAATCTAATATTTTAATGATAGGTTCAACAGGTGTAGGAAAAACTTTATTAGCCCAAACCCTTGCTAAAGTTATTGATGTTCCGTTTGCTATTGCCGATGCTACCTCTTTAACTGAGGCGGGCTATGTGGGTGAAGATGTTGAAACTATCTTGCTAAGGCTTTTGCAGGCAGCTGATTATGATATAGAAAAAGCGCAGCGGGGCATAATTTATATTGACGAAATTGATAAAATTACTAAAAAAAGTGATAATCCTTCAATTACTCGGGATGTTAGCGGCGAGGGTGTGCAGCAGGCTTTGCTGAAAATAATTGAAGGCACGGTTTCGTATGTAGCGCCACAGGCTGGCAGAAAGTATCCTAATCAGGAATATATCCCTATTGATACTTCAAATATTTTATTTATTTGCGGCGGAGCTTTCAGCGGCTTGGAAAAAATTATCCAGCAAAGGCTATCAAAAGGATCTATTGGTTTTAATGCCAGCATCGCAGAACAGTCTAATGATAAAAAAGACAACTTTTTACAATATTTAACCGAAGAAGATTTATTTAGATACGGCTTAATTCAAGAGTTTGTTGGTCGGCTTTCTTTAAGGGTTTGCTTAGACAAAATGAGTGAAGAAACTATCTACAAAATTCTAACCGAGCCGAAAAATGCTATTTCGCTACAATATAAAAAACTTTTTTCCCTTGATGGTGTAAAATTAACTTTCAAAGAAGACGGTCTTAAAGCTATAGCAAAGGCTGTTCATGAAAAACAGCTTGGCGCGCGCGGTTTAAGAGGATACTTAGAAGAAATTTTAAATGAATCCATGTTTGAGATTCCTTCACAGAAGAATAGTATCAGCGAGGTTGTAATTGACATGGATGTTGCAAATAAAAAAAAGAAACCTATATATATTTATAAGTAAAAGAATATGGGTATTGATTCGAAAGAGGTATCTATATAAGATGCCTCTTTTTTTATGAATTAAGTTTTTCTTAATCAATTTAACAATATACTAAAAAAGAATAGAAAAAATAGAGCAAAAAACAATGAATCAAGAAAATAATGTGCTGCCATTAATTGCCGTTAAAGAAGTTGTGGTGTTTCCTCATATGATAGTATCGCTATTTGTTTCACGCGAAAAATCAATTAATGCTTTAAATAATATAACTAAAGATTCTAATAAAATTATTGTGGTTTCGCAGAAAGATACAACAAAAGAAGATGTTCAAGAAAAAGATATTAATAGCGTAGGCACGCTGGTTGAAATTATCCAAATTGTTAAAATGCCAGATGGCAGTGTGAAAATTGCTGTGCGCGGACTTGACAGGGTAAAAATTACCAGCTCCAATGAAGATAAAAACTATATGGAAGCCGCTTATGAGGTTTTAGTGGATTCTAAAAATTATGATGAAGATAAACTGCTGGAAGTTAAAGAGAATCTCTTTTTAAATCTGAAAAACTATATAGATGCTACCAAACGCATACCCAATACATTGCTGCCGGCAGTTAGAAAGATAGAATCTCTGGATGAGGTGTTGTATTTAATAATTTCCCATGTGGCAATTCAAGAAGAAGAAAAGCAAAAAATTTTAGAAATGGATAATCTGCTGGAAAGAGTTGCTTATGTGAACTCTATTCTTGAGGTAGAGTTAGACTTATTGGGAGTTGAAAAGAAGATTCGCGAACGCGTTAAAAAGCAGATGGAAAAGAATCAGAAAGACTACTATCTAAACGAACAGATAAAAGCCATTCAAAAAGAGCTTAATAATGGTGAAGATGTTAAAGACGAAGTTAAAGAATTACTGCTGAAGGCTAAAAAAACAAAACTTACGAAAGAAGCACGGGAAAAAATTGAGCCGGAAATTAAAAAGCTGGCAATGATGAATCCTATCTCGGCTGAGGCAACAGTGCTGCGTAATTATGTTGACTGGGTGCTTAGTCTTCCTTGGGATGTTAAAGCTGGAGCTAAGATAGATATTAAAAAAGCTGAAGAGTATTTAGAAGAAGAGCATTATGCGCTAGGGAAAGTTAAAGAGAGAATCCTTGAGTATTTAGCAGTGCTGAAAAAATCGCCGAAAATGAAGGCTCCGATTCTGTGTTTAGTAGGACCTCCTGGCGTAGGAAAAACATCTTTAGCAAAATCTATCGCAAAAGCTGCGCAAAGGGAATTTGTTAGAATATCTTTGGGAGGCGTGAAAGATGAATCTGAAATTAGGGGGCATCGCCGGACTTATATTGGTGCAATGCCGGGAAAACTTATTCAGGCTATGAAAAAAGTTAAAGTAAGCAATCCTTTAATTTTATTAGATGAAATTGATAAAATGAGCTCAGATTTCCGCGGCGACCCTTCCTCAGCATTGTTGGAAGTGTTAGATAAAGAGCAGAATACAGCTTTTGTAGATCATTATATTGAGGTTGGCTATGATCTTTCTAATGTAATGTTTATCGCCACTGCTAATTCTTTAAATATGCAGGAAGCCTTAGTTGACAGAATGGAAATTATCCAGCTAAGCGGCTATAGCGAAGAAGAAAAATTAGAGATTGCCAAAAGACATTTAATTCCTAGAGACATGAATGAAGCGGCGCTAGTTGAAGAGGAAATTAAAATAGAGGATAAAGCCATTCTTGAGCTGATTAGAAATTACACTAGAGAATCTGGAGTTAGAAAGCTAGAGGAAGTAATTGCATCAGTTGCTAGAAAAGTTGCGATGGAGATTGTTTTAGGAAAAATCAAATCTGCCAAAATTAACTTGAAGAATCTTGTTGACTATGCTGGAGTTCCTAAGTTTAAGGATTCTGGAGTTGAAAAAGAAAATAAAGTAGGGATAACTACCGGTTTGGCTTGGACTCGTGTGGGCGGAGATATTCTTTATATAGAAGCCTTAAAACTGCCAGGCAAAGGTGAGGTTAAAATGACCGGTAAACTGGGTGAGGTTATGCAGGAATCTGTCCGGGCAGCTTATTCGCTTCTTCAGGCAAATGCTAGTGATTTAGGATTGGCAGAGAATCTTTTTACCGATTATAACTTACATATCCATGTTCCTGAAGGGGCAACTCCTAAAGACGGTCCTTCTGCTGGTGTTGCCATGACTACTTCCATGTATTCGGCTCTTTCGGGAAAAAAAGTAAGGAGCGATGTGGCAATGACAGGGGAAATTACTTTACGGGGCAAAGTTTTACCAATCGGTGGTTTAAGGGAAAAGATTCTTGCAGCATTGAGATTCGGCATCACTAATATTATTATTCCTAAGGATAATGAAAGCGATTTAAAGGATATTCCTGAAAATTCTTTGAAACAGCTTAACATAGTAAGTGTTGCTGACTTTAAGGAAGTTCTTGCGTTTGCTATTGCAAAAGAAAAATAAAAAAAAGATAAGAAAGCGCTTGACTATTTTATGAAATAATTTAATATAGTAAAGAGTAAAGCAAGTTCCAAGTTCATAGCTTGCTAAAATATAATAAAAAGGATTTTTGTTATGAATAAAACAGAATTATTAGATGAAATTGCTGGTCGTTCAGGATTGAAAAAAACTGATACTGCAAAAATGTTTGATGCTTTTATTAATGTTGTAGAAGGCACTTTAGCTAAAGGTGATGATATTCGTGTGGTTGGCTTTGGAACCTTTTCTGTTTCACATAGAAAAGCAAGTGAAGGACGCAACCCAAAAACTGGTCAAGCTATTAAAATTGGTGCATCTAATGTGCCTAAATTTAAAGCTGGTAAAGGCTTAAAAGACGCTGTTAATAAAAAATAGTGTTGTTATAGATAGATAATATAATTGTATAAATTTTATTATCTATCGTTTCGGGCGGTTAGCTCAGTTGGTAGAGCGTCTCGTTTACACCGAGAGGGTCGGGAGTTCGAGTCTCTCACCGCCCACCATTGTTTTACAGTAGTATATTTTGTTTAAAGTGTTTTCTTTAATAAAATGTATATGGTTTATTTTTTTAGTGGGGGTGTAGCTCAGCTGGTTAGAGCGCCTGCCTGTCACGCAGGAGGTCGACGGTTCGAGCCCGTTCACTCCCGCCACTAAATTTGCACTAAAGTCAAGCGTTGCTTGGCTTTTTTGTTATCTAAAATATATATTAATTAATTTTCTTAAGTTTCAACTCTATTAATGATAGTTATATACATAAAAGACCTGTCCGTTATTTCTATGCGGCACGGTATGACGCTGGAATTTGTTTTCTGCAGTTTTGCTTTTACAGGATGAAGGATATAGCTTATAAAATTTCTGCTATAAAATAGTTTCACAATATAAAACTACTTTTTATATTGTGAAATAAAATCATTTTTATTATAATAAATAGTATATAAATTATAAGAGATTAGAATATGACTAAAATCATGCTACAGCGTAGAGGAGTAAAGTTTTTAACCTGCGACTATCAAAATATTGTAGCGAATCCTAAATGGATTCATTCTAAAGGAGGCAATATTACCGTTTTATTGTAATAGAATCAATAAATGCGGTGCAAAAAACACTGCAGCAAAAACTATAGGAGTATTTATCTATGAAAATGACAATGCGTTGGTATGGTAAAGATTTTGATAGTATTCCGCTGGAATATATCAAACAAATCCCTAATATGAGCGGAATTGTAGGAACACTATTTGATGTTCCTGCCGGTGAGCTATGGAGCAAGGAGAAAATTAAAGAACTTAAAGATACCATTAATGCGGCTGGTTTAGAATTAGAAGTTATTGAATCTGTAAATATCCATGAAGATATAAAATTAGGGCTGCCTAGTCGCGATAAATACATAGAAAATTACAAACAAACTATTAAAAACCTTGCAGAATTTGGTATTAAAGTAATTTGTTATAATTTTATGCCAGTTTTTGATTGGATGAAAACTGAAATGGCTTATAAATTGCCCGATGGTTCAACCACTATGGCGTTTTTTAAGGCGGGAGTTGATAAAACTCCAGAAGAAGTTGCGAAAGAGGTTTTAGAAAAAAATCAAGGAACAATACTGCCGGGTTGGGAGCCAGAAAGATTGGCTCATGTTTCATCTCTTATTAAACAATATCAAGGTGTAAGTGAAGAAAACTTAAGGGAAAATCTTAAATATTTCTTGCAGCAGGTTATTCCAGTGTGCTCTAGCGTGGATGTTAAAATGGCAATTCATCCCGATGATCCGCCGTATTCTATTTTTGGACTTCCAAGAATTGTTAAAAACCATCAAGATTTAGATTTTATATGCTCGGCAGTTGATAGTAAATACAATGGAATTACTCTTTGCACAGGTTCAATTGGAGAAGATCCAGCGAATGATGTTGTAGCCATAGTTGCCGAATTTACTAAAAGGGACAGAATTCATTTTACCCACCTGCGGAATATTAAATTTGTTGGCGATGGTAAAGATTGTTATGAATCCGCACATTTTTCACCTTGCGGCAGCCTTGATATGTTTAAAATTGTAGAAGCCTTATACGATAATGGTTTTAGCGGCTATATTCGTCCCGATCACGGCAGAATGATTTGGGGAGAAACTGGGCGCTATGGTTATGGCTTATACGATAGAGCTTTGGGAAGTATGTATTTAACAGGGTTATGGGAAGCCTTAGAAAAACGGAAAAGATGATGTTTTAGATTTCTACGAAAGATTCTTCCTGCTCATGTATTTATTATAAAATACGCGGAAAAATCTTTCATAGAAACCTTAAATTATTAAATTTTATTGAAAATAAATATATGGCAATTCCTCTGCCTGCATAAAAAGTGAGATAAAAAAATGAGTGCAATTATTGAAACTAATAAAAAAGTTAAGCTAGGAACTGCAATTCTTTACGGACTTCCCGATATTTTTGGCAGCGGCGGTTTCGTGATTCTTGGCGTTTACTTTATGTTCTTTTTAACTACTTTTGCTGGAATAGATGCTTGGCAGGCGGGCTTAATTGTGGCAATTGCTAGGGTGGTTGATGCTATTGCCTGTCTTTTCATTGGACCTTTTACTGATAACTTCTATAAATATAAGCTGGGGCAAAAATATGGCAGAAGAAGATTTTTCTTGCTATTTGGAGCTCCATTTACCTTAATTTATATTTTACTATGGGTAGTAGGTCCAGGTTTTTGGTTCTATTTAATAGTATATGTAGCTTTTGAAATATTGGCTGCATTAATTATGATACCATGGGAAACTCTGCCAAGTGAGATGACTACCGATTATGTGCAAAGAACTAAACTTTCTACAGCTCGTATGACTATCTCGGCAGCTGGAGCTTTTCTTGCTACATTTATTCCAGGACGCATAATTCAAAGCATAGGCGAGCATAATCCTAACAGTTATTTAATTAATGGCATAATTTGGGCGGTAATTTTTGTGCTAATTTGGCTGTTATGCTGGAAAGCTACTTGGGAAAGACCAATCACTAAAGAAATGCTAGCAGAAATTGAGCAGAGAGAAAAAAAACCGAAACCAACCTTTAAAGAATGTTCGGCAAAATTTATGCAGCTGCTAAGAGATTATCTTTCTACATTAAGAGTTAAAGGTTTCCGTAAACATTTGGCAGTATATATGCTATCATTTACAGGAAAAGACTTTCATAATGCAATTTTTGTTTACTTTATTGTTTATTCCTTTGGGCTAACCTCATATTTTGCCTCTAATCTATTATCAATGTCAATTATTGGGATTCCTGCCTGCCTATTGGCTGGATATTTAATGGTTAAATGGGGTCCAAAATGGCTTTTAACCTATTCTTACACTTTAATGCTGTTAATGCTGGGCGGCTATTGGTGGGCTTATAATGTGCGTCCTGATAATATGATTATGCTATTGTATATTATTGCTGCTATATACCAAATTGGCAGAGCTACCTTAGAATTTACGCCATGGAATGTTTTTCCGTTTATTCCAGATTTAGATGAGCTTTTAACCAAAAAAAGAAGAGAAGGGCTGTTTGCTGCGGTAATGACTTTCTGCCGTAAAACCACACTTTCAGTAGCCTTTATTGTTATTGGTATAATTTTAAGCAATGCAGGATTTATTAACGGCGGACAAGAACAAGAGGAGCATGTGTTGCAGGTTATTGCCCAAACTTTAGTTTTCGGCACAGGGCTTTTGATATTTTTATCTTTATTAGTAGGTTTAACTTTCAAGCTGAATATTAAAACTCATGGCATTATTATTAAAGAGATTGATAGGCTAAAAAAAGGCGGATCTAAGTTAGATGTTGATCCAGAAGTTAAAAAAGTATGTGAGGCTCTTGTAGGCGGAAAATATGAAAATATGTGGAAATAGAGTATATTTTTAAGTAATCTTAATTAGAATGAAATGACACAAATGTGGGGCATGATAAATTATGAAAGAAAGGTTTGAAGTTAGCAGAAATGAAGTGCGTCGCATGACTACCGATGAACTAAGGGAAAAATTTTTAATAGAAACAATCTTTAAAGAAGATGCACTAATTTGGGAGTATTCTTATTATGATAGAATGATTATCGGCGGAGTTATGCCAGTTAATAACAGCCTATCTTTGCCGGAAGGTAAGGCTATTGCCTGTGAATATTTTTTAGAAAGACGGGAAATTGGCATAATTAACATTGGCGGCGATGGTGAGATTGTGGTTGATGGTGCTAAATATAATCTTGCAGCTAAAGACGGCATGTATATTGGCAAAGGCGCACAGGAAGTTAACTTTAAAAGCCTAGATAAAAATAATCCCAGCAAATTTTATTTTAATTCGTGCCCTGCCCATGTATCTTATAAAACTGTGAAAATTAATTTTACAGATAGCAATCCGCAGCAGTTAGGTGATATTAAAACCTCTAACAAAAGGACTATCTATCAATATGTGCATCCCCGTGTATGTGAATCTGCACAATTATTAATGGGTATGACGGTGCTAGACGATGGCAATATGTGGAACACCATGCCAGCTCACACCCATCATCGTAGAATGGAAACTTATTTTTACTTTAACTTCCAGGAAAATGCTAGGGTTTTTCATTTTATGGGTGATCCTACGGAAACTAAGCATCTGCTGATTTCTAACGAGCAGGCAATTATATCGCCTAGTTGGTCTATTCATTGTGGCTGCGGCACAGCCGCCTATACTTTTATTTGGGCGATGGCGGGTGAAAATCAAGATTTTACAGATATGGATTTTATCCCTATGGATAAGCTAAGATAAAATAACAATCAGGAGATGATTATGATAGAAAATTTATTCGGTTTAAAAAATAAAGTTGCCATGATAACCGGCGGCAATATGGGAATTGGCAATGCTTTAGCTATGGGTTTAGCTAAAGCAGGAGCATATTTATTTATTCCCGTGTATGATGATAATAATGTTGAAAATATGCGTAAAGAGGTAGAGGCACTAGGCAGAAAAATTGCCTTTCATAAAACTGACCTTTCTAAAGTAGAAAATGCCTGTGCAATTGCTAATAGCTGTGTAGAAAAAATGGGTAAAATTGATATCGTTATTAATAATGCCGGCACAATTAGAAGAAGTCCAATCTTAGAAGGTAAAAATGAAGATTGGCAGGCGGTTTTAGATATTAACTTAAATGCGGTTTATTATATCAGCCGTGAAGCTGCCAAGCATATGAAAAAACAAGGCGGGGGTAAAATTATTAATATTGCTTCTATGCTTTCATTTCAAGGCGGAAAATTTATTCCTAGCTATACAGCTTCAAAACATGGTGTAGCAGGGCTTACTAAGGCTTTTGCCAATGAATTGGCAGAATTTAATATCCAAATTAATGCCATTGCACCAGGATATATAGAAACCAACAATACGGCTCCAATAAGGGCAGATAGCAAACGCAATGACGAAATTCTGGCTAGAATTCCAGCTAGTCGCTGGGGTAAAATTGAAGATCTGGTAGGAACGGCAATTTTTCTATCATCTAAGGCTTCAGATTATGTTAATGGCTATGTGATAGCTGTTGATGGAGGCTGGCTGGCTAGATAATTGAAGTTTTATAGTTATGATTTTTACTTGTTGTATATATATAAACAACAAAAAAAGTTATTTAATTAAAATCTATTTTACAAATAACCGGAGTATGATCGGAAGGTTTGTCTTTTAGTCTTGGAACTTTATCAACAAAGCAATCAACAAAACCATCAGCTAAACGGGGGGAAAGTAAAATATGGTCAATTCTAACGCCATCATCTTTAGCAAAACCAGCGTTGCGGTAATCCCACCAAGTGAATAAATTTTTAGTGTTAGGATTTTTAAATCTTAAGCTGTCTAAAAGTCCTAGATTTAGCATTTTAAAATAAATATCCCTAGCAGGTTTAGAGGTTAAAGCATCGTTTGCAAAGGCTTTCACAGAGTAAACATCAATATCATAAGGAGCAATGTTAAAGTCTCCCGCTAGAATAAAATCGATATTATTTTCTATTAAACTTTGCAGATATAAATACATATGGTTGAGCCAAGATATTTTATAAGCAAACTTATTATCCTCACTGATAATAGGGTTGCCGTTAGGCATATAGGCATTTAAAATATGAATATTTTTATGTTCAACTTCAATAAATCTTGCTTGTGCATCTTCAAAGTTGGGAAGATTTTTGTTAATAACCTTGCATTCATTTTTTGCTAGAATTGCCACGCCATTATAAGTTTTTTGCAGATGGAAGTAAGATTTATAGCCTAAACTTTCAAATTCTTTAAAAATTTCCTCATTTTCGCCTTTAATTTCTTGCAGTAAAAGAAAATCTACAGGATTAGCAGTAAGCCACTCTTTAATAATATCTACTCTAGTTTTTAAAGAATTTACATTCCAAGTAGCTATATGCACTGTGCCTCCTATATATTAAAAGAGCTGCCGCAAGAGCAGTTTTCAGTAGCCTGTTTAACATCCAGCCTAAAAAAAGAGCTTAAATTGCTGGTAATATAGTTTAATTCGGCGTCTTTAATGAACTCGGCAATCATTTTGTTGATTACAACTTTAATGCCGTCTTGACTAATTTCTACATCATCATCTTCAAGATTAGTATCTAGCTTAAATGATGAGCTAAATCCAGCACAGCCGCCGCTGCTGACTACTATTCTTAAAAAAGTTCCGCTAGTTTTTTTAGCTAATACTTCCTTAAGTTTAGCAACAGCACTTTGTGAAATTGATATTTTAAAATTATTCTTAACCATTAATAAATGCTTTATTTTTTATATAATAATATATTATAATATATAATAAATTTTTTTATCATAGGTGTAAAGTGGATTTTTATAAAGTATTCTCTAATAAAATTTTGGAAATAACGCATAATCTGTATAAAAAGGAGGGCATGAATATAGCAAATCTGCCAGATTTTACTGTAGAAACTCCTAAGAATGAAGATTACGGCGATATTTCTACTAATGTGGCAATGGCTTTATGTAAAATATTTAAACTTTCACCATTAGAATTGGCTGGTATTTATAAGGCAGAGATTGAGAAACTTCCTGAGGTTTTCAGCGTAGATATTGTTAAACCAGGATTCATAAATATTATTTTTAAGAATTCTTTTTGGTATAGCTTCTTGCAGCAAATTTTAACAGAAAAAGAAAACTTCGGCAGAACTAATATTGGCAAGGGTGTGCGCGTAAATGTAGAATATGTTTCAGCTAACCCTACAGGACCACTGCATGTGGGGCATGGGCGGGGCGCTGTTTTAGGCGATGTTATAGCTTCTATTTATGAATTTTTCGGCTATAAAGTGGTTAAAGAATATTACATTAACGATGCCGGCAATCAAATAGATATTCTGGCGCATTCACTTTATTACCGCTATGCTGAACTGCTAGATAAAGTAGGCGGTTTAGAAAAAGGCGAAGATTTTTACCCCGGTGATTATCTAATAAATACCGCCAAAAAACTGATTGCGGCTGAAGGTGATAAATGGCTTTTGGCAGATGCTGCCGAGCGGAATAACTATTTTAAAGACTATGCCGTAAATGCCATGATGGTGTTAATTCGTGAAGGCTTAGAACTTTTAGATATTAAGCAGGAAATATTCTCATCGGAAAAAACTATTGCTACGGATAGTGCTTATGAAAAAATTGTTAAAGATTTAACTGCTCGCGGCATTATTTACATTGGCACGCTGCCAGCTCCTAAGGGAGTTGATGTTGCAAATTATAAACCTCGTGAACAAAGGCTGCTTAAAACTACAGACTATGGTGATGATACTGATAGAGCTTTAGAAAAAGCTAACGGTGAACGCACTTATTATGCTAACGATATTGTTTACCATAACGATAAAATCCAAAGAGGCTTTAACAAGCTGATTAACATTTGGGGTGCCGACCATATTGGCTATATAAAAAGAGTAGAAGCTGCAGTTGAGGCTATTAGCGGCGGCAAGGTAAAACTGCAAGTTATCTCAAGCCAGCTAGTTAATTTGCTAGATAATGGCAAGCCGCTTAGAATGTCTAAACGGGCAGGCAATTTTATTACTTTAACAGATTTAGTAAGTGCGGTCGGCAAAGATATTTTCAGATTTATGATGATAACCCGCAAAAATGATGTAGCGCTTGATTTAGATGTAGATATTGCCAACCAGCAGACTCTTGATAATCCTGTATTTTATATTCAGTATGCTTATGCAAGAATCAATTCGGTTTTAGAAAATGCTAAAACTGCCATGAATATTACCGCCGATGATTTGAAAAACATAAATTTTGAACTCCTTACAGATGTTAAAGAAATTAAACTATTGAAGTCAACACTAAAACTGCCGAAATTCATGGAAGGTGCATTAAATAATAATGATCCCCACAGAATATATTTATATTTAATGGAAGTAGCTTCTAATTTCCATTTGTTATGGAATGCCGGACGCGAAGATGGCAGCTTAAGATTTATTATTGAAAATAACGAAAAATTAACTATTGCTAGGTTATCTTTAATTAAGGCTGTTTCTATTTGTATTAAAAATATGCTGCAGTGCTTAGGAGTCAATATTAAAGAAAAGATGTAAATACATGAATAATTTTTTCAATAAAAAAGAAGATTATACCGAAGATGAGTTCATTGGAGACAGAGAAGATTTTTTAAATCCTTCTATGAAAGATATGGATTCTAGGAATCATCCGGCAGCACCAAGAAAGAGTAAAAAAATTCCAGAGGGGGGACAGTTTATTGATTTAACTTCACTTGGCGGCAGAGCTAGCTTAATGAGAGGAACTAAAAATTTAGAATCCCGCGAAGCTGTTTCTATGATAATTAGGGGATTCGTTTTTATCTTTATGTTTTTAATTTCGCTTTTTGCGATATTCTTAATTTTTAAAACTCCTTATTACAGCATGTATTCGCAAAAAGAGCCGATTATTTTAAATGAAAATCAAGCTATTGCAAATAATAATCCTTTTGCAGCATCGAAAGAAGAATTACAAAATAGAATAGTTGCCCTTGATGAAGATAATACTAAAATTCCTATGGGGGTAGTCTCAAAAAATACGCCTCGAGATGAAGATGAAATGCTTCAAAGAGAATTTGAGAAATCGCAGAAACCTTCTAATAAAAAAGATACCGATTTAACCAAACTATTAAAAAATAATGTAGCAGCAGGTGAATCTAAGGCGGCTAATAATAGCAGCAGTTCAGATTTACAAAGCAATTCGCAGGAAACTGCGGCATCTAACAACGACACATTACAAAACAGAGCTAGCGGCAGCGGAACAACGGAATCATTGGCGAGCAATAACAATGTAAATAGTCCGCAAAATTCTGCTAATACTCAACAAAGTATTACTCCAGCAATAGCTGAACAAACAGTTTGGCTTGTAACAATTTATTCTACGCCAAGACAAGATGAAATGCCGGAAAGGTTGCTTCGTTTGCGCAATGCCCATAAAAGTGCTTTAGCCGGAGCAACTTTTTATTTTGTAGAAAATTCAAATGGAGGCGCAAATATAAACTATAGAATCAGTGTGGCAAAAACAACAAGCGGTATAGCTTACCCTAGTTTTAATAACAGTGCTGAAGCAAAATCTTTTTGCAATAACTTAAAAGCACAGGGTTTAGATTGTTTTGTCAGCACTTTTAGCAAGTCTTCCCTGCCACAAGCGATAATTAAATAAATATGAACAATAATCTTCAAAATATTTCAAAAGCAGTATTAAATTATGTTTGGCATTAGCTGGTTTGAATTCTTAGTAATTATTATTGTGTCTTTTATTTGTTTAAAGCCATCAGATTTTGCTAGAATTGTTAGGGCAGTCCGTGATATGATTCGCTTTTTTAATTCCTTAATAACAGAAACTAAAGATAAATTAGATCAAAGTTTAACTTTAGAAGAATTTAAAATTGAAGAATTTTATGTTATTGATAAAAAAGATATTAAAAAAGCGGAACCCTCACAAATGCAGCCTTTAAAAAGAAAATCAAGCGGCGGTTTTAAAAATATTGGTAAAATTAAATTGCCGAAGAATCAAATTACAAAAAATAATTAACCGATAGCATACGCATAATAAAATCAACTTTGTAAGCAATATCAAGATAAAAGTATGAAATCTGTTTCAAAAAAATTCTTAAGAAAATCTTTCCAAGAGCATATCAGTGATTTACGCAGATTTTTAATCATTAGTATAGTTATTTATTCAACGCTTTTTGGAATCTGCTTTTATTTTTCAAGAGAAATCTATCAATTTTTTGCAGAGCCTTTGCAAGATGTTTTGCTTAAATACAGCCTTAAAAGCGACCTTTTTACCACTGCTATAACTGAAGTTTTTAGCACATACATAATGCTGGCATTTTACATTAGCTTGATTTTATTTTTCCCATTTTTTTTACTGCTGCTTTTTGTTTATCTGCTGCCGGTATTTTCAAAGCGGGAGCGTAAAATATCTATGCTTTTGCTGATACTTATTCCAGCTTTATTTTTTCTAGGAGCCGCATTTACTTACTTTATAGCTTTTAATGTAGTATGGGATTTTTTTATTAGAATATCACTTACCTCTGATACTATTTTTTTGCCGAAAGTTTCAGAATATATCAGCCTAGTGCTAAATATGATGTTTGCTTTTGGTTTGGCTTTTCAGCTGCCAGTTTTGCTGATTATTTTAGCATTATTTAATATTATTGATGAAAAAATGATACTAAAATTTTCTAAATATGCTATTGTTTTAGCTTTTGTAGCCGGAGCGATTCTAACTCCGCCAGATGTGCTGTCGCAAGTTGTTGTGGCAGGAATTTTGCTGATTTTATATTTCCTTTCTTACTTTATTGTCCGGTGGGTTGTTAAAGCAGAATAAAGAATTTAAGCGATAATACAAACTAAAAAATAATATATATAAACAAAGATACGATATGAGCGAGAATATGATTAGTCAGGCTTAAAACAAATGTTTATTTTTTATTTAGGATAACCAAATGAAGTAAGAAAATATCATAGCATTTACAAAAATAAATATAAAAAAAGATAAAAACTTTTTGAAATTATTTGCTAATTTATAGCTTAACAAATAAGAGAAAATTCCTAATAGAATTAGATAAACAAATATAAAGGCTAAAGCAGAAATTACTTTAACATGAAAAACTGGATAAATATATAAATTCCATAAAAAAGGATATAAAATAGTAATAATAGATGTTAGCAAGGCGAAGATTATAACATATTTTAGAAATTTCATAATAAAATTACCATAAATCTATATAAGAAGTGGCGACCCCAACGAGGTTCGAACTCGTGTTTACGCCGTGAAAGGGCGTCGTCCTAGACCACTAGACGATGGGGTCAAAATTAAATATTTAAAACAAACTATATAAAACTTTTTAAGTAATAATTGCGCTTACAAAAAAATCATTAATCTATCGGCAAAAAAATATCTTACCTAAAACATTCTATATATTTATATTATATATTTTTTTATATTGCAAGAATTTTTTCTACAAAAATGAAATAAATTTATTAAAGTTAAATAAATTATTATACCGTCTGCAACATGGCAGCTATAGATTATTACACAAACAATAAATATTAAGCCGCGTATTGCTGCAAATAAATGCCGTGCCGCAGACGGTATAACAAATCAAACAATATTAACTGATTAATTATTTAGTTCTTTCCCTTTCTTTGGTGTTTCCAGCAAGCCAATCTAAATTAGAGTTAGTTAGCTGGCATAGTAATTGCATTTTAGAAAAAGCTGGATCAGATACCTCTTTTATCCATCTTCTAATTTGTTCTGTGGAAATATTAAGCTCTTTAGCTGCTTTAGTTTTTCCGCCTAATTTTCTTACTAAGTAATCGATTCTTTCTCCAAATGTTTCCATTCTTGTGCCCCTTTTATATTTTTTGTTAATTAATTATGAATCATTTAATATTATGATAGCAAATAAAATAAAGATTAACAACTCTTATTTGCTGATTTTTTATTTTTTATAATACTTAGCAATTTCCTTGATTAGTAGCCTTAATTTTCGCTATTATTATTTAGAAAGTTTTGTTTTTTTGGTTAAGATAGTGTCATTTTTGCACTCATATACTGGTTATCTAATTTCTAATTTTAACTAAAAAACTCTCAAAATTTATATATATAATTATTATTAGGATTATTAAATGGGTAAGAAAAAAAGCGTTTTCGTGCTGTTGATAGGAGAAACTAATGCTGGAAAATCTACACTTGTGAATGCTGTTTTAGATTCTCATATATCTATTGTTTCGCACAAAGTGCAAACCACAAGATTCAAGATTTTAGGAATTCATACGGTTGAAGATTCGCAGATAATTTTTATCGATACTCCTGGAATTTTCACGCCAAAGCGAGATTTTGACAGGGAAATGCTGAATATTTCTTTTTCACAAATAGAAGAGGCAGATATCATAGCGGTAATGGTAGATTCGCAAAAGGGAATCACTAAATATACAGAAGATATTATTAAAAAAATTCCGCCTCATAAAAAAACTATTTTTATTTTTAATAAGGTAGATTTAATTAAAAAAGAAAAACTTTTAGAAATGCTTGGTAATATAGAAGATTCGCAGAAATTTGACAGATTTTTTATGGTATCTGCCCTTAAGAAAAAAGGCTTGCAGGATATTATTATTTATTTGGCAAACAATGCCGTGCACGATAATTGGTTTTATGAAGAAGATCAAATTTCAGACCTGCCTTTGTATCAGCTTGCCGCAGAAATTACAAGGGAAAAAATTTATAAGCATTTGCATCAAGAACTGCCGTATCAAATTACAGTAGCCGCAGATAAGTGGGAAGAGGGCGATAACTTAATTACTGTCCATCAAACAGTTTTTGTAGCAAAAGCTAATTATAAAGGCATGATTTTAGGAAAAGGCGGCGAGAAAATTAAACAGATTCGCATAGAAGCAATGGCAGATATGCAGAAAGAGTTCGGTAAAAGAGTCAACTTATTTTTATATGTAAAAGTTGATGAAAAAATTTTTTCAAGGCTAAATCATGAATATAACTGACGAAGGGATTCTTGCTGCTAAATTTAAGTATGGCGAAAGCAGTTTAATTTTAAGCATTCTATCTAAGAATCATGGGTTGCAGAAAGGTATTTTAAAGGGCGGCATGGCGCAGAAAAATAAATCGCTGCTGGAAATCGGCAATATTTTAAAGTTTCAAAAAAGCTATCGTTCTGAAGAATCTTTGGGTTTTTTAAAAGTTGAAATGGAGGAATCTTATCTTTATAAAATTCTCTTCAATAAAAATAAGCTGCTGGCTTTGGCAAGCATCTGTGAGCTGATTGCCGAATTTATTCCCGAAAAAGAGGTTGATGAAGATTTCTATAATTTATCTAAAAGCACTATAGTTGTTCTGCAGAAGGAAGACTTTATTAGATATTACATTCAGTGGGAGCTTAAACTTTTAGAAAAAATTGGCATTGGCTTAGATTTAGAAAAATGTGCGGTCAGCCATACTAGCGATGACCTTTATTATATTTCCCCAAAAACTGGGAAAGCAGTGTGCCGGGCTGTAGGGCTGCCTTACCATGATAAGTTGTTTTTGATTCCAGCATTGTTTAAAGATATGAAATCTGCAATTACCGCAGAAAATATTGCCGAATCTTTTAATGTTTTGAATCATTTTTTTAAGATGTTTACGGCTGAGTATCATAAAAAAATACCGTTTACAAGAGAGCAGTTGATAAAAAATCTATACATAATATAGAAAAAAGTATATAATGAATAAAGTTTTATTTTAAGAGTGTGTTGCATGTCTGTGGTTTTAGAAAAAGAAGAAAAATATAATAGCGATATTATTATTAATCAGTTGCTTATGAATAATATCCGCGATGAAAAAGTAATTAATGCAGTTGTTAATTATAATCGGGGAATTTTTTTAAAAGGCGGTCTTTCGCAAATTGCCGGCAGCGACGGCTGCATTGCCTATGCAAAAAATCGGTTTCTGCTAGATGCTTCGACACTTGGCAATATGATGGAAATGGCTAATTTTAAATCCAGCGATATTGTTCTTTTAATTGGCGCAGGCATTGGCTACGGCAGTGCGGTTATTTCTAAGATGGTTAACCGGGTAATTGCCATTGAGGAAGATGCCGACCTGTTTAATCAGGCGCAGGCTACCATCAAAAAACTAAGAATTCCTAATGTAGAACTGTATGAATCTTCAGTTAAAAATTTGAATTTAGTGCATCAGTTCAACCGCGTGTTTTTTGAAGGTGCTTTTGCAGAAATTCCTAATGAAATTCTGCAGCTGCTGAACTATAAGGTAGATTTAACTGGAATCCTTCGTGAAAACAACCTCTCGCAAATTATTAATGCGAAAGTAATTGATAATAAACTGGTGCTGAAATATGGCAGACATACGGCTGCTCCTATCTCAGGGAATTTTAGCGCAGCAGAAAAATTTTCTTTTTAAAGGAATACAAGAATGAATAATGGCAGCAGTAGTTTACCGAAATTAAAAATTCAAAATATGCAAAGAAAAAGAGAGATTGATAAAATGCTGGAGAGAGATATCTCGGGCATTGTGAATAAAAAAAGAAACTCCGGCTTAAATAATATTAAAAGCGAAATCAACGAAAATATTGCCTCTCGCCTGCGGTCTTTTTTAGATGAAAGACTTTCTAATGGTTTTGATAAGAAAAGCCATGTGCAGAAAAGTAATCTTAATGATAGAAATTATTATGAAGAAGATGATGAAGACTATTATGATGATAGAGAAGATGATTACGATGACTATGAAGATGACGGCTACGAAAGAAGAGAAGATGACAGACAGAATCCTAACAGCTATCTGCCTTTTGCCTATGAAGACTTTAAGCCTGAAGTGCCGGCTGATGAAGAATTAGAGGAGATGATTCTTGGCGCGGTTATGCCTTCAATCGCTCAATGGCTGGATTTAAATATTGACCGCATTGTGCATAAGGTGGTTAAGGAATCTTTGCAGAATAGAGGAATGCCTGAGGGTGAACCTTCTTACAGCAGTGTTAGAAGATACAGCGAAAACATCAGCGAGGCAGACGAAAATTCTAATTATTTCAACAGAGAAAGCCATTTTAGAAGAAATCCCCGCGATTATAACGATGAGGAAGAAGAAATACTAAGCGGCAGAAGGCTGCGCAAAGCCAATATAGGCATGGGTGCAAGAATAACAAAGAAAAATAAGCGCAAATCTTTTAACAGAACTTATTATAGATAAAAGCTAAGATTAGCAGGAATTTAAGCAGCGATACTCTTTAACTTATCATTAGAGGTTAAAGAGTATTATTTATTTAAAGACATATCGGATCAAAAAAACTTGGATTAAAACATGTTAGAAAACAAACATTATTCGTGGGTTGAGGTAGAGGAATATGTTCTGCGCAATATTGCAGAGCATAATTATTATGCTGAAAATAATCCGGCAAAAATTCCCTACAGCATAATTATGCCGCCGCCTAATGTAACCGGATATTTACATATGGGGCATGCGCTGGTTACTACTTTGCAGGATGTTCTTATCCGCTATAAACGCATGAAAGGTTTTGATACCCTATGGCAGCCAGGGGTAGATCATGCGGGTATTGCCACGCAGGTAATTGTAGAAAAACAATTAGCGCAGCAAGGCATTAAAAGACAAGATATTGGGCGCGAAACTTTTATAGAGAAAGTATATGAATGGAAAGAGCACTCTAGCGGCAGAATTATCGAGCAAATCAAAAAAATGGGAGCTTCAGCAGATTTCTCTTATTTAGCTTTTACGATGGATTCGCAAAGTCAACGGGGCGTTTATCATGCTTTTAAAACTCTTTATGAAGACGGGCTGATTTATCAAGATTATAAGCTGGTTAATTGGGATACTCAGCTGCAAACTGCGGTTTCTGATTTAGAAGTTGAAAATAAAGAAGTTAAAGGCAAAATGTATTATCTTAAATATTATATAGATAATACGCAAAATTATATTTCAGTGGCAACTACCCGTCCGGAAACTATTTTCGGCGATGTAGCAGTTGCAGTAAATGCTGAAGATGAGCGGTATAAAAATCTTATCGGCAAAGAGGTTATTATTCCTGTAGTTGGTCGGAAAATAAAAATTATTGCCGATAATTATGCCGATATGTCTAAAGGCAGCGGGGCGGTAAAAATTACGCCCGCCCACGATTTTAACGATTTTGAGGTTGGCAGAAGAAATAATCTGGAATCCATCAACATTTTAAATAAAGACGGCACATTAAATGACAATGTGCTGCCGGAATTTGTAGGGCTGTCTACCGCCTCTGCCCGTAAAAAACTCTTAGAAGAATTAACCCATAAGGATCTTCTTGAAAAAACTGAAGATCATCTGCTTAGTGTTCCCTATGGCGATAGGTCGAACTCGGTAATTGAGCCCTTCCTTGCTAAGCAGTGGTTTGTAAATGCCAGTGAGTTAGCGAAAGATGCTATTAATGTTGTCCAGCAGGGCAAAATACAATTTGTGCCGCAAAATTGGGAAAATCTTTATTTTGAATGGATGAATAATATTCAGCCTTGGTGTATTTCACGGCAGTTGTGGTGGGGGCATCGGATTCCTATTTACTATGCTGAGGGAAAAAATGGCGAGACTAAAATTTTTGTAGCGGAATCTATGGAAGAAGCAAAGCAGAAAGCTGCGGAACATTTTAAGACAGATTTTAGCATAACTCAAGATGAAGATGTATTAGATACTTGGTTCAGCTCAAGCCTATGGCCTTTTTTAACTATGGGATTTCCAGAAAATACAGAAAAATTAAAAAGATACTATCCCAGCGATGTTTTAATTACCGCCTTTGATATAATTTTCTTTTGGGTGGCGCGTATGATTATGATGGGCATGTATTTTATGAAAGATGTCCCTTTCAAAAAAATTTATATGCACGCGCTTATCCGCGATGAACGCGGGCAGAAAATGTCTAAATCTAAGGGCAATGTTATTGATCCCCTAGATATTATTGCCAAATATGGCACAGATGCCCTAAGATTCAGCCTAACTGCTTATAGCGGGCAGGGCAGAGATATTCGCCTAAGTGAACAAATCATTGAGGGCTACCGCAACTTTGTTACAAAAATTTGGAATTCTTACAAGTTCTGCCATAGCAATGGCATGGTGTTTGCGGAAGATTTCAACCCGCAAAAGGTTGTTATGGATGTTAACAAATGGGTATTGTTTAAACTAGAAGAACTGCAAAAGCAGGTTGATGCAGCGTTTAATGGTTTAAAATTCAACGAGGCAGCAGCTAGCATTTATCAGTTTATTTGGGGAACTTACTGTGATTGGTATATAGAGCTAAGCAAGCCGATTCTTTATGTTGAAGGCGATAGTAATTCTAAAATAGAAACCCAGCAGACTATGGGGTTTGTTTTTGATAAAATGCTGAAAATTCTGCATCCGATTATGCCTTTTATTTCGCAGTATTTGTTTGAGAATCTTCATAAGAATAGTTCTCTTGTTATCGCTCGTGAAAATTTTCCGCAGCTTAATTTTGGTTTCAGCGAAGAAAGCATTCAAAATACTGAAAAAGTTGTTAATTTAATTTCTAAAATTAGAAGCATTCGTGTAGATTTAAATATTTCGCCGGCGTTGTTTCTGCGT
This sequence comes from Alphaproteobacteria bacterium, assembly GCA_009780035.1. GTDB lineage: Bacteria > Pseudomonadota > Alphaproteobacteria > WRAU01 > Hepatincolaceae > WRAU01. The sequence continues at coordinate 52,606 of WRAU01000005.1, forward strand.
CTTGCTTTTGAGGGCGATAAATTGCCAGCCTATGTGCTGGATAATCTTGAGGTTATAAAAAAAGTTGCCAGACTGGAAAATATTTCTTCGCAAAGCAAACTTCCATCAGATTATATTTTAGATGTGCTGGACGGTTATACAATTGGTTTGCCTTTAGGAGATGTTATTGATATGGTAGCAGAGCGAATGCGGATTCAAAAATCAATAGATAAACTGCAGGCAGAAGCAGCAAAAATTGATGCCTCGCTTGGCAATCAGCAATTTATGGCTAAAGCTAACGCCGAAGTAGTGGCGAATTTTCAAGGACAGCATAAAGAAATTTTAGAAAAAATTTCTAAGCTGTTGGAACTATTAAATAAAATAAGTTAAAAAATTACCGTCATGCTGTGCTGCGATACGGCATCTATAAGGTTATTATACAAAAACAAATTGCAGTTTTAATACTTTACAAAAATGGATACCGTGTCGCAGAACGGTATGACGAAAAAGGAAAATCATCATGAGCAATGTAATTAAAATCATTCAAAACCATCGATCAATTAGAAGTTTTATAGATAAAGATATTCCCGATGAAATTTTAGATAATATTCTGCTTTCAGCACAAGCAATGCCTACTTCTAATAATAATCAAGATATTAGTGTAATTGTTTTGCGCGATAAGGTTAAAAAAGATATTATTGCCGAGCTTTCAGGGAATCAGAAGCATATTAAAGATGCGCCGGTATTTTTAGTTTTTGTGGCAGATTTATATAAAACTCATCTGGCTGCCAAAAAAAATAGCATGCAGCAGAATTTAGAAAACCCAATGGATAAAATTATTACCGCAACATTTGATGCCGGCATTGCTATGGGGGCAGCAATTATTGCGGCGGAATCGCAAGGCTTAGGGGCAACAGCAATTGGGGCGGTTCGCAATAATATTGCCGGAGTTTCTAAAATTTTAGAACTGCCGGAATATGTTTTTCCTCTTGTAGGGTTATGCTTAGGATTTCCTTATAATATTCCTGACAAGAAACCAAGATTCCCGTTGCCGGCTTTTGCGCATAATGAAATATATCAAAAAAATGCGATGGAAGGGTATATTAATGAATATGATGAAATTATGAGCAATTATTTAATGAAGGTAAAAAGAGAAGTTGAGGTTAATTGGTCTTATAGAACTGCCTCTAGTATGGCAAAACCTAGCGATTCTTCTTTAGAAAATTTATTGCGTGAGCAAAAAATTATCCATAAGCAAGATTAATATAGTATCTGCTGCAATTGTCATGCCATTTTCAATGGCATGACGAGGGCTTTTCAAATGTTTTTTTAATTATACTTAAAGCATGATGTTCGGTTTTGCTAAATCTTTTATTAAATAATTTACCTATAGAATACAGTTTGTTAAATCTATCAAATTGTCTTGCCATTGCTGCACCTCTTTCTAATATAATTATATTTAGGGCGGGAGATTAGCAACTCTACGACTAGGAGAGCGAGATTATTTCCACAAGGGTGTTGTATTCTCTGCTCTCCCGCCCATATATAATAATATATGAGAAAAAGAGCCATATATTAACGGAGTAGGCTCTATCCGTAGTCGTAAATATATGGGTTGCTACGCCCACAATTAATTATTAAATAATTACTATTTATTGTCAATTTATTTTAACAATAATAGGCATAAAACGCTTTACACAAAGGCTTTTTTGAGCTATAATACCACAATATTAATTACAAATTGTGAGAGTAAAATGGAAGTAGCTAATATTTCTACTGCTTATATGTTTGAATATTTCCCCGTGCTGTTTTTTATTATTATAGCGTTAGGAATTATGGCAATGGCATTGCTTGCCTCTTATTTTATTGTTCCGCAAAATCCTTATCCTAATAAAGTATCTGCCTATGAATGCGGCTTTGATGCTATAGAAGACGCTACCAAACAGTTTGATGTGCGGTTTTATTTAGTAGCAGTATTATTTATTATTTTTGATATAGAAATTATATTTATGTATCCGTGGGCGGTATCTTTTTCGTCTTTAAACAATGTAGGATTTTACTCGATGCTTTTATTCTTGTTTATGCTAGGGTTAGGCTTTATTTATGAATGGAAAAAAGGAGCATTGCAATGGGATTAAATCTTCTTGATGGGCAAAACCAAGATGCCATTTTAAAACAGAACGATTCGCAGAAATCAGGTTTTTTTACAGCACAAATAGATACTGTGGTTAATATGATTCGCGCAAACTCCATATGGCCAATGACTTTCGGCTTGGCTTGCTGCGCCATTGAAATGATGCACGGCTATATGGCAAGATATGATCTGGATAGATTCGGGTCTATGCCTCGTCCTAGCCCTAGACAGTCAGATGTTATTATTGTGGCAGGAACGCTTACCAATAAAATGGCACCTGCTTACCGCAGAGTTTACGATCAAATGGCTGAACCAAGATATGTAATATCTATGGGGTCTTGCGCTAATAGCGGCGGATATTATTCGTATTCGTATTCGGTAGTAAGAGGCTGCGATAAAATTACACCTGTAGATGTTTATGTGCCGGGTTGTCCGCCAACTGCAGAGGCTTTGTTATATGGGCTTTTCCAATTGCAGAAAAAAATTAAAAGAACTGGAAAACTTTGGAGATAACATCTATGCCTTCTTTTTATATTCCTAGTGAAGAAAAAGTAAAACAATTAGAAGAAATGCAGGCTGCATTGCAAAGCAAGCTAGGCGATTCTATTGTAGAAGCTGCAATTATTAATAATGAAGCTGAAATAACTATTCAAAAAGAAAGTGTTTTAAAAGTTTTTAAAGAACTGAAAGATAATTCTAAATTTTTATTTAAGCAGCTGATTGATATTGCAGCGGTTGATTATCCTGAAAGAGACCAGCGGTTTGAGGTGGTTTATCTATTGTTAAGTTTAGCTAATAATTTGCGGTTGAAAGTTAAAATTAATATCTCTGAAGACTTTATTGTAGATTCCCTTACCGATATTTATACTAATTCCGATTGGCTGGAAAGAGAAGTTTACGATATGTTCGGTATATATTTCGGCGGTCATAAAGATTTAAGAAGAATTTTAACTGATTTCGGCTTTGAAGGAGCTCCTCTGCGGAAAGATTTCCCCCTTAGCGGTTTTGTAGAGGTAGAATTTAATGAAGAATATCAGCGGGTAATGTATAAACCGGTTAGACTTACTCAAGATTATAGAGATTTTTCTTCTAATAATCCTTGGATTGATGAGGTTAAAACTGATACTTTCAATTTTTTAAACAAAAAGGCAAAAGCTGAATAAAAGATGTTTTATGTAAAAGCATCTAATTAAAGATTAAATTAGATTTCATAGGATTTTAAATGTCTGAAGAGATAAAAGTTAGAACAACAACATTAAATTTTGGACCCCAGCATCCATCTTCACATGGGGTGCTAAGAATGGTTTTAGAATTAGACGGCGAGCTTGTAAAAAGAGTTGAGCCTCATGTAGGGCAGCTGCATCGCGGCACAGAAAAACTTATAGAGCATAAAACTTATACGCAGAATATTCCTTTTTTTGATAGGCTAGACTATGTTTCGCCAATTAACTACGAGCATGCTTGGGTATTGGCTGCTGAAAAATTACTGCAGCTAGAAATTCCAGAGCGGGCAAAATATATTAGAGTTTTGTTTTTAGAATTAAGCCGAATCTCTAGGCATTTGTTTGGATTAGGAGCTCAGGCTATGGACGCTGGGGCGATGACGCCAATGATATGGGCTTTTGAATCCCGCGAACAAATTATGGAATTTTTTGAGGCAACCACTGGGGCAAGAATGCACACTAACTACTTCCGCGTGGGCGGGGTAGCTATAGATTTACCTGAGGGATTAACGGCAAAAATTCAAGAATGGACTTATCAGTTTGAAAAAGATTTTAAAGACGCTATGGATTTAGTGGTTGATAATAGAATCTTTAAACAGCGGTCGGTTAATATCGGCAAGGTAGATAAAAACCAAGCCTTAGATTTTGGCTTTACCGGTCCTAACCTTAGGGCGGCTGGCGTAGCTTGGGATTTAAGAAAAGCACAGCCTTACGAAATTTACGATAAACTAGACTTTGATGTAATAGTTGGCACGCATGGCGATGCTTATGACAGATTCCTAGTTCGCATCGGCGAGGTTTACGAAAGTATAAAACTTATTAGACAATGTATTCTGCATATGCCTGCAGGCTTAGTTAAAACAGATAACTATAAATTTACTACGCCTCCGCGCGCTGCTATGAAAGAATCTATGGAATCTTTAATTCATCATTTTAAATTTTTCTCTGAAGGATTCTATGTTCCAGAGGGTGAAGTATATGTTCCTGTAGAAACTCCTACGGGAGAATTTGGGGTATATTTAGTATCAAAAGGAAAAAATAAGCCTTATCGGGCGAAACTGCGCTCAAATGGTTTTGCACATCTGCAGGCAATTAAACAGATTGGCGTTGGCTATCAGCTGGCAGATTTATCTTCCATTCTAGGCAGTTTGGATGTGGTTTTTGGTGAAATAGATAGATAGCAAATGGGTTGAGTAAAAAATAGGTTAAAGAAAAATGCTAGAAATATTTAGTTTTAGTGAAGAAAATAAAAAATTAGCACAGGATACCCTTAAAAAATATCCGGAAAGTAAAAGATTTAGTGCAATTATGCCGCTTTTAACTATGGCGCAAAATCAAAACGGCGGCTATTTAACTGAAAATGTTATTGCCTATGTTGCAGATTATTTGGGTGTATCGGTTATGTCGGTGGCTGAGGTTGCTAATTTTTACTCTATGTATAATTTAAAGCCTGTGGGTAAATATTTAATTCAAACCTGTAATTCGGTGGTGTGCTGTATGAAAGGAAGCGATGAGCTATACGAGCATGCTAAAGAAATTACCGGAACTAAAAATAAAGATGTTTCAGCTGATGGTTTATTTAGTGTTAAAAAAGTAGAATGTCTTGGAGCTTGCTCTAACGCTATTGCTGTGAAAATTAATGATGTTTTTGTGGAAGAAGCAACTAAAGCAAGTTTGGCGGAACGGGTGGCAAATCTTAAGCAAGGCTTGCCGTTAGAGGAAAAATTTATTGTCCGTAAGTCTTTAATTGAAGAATAGAATACGGATTGCAATAATAGAGGTTATTAATGTTAGAAAAAAACGATAGAGTTTTTAATAATTTATACGGAACAAAAGGAGTTAGCTTTGATGTGGCTAAATCTCTTGGCGATTTTAGTAATTTGAAAGAAATTCTAGGCAAAGGTGCTGATTATATTATTAATGAAATAAAAAACTCGCAGCTTAAAGGACGCGGCGGCGCAGGGTTTCCTACTGGCATGAAATGGTCTTTTATTAATAAAAAAGATCCTCGTCCAAAATATTTAGTAATTAATGGCGATGAAGGCGAACCAGGAACTTGTAAAGACAGAGAAATTATCCGCCACGAGCCTTATAAAATTGTAGAAGGCGCAATTATTTCCTCTTATGCTATTGAGGCTAAGGCTTGTTATATTTACATTCGCGGCGAATTTATTCAAGAAACCAGAGCTTTGCAAAAAGCTATTGACGACGCTTATGCCAATGGTTTGTTAGGTAAAAATTGCTTAGGAATGTATGATTTAGATATTTACATTCACTTCGGTGCAGGTGCGTATATTTGCGGCGAAGAAACCGCTCTTTTAGAAAGCCTTGAGGGCAGAAAAGGTTTTCCGAGAATAAAGCCTCCTTTTCCAGCTGTCAGCGGACTTTATGCTAATCCTACAGTAATTAACAATATTGAAACCATTGCTGTTGTGCCGACTATTTTAAGAAGAGGGGCGGATTGGTATAAATCTATGGGCGTAGCAGAGGCAGCCGGCACAAAACTATTTTGCATTTCGGGATTTGTGAATAATCCTTGTGTGGTTGAAGAAAAATTAGGAATCGGTTTTAAAGAATTAATAGATACACACTGCGGTGGTGTAATTGGTGGTTGGGATAACTTTTTAGCAGTTATTCCTGGCGGATCTTCCACCCCAATTATTCCAGCTGCTTTGTGCGAAAGACTGACTATGGATTTTGAGGGTATGAAAGCCGTAGGCAGCAGTTTAGGAACAGGGGCGGTAATAGTTTTTAATAAATCTGTAGAAATTTTACGGGCTATGAAAAATATTGTTGCTTTTTATAATCATGAAAGCTGCGGACAGTGCACGCCATGCCGTGAAGGTTCAGCGGCAGCGGTTAAAATTATGAATTCCATTATAAATAAAGAAGCGCAGCCAAAAGATGTAGATTTGCTAGAGCGCATTATGGACGATACTTTCGGCACAACCATCTGCGCACTGAATGATGCAACTGTATTTGCTGTGAAAGGCTTTTTAAAGCATTATAAAGAAGATATAAAACAAAGTTTACAAATATAAGAGGATATTCTATGCCTAAAATTGTTATTAATGGCGAAGAAAATGAAGTAAAAGATGGATTAACTATAATCCAAGCATGCGACGAGTTAGGAATCCAAATACCAAGATTCTGCTATCACGATAAGCTCCCATCGGTTGGCAGCTGCAGAATGTGTATGGTAGAAATTTCTGGTTCAAGAAAACTTGTGCCGTCTTGCGCTACTACAGTTGCTGAAGGTATGGAAATTCAAACTGAAACTGAAGCAATTCATAAAGCTAGAAAAATGGTTTTAGAAATGCTGCTGGTAAATCATCCGCTTGACTGCCCTATTTGTGATAAAGGCGGCGAATGCGATTTGCAAGATCAAACCTATCGCTATGGATTAGATAACAGTGCCATTAATGTGGTTAAACGGGCGGTTGAACAAAAAGATTTTGGTCCGCTGATAGACCCTTATATGACCCGTTGCATTCATTGCACTAGATGTATCCGTTTTGCTACAGAAATTGCCGGCGTGCAAGAGCTGGGAGCATTGGGCAGGGGTGATCATACTGAGATCAGCATGTATATATCTAAAGCCCTTTCTAGTGAGCTTTCTGGGAATTTGGCTGAAGTTTGTCCGGTTGGTGCATTAACTAACTCGCAATATGCCTTTAAAGCGCGTCCGTGGGAATTAATCTCTACTGAAACCATTGATGTTATGGATGCTATTGGATCTAATATTAAGGTAGATGCAAGCACGCTTGCAGTGCTTCGGATTATGCCAAAAATTAATGACGAAATTAATGAAAGCTGGATAGGCGATAAATCAAGATATATTGTTGATGCCTTAAGAATTCAAAGGCTAGATCAGCCTATGGTTAGAATTAATTCCCGCCTTAGCAAGTCTTCATGGCATGAGGCTTTTAAAGTTATTGCCGATAAGTTGAAATCACTGAACGGCAGTCAGGTGGCTGCGCTTATGGGTGATTTTGTAGATGTGGAAACTGCCTTTATTACGAAAAAATTATTTAATGCGCTTAAGTGCGATAACCTTGATTGCAGGGGTGGCATAAACTTTGATGCTAATGATAGGGGTTCGTATTTATTTAATACAACTATAACGGGAATTGAAGAAGCTGACAGCTGTTTAATTGTTGGTTCTAATCCTAGATTTGAAGCTCCCGTATTAAATGCCCGTCTTCGCAAAAGATATTTAAAGGGCGGTTTTGAAATTGCGGTTATTGGCGATAAATACGATGGCAATTATAAGTATGATTATTTAGGAAACAATATTGCAATTTTAAATGATATTCTTGATGGCAAGCATGAGTGGGTTAAGAAGTTAAAATCTTCTAAAAAGCCTATGATTATTCTTGGTCAGGGTGCATTCTATGGCAATGATGCTGCTGAGGTTATATCGCTGGCGAAGGCTGTGGCGGTTAAATATAACATGATTCAAAAAGACTGGAACGGCTATAATGTTCTAAATACTTCAACAGGCATGCTAAGTGCATTGGAAGCAGGATTTGTATCGCAAGATAAAAAAGTTGATACTAACAGCATTATAGAGGCAATGAAAGCTAGAAATATTAAATTCTTGTGGCTTAATAATGTGGATAATATAAATTTTGACAGCATTCCGCAGGATGTTTTTGTAGTTTATCAGGGACATCATGGTGATAAGGGGGCGGCAAGAGCTGATGTAGTTTTATCGTCTAACTTATGGCTAGAACAAAACGGCACTTATGTAAATATAGAAGGCAGATTCCAAAGAGCCTATAAGGCGGTTCCAAGTGTAGGTGAATCTAAAGAAAGCTGGAAAATTATTAGAAAATTAGCTGAATATATAAATGTTGATTTACATGTAGAAACATTTGAAGATCTGCGGAATCAAATAGCTGCCGCCAACCCTAATTTTAATGCCGAATTTAGTGCGGCTAGCTTTAATAATAACAGTGCTGCTGTTCCTAGTTTGGCGGGCGAGATCAAATCTGTAATAGAAAATTATTACAGGACTGATATTATCAGTAAAAATTCTGTTAAAATGGCAGAATGCACGAAATTATTTATGAAAAAATAACACGGAATAAATTAATAAAGAGAAAACAATATGCTGCTATATCTTTCTAATATGATACAAGAATTCATCGCCTGGCTTTTTTCTCTTGCAGGATTGCCGGAAGCAGGCGTGCCTTATGTAAGTGTATTTATAAAAGCAATTATAATTATTGTGGTAATTATGATGTGCGTGGCTTATTTAACTTGGCTGGAAAGAAAAATCCACGGTCTTGTGGCTCGGCGTAAAGGTCCTAATGTGGTTGGTCCTATAGGTTTATTGCAGCCGATATTTGATGGGGTTAAGCTGCTGCTTAAGGAAATGATTTTTCCAGCAAATGCTAATAAATTTATTTTTGTGCTGGCTCCGGTAATTACTTTTTTAGTAGCATTGCTTGGCTGGGTTATAATTCCTGTGGAAAAAGGAGTTGTTTTTGCCGACCTTAATGTTGGGGTGCTGTATTTGCTGGCAGTGTCTTCTTTAGCAGTTTACGGAATAATTATGGCAGGCTGGGCTAGTAATTCGCAGTATTCTTTTTTAGGAGCCATCCGTTCTTCTTCGCAAATGATTTCTTATGAAATTGCTATGGGTGTGGTAATTGTTTGCGTAGTGCTTTTAACCGGCAGTCTTAATATGACTAAAATTGTTTTGGCGCAGCAGGATTTATGGTTTTTTATTAAATTATTTCCAATAGCAATTTTATTTTTTATTATTATTGTAGCGGAAACTAACCGCCATCCATTTGATTTACCGGAAGCAGAGGCTGATATTGTAGCAGGGTATCATACAGAATATTCCGGCTTTATTTTTGCCTTATTCTTTTTGGCGGAATATGCCAACATGATTTTAATGTCTTCGTTTTTTACCATTTTATTCTTAGGAGGCTGGCTTCCGTTATTTGATATTGCGCCTTTAAATTTAATCCCAAGTTTCTTTTGGTTTGTATTAAAAGTAATTGTTTGTTTATGGTTAATGATTCAGCTGCGGAGCATTCTGCCAAGATACAGATATGATCAGCTTATGAGATTAGGCTGGAAGGTATTTATTCCTTTAAGTTTGCTGTTTTTTGTATTTTTAGCAGTTCTTTTAAGAGCAATTAACTATATTCCAGCGGTTTATTAGGAGAAGAAAATGGAAAACAATAGAATGCAAAGAATAGTAGATTTTTTAAAATCTCTCCTTTTAATAGATATTTTTAAAGGGATTATACTTACCTCTAAGTATATGCTTTTTAAAAAGTCGGTAACTATTAATTATCCGTATGAGAAATCTATGGTAAGCTATAGATTTAAAGGCGAACATGCGCTAAGACGCTATGAAAACGGCGAAGAAAGATGTATTGCTTGTAAATTATGCGAGGCAATTTGTCCAGCACAGGCAATAACTATTATGGCTGAAAAAAGATTTGACGGCAGCCGCAGAACTATTTCATACGATATTGATATGTCAAAATGTATTTATTGCGGTTTATGTGAAGAGGCTTGTCCGGTAGATGCCATTGTTGAAACTCCGAATGTAGAATTTTCTACAGAAACCAGAGAAGAATTATATTACACCAAAGAGAAACTTTTATCTAATGGTGAGCGATGGGAAAACTACTTAAAACAAAAAATGCAAGAATTGGCAGTTTATAAGTAGGATAGATAATGCTAATAGGTAATGGAAGAACAATAATAGTGAAAGTGGAAAGGTAATGTTAGAAGCGATAATTTTTTATTTATTTGGCACGGTATTAGTGCTGGCTGCAATGGGAGTAGTTTTAGCAAAAAATCCTGTATATTCTGTGTTGCTGCTGATTTTTGCTTTCTTTAATGCGGCAGCTATTTTCGTATTGTTAAAAGCAGAATTTTTAGCAATGGTTTTAATAATTGTTTATGTTGGAGCAGTGGCTGTTCTATTCTTGTTTGTGGTAATGTTAATTAATCTGCGGACAGCTGAAAAAAGAAAACTTTTTACAAAATATACTATCTTTGCACTTATTTTATTAGTTATTTTAGGCATAGAGTTATGTATTTTTATGTTTAAAGGCATTTCAGATATTAAACCGGTTATTTTAGATAGCAATTTTGCACAGTTGGGCGACGCCGTATCATACTTCGGGCAGTTAATTTTTAATAAATATTATTATTTATTTTTAGTCGGCGGACTAATTTTAACAGTGGCAATGATTGGAGCGGTAATTATTGTAGATAAAGAAGAAACATCAAATAACCAACGGCAGGATGTATTTTTACAAAATATTCGTAGTAAGGAAAACTCTGTAAAAGCAGTTAAGGTAGAAATTGAAAAGGGTATAAAATAATGGAAATTACAATATTTCATTACTTAATGTTAAGCGGTTTAGTATTTTTAATTGGGGTTTTTGGAATATTCCTTAATAGAAAAAGTATTATTTCTTTAATTATGTCTGTAGAAGTTATTTTTTTGGCAATTAATATTAATTTTATAATTTTTGCGAGCTATTGGAATGATTTTAAGGGTCATGTGCTAGTGCTGTTTATTTTAACAGTCTCTGCGGCTGAAATAGCCATTGCCCTAGTAGCCTTAGTGATATATTTTAATAACAGGCATACTACGATTGTTGATGACTTAAGCAATCTAAGAGGATAGAGGTATATAAATACTACAATGATGAATAAAATTTAAGAGGATAGACTTAATATGATTTGGTATATAATATTATTGCCGTTTTTAGGTTTTATAGCGGCAGGCATAATTTCTATTTTTAATGCTAAAAAAGAAAATAATAACTCTCTTAATTTTCTTGCTTGGTTATTAACTACCTTTGCAACAGGATTATCCGCTGTTTTTTCATTATGGTTTTTTATGAATATGACAAAAATGAGCGAAACAACGATTGTTTATGAATTGCAGGATTGGTTTATTTCTGGCAATTTGATTGTTAATTTTGCTTTTACCTTTGATAAGTTAGTAGCGATTATGGTTTTTGTGGTAGCCTTTATTTCGTTTATGGTGCACTTTTATTCTTATTTTTATATCTCTAAGGAAGACAACCTCGCAAGATTCCAATCTTATCTTAGCTTATTTACTTTCTCTATGATTTTTCTTGTAACATCAAGCAATTTAATCCAAATGTTTATCGGCTGGGAGCTAATAAGTTTTTGTTCTTATTTGTTAATAGCTTTTTGGTATAAAGAAGAAGCTCCAAAAAAAGCCTCAGCTAAAGCCTTTTTGGTGAATAGATTTGCAGACATTGGCTATTTGTTAGGAACTTTTGCCCTATTTGCTTTAATTAGAAGCGTAAATTTTGCAGATATTCAGTCAGCAGCTATCAGCAATGTTGCTTGGATACATTTTAGTATTTTTGGCGTAGATATTAACTATATAGATTTTATTGCGGTTTGCTTCTTGCTGGCGGCTTTTGCGAAATCTTCGCAAATAATTTTACATATCTGGCTGCCCGATGCTATGGAAGCACCAACGCCGGTTTCGGCACTTCTTCATGCGGCAACTATGGTGACTGCAGGGGTTTTCTTAATAATTAAATTAGCGCCTATTTATGAAGTTTCAATTCTTGCAAGAAATATCATATTAATTTTTGCAGGGCTTACTGCTCTTTACGGTGCGGTTGTTGCCTGCATGCAAAAAGATATTAAACGCATTATTGCATATTCTACCATGTCGCAGCTTGGCTATATGTTTTTAGCTATCGGGGTGGGGGCATTTTCGGCAGCATTTTTCCATCTTTTTACGCATGCATTTTTTAAAGCCTTATTGTTTTTAGCTGCAGGCAGTGTAATTCATGGCATGAGCGGTGAACAGAATATCAGCAAAATGGGTAATTTATGGCGCAAAATGCCGATAACTTATGTTTGCATGATTGTTGGATTTTTAGCCTTGATAGGAATTCCTGGTTTTGCTGGGTTTTATTCTAAAGAAGCGATTATTAACTTCATTTATGATAATGATGTGCAGTCTAATTATGTGATATTCGCTTATTATAGTGCAATTATTGCGGTATTTTTTACTTCGTTCTATTCTTTAAGATTAATTATCAATGTTTTTCATTTAAAAGAAAATTACAACAAAGAACATATTCATGTGCATGAAAGCCCGATAGGAATATTGTTTGTTCTTGTGGTGCTGGCTATCTTATCGGTATTAACCGGCAGTTTCTTATATGATAGTTTTGTAGGCGAAACCTCGCAATTTATATGGTCGGGTTTATACTTTACTGTAAAAACTATGCCTAAGGATAATTTAGAGCATAGCATAGAATATTTAACTTTGGGCTTAGCTTTTGTAGCTTTCTTGCTTGTGTATGTAATTTATATCAGAGAGCGCGGACTTTCTGCCTCTATGAAAAAAACTTTCCCAAGCGTTTATAATCTTGTGCTGAATAAATTTTATTTTGATGAGATTTATGAATACTTTATAGTAAATCCTTCATTAAAACTCTCAAGAAAACTTGGCAGATTTGATGATGATTCTTACGATAAATACGGAGTGAACTTATTTGCAAGTTTTGTGTATAGAGTATCAAGAACATTTTCATTTTTACAAACAGGGTTTATTAATTTTTACGCTGTAATAATGGTGCTGGGGGTATTTTTGATTTTAACATATTGTTTTTTTATATTGGGGATTAAATAATGTTTTCAATGCCGATATTATCTTTTTTAATTTTTTTACCGATTGTATCCATACTAATTATTCTAACTATTAGGGGAGAACAGGAGCTAATTGCCAAAAGTGTTAAATATATTGCGGTATTAACGGCTGCGATTCATCTTGTATTAAGCCTATATGTTTGGTTTAGCTTTTCAAGAATTGACGGCGACTATCAATTTGTTGAAAAAATAGCCCTGATTTCAGCGATAAATTTTAATTATTATCTAGGAATTGACGGTATTTCCTTATTGTTTTTAATTTTTAGCAGTCTTTTATTTTTGATAGTATTCCTCTTTATTGAAATACCAAAAAACAATGCAAAACTTTATGCTATATCATTTTTGGCAATTCTATCGTTTAGTGTAGGAACTTTTGCCTCTCTTGATTTAATCTTGTTTTATATTTTTTATGAAGCCTCAATGATTCCAGTGTTTTTCTTGATGGGAATTTTTGGCAGCGGCAATAAAATATATGCAACATTTAAGTTTATGCTATATACCATTGCAGGTTCTATGCTTATGATAATTGCCATTGTTGCGATGGTTTCTATCACTAAAAATTCATCAATGCAATTTTTTGATACTTTTGCTTTTGATTATAAAACTCAAGTATATTTATTTAGCGCAATATTTATTGCTCTTGCTATTAAGTCTGGACTGTTTCCTTTCCATAGCTGGCTGCCTGATACCTATGAAACATCACCGCTTGCCTTAAATATTATTTTATCGGGAGTGCTGATGAAATATGGCATATACGGCATGATTAGAATTCTTATGCCGATGTTTCCTTTGGCAATGTTTGATTCCTCTATTATTGTTTATATATTAAGCATAATTACCTTGTTCTATACCGGATTTATTGCTTTTACGGAAAATAATCTTAAAAAACTTTTTGCTTATTTTTCTCTGTCGCATTTAGCGCTGATTGTAGCTGCAGTATTTTCGGCGAATACGCAAGGGATTGAAGGAGCATTGTTTCAAGCCATAAGTCATTCTATATATACTACCGGCGTATTTTTGACAATTGTTTATTTTAAAACCAGATTAGATTCCAATAATAAAGATTACTTCATGGGCTTAGCCTCTAATATGCCGATATTATCTATATTTATAGTTTTTATAGGCTTGGCTAATATTGGGCTGCCTATGACGAATGGCTTTATCGGCGAGTTTTTATCTTTATTTGGAATTTTCCAAAACAACAGATTCTTTGCAATATTATTCTGCTTTGCTGTTTTAATTAACGCTATTGTAATTATAAGATTTAATCGTTATGTGATATTCGGCAATGTTAATGAATATACTAAATCGTTCAAGGATATTAATTTATTTGAAATTACAAGCCTTGCCATAATTGCCTTAGTTATTTTATTTATGGGAATTTATCCTGATGTATTTTTAGATGTTGTTCATTCCTCAGTATCTAACTTGATGGAAAACTTTAAAAATGGAATAATTATTAAGAATGAAATATAAGATTTAAAAGAAACTGTAAACACTTAAAGGTTGATAAATGATTAATATTGGTTCATCTAATTTTATTATAGCTATACCAGAAATTTACCTAATAATAGTAGCATTTATGATATTATTAGTGGGTCTTTTTACCCGTTCAGCTGATAACAGCTCAAAGATTTTGCTGTTTAACCGCTTGTCTTCACTGAATATTATTGCTATAGTTTTCGGCTTTATTTTGGTTTATGCCATTGGCGATATGTATGTGGAAACCTTTCACAATTTGTATATAATATCTCCAATAATTTTTCTATTTAAACTTGTAATAATTTTTTTCTTCTTAATAATTGCAGTAATATCCAGAATTTATTTAATAGATAGAGGAATAAATCAGTATGAATATATTGTTATAATGCTCTTCTTTTTGGTGGGCAATTTATTGATGCTATCCAGCAATGATTTTATTGCCTTTTATGTGACACTTGAGTTAACAACCATATGCACCTATGTGCTGATGTTTATGGCTAAAAAAGATATTTTCTCAATTCAGGCTGGTATTAAATATTTTCTTTTAGGAGTTTTAGGAACAGCTTTTTTATTATACGGAATTTCTTTGGTTTACGGCTATACAGGCTTAACAAACTGGACGGAAATTAGGGCAGCTTTGAACGGTGGTGCGCAAAATTGGGTGCTTTTAATGGGCTTGGTAATGATTTTAGTGGGAATTGGTTTTAAACTTTCTCTTGTGCCATTCCATATGTGGACGCCAGATGTTTACCGCGGGGTTAATAAGTTCATGCTTTTAATGTTGTCGGTAATTTCTAAATTCAGTATCCTGTTTATTACCATAAGAATTCTATGGGAACCTTTTAACGGTATAATTTCCCAATGGCAGCAGATTATTATTTTATTAATAGTGGTTTCAGCTTTAATTGGATTTATTGTGGCAATTTATCAAACCAATATTAAAAGTTTTATCGCTTATAGCTCTATTGCAAATATGTCTTATATGTTAATGGCAGCTTTAGCACCTTCTGCTGAGGCTGTAAAAAATTTAATTATTTTTAGTATTGCCTATGGAGCGGCGTTGATTGGTTTTGTGGGAACGCTTATGATGCTAAAGCGCAACAACCAGCCAATAGCAGATATTTATGATTTAAAAGGATTATCTAAAAATTTTCCATATTTAGCTTTTATGCTAAGCACATTTCTAATTTCTATGGCAGGACTGCCAATTACTGCTGGATTTTTTGGCAAGATTCTTGTATTGTATTCAGTGTTTTTAAGTAAATTTTATCTGCTAGGGGTTTTGGTGGCTTTATTAACTGTGGTAATGATGTATTTTTACTTGAAAGTAATAAAAATTATGTATTTTGATTCATTTGAAGATACCTCTATAAGTTTTTATGCCTCTAAAAGTAATTTTTTAGCCAAATTTACTTTAGGCGCTTTGTTCCTGTTTACAATTTTATTCGTGGTATTTTTATACCCAATGACAAAAATCTTAGAAGAAATTGTTTATCTGCTATAGCTAGCGGTTATAAATTTGCTGTTTTAATTAGGAAATCATAATGTTTAGATGCTTTTTTGATAGTATAGACAGCACTAATGCTCATGCAAAATTTTTAATAAAAAATTTCAGCAGACTGCCGAGTGAGTTTTCTCTTATTGCCAATAGCCAAACTCGCGGTGTTGGCAAAAGAGGAGTTGCTTGGCAGTCTCCAGCAGGAAATTTATACATTAGCATAGTTTTAAAAATAGGAAAACATTTTGAATTGGCAGATGTTGGTTTAATTAGCCTTTTAACATCTAACAGTGTTCGTGAAACTATAAAGCATTATAGCGCAGAATATGAAGATAATTTCCAAATTCTTTCTAAATGGGCGAATGATATTATTGTAGTGAAAAATAATGGCAATTTAGAAAATGCCAATAACAGCGGTGCTAAAATTTCAGGAATTTTACTTGAAATTGAACAATCGCCTGTGGCTGAAAATTATCTTATAATAGGTATTGCAGTCAACCTAGCGCATTCTCCTAAAATTAGCAATTATAATACTACTTCACTTTTTGATATTATTTCGCGTAAAATTAATAATCTAATTTTTGCAGATAGGTTAGAAGATAGGTTTTTTGCTAATCTGCAAGAATTTAAAGAAAGCAAAACCAGAATGGTTAATCAGTTTAAAAGCAATCTTTTTTGCTTTAAAAAAGAAATTACGGTTAAAACAGGGGATTCTATAAAAACTGGCATACTTGAAGATATAACTAAAGAGGGATATTTAGTTCTGCAAAGGGAATTTACAAAAGAAATAATTACTGCCGGCGATGTTTTTGGTTTTGAAACTGAGAAATAAAGATACTCCCCATTTTTTTAGAATTGGTCTTTTTGTAAATAATTATCTTCATTATTTACTACCAATTATTGCATTTTTGCTTATAATATAAAGTAAACGGGAGAAAAATATTTGCAAATAGATAGCTTTATTGCAGTTGATATTGGAAATACTACCATTGAGTTTGCTTTATTTGAAAACAATCAAATAACCAATAAAACTTACATCAACTCAAAGCCTTTAAATGTTGAAGATATTCGCAATTTAACTTCCATTAATAACGCATTTAAAAATGCTGTTTTTGTGGTATCTTCGGTGGTAAAAGCTAATAATGAACCGCTTAAAAATTTTTTAGAAAAAGAATATTCGGCACGGGTGTTAATTATTGATTCCAAAACCTTTAATTTAAATATTAAAACTGAAAGCCGTGAAGTATCCAGTATTGGCATGGATATTATTGCCAAGTCTGAATGGGCTGTTTATAATAAGCAAAACCCTTGTATAATTGTAGATGTCGGCACGGCAACGGTGGTGCAGTATATAGATTCCTTAGGCTACATGAATAAAGCGGCTATAACATTGGGTTTATCTAGTATTTACAAGGCTTTAAATGCTAATACGGAAGCCTTGCCATTAATAGAAATAAAAAATACCAGCGAGGTTTTTGGCGTAGATACTGTATCAGCTATGCAGTCAGGCATATATTGGGGCTATATAGGAACGATTGATTCTCTTGTAAGCAGGGCTATGCAGCAAACAGATTGCAATAATGTTTTTATTACGGGCGGGCTGTCTAAGCTAATTCTTGCAGATATTAGCAATCAGCCTGTGCATGATAGTAATATTATTTTTGAGGGTATAAAGGTAATTCTGCAGAATAATATGGATAAATTATAATAAAAAAGGATAAATAAATGAAAAATCAAAATCAAGTATCATTTTTTTCACTAGGGGGCTTAGGGGAAATAGGTTTAAACAGTTATATCTATACTAGCGAAACAAACGGCAGCAAAGATTATCTAATGGTAGATTTAGGCATGGGCTTTAAAGACGCCGCCCGCACCACCTCTGTAGATACTTTTTTTCCTGATATATCTTTTTTTACCGATAACAATATCAAACCAGCTGGAATTGTTATTACACATGGGCATGAAGACCATATAGGCGCCTTGCCCTATTTAATGCCATACTTAGAAGATTGTCCTATTTATGCTACGGCATGGACGCTAGACCTTATAAAATCTAAGCTGAAAGAATATAACCTCGACAGCAAGGTTAAGTTAATTACTGTAGAAAACCATAAAGAATACGATATTGGCAGCTTCCGCGTAAAATGGGTGCCTATTTATCATTCAATTGTAGATTGCAGTCTGTTAGTTATTACCACCGCAATGGGAAAAATAGTCCACAGCGGCGATTTTAAAACTAAGCCCAGCGATAAAGTTTTAACTGGCGGGCTAGAGAAACTTGTTGATGAAAACGCTTATTATTTAGTGTGTGATTCCACAAACAGTATGGAAAAGGGCAGAGCCGGCGAAGAATCTGAGGTTAAAGACGGCTTAAAAAAACTTATAGAGCAGGCAGAAGGAGCGGCTTGGGTTGGTTTATTTTCTTCAAATTTAGAAAGAATCAGAATTATCGCTGATATTGCAAAAGAACTTAAGAAAAGAATTGTTATGTATGGGCGGTCGCTGAATACTTATGTAGATATTGGTATTAAGCATGGTTTTTTAGATTCAAACTTTTTTATAACTGAAGAAGCCTCAAAAGAAATAGATAGAGACAAATTAATTATTCTGGCAACAGGCTCGCAGGGTGAAGATAGAAGCGTGCTGTATAATGTTATTGTTAGAGATGAATATAAAGAAAAACTCCAAGATAAAGATATTATAATTTTTGCCTCAAAAGTTATTCCTGGTAATGAATCTAAAATATTCCGCTATTATAATATCCTTGCCGATAGAAATATTAAATACTATACTGCTAACGACAATCATATCCATGTTAGCGGACATGCTAAAGAAGATGAACTGGTTGCTTTATATAACTATGTGCGCCCAAAATGTGTAATTCCTATGCACGGCGAGGTTATCCATTTGCGGCATCAAATGGAACTGGCAAGAAGTTTAGGCTTTGAATCTTCATTTTTCCATTGCGGCGAAGTGGTAGAGCTATTCAACGGCGGCTTAAAAATTATTGATAATGTTCCCGTGGGCAAACTTACTTACGAAGGCGGTCGTGTGGTTAGTTTTGATGAAGAGTTTATTAAAAACAGAACGAAAATGTTCTTTGAAGGTGCGGTATTTTTAAGTGTATCTCTAAATAACAGGAAAGATATTACTAATTTTGAATTAGATGTTATCGGCATTTTAATGAGCGATGAGCTTAAAGAATATGAAGAAAGAATTTATGCTAGAATAAATTCTATGCTGGCAGGATTAGAAAATAGTTCAGCGGAAGAAATTTATGAAGAAATTCGTAAAGTGTTAAGAAAAACATTTAGGGACGGCTTAGATAAAAAACCAATAATAACAATTCATTTAGCTATGTAGGAGGACTTATGGATAGAACAAAAAAATCAATGTTGTTAGGCATTTGGCAAGATAAACTAACGAATGAACAGCTGGTGGCGGTTTCGTCGCTGTTAGACGAAGCCAGTGATTCTAAATTAGAAGCGCTGCAGCTTATTTCTTTAAAAAATCCGATTTTAACTTTCTTGCTGTCTTTATTTTTAGGCGGTATTGCGGTAGATAGGTTTTACATCGGCGATGTGGGCTTAGGAATATTAAAGCTATTGTTCGGCTGGATGACCTTTGGCGTTTGGTGGCTGCTAGATTTATATTTCGCACAAAAAAAAGCTAAGGATATTAACTTTAATACCATTGTTAAAATGTTAGGCTAAGGATATGAAAACTGAAAATAAAACTTTACTTATAAATATGTGGAAAAATAAGCTATCAAATGTTGATTTGGTAAAAATTTCACAAAATTTAGATAATACATCAGACGGGCATTTAGAAAATTTAATGCTGCTGCCGTTAAAAAATCCGATTTTAACTTTTATATTATCTATAACCTTAGGAATGATAGGTGTAGATAGGTTTTATTTAGGAGATGTTCTAAAAGGAATCATCAAACTTTTTTGTTTTTTGGCGATATTCTTAGTAGTTTTTATGGCGGTAATGTTTAATGAAAACATAATATTCGGTATTTTTGTGCCTTATGCAATAGTTTTTATTTGGTATTTCTTAGATTTATACCTGACATTTAAAAAATCTAAAAAAATTAATTTTAATGCCATTAATAAAGCGGTAGAGGAACAAAAATAAACTATGCTGTATTCAAAGTATTTTGCCCCAATTCAAAAAGAGAATCCTAAAGATGCCAGCATTGCTTCGCATATATTAATGCTTAAATGCGGCTTAATCCGTCAAACTTACAGCGGAATTTATATCTGGCTGCCTTTGGGTTTGCGGGTGCTAGATAAAATTTCACAGATAATAAAAAATGAAATGAATAAATCAGGGGCAGTAAATGTGCTGATGCCCACAGTGCAATCGGCGGAAATTTGGCAGGAAAGCGGAAGATATGACGATTACGGCTTAGAAATGCTGAGAATAAAAGATAGGCATGGCAAAGAGCTATTGTATGGTCCAACCAATGAAGAGCAAATAACACAGGTAGTGCGCGATAATGTAAAATCTTACAAAGATTTTCCCATGAATTTATATCAAATTCAGTGGAAATTCCGCGATGAAATTCGTCCGCGTTTTGGAGTTATGCGCGGACGCGAATTTTTAATGAAAGATGCTTATTCTTTTGATATGAGTCAGTCGGGGGCTGTAGTTTCTTATAAAAAAATGTTCGCCTCTTACTTAAAAATTTTTGATACGCTTGGACTTAAGGCAATTCCTATGCGCGCTGATACTGGTCCCATTGGCGGCGAATTGTCCCATGAATTTATGATTTTGGCAAATACAGGGGAATCTGAAGTTTTTTGCGATAAATCTATTTTAGATTTAAGTTTTGCCAATAAAGAAATAGATTATGAAAAAGATATTGAGGATATTTTCAAACTCTACACTTCTTTCTATGCAGCAACCGATGAAAAGCATGATACGCAAGACAGCAAATACCTTGCCAATAAAAATAATGTAGTAAGTATGCGCGGCATAGAGGTGGGGCATATTTTTTCTTTCGGCGATAAATATTCAAAATCTATGAAATTAGAAATTTTAGATTCAAAGGGTTTGTTAATAAATCCGCAAATGGGGTCATACGGTATTGGAGTTTCGCGCCTTGTGGGAGCAATGATTGAATCTTCGCATGACTCTGCTGGTATTATCTGGCACAAATCGGTAGCACCTTTCACAGTAATGCTGTCTTCGCTTGGAAATCAGGAAAATGTAGTTGCACAGTGCGATAATATTTATAAAATCCTTTTAACACAAGGCATTGAAGTGCTTTATAATAATAAGGAAGAAAGTGCTGGCGTAAAGCTATCTACGGCAGATATGCTAGGTTTTCCTTATCAAATAAATATTGGTTCTAAGTCGCTTGCTAATAATACTATGGAACTTAAAAATAGAGCGACTGGCGAGGTTATTGCTATAGATATTAATGATACTGATAAACTAATTTCTATTTTAAAAAGTTAAGGAAAACTATGCGTTTAGAATGGGATATTGCCAAAAAATATTTAAAATCTAAAAGAAAAGAGAGCTTTATTGCGTTTATATCTTGGTTTTCTTTAATTGGCATTACGATGGGCGTGGCGGTGTTAATTATTGTAATGTCGGTTATGAATGGCTTCCGTAAAGAAATTATCAGTAATTTAATTGGGGCGGGCGGGCATTTGTTTATTGTGGAACAGGGCAACCGCATTAATAATTATCAAGAAATTATTGATTCTTTGCAGAAGATAGAAGAAATTACCAATATTGCTCCGTCTATTTCATCGCAAGCCATGATTTCTGCGCAAAATGAAAGCAGCGGGGTTTCAGTAGAGGGGTTAACTTTTAACGATTTAACCAAAAGAGATATTCTGTATAATTCATTAAAAAATCAAAATTTGCAAGCATTTAAACAAGGCGAGCAAGTGGCAATTGTTGGCAGGGTAATTGCAAGGAATTTAGGAATTAATGTGGGTGATAATATCACTTTAATTTCTGCTAACGGCTACACTACAATTTTAGGATCTATGCCGAAATTTGCAGGTTTTAAGGTGGTTGGCATACTAGATACGAGCATGTATCAGTATGATAGCACTATGACAATAATTCCATTTAATGTTGCGCAGGATTTTTTTAATTTTGCCCCGCATACTGCCCAAAAAATAGATATTTTTATTGCAAACCCGCAGAATGTAGATGATGTTGCGCGTGAAATATATGCGGCTAATAGTAATATCAACTACATTCAAGACTGGCAGTCAACTAATAGATACTTAATGAATGCACTAGATGTTGAACGCAATGTGATGTTTTTAATTTTATCGCTTGTAATTTTAATTGCAGCTTTTAATATAGTTTCTGGGCTTATTATGCTGGTGCGTAGTAAAACTAAAGAAATTGCTATTTTGCGCACATTGGGGCTTTCTAAAAAATCTATTGCTTGGGTGTTTTTATTCATCGGGGTTAGAATTGGAGTACTTGGCACATTTTGGGGCATGGTTATAGGCGTGCTGTTTAGCTTGAATATTGAGCGGATTAGGCATGGGATTGAAACGCTGGTTGGTGTGAATCTATTTGCAGAAGAAATCTATTTTTTATCAAGGCTGCCGGCTGATGTGCAGTCTTTTCAAGTAGTTTTAGTAATTGTAATTTCAATGGTTTTTGCAGTTGTTTCTTCTATTTATCCTGCCCTTAGAGCTTCAAAAATTCAACCAATAGAGGGTTTGCGTTATGAATAATGAAGTTGTATTGCAGGCACAAGGTGTTTCTAAAGAATATACAGAAGCAGAAAGCAAATATGAAATTTTAAAAGATGTTAATTTTTCTTTACAAAAAAAGTCAGTTTATGGACTTGTAGGACCATCGGGCAGCGGCAAAACTACTTTGCTGAATTTATTAGGTATGCTGGATACGCCATCGGCTGGCGAAATTTTTGTTAATGGTGCAGCAACTTCAAGTTTAAGTGAAATCCAGAAGACAAAAATGCGCGGCGAGAATATTGGCTTTGTGTTTCAATTCCATAATTTACTGCAAGATTTTACCGCCCTTGAAAATGTGATGTTTCCGCTTTTAATTCAAAAAGTTAATAAAAATACAGCAATGGATAGGTCTGCAGATATTTTAGAAAAAATGGGATTAAGCGGGCGCTTAAAAAACTATCCCAGCCAATTATCTGGCGGCGAGCAGCAAAGGGTGGCGATAGCTCGCGCTGTAGTGTTTAATCCTAAAATTATTATTGCCGATGAACCCACCGGCAACCTTGATACCAAAAATTCGCAAATGGTTTTTGAAATGTTGTTAGATTTAGTATCACACATGGAGGCGGCAATAATTCTTGCTACTCATGACAGTAATATCTCTAGGCAGATATCTAAAAAAATCACCATAGAAAATAAAACTTTGGTTAATATTTAACTTATAATAAGCAGTATGTTAAAAAGAAGTATATAATTATAATGCTATTTAACATAAAATATCTAGCAGATTTAACTTTAAATTAGCATAGATAGTTAAAATATAATTGCTGATAAAATAATTTGCTAAACAGTAAGTTTTTATTTATCATTTACTAGGATAATTTTTATGGCTTGAGGTTTTAATAATTTGCTAAACAAAAAATATTTTTTCAAATGTAATGTTTATGTTTTTGCGTTGATATTTGCAGTTTTGAATATACTGCTATATTACAAGCCTTTATTAGCTTTTATTTTGGCTAATTTAAACATTGCAACACTAGACGGCAAAGTAATTTTAACCGAAATTTTATTGGTGGAATTATTTTTAAGCTATGTTTTTATAGTTATAATATCCTTAATTCCCTATATTACTAAGCCTGTGGTTGTGTTGATATTTATTGCTAATTCTGTGGCGTTGTATTTTGAAATCCAATACAATGCCATCTTAGATAAAACCATGATGGGCAATGTTTTTAATACAAATCCTCAAGAAACTTTCAATCTGCTTAGCTATAAGCTGATTTTGTATGTGCTTTTTCTAGGAATTTTACCAAGCTGGCTAATTTGTAAAATTAAAATCATAAGAAAATTTTCATGGAAAAAATTTCTGGCGCTTACCTTAATTCCCTTAGTGCTTTTGCTGGGGCTTTTATTTGCCAGCTCAAGAACTTGGCTGTGGCTAGATAAAAACCTTAAGGTCCTTTCAGCATTTTCTATGCCGTTTTCTTATAGCATTAATGCCATGCGCTATAAAATTCCGCTGATGCTGAAAGATAAAAAAGAATACCAGCTGCCAAATGCCGAATTTATAAATAGCGATAAAACTGTAGTTGTGCTGGTAATTGGAGAATCGGCAAGAGCAGCAAATTTTTCTCTTTACGGCTATGCTAGAAACACCAATCCTAATTTAGAGAAAATTAAAAACTTAATAGCTTTTCCAAATGCAACTTCCTGCGGCACTTATACTACAGTTGGTGTTGACTGTATTTTATCTGCAGAGGGAATTAAAGAGAAAAAAAACTATGAAAGATTGCCCACTTACTTAAAAAGACAGGGCGTTAAGGTTTTTTGGCGGTCAACTAATTGGGGCGAGCCGCATATTGAGGTAGATTCATTTGAAAAATCAGGAGATATAAAAAAATCATGCACTGATGAGATGTGCAAAAATAACGATTACGACAGTGTTCTGCTTTATAACCTAAATAATCTTATTAAAGAAAACCTTAATAATAATGTTTTTATTGTGCTGCATACCGCTACAAGCCATGGTCCAACTTATTATAAAAAGTATCCGGCTGAATTTGAAAAATTTACACCCGTGTGCAAATCAACCGAAATTAAAGAAAACTGCACCAGCCAAGATTTAATCAACGCCTATGATAATACAATTCTTTATACAGACTATTTATTATCTCAGCTTATTAATAATCTTGCCGTGCTGAATGTGCCTGCCTTGATGATATATATATCCGATCATGGTGAGTCTTTAGGCGAAAACAATACCTATTTGCATGGCATGCCAAAATTAATAGCTCCCAAAGTGCAAAGTGAGATTCCTTTTATTATATGGATGTCTGATGGTTTTATAAAAAGACACAATATTGATGCCAAGCAATTGGCAAAAAATTCTGCATACTCTCAAGATAATATTTTTTATACTATTATGGGAGCTTTTGGTATGCAAAGCGATTTTTATCAACCACAACTGGATGTTCTTAAATGAAAAAACTTTTAATTGATGCCTTAAAACAGGTTAAGTTCAACAAAATAATTTTAGCCGTATTAATAGTGATGTTTTTTGCTGCTAGTTTTTATCCCAGCGATATGGATTATTATAAAAACCGTGAAAAAAACTCTAGCGTTTATGTTATGGCAGTAGAAGATGGGCTGCGGTTTGTTAATACTGCTGCTCAAATTGCTATTCCTGTTCTTTTGGCAGATAAAATCGGCATAGTGCAGGCGGTTTATGTGGGTATTGCTACTACAGTATTAGGGCAGGGGCTGAAGCGCGTTTTTAATAATATTCATGTGGGAGATACTCGTTTGGGCGAGCGCCCGAGTGGAGGCAAGTATAATATGCCTTCAGGACATACTGCTATGGCGGCAAGCGCTATGGCTTTTGTGGCAATAAGATACGGCGCAATTAACTTAATATATTTACTGCCGCTTACCATACTAACTATGATTGCTAGAATTATGTTAAAAGCTCATACATTAAGTGCAACTTTAAGTGGATTGCTTTTAGGAGTTATTATTGGTGTGCTGTTCAGCAGTAAATACACCGGTGATTTTAAATTAAGAAATCCGTTTAAGAAAAATCAAAAGGTCAATGGAGATGAAAGTTAATATT
Organism: Alphaproteobacteria bacterium; assembly: GCA_009780035.1. Taxonomy (GTDB): domain Bacteria; phylum Pseudomonadota; class Alphaproteobacteria; order WRAU01; family Hepatincolaceae; genus WRAU01. Next base: position 78,401 of record WRAU01000005.1, read on the forward strand.
AATATTTACGATAATCTGCAAAAAGAAATTAAGGTTAATTATGGCTTTATGGATTCACCTTTCGGCGAAATGCTGCTGATGGTGAGTGATGGCAAAATATGCTATCTTGGTTTTGTTAATAATAATATCAATAATAAAGAAGAAGTTTTGAATATGGCTAAGCAGTCTTTTAAAAATGTAAAGGCTGATTTTGTTCAAGGCAATTTGCAAGATATAGGAAAAAATATCTGGACAGATAATCCGCAGAATATTCTTTTAATTGGCACGCCATTTCAAATTAAAGTATGGCAAGCCCTGCTGGAAATCCCTATGGGAAGAGTAATTTCTTATGAGGTTTTATCAAAAAGCGTAAGCGGATTATCTGCAGATAGAAACTACACTAGAGCGGTAGCAAACAGCGTAGCAAAAAATAAAATATCTTACATTATTCCATGCCATCGGGTTATTGCTAAAAACGGCTCGCTTCATAAATATTTATGGGGAACCGACCTAAAACGAAAAATTTTAGCGCATGAAGGCGTTAATTTTTATGACTGATATTGGATTGTGATGTATAATTATAAAAAATTGAGCTATAATCAACTAAATTATTGAGTTAAAAGCTATATGCAGAAATTTATTCATTTAAGGTGCCATACCAATTATTCAGTTTTAGAGGGCTGCTTAGATATAGCTGCAATTGCGGATTTATGTGTTAAAAACAATTTTCCGGCAATTGCCATGACTGACACGAATAATATGTTCGGAGCCAGAGAGTTTTCTTATAAATTACACTCAGCAGGCATTCAGCCGATTTTAGGTTTACAAATTGATACTGTTTTTATAAAAGATAATAAAAACATCAAAGGTGAATTGGTTCTTTTAGCTAAAAATGAAAACGGCTATAAAAATCTCCTTAAAATTCACGATAAAGTATATAAAGATAAAGCACAGAATTTAGGCATATGTGTAAGTTTAGAAACTATTTTAGAATATTCTGCTGATACTGTTTGTTTAAGCGGAGGCATGAACGGGCTGCTAGCAGCAGCTTTTGCTGATGGTGTTAGTGAGGAAATTGCAGAAAAACTTAAAAATAGCTTTGGCGGAGACTTTTACATTGAGCTGAACCGCTTTTTTAAACCTAAAGATATGGAGTTTGAGCCAAAATTTTTAGAATTGGCGAAAAAGCATAATATTCCAATTGTGGCAACTAATAATATTGCCTTTGCTGTGCGTGAAGATTTTGAGGCAGCAGATGTCCTGCTATGTATCGGGCAAAGCGTTGTGCAAACAGAATCAAATAGAAAAGTTGCCATTGACGAAGCGTATTTTAAATCGGCTATCGAGATGTGCGAGCTGTTTAAAGACCTTCCAGAAGCCATAGAAAATACGCTGAATATTGCCAAAAAGTGCTGTTTTTTTGTGGAAAAGCAAGACCTTTCTCTGCCGCAATTTAGTGAAAATGAAATTAATTTAATTACCAGTGAAGCCAATGCAGGGTTGCAGTGGCGTTTGAGTAAAGAAGTGTATCCTAGGTATAAGCTAGAAAGCAATGCCACTGAACTAGATAATGCCACCAAAGAAGAAATTAGAGCCGTATATCAAGCAAGGCTAGATTTTGAGCTAGGCGTAATTATTAAAATGGGCTTTGCCGGTTATTTTTTAATTGTATCAGACTTTATAAAATACTCAAAAGATAATGATATTCCAGTGGGTCCTGGGCGGGGGTCAGGAGCAGGGTCGCTGGTGGCGTGGTGCTTAAAAATTACTGATGTTGATCCTATACAGTTTAGTTTGCTATTTGAGCGGTTTCTTAATCCCGATCGTATATCTATGCCCGATTTTGATATAGATTTCTGCACGGATAGAAGGGACGAGGTAGTTGCCTATGTGCAGCAGAAATATGGTGAAAAAAATGTGGCGCATATTATTACCTTTGGAACTTTGCAAACTAAAGCAGCAATTAAAGATGTTGGTAGGGTTATGGGGCTTCCTTATTCTAAGGTAGATGGTTTGACGAAAAAAATTCCATATTCTCCGCCTTCTAATCCTATAAACTTACAAAAAGTTATAGCCGAGCCGGCGATTAAAGCCGATATTAACTCTGATGATGATATTAAAAGGCTTTTTGAAATTGCTGTTAAACTAGAAGGTTTATATCGTAATACCTCAACCCATGCAGCCGGAGTAGTTATTTCGCAGAAACCTCTTAGTGAAGTTGTGCCGTTATATTATGATGAAGATTCACCTCTGCCATCGGTAGGTTTTTCTATGAAATATATAGAAGATGTAGGGCTTGTAAAATTTGACTTTTTAGCACTTAAAACCCTTACAGTTATTAATAACGCGGTAAAACTTATCAAAAAATATGATGGCGTAGATCTTGATATTCTAAATATTCCCTATAAAGATAAAAAAATAGAAGAAATGTTTTTATCTGGAGAAACTCTTGGAGTGTTCCAAATGGAGTCTCGGGGCATGACTGATGTTATAAGACAGTTTAAGCCCGATAGAATTGAAGATGTAATCGCGATTATTGCCCTGTATCGTCCCGGACCTATGGATAATATTCCGCTTTACATTAATAATAAAAATAATATCCATGCTTTAACCTACCAGCACCATAAAATAGAACCTATTTTGAAAGAAACTTACGGAGTTATGGTTTATCAGGAACAGGTTATGCAGGTGGCTCAGGTAATTGGCGGTTATACCCTTGGTGCTGCAGATATATTAAGACGGGCTATGGGTAAAAAAGACCCGGTTGAAATGGAAAAACAGAGAAATGTTTTTATAGATGGAGCAATTGCCAATAATAACGATGTTAATGCAAAATTAGCCGGTGAAATTTTTGATCAAATGGAAAAATTTGCCGGCTATGGCTTTAATAAATCGCATGCTACTGCCTATGCATTGCTTTCTTGGCAGACAGCATATTTAAAAACCTATTATGGTGCAGAATTTTTAGCAGCAAGCATGACAGCAGATATAGGTTCGGCAACTAATCAAGAAAAATTTGTAGAATATATTGAAGAAGCTAAAAATAATAATATTCCTATTATGCCGCCTTCGCTAAATTATCCTGCGACAGATTTTGCCATTGAAATGCAAGAGGACGGCAGAAAAGCAATTAGATATTCTTTACTGGCAATTAAAGGAATTGGCGAGGCTTTTGTTAATGCGCTTGCTGCTGAAATTAATAAAAATGGCAAGTTTACTTCGCTGGAAAATTTTTTACAGAGGGTTGATGCCAAGCTGCTTAATAAAAAGTCTTTAGAATCTTTAATAAAATCTGGAAGTTTAGATGATTTGCACAGCAATAGAAAAGAACTGGCAGAAAACTTAGAGACGCTATTATCTTTTAACAGCAATGCTTTTAATGATAAAAACTCTAATCAAATTAATTTATTTGATGCAGCCGCTGATGCTAATAAAGATGTGCTGCATTTAGCACCCCATGCTGATTGGAGCGATCAAGAAAAAAGAGCAGGAGAGCTAGAGATATTGGGGTATTTTCTTTCAGGGCATCCGCTGGGAGAATTTGAGGAAATTTTAACAAAACAGCAGGTTATAGACTATAGAGATTTACTGGAATACAGGTATGAAAAAGCCTACTTGGCTGGATATTTAATGAAAGTTAAAATATCTAAATCTAAAAACGGCTCATCTTTTGCCTCGCTGAGTTTTTATGATAAATCTTCGGTATTTAATTTGCCGTTATTTGGAGATTCTTTCAATAAGTATAGAAATTTGTTGGTTGAAGGTAAAAATTTTGTTATTAAGGTTGGCACTAAAATTGATGGTGATGATTTTAGAATTTTTGTGGAAAGCATGGAGCTTTTAAATCATTCTTATAAATTTAAAAAAGCTATTGATTATTCTAACAAAAAAGCAGCTCCGGCAGCTAAAGTTAATTTAAGCATTACGCTTAATTCATCGCAAGGCTTAGAAAGCCTATCAGATTTAATAATCAACAAAGAAGGCGTTGATGAATGTGTAATTAGAATTTTAAATGGCGAGGGATACCTTGTATTTTCCCTAAAAAATATTATGATAATGGAATCAAGAATTGAGGATACAAAACTAAAACCTTATGTTTCACAAATTATACCGGCTTAGCGGGAGAAAATATATTATATGTTAGAGTTAATTTTAGGTTTTTTAGTTTTATCATTCCTTGAAATAGTTCTTGGAGTAGATAATTTAGTTTTTATTTCTATTATTGCAAATAAAGTTAGAAAAGAAATTCGCAATAAAGTTAGAATTTTTGGTTTGTTGCTGTCTTTAGTTTTAAGATTAGTCATGCTATTTTTTATAACGCTTATTTTAAAACTAAAAGAACCGATTTTTAGCATTGCAAGTATTGGCTTTTCTATAAAAGATTTAATCTTAGTTGCCGGCGGAGTGTTTTTAATAATAAAAGGCGGATTGGCAATTTATGAAGAAGTATTTGATGTTTCTAAAAAAGTTTTAAGAGAAAGCGGAGTTTTAGTTTTAGGCGCTTCGGCAGCAATTGCTCAAATTGTAATTATAGATTTTGTATTTTCTTTAGATTCCCTTATTACTGCTATCGGTTTAACTCAGCATTATTGGATTATTGCCGGCGCGATTATAGTTTCTATAATTTTTATGATTGTTTTTGCCCCCAAAGTAGGATATTTTATTGATACCTACCCAAGCCTTAAACTATTGGCGATTGTTTTTATATTTTTAATCGGCTTTATTTTAGTATTAGAAGGATTTTCTATTCATGTTGATAAATCTTACTTATACTTCGCCATTGGCTTTTCTTTGTTGGTGGAAATTTTAAATATATTGATGAGAAGAAAAGTATAAATAATAAAAAATCTCCTTACAGCATAACCATAAGGAGATTTTTTATATTAAGAAAGTAAGAACACTAATTAGTTTTTAGCTTCAGCTGTTTTGGCTTCTTTATGTTCTTTTTTAGATTTTTTTTCTTTCTTTGCCTTTTTGGCTTTCTTATCTTTTTTCTCTACTTTTTTCTCAGTTTTTGTATTGTCTTTAGTTTGTGCAGCAGAGTTAGGCTCAGCTGAAAAAGCATTGCCAGAAATTAAGCCAAAAGCTAAAGCAAAGATAATAAATTTAATTTTATTCATTGTTATACTCCTTAATTATTATTGCTATTTTAACTAATGTATTGGCATTTTGCTGAATATTCTTGCTAAGATTTGTCTATCTTTAGCATTTAATTCTTTCATTAAAGCCACAGAAGAATCAACTTTAGTATTCATAGATTTAACTACTACTTCGTTAATTTTTTTGTTAGTTGCTCTGAAAGCATTTTCATCAAACTTTTCTGCTGACATAATTTTTTCTAATTCGGCAGCTAAAGGTTTAATTTCATTTTCCATAGAAATTAAGCCGGTTTTAGAATTATTAAAAGATTTTTCAATAGCTGCCAACCCTTCTTTTGATCCGCCTTCTTTAGTGAAAGTAGTTTTTAGGTGTTCCATAAATTCTGCAGTTCTATCTTTTTTTTCTTCGGCATGAAGAGCGCCAACAGTAAAAAATAACACCGCAAGAATCCCAAGAATATTTTTTAAATTATTTAAAGACATGTTGTAAACTCCGTTTATTGTTGGTTTTTAACTGTAAATAGCTTATCATATTAAGGTTAATAGAATATTAATAAAATATTATGAATACACTTATTAAATACGGGTTAGACAGCTTCTTTACAGAAAATTTATCTATTAAAGATATGGAAAATCTTGCTAAAGTAATAGCGGTTTATAAAAAAAGTTTTAAAGTTATTATGGGTAATGGCAATGAAATTAATGCTATCGCTAAAGGCAGCTTTATCCATTATAAATCTAAAAATATAACAGAACTTCCTAAGTTAGGCGATTTCGTTGTTTTAGATTCTCTGCAGGAAAATAATGCTTTTATAAAATATATTCTGCCAAGAAAGAATGAATTGCAAAGAAAGTATGCAGGAGTAAATGAGAATCAAATTATCGCGGCTAATGTTGACTATGCTTTTATTGCTATATCTGCCGATAAACAATTTAATGTTAGAAAAATAGAAAGAATGGTTCTTGCTTGTGAGGATTCTAAAATAGAGCCGATTATTGTTCTGACAAAATCTGATTTATCTAACGATATTTTGCTTGAAATGAATCTTTTAAAAGAGAGATTTCATGATATTAAAATTATTGCTACTTCTATGAAAGATGCTGAAAGTATTCAGCCTTTAAAACTTTTATTAGAAAATAACAAAGTAGGAGCATTTATTGGCAGTTCCGGCAGTGGCAAATCTACCCTTACTAATATGTTATTAGGCGAGGTAATACAAAAAACTTTAGCCGTTGGCGATAACGATAGAGGGCAGCATACAACTACACATAGGGAAATGTTTCTGCTGAAAAGCGGCGGCTGTATTATAGATAATCCAGGTATTAAAGAGTTTGCTTTGTGGCTGGAAGATGAAAGCTCTCTTGATAATACTTTTGCGGAGATAAAAGATTTAGCACGGGAATGTAAATTCCGCAATTGCAGCCATACCGTTGAAATAGGCTGCGCAGTTATTAAAGCAGTGGCAGAAGGCAGATTATCGAAAGATAGGTATTATAATTTCTTAAAGCTAAAAAATGAAGAAGAAGAGGTTAGTATTGAGCGGTTAAAACAAAGCCGGCGGGAGTCTAAAAAAAATATTAGCAAGCATATTAAAGATATTAAGAAATGGAAAAAAAACCAATAAACCGTCATACCGGCGAAAGCCGGTATCCATTTGCAATTAACTAAATGAATGCTGTTCAAGACGGCATGACGATAAAAATATTATTGTATTTTAGATTCTACATATTCCCAGTTGATTAAATTCTCAAACCAAGCTTTTAAAAAATCGGCTCTGCGATTGCGGTAATCTATGTAGTAAGAATGCTCCCACACATCGCAGCCTAATATTGGAGTTTTACCATGAACTAAAGGATTTTCTGCATTAGGACATTTTATTATTTCTAATTTGCTGCCGTTTTGTGCCAGCCAAACCCAGCCGCTGCCAAAAACTCCAAGCCCTGCAGCTATCATTTGTTCTTTAAATTTATCTGTTGAACCAAAGTTTTCATTTAGGATTTTTTCCATTTTAGGAGTGATTTTTCCTCCTTTGGGAGTCATAGAATTCCAAAATTCAATATGATTATAGTGCTGACCAGCATTGTTGAATATTGCTGCATCTTTGCCATAAGATTCTTTAACAATTTCAATTAAAGATTTCCCTTTCAGTGCATGATTTTCTAGTAAGTTATTAAGATTATTCACATAGGTTTGATGATGCTTGCCGTAGTGATATTCTAAAGTTTCTTGCGACATATGCGGGCTAAGTGCTGATAGCGCATAATTAAGTTTATTTAATTCAAAAGACATTTTATTCCTCCTGTGTTATAATTGATAAAAAATTGATATAAATCAATTATAAGTTATTTTTTTAAGGTATGCAAAATAATTATGGAATTTGATAATAAATATTTAATAGCGCAGCTTTGTGATAGTAAAAAACTTGAGGATTTTAAGGTGCTGCTAGATTTTTATAGGTTTTTATCTAACATATTTTATAAAACAAAAGATTATAATTTATATCAAATTAAATTGCAGTGGCTATTGGATACTTTATTTGCTGACAAAGAAAATGGGGCAGCTGAGGTAGATAAATTCAAGATTCTAATGCATAAATATGGGTTTGATTCAGCAAAAATTATTAAAATGATAGAATCTAAGACAGCTGATATGGATAACTTTCCCTTTAAATCAATTGAAGATTCATTGAAGTATATTGATAATACCGATGGAATTTTTTGGCAGCTTTATGCTGAAATGCTATTTGGAAAGTTAAGAGATAACGAGGGGCAGTCTATTAGCAATATGGCAAAATCCTTTGGGATTATGGAAATGCTTAAATTTGCTGAGTTTAAAAAGTCGCGCGGAGTTTATGTGCTGTTATTTTCTGCTGAGGATTTAAAAGATGTAGCGGCGGCTGAGGGGAAAAATATTAAGTATTTAGTATCTATTGCAAAAGGATATATTAAAGAATCTTCTAAAAATAAAGGCAGATTAAGAAAATTGCTGCTATTAAATTATTTTAGTGCAGATTTTTTTAGTTGCTTAGAAAGTGCTAGGTTTAATATAGATAATCCTGCTATCAATAATGTCCGCAAACTAACATATTTAAAAATTGTATTAGCGTTAATTTTTAGGATGTAAAATAATTATAATCTCCATCATACTGACGAAAGTCGGTATCCATTTTATAGATTCCGTGTTTCCATGGCATGACGGGAAAAGATAAAAATAACTTAGTATTTTAGTAAGATTCATATTGAAATATTTTTGGGAATATAGTAGATTATATTTGTTGAATTATTTAAAGGTGTAAAAATGTATAAGAAAATCATTATCCCAATACTTCCTTTTGTTTTACTGTCTGCGGTTTCTGCTGAAGAAATTGCCAGCACGCGGCTGAATGATACGGTAATTTCTACTAAAGGGTTTAGCTCAACATTAGCGGAAGAAAATAAAAATGTTGTTATATTTAACAACGAAGATATTAAAAACAATGGTTTTTCTACTCTTGATAATGTGTTAGACTCTGCACCATTTATAAATGTGAAAGCTGGCGAAAAGGGCAGCGATAGAAATATAGATTTACGCGGACAAGGGAAGAACTCGCCTTCAAGTGTAAAAGTTATGCTGGATAGCACTCCGCTGAATATTTTAGATACTTCGCATTCGCAAATGCCTTTAAATTCTGTGAATGTTTCTACGATTGATAGAATTGAAATTATTCCAGGCGGCGGTTCAGTTTTATATGGCAACAATGCTACAGGCGGCACAGTAAATATTATTACCAAAGCCGATTCACAAAAAGAATATGGCTATGCCCAGTATTTGTATAAATCTTATAGAATTGAAGATTTATCTATGGGAATCGGAAGAAAAGTAAACGATAAATTATATTTGAATTTTGATTATTCTAGTTTAAATGGAGACGGCTATCGTTTTGGAGATTCTAGTAAAACTCATTTTCTTAGCGGCGGCTTTGCTTATAATTTAACCGATAAGCAGACTGTTTCCTTTAATACAAAATATTCGCAAAGCAATGGCACAACATCAAACGGTATTACGGCGACGCAAATAGAAGAAAATAGAAGACAAGCTGGAGATTTTATTACCGATTATAAAGATACCACTCAAGACTATACCTTAAAGTATGATTACAAAGTTAGTGATAATTATGAAATAAATGCTAAGGTGTATTATCAAATATTTAATACAAATTTAGATTCTTCTGGCAAAATTCATATTGCACCGGGTTCAGAATACGATATTCTTTCAGGAGAAATGGCTTTTAATAAGGTATATGATGGAGTTTGGTTTGGAAGTTTTAAAGAAACAAAAACAGGAGCTAATATTAAAGAAAAATTTTCTTATTCTAGTGGTAGTATAATAACAGGTTATGATTATTTAACTAATAATCTTAATAGAGATAATGTTGTTGATATGAAAGTTAGTCAAGGAATGACTTACTCTTTAAATGCAAATAATACTCTTACAAAGGATACTCACAGTATTTTTGCTTTGTTAGATCAAAAAATTATTAGTGATTTAAGTTTTAATGCTGGAGTAAGATATGAGTTAGCTTACTATAGTGCTATAAGAAGTGCTGATTTACAACATAGTAGTAGCAACCCTAATATTCCTCCTTTAACTCAACATCCTAGTTGGAGTGGTAAAAAGCGTGATAATAATCAAGCCTATTCTGCAGGGTTAGCTTATGATTTTAATTCTACTAATAAAGTTTATATATCTTATGAAAGGGGTTATGTATCGCCATCTCCCACACAAATTATAAATAAAGATATTATTGCTGGATATTATTTTAATGATTTAAAATCTCAAACTGGAGATAATTATGAGATTGGTTATAAAGGGTATGTGCTTGGTTCGTTCTTTACTTTAACTTCTTTCTATGCTCAAAACAATAATGAAATAACCATGAAAGGAGCTGGAACACCTAGTGGGTTAGATATTCACTCCCAATGGTCTTATATGAACCTAGACCGCACTCGCCGCACTGGGGCAGAGGCATTTGCCGAGCAAAATATATGGCGGCTGACTTTTAATGAATCCGCTACTTATTTAAATACTAGAGTATTAAGGGGAGAGTATGCCGGACAAAGAGTAGCTACAGTTCCAGATTGGAAAGCAATTGTAAATGCTAAACTTGAGGTGATAGATAAACTAAATTTAGGGGCAAGATTCAACTACACAGGAAAATACTTAGAAAATAATGTGGCAGATTCTGCAGATCAAACTTTTGCACCATCTACATTTACTACTGATTTAACTATGGACTATAGTCCGGTTAATAAATTCTATCTTGTAGCTGGGGTGAATAATGTGTTTAACGAAAAATATAATATCTCGCAAGATAGTTTCGACAACTATGTGGTTGCTCCGGAAAGAAACTACTATGCAGGTTTGCGGTATGAATTTTAACACTCACACCGTCATGCCGTGCTGCGACACGGCATTTATTTGCAGAGTTTTGCAATAATTGAGTTGCATTTTGTTTAAATCATCATGGAATTAGATATCGTGTCGCAGCACGGTATGACGATATGGTAATGAAATTAAAAAGTTATTTAATACTCCAAAAAGTTTTTATTTTAATCAAGAGCAATCAATACTTTTTAATCTCATTATCTATTCATTTCGGCATAATTTTAGCAATTGTTCTGCCTTTATTATTTTCGCAAGAAAACAATAATTTCATTACTGCCAAACAAATTCCTATAAAAATTATTATTCAAGAGCCGTCACACAGTAAGAGTATCCCTAAAAAGAAAGAAGGCATATTAAAAAATAAAGAAAAAGCTCCTCAAAAAAAAGAAAGTATAGCAAAAAATCAGTTGCAAGAAGAAACCATCATAGACTCTCAGTATGCGGCAAATATTAATTATAAAATTCTAAAATCGTCTGAGCCTCGTTATCCTAGTAAGGTTAAAAGATTAAACCTAAAGCAGCAGGTGGTAATAAAAACAAGATTATTAGTAGATAAAACTGGAGGCATTATATCAATAGAATTTATTGCCAGCAATATTGAAGAATCTTTGGCAAAATATTTTCAAAAAGAAATACTAGATTCCCTTAATTCTTGGCGGTTTTCTCCAATAACTGTAAATGATGTTCCCGTGAAGATTTATTTTTATAAAGACTTTGTTTTTGTGAATTTATGACTATAATATAAGAAAACATTAAATATTTTGGTTTTCTATTCAAGAACTTTCCCTCTCATGTATGTTAAATGCACTACGCGGCAAAGTTCTTAAATATAAATCTTAAACCGCAAGGATTTAAATTGGAGTATCACCAACAAGGTGATACGACTAAACTTGGTTCTGTTGAACAAAGTGAAACAAAACTAATTAACTGTTTAAATAAAAAAGGAGCAAAATATGAAAAAGTTATTGATACTGTTCGTTTTATTACTAGTTGGAGCTTGTGCTAATAATTCAAAACATGTGGCTAGTTTTGAAAAAACCAGTGAGTTATTGCAGCCGAATACTTTTAAAGTTTTTATTAGTGAAAGCAATAAAAATGATGATTTTGTTAAATTTTATACTGCTAGAATCGTTAGTAGTTTTGAAGAAATAGGATTCTCTCCTGTGGAAAAAAATCCAAGATACAACATAAATATACTTTTTACCCAAAATTCCGAAAACTCTAACCATAAATTAGGCTTGTTATTAACCATAGTAGATAATATGAATAAAACGGCTGTTTTTAAATATCAAGGGTTTGTTGTTGATAGAGAGATAACTACGGCAGATTATTTGTGCTTAATAGATTCTTTATTTTCTAAAGATATAAAAACTAAAGCAATTTCCTTTGATTCTTTAACTAGTGAATTTTTTGATAAAAGTAATGTTTATCCTTGTAGTTAATTATAAAAATCCCCTAAAAATCTAATAATAGCTCTTTAGGGGATAATTAAGAATTAACTAAGATCCGCTTACTGTAGTGCAAGTTTCAGCAAATAGGAATAAAATATTAGATACAGTTTTATCAACAGCAGCAACTTGAGTTATTCCTCCAGCTTTTTTAGCGGCATCAATAGAAAAATCGCCGGAAGCATAAAGTCCTAAAATATTTGTTCCGCATGCCTTACCTGTTTTAGTTCCTGTGCCGTTTGTAGCATTTATTGGTTCAGTTGTGTGTTGAATGAGAGCTACACCTACTTGTGAAGGTGCAACAACACATCCTCCTAAAGCAGTCATAGCTAAAATTAATAATCCAATTGCTAATTTTTTCATAATATACCTCCTTATTATAATAAATACATGATATAAACATATCTATCACTATATAGATATATTAAAACAAAAATTATGTCAACAAACATAAATGTAGAAATGGGCTAATATAGAATAAATCCTTTCAGCTAAATTAAATATCTCAAATGCAATAATTTTATTGTAAGTTCTTGTTAAAAATGATATAACAAATACTGTGAAAAATCAGTTTAGCTTAATTTTATGGAGAATGGAATGTCAGAAATTATTGATATAAGAGCTAGAGAAATCTTAGATAGCAGAGGTAATCCAACTGTAGAAGTTGATGTAATTTTAGAAGATGGTTCAATGGGAAGGGCAGCAGTTCCTTCAGGTGCTTCTACAGGCGCTCATGAAGCCCACGAATTGCGTGATGGTGATAAATCTCGCTTTGGCGGCAAAGGAGTTCAAAAAGCTGTTCATGCGGTTAATAATGAAATTTTTGAAAATTTAATCGGCTGGGATGCTTTAGATCAAAAAGGTATAGATACCATGCTGATAGAGCTAGACGGCACTGAAAATAAATCTCGCTTAGGTGCGAATGCAATTTTAGGCGTATCGATGGCAGTGGCAAAAGCGGCTGCAGAATCTTGCGGCTTGCCTTTATACAGATATTTAGGCGGCTTTAACGCTCATGTATTGCCAACTCCAATGATGAATGTAATTAATGGCGGTCAGCATGCTGATAACCCGATTGATGTGCAAGAATTTATGATTGCTCCGATTTCAGCAAAAACTGTGGCAGATGCAGTTAGAATGGGTGCTGAAGTATTCCATGCCCTTAAAAAAATACTTCATGATGCTGGCTTAAATACTAATGTGGGTGATGAAGGCGGATTCGCACCGGCTTTAAAGTCTTCAAAAGATGCCCTTGATAATTTAATGAAAGCTGTAGAAACTGCTGGTTATAAACCGGGTGTTGATTTTATGTTTGCAATTGATGCAGCTGCTAGTGAATTTTATGAAAACGGCAAATACAATATGAAAGGCGAAGGCGTAGTTAGAACCGCTGAAGAAATGGTAAAATATTGGGAAGATTTAGCTAATCAATATCCAATTTACTCTATTGAAGACGGCTTGCATGAAGATGATTGGGAAGGTTGGAAATTATTAACCAAAACTTTAGGTCATAAAATTCAATTAGTTGGCGACGATTTATTTGTAACCAATCCTAAAAGATTAGCTGAAGGCATTAAACAGCATGTTGGTAATTCTATTTTGGTAAAAGTTAATCAAATCGGCACATTAACTGAAACTTTTGCAGCAGTAGAAATGGCGCATAAAGCTGGTTATACTGCGGTAATTTCACACCGTTCTGGTGAAACCGAAGATTCTACTATTGCTGATATTGCTGTGGCTACTAATGCTGGTCAAATTAAAACTGGTTCATTAAGCAGAACCGATAGAATGGCTAAGTATAATCAATTAATTAGAATTGAAGAGCAACTAGCAGATACAGCAGTTTATAGCGGTAAATCTGTTGTAAAATCATTTAAGTAGTTTTTAATACTTGTGGTTATGTAAAAAAGGAGACATGAATTCATGTCTCCTTTTTTTATGTAATTAAGCCGTGGGATAATTGAAAATTTATGTTGTATTGGTGGTGGAAAAGTGTTATGTTATAAAACAGGTGTTTTATTGTTAGATTTAAAATATAAATAATGAAAAGTAAGTCTCCACGGGTGGAAAGTTGAATAAAATAGTTGAATATATAAGATTAATAATTAAATATGCTGGAATCTTAAGTTTTGTGTGGATTCAACTAAGCACACCTTTATGGGCAATAACAAATATAGCAATAATAAATAAGGCAGGAAGCAATACGAATACGTTGAATGCGGCTAATGGAATACCAATAATAAATATAAATAAGGTAGATGGAGCAGGTCATTCAATAAATGAATATGATATATTTGATGTTGGCAGCAGCGGAATAATATTCAATAATTCTAGTGGATTAAGTAATACAGAATTAGCAGGGTGGATAGTAGGGAACAGCAATCTAAAAGATAATCAAAATGCTACACTAATATTAAACACGGTAAAAAGCAAGCGGAGTGAGCTGGGCGGTTATATGGAAGTGGCAGGGAAATCTGCAGATATAATAATATTAAACTCTAATGGTATATTATGCGATGGTTGTGGTTTTTTGAATGTCAACCGCGGAGTTTTGTCAACAGGTGAGGCTCAGTTTAGCAATGGGAAATTTGTAGGCATCAGCACAGCAAAAGGCGAGGTAGAAATAGGAAGAGGCGGATTGAATGCTGTAGGAGCAAATCGTATAGATATAATCAGCCAGCAGTTAAGATTGAATGGGGTAATACAGGGGCACGAGGTAAATGTGGCTTTAGGTGGAGCCGATTACGATTATAATAGCGGAGTTATGCGTGCAAATAATTTAAATAGCAATACGCAGTATGTAATATCATCCAGTGAGTTCGGCGGGATGTATGGAGATAGTATCCGCCTTGTTAGCTATAACAAATCAGTAGGTGTGAATATAGACTTTAATATGGCGACAAGCAGTTCGCATCTTGTGGTAGATGCTGCAGGAAATTTGAAGATTGCAGGGAAGCTAAGTTCAGCAGCTGATATGAATATCAAGGGAGCAAATGTTGAAATAGGCAGTGCAGCAGAGTTGAATTCTAAACAGTTTCTTAGTTTAAGCGGAAATGATTTAAACTTTTACGGAAAAATTAATACTAATAATTTGAATGTGGATTTTAACAGCATTTATATGCAAAAAAGTTCGCAGATGCAGGCACAGGGTGATGCAGAAATTAAGTCTAGCATTTTGGGGAGTTTTGCAGGGAGCATTTTAGGTGTAAATATTAAAATAATTGGCGGAGATATAAATATACTGGGAGATATTGCTGCCGTTAAACAGCTGCATATTGATTCTCAGCAAACAAAAATAGAAAAAAGCGGCAGTGTAAATTCGCAAGGTAATATAACTTTTAGCGGCAATAGCTTAGATATATGGGGAAGAGTGATAGCTGCTAATGAGCTTAACCTTAATTCTAGTGATATTTATTTAGAGGAAGGGTCATTAACGCAAGGAAAAACGGTTAGCATCAATGCAAATAATTTAGACTTAAAAAGCAATAGCTCTATAACCTCTATGGGAGATTTTTTTATTAAACTAGCAGGGGATTTTAATTTACGGGCGGGTGTGAATTTTGCTGCCAATAATAACTTAAATCTCAGCGCATATAATATAAATTTGTATGCTGGAGTAAATTTAAGCAGCAATGGGAGTATGAGCCTAAGTGGAAATAACTTGAATGTAGGAATCGGGAATGATGTATCAAATAGTAATAACCAAGATACAATAATATCAAGTAAGGGTGATGTAAGTATAGATATAGCAGGTGAAAGCAATATAGCAGCAGCAGGCAAAGTGTTGGCAGGCGGATTATTAACTTTTAGAAGCGAGAATATAAATAATAGAGGGTTAATAGCAGGTAACGATATATTGTTTAGGGTAGATTATTTGAATAACTGGGGGAAAGAACGGATAGGAAACAGTTATAATAGTTATGAGAATATGGGTGTTATTTATGGCATAGGCAGTATTAATATTGAAGGATACAATGGCGGCAATGCTAAAAAAATATTGAATAGTTCTTCTAAAATACAAACGCTGAACGGCGATATAAATATAAATGCAGATATTTTTGAGAATACGCTGACATGGTGGGATATTTATGAAAGGATAGGTGAATGGCGGACGGTTTATGAGGATAAGCTGATAGAAAAATATAATTATTATCCTTGTGGTATATTATTCTACTGTAAATGGAAATTTGGAAAATATGAAACTTTATCTGAAAGAGAAATAATCTATGATTTATACGGAGCTAATGCAGCTACTTTAAGCAGCGGTGGTAATATAAATATTAAAGGCGGAGATTTGATAAATAGAAACTCAATTGTATCAGCAGTAGGTAATATAAGTTTAGATGTTAATAATTTTAGAAATGAGACAGTAGTAAGCCCTAAAAGTAATTATAAAGAGCTTAATTCTTATACTTATGAGATAACACCTGTTTGGAAGCATGATACATGTGAAAGTGGTAGTGGTGGTAATGATGTTACAGGAGGGGGAGGAACATATCCTTGTGATATAATTGTTGATTCAGAAATAACCAATCAACAAACCAACAATTACACAGAAAACACAGGAAGAACAGCATTTTCTCAAGGTGCTCTCATAGCAGCAGGGGGAGACATCAGCATATCAGTAAGTGGAGATTTTGATAATATATATTCCAATCAAACCCAAAACCAAGATAACAATATAGATTACAACACAGGCAGCAATATCAGCCAAGAAGATACAATCAACATAGACTTCGTTGACGGCAATATGTTTTATGTTAGCGACGGCACTAACGGTTATTTAATAGAAACCGATCCTTATTTCACAGATTTACAGAAATTCAAAGGGTCAGCATACTTTTTACATTTATTAGGGCTAGATAAAGACAAAGATTTAATTCTTGGCGATGGTTTTGTAGATTTAGAAGTAGTAGGCGATCAAATTCTTAACAACACCGGCAAAGAAATTCTCGATGGCTATACAAGCAAGGAAGATCAGCTAGAGGGTTTAATGCAGGCAGGGGTAGATGCCAAAGATGAACTGGGATTAATTCTTGGTGAATCCTTAACGCCAGAACAATTAGCGCAACTAAAACAGCCAATTATCTGGTGGGTTCGTAAAGTAATCAACGGACAGAGCGTATTAGTGCCGCAGGTGTTTTTCCCTGCAAATTATAATACCAACAATAATCAAAACGGCAGCACTATCAACGGTGGCGGCAATGTGAATATTAATGTGGGTGGAAATGCTAATAACTCCGGAAATATCAATGGAGGAGGTTTAGTAGATATAAATGTCGGCAATAATTTAGATAATTCTGGAAATATACATGGCGATGGCGGCGTGAATATAGATGTTGGGGGCGATTTCAATAATACTGGCAATATCAGCGATGCTAATAAGGGCAGCGAATATCACCAAAAGGAAATGGAAGATATGGCAAATAATATTGAAAACAATATTAATGCCTTAGAAGATATGCAGAAAGAATATGAAAGCCGTGCCGAGCAATATAAATTAAGAGAAGCAGAATATAATGATCTTTTTAATCGCTATCAAGCTATGCTAAGCGGATTGAAAAGAGATAAATACGCAGGAAAAGTATGGTCTGGCGATATTAAGCAGCAGGAATATAACTCTGAATATGGCAAAAATATGGCAGAAATGGAAGCGCAGCTAGCAGCAATGGGTGAAATCTTAAAAAGCGAGGGGGAATATTTAAATGGCAAGGCAGAGGATATGAATAGCCTGTCGGATTCTATAAAATTGCAGGTAGAAGATTTAAATAATTATGTAGATAATTTGCCGGGAGTTAATATCAATGTAGGGGGAGATTTCCAGCAAGATGGGAAGATAGAAGCCGATAAGATACTAGTAGATGTGCAAGGAAAGCTATCCAGTATAGAAGGGTTAATGAGCTCCACCTTCAGCACAACAATAAATGCCGATAGTATAGCACTAATAGGGGCAAGCATAAGCGGAAGCGAAGTGAATTTAAAAGCAAATAATATAGAATTATGGGCGGCAGAACGCTATAATAATAAGGGTTATGTAAGTGAATTAATAAGCAGTAATGTCAGCGGCGGAAGTGTAAATTTAAATTCTGCAGGGGATATTTATATAAGCAGCAGTAATATATATGGGAATACAATAAGCCTAGAAGCAGGAGAAGATATAGTAATTACAGGGCAGGCGATAGAGAAAGAATTAACATGGGATGAAATGAAGAACGAGACAGTATCCTATACAAATATAGATAATCCGAATGAAGTAATCAGCGGTAATGCAGAAGATTTAAAGAATCAGCATGGTGATAAGTTCAACATAAGCGGAGTAAAAGAGGAGCATGTAGGAAGCAATGTAGTAGCGAACGAATCTCTGGTAATGAGCGGAGAGAATATAGGGATATATGGTTCAACAATATACAGCGAGGGGTTGTTAGCATTGCAGGCAAATAATGTTTTAGAGATAGGAGTATTAGAGGATAATACAGAAATAGACTACAGTTTAGAGCAAAAGAAGACGGAGAAGCATGGAGCATGGCATAGCAAGAAGAAAACGATAACAAAAATAAGGGACGATGGGAGTATAAACTATACGCATAATGTAGGAAGCACAATAGCAGGAGATAGCGTATATTTAGGAGCGGTTAATGATGTAAATATCATAGGGTCAGTAATTGCAAATACAGATTCTTCTTCAAATGAAAGCGAAAGCGAATCCACTAATAGCGAGGGTGATGGAAATATCGCAGAAGATTCCACAAGCGGAAGCCTCAGTTCTTCTTCCAGCACATCCTCAGATGGATCTACCCTTGAACAACCGAAAGCAAAACCAGCAGAGGCATGGGAGGGGATTCAATCTGGCGATATAATAATCAACGCAGGAAACAACCTCAATATATTAGGAGCAGAAGATAAAAGGAATACAAGCCTAAGCACAGATATAAGTATAACGGAAATGAGTTATGGATTTGGTAGCATAGTAGATAGTGCTAAGGCATTAGGTGATGCAGCAACGGTATATTATAAAGGATTTGCAGATGGATTTAAATCTAAAGAAGGTTTTTTACAAGGAGTAAACAACACATCAAATGTATTAGGAGCATTGGCAGGAACAACAAATTTATTTAGCATAAACGGGCATGCAAGTGAAACAAAAACGCATGTAGAGTATAAAGAAGAAAGCACTGAATATGTAGGGAGCGTAATCGGCGGTGGGAATATTATGCTAAACTCTAAGAACGATATAAATATAAAAGGTTCAACAATAAGTGCGAATAACGATGTAAGTATGGAAGCAGTAAATAATATAAATATCACAGCAGGGGAGAATACATATAGCAGTAGCAAATACACAGCCAGTGATACAAATAGTATAAATGTAAGTGCAGGAGTAAGTATAACAGGGTTTAGCGGCAGTGTAGGATATAGCTATAATCATATGGAAGGAAAAGACTATACAGAGAATCATACCTATAGCGGAAGTATAATAAGTGCAGGAAACAATGCCAGTTTCAAAGCAGGTGAAGATATAAACTTAATAGGATCAAATATAGCAGGGAAGAATGTGACAACGGATTCGCAGAATCTAAATATAGAGAGCCTGCAGAATGAATATAAGGCATGGGGAAGCAGTGAAACATATGGATTTAGTGTAGGAGCAGGATACGGAGAAGTATCAGCAACACCGAATAGCGTAAATGGAGGTATAAACTATGGAGAATCTTCCTATGATAATTATAACAAAATAACGGAAAATACCGCAGGAATAAGTGCCAGCAATGATTTAAATATTAATGCAAATAACAATGTAAAATTAACAGGAGCAGTGTTAGAAGGAAAGAACTCTACAAATATAAAATCAGATAGCTTAACTATAGAAAACCTTAAGGATATATCTACCTCAAAATCCAGCGGATTTAATTTTAATTATAGTATGAGTATTGGCTTGGGGAATAATGCAGATAACCAACTAAAAAGCGATGTAAGAATAATGGGAGCATTAAATGCAGGAATAAATAGCTTAGAGGGTATAAATAAATATACACAATGGTTCAATGCAAGCGTAGATGCAAATAAGCAAAACACAAAAGATATATATTTAGTGAAAGGAGGAATAAGCGATACAGAAAATATCTATACAAATAATATTATAATTAATAATAACCAAAATCAAAGCACAAATAGTATATGGAGTGATACGCAAAACAACCGTGAAACCACATACGAAAACAAAAGCGAAAGCAGTTGGAGTGTAGCCCCAAGCGAATGGCTGTCAAACAGCAGTAATGCCATAAGAACAGTTGCTGATTATACGGTGGCAGGAAGTAATGTGATAAAGGCAACCATAAAAACCTATAATGCGTTAAAGGATAATGGTAATAAAGGATTTTGGGAAGTATATGGTTTTCAAGGGAAGATAGATAAAATTCAAATAGATAGCAGAAATGAGAATATAAATTTATTAGAGGATTCAGATAAATATAATAGTCTGTTAGTAAAGAATGATATTTTAGATAATAATCTAAACACAGTATTTTACTTAGATGGTGCAATAAAAGAAGATGGCAGCTACACAGCAGGATATTCACAAAAGCATGAAAGCGAGATAGGAATAAATTTAGCAAGTAATGGAGGAAATCAAGACACAGCAGGAGAGTTAGAGAATAGTTATTGGCATGAAGTAAGCCATCAGTATGATACAACAAACACCACAGAGCAAGATAGAGAGAACTTTGCAACCAATATAGGTAATTCTGCTCAATCTTTAGGGAACATCAACAACTTCCTTTATGGTGATGGGGGCTTAGACCAATATTCTATTACGCATTATATTGTAGGCAACTTGAGTCAATTACAACAAAATACTCAATATGTTAATTCTCTTAACCCTCTATCTATTGATAATGCTGTTTATATGGTGAGTAGAGGATTAGGCTCTGACAGTAGTATTAGATTTGTTATGCCAGCAGCTCATCAATTTTTAGTAATAACAGGAGATGAGAAGTATTTAAATAATTATATAAAAGATTATACATTAAAATATAATTATCCTTTGATAGATGAAAAAGGTAGTTCTGTAGATATTCCAGAAGCTAGAGTAATAACTAATGAAATGAATAGTAATGGAATAGGTAATGAACAGGATAATTATTATATAACATTAGGAGGATATAGAGGGGATAACCATATAGATAAAAATCCAGATGGCTCAGAGAAAGGATATTTAATAAAAAATATTAATGCTCCAGATGATATAAGATTCTTGGAATCAGGACACTTTGACAATATAGAAGTAAAATTTAATAATCAATTAACCCAAGAAATAAATGAGGAAAATATAGTTAAGGCATATAATAATTATGATAACAATGCTAATTACTTTTTCGTTCCTAATAATGAATACAAAGAAACAGATTATCAATTCCATTATAAACAAAGAATAGAAGAAAACAAACATACATACAATTCAAATAGTTTTGCTTATAGTATGTGTAGCTATGCAGGTGGAAGTAATTGTAATTATAGCGGATTTATAAGATTCTCACCAGGTTTAGGTAAATTGATACCAGAACTTTATTTTAACATAAATAAATAAAGGTGTATTATGCTATCTTGGTTTAAAAATTGGAAGCCCCAATCTTTTATTAAGTTTACTTTATTGTTTAATTTTATTTATGCTATTTTTTCTATAGTTATTTCATGGAAAATAATTTTTTCATTTAAAATTCTTGAAGATGGCACTTATATTTTTGAATATGTTTTTACATATATAGCTATATATGTAGGACTGGTATTCTACCAGTCCTACATATATAGCTATATATGTAGGACTGGTATTCTACCAGTCCTACAATATAATAAAAAACAACAGTATAAAAAGTTTATATTGTTGCATATAGTAGTAGGATTTATTATTGTGTATGTAGCGAATAGTATAGGATTTTTAATAGCTACAGTTGTATTTAATCTTCCTGTAAATATTTAAGAGATAAAGAATGAATTTACAAATTTTTGGTTATCTTATAACCATTAAAAAACTTGACATTAATTTTTAAATATATCATACTAACTTTTAATATAGAATCCT
Source organism: Alphaproteobacteria bacterium (assembly GCA_009780035.1). Lineage (GTDB taxonomy): Bacteria > Pseudomonadota > Alphaproteobacteria > WRAU01 > Hepatincolaceae > WRAU01. The sequence continues at coordinate 100,427 of WRAU01000005.1, forward strand.
TAGGGGGATTCAATCTTATCAAGATCGGCGGCAGAGACAGGCTCGCACCGCCAAGCAACCATTTTTTAATAAAAAAGCAATACAAATTTTATTAAATTATTTTAGTAAAATGGTATTTTTTCAATAAAAATAAGGTGCTAATTCCTGTTAGGGGTAAATAAGAGCAATCTTTATTATTCCTGCAATGAGACAAGACTGCTCATTGAAGATAAGACAACCTATTTATAGGTAATTTTCACTTAAAAGAGGTTGTTTGTTGCAACCTCTTTTTTTGTTTTTATATAGATAACAAAAAAGCTAATTAAGGATAAGCTATTAATGATTCAGCTGCAGAATGTTAATAAAAATTATAACGGAACTCCTGTATTAAAAAATATCAGCTTGAATATAGAGGCAGGGGAAATTTTCGGTATTATCGGGCTTTCTGGGGCAGGTAAATCAACGCTTTTAAGACTTCTTAATTCACTGGAAGCAGCTAGCAGCGGCAATATTATTATAGATAATCAAGATATTACTAAACTGCATAGCCAAGAACTTAGAAAAAAACGCCAGAAAATCGGCATGATTTTTCAAAATTTTAATCTTATGGCAATGCGAAATGTAGAGGAAAATATTGCTTTTCCCTTAGAAATTCAAGGAATTAATAAGGAAGAAATTAAAGCAAGAGTATTAGAACTAATTAATTTAGTTAATTTGCAAGGTAAAGCAAAACAATACCCATCACAGCTTAGCGGCGGACAGAAACAAAGAGTTGGTATTGCTAGGGCTTTAGCTTCAAACCCGTCTGTGCTGTTGTGTGATGAAGCAACCTCTGCCTTAGATCCGGCAAATACTCATGCAATTTTAAAATTAATTAAAGATATTAAAAAGAAAAATAATCTAACAGTTGTGCTAATTACTCATGAGATGGATGTAATTAAGGAAATCTGTGATAAAGTAGCAATTCTGCATAAAGGTGAAATTGTGGAAGCAGGCGATGTTAGCAGTGTATTTTCACACCCTAAGCAGCAAATAACTAAAGAGCTTGTCATTAAGGGTTACAACAGAGAATCTGATAATAATGTGGCTGCACTTTCAAATACTTATAAAAATGGTAAGTTTGTTAAACTTTATTATGGCGAAAAAGCAATTAAAGATGCCCTTATTTCAGAATTAGCCTTAAAGTTTAATTTAAAAATGAGTATCATTGAGGCTTATGTAGAAACTATGGGAGATATGTATGATGGTGTTATTACTGCATATATAGACCCTCAGCATAAGCTAACTACAGATATTCTTGAGTTTATACAATCTAAAAATATTAAAATTGAAATTATTGATAATTAAGAGGGAAGCATGTCTTTTTGGCTTAGCGATTACTACTATAAACAGCTTTTTAATGCTACCTTTGAAACAATCTATTTAAGCGTGGTATCAACCTTCTTTGTAGCAGTTTTTGGATTAATTTTGGGAGTAATGCTATTTATAACTTCCCGCGGACAAATTCTAGCAAATAAGTATATTTATGGACTGCTTGCAGTTATTGTAAATATAATCAGAGCAATTCCTTTTATTATTTTAATAATTCTGCTTTTGCCGCTGACGAAATTATTAATGGGAACAATTCTTGGAACTAAGGCAGCCTTTCCAGCGCTTATAATTGGGGTTTCGCCTTTTTATGCCAGGGTAGTGGAAAGCGGATTTAAAGAAATTAATAAAGGAGTTATAGAGGCAGCAAAAGCGCATGGTGCTACAGATTTGCAAATTATTTTGAAAGTTTTAATTCCTGAAAGCATGCCGACGCTGATTTCTAATTTAACTACGCTTGCGATTGCAATTATTGGCTATACAGCGATGGCAGGAGTTATTGGGGCTGGAGGCTTGGGTAATTTAGCCTTTATTGAAGGGTTTCAGCGGAATAATCAAATAATTACCATATGGGCAACAGGAATTATACTGCTTTTGGTTTTTTTGACGCAAATTATCGGCGATTTTATTGTTAAGAAGATTGATAAAAGATAAAATTAATAAATTATACATAAAGCCCAAAAAATTCGCAATACCGGCGAAAGCCAGTATCCATTTGTCGCTTTGCATAGATGCCGTGTCGCAGCACGGCATGACGATAGAGTAATATAATATAAAAACAGAGGAGAAATTATGAGAAATCTTATAAAAATTATTAGCTTTATACTTTTATTTACTGGTTGCGCATACGCAGATAATGTTGAGATTCGAGTTGGTGCAACTGCGCGCCCTCATGCAGAAATACTTCAATTTGTTAAGCCTATATTAGCTAAAGAGGGTATCGATCTTAAAATTATTATTTTCCAAGATTACATTCTGCCAAATAAAGCCCTAGAAAGCGGCGATTTAGATGCAAATTTTTATCAGCATATACAGTTTTTAAAAGAACAAGAGAAAACCTATGGCTATAACTTTCGTATTCTAGCAGAAGTTCATATAGAGCCGATGGGAATTTACTCTAAAAAATATAAGAATATTAAAGAAATTCAAGAGGGTTCTAGCATAATAATCAGTAATTCTGTTGCCGATAGACTACGCACCTTGCTGCTGCTGGAAAAAGCTGGATTAATAACTTTTAATGCAGGTGTTGATAGATCTAGGGTTGATTTCAGCGATATTAAAACATCTAAAGTTGAGTTTCGTCCAGAAGTTGATCCGGCAATTTTATCAAGAATGTATTTATCTAATGAGGCAGATTTAGTAGTAATTAACACTAACTACGCTATTGAGGCAGGAGTTAATCCGCTGGAAGATGCGTTAATTTTAGAAGATAAAAACTCTCCTTATGTGAATATTTTAGTTGCCAGAGCTGATAATGCCAATAATCCTGCACTGCTTGCCTTGGCTAAAGCGTTGAAATCTGAGGGAACTAAGAAGTTTATTATAAATACCTATAAAGGAGCGGTTATACCGGTTAAGTAATGTGTTATAAAGTATTATCCTTTAACGAGGATAATGCTTTATACTTTCTTTTAATCATAAAGGTATAAACTACATAATTAGCAAAATAGCTGATTCCTTCTACAGCAAGGATGCCAACAACGCCGAACTCTGTGTATTTTATTACCAAATAATAAAATGGATAAATAAGCAGCAGTTTTGCGGCAAAGCTAAAGATAAAAGGTGTATTTGCTACTTGCAGCCCTCGTATATGCGCTTTAGAAATAAGAGATAAAAGACGCATTGGTTCTGTAAAAAGCCCCATAAATAGACATATAATTATATATTTTTTTACATCGGTGCTAGTAGAATAGAAATCTAGGGTTAAATAAATAAACCCTAAGGTTATGGCAGATAGTAAGAAATTTGCGATTATCCCAATTCTAACATATTTAGCGTAGAGTTTTTTAATATCTTCAAGTTTATATTCCCCATAAAGCCTTGAAATTGCTGCCTGCAGAATAATCCCGAATGATAAAGAAAGTGTAAGAGCCAGTGTTAAAAAATTGGAGGCATGTCTTTTTGCCGAGATTACTTCTTGTCCTAAATAGGCAACAATTAAAACTAAAATAAACCGCACTGAATTCTGCGCAATTGGCTCAATAATAGCAGTAATTCCTAAATTTTTTACACCTAGATAAACTTTTAAATAAGTATCTTTTTGAAATTTGTGCAGCCGAATATTTACATTATATTTGTGTGCTAGATATATATAAACTGGTAAAACTAAAATAACTGATAGGCTGCTAGACCATGCGATTCCTGCTACTCCTAATTGCAGAATATATAATGATATAATATTAAGGACAGTATTTAAAATAATAATTACTATAAAATAAATAAAATTCAAGCGGGCAAGCCCTACACTATAAAGGATATAGCTAAAATATTGTTGAATAGCAAAGGCTAGGAAGAATGGTATCATATTTACCATATACACAACAGCATATTGTTTAGCCTCAGCACTTATTTTAATTCCTGATAGAATGCTTCCTTGAAAAAAGAAAATAATAACGCACATGATTATTGCAATAGAAAGCGTTAAAATAAATCCAAGCGAAGTAATGCTTTTAAAATCCTCGCCAAGACTAGCATCTTTATAAAGGGCGTTGCTAACCATAGATTGCGAGAAAACCGTAATAATCTGTTGGATCATATAAACAAAAACTATCAAAGAGGCAACGCCGATGGCTGCCAGGTAAGAAATTTTTTCTAAAAATATAAAATCAACAGTAGTAATGCTAAACTGCACAAAAAGCGATAGAGATGTTAGCAGAATTTGCTTATTAATATTAGAATGTTGTATATTCATGGAAATTTCCTTGTGCGTAAGAGGTAATTATATTAAAATAATTCAAGTTAAAGGGGTTTGTCAATGAAGTTTTTTTATTTGCTTATTATTTTGATAATGGCTGTTTATGTTGCCCCAACTTCTGCTGAGGATAGGGGGGATATTAGCTCTGAAGCTAGTAATGAAGGCATTAGATATGATGAAACCTTTGAAGAATATCAAATGCGTGTTAATAAGAATATTAAAACTCTGCCGACAATTAATGTTGTTGCACCCAGAGCAAGAGAATCTTCTAATGGTCAGTATATTATTACTAGGGAGATGATTGCTAATTCCGGCAGTCTTAGCGTGGCAGATATTTTAAACCGCCAGCCATCAATTTTTATAAATTCAAACGGAGATTTTGGACAGTCGGCTACTGTTAGTTTAAATGGCAGCCTTCCGCAGCATGTGATAATTTTGTTAAATGGTGTGCAAATGGGCGATCCTAGTAATTCTCAGCCCTTCTTTGATATTGGGCAAATTCCTCTGTCTTTTATTGAAGAAATTGAAATTATTAAAGGTCCATCATCCGTTTTACATGGAAGCGGAGCAATTGCTGGGGTAATTAATATCAAAACTATAAAATATCAAGAAAATATTGCAGTAATCAAGCAAGAATTTGGCTCAAACAGCACATTAACCACGCAGGCTGGGCTTAATACAGCGATTGAAAATTTTAATTTTACTATATTCGGAAATTTTTTTAGAACTAAGGGGTATTCCATTGCCTCGCAATCAAAATATGGCGAAAAACTAGAAAGAGATAAATCACAGATACAAGATATTAATTTAAAATTAAATTATGGCTTTTCGGAAGATGCCTATATTGATGCATTTTTTAAAGTTGCTAATTCCCGTGCCGATTATGATGGTTTTGATGTGCTTCCTTACGATGTTGAGGGCAATTATGTAGATAAAAGCGAGAATCTTTACTATTTTATTTACAATTTTAAAGTGTTTAATGATTTCTATAACCAACTAAAATTCTCGCAGTATTTATCTAACAAGAAATATGTGGAAGTTGATGATTCTAATGGCAGTGAATATAGTTTTTCATCTAAAGAGCAAATTTTTTCTTACAATGGCAAATATGCAAATAATCTAATTGATTTTACAGGAGGTTTTGACTTTGAGGCTAAACATATGAATAGCCTGCCGCAATCAACTAATGATTTTGCTTTTTATGGGAATATTACAGAATTTTTAACACCGAAGGTTTCTGTAGATCAGGGAGTAAGGTTTAACCAAAATCAGAAAAACCTTTCCATGCAGGATACCATTTTTTCTAATAACTATGCTTATAGCTTTGGAGTATCTTACAATATTGTGGAAGATACACATATGCGGCTAATTTATGGCGCAGGGTATCGCTTGCCGTCTTTATATGAACTTTTTAGTTATTATGGCAATTATGATTTGCACCCAGAGACTTCGCAAGGCATTAACTTTGAGTTTTCTAGCAGTAATTTTTCCTCGACAGTAGCACAATTCCAGTTGAATGCTTTTTATACTGATATTAGCAATATGATTTTCTTTACTAGCTCTACCTATAAAAATATTGGGAACTATACGGCATTAGGGTTTGATATTAGTTTCCCTTTTTATATTGCAAAATTTCTATCTATCGGTGATTTAAAAATTTCTCCAACTTATACTTATACTACAACTAAAGATTCCGAGAAAAATAATACTACAATTATTCCCCGCCATAAATTTGGCACTAATTTTGATATAGATATTACAAATAAATATAAACTTTCATGGAGCAGTCTTTGGGTTAGCGGAACTACTTCAATTTGGGATGATACCTCTTATAATTTGCCAAGCTACTGGGTAAATAATGCAATGATTATGAGAAACTTTTCTAGTGCTTCAAGCCTTTATTTTAGAATTGATAATGTGTTTAATCAGCAGTATCAAACCGATTATGGCTATAATACAAAAGATAGATCTTATTATTTTGGTTTGGTTGTGGAAATGTAAAAGTTGAAAGAAAAACAAGAGGAAAATTGTTCTTAATAAAAAAAGGAAAGAAAAATGGATAAAAAAAACTATCAAATTTATGGTATTGCCAGCGGTATTGCTGCTGAAAAATACGGTGCGCAGTTAGGAGTATGGGATATTTATTATTCGCTGTGCAGTATAAATCAAGAAATGCAAGATATTTTCTATACAAATTCTAACAAAGCAAAACTTGCGGCAATTGAAGATATTGCTCCGCTTTTTAAGCAGGTTAATCAAAAAGTTGTTAGTAATTATCGCCCGCAGGATAAATATCTATTTTTTACGGGAGACCACTCCTGCGGTGTTTCCACTTGGAGTTCTATATCTAATGCTGTAGGAAAAAATATGGGATTAATTTGGATAGATGCCCATCTTGACTGCCATACTCCAGAATCTTCAGATTCTAAAAATGTTCATGGCATGCCGGTAGCGCATTTAATGGGTTATGGCGATACTCGCTTAACTGAACTTGTCCAGCATAAATTTAATCCTCAAAACATTGCCTATATAGCTGCTAGAGATTTTGAGGAGGCTGAGCTGGATTTTATTAAAAAACATAATATCAAGGTATTTTTTATGAAAGATATTAACGCTGATAATATCAATGCAGTTTTTGCTGAAGCAATCGAGCATGTAAGTAAAAATGTTGATTGTTTTGGCATTTCTTTAGATATGGATTCTATGTCGCCGGAATTTGCTCCGGGCACAGGCTGCTATAATCCTAATGGCTTAGATTTGGCATGGGTATTGTTTAATATTAAGGCAGCATCAAATCATAAGAAGTTTTTAGGGTTAGAAATTACGGAATATAATCCCTTGCTAGACGAAAATAGAAAAACTTTTAAGGCTGTTATGGAAATTGCTAAATCTGTAATATAAGGAAGAAAAACCATGGATTATAAAATAAGTATAGCAGGCATTGTTGAAATTGAGGAAACTCATGTAATGGGATTTTCTAATACAGTGCCTATAAATTCAGTTAAAGAAAAATATTTAGAAAACCTCAAAAGATTGGAAAAACTTCTCGTAGGAGTAGAGGAAATAGGCTTTAACATCAGCATTATTAAAAGCTATAATCCTTTAGAGAAGAATATGGAAGTTGTTTTTGGAGTGGCTGCAGAATTAGCAGAAGCTGCTAATAATATTCTTCAAGAGAAAAATGGCGTTTGGGCAATTCTGCCTCCGCATCCTACGGTATTAAAAATTAAGCTAAGTGGTGAGCGGTTGCATCTTAAAGAGGCGTGGGATAAATCTTTTACTTTTATAGCAGATAATAAATTAATTGTAGATACATATGCAAATCCTTGGGAGGTTTATATCTCAAATTTAGAGACTGAAATTTATATTCCCTTAATAATAACAAAAGATAAGGATTTGGAAAAATTAGCTGTTAAATTTTAGTTCGTTATGGTATATTAAATTAATAGAAAATTGGTAAGAGGGTAAATATGAGTAATTACAAAATAAATATTGACGGCATTGTTGAGACGGAAGATTTCTACTTAATTGGGTATCAAAGATTTTCCAATTTTAAAAAAGACTTCCATGAAGTTATGATAAAAGATTATAGCAAGCTGGGTGAATATATAGCTAAAGTAAAACCTGCGGCTCCTATGGTAGCTGTTTATAAGGCGTTTAACATGGAAAGCATGGATGTTTATACTTTGCATGCTATTCCAGTGGAACCAACCGAAGAAACTGCTAAGGAATGTGTAAAAATTTTAGAAGAAACTGGCGGCATGTGGGCGGTAATTCCTCCGTATGAAGCAGTTTTAAAACTTACTTTAGAAGGATCTTACGATAACCTAATGGAAGCGTGGGAAAAAGCCTATAATTTTATTAAAGAAAATGAATTGGTAGCAGATGAATACGCATCTCCTTGGGAATCGTATAAAGTTCATCCGGGATTAACTGATGGAGATGATTCTAAACTTATTACTGAAATCTTTATTCCGCTAATTCCAATGGAAGAAGAGGAAGAATAGTTTTTAGTTTTATTGGAAAGTCTTGTGTAAAAACCGAACAGTTCTTTATATTCAGCTCAGCGATAGATCGCAATTTGCTTCATATAAAGAGCTGTTCGGTTTTTTGTTAAATTTTGGATAAAACTAAAAGCTATATGAGGAGGAAGTGATAGTTAAGTTTAAAAAAATTTTAGAAGATATTTTTTGTGCTTGTATTAATTTTATTTCAATTTTTATCATCTTTTTTATTTATTTTCTAAAAATTATATTTGTTGTTATTAAGATTTTATTAACAAAAAAAGGTTAATATCCTCTTATGAAAAGTAATATCCTTTATTATGTTAGAAAGTATAAAAGACTTTTGCTGGCAGCTATGTTTATAGCTTTATTTATTTATTCAATAAATGCCACATTTGTTATATACAATTGGCTGCAGAAATCTAACGATACTCTTGCTGAATATGAAATTTTGAAACAGCAGAATGCTAAAATCGTTGAAGAAATATCCCTTTTAAAATTTAAAACCAGCGGACTAAAAGAAGAAACTCTTAATACAGATCTTTTAGAAACTCAAGCTAAAGCTGCCCTTAACTTTGCTAGAGCCAAAGAAATTATCATTATCCATTAAATTATCAAATTTAATTAAGTCTAAAAATAAGTTGATTTTGTAATTATTGAAAACTATGTTATTATTTGAATTCTAATAGGAAAAACTAAAAAATATACATGAAAAACATACCTGTAGTAATACCTTCTTATATGCCAGACGGACGCTTATTAGAACTGATTGACAATCTTGTTAAATATGGCATTCAAAATATTATTGTAGTCCGAGATGGCGGATCAGATGACTATAATTATATCTATGATGCAATTGCGCTAAATCCCCATTGTATTTTGGCAGTGCATGATGTGAATTATGGCAAAGGGAAAGCTATTAAAACAGGGATTAAAACCTATCTACAAAAAGGCTTCAGCGATGGTTTTGTTCTTGCCGATGCTGATGGTCAACACTTGCCTGAAGATATTATCAAAGTTATAAATACTTTAAGTGAAAATGAAGATGCTTTAATTATTGGCAGCCGATCTTTTGATAAAGATGTGCCTTTGCGGAGTAAAATCGGCAATATAATTTCTCGTTGGGTGTTCTGCTATTGCTTAGGCAGGAAAATCTCAGATACCCAAAGCGGACTAAGGGGAATGCCTCATAAATATTTAGAAAAATTTCTATCGCTAGAGGGTGATAAATATGAATTTGAGACTAATATTCTAATTGAAACTAGGAAAAGCGATATTGAAATTAAAGAAGTTTCTATTTCTACAGTATATATAGAGAATAACAGATCATCACATTTTAATCCATTTGTAGATTCTTTAAAAATCTATTGGCTGATAATAAAGTATTCCATGTCTTCCATCGCTGCATTTTTAGTAGATTATTGGATATTTTTGACTTTAAACTTTTTTACCCAGAATATCATACTAGCATCTTATACAGCTAGGGCAGTTTCACTTTCTCTTAATTATCAGGCTAATAAAAATATTGTTTTTAGATATAAGGGAAAAAATAAGTTTATATTTTTAAAATACCTAGCATTGTGTTTTATTTCTATTTCTATTTCAGCACAAATGGTTTCGTATTTAGTGCATTCAATCCATCTAAAAACTTGGCTGGCTAAGCTGGTTGTAGAGCTTTCTTTGTTCTTTTTTAATTTTTATGTGCAAAAAAGATATATCTTTAAAAAGTAAAATATTCCTAAGGTTTTTATTTAACGCTTAATTTTATTTGAAAAATATTATAAAATCTATTATAATCATGAATGCAACTTTATAAATGTTGTTATATTTTGTTGTTTTAATTATAAATAGGAGTTTATCTATATGGCATCCGAGCTAAAATTAACTAAAGATGAGGCTAAAAAAATCTATAAAGATATGGTTCTTGTCAGAAAGTTTGAAGAAAAATGCGCACAATTATATTCTATGGGGTTAATTCTTGGATTTTTGCATCTTTATATAGGAGAAGAAGCGGTAGCAACAGGTCTTAATTTTTTAAAAAATCCTCAAGATACTCATATTACATCTTACAGATGCCACGGACATGTGCTATTACAAGCTGAAATAGATCCTAAAGTAGCTATGGCAGAGCTTTTAGGTAAGGGCAGCGGATCTTCCAAAGGGAAAGGCGGATCTATGCACATTTATTCATCAAAAAAAGGATTCTTTGGCGGCAATGGTATTGTTGGTGCACAAATTCCATTGGGAACAGGGTTAGCATTAGCTCATAAAAAGAAAAAAGACGGCGGTATTAGTGTTGCCTATATGGGCGATGGCGCTTATCCGCAGGGACAGGTATATGAGGCTTTCAATATGGCTTCTTTATATAATCTGCCAATTGTATTTGTTCTTGAAAACAATGGATATTCTATGGGAACTCCGTTAAGCAGAACTTACGGCAATGAAAAGCTATACAATGATTTGCCTTCTCGGGCTAAACCTTTTGGCATAACTACTTTGAGTATAGATGGTATGGATGTTGTTGAGGTAATAAAAGGCAGTAAAGTAGCAATGGAACATGTTAGGGCGGGCAAAGGTCCGTTTTTACTAGAAGTTAAAACCTATAGATACAGAGGGCATTCCATGAGTGATCCTCAAAAGTATCGCAGCAAAGAAGAAGTTGATCGTTTTAGAAATGATGATGATCCGATTCTGAACTTTGAAAAATATACCACAAAAAATAAATTAATGAGCGAAGATGATTTTAAAGCAATCCAAGCTGAGGTTAAAAAAATTATTGCTGAAGCCGAAGAGTTTGCTACAAACTCAGCAGAGCCTGAGGCAAAAGAACTATACACCGACATTTACGCTTAAATCATAATAGTCTAGGCTTTACTAGGAGTTTTGCCTGCTTATGTATGTTTAATATACTACGCAGGCAAGTTTCTAGTAGGAAGCTCAAGTTATTAAGGATTTACAATTTATAAATAAAAT
>WRAU01000006.1 GCA_009780035.1 Alphaproteobacteria bacterium
GGACCCAAGACGAGCCGGACAATAACCTACTGCTTGAGAAGGCAGTTGCTCTAATTTTGTTGAGCTATATTAGGGAATTATATTTAGAATGGCGGACCCAAGACGACTCGAACGTCTAACCTACTGCTTAGAAGGCAGTTGCTCTATCCTGTTGAGCTATGGGTCCCTAATAAGAAATGTTTCTTTTATAGAAGACTGCCTAACAATCACAAGAATAATAGCAATATTTTATAAAATAGTCAAACAAAAATTAAATATCTTGTTTTTTATGTTGTTGCTTAGTCCCTTATATATGCTTATATGCTACAGGACAAAGCTCCTAATAAAAACTCCAATATATTTAAATTTTATCATATTTTTGGATTGCTATGCTGTTATTTCTTACTTCCTAAAACTAATTTTACTTTCTGTTCCCTGCAGCAGTCTTTTAATATTTTCCCTATGTTTATAAATAATTAACACGGCAATAACTATTGCAACATAAAACAAAGGTTCATCTAAAAAATAAGCAGCGATAGGAAAAACAATTACAGATACTACTGCAGCAAGTGAAGAGTATCTTGTGGGAATAGCCACAAACAGCCAAACAATTCCGCAAATTAAAAATAGCAGGGGATCAAATGCTAATATTGTGCCGAAAAAAGTAGCAACGCCTTTACCGCCCTTAAATTTCAGCCAAATTGGATACATGTGTCCTACTATGGCAAGCAATCCAGCAATTGCCGCAAAATCATCAGTTAAATTAAGGTAATATCTGGTTATAAGAATTGCAATTGCTCCTTTAAAAGAATCTAAAAGCAAGGTGCAGAAAGCTAAGCCTTTAGATCCCGACCGCAATACATTAGTTGCCCCAATGTTGCCAGAGCCGATAGTTCTAATATCAATGCCCTTGAATAGCTTGACCAAAATATATCCATAAGGAAGTGAGCCTAGTATGTAAGAGTAAACAATAACTATCATTAAGTAATCGGAATCCATTTCAACCTCTTTAACTTTTGGTCTTTTTTAACTTAACTTCATTAAGTTAGAACCAAGTTTAGTCGTATCACCCCAAAGGGGATACTCCAGTTTAAATTTTGCGGTTTGCTTTTTTATTCTATCGCTGCAATACTCATGTATTCAATATACTACACTATCCAGGCAACTCAAGATAGAAAAGCAAAAATCCTTAAAATTTATTATATTGCTTTTAAATTTAGTATAAAGCATTATTTAATTTATCCAAAAATATTTGTAAAAACCAGGCAGCAGCTTGCGAATCTATATCTTGTTTTTTATTTTTAATCATTTTTGTAGAGAATCGTTCATCTTGAAAAAATATAGGGATATCTATATGTTTTAATAGCTCGTTGGCAAAGTCTTTAATTGACTGTGTTCTTTCGTTCAAACTGCCGTCGCCGTCGTAGGGAAAGCCAACCACAAGGGCGAAAATATCTTCGCGGGAAATTATTTTCTGCAAAAGAGTAATATCATCTTTAAATTTGGTTCTTTTGATAGTTTTTAAAGGAAAAGCAAGAAGCAAATTGGCATCGCTGGTGGCAAGCCCTAAGTTGTTTTTACTTACATCAAGAGACAGCAATCTTTGATTTTTTTTAATATGATTTTTAATATAAGATAACTCTGCAACAATCATGAGGATTCCTATTTGTTTTTCTTTGTATTTTTTATTATAATAAGGAAATAATTATTAAAAAAGGAAATTAATTTCATGAAAAATGTGGATCTTGAACGATTAATTCGGCTGACTAATATCGAGGTTGAAAGTGAAATTTTAGAAAAATTTTCGGAATCTGTAAAAAACATTTTAACATGGACGGAAGAGCTGCAAACTGTTGATACCGCAAATGTAGATCCTATGTTCAGCGTGTTTGATATACTCAACAAAGGCTTAGAGAATCTACGGGTTGATGAGGTAAATGACGGCAATATGCGGGAACAGGTTTTATTGAATGCTCCTGATAAAAACGATATGTTTATTTGCGTGCCAAAGGTGATAGATCAAGAATAGGAAAAATCCATGAGTTTGTTAAAATTAAGTGTTAAAGAGGCTGCCAGTAAACTAAAGGCTAAAGAAATTAGCTCGGTAGAACTAGTAAAAACCTATATAGAATCCTCAAATAAAGCGGATAGCTTAAATATTTATATTACTAAAACTTTTGATATGGCAATGGAACAGGCTGCACAGTCGGATGCTAGACGCAGTAAAGGTTCAGCACTTAGCGATATTGACGGCATTCCCATCGGCGTTAAAGATATTTTCTTAACAGAAGGCGTTAAAACTACCAATGCCTCAAAATTTTTAGAAAATTTTGTTGCTCCTTACGAATCTACAATAACAAAAAATCTTTTAAATGCCGGCTATATTTGTATGGGTAAATTAAATATGGATGAATTCGCTATGGGTTCAGCAAATTTAACCTCGCATTTTGGAGCAGTAATTAACCCTTGGGAATTGGAAGATGGTAAAAATAGAGTTCCTGGCGGGTCTTCTGGCGGATCTTCTGCTGCTGTAGCGGCAAGAGCAGTTCCAATAGCTTTAGGAACAGATACCGGCGGATCTATTCGCCAGCCTGCAAGTTTCTGCGGTTTAGTGGGTATGAAACCAACTTATGGTGTATGCTCACGCTATGGTATTATAGCTTTTGCATCTAGCTTAGATCAAGCAGGATTGTTAAGCCGCGATGTTTACGATAATGCTATGGTTTTAAACCATATGGCAGGGTATGATGAAAAAGATTCTTCCATGATAAAATTTAATAAGCAAGATTTTCTATCTAAAATCGGGCAGTCTATAAAAGGAGTTAAAGTTGGGATTCCTAAAGAATATTCTTCAGATATTCTATCAAAAGAAATTAAAGATTATTGGAAGCAAGCAGCTAAAGCCCTAGAGAGCGAGGGAGCAGAAATTATAGATATATCTTTGCCGCATACCCAATATGCACTGGCAGTTTACTATATGGTTGCCCCTAGTGAGGCTTATTCTAATTTAGCAAGATTCGATGGAATCCGCTATGGTGAACGCACAGAAGGCGCAGATTTAGCAGATACTTATAAAAAATCACGCAGAGACGGCTGGGGAGAAGAAGTTAAACGCAGAATTCTTATTGGCAGCTATAATCTTATGACTGAAAATTTCGGCAAATATGTGCAGGCAGCTAAAATTAGAAGATTAATCGCTAACGATTTTATTGAAGCCTTTAAGCAGGTAGATGTAATTTTAACGCCAACTACCACATCACCAGCTTTTGCCATTGATGAAAAACCAAGCAATCCTATTGAAATGTATTATAATGATTTATTTACGGTAACTGCAAATTTAGCAGGACTGCCGGCTATAAGTATTCCTGTAGGGCTTTCGCAAAGTGGGCTGCCCGTAGGAATGCAGCTGATTGGCAATTATTTTAAAGAAGCCGACCTTTATGCTTACTCTTACACCCTAGAGCAAAAGATGCCATTCTCTCATGTTTCTTCTTTTGTTAGAAAACATAACTTAAATTAAAAGGAAAGCAGCATGACTAATTTAATTGAGGGTAAAACAGGTTTTTGGGAAGTAGTAATTGGGCTTGAAACTCATGCCCAAATTATTTCAAAATCAAAATTATTTTCTGGCAGTTCAACGCTTTTTGGCAGCTCACCTAATACTCATGTTTCTTTTATAGATGCAGGAATGCCGGGAGTTTTGCCGCGCCCTAATCAATTTTGCATAGAGCAGGCAGTTAAAACCGGATTAGCATTAGACGGCGAAATTAATTTAACATCTTATTTTGATAGAAAACATTATTTCTATCCTGATCTTCCTTTCGGCTATCAAATTACCCAATTTTACAAGCCGATTATGGAGCATGGTAAAATGCTGATAGAACTGGAAGACGGCACTGCAAAATTTATTGGCATTACAAGACTTCATATAGAGCAAGATGCTGGAAAGCTATTGCACGAACATCATCCAAATAAAAGTTTTGTAGATTTAAACAGAGCAGGTGTGGGTTTAATGGAAATAGTTAGCGAACCCGATATTCGCTCAAAACTTGAGGCAGCAACTTATGTTAGTAATTTAAGAACACTGCTGCGGGCAATCGGCACTTGCGATGGCAATATGGAAGAAGGCTCACTGCGGTGTGATATTAATATTTCAGTTAGAAAATCGGGTGAAGATTATCGCACACGCGTGGAAGTTAAAAATGTTAATTCCATAAAATTTTTGCAGCAGGCTATAGATTTTGAAGTAGAGCGTCAAATTGCCGTTTGGGAAGATGGTGGTGAGGTAGTTCAAGAAACTAAACTTTTTGACCCATCTACTGGAAAAACTTTTTCTTTAAGAAAAAAAGAAGACGCCGGCGGCTATAGATATGTAAGAGACCCGGATATTCTGCCGTTGATACTAGAATCCACATATGTAGAAAAAATTAGAGAATCGCTGCCGGAATTACCGCAGGCTAAAAAAGAAAGGTTTATTGCTGAATATTCTTTAACATCATATGAGGCGAATATTTTAACTATTGATGCAGAAATATCAGCTTTCTTTGAAAAAACTCTAATTAAAGAAGATAGAAGCATTAGAAACCCTAAGATGGCTGCTAATTGGATAACTACGAATTTATTTGCTTTGCTTAAAGAAGAAGGAATCAAAATAGGAGAATCTAAAATTTCTGCAGAACAATTAGGCGGAATGATAGATTTAATTGAGGAAGAAATTATTTCTTCTAAAATTGCAAAAGAAGTTTTTGAAACTATGTGGACTGATGCAAATTTTTTTGGCAAACCTCCACTATTAATTGTAGAAGCAAAAGGGCTTAAACAAATTACCGATAACACAGAAATTTCAGCCCTAGTAGATAAACTGTGTGAAGAAAATATGGATAAAATAGAGCAAATTAAATCCGGCAAAGATAAACTTTTAGGCTGGTTTGTAGGGCAGATAATGAAAGAAACCGGAGGAAAGGCTAATCCTGAGGTTGTAAATACCTTGCTTCATAAAAAAATAACTGGGTAATTTTTGGTCTTTTTGGATTTCTATTCATAAATTTTGAAAGGGTATGCTACAGGACAAAACTTTTAAATATAAATCAAAAAAATCCTCAAAATTATTGAAAAGTTTTAGAAGTATTAAATTTTAACAATTTTTAAAAAAGTAGTTGAATAAGTTTAGGATTCCTTATATACTTAGATAGTCTCTGTTTTGGTGAGTGTTTAAAAAGTGAAGTTTTCTCTTCTTATAATTTACAAAACCCGCCTCGCGTAGAGTTAGGTTTAGTTTTTTGATTGGAAACTGAATAAATAATTAAAGTTTTGCAGTTTGTTAAAACTGCTAAGCTAAATAAGGATAGATGGCCGAGTGGCTGAAGGCGCGCCCCTGCTAAGGGCGTATTGGAGAAATCCAATCGAGGGTTCGAATCCCTCTCTGTCCGCCATTTGACAACACTAATGGAAAAAAGAATTATTATAAAAATATAGTTCTAATCTAAACTAGAGAAATGTTTTTTATTTAAAAAAGAGATAATAAAACTTATGATTATAAAAGTATCCAATAGTGTAAAAAATATCGCAGTAAAATACACAATTTTATCAGTTTTTTTTGTTTTTTTATTATCTTTCAGCGCATATGCAGCTCCAAAAACTGCGAATAATTATATATATCTGCAGGTTAATCAGGTTCAGCATGTTGGAACTATGGTAGATCAAACTGCTTGGGTGCCAGATCTTCAAACCAACGGAGTTAATCAAACCAACTCTAGTATTACTTTCAGACTTTTTGAGCCGAATTTTATGTCTAATTTTCTTGTAGGCTATATGATTGCTGGTAAGTATGGGGTAGAGATGGAATATGCTTCTTATGATTTATTCGCTTATAAAGTTAATGGAGAGTTAGCTAGCAATGCTAATATTGTTAATTCTAATGTTCGTTTAGAATATGTTTTCTTTAATTTTAGACAAGATTTTTATGAATATAAGGATATTAATGTATTTTATAAAATAGGATTCGGTTTTGTGCAGCCGAATTTTGCCAACCAAATGGTTGACGGTGGTGCTAATTTAGATTATGGCATAGCTGGATCTATTGGCGGCTATTATGCCCTTACAGATCATATTGACCTTGAGGTTTCTTATAAACTTTTAGGTAATTATGCCCGCCGTCAAGAATTATATTCACTAGGATACGAAGCAAAACATAAAGCTATAGAAAGCAGTATTAACTGGGGAATTAGATTTAAACTCCATTCTTTAACTAGAAGCAGCGATATAGCAACATATTAAAAGTGAAATTAAAACATATTTTTATGTATTTTCTGTTTTTAGTTTAACCTTTAATAATGCTAATTTTTTCGCCGCTTTTGATAATTTCTGCTAAAACAAATTTTACTAATTTACTATAAAAATAAGAATAAACTTCGCTATCGTGGTTGTCCCCTTTATCTTCTTCAGAATCATCTTCATAAAAGAAAAATCTAAATTCAAGATAGCCGTTATTTTGCTTTACTTCAAAAAAGCCTTCACTGCCATATTTTTCATCATCTAAATTTAGCTCAATTTCTTTGCTTTCTTTAGTTTCAACAATGGTATAATACCAATCGTTTAACTTATCTTTTTTTTCAAGATTCTCTAAATCGGTTTCCAAACTTTCTAAATCATATTCTATTTTAAACATAATAACATCCACAATTATTAATCTTTATTTAATATATAAGACTAAAATCCATAATATGCAATAGTAAAAATGCAATTTGCAGAACAGGGGTGATATTAAAACTTATTTATTAAAAGAGCATTTAGTTTATTTCACCAAATTCACCGGGATTTAAAGCAGTAAATTCATCTGCTTTTAAAGAATACTCTTGTTTTGCAGTTTCTAAGTCTTCCACAGGCTGCAGTCTTTTTTCAGCGGAAAGCTGAAATGTGCCGAAATGAATTGCTACAGATTTCTTTGCATGCAATAGCTCGTGAATTTTAACTGCATCCTCAGGGCTAGTGTGTCCTTTTCTCATAAAATTATAAGGCATATAAGCACCTATTGGTAAAAAAGCTAAATCTATATTGGGAAATTTTTTATGGATTTCTTTAAAAATTTTACCATCTTCATTGCCAAAAGCGGTATCCCCAGCAAAATAGATAGTTTTACTAGGCGTTTCAACAATAAAACCACCCCAAAGAGCTTTATTCATATCGTTTAAACCCCGCCGAGACCAATGATACGCTTTAGTTAAGGTGATTTTTAAATTATCAACTTTAACACTTTCATTCCATAAAAGCGGAGCAACCCTAAAATTTTTATTAAGTTTTTTTAATAAATAATCATTCCCTACCGGAGTTATTACTAGGGGATTGTCTCTCTTAAGAAGTTTTTCTAAGGTATTGCTATCAAAATGATCGTAATGATCGTGGCTTAGTAAAATAATATCAATTTTAGGAAGATTCTCAAATGCTATACCTGGTAAATGCACTCTACGGGGACCAAAAACAAACGCTCCCGCCCGGTTAGAGTAAATAGGATCGGTAATTATATTAAGTCCATTGGTTTGAATAAGTACAGTAGAATGATTGATAAAATAATACCTAACCGTATCGCCCTCAACTATAGTTTCTGGAACTGCCTGTTTAACAATAATTTCCTCGTTCTGCCATTCTTCCCAAGTTAAATTTTTATCTTTTTTAATGCCAAGCAAATATCCTATGGCTTTCCATATAGAAAAATTGTAATCGCTGTCATCATCAATGCCGATTCTTTTAAAATGCTCCCCGTCAAAATATTCGTTTTTTTCTCCGTGATAATATGCCGATGCAAATAAGTTTGCCTGATATAAAATTGGGCTGATAACTAAGGCAATTACTGCAATTATGCTTAATACAATCATTTTCTTTCTAAACATGTTAATCCTGTTGTTTTCGCATTTATTATATAGTATATTTCATAAGTAAACTAATGCAAAATATAAAATCCTATGAAAAAATATTTAAGAACTCTTGTTGTTGTGCTTATTGCCTTATTTTTAAGCGATAGCTCTTTTGCCGCTTCTTCATTACTGCCAATTCCTGGAATTACAGCTGCTCAGCCGGCTAGTTCTGGTCTTAGCGCAGAGGATAAGCAGGTTTTAAACGATTTTATAAAAATTCTGCAAGACCCTAATAAAGCTCAATCTTTAATTAAAATCCTTAATACCCAAACTCCCGCTGCTGATGTATCGGTAGACGAATCTCCGCACAGCGATAGTATTACAGAGAATATAGACGGTATTATCGGCTTAGCTCATAACACATATCAAACACTAGGCTTGTATGAAAAGGCTAAGCAGTATTTTGAAGATTTCAAGACAGACCTTATTAGTATTAATTACAGAAACTTAGGAATTTTAATTTTAGTTGTTGCTTTGGCTAATATTCTTTTAATTGTAATTGAGCATTTTTATTCAAAGGCTTACGATGTTAAGGAATACAGAAGAGATTTTTCAAGATATTATAAAAGAAGCAATTTTTTCAAAGGAAATTTTCTTCTGTTCTTTATTAATATAAGATACTTCCTGCCTACCATTCTGCCAGCCAGCCTTTTAATGACAGTTGGTAGAATCAGCACCGATGTGGTTTATGAATGGATATTAAATCTATTTGTTTTTACAGTTATTTTAATGCTGCTGCTGCGGTTTTTAAAAATTATTTTTTATGATACTAGGGGAGCAGATCTTATTAAACTTAGATTTTGGCTTTTTTTACTTTTATGGCTTTTATTTATTTTCTTATCCCTGCATTATGTTTTCTCGGCAATGAACGATTTTGCACTTGTAAAACTTAATATAGCTTTCTTTATTTTAGTAGCGTTATTTTATGTTGTGCGGCTGCGCTTCCTTTTCAAAATAATTAATCATAAAGCCTTAACAAGACATATGCGCGGATACACAAGATTTATCCTTCAGGTTAAAAGATATTCTATAACTTTACTTTATATGGCAGTTTACGCTTACCTTATATCCATTGTATTTTTAGATTCTGGTATCACTAAGTCTATAATTATGAAGCTGTTGTATGTGGTTATAGGAATCCTATGTATTTATTTGGTGCAAGTATATCTTTCTAAAGCTATTATAAGAGATTTTATGATTAAAAAAAGCACATTCTCAGCGCATATTTCGCAAATGATATTCTCTAACACTACCGAAAGAAGCTCTGTAGAATTTACTTTTTTTTGGCGGCTTTTTAACATCTTTTACTATGTAATTTTTGCATTAATATATATTTGGTTTTTTGATAGAGTATTAGATGCCAATCTTTTTACCAAGTTAAATGCCGTAAGCTCTTATAAAATTGTCAATATTCTATCTAGCTTGTTAATATCTTTTAGCTTTTTAATGGCAATAACTTTTGCATTTGTGGCTTTTGCTGAAAGATATATCCAAAAACTGGCAGAAGCAGAAGATTTAGTAAGCCTTAAAAAAGCACTGACTCTTTACAAAATTCTACAAAAACCTTATAAAATAATATTCTGCATTATCTTTTTTATTTTTGTTCTGTCTTCAGTAGGTGTTTCTTTAACTGCTCTGTTGGCAAGCACAGGAGCGGTTACGGTTTTATTAGCCTTTGGAATGAAAGATATTCTGCAGAACTTTTTTAATTCCATAATGTTTTTCTTAGAAAACAGTTTTTCTTTAAACGATTATATAGATTTAGGCGGATCTAAGGGAACGGTTGAAGAAATTAGTATGGTTTACATAAAAATTAGGGATACCGAAGGAAATCTTATTATGATTCCTTTTAAAAATATTGGAACTATAACTAATTATTCTAAAGATTATTCCTTTGCTCTTGTGGATATTGGCGTTGCTTATAACAGTAATTTAGATAAAGTGTTCGCTTTATTGAAAAGTATTTCTGAGGAGTTGAAAGCCGATAAGGCTGTTGGAAAATTTATTTTAGCTCCCCTAGAAACCATTGGTGTAATAGCGCTTGCCGATAGCAGTGTAAATGTTAGATGCCGCATAAAAATAGCTCCCGGCAAGCAGACAGTTGTAAAAACTTTATTCTTAAGAAAAATTCACGATACTTTCGGCAGAGAAGGCATTGATATTCCATTCCCGCAAAGAGTAATTACTATTAAAAATGAAGCTGTTAAGGTTGAAGATTAAAATCGTAGGAATAGTTGTCATACCGGCGAAAGCCGGTAGCCACTTATGGCTTAACTGTTTTTCAACGGTATGACGATTTGGCATAATTACCTAAATTAATATTTCAACAGAGTCTCTACATTAAAATTACATTTGGCACGACCGCCTAAGTTTAGAAGTTCTAAAATGCAAACTGCTCCAACTACTTCAGCACCACTTTGCTTTATTAGTATTTCGCTGGCATTTAAGGTGCCTCCAGTAGCTAATAAATCGTCTAGTATAACTACTTTATCGTCTTTTTTTAGAATATCTTTTTTAATTTCAAGAGTGTCTTTGCCATATTCTAAATCGTAAGAATAAGAATATAGTTCACCTGGCAGTTTTCCTTTTTTGCGAACCATTACGAATCCTAAGTTTAATTCGCGGGCGATTGCCCCAGCTAAAAAGAAGCCGCGGGATTCTAAAGCTACTAAGGTAGTTGGTTTCATGGAATCTACAATTTTAGCACATTGCGATACGGTTTCTCCCCATGCGGTTTTATCGGCAAGAAGAGGTGAAATATCATAAAATAAAATTCCCTCATGAGGAAAATTAGGAATTTCAGCAATATAATTTTTTAAGTTAATACTCATAATAATCCTTAATTTCTAAGTTTTATAACAATTGAACCCTATTATTATATTAAAAACAAATATTTTAGTATAGTTTTATTTTATAAGCAACATGATTAGTGTTGCATATTATGCTTAAGCATGCTATTATACAATACATGTTTTTGCAAAAAATTCGGTAGTGGTTATAAATACATGATTATAAAAATTATGCAGCATTGTTTGAAGACAATTTTCTTATTATCTTTTCTCGTATTAAGCTATAGCTTATCGGCAGCAGATACTCCGGCAACCGTTAACAGCGGAAATGCTGCAGAATCAGCCTTAAGCTCAATAGATAATTCAGCTCCTAGACCTTCAAGCAAGTATATAAAGCCTGAAGCGCTGCAGCAGCAAAGAGCCGCACAGGAAGAAATAAACGCGCCTCGCAGGGAAGAGAATCAAATAGGAACTCTTTTTTCAGATACATTTAGAAAACAAAATAATACTGATGCTAATTTTTTTGAAGAAGAAGTTCTAAAAAGTCAAATAAATGATACCGGCGTGTTCTTAGAAGGCGGCAAGCTAGACAGCACAAGAAGAAGCAATAACGATAGAGTTAGGGCTATTCAAGAGGGCGTGCTTGCTGATTATAAAAAAATTACTGACGGCAGAGATAAAAAAATCCTTGACCTTAAAAATCCTTTATTCTTTGTATCTGAGGGTGTAGATACATTCAGCTATATTAATACCATGAATTTATGCACGGTGGTAAATTTAGGAAACAGAGATGTTGATTGTTTAGTGTATCCGGAAAATGATGTTAATAATATTGCGGCTATTTTAAGAAGAGGGCAAAAATCCGATTTCTTTGAAAAAACCGGAATGAATGCTGATTTTGTAATTATTAGAGACGATGTCTTTTCGCAGTATAAAACCGGCAGAGGTCCTTTAGCGCTAGCTCCGGAATTAGATTTAATGATGTATTTGAATGGCGATTATTTATTTATGTTTGCTAATTCAATGTCCAATATTTTTTCTTTTGAACATCTTTCTGCGCAAAAACGCGGAAAGCAAATAAAAGTTGGCTATATTAATCAGCAAAGCAGGGTTATTTTTGAAAGAACTTTGGCAAGAATTTATCCTAATCATGTGTATAGATATCAAAGTATTAATGTTAATAGTCTTAATGCAGCTAGAGATAATATTTGTAATCCCACAGATGTGGATGTCTTTATATTCTTTGGCGGAAAATTCCCAGAACCTTTAGAAAAAGTAATGGAAGAATGCTCTTCTGTAATTAATCCTTTAACTTTATCTGATGTTACTTTAGCGGAAGTTGTAAAACTAACCGATTTCTTCTCTGTTGCTAATGTGGTTGGTTATTTTCCTACTACTTCGGTTCTAAATTATTTAGAAATTTATATTGCCTTGGAAAGAGCGTATAAAGCAACGAATCAAAATGACGATGCTTCTGGGAAATTAAACTTAGCCGATTATGCCGATGGTTCTACAGCCAACATTCAAAGTGCTGCTACGGTAAAGCAGCAGCAGGTGAATAGTCCTGCCGATGCCCGTGCTCGTGAGCTTGAGGCTAGAAGACAGCGCGCAGAAGTATTAAGAAAACAAAGAGATGAAGAAAGAGTAAGAAGAATCAATGAATTAAAACAAAAAAGAGAAGAAGAGCAAAGAAAACGCGAAGAATTGCTTAATAAGAAAAAGCAGGGCAGTGGAAAATCAAGATTTGCTTCTTTCTTCTCATTCTTGAATTTTTCTAGTAAAAAAGATCCAACTCAAGATAAAAAGTCTGAGCCGGTATATTTAAATCAAGAATTAATAATTAAAGAAGATTCTTTAAACAGAATTAAAGGCAGAGCTAATAATACTACTTTATTAGGAGCAAGCACCTTTGAAACCGAAGCTGAACGTTTAATTAATAGAACTGATAATAGCGGACGCATATATGTTACGGCAAATACCGCAATTAAGACATTTGGCATTAGATATGTTCTGTTAGCTTCAAGATATGCTAAAAGAGAAAATGTAATCAGCGTTTTTGATTCTATAGTTAAAGATTATTTTTTACTTAGAGAAAATATCTTAACTCCAGATATGGCTAAATTTAATATTTCTGATATTATTCTAGGAACGCAAGGATTCCTAATACCAAATAATTATCATCCGGCTTTAGCGCAATATCCTACATTTCTTTTAGAGCAAAAAACTAGAAAAACCCCAGAGCAAACAATTGCTATTAAAGTTTTAAGCGCTACAGATTCTAGCAATAATATTAATTTCCCAACTCCTTTTGGTCCGGCAGCTTTAACAACGGAACAAATGGATTCGCTATATACTAAAGCCAGAGAGCTTAACAGAAGAAAAGAAGAACTTGCCGTTATTAGAATCTTCCAAAGAGATACAGTTAATATTAACAAAGCTTTAGAAGATATTAGAAATGGCAAACAGTCTTCAGATTCTCTGCTTAGAGCAACAGGGCTTGATTATGTAAATGCTGTGGTTGACGAACAGAGTGTTCTAACACAAGGAATGCTGTCGGAAGAAAGACTGTCTCCAGACGCTATGAAAGAGCTAGAAAAATTAGTAGATCCATCGACAATTCCAGTTAAGAAAAATACTGCAGATGATGTAAAAAATGCAGTAGAAGGAGCTGGAAATAATACTGCAAGCGGTGATACTCCTGCTGCTGATAGTAATGCTAAGCAGCCGGCGGCAGAAACTGCTAATACAACGGTAGCTCCTAATTCAGCTAATGCTGCAGCAAATAATACTCCTGCCGCATCTACGGCTAATGCTGCAAATAATAATGCAGCTGCTCCAGCAACAACAGGCAATGCTAATGCACCGCAAGCAGAGGGTGGTAATAACCAAACTCCTCCAACTGCTAGTGCTCCAGCACCTCAAGATGCTACTGCAACTGCTCAGCAATAATCAAACAAAAATCTCCAGCAAATGTATAATTAAATTAATTTGCTGGAGATTAACCTGCATTGACATATTCTGGTTGCGCTAACTTGTTTTATACCATCTATTAATTGTCAAGAAGTAGAAAATCCTTTATGTAATATCATACATAAAGATGCTACACTTAGCAGCATATACCAAACTTATACCGTTTACCACTGTAAAATCCATGTAATTAAGCTGCAAATAATAAATACCGGTTTTGCTGGTATCTATGGAATTATTATAAAATAATAGCTGTTTGTCTGCAATTTTCTGTGAGTAGATGCCGTATTGTATAGGGCATAATATAGATGATTTAAGATTGATATATACATTATTCCTCTTAAATATTTATAAAAGAAATAATGTATATATTTAATTTATGCTAAATTTTATCAGCATCATTATGCGGGTTAGTTTCAGGTAGAGCTATGCATACTGCATAAAGCACAGCTGCTGCCGCTACATAAAACACTAAAGAAGCTTCTATGCCATAGCTGCCCCAAATTAAGCTCCAAACTATAGTAAGCAAAGTGTAGCCAACATAAGTTCCAGCCCATAAATAGCCGAATATTATAGTAACTTTCTTTGGAGATAATCCTTTCATTTCATGGGGAATATTCATGAAAATCGGATACTGAATAAACATAAAAAATCCGGCAATAAAGGCAACTAAATAAGACATAACTTTATACTCAGTATAAGATATAATAAATAACAAAGCCATGCTAACCACCATCATAAATCCAGATATATAAAGCACAGTTTTACGATTAACATTCTTTTTTCCATACATAATTCCTACTGGAGTTCCTAGAATTGCACCGCCGGCTACCATTAAGCCAATTAAAGCTCCATTTAACCCAAGAGTTGATCCTAAAATAGCAGGCAAAGAAGTTAGTGCTAGAATATATAAAAATACAAATCCAGTAAATACTGCAGTGTATTTCCAAATGAAGCTGGTTTTTATAACTGCGCCATAAGTAGCGGTTGGGTCGGCAACTGCAGATCCGCCTCCGTGCACATTAAAGTCTTCGGCAAAAATCAGCCATAAAATTAGTAAAACTACCGATACGCTGGCAATTGCTGTAAGAGTTAATTGCCAATCTAGTTTTAAGCTATCGGCAAAGAAGAAAAATAGCAAAGAAGCAATAAATGCACCCACATTGTAAGACAGCACATTAAATCCTGCTGCTATTACTTTTTTATCTTGCGGAATATAGTTTGTAATAACTGGATTAACATAAACAACAAGAATAGATCCGCCCAAAGCCATTATCATTCTAGCAAAAGTATAAGCCCAATAATTTGGCATATGGATGGCTACCAGCGAGAACATCAGCATTATTAAAGCTAATATTGCAGCTTTTTTAGGACCCATTTTAACTAAAATTATTGCAGCCAGCAAATTGGCAATAACGCGCGCGGTGGTAATTGAGTAGTTGATTACCTGAGCAACAATAGGGCTTACCGGATGACCAAAGAAGTAATCAATAATTTGGCTGCTAAGCATAGATCCGCCAACCCAGCTCATAGCAAAGTTTACATAACCAACCCAAAGGATGGCAATCATTATTACGCCACGCCATACATGAGGAGCTGCGGTATTTGTGGTAGAAGAACTACTCATAATATTTTCCTTATTTTGTATTTAATTTTGGTTTTTTTACTTTTATATTCATTCACTTTTCCTTTTGTGTATGTTGAATACACGGCGAGTCAAAGCTCTTGATATAAAAGCAAAAATCCTCAAAATTAATATATTATAGCTTTAAGCCCATTGCTGAATCTTTAAATATTTCAACAGGCATGGTTTTTAAATCGGCAGATATAATTGGTTTAAAATCCATCAATGCTAATACATCTTTTTCTAAATCAATGCCCGGCGCAATTTCAATAAGAGTTAAACCTGCTTTCTCCATTTTAAAAACAGCTCTTTCTGTAATGTAATAAACCACTTGCCCGCTTTTTTGAGCTAATTCGCCACTGTAGGTAATTTGTTCAACATTTTGCACGAATTTTTTTACAGTGCCTTCAGTAGCAATATTTAGTTTAGAATCTGCAATATTGATTTCTAACTTACCAGCAGTAAAAGTTCCGCAGAAAACTACAGTTTTAGCGTTTTGGGTAATATTAACAAAACCGCCGGTACCGGCAATTTTTGTACCAAATTTAGAAACATTAATGTTGCCAGCTGCATCGCATTGCGCT
Source organism: Alphaproteobacteria bacterium (assembly GCA_009780035.1). Taxonomy (GTDB): domain Bacteria; phylum Pseudomonadota; class Alphaproteobacteria; order WRAU01; family Hepatincolaceae; genus WRAU01. The sequence goes on from WRAU01000006.1 coordinate 15,854, forward strand.
AATCCTAAGAAAGCAATATCAATTCCGCCGCCATCGTAATAGTCAAACATATAAGATTGATGAATGATTGACTGCGGCACATAAGATGCTCCAAAGTCTAACCCGCCAGCTGGAGTTCCGCCGAATATGCCGGGTTCTACAGTCGGTGTTAAAGCATCTTCCAAACCTTCTTCTTTTAAAACCATTGGGATAGCCTCAGGCATGCCAATGCCGTAATTAACTATTTTATGATTTTTGTTAAATACCATTGCTGCTCTTCTGCCAATTACTTTTCTTTCGCTCATGGGAAAGGTTAATGCTCCGGCTTCTAAAATAACATTGCCCTTAACAAAACTGGTATTAAATTGTGTAGCAAAAGTTTGCATATTCTTTTTTTCGTCCGATGCAATTACCACATAATCTACAAGAGCAGCAGGGATTTCAACTAATTTTGGCTCTAAAGATCCGCGTCTAACTTTATTTTTAACCTGAACGATAACTTTACCGCCGCAGTTTCTGGTAGCCATAGCAATGGCTAAAACTTCCAAAGTTAAAGGTTCTTCTTCAAAACTAATGTTGCCGTCTTCATCGGCATAGCTTCCTTTTAGAATAGCAATATCAATTTTAAATGGCTTATAAGATAAATATTCTTTGCCGTCAAAATTAATAAGTTCTACTAATTCTTCAGTGGTGGCTTCGTTCAGTTTACCGCCGGCAATTCTGGGATCAATAAAAGTATTTAATCCTACATGAGTAATGTATCTTGGTCTGCTGGCAGCAATATCGCGGAATAAATGCGACATTACGCCTTGCGGAAAATTGTAGGCTTCAATTTTATTTTCAGCAACTAAGGGTTGTAATTTTGGCGCTAAGCCCCAATGTCCGCCGATTACTCTTTTTAATAGCCCCGAATGTCCGTAGTGGTTTAAGCCTCTGTCTTTACCATCACCAATTCCAGCAGCATATACTAAAGTTAAATTTTTCGGCGATTGTTTGGCTAAGAAAGATTCTTCAACTTTAGAATGAATTTCTTCAGCCACACCTGTTCCAATAAAACCGCCGGCAACAACGGTAGAATTATCGGCAATTAAGTTTACAGCCTCTTCGGCATTAATAAATTTTACCATAATTAATCTCCTGTATTTTTGAATATCTTGGCTTTCTACGGTGTTGCAAAGCAGTTAATGTATTATTTTCATACACTTCGCAGCAAAGCTCCTAGTATAAAGCCAAGATATTCAAAAATTATTAATAAATTTCAAATATTAAGCAATATTTTCTACTAAAATAGCAATACCCATGCCGCCGCCGATACATAAAGAGGCAATGCCGTATTTCTTTTTAGTTCTTTTCAGCATATGAACTAAGGTTGTTAGCACGCGCGCACCGCTTGACCCAATAGGGTGCCCGATAGCAATTGCTCCGCCTTGAATATTTACTTTTGCCATAAATTCTTCTTTGTTTAATTTATGCTGCTCGCAAAGCTCCTTAACTACACCCAAAGATTGAGCAGCAAAGGCTTCGTTAAGCTCGAAAATATCCACATCATTAATAGAAATATCGGTAGTTTTTAGCAGATTATTAATAGCGCCAACCGGACCTAATCCCATAACAGCTGGGTCAAGCCCGCTTTGTCCAATGGCAATAATTTTAGCCATAGGCTTAAGGCTATTTTTAGACACATAATCAGCAGATGCCACAATAGCTGCAGCTGCACCATCGTTAAGCCCAGAAGAGTTTCCAGCAGTAACAGTGCCGCCTTCTTTTTTGAAAGCAGGGTTTAATTTTGCTAATTTTTCAAGAGTAGTATCACGGTTGATATACTCGTCTATTGCAACTACTACATCACCTTTTTTACCTTTAATTACGACAGGGATAATTTCGTCTTTAAATAATCCTGCATCTTGGGCAGCTATGGCTTTCTGTTGAGATGCAAAGGCAAAGGCATCTTGTTCTTCACGAGTTAAACCATGTTTTTCTGCAATATTTTCAGCAGTGATGCCCATATGGTAATTATGAAAAGCGTCAGTCAAGCCATCGGCTATCATGGTGTCGGTAAGTTTTAAATCACCCATTTTCGCGCCTCCACGAGCCGTATAAGGCAGAGCATAGGCAGCCTGCGACATAGATTCAGTTCCGCCGGCAATGTAAATTTCGCCAACGCCTGATTTAATATTAATAAAACTTTGGTTTACAGCTTTTAAGCCGCTGCCGCAAACCATATTAATGCCATAAGCTGGAATGGTATTCGGCAATCCACCATGAATAGCAGCTTGTCTAGCAATATTTTGCTTATGCCCAGCCGATAGAACATTGCCCATAATAAGCTCTGCAACATCAGCAGGATTAATTTTATGGGTAGTAATTAAATGATTTATAACAGGGGCAGCTAATAGGGCAGGAGAAACTCCTGATAATGCTCCTAAAAATTTACCCACTGGGGTTCTTTTAATGTCAACTATATATACTTCTTTCATATGATATACTCCTAGTATTTTAAATATTTTGGCTTTCTACTTTGTTGCTTTGCTACTCATGTATTAGTTATACACTTCGCAGCAAAGCTCCTCGTATAAAGCTCAAACTATTTAAAATATTATATTGCTAATCTTAAATATTTTGGCTTTCTATGCAAAAGTTTTTCAGTTCATGTATTATTCATACACTTCACTAAAAAACTTTCACATATAAACTACAAGCTATTTAAAATAAAATTGTTAATTTTAATTTTACAGTCTCATGCCGCCGTTAACGCCGATAACCTGACCGTTGACATAAGAAGATTCATCGCTGGCTAAAAATAAAGCTACATTAGCAATTTCTTGTGGTTCGCCTAATCTTTTAAGAGCTGACTTATCGCGGATTCCTTGCAATACTTCTTCAGGAACAGTTTTCATCATATCAGTATTAATATATCCCGGAGCTATAGCATTAGTTCTAATATTTTTAGTGCCTTTGCGAGTAAATTCCTTAGCCCAAGTATAAGTTAAGCCGATAACACCGGCTTTAGTTGCAGCATAGTTGGTTTGTCCGATATTGCCGTATTGTCCTACGATTGACGAAATGTTGATAATAGAGCCTTTGCCTTTATCTTGCATATTAGAGATAACTGCTTGAGTAACATTGAAAACACCCTTAAGATTCACATCAATTACGATGTCCCAATCAGCTTCGCTCATTTTGCCCATTAAAGAATCTTTAGTGATGCCGGCATTATTAACTAAAACATCAATTTGACCTTGTTCAGCGATAATTGTATCAATAGCTTCTTTAATGCTGTCTCTGTTGGTAACATTCATAATTATAGATTTAATATTGCCTTGTTCAAAAGCAGCTGGTTTCATATCTGCAGCATAAACAGCCTTAGCACCTTGAGCGGCAAAAGTTTCGCAGATAGATCTGCCAATGCCTTGAGATCCTCCGGTTACTAAAATAACTTTATCTTGTAGTCTAGTCATGATTTGATTCTCCATAATCATTTAATAGTTAATACTAATAATACATTATTAGAGTGAATTTAATTTTCTTTGTCAAGTTGAATAGCGCATAATTGATATATGTCAATTATTAAGCAAAGGGAATATTATGGTCTATGTGTGTTGTATTTTATGAATTGCATCTTGTCATACCGTGAGAGCTTTCAGCTACGGTATCCATTTACAAAATATTCAAGTATTAAAAAAACTAAGAATTTAGCATAAGAACCCAATAGATACCGGCTTTCGCCGGTATGACAGAAATTGGGAAATACTTATTCTTTAGAAGAATCTTCAGGAACTTCTCCTAATTCTTCATCTGTTTTTTTCGTAACCACAACTTTTTGATAAACACCGCCGAAATAAGTAGTTTGCTTCCAATTATATTTGCCGGCTCTATTTTTAGTGATAAAATCTTTAATTTCGCGATGCCACATAGCATTGGCAAAAGGTTCTAAGGTATAGTTAATAAAGCGGAGGATTTGTCTTACTGGATTATAATAAGAAGGGTTGTAATAATCTATAAATACAATTTTACCGCCGGTTTCATCAATTACTTTCAAAGCATTTTCAATAATGCGTTTTTTAAGGGGATCGGGCACTTCATGCAGTAAAAAGTAAATGCCTACTACATCATATTGTTTATGGTATGGTTCACTGGCATCTTGCAGCCACATATCTATATTTTCTTCACCCTCAACGCCTTTAAGTTTAATGGCTGCGCGTTTCAGCTGATGCGGCACTACATCTATTATATCTAGGCTGCCGTTTTTGGCAACTTTTTCAGCTAAAAGTCTTACTACATTGCCGTAAACATGGGCCACCTGCAGAACTCTATCGGTAGGGCTGAATTCTTCTAAATAGGCGCGCATCAGCTTCCAGCCTTGACCGAATAAAATTGTATGATAAACAATGGGTCTGTCTAGTAGATCTATATTTTTAGGCTTAACATAAGCCCAGTTATAAACATCAACCAAATAATTAGGGATTTTATGTTGATTTAAGGATTCGATAGATTCATCTTCCAACATAGGAATTCCTGTGTTTTTATCAATCTCTAGTTCTTTTTCAATTTTAGAGATTTCCTCCACAGATAAGTTAAGTTCCTCTTGCGGACCGGCGTTATCCTTTTTATTATCTTGCTGCATTTCTATATATCCAATTATTCACATATAATTATATATTATACACAAAATATGAATTAATTTCATTGTTTTTTTTAATAATTTGTTATAATAATTAGAATTATAGATTATTGAGGACTTTAATGATAGATTTTGATGGTGTTGATAAAAATGCCAGAATAGTAGTGGCTATGTCAGGAGGGGTAGATAGCAGCACAACCGTTGCTTTACTTAAGGAAGAAGGCTATAAAAATGTAGTCGGCATGACTTTGCTGCTGCATGAAAATAATTTAGAAAAAGGAATTGTCTCTAAAGATCAAAATGTGAAGGCAGACTGTCTTCGTGTAGCAGAAACTTTGTCAGTTGAACACCATTTTGTGGATATTAAAGATTTATTCATGGAAGAAATTATTAATCCTTTTTTAGATGCCTATCTGCATGGAATTACTTTTAATCCTTGCGTTAAATGCAATCGAGTAATTAAATTCGGCAAAATGCTAGATGAAGCTAAAAAACTTAATGCTGATATACTAACTACTGGGCACTATATTAAATGGGGACGCGGCAGCGATGGTAAGGGTGCTATTTACCGCGGAAAAAATTCAAATCGCGACCAAAGCTATTTTTTATCGCAGGTAAAAAAAGAATCCTTGCCGTATATTAGGTTTCCCTTATATTCTTATACTAAAGATATGGTAAGAGCAGAGGCTGAACGGTTGGGAATCCATGTGGCGCAGAAAAAATCTTCAGCAGATATTTGTTTTGCAGGAATTGGTTCTTATAATGATATTTTAAAAACTCAAGGCAAGGAAATTATTCCCGGCGATATTGTTGATATGCAGGGGAATGTTATCGGGCGTCATGAAGGTATTCATAATTTTACAGTGGGACAGCGTAAGGGTGTTGGCATTGGCGGTGTTGGCAATCCTTTATATGTTATGAAAATTGATGCGGAAAATCATAGAATAATTGTTGGCAATAAGGAAGATTTACAAGTGCGGGAAATTTTTATCTCTAATGTTAATTGGCTGGGCGATGGCGATTTTGATTTTGCAGAAAAAAAACTATTTGCAAAAGTTAGGGGCAGCCAACCTTTGAAAGAAGCAGAGGTTTATCCGTTAGGTGAGGGAAAGGCAAGGGTAGTATTTAAAGAAAATATTTTTGGTGTAGCACCAGGTCAGATTTGTGCTTTTTATGATGAGGAACAATTGTTGGGCGGCGGCTATATATAAAAATTCCAAGATATTAAATATTTGGTTAATTAAATTAAGGAAAAAATATGGAAGATAAATCGTTTAAACAATATTTAATAGATGTGCTGTTAAAAACTAAAGAAACTTCTTGGGAACTTTTTAGAATTATGATTCCTTTGATTCTACTTATTAAAATTATTCAAGAGCTGAATCTTTTGCAATATTTTGTTTATCCCTTTGAGTTTATTATGGGTGCAGTAGGAATTCCCGATATTTATGCACTGGCTTGGCTAGGGGCAATTTTTAACACCTGCTATATGGCAATGACTTTAATTGCCGTGTTTTTTAACGATTATCCGCTAACTGTAGAGCAAATATCCGTATTGGGCTTAATGATTCTTATCAGCCATAGCTTAATTATTGAAGGGGCGATTATCAGTAAATTTAAAGTAAGCGGCATATATTCCATAGTGTTAAGGGTAGTATGCTCGCTTTTGTTCGGCTATTTATTTCATATCACCGCTCAATATTTCGGCATTATGCAGCAGCGGGCAACCTCAATATTTTATGGCAGCAGCGAGGTATATCATCAAAATTTCATGGAGCTTTATTTTGCGGGAAATTTAGCCGCTGAGTTTAATGTTTGGCTGCAGAATGTTTTATTTTGGTTTTTAGCACAGGCTAAAACCATGTGCTTAATTGCTTTTGTGATATTTGTAATTTTCTTATTGATTCAATTTATGAAAGATTTTAATATCGTCCAAAAAATTGATAAATTATTTAAACCATTTTGGTCGGTTATGAGTATTTCTAAGCGGAATTATACGGTAACCTCGATTTGTTATTTAATTGGGCTTTCTTATGGCTATGGCATATTAAAAGAAGAAAGCGAAAAAAATATCTATTTTAGAAAAGATCAGCCCTTTAAAGTGCTGAGCTTTTTAGCGATAGTCCATGCGGTAATTGAAGACGGCATAATTTTTATGCTGCTAGGAGCAAGCGGCTGGATTGTAATTGTAGGCAGAACTATAATTGGTATTTTAGTGGTGGCTGTTTTGGTGAGGCTAGTTTTGCCAAGACTTTCAAGTGAAACTAAAAATAAATTTTTATATAAAAGGGTGTAAAAATGTTAGACATGAAATTAATTCGGCAGAATCCCGAAATATTGAAAAATGCACTAAAAATGCGGAATATGGATTTATCTATAGACAATTTACTGCAGCTAGACAGCAAACTGCGGGAAAAACAAGTTGAATCGCAAAGCCTTGCAGCAGAAAGAAATAAACTTGCAAAAGAAATTGGGGTTTTAAAATCTCAAGGAAGCGATGCTGGTGAATTACTTGCGAAAGTGGCAAAATCTAAAGAGTTAGAAGACAAATTAGTTAGTGAAACTAAAGCTCTTGAGGCAGAATTGTTTGATAAACTATCATATATCCCTAACATTCCAGATTCTAGCGTGCCTTACGGAGTTGACGAAAAAGATAATGTTGAAGTTCGTAAAGTAGGAAAAATTCAGGAATTTTCTTTTAAGCCGAAAGAACATTATGAGCTAGGTGAAGAGCTAGGCATGATGGATTTTGAAGCTGCCGCCCAAATGGCAGGCAGCCGATTCGTGGTTTTAAGCGGCGATTTAGCAAGGTTAGAACGGGCAATTGCCAGCTTTATGCTAGATTTGCATACGGGAAAAAATGGCTATAAAGAACATAGTCTGCCGGTAATTTTGCGGGATAATGCTTTGTTTAATACCGCACAGCTGCCAAAATTCAAAGAAGATTTATTTAAAGTAGGGGAAGAGCAATGGTTGATACCTACAACAGAAGTTCCTTTAACTAATCTTGTGGCGAATAAATTTATTGAGCGGGAAAAATTGCCGATTAGAAGCACTGGGCTTTCGTTATGTTTCCGCAGTGAAGCCGGCAGTGCCGGACGCGATACTAAGGGTATGCTAAGGCAGCATCAGTTTTATAAGGTAGAATTGGTATCTATTGCCGATCCTGAAAAATCTTTTGATGAACTAGAATATATGACAAGCTGTGCCGAGGAAGTATTAAAACAGCTAGAAATTCCGTATCGTGTAGTGTTGCTATGCAGCGGCGATATGGGCTTTAGTAGTTGCAAAACCTACGATATAGAAGCGTGGCTACCCGGACAGAATACCTACCGCGAAATATCCAGCTGCTCTAACTGCGGCGACTTCCAAGCTAGAAGAATGGGCGCTAAGGTGAAAGAAAAAGTAAATGGCGAATATCCATTCACCCACACCCTAAATGGCTCAGGCTTAGCCGTCGGTAGAACCCTAATCGCCATCATGGAAAACTACCAACAACCCGACGGCAGCATAATAATCCCGAAAGTTTTGCAGAAATATATGGGTAAGGAAATTATTGAAAGGCATTAGGAAGTAGTATATAATTAGATGTTTGTTATAGGAAATTTAAATGCTTTTAGAAATAAAAATAAAAAACTTTTTTTCTTTTGCTGAAGAGCAAGTGTTTTCTATGATTCCTAACACGGAACTTAAAAAACATAAAGATGTATTGTTATTAGGTAAAAATAAAAAGCCTGTAGCCTTGCCAGTTGCAGCTATTTATGGAGCAAATGCCTCTGGTAAAAGTAATTTTATTAGAGCCTTTCAGTTTTTAACATTATTCTTAACTAGAGAGCCTTTTCAAAATATTAATCCTAGATATTTTTTGTATGGAAATAAATATCAAAATGAGCCAACTGAAATTACGGTCTCTTATTGTAAGAATGGCTATGTTTATGAGTATTTGGTATTAATTAAAGGGCAGTATATTGTTAAAGAACTATTAAAAAGAGAAGATTCCAATAACAATAGGACGATTATTTTTAGCAGAAATGGGGCAGCTACTTTAGATGGGAAAAGTTATACATACGATTATGATTTTATAGAAGATATAAAGAGTAATAACCTATATGTAGAAAGTTTAAAAAAACTTGTGCTAGCAGAAAGAACTATGTTTTTTGCTTTAGTTAATAATAATAATGATAGTGCAGATTATATTCAAGATATTAAAAGTTTTTATATAGATTTAACTAGGCAATATTATATAAATAATCTTATTAATAGATTTGATACAGATGAAAAATTTGCTAATAAAGTTAATAGATTAATTCAAGCAATAGATGTAAATATTTCTTCAGTAAAATTAAGCAAAGGAAATCTTTCTTATTTTAATGGTGAAGTGGAGCTAAAACCAGAATTAGGACAAGTATCATTGGGAACACAGAATGCTTTTAGTAGGTTTTTACATATTTTGCAAGTATTAGAAGATGGAGCTTTTTCATACGCTGATGAATTAGATGCTAGCTTACACCCTCATGTGGTAGAGTTTATTATTCAACTATTTTACAATAAGAAAATTAATAAAAATAACGCCCAGTTAATATTTACAACTCATGATACATCGTTATTAAGACAAGGTTTATTTAGGAAAGACCAAGTATATTTTATAGAAAAAGACGAAAATCAGGCTTCAAAAATATTTTCCATTGAGGATATAAATGATACAGATAAAGATGATTTTGCAAAAGAATATTTAAAAGGTAGGTATGGAGCTATTCCTATCTTAAGCGATATTGAGGATATTTTTGATGAATAGATCAAAAAATAAGACAAATATTAATAAGAAAAAAATTATTGTTGTTATATCTGAAGATTCTAAAAGCTCTTACTATTATTTAGATTCCTTTAGGAAACAGCATAGAGTTAATTTTATACTTAAAAAATCTAATACTAAAACAGATATTAAAAATCTATATAAAATAATAAAAAAAGAAAATGCCGATGAGTATTATATTATTATAGATAAGGAAGATTGTAATGTTGGTGAAGTTAAATCTTATAATGATAAACATAAAGGAGCTAATTTAATATTTTCTCTACCATGTTTTGAGTATTTTGTATATTTGCATTATGGAAAATCTGATAGGCAGTTTAAAGATTGGCAAGAAATAGCTGATTGTTTAAAAAGTGAATTTGATGTTGATTACAACAAATCTGATAGACAATTTTTTGAAAATTTAACAAAAGATTTTCATAAAATAAATTTAAACTATAGTTTTATGGAATATAAACACCCATCTACGAAAATACCGCAGTTTTTATCTAAAATAATAGAGTATAAAAATCAAGAATTATTATAAATAATTTTATCCTAATCAACACTATCAATAATAACTATTGGGACTGTTTTATAATTATCGTCTTTAGTTTGATATTTAAAAATACCGACTTGTCTTGCACATTGTTTTTTTGAGATTTTAATTATTTGGTCGTCATAATAATATTTTCTTTCATCGTTTACAAATAAAACTGTTAACCCATTATATATATCCATTGTATCGTATAAATCATTTTTTTCACTTGCTAGTGCTGCAGTTGGTGCTAATACTTGGAATACTTTAAATTTATTTGCTTCACCAACACAATCACCTTTTTCAGGAAGCGGTATAAAATCAAGTTCAGATTCAGCTTTAACAACCTGAATCAATAGTATAAATAAAACTATTATACCTACAGCGTATTTCATTATCTTCATTTTTATCTACTTCCGCAACCCCTCCATCAAAATGCTCAATTTTTCATCCACTCTTTTAGTTTTTTCTTCAAATTCTTGTTTGAGGCGTTCTTTTTTTTGTGGAATTAGGTAAGTTTTAGTTAGCAGAGCTTCTATGGTGTTTACCATATACTCAGGATTTTCAGCAAGATAGCTTTTATGAAGATGAATGCCTAATTCTATTCTTGCCACTTCCAACACTCTAGCAATAATATCCTCAAGATTAATATGCTTAGCATCTGCCTCTAAAAAAGCGGCTGCCAATAAAACCGCTGCGCCCATTTTAACTTTATGCGATAGCTCTTCATCGCGCAGCACATCTATTGCATCTATATAAGATTTCTTTAATACATCAGGCAGATAATCTACCAAAACATTGCAATCATAAGTTTTCTTTAGTTGTGTAAATTCTTCTAAACTAAGGATATACTCCCGATAGGCATAAGCTCTAACATAGGTTTTGCCGCATTTATCGCACACAAACTCTTTTGCGCTTTCAAAGAAAATTTCCCTATCGTAATCATAGTGCATAATAATATTCAAATCGTATTTTTGTGCTACGCAATAAGGACACTGCATGTTAATTCTCCCTAATTATTGATGATGCCAGAAGGTTTTTTAAAACATTTTTATATTCGCTTTCTGCAGTTATATTTTCTAAATTCTGCAATCCGCGTTTAACATAAGAATTTGCCACTTCTATAGATTTTTCTACGATATTATATTTTGCAATATACGATAAGACAGTTTCAAAATCTCCGTCTTTTTGATTCAAATCACCGAAGACTCTGCCTAAAAATACTTTCTCTTCCGCATTGCATTGCTCCAACACCAAAAGAATAGGGAGAGTAATTTTACCCTCTTTAAAATCGGTGCCGATACCTTTGCCAAGTGTATCAACCGTGCTAGAATAATCTAAAATATCATCCATAATTTGAAAAACAATTCCCAAATTCACACCATACTGATAAATATTTTCTATATTTTTCTCAGATTCACAAGCAAGCATTGCTCCAACCTTAGCAGCCGCAGCGAATAAAGAGGCAGTTTTGGCGAAAATAATTTCTTCGTAATTCTCAAAAGTAATTTCAAGATTGTTAATATAAGCCAGCTGCATAACCTCGCCTTGGGCTATAACGCTGGAAGCGTTAGATAAAACCTCTAAAATCGGCAGAGATTCCACTTGCACCATTAGTTCAAAAGATTTTGTGAATAAAAAATCACCCACTAAAACACTGGCTTTGTTGCCCCAAATGTTGTTAGATGTAGCAACTCCGCGCCGAGAATCATTTTCATCAACCACATCGTCGTGCAACAGGGTAGCCGTATGAATAAACTCAATGCAAGATGATAATAAAATATGATTGCTGCCGTTGTATCCAAATAATTTTGCGGTTGCTAGTGTTAAAATCGGGCGGATTCGTTTACCGCCGCTAGCTACAATATGCGAGGCAATCTGCGGAATAAGCTCTACCTTGTTTTGCATTTTTTCTAAAATTATAGCATTAACACTTTGTAGTTCTGGCTCTAACATGCTTTTTATAGTGTATGCAATATTAGAAAAATTATTAGACATATTTTTTTCTTCTCTAAATTATTGTAATATATTTATAATATGTTCTTTCTAGGAAAAAATAAAGTGAATAATATAAGTATAGATGCTTTTTTAAATGGCAGAATTAAGGTTTATCAAGATGATTCGGGATATAAATCTGGAGTTGATGCCGTGCTGCTTGCCAGCATGGTTAAAGCTAGTAAAAATCAAAAAGTGCTGGATATGGGAAGCGGCGTCGGAGTAGCTGCCCTATGCCTTGCCTGCAGGATTCCTAACATTGCAGTTTACGGTCTTGAAGCATGTGAACATTTTTATAATCTTGCATTGAAGAACTCACAGGAAAATATGCTGCCATCGCAATATATTCCACGCCTTGCCAGCGTGCTGGATAAAAATATTTTTGATTTTCAATTTGATGTTGTCCTAAGCAATCCGCCTTATTATAAAAATTATCAAAATAAAAATGAATTAAACCTTAAAGAGCAGGGGAATATAGAGGGCAAGGCAAAATTAGCAGATTTTATCCGTTTTGCCTTTTATAATCTTAAAAATAATGGATATTTATATTTAATTCAAAACTCTGCAAGATTAAAAGAAACTTTAGATTTACTGCCGCCGAAACACTGGGGCAATATAGAAATTCACCCGCTTTATTCTTTTGAAAATCAACCGGCAAAAAGATTTATTGTATCGGCAAAAAAACTAGGAGGCGGCGATAATACAATTTTACATTATGGTATTGTGATTCATAAAAATGATACTACATATACAAAAAGGGCAGAAAAAATCTTAAAAGACGGCGGTTCTTTTTATTAATAGAAGGGGAAAAAAGTGTTTAAAAAAGCAAAAAAACAAATCAATGTAATTAAACTATATGGAATTATTAACAAAGGCGGTAAAAAAAGCCTGTATTTAAGCGGTTTAAGAAAAAATATCGATAAAGCCTTTGAATGCAAAAAAACTGCTGCTGTGGCTTTATTAATAAACTCACCGGGCGGATCGCCGGCGCAGTCGGAAATGATTGCTAATTATATTAGAGAAAAATCCCGTGAAACTAAAATTCCTGTCTTATCTTTTGTAGAAGATGTTGCAGCTTCAGGCGGCTATTGGCTGGCTTTGGCGGGCGAAGATATTTATGCTCTTTCTAAAAGCTCTATTGTCGGCTCGTTGGGAGTGCTAAGCGCTGGCTTTGGATTAGACGAATTTATTAAAAAACATGGCATTGTGCGGAGGGTTTATACTGCAGGGAAAAATAAAGTTTCTAACGATATGTTCCAACCTGAAAAAGAAGAAGATATTGCCAGATTAAAAAATATGCTGGCAGAAATCCATAAGCATTTTAAAGACTGGGTGCTTGCCAGACGCGAAGGCAGACTAAAAATAAACGAAGAAGAACTTTTCAGCGGCGAATACTGGGTGGCATCTCAAGGTTTAACTAAAGGTTTGATTGATGATATTGTGGTATCAATGGAACATAAACTGCACGATACCTACGGCGATAAAGTAAAAATTCATTATATAGAAGCAAAAAAAAGCTTTTTAAGCAGTTTGCTGTCAACAAAAGCATCGTTAAGTGAAGATGTAGTTGCGGAAATTAAAGATGTATCAGCGTGGAATAAATTCGGGCTTTAAGTAAAGTTCAAAACATTAAACTTTTTGATTTACTTTTTAACCGAAGATTCTAAAGAAATTAAATATAGCTTTTTAGATTTTTCTTGCAGTATCCATTTTTGATAAATATTGACATCTAAATTTTCTTTAGCATAAGTTTGAGCTTTCCAATTTACTAATAAATTTACTTGATATTGATTATTATTAAGTTTTTTAACGCTTACTTCTTTTATGTCATGAAAGTTATAATAAATATTATCCTCAACATTTTTATACCAATTTATAAAATCAGCAATAGATTTTATCTTATAATCGGGATATTGAATATTTATGTTTTTTTCATCTAAATGATTTGTAAATACTGAGGCATCATTTTGATGATCAAAGTTAGCAAACCAAAAATATACAAAAGAATATATATCGTTTTCGCTTAAATTATTTTTAGCCTCTATATTGTAAGAAGCAAATGCAGAACTAACACTCATTAATATACCTGTTAATAATATTATTATTTTTTTCATTATATATTTCTCTTATTCTGTGGGTTTATTCATTAATTCTTTTATTTTTGCAATTAAATTAAGTGCGTGCTTGCTAGCACGGAATTCAACATCTTCTTGAGTGTTATAAACATCTGGAATATAAACCATGCGATGAGAAACTATAGGAGTTTGATAATTCATTCCTGCTAAATATGCAGTTTGTTCTAATGGTTTTAACAATTCATTTATGCGGAAATGATTATATCCCAATGGATTATACGATTCCTCTGGTCCGCCTACGGTTATAGAAACAAGAAAATCTTTATTTTTTAATTTATTACCTTGCGGACCATAAGCAAAATTAAAAGTAAAAACATCGTCTATCCATTTTTTTAATAGGGCAGGCATAGAATACCAGTAAAATGGAAACAGCAGTATAATTATGTTTGCATTTATTAAAGCATCTTGCTCTGCTTGGGTATTAATTTGAAAATTAGGATATAAAGCGTCTAGCCTGCGAATGCTAGCATTTTCTATACTTTTTGTTATATCATTAATTATAACTTTATTAGCATAAGATTTCTCTAAGTTAGGATGCCCTGAAATTACTAACACTTTATTCATTTTAATATAAACTTTTTATAAATATTAATACTATATTAACTATAGCATAAATTAGTTAATAACTTAAATATTTATTTAAAATTGCAAAATAAACTATTGACAAATCTTAGTTTTTTATGTAAAAATAAATGGTTAGAATTTGTTAGCTGCATTTTTGCAGCAGTTGAGGAGATTAAGAATGTCAAGAAAGTGCGTAATATCTAGTAAAAAGCCTATGAGCGGAAATAATGTTTCCCATGCTAATAATAAAACTAGAAGAAGATTTTTACCAAATCTGCAAGTTTCATCTTTTTATAGCAACATAGCTCAGAAAAGTTTTAGATTAAGACTTTCAGCTAATGCTATTAAAACTATTGATTTTAAAGGCGGTTTAGATTCTTGGATAGAGGGTGCTAAAGACAGCATGCTTTCACCAGAACTTAAAAAAATTAAAAAATATATTATTTCTAAAAAAGCGTAAGTTATCTTTATCGTCATGCTGTGCTAGTAAGCCGGCATTCATTTGCAGAATATTCTATTATTAAAACTAAAAGTTTAAATTTAACATAAACCTCAAGTAATACCGATTGCTGAAGGCTCTCGGTATGACGAGGTTTAGTTTTTTAGTATATGCACTAATATTCTACAGTATCAGGATTTTTAGCGCTGCCGGCTTTTCCTGTAAGTTTATCAATTGTTTTAATATCCTCAGCATTTAGTTTAAAATCAAGATTCGCAAAGTTTTCAATGATTCTTTCTTTATGAACCGATTTTGGCAGCGGATTAACTCCATGTTCCAAACACCAGTTAATAACTACCTGTGCTGCAGTTCTATTATATTTTTTTGCTATTTCCTGCAGCTCAGCAACCTCAAAAATTTTGCCGGTCCCCAACGGAGAATATGCTTGGGTTAGAATATTGTGCTTTTTATTAAACTCAACTATATCAGCCTGCATATCGCTGGGATTAAATAAAATTTGATTTACCTGCGGAACAACTTTAGCTGATTCTAGCAAAACTTCTAAATGGCGGGGGTGAAAGTTAGAAACTCCAATAGCTTTTGTTTTGCCGTTTTTATAAATTTCTTCCATAGCGCTATATACATCGGTATTTCTTTGCTGCCAAGAATTTCTTACAGAAGCAGGATTAGGCCAATGAATAAGGTATAAATCTACATAGTCTAGCTGCAGCTTTTTTAAAGATTCATCGAAAGCTTTATAAGCATCGGCAGCACTATGGTTATTGTTCCATAATTTTGTAGTAATAAATAAATTTTCTCTTTTAATACTAGGATTTTCTTTTAAAAAATCGCCGATAGCTTTACCTACGCCTTCTTCATTCTTATAAATAGCAGCAGTATCTATATGGCGATAGCCTGTTTCTAGGGCAATTTTAACAGCTGTATAAGCGTCTTCTGGGCTGGCTTGCCAAGTGCCGAACCCAATTTTTGGAATTTTTACGCCATTAGATAAAACATAAGTCATAACTTTTCTCCTTTTAGTTGTTTAAGGAAGCTATCTTCCTATATTTAGTATATCATACTCCAAACACTTACTCACTATAAATATATAGACAATCCTAAATACGATACTAACAGCATCATTAAAATTGACGCAAGGGCAAAGGGTTTAAGCCCCACATCTTTAATTTTTACAAAATTAGTGCCAACGCCAAGCGCAGCCATAGCCATCGTTAATACTAAGTTGTCAAAAACATTGATGGCATTAATATATTCTAGCGGAATAATATTTAAGGAATTTATGCAAATCATTAATATAAAACCCAAAGCAAACCATGGAAAAGTTTCTATAATTATTTTTGCTGTAGTTTTATTATCTTTGCTGTCAGCTGCTTGATTTAACTTATATTTTTTTGCAAAAAATATGCTGACAGCTATAATAACCGGCAGTAAAAGCATAACTCTAGTTAATTTAACAATAATGGCGACGGCGGCCACATTCTCGTTTATCATATTGCCGGCTGCCACTACCTGCGCTACCTCATGAACTGTAGCTCCCAGCGCAATTCCCATAGCATAATCATTTAAATTAAAAAACAAGAGGATATAAGGAAAAGCAAAAATGGAGATAGTTCCAAAAATAACTACTGTAGCTATAGCTATAGCTGTTTCGTAATTTTTGGCTTTAATTGTTCCATCAATTGCCAGCACTGCGGCTGCTCCGCAAATTGCACTTCCTCCTGCTATTAAAATTGATAGCTTATCGCTTAATTTAAAAAATCTTGTTCCTAGGTTGTAGCCAATTATGATAATAGAAGTAATTACAAACACATCAAGCAGCAGAGGCATAATGCCAACATCAAGAACCTGTTGCAATGTAAGCCTAAAACCATAAAGAATAATTCCAAGACGAAGCAGCTTTTTTTGCGAAAAAGCTAAGCCGCCATTGTTTTCATAAGAAATATATTTGGCAATAGGCTTATTGAATAAATTGCCTAAAAGCATGCCAAGAATGATGGCAATTGTTAAAGAGCTAAAATTAATATGTAAAAAAAAACTATTATTAGAAAGCACAATGCTTATTAAAGCAATAAAAAAGGTAAAAAAAACACCTTTATATATATTGTTTAAAACAATGAAATATCTCATATTTTCCTTATTACCTAATAGTTTGTATTATTATATAGTTATATAATTAATTATGATAATTATATCAAATAAAATCGTCATACCAGCGGAAGCTGGTATCCATTTGCATATAATTCTATGGATGCCGTTTTTTAACAGCATAGTTTTATTCATTTTACTTTTCCATTGGCGTAATTTTAATTTTAGCAAGGCGGTGGCGGAATTTTTCAATTATTTCAAACTTAAAGCCATAGAAAACGAAAATATTGCCGATATAAGGAATTTTTCCGGTTTCATATAAAATAAGTCCGGCGACAGTAGTGAATTCTTCATCGGGCAGCTTCCAAGACATTTTGCGGTTTAAATCTCTAATTTTATAATCGCCGTCAACAATATAGCTGCTGCCGACTTTTTGGATATATTCGTTATTTTGATACTGCTCGGTATTTTTAATATCGCCGGCAATTTCTTCTAAAATATCGCCTAGAGTTAGAATCCCCATAAAACTGCCGTATTCATCAACAATTAAAGCCATTCTTTGATTTTTTTCGCGGAAATTTACCAATAAATCAATCACATAAGTGCTTTCAGGAATAAAATAAGGATCTTTCATCAGCGACTGCAGGTCAATATTGTGATTTTCATCTTCCCGATAGGCTTTAAATACATCTTTCACATTAATAATGCCAATAATATGCTCTAAATCGTCTTTATAAACTGGAATTCTATTATAGGCAGAATCAAGGATTTTTTTAAGATTATCTTCCATGCTGTCATCAATATCTATACATAAAACATTTTTGCGATGATTCATAATATCAGCTGCATTTAGTTCGTTTAAATCAAGAACGCTATGCAGCATTTCCTTTTCTGCCGATATAGCCACTTTGCTTTCTTCTTCCCGCTCTAGCATTTCAATAGCCCCGCGCAGATTATCTATGGTTATTAAATCGTTAGAGGTATTCTTAGGGGCAACTAGCCGCAGAAATATTTTATTAATAAATAAAAAGAAAATGCTGATGGGTTTAAAAATAAAAATAAAAATAAATGTAAACGGTGCAAGAATAATAGCATATTTGTTATAATTAGAAAAAGCAAAGGTTTTCGGCAGAATTTCAGCAAATAATAAGATAAAAAATGTTAAGACAAGGCTGATTATTATGGTGTTTCCCTCGCCGAACTTTCTAATTGCCATGCTGGTAATAATAGTAGTAAAGAAAATAATCGCAACGGTATTGCCGAATAATAGGGCGGTAATAATATTATTAGGGTCTTGCAGCATTTTGTTTAAAAGTTTAGCCCGCCGGTTTCCCTGCTGCGCTTGGGTTAGCAGATATGGTTTGCTTATGCTCATTGTAGCGGTTTCGCTGGCGCTAAAAAAAGCCGCTAATAATAAGAATATAATGCTAATTGTAATAGTCGTAAATTCTATGTCAATATTTCCTACATTTATACTATCCATTTAAAGCCCCGTCTAAAAATTTTTTTAAAATTATTGTTTCCATATTTTTTTCAATTATACACTTGCCTATATCTTCTGCCAAAATTAAGGTAATTAAGGAGCTGTGATTTTTTTTGTCTTTACCCATAAGTTTCACAATTTTTTTCGTGCTAACCATTTTAAATATCTGTTTTATGCTAG
This sequence comes from Alphaproteobacteria bacterium, assembly GCA_009780035.1. Classification (GTDB taxonomy): domain Bacteria; phylum Pseudomonadota; class Alphaproteobacteria; order WRAU01; family Hepatincolaceae; genus WRAU01. Next base: position 34,686 of record WRAU01000006.1, read on the forward strand.
CCGGCAAGCCAATTTCTTCTAGGTGTTTTTTTATTATAGCATAATTCTGCCCGCTGCACATGCCTAATTCAGCAGATAGTTTAAATGCCAGCACCAATCCTATACCTACTGCCTCGCCATGAGTTAAATTAGGCTTGTATTTATTATATGCCTCTAAAGCATGGGCAAAAGTATGTCCTAAGTTTAAAAGAAAGCGAATCTCTTTGGTTTCAAGCTCATCTTCTGCAACTATTTTTGCCTTAAAGCTGCAGGAATTTTTAATGATATTTACCAAATAATCATGATTTTTGTCTAAAAATAAATTTTTATGGCTGTTAAGATAATTAAAATAATCTTTAGAAAATAATAAAGCATACTTCACAATTTCAGCATAGCCAGATTTATACTCTCTTTCATTAAGAGTATCAAGCGTTTTTACATCTATAAATACCGCTTTAGGCTGGTAAAAACTGCCGACTGTATTTTTTCCCGCCCTTGTATTTACACCAACTTTGCCGCCTACAGAGGAATCGACCATCGCCAATAGAGTAGTAGGAATTTGAAAAAACGGCAGACCCCTATAAATAATTGAGGCGCAGAAGCCTGCAATATCTCCCGTAATGCCGCCGCCAAAAGCAATAATAGGAGTTTTTCGGTTAATTGGCAGCTTTAAAATTTTATTAATTAAAGAATCTGCTGTTTTCATAGATTTATTTTTTTCAGAAGCCCTGATGAACAAGATCTGCGGATGAAAGCCTAAAAATTTTAAAGGCTTTAAAAAGCGCGGCAGATGATTTTTTGCCAAAGATTTATCGCAGATTATGACAATATTTTTCTGTTCTGTATGTTTTTTCAACAAGGCTGGGATAGCTTCAAGATTAGCATCTAAGTAAATTTCATAAGGATTGCTAATTTGAACTGTAATGGTATTAGTCATGAAGTTTTCCTAGCTTATAATCGTTAATTTCGCTTAGTATATATTTTGCCATATAAGAGGCAGGATAATCTTTTGTAAGATTTACTTCAATATGAGCATTTGCATAGCTAAACTTCCTTTTTGCCAGCAGCTTTTCTAAAATTTCCCTTACATTTGCCTCTTGTAAAAGCGGGCGTTTTTTTAAATTAGATTTTTTTAAACGGCTTTCAATAACATCTAAGTCTGTATTCAGCCAAACCACAATTCCTCCTTGCAAACATAAACGGATATTTTCTGCAGTTGTAAATGTGCCGCCGCCGAGTGCTAAAACTGAATTCTCTTGAGTGTTTGCCAATGTTTCTTTTAAAATTTTACTTTCAAGATTTCTAAAATAAGGTTCGCCGCATCTTTTGAAAATTTCGGCAATAGATATGCCGGCGCTGGTTTCAATCTGTTTGTCTAAATCAATAAATCCGTAGCCTAATAATTTAGACAGTGCCTTTCCTGAGGAACTTTTGCCTGCTCCCATCAGCCCCGTGATAATAATAATCATTATACTTCTTAATATTTTTATATTATAATTAAGGTAAGTCTATCGTCATGCCGCTTGTTTACGGCATCCATATAATTAAGCCGTAAATGGATACCGGCTTTCACCAGTATGACGAATTTATATATATACTATTATAATATAGGAATTAACAATGAAATCAAGATATAAAGGTGCTAATAAATCAAATAAATCTTTTTTAAAGAAAGTTATCGCCGCTGCTGTAATTATTGCAGTTTTTATTTTTGCTGAAAGATATGTCAGCCTAGATGATTCACGGCTTTTACAAGAAACCGCAAATGTTGTTATAAAGTTTTAAATTATATGAATAAAGTCAGCCCTAAAAACAGCACCTATATAAATTTATTTTTAGATTCCCTAAAAATAGAAAGAGGACTGTCTTTTAATACCATAGCTTCTTACACCAATGATATTGCCGATTTTGCAGCGTTTCTTTCTAAAAGAAAGCCGCAGCGGAATTTAGATACTGCAGATAGTGCTGATATTCAAGACTATCTGCAATCGCTTAATAGAAAATCCTTTAGCGCTAAAACGCAATCCAGAAGAATTTCCGCAATCAAACAGCTATATGCTTTTTTATTCAATGAGAAAATTATTCCTAGCAATATCGCACAAAGTATTAAAAATCCCAAACTGAATAAAAGCCTGCCTAAGTATTTATCTGAAGAAGAGGTTCTACAAATGCTGGAGGTTTCGCAAAAAGATAAAAATCCCATGCTATATACTATGCTGGAAGTGCTGTATTCTACAGGGGTAAGAGTCAGCGAGCTGGTGAGCCTGAAATTATCTTCGCTTTTAGAGGGCGGCATGTTTGTGCGGGTATTCGGCAAAGGCGGTAAAGAGCGGATAATTCCCTTAGTAGATGTTGCTACCCGTGCCATTGAACATTGGCTGAATGTGCGGGAATCTCATATAGCTTTAACAGCTAAAAATAGGCTGTTTCTTTTTCCATCTAACAGGGCAGGCTCGGGGCATCTTAGCCGCGAAAGGTTCGCCCAGCTGCTGAAAGAGCTGGCTGTAAAATGCAATATAGATAGGGAAAAAGTTTCTCCCCATGTGCTGCGCCATTCTTTTGCTTCGCATTTGTTAAATAATGGCGGCGATTTAAAGTCTATACAGAATATGCTGGGGCATTCTGATATTGCCACTACCGAAATTTATACTCACATGTTGGATTCTAAGCTGATTGAGGCTGTTTATAAAAACCATCCGCTGAATTATTATAAAAAAGATAGGAAATAACTGCTTGCTAAATAATGGCACATATTTTATACTCAATACATATTATTAAGGGATTTTAATAAATGCACTATTTAGATTTTGAAAATGAAATAGCTCTTTTAGAAAACAAATTAAAAGATTTATCTCAAGCTAACGGCACAATAGTTGGCACTAACTTTTCTAAAGAAATAGAAAGTTTAGACGCAAAATATAAAAAATTATTAGAAACTACCTACAAGAATTTAACGCCATGGCAGAAGGTGCAGGTAGCAAGACACCAAGACCGTCCGCATGCTTTAGATTATATCAAAAATATAATTACCAGCTGGACGCCGCTATTCGGCGATAGGCTTTTTGCTGAAGATGCCCCAATGATAGCTGGAATTGGACGCATTAAAAATCAATCAGTAATGGTAATTGGCATTGAAAAAGGCAACGATTTAGAATCCCGAATCAAACATAATTTTGGCATGCCAAAGCCAGAAGGTTATAGAAAAGCTCAAAGATTAATGAAATTAGCCGATAAGCTAGATATTCCTATAATTACTTTGGTAGATACAAGCGGAGCTTATCCAGGGCAAGAGGCTGAAGAAAGAGGACAAGGTGAAGCGATTGCTAAATCTATCGCTACCTGTTTAGAAATTACCACGCCAATGGTAAATATTATTATCGGCGAGGGCGGATCTGGCGGAGCAATTGCCATTGCCAGCGGCGATGTGGTTATGATGCTGGAGCATTCAGTTTATTCGGTAATTTCTCCAGAGGGCTGTGCATCTATTTTATGGCGTAACGACAGCATGGCGCCAGAGGCAGCCAACAGCCTGCACTTAACCGCCCAAGATTTATTAAAATTAAAAGTAATAGATAAAATTATTCCCGAGCCAATCGGGGGTGCTCATAGGAATCATGAGGCAGCTTTTAAGGTTGTTAGCGAAGCCATACTAGAAAACTTAAAAAAATTAAAAACACTGCCTGCTGATCAACGCAAAGCTAAAAAAAGAGAAAAATTCATCGCCATTGGGAAAGCGGTGTAAGATCGTCATACCGACTACGCCTGTATCCAAACCGCAAGAATTTAAATTAGAGTATCTCCCAAAGGTGATACGACTAAAATTGGTTATAGTTAACGCCTCTAACTAAATTGCAGAAGGTTCAAGTTATAAAATTAAAAATCTCATTAAATATGTTGACTAAAAAATAAATTTATGATAGATTCTTAAAAGTAATTTCATTAAGGCATAACAAAATGCCTTAAATTTACCAAGCAGTATTCTGTTTTTTAGGAAATTTTTCTAGGCAGAATATTTAATTTTGCGGGTATGGTGGAATTGGCAGACACGCTGGATTTAGGTTCCAGTGGCGCAAGCCGTGGGGGTTCAAGTCCCTCTACCCGCACCACTCAATAGTATATTTGCTAATTATTCCTAAAAAATATCTAATTAGTATTAGTATGAATTTGCTAAACTCTTTTAAAAATATTATAATTATACAACAGTGTTCCTTTGCTTTATGGAGGTGATTATGAGTAATGAAAATGTTTTAGTAAGTTTAGAAGATTTAAGTAAACAAAATGGTATAACTTATTGGACTTTAGAGGATATAGCTTTATTTTTTGATTACAAAGATATTAGCAACTTTAAAAATGTTGTAAATAAAGCGATTGCTTTTTCTACGGAATTATTAGGTGATGGCGTTCATGAAGAATTTAAGCCTATTTTTGAAAATGATAGATTGAAAACCTATAAACTAAGTAGATTTGGAGTTTTGCTTTGTGCTATGTTTGCATCTGAAAGTAAACCTAATGTAAAGGAAATAAGAATATCTTTAGCAAACTTAGCTAATTTTATGTTTCAAGATATAGAAAGATTAAGAGAAAGAAAAGAGCTTACTCATGGTGAAAAATATATGGTTAATGTAGCTTATAATCAAGGGCTAGATAATAATGATATTGGAATGTTTAAAGATGCTGGTTATAGAGGCATGTATAATATGGGTTTAAAAGACCTTAAAAATTATAAAGGAGTATCTCAAAATGCAACTTTGTATGATTTTATGGGAATAACAGAATTAGCAGCAAATACATTTAGAGTTACTCAAACAGCAGAGAATATTAAAAGAAACAATATCAATACTAGAGCTGGAATGATTGGAGTAGCTAAAGATATAGGCAAGCAAGTTAGGGGTATCGTAATGGAAAATACTGGAAATACTCCAGAAAATCTACCTACAGAACCAAAAATAAATGTTATTAATCAAAAAGTTAAAAAAGGCAGAACACAAATAAATAAAGATAAATAAGATTAACTATAAACTTTTTTAGTTGTTGGTATAAAAATATCTAATAAGTTTTTTGAATATAACACCCTAATTACTTCATAATTTAAATAATTATATTATTAAATACAAAATTCTCTTGACAATCATATTCTTTTAATGTATAATAAAAAAGTTAAAAAGCTATAAGCAAGAAATTCTTAGCAATTTCAGCTTCTTATAGGCAAACATTAAAATAGTGCAAGAGAATTAAAATTATGGAAACAAAACAAATTTTTAAACTTATAGAAAGCACGGTGTGAGATCTACTAAGTAAAACCAACGCTGAAGCAAGTATTTCCTTTATACAGGGAGATTATATACTTGCAATCAATAATATTGTTAAATCTGGTGATGGCAACATTTATATTGCTAATGGCAGCATTGTTAAAAAGGTTGATTTAAATGACGATTTAGACAATGGCGAATTTAACTTAATAAACAAGAATCATAATTACAGCGATACTAGCGGAGATTGTGAGATTGATATTTATCAGAAAATTTTCGTATATTCTATTCCCAACGATTTAACAATTATAGATTTAAAAGCAGAACTTAAAGCTAAAGTTTATTTGCACGAGCAAAACGAACATTTAGCAGTAGAAACATTTGATGTAAGAGTGAAAGAAGAACTAGCTATTCATAATAAAAATAAATAAGGCGGCAGCAAGGGTCAGCCTTATTAAAAAATTTCTTTTTAGGAAAACATCCTTAATGGCGGATTTTTCTAAAAGAAAGCACCCCTAGATATATATAACTATCTTAGGGATAACAATTTACAACAAGGAGTAAAAAACATGGCAGGATATTTAGTTGATGAAATTATAAAAATCACTTTCGAGCTAAGTAAAACAGCGAAACTACCAAGAGCGTATCGTAGATTTGCTTGAATAACTGCAACTAATGGCAGTGATAGTAAAATTATCATGGATTTATCAAATTATGTCTCTAAATTAGAACAATTCGATGAAACCCAGCAAGATTTTATTAAATTATGGTTCTCACGCGGCGGTCAGTATTTAACCGTTTATAAATATACAGCTGAAACATCAACACCTGAGATTGATGAAAACGGTGATCCTGTTTTAGATGAAAACGGCGATGAAGTAATGATAACTATCCCGGCAACCCAAGTAAAGAACTTAGATATTCTTGAAGGCGTTGTAATTTTAGCCGGCAATAGCTTTAGCCTGCAAGAAACAATGTATAATTCTGCAGATACCGAGCAAACCAATGAAGAATCTGGCAAATATTGGATTCTTTCAGCAAAACAATCAGACAGCATCTCAGAAACTCTTAAAACTGTTCACGGAATTCATATTTTTATGACAGCTGAAACAACTTCTAGCACAGGAGCAAGCATTGATAAGCCAATCTTTGAATATTTTGCCCCATATACGCAGGATAATTTTTATAAGCAAAATAGCTTTGGCAATTCGTCAATTGCAGGCATTAGCTTAAAAACTCTGCAATATTTAGATGCTAATAATTTGGGTGCATTAGTTTATTTTCCAGAATTCCAAGCCAATTATTACTACAATGTCGGCGATACTAAAGGCTTTACTTTCAATGCCAATATGCTTCGTAAAGATTTAGAATCAGTTATAAAAGAAGAAGGTTTTAAAGTTTTAATGCGCGATAATACTTACAATCAAGATACTATCAGCGCCTTAGAAAAAGTTTTAGCTGATACTGCTGAATATTACAAAGGGCAGAACAAAATCGGAAGCTATGCTACAGCCAGCATTCCGTTTAAAAAACAATTGGAAAATGATATTTTAGCTAAAACTATCAAAGGGTTAAGCCTAAGCTATCAAGTGCTGCTAGAAGCCAAAAAAGCAGAGATTACCATCAAAGAACAATTAACTGCGGTTGCGTAGTATATTAAATTAATCAGGAGAAAAACTATGATACACCCAATGAATATAATTATTTTGTGAGGCGATTATAATCTCACTAATATGTTCAATCTAATTTCCACAGGAGAGCTGCCGGCGTTAAAACCCTATACTACACAGCTAGAAATTATGCCTAACGGTAAATCGCGGCAGACGGCTAGCGTATCAACCAATTTAGATTTAGCAATTACAGTTAGCAGAGATAGCGCTAAAGCTAATTTAGATATATTATTAGGCGAGTTTGAAATCAATACCGTATCTTCGCTAAGAATAATTGATAAAACTAGCGGCGAAGTTATCGGCGATTGGCAGAAAGCAGTATTGAAAGATATTCCTTCAGCAGGTGCAATAACTGAATCTGCTAATGATGTAGTAATAACTTTCAGCTGCATTAACGAGATGTAGCCATGCCGAAATACATAACCCAAGCCATTGAACTGATTAAAAAATTTGAAGGTCTTTCTTTAAATGTATATTTAGATGTGGGAGGATTGCCAACCATCGGCTACGGACATTTAATTAAATCGCACGAGTTTTTTCCTTGTGCGATTACACAAGAACAGGCAGAATCTTTGTTAATGGCAGATTTAGAACCATTTAATAGGGCGCTTGACTGCATTAAGGCAAAGATAGGCGATAATCAAAAAGCAGCAATTTTATGTTTAATGTATAACATTGGCGTTAATGCTTTTAAAAATTCAACGCTGCTTAAAAAAATCAATGCTAATGCAGAACTTGCGGAAATAGAAGCACAGTTTATGGCTTGGGTTTATGTTAATAAAAAATCGGTAGCCGGTTTAATTAACCGACGAAAAAAAGAATTTGAACTATTTTCCCTAAAATATGGAGAAATTAATGACTAAATCACCAACTCAAAATTTTATAACAGAAACCACTTCTGGTTTACAGCTTTTAAGCCTTGAGGAAATGAATAAAAATGTGCTGGATAATTTATCGGCAGTGCTTTCGCAGCCGCTTAATGCCGACCCTACCAGCAATGTATCCATTATGGTTAATCAGCACAACTTAGATTTAGTAGCAACAGCAGGAAATGGTGAAGATTATAATGTTAGCTTAGAATCATTAGTGCAAGAGGTAGAAAAGCAATTGTTACAACCATTGTTGCTAGATAGAATGGGCAAAATTATTATAAATTATGACCAAAGAGAAATGCCTCAAACCTATAGCGATGGATATTTTAAGTATATATTATGCGATGGCACACTTGGTTATAGGTTAGATGATTATCCATATAACAAATTAATGTTTTAATGATATTGCAAAAATTTCTAAATAGTGTATTATTTTACTTGCATATAAAAGAGGGGTTATTAATGAAAAAGCTGGCATTAATTTTAGGAATGTGTTTAATTTCTTTTAACCTATTTGCTTTTGAGCATGTTATTGGTATTAGCGGAGGGCTGGTTTCTTCTAAATCTGATGTAAACCATTCTTTAACTGCTGAATATGATAATATATGCTTTTACGAGCCAACGAATACGATTTGTCAGCCTAGTTTTCCCGAGCAAGTTGTAAATACTACAGACCCAAGAATCCAAAACACCTTTCGTAATATTTCTGATAATATTCATAGAAACAACGGCTATAATTTTAATTTAGAATATCAGGCAAGAACAACTTTGTTTGATATTCCTAATTTTCTTACACTTGGCTTAGGCTTAGAAACCAGCAAAACAAATATAAAGCCTAACTATTTAGATTTAAACAGCATTAACTATAAAATTAATACTCCCTATGTTTTAGCCATGCTGACAATTTATCAAAATAAATCCTTTGCTTTTAGAGGGGGCTTAACCGGCGGTCAAGATTTTATTAAGGCAGATTCTAATACATATAAAAATGCTGCTTTTAATATGCTTATAGATTGCGAATACATAATTAGCAATCACCTTATGCTGTTCGGCAGAGGAGCAACGCAATTAAATAAAGGAAAAGATATAGTTTATAATGCTAGAAGCGACCAAACTGTCGGTAATGGTGTGAATAATGGTAACCCAGTTATTTTAGATAATAAAATAGCTGTAAGCCCGCAGGAATCCCTTTTGAAGCTAAACTTTGGCGTTCGGTATAAAATTTAAAATAATTTTTAAATTTTCTTGACAGCAATTGTAAGTTGTATTATGCTATAGATAATTAAAAAGAGGCATAAATCAATCTCCTTAAAGGGCTATAAAGCAGTTTATAGTCCTTTTTTATTATTGAAATCAAATCTAAGCAGTAATTTTTTAATAATTAATAATAAACCAAACAGATTCGTCATACCGTCGCAAGCCGGTATGACGATTACTTGATATTTTATGTATATAATTATCAAAATTATCTTGACAAATTTATGCTTATAGAGTATAATAATTCCAATTAAAGAATAAATCTCGCTCTAAGAGGAGAATTGTTTGATGTAATTATTTAAAGGAAGTATAAAAATGACAAAAAATAAATTTCAAGAAAAACTAACGGCTTACAATACATTTATGAATCTGCCAAGCCTAGAGAATCTAAATTTGCAATATATTAATAAATTATCAAGCACCATCGGGCAGTCTTTTAATAGCGATGCTACCAGCAATATTTATCTGCTGGCTAATCAGCATAACCTAGACTTGCTGAATATGGCAAACACCATGCTTGATATCCTAAACGGCATGAACGAATTTTTTGATTATAACCGCTTCGACGGCTATCAAAACGGCACTTATAGCGGATTGCGAATTGCCTTGCTTGAGCTGAGTTTATTCGATGATGTTAAAATTGTTGATACCAACGCTAATGCTACCGTGCAGATAGTTTTACTGTCTAAGGCAGAATATAGCGATAACATCACCAATATTTTCAAACTGCTGATTGCCCAAAAGATACATGAAAATATTGCCTTCGGCATTAAAACTCTTAGCAATGAAAATGCAGTTTCACAAGAAATTACTGCATCTACCGGACAAAATAAAACTTATAACTGAAATATGGGCAGCCGCCGCAGCTTTAATATTCATGTAGATTATATTGTAGATTTTGAACAAAATTTTACGAATTACGATTTTAATACGCAAATCAAAGATGTTATTGCGTATGTTTATAAAAATAATTACGGCTATTTAGGCAAAGATGTAATTATTCAAGATTTCTTTGCCATTACCCAGCAGATTCTTGGCATTAAACAAGTGAGCATTACTTTTAATTCTGTAGAGGTAAATGAAAATAATGAGCCTAATCTTATAGTTAAGGACGCAAATATTCCTATAGATATAACCGAAATTTTTGATATTAATAGTATTACTGCAACGCAAATCGATACCATCGCGTAATTAAAGGAAACAATCATGGCAACAAAAACATTATACAATAATGAAATTTCAGCAGATTCTAAAGGACTAGATTTTATTACCACCAACGGCGAAGGCAACGATTTTAGGGTCCCCAGAGATACGCTGTTTGTTGATATTCATAACATATTGCTAAAACCTATGTTAATAAGCCAAGTAGGTCAAATGCGTGTAGATTTGAATATGCAAACGCAATCACTGAAAACCTATAACGACGGCGTGTATGAGTATATTTTATGCGACGGCACAGCTGGGTATAAACTAGCAGATTACCCGTATTTAAAAGATAAAATAGCTACTTATGCAGGAGAGGGCGGTGAAATATTATTCAATGCCCCAAATGCGATTGATAGAACTATCCGCCAAGTTAGTGATGCTGAAAATTTATTAATGCTGCAGGAGGATGATATTAAAGCTCATGGGCATGATATGACCCACGATCACGATATGAGCCATCAGCATGGGTATCATGCTACGAGGAGGGATAGAGGAGTTGTTTATAATGGAAACTACTGGGATAGCTACTATGATGATCAAACAACATGAGGAGGCAGAGATAGAACCGGAGGCAGCTCAAGAGGCACAACAGCAAATACCGGAGGAACAAACACCCGCATGAAGAATATCGGAGTTAATATGTATTTAATAGCAGGAATAGTCAATCAAATAGATTTATCAACAAAAATATCCCGCCCCCGTAGCACAAATATAGAGTAAAGAATTGAGATATATGTAAATATAGACTAAAATATATGTAAATAAATTAGGAATCACTAATAATGAACAAATCTTATAACATAACTTTTTCAATTAATAGGGCACATTTACTATTTGCAAGTGTAACGCTTTATTCTTTGCTTAAAAACAATGCAAAATATTATTTTAATGTATATATTTTACATAATAATTGCCTAAGCCAAGAAGATATAGATAATGTTTGTAATAAATTTCCGCTTAATCATTTTAGTAATTTTAAAATTCATTTAACTGATGTTTCAGGTATAAATATTTTACAATTAAAGGATACTATGATTTATGAAGACCAATCAAAAGTAATAACCATTATAAAAAAAGAAGTATTATTTAGGTTGTTTATTCAAGATTTAATACCAAATGCTGATAAAGCTCTTTATCTTGATACTGATGTTATGATTAGAGGTGATATATCTAAACTATTTGAAATAGAGGATAGTTCTATATTTAAAGGCTATTGGAAAGGTGAGGACACTTGGATAAATGCTGGTGTATTACTTATAAATTTAAAACTGGCAAGAGAATTAAAAATTACTGAAGAAATAACTAACTTTTTAAAAGAAAATAATAATACCGATGAATATATAATTAATCATTTGTATAAAAATAGAATATCTAAGTATCCTGCTGGTATGGTTTTACATTTAAGAAGTAGTGATAGGAAAGAAGAATATAAATTATCAAGTATTGTCCACTTTTTAACAAACAAACCGTTTGATTTTAACAGCACCATTCCTAATAAAGTTTTATATAAAGAATATCACTCTTATCTGGCAGATTTTATAGATAGTAAATTTAAGTTTAGATTATTAATTTTAAATTCTTATATATTTACTGTATTTTTATCGCTTAAGCGAAGAGTTATCCATGCAATTAATAAACGGCTTAATAGAAATAAAAAAACAGTTAGAGACATGTTTAATAACAATACATATATGCGGAATAAAATTTATAAATACGCAATAATAAAGGAACAATAGAGGAAAAGAAATGGCAACAAAAACATTATACAATAATGAAATAGCTCAGAATTCAAAAGGGTTAGATATAATAGCAACCAATGGCGAGGGGAACGATTGAAGGATTCCAAGGGATACCTTTTTACTAGATATATATAATATCTTAATGAAGCCCATGCTAATGAGCCAAGTAGGTCAAATGCGTGTAGATTTAAACATGCAAACGCAATCACTGAAAACCTATAACGATGGCGTGTATGAGTATATATTATGCGACGGCACAGCAGGATATAAACTGGCAGATTACCCGTATCTTAAGGATAAAATAGCTACATATCAAAGCGAAGAGAACGAAACTTTATTCAATGCCCCAAATGCTATAGATAGAACTATCCGCCAAGTAAACAATACTGAAAATCTTGGTATTCTGCAAACTGGTGAAATTAAATCACACAATCATGTTGTGCCGATAGGTTGGGTTGGATATTTTAGTGCCATTCAGATATGACCAAATTCAGATATGGCTCGTCCTGATATGGTTGATGGTGAATTTGATCATCAATGACGCGGGCCCAGAAAATCCGCTACGAATAGTGGGAATGATTTATGACAAGAAAATGGAATTCGTTTATTTGTAGGGGATAGAACTACAAACAACACAGGTCAACCCAAAAACACTATGGATAACATTGGCGTCAACATGTATCTAATTGCTGGGATTGTGAATCAAGTTAGTTTTACCACCAAAATATCGTCTGGTGAGGGAGTTCGCTTAAACAAAGGAGTGCGGCTTATGAAGAAAAAGAAATAACACAACCTCTCGTCATACCAGCGAAAGCCGGTATCCATTTTAACAACTAAATGGATGCCGTTTTTCAACGGCATGACGATAAACTAACAAACAACAAACAGGAAAACAAAATGAAACAAAATTTAAACTTTTTAAAAGATACCGAGTTTGGCAGCTGAATTAGTCTGCAAACCGAACTAAAACAGGAAAATCTTGGCAATTATTTAAAAGGATTCCAAAAAAGCATAGAAACAATAGAAGAACCCTTTAAATCTCTTGCTCTTAAAGCATTTGGCTTTGATGGTGTAAGTGTATTAATTTACGATTCAACGCTATTCTTCAGCGCTTTGCCGCATTTGCCGAAGTTCGAGGCGGTAATAGATATTCTTGCCTCTATATTTGGCGGCAGAGATATTACAGTGCTTGAAGAGGAAGACGGCACAAGCATTCATATAATCAACCAAAATCAAAGGCTAAAAGCCTATTATGTTGATAGAAAACCTGTGAGTGAAACTCAATATACCGATAAAATCAAAAAGGAATATATAGGATTTGTCAGCGGCGATTATGGCAGCCTTAACTGGTTTTTTGCTCATTTAATCAACCGTTTTATTACCTGCGGCATTAAAATTAAAACGCTGTCAATTGATTTTAATCATACAAGATATTCAGCAACAATTAATAATTATAAACAGCAGCAAAAAAACATTAAGAATCTTGAAAAACAACTTAAAGAGGAAACAAATGGAAAATAACAACTATAAAATAAGCACGGCTGCCCTTACAGGATTAGACGGAAAAGCCTTTAATGCAGTTATAAATGCCATGCGGGCAGGCAACTATGTAGCTTTTTCGGCGCACTATACCGATAGCTTTAAAGATTTTTTCACAAAATCTTATATAGAAGAAGACGGCAAGCAAAAAGATTTGGCGCTAATTTGAGAACATCTGCCGATTGCTAAACTAAAACCCATTTGAGAGCAGGTTTACTTAATGCGCTCAACAGAATTTACTAAGGAGCTTTTTCAAGAAAAAGCTATAAAATTTGAAGAGCTGAACAGTATAGATAAAATGCGCTATAGCCTAATTTACAACTACGGCGATAAATTAGGCGGATATTTAGGTGTAGCCAGCCTTTCACTTTTTGAGCTTATAAAAATTAATAAATTTTTCGTTGATTTTGAAAAAAATACCGCCAACCATATAAATACTAAGGAGTAAAACCATGTTTTTTCAAGAACAAATCAGTAATATGCTATTTAATATAGATAAAAGCGCTGTTCAAAAAATCCAATCATGAACGCAGAACGCTATGCCAAATATAAATTTTGCGCCAATCAAAGATGGCATAGAGGCTATTAATAAAAGTGTTGATAAAATTACAAACATGCCAGATAAAATAAATCAGCAATTTAGCTCGGTGAAAAATAATTTTTTAGCGGATATTAATAATACAAAAAATAATATTTTTAATAATGGCATGAAGCAATTTAATACTATTAAAAATGAATTTAATAACACTAAGGAATCTATAATAGAGAATTATATCAATAATCCTATGGAACACATTAACAATGTGAAAAATAATTATCTGCAGGAGTTTAACAATGCTAAATCATCATTAGAAAACTATAACAGCCCAGTGGAGCATATTAAAAATATTGTGAATAACCCCATAGAAAATATTAGCAATGCGGTTCATAGCAATATTACAAATTTAACAGAAGATTTCAATATTAGCAGTATTGCAGATAAAATATTCGGCGATGCTACGGATATTGTCAAGTCTATAATTCCTCAAAGTCCTACTGGAATTACAAGCGTCATAGAAGAAATTACGGCGAATTTAGCGAATACCACGCAGGCTTTAAAAGATTTTATGCTATTTTTAAGCGGAATTAAAGTTGGAATGGCTGATAGCAATCCATTTCCCGCTAATAATGCTAAAACAACCAACGATAATATTATCAATAAAAACGGCAGGTAAAAAAATGAATTTAGATACACTTACTAATATAAACGAAATGCAGGGAATGCTTTTTTTATCCTCAGGATCAAATGCAGTCAATACTATTGCTAAAACCTTTGAGATTACATTTAATTCTTACAGCATAAATGGGCAAACCCACGCCAGCGATTATAAGTCGCCTATCGGCAGTAATTTTATTAACTATATTAAAAATGAAGAGCTTTATATATCCCTAAATGATGTGCAGTTTAAAAATATTTGAACGCAAGAATTTGATTTAGGCTTGGCAAATAATAATTTTGGCATGATTGTGCTGCAAACCTTGCGGCAAATGCAAACTAAAGTGCCGCTGTTTGTTCAGCTGTCTTTTTATACAGGCAATGTTCTGCTGCAAGATTTCAGCCTTAGCAGCAATTCTATTGAATCTACATACAATCTTAAATTAAAGCAAACATCGCTTTATCAAGATTTTAAAAGCGTTAAATTTGATGGGCAAGTGCAGTCTGCAAAACCAATTTTTAGCATAGGAGGCTAGTATGAAACTTGTAGAAAAATATAAAAATATTTACTTTGTGGATTTTCCTAATTTAACTTTAGATTTCTCACAAAACTATTTCAATGAAATCAGCTTTAATTTTAAAAATGTTAATTACACTTGAAAAATTATCGGAGGTTTAAGCGATGCATCTTTAAAGTTGTTTGAAGAGGGCAGCTTGAATGTTAAAGCTCTTGCCAATACTGTTCTTAAGCATGCTGATTTTGATTTTATCTTGTATGATGCCAATCAAAATGCGCCAAGCATAGTTCAGCCGAATAGACTGTTTATCGATGTAAAACTAGGGATACTGCAAAATGAATAATTTTCTTAATGATATACCATATAATTTTGATAAATGCGAGCTGTATTTAGACGATCGGCTTTTTAATTTAGACTGAGAATTTGACTGCTCTTACACCATTGGCGGAGGAGTTAATATGAGTTTGCTGCTATATAACACCATGCCGAATTTTTCTAAGGTTTTAATCAAAATCAACGGCTTGAACTTCTTTAAAGGGGTGCCTAAGGTGAATGAAATAGACTACTACACGCTTTCTACAAATCAAGTTAATAGAGTTTTAGAAGTTAAATTGACGCCGTTTATTTTAGAAGATAAATCTCCAAATATTTGGCAGAAAGGAAATACTCTAAGCAATTACATTGCTGCTAATTATGATTTTACATTGGGAAAGGATTTGTTTTTTAAAAACGACAGCATTTTTGCAAAAGTAGAAAAAGCAGTAGCCGATAATAATCAATCACCAGAATATTCTTTTTTGGTAAGCGATAAAGGCGAGCTCTCAGTATTTTTTGGTGTTGCCAATGTTATCGGCTTAAATAAAATTGTAGATATGGTAGAAAGCATCAACGGCGAGGCAAGCATCGCTTGCCGTTATAACCATAACATACTGCCAGGGCAGATTATTGCCGTAAAACAAGAATATATAATCCTTGAAATTCAGCATAAATATAGTCTTAACAGCGGCTATATTATGAATATTTTCGGTAAAACCAAAAAAAGACTTGATGATGAGTCTCATTATAAAAAACAAATAGGAGGGTAATTTTATGAATAATCAAGAGATAAAATATATTGCAGAACTTATAAAAGGAATTATTAGGGAAAATCAGGTTAGCTTAAGTATTAAAGATGCAGTTAGAGACGAAAAGAATAATTATACAATTGACGGCAAAGATATTAAAGATGTAAAACCAATAGTGCAGCCTAGCGGTGAAAATAGCGGCAAAGGAAGTATGATAATTCTTGATAATAATTATTATTTGTATCTGGAGCATTTGAAGTTTTTTACTGAGTTAAAAACTACATTAACAAAAATTGATGAATTAATGGGAGCAATAGCCGGTTCAAAATGAACTACCCCCAACGGCGGTCCTGTTGATGGTTTTGCAGATATAGTAAGCGCTGCCACTGAAGTTCAAAACAGTATAGGTCAATTAACTGATAAACTACCATAAGGAGAAAAAAATGCAAGATATTTACACAACTAATCAAAACAAACTGCAAGTAAGCAACGGCGATATTATATTCGCTGACGATTTAACAAAAAATCCGCAGAATATAAGCATACAAAATGTTAATGTGCTGGCAGCTAGGAATTACCTTAATATGAATAAAGAGTTTTTTTTAATAAACAATATAGATATAACAACTATCAACAATTTTATACTGCAAACTCTAATGCAAAAGAACATTGCCCCTAATTCCATTGAAATTAAACAGGAAAACAGAGAGCTGTCTTTTAGTATTAACTTGCAGTCATAAAATTATTATGCAAACAGATGTCGCCTAAAAGGCATCTATTTGCAGATAGTTGCAGCCTATGGCATAATAGGTTATACTATATAAATTATACAGAAGCACATTATGAAAAGCCGTTTAATTTTACCTGCCGCAAGTTTTTGGAATAATTTTTTAATTCATACAATTCTTTTTGCAGAGAATTCTAAAGAGGAATTCAATAATATTATTTTTGATGATGTTCTAGCAAGTCCATTATTTTTTAGGGCAGATGTTAAAAAAAGCGATCCAAGTTTTACCAAAAAACACATGGTTATTAATGCTGCTGAAATTCTAAAACTAAATAACAATAATCCCTATTTTGACGAGATATATATCACCATATCTTCGCCGTCTTTGCGGGTATATAAGCAATTAGCTAAGATATTTACTTTTAAGAAGGTATATTTTATTGAAGAAAGCCTATTCTCTTATGTTAGGTTTATGGTAGATAAAAAATTAGTTAAGCTGGTTAATAAGCATCAGATCTATTTAATTAATTATGATGAAATTCTTTTGCAGGCGATTTTTAAAGCGGGGGTTAATCCTAAAAACACTATCTTTTTAAAAAAGCAGGATTTATTAAATAATATCAAGAACTTTGCTGAAGACCATAATAAAACGGCAATTGTTTTAATTGATAGAATTAGGTTTAATAATCCTAAAAAAGATTTTATTATAAATGAGTATAAAAATTATTTAAAACTATTAAATGACAACGGCAATAGTATTTTATTAAGACCTCATCCTAAGCTAGATTCAAGAATTTATAACGATTTAGCAGAGTTTATTAAACCATTTCCTAATGCCAGCATTAATAACGGCAAAATGGGGGTTGAGGTATTAGCTGTTAAAAAGGGCAGCATAGTTATAGCAGCTTATTCTACGGCACTTTTTAGTTTGAAATTTTTATACGAGGCAGATGTTTTTACATCTATTAAATTGCTAAAAGATAGGGTGTCTTTTTTTAAATTTAATTATATGGCTTTATCTGCAAGGGTTATAATATATCTGCTTCCAGATTTTAGCGGAGAAAAAGTAAAATTGCCGGTAAGTATTGCAGATTATGTGCTGGGTAAAAAATACTCTTTGCGATGGCTTTTAAATATGTTTGTTTTTTGGTATTCAAGATTATTGCTGGAAAGACTTCATTATCGTATTAAAATTAAATAATCTTCCCTCTTTCTTTTAATAAGATGATGGAAATGATATATTTATGCAAACAATAAGAAGTATTTCCTCCTTTCCTAAGGCAAATTACGGCGATGGCAGCGGGTTAAATCACTACGATTGACGACATTGATACTTTAGGAAATAAGGAAATACTTCTTATTGTTTGCTACTCTTTTATTACAATCATTTTATGATTAGTCATTTCCAGCATGGCATGCCCGATACCGCCAATTCCAACCCCGGCAGATCTACGCCCAGCGAACGGCATCCAATCTACACGGAAAGCTGTATGGTCGTTTACAATTACCGCGGCTGCATCAAACTCTTTATAGGCTTTGGTTATAACATTAATATTATTGCTGAATATCGCCGACTGAAAAGGCAAATCTAAAGAATTTGCCCAAGCAATGGCTTCATCTAAATTTTCATAAGCATATAAGCATAATACCGGACCAAAGGTTTCCTCAGTTGATACTTTAGATTGTTTAGATGGCTCTAAAAATAAAGTTGGCTCAAACATGGTAGCTGAAATTCTTTTGCCGCCGCATAAAACTTTTGCCCCTTCAGCAATAGCCTCATTAACCCAAGATTCAACTCTTGCAGCTTCTTTTTCAGTAATTAAAGGACCTACATCAGTATTTTCACTTGTGGGATCACCGACCTTAAGTTTTAAAACAGCTTCCGTGATTTTTTTAGACATTTCAATAATTATGCTCGAGTGGATATAAACCCGCTTAGACGAAATACAAACCTGCCCGGCATGATAATATGCGCCTTTAACTATGCTTGCTGCCACTTCGTCCATATTATCGATATTTTTATCAACAATAATCGGAGCTACCCCGCCATGCTCTAGGGCGTATCTTGTGCCAGCATGCAGTTTGTTTCTTAAATACCAGCCAACTTTTGAAGAACCGATAAAACTGAAGAAGGAAATTCTTGCATCAGCCACTAAAAACTCGGCTACTGAAATATCACAAGGAGCAAAAACGCACCAATTTTTATCCAGCCCAGCTTTATGAACTAGATGAACGAATTTTTCACAGGTTAATGCAGTTGAACTGGCAGGCTTAACAATTACCGGACAGCCAACGGCAATTGCCGGCACTACCTGATGCACTATTAAATTAAGCGGATGGTTGAAAGCACTAATTGCCAATACCACGCCAATAGGTTCACGAGTGGTAAATGCTAAGCGATTTTCTGATGGTTTTGTAAATCCCATAGGAATTTCTTGACCTGCGTAAACAGACATCATTTCTTTAACCGCTAATTTAATGCCGTCAATAGCACGAGCAACCTCAATCCGCGCATCTACAAGAGGTTTGCCGCCTTCTTTAGCAATTAGTAAGGCAAACTCTTTAGCTTCTGCAGATACAAGGGCTGCTAGTTTTTCTAAAATAGCAATTCGTTCATAGTGGGGAAGAGCAGAAGATTTATCGTGTGATAGCTCATAGGCTTTAGCTAAAGCCGCTTCGGCATCTTCTAAGTTAATTTTTTTAACTGTTCCAACATTAGACCCGTCAAAAGGGGATAAAATATTCAGCATTACGAATACTCCTAGTAAAAGTTATTATTTTTATTTTCTGCTTTGTTGCCTTACTGTTTATGTATTATTATATACTTCCATAAAGTTAAGTTTAAATTGTTTGTTTATTTTTTAACTCATCTAATAATACCTTTTTATTTTCAGAATAATCTATTGGCATATCTATTATATGAACCCCGCCGGCGTTAAAGCATTTTTCTAAAGTTGGAATTAAATCCTCAGTTTTACTAATTCTAACTCCATTAGCTCCATAGGCTTGAGCATATTTAACAAAATCTGGATTATTAAAAGTTAATCCAAAATCTTGAAGATTCATGCCCATTTGCTTCCACCGTATCATGCCGTAAGCGTTATCATTTAAAATCATAACCACAAGATTCAAGTTCAAGCGCACAGCAGTTTCTAGTTCTTGAGAGTTCATCATAAATCCGCCGTCCCCAACAACAGCCAAAACTTTCTTATTAGGATAAATTCTTGCTGCCTCCATGGCTGAAGGCAATCCTGCCCCCATCGTGGCAAGGGCATTATCAAGCATCAAAGAATTAGGATGATAGCAAAGATAGTTTCTGGCAAACCATAGTTTATACATGCCATTATCAAGCAGAACATAGTCGTCTTTCATAACTTTATTAACATCTCGCACTAATCTTTCCGGCTTTATAGGAAACCCATTATCTTTATCATGCGCCGCAATATGATTTAAAATAAAATCACGCACTTTATAAGCATAAGAAAAATCTTGATGGCAGCTTCCTAAAGCGTTGCCAAGCATCTCTACAGAATTGCCAATATCTCCTAGCACCTCTAAAGCAGGGAAGTAAATGTTATCAAGAATTGCTGAGGTATAGTTGATATGAATAACCGGTGTAGAATTTTTTTCCATAAAAAAAGCTGGTTTTTCTATAACATCTACACCTATGCTTATAATTAAATCGGATTGTTTAATTTCATCATGGATGTAATCTCCCGAGGAAAGGGCAGCAGTCCCGATAAAATGAGGGTTATCTTCAGCCACCACTCCTTTTCCCATCTGCGTATTAAAAAAAGGCAGCCCGGTAGTATTAATAAAATTGGTAATCTCTGCGGATACATTACCGCGGTTTCCAGCTGCTCCAATTAACACTAAAGGAAATTTTGCTTTTTTTATAAGCGCAGCAGCTTTAGCAATAGCCTTAGGATTTGCACTAGGGTAAAAAGTTTCCAATTTTGGCAAACCCAAAGGTGTATCTTTCTCACATTCTTGCGCGGATACATCTTCCGGAAACTCTATATGAACGCAGCCGGGCTTTTCTTCCAAGGCAATTTTTATAGCCTCGCACAAGGTAGAACTAACCATAGCGGCATCAACAATCTGTTTAGAGTATTTACATAACGGTTTCATCATTGCTACTACATCAATAATTTGAAACAACCCTTGCTTAGATTTTTTAATAGGTTTTTGCCCGGTAATTAATAATAGCGGAAAGCCGCCAAGATTAGCATAGGCAGCGGCAGTTGTAAAGTTGGTTGCTCCTGGTCCTAATGTAGATATAGCCACGCCAATTTTTCCGGTCATTCTGCCATAAGTAGCTGCCATAAAAGCCGCTCCTTGTTCGTGGCGGGTTAAAATCAATTTTATTTTTGATTTTCTTAAAGCCTCTAAAAGATCTAAATTTTCTTCACCGGGAATGCCATAAACTACTTCAACGCCATTTTCTTCTAAAATACGGACAAATAAATCAGATGCGTTCATTAAAAAAATCTCCTTATTTTAAAAACTAAGGTGATTATATACCGTCAAGCACGGCATGACGATTGGTCTGTTATGTATATAATCGCCAAAACTAAATATTAATTAAATTCGGTAAATTTTGCCTTAAGTGAAGATTCAATTCTGCTTAATGCAAGCGCATAGGCAGCTGAGCGGCAGCTTACCTTATTTGCTTCTTTTAATTTCCAAACATTATTAAAGGCTTTAGTCATAATTTTTGTTAATTTTTCCTGCACCTCTGCTTCTTCCCAATAATAGTAAGATAAGTTCTGCAGCCATTCAAAATAACTAACCACTACACCGCCGGCATTAACTAAAACATCTGGCATTACTACAATTCCTGCCTCCTCTAAAATAGGATTGGCTTCAGGGGCAACCGGTCCGTTAGCAGCTTCTACAATATATTTAGCTTTAATTTTAGCTGCATTTTTAGCAGTAATTACATTTTCTATTGCTGCCGGCAATAAAATATCAATATTTAGTTCTAACAGCTCGCTATTGCTGATAGCTTTTGCTCCTGCTGAAACCGAGATAATTTCTTTTACAGAAGTTCCTTTTTTAGCAGTTTTCAGTGCTTCAAAAATTGCCGGAATATTTAAGCCGCTTTCAGCATAGATTGCTCCGTCAACATCAGATATTGCCATAATTTTATATCCTAATTCATGCAGGAATTTTGTTAAATAATAGCCGACATTACCCAGCCCTTGAATAGCTACAGATGTAGCAGAGGGTGCTTTGCCGATTTTTTCGCTTAATAGCTTTGTAATAATAGATGCTCCAAATCCTGTTGCCTCAGTTCTAAATAAACTGCCGCCTAAAGCAACCGGTTTACCTGTAAAAGTTCCCGGAGATTTTATACGGTTTATGGTATTATATTCATCAGTCATCCAAGACATTACCTGCGGATTCGTTCCTAAATCGGGGGCGGGAATATCAGTTTTTTCGCCAATGGAATCAAAAATTGCCCGCACATAGCCGCGGCTGATTCGCTCAAGCTCGCCCATTGATACAGATCTGGCATCTACAATAACTCCGCCTTTGCCTCCGCCATAAGGAAGCCCTACAAGAGAATTTTTTACCATCATCCATAAACCTAAACTATTAACCTCATCAGCATTAACATCTTGATGAAAGCGAATCCCACCTTTAGCAGGACCTAAAATTGTGCTGTAACGGCTGCGGTAGCCTTTAAAAATTTTTATTTTTCCATTATCCATTTTTACTGGAAAGCTAACATCAGTTAGAAGCTCTGGCTGGCTTAAAAAATCTAAAATTTCAGGTTTAATTCCCGATTCTTTGCCTAATTTATTTAGCAGCTGGACGGTATCGTTAAAAATACTCATTATATATTCCTTTAATTTTAACTATTAATTATTTTATCATTAAATAACTTTAATAACTACCTCAATAATTAATAATATATTACCTTAAAGCACATAAGTCAACATATTTTCATAAAGAAAATTGATTTTTATCAAATTTTTTGCTAACATTTTTTATAGTTTTTAAATAGGAGGTTTGTTATGAAGTTAACGATGACAAAAAAAGTGATTCTAGCATTAATTCTTGCTGTTTTATTTAGTGCGCTGCTTATTTTTATAAGAAACGATTATCCAACCGTATATAATGTTAGCGTCAGCTTAGCTAATATGGTGGGGACAATCTTTTTAAGATTATTAAAGCTGGTAATTGTTCCAATTATAATATTCTCTTTAATGAATGGGATAGTTAATCTAAATAGCTTATCTTCTCTGAAATCTTTAGGGTTAAAAACCATCGGGATATTTTTTATAACTATGTCTATGGCTTTATTTTTATCTATTACCATAAGCTATAATTTAAGAGCAGGAGCATCATACAGCTCAGAACAGTTTCATACGGTGGCAAAAGCGGTAACTAATGCTAATCCTCCATCTCTTACTGAGAATATCATAACTCTATTTCCAGATAATATAATATCGCCGATGCTTAACAACAATATGTTGCAGCTAGTGTTTATTGCTATTGTTTTTGCAGTGGCTATTTTAGGGCTTGAAGATAAAAAAAGACAGCCTCTTGTGCAAGGTATAAACAACTTAGAAACTGTAGTTATTGGAGTAATTTCCATGATTATGAAGCTAACTCCCTATGGGGTATTTGCGCTATTGACTAAAACTTTAGCCACTCAGGGTTTTGCTTTGCTGGGAGCTATGGTGGAGTATGCTTTAATTATGTTCTTAGTGATGCTTGTGCATTTCTTAATAGTTTATATTCCGCTTATTAAGTATTCTGGAGCACATCTTTTTACTTTCTTAAAAAAATCCTTTCCAGCCTTAGCCGTGGCTTTTTCTACCAGCAGCTCAAGTGCAACCCTTCCTGTGGCTATGAAAGTAGCTGAAGGGAGCTTAGGGGCTAAAAAAACTTATGTCAGCTTTGTGCTGCCGATGGGAACTACAATTAATATGAATGCAACGGCAATTATGCAAGGGCTGGCAGTAGTTTTTTTGGCAAATATCTATGGAGTTCATATGAGCTTATACGATTTAATAGGCGCAGCAGCGCTGGCGCTTATGGCAACGGTAGGGGCAGCAGGGATTCCCGGCAGCGGTCTTATTACCCTAACTATAGTTTTATTGCAGTATGGAATTCCTATAGAGGGCATTGGCATTATTATCGGTATTGATAGACTAATGGAAATGTTTCGGACTCTTATGAATATTTTAGGTGATATAATTGCAACGGTAATTGTAGCAAAATCTGAAAAAGGTCTTGACTTAACAATATTGAATGATAAGAATATTAAATCTATGTAAGTTTTATTTACAAAATATTTAATTAAATATATACTATACTTTAGTATTTTGTTTTTTATCTTAATGCTTTGGTGTTGAACCAAATCACTAAGATAAAAAACTTAAAATTTTATGAAATTATTACAAGAATTAGTTAGGATTTCTTTACATGGTTTATAGTTATCTAAATAGAGCTATGCAATGCTTATGTGTGTTTTTTATAGTTTTTTTAGTGCTGGTTAATTCTTCAATTGCCGCAACTAAGGAAGAAGAAGAAAAATCTTTGGTAGCTATGGAAGTTTTTAATAAATTTAGAGATGTTGCCGCCAACCAAGGAGATATTGATTTTTTCATGGATGGAAGAGACAGCACAAGAATGAGCATATCTTCAGCGGGAAATATTTATAAAATTAAATATGCTCCCACATCTTTCTTAGATATTACTATGGATTATGATAGAAGTAATTCCCAAATTACCAGCGGCACTATTCAAAGCCGGTTGCTTGATACTCCTGAGAAAATTGAGTTCTATCGTAATAATTTCTTAATTCTTGCAAAACTTATTGACAATAAACTTAGCACAGCAACTTTTAATAATATCTTTAAAGGTTTCGATCTCAACAAGGTGCGGAACGAACCTAGATTTTTTATTTCAGTCATTAATAATGATTATTTTTATAACATAGATGCTTATTCCAGAAAAACTCAAATTTTTACCGTAAAAATTAGAAAAAGCAACAAAATAGATAACGAAGAAATTAATCTTGCTAAAGATATGCGGGATAACTTTAACAATGCTTTAGCGGCACTGGGTAAAAGCCCGCAATGGGTTTATCCTGAGGTGGTTAGATCTACTTTAAAAATAAGAAATTTGTTTTTTTATTCTTCAGCAAATATCTCAATGAATGTTGTAGCGGAAATGGGTTTTCTTGGGTCAACGCCAATTTCTGGCAGTGCTGTATATGAAAGCCAAAAAGCCAATGACAGCAAACAGGAAGATTTTAGCAGAGATTCTTTAATTTTAATTCTGCTTACCAATCCTAAATTAAGCGCAGATGAAGCTAAAGGCATACTTAACAATTTTAATATAGCCGACAGCATTAATAACCTTAAATATTATAAATCTGTGCCTAGCAAAACAAATGTTTATACGCTTTCTTATATCAAGGGCAAGCTAACTTTTGCCGTTGATGTTAGAAATGCTGAATATGACAGAAAAGCTAGAATTGAATCACTCATTCAGAAATCTTATAATAGCATAATTACGGAATTTAATTTAGATGGAGCTGTCCAACCCTTAACTGCGCAAGATTTAACCATTTATATTTTAAATAAGCAGAATGTTGTGGTATTCCGTCCAGCACCTTTATTGCTGTTTAGAGTGTATCTTGATGATGCCAGCGACAGTATTTTGCGAATCAATATTGTTATACCTAAAGTAGCTGTGGATAAAAACTTGGAATTACAGAAGAATAACTCTCTTATTGCTATCGGTATGTTAAACCCAAGTGCTACACGCAATGATGCGGAAGAAATTTTTAACTATTTAAAAAATGCTTATGGTGCAGTTGAAACTAGAGTAGTGGGAGACTTTAGGTTTAAAAGGTGCACTTATAAAGACGAAACTTTAGTTTTTTCTAAATATGATGCTAAAGAAGTTTTTGACGATAATAGTCAAATAAAAGACAGCGCTAATGCTGCGGCTTATAATCCTAACTTATTATATGAACCGGAAACTACTTCACCTTCAGGAACTGTAATAGCAAAACCGCAGCCGCTATGCTATTAAAACTGCTGGCATTTTAAATTAGGTTTAGTGTATAATTTACGCAAAGGCATTCACATAAATTTATGTGTTTTGCCTTTGTTGGTGTTGAAGAGTAATTAAGATTTTTTGTATGTTGTTTATGGTTATTAAAAATGTCTGTTAAATATTTAGGTGCCTTTTTTATAGTTTTTTCTTTTTTGAATTTAGGTGCAAATCTTTTTGCTAATGACAAAGAAACCCAAACTTCTTTCTTTCAAACAGCAAGTTCAATAAAAGATGAATTCGGAGATAATGAAGCTGAAGGCTGGCTGAATAATTATAATAGAAGCGAAGCAAGATTTCAGTATAGTTTTAAAGATAAAGAGTCGTTAAAACTTTCTTGCTTTGAACAATTCCAAGAGGCAGCAATTAAAATTTCATTTTTAGATTTGGCAGATCGGCTTAAAGTAGAAGATTTTGGAGTTTTAGAAGATTTCAAAATTCAATATCAGCCAATACAGAATGTTATTACAAAATTTATTGTAAATCCTTATAATAAAACAATTAATGAAGCATCAATTGTGGTTGACTTAAGCAATGCTAACAGCTATCAGTCAGAGACTTTAAAAATTTCGGCATTTTGACAGAAATTGTAATAGGCATGGTAAATATTGATATTACTAAGCATGATGTTATTGATATCCACACAAAAGTTTATGATATGCACGAAGTTTTTTATAATCATGCCTATAGGAATAATTTTATCAAAGGCGGCATTATGTATTCAACATTTTTTATAGGAGATTCTCTTGTTTTTACAGCTTCAAAACTAAACACATAAGATATTTGCAATTTAGTATATATAATGCTATATTACAACAGCAAGTAATAATTATTTAAAATAAATAAACAAATAAATAAGGAGTAATTATGAAAACACTGCTGTTAGCAATGCTATTACTTATAGCATTCATACCTATAATTAAATCTAATGCGAATCAATCACAAAGAATAACAATAATAAGCAAACATTATTTACATGTAAAAAATCCATTGGCAGCACCTTTGCAAGAAGAGATGAACAGAAGATATATCAAGACCAATAATTGTAATTATATAGAAGAATTGAATACAATTATGTGCTCTGCAAAATTGCGTCCGGTTATCACTCAAGCAAGAAAACCAGGATATCCAATGACAAGACCTATTCATTAAAAAAAACAAATGTAGAATCAAGATATTAGGTTATATTTTAATAGTTTTGCTCTATTGTCATATTATTTTTTGCCTAGTTTTATCCAACTCTTGATAATTTCAAGATATTCTTCTTTCGTTTTTATAGGATACTGCCAGAATATTGCATAGATTTTTCTTAGATATTCTCCAATATCAGTGCCGCTTAAACCAATGCCTATTAAGTCTTTACCGTTTACAGGAAATTCAATTTTAGATTTTTCTCTTAGCTTATTAATTATTTCAATGTAGTGAATTTTATTATAAGATTCGCCGGCAGCATTAATAATTAAAGCATTTATAATATTTTCATAGCCATAATGTAAAATTAATTCACAAATTTCACCATAGCTTACAACACTGTATTGGTTAATAAAATTCTTCAATTGCACAGTATTTTTAACGGCAGTTAGATCCGTTTTTTTTAAAAGAAACCTGCCGGCATCAAGCGGATTATTTAAAATATAGGCTGCCCGTAAAATTAGATTGGGTTCAAGATTAAAAACTTTCTCAATTGCAATAATATTTTCAAACTTAATTATAGAATATCTGTCTGCCGCAAATAAATGGTTAAAAACCTCATACTCAAGCATTAAATTAAGAGTTTTTGATGGATTAGGGTGGCAGAGTATTTTCAGAAATTCTTGAGAAACTCGTTCAATCGATAAGGCAGTTAAGTGCGGCGAGAGATATTTAATAATTTCTAAAGTAGATTTATCAATATTATCAGCAAAAAAACAAAAAAAACGAAAATATCTAAGAATTCTAAGATAATCTTCGTTTATCCTATCCCGCGTATTACCTATAAAATTAATTCTGCGGTTGATTAAATCATTCAACCCATTATGATAATCATAAAATTCTTCTGTGATTGGATTAAAATAAAGGGCGTTAAAAGTAAAATCCCGCCGCTGTGAATCCATGTAAAAATCATCAGTCCACTCTACAGCAGCCCGGCGTCCATCAGTTGCAATATCTTTACGCAATGTGGTAATTTCAAAATGCTGATCTTTTATTACCGTAGCAATAGTTCCATGATTAATTCCAACGGGAATAACCGGCAGTCCAAAATTTTTTAGCAGCGCAATATTTTCATTAGGAGTGTTGCTTGAGGCTATATCTATATCAGTAAAAGATTTTTTAATTATAGAATCCCTAATGCAGCCGCCTACAAAAGAAAATTTATGATTGTGTCCGCTTGCAAGGGCGGCGGCTAAAGTTTTAACTGCAGGCTTTTTAAGCCAAGGAAAAGTTTTTTTAGGGTTAGTGTTTAGCATGTAAAATATCTTTGCTTTTTAAATTATTTAATATTATACTTTTTGAAGTATATCATAAATTTTAAGATTTGTGGTGTTTAACAGGAGTTTAATTATGAAACTATGGCAATTATTTATTGTATTGGCATTAGCAGCCCCTTTATATCTATCTGCGGCGGAAACAGCCCAAACTGCAGATAGCCCGCAAACAGCTGCAGAAAACCCTGCAACAGCAGAAACTCAAACCCCTGCAGTAGCAGCGGAAGCACAAAATCAAAATGCAGATGCAAATACAAATGCAGCGGTTAATCAAAATGCGGCAGCCGCACAAGATACAGCCCCGCAGCCTCCAGTGCAAAAAAATATTACAGATTTTCCTAATACAGCAGACGGCGCTAAAAGTTTTGTAGCATATATGCTAGAAAGCGTTTATACCGAGCTGCCAAACAAAGCTAACAATCAAGATGTATTTGTATATTTATCACAAATTACTAATGAATATTTTGCTTTTTCATACATGGCAACTTGGACAATTGGACGCGATGTAATTAAAGATGTTCCAGAAGACCAGCAGCAAAGATACTTGGTTTTAGCTAAAGAGTTTATGGTGCTGTTGTATGGCGAAATTTTTAACACTTATTACAAGCAATATACTTATACTTTAGGCGAGGTTGATCAAAAGTCTGGGAATCAGTTTGATGTTAAGATGTTTGTTGAGCCGAAAATTAAAGATGCCAAAAATCAAGATACACTTTTAAATGTGGTTTGGAAAGTTAAATATTCTACGCAAGAAAATAGATTCTACATTATTAATGTAGATGTTAATGGTGTGCTTTTATTATCTTCACAGCAAAAACAATTTAAAGACATGCTAAGATCGCAAGGCAATGATTTTGCAAAATTCTTAGATGTGCTGGGAGCTAAAAATATGGAAACGAAAGCCCGCTTAGGTGTGTTTTTCCCTTAATATAATTGCATACAAAAAAGACCTAAACTCGTTATACCGGCGCAAGCCGGTATCCATTTACAGGTTTTAATTACATGAATGCTATGGCTGAAGGCTTTAACGGCATAGACGACAGACTGTTTTAAAAATAGTCTATTATGTAGATTTACTTTATATTTTAGCGCAGATTTTTAGGAAGATGAAAAGCAACATCTTCTTTAATGTATTCATAATCTTCAAGAACGCTAACTTTACGGTGATTTTTAATTTCAGCAATAATTTCTTCAATCGCATTATCAGGTGCAGAAGCGCCGGCAGATATTCCTAAAGTTTTAATCTCTGCTAAAGCATCAAAAGGAATTTCCTCTTTATTATCAATTAAAAAAGACGGCTTGCTATGATTATCGCCAATTTCCTTTAATCTATTAGAGTTAGAACTATTTTTAGAGCCAATCACAATTAAAGCGTCTAAATCATTAATTATAGATTTAATGGCGTTTTGACGGTTTTGTGTGGCGTAGCAGATATTTTTACCGGCGCCGTGAATGCTAGGAAATCTTTTTTGTAGAATATCTACAATTTCTTTAGTATCATCAAGGCTTAAAGTGGTTTGCGTGATGTAAGCTAAGGGCTTATCTGCATTAATTATAATATTTTTAGCATCATCAATAGAGCTTACTAAATAAATATTTGATGGAATTCTTCCAAAAGTTCCTTCAACTTCAGGATGCCCTTTATGTCCTATAAGAATAATTTGGTAGCCATCTTTATAATAATCTAATCCAATTTGATGGACTTTTTTTACTAAAGGGCAGGTGGCATCAATGTAATTAAGATTTTTCTCTTTAGCTTCATTCTCTACAAAACTAGAAACGCCATGTGCAGAAAAAATTGCTGTGCTGGCAGTGGGAATCTCTGCAACATCTTTTACAAAAATGATGCCCTTATTTTTAAATTCCTCTACCACAGTTTTGTTGTGGACAATTTCGTGGCGCACATAAATAGGGTTGCCATAAATTTCTAAAGCACGGTTCACTATAGAAACCGCACGATGCACTCCGGCGCAAAAACCTCTGGGACTTATCAAAATTATTTTTAAAGAATTATTTTGCATTTTTTCCATGTTTTTTATACAATAATTATTATAGTTATATACACAAAAGACCAAGCCTTCGTCATGCCGTTGAAAAATGGCATCCAATTCCATGATGATTCATTTTACGCATGCGTTTTTTGAAATAACTCTGCAAATGTATGCCATTTTTCAACGGCATGACGATGTAGTTTATACAGCTATCTAATAATATTACAAAACAAACCATAAAATGTAAATGGAAATAATTGCAATTCACGACGGGCACGCTGGTCATATTTCGCAGCTTAAAGGAGTTTTAGCGGATTTTAAAGAAGAAAGTGCAGATTCAAGCAATATTAACATAATTCAAGCTAAAAATTTATGGTTAAATCGTTTGCCGCAAGTGTTGATGGAAAAGTTTTTGTTTACATTGGCTAATTCTAAAGAATTTGCAATTCTCAAGGACAACACCAGCCCTCAGCTGATAATTTCTATCGGCAGAAAATCTTTGCCATATGCTATTTATTTAAAGAAAAAATATCCCAAAGCTAAACTGGTTTTTTTAATGCCGTCAGGATTTTTGTCGCAAAAATATGGTGATTTAATTTTCTATCATTCTTATAAACAGAAAAATTATCACGATTCTAAATATGTGCCGATTATTACCGCTCCGCATGATTTATCCGTTGCTAAAATTAAGGAATCTTTAAGTAATTGCCAGAATATTTTTGCTAACTACAAAAAGCCGATTATCAGCGTCTTAATTGGCGGCAGCGCTAAAAAAATAAAACTTACGCATGCAGCAATTGACGATTTACTGCTGAGTATTTTTAAAGTCCAGCAAACTACAGGCGGATCTATTTTTATAACCACCAGCCGTAGAACAGGCAAGCAAAATGAAGAATATATTAAGTCTAAATTGCAAAACTTAATTA
This sequence comes from Alphaproteobacteria bacterium, assembly GCA_009780035.1. Taxonomy (GTDB): domain Bacteria; phylum Pseudomonadota; class Alphaproteobacteria; order WRAU01; family Hepatincolaceae; genus WRAU01. The sequence goes on from WRAU01000006.1 coordinate 66,164, forward strand.
ATGCAAACAAATGCTTTTTTTGGGGATATTATCAACAGTCTTCCCAGACAAATCCTTATCATGCTATTTTAGGGGCGGCAGATTATGTAGTTATTACTGGAGAATCCATATCTATGATTAGTGAAGCTGTTTCGCTTTCTGCAAATACAGGAGTTTATATCTTTTTTTCCAAAAATTATTATGCCAAGCGCTATACAAAATTTCATGAAAATCTTTATGCTAATAATTATGCGCTTCCCCTTAGTGAGTTTTCTGTTAATACCGCAAGAAAGTCTTTAAATATCACGAAATTTGCGGTGGAATGTATATTTAGCATTCTATAATTATCTTGTATAACAAGCTAATATCTTGTATAATATAGACTGTCAATTTTTAAGGAAAATATTTTGAGCAGTGATTTATTTGATAACGATTCTAACAGCAATCCGCCGGCATCTAATGCTCTGCAATCCCATGAAGATATAAAAAAGGTAGCAATCTACGATGAGATGAAAAAATCTTATCTCGATTACGCTATGAGCGTAATTGTAAGCCGTGCGCTTCCAGATATTCGCGATGGGCTTAAGCCGGTGCACCGCCGTATTATTTATTCTATGTTTGAAAGCGGTTTTACTCATAATAAACCTTACCGTAAATCTGCCAGAATTGTGGGCGATGTAATGGGTAAATACCATCCTCATGGCGATAGTGCTATTTACGATGCTCTTGTTAGAATGGCGCAGGATTTTTCTTTGCGTCTGCCTTTAATTGACGGTCAGGGCAATTTTGGCTCAATGGACGGCGATAATGCCGCAGCCATGAGATATACTGAGGCGCGCATGGCTCATTCTGCTCATGCTTTAATTGATGATATAGATAAAGATACAGTTGACTTTCGTCCTAATTATGATGATTCCCTAGTAGAACCGGCAGTTATCCCAGCGCGTTATCCTAATTTATTAGTAAATGGTGCCAGCGGTATTGCTGTAGGCATGGCAACTAATATTCCTACCCATAACTTAGGCGAATTGATTGATGCCTGTTTGCTTTTAGTAGAAAATCCTGAGGCAACAGTCCGCGATTTAATGCAGTTTGTAAAAGGACCAGATTTTCCCACAGGGGCAAAAATACTTGGATACAAAGGCATTGAAAGTGCTTTCCATACAGGGCGCGGCAGTATAATTGTATGCGGCGTGGCAGAAATTGAAGAGGGCAAAAGCCGCTCAACCATTATTATTAAAGAGATTCCTTGGCAGGTAAATAAAGCCAAGCTGGTGGAAGAAATCTCTAAAATTAAAGATAAAAGCGATTCTAAGGAATTAGATGTTATTTCTTCAGTGCGCGATGAATCCGATAGATATGGCGTGCGTATTGTGGTAGAGCTGAAAAAAGATGCGGAGCCGGAAATTGTTTTAAACTATCTGCAAAAATATACCGCTTTCCAAACATCATTTGGGGTTAATATGCTGGCGATTGACAACGGCATACCTAAACTATTAAATCTTAAAGATGTTCTTGCCGCGTTTGTAGAATTCCGCAAAGTTGTGGTTCGCAGAAGAACTTTATACTTATTGCAGAAAGCTAGAGATAGGGCGCATTTGTTAGCGGGGCTTGGCATATCAGTTGAAAATATTGATGAGATTATTGAGTTAATTAAAAATTCGCCAAATCCAGCAGCAGCCCGCGAACAATTAATGGCAAAACCTTGGCGTGCCGGCAGTATTACTCCTTACATTGAACTGCTAGATGAGCCGGATAGAAAAGTAATTGACGGCATGTATTATCTATCAGAAACTCAGGCTAGGGGTATTTTAGATTTAAGACTGCATAGATTAACAGGTCTTGAGCGTGAAAAAATCCAAAGCGATTTAGATGAATTAGCCGCAGAAATTAAAGGTTATTTAGAAATTTTAGGTTCAATTGCCCGCTTGATGGAAATTATTAAGGAAGAATTAACCGCGGTTAGATCTTTCGCAACTCCAAGAAAAACTCAAATTGAAGAAGTTTATGACGAATTCTCTGAGGAAGATTTTATCCAAAAGGAAGAAGTGGCTCTTACCTTAACTAATGCCGGCTATATTAAAAGGCTGCCGATTACCGCTTATAAAACGCAAAAAAGAGGCGGCAAGGGTAAAATTGGCACTAATACGAAAGAAGAAGATGTAGTTACCAATATTTTAATTACTAACTCTCATGCAGATATTCTGTTCTTTACCGATAAGGGCTTGGTGTATAAACTAAAATGCTATCGCATACCAGAATCTTCTACCCAAGCACTTGGACGCGCAATTGTTAATTTGCTTCCTATTGAAAAAAATGAAAAAATCACAACTATTTTGCCAATAGAAAACGCATTTGATGAAGCTCAAGATATTGTATTTATTACTAAAAGCGGCGGCATAAGAAGAAGCAAACTTAAAGACTTCGCTAATGTTAATTCTAAAGGTAAAATTGCTATGAAACTAGACGATGGCGACAGCTTAGTAGGAGTTCATTTATGCAATGACGATCAAGATATTCTAATAAGCTCGCATTTTGGGCAATGCTTAAGATTTCCATTGGAAACTTTAAGGGTAATAGGCTCAAGAAACTCTACCGGCGTGCGGGCAATATCTTTAGAAAAAGATGATTTCGTAATTAATGTTTCTATTTTGCAGCATGAAAAAATTGAATCCATAGAGATTCGTGAAGAATATCTAAAATATGCTAATGCTAAAAGAAAAGAAGAAAAAATAGATGTCAGTCTAAATAAAGAAACAATTGAGGATTTAGAAAATAGAGAAGAATTTATTTTAACAGTTACTTCTAATGGATACGGCAAAAGAACCTCAGCTTACGATTATCGTATTACTAATCGCGGAGGCAAAGGATTCTTAGGCGGCAAGCTGTCAGATAAAAACGGCTATATTGTTGCCTCGTTCGTGGTGGAAAATGATGATGAAATTATCATAATTTCTAACAAAGGACAGGTAATTAGGCAGAATGTTAAAGATATTCGTATTACCAGCCGTGTAGCGACAGGGGTTATTTTATTTAGACTTGAAGACGATGAAGTGGTGCAGTCGGTATCTAAAGTTAAACTGCTTGAGGATATGGAAGAAAAAATTGAAAAAAAAGATAGCCATTCTCAAGAAGATTTAATTTAAATAGAGTGTATATTTATGAAAAAAGCGGTGTATCCCGGCTCTTTTGACCCAATTACCTTAGGGCATTTAGATATTATTAAGCGGTCGCTGAAACTTACAGACCATTTGATTATTGCTGTTGGGGTTAATAATGAGAAAGATTATATGTTTTCTCTTGAAAAACGCATGAAACTTATTGAATCTTCACTAGACGAGGTTCTAAGCAAAGACTTAAGAGAGCGAATCACCATTGCCGCAACTCAAGGTCTGTTAGTTGATTTTTTAAAGGATATTGATATTCATGTGGTTATTAGGGGCATCCGTATTTTCTCTGATTTTGACTACGAGTTCAATTTAGCAGGCATAAATTCTAAATTGTATCCCGAATGTGAAACTATTTTTTTAACCACAAGTGAAAATAAACAATTTATTTCCTCAAGATTCGTTAAAGAAATTGCTAAGTATAAAGGCGATGTCTCTAGTTTTGTTTCTAAAAGCGTGCAGCAAGCCCTTGTGGAAAGCAAGTAAAAATATAGCTTTTCCAATTTTTTATAAAAAACTTTATTTTTTTGTAAAAAACAGCTTGCATTATTGTGAGAATAAGTATAGTATCTTTAATGTTGATTGTCTGTGAGTACGTAGCTCAGTCGGTAGAGCATCTGACTTTTAATCAGAGGGTCGATGGTTCGAATCCATCCGTACTCACCACTACATAATCTGCAGCACTTTATATTTCAAGACCTTTTATCATTTTATTTTTTCAGTTTATCAATTTTATTGATTGTTATTGGTTTTTATCAGTCTTTATTGTTTTATGTCAAGTTTTATTCACAAGGTAGCCGGCGGTATGAATTACAGAATAAATAATATATAATAAACATAATAAATAAGGAATTTTATTAGGGATTACAACAAACGATAAACAAATAAATGTAAAGGAAGATTTAATTTTAAGTGCAAAACAATATAATAAGACCTTAGAAAAACAAAGTATAGATGGCAGAGAATAAATATCCAATAGAGTTATTAAAGGCGGCAAGAAGAGTGATATGGTTTCAAAAACCAGAAGAAACTTTGAAAAATAAAATCCATTTTCTTAATTATTTAATGACCTACGGCACAGAAGAAGATATTTTAGTTGCTTATAAATATTACACACAAAAAGACTTTAAAGAAGCTCTAAAAAAAGCGATACCAGGTATTTTTGATGTTAAATCATGGAACTATTGGCATATTGTGCTAGATATAACTCCAACTCCGCCGCTGCCAAGAAGAAAGTTTTTAACTGAAGAAGAATACAACAGCCTTCCCAAATGGAAAGCAAAAACTGGATAGGCTATTTTCACTAAGATAAGCAGCAACAAATACTTTACAGTTTGTAAAATATCAGCTACAATTAAGACATTATTATAAAAACAATAGTCAAGGTGAGAAAATGAGCGGTGATACAAAAAAAATTGTAGCTGGAACAATTTCATTAATTCTAGCAATTCTATTTTTTAGCGGCTGGCTGCAAGATTTATGGGGTGGAATCTTTGATTTTAATAAGCTAGCAGGAACTTTCCCCGAATGGTTTAATGCTCATAAAAATGGCATGGGCGCAAAAGGAGGTTTCCTTTTTGCTCTTACCCTTGTGCCGTCGGTAATGCTGGCGCTAGGCATGGTTGCCGTATTTGAACATTACGGCGCATTATTTGCTGCTTCAAAATTACTTAACCCAATCTTGAAACCAATTATGGGAATTCCCGGCTCTACAGCTATATCTTTAATTGCCAGCCTTCAAAGCACCGATGCAGGGGCTTCTACCACTAGAATGCTGCGGGACGAAAATAAAATATCCGAGAAAGAGCTGTTGATATTTGCAGCTTTCCAATTTTCTGCAGGAGCTATGATAACCAACTTTTTAGCATCTATGGCGCCGCTTTTTGTATCTATTGTAGATAGCACAGGTCGCGGTGTTCCTACAAGCATTGCTACTTGCTTAGGGGTTATTCTATTGTTTAAGTTCGTTGGTGCTAATATCATGAGATTATATGTTCGCATATTCGTAAAATAAAACACAAATACAGGAGAAAATAATCATGGCTGAAGAAAAAAAAGAAAAAGAGCTTATTACCGAAGTTTTTATCAACGGCGCTAGAAAAGGCTGGAATGTGGCAACCCATAGCACGATTCCTAATGTTTTAATGGCGTTTGTAATTATTTATGTATTAACTGCCTCAGGGCTGTTAGCATTTATTGGAAAATATGCCGGATTCTTAATGGCTCCGGTGGGTCTTCCAGGCACAGCAATTGCGGTAGTTTTAGCGGCGTTCTTATCTATGGGCGGTGCTGCTGGTGTAGTTGTGGCTTTATTTGCTGATAATCAGATTACTGTAGATCATGTGGCAATTTTAATTCCGGCTATTATTTTATTAGGGTCAACCATTCAATATATGGGAAGAATCTTAGGAGTTTTAGGAGTGCCTTCAAAACATTTTGGAATGTTATTTTTAATTTGTATTATAAATGCCTATTGCGCTATGTTTGTAATGAATATTTTAATTAAATAAACTAAGGAATGTAAAATAATGAATGAAAAAGATCTAGCAGCCTATCTTAAGGAATTAGAAGAAATAACTAATATTGAAAGCCCTACCAATTATGCGGCAGGCATAAATTCGGTTATTAATTATTTCGAAAAAAAAGCTGCGAATCTTAAACTGCAGTCTCAAGTAGTGAATCTTGGTGCGGGTGATAAAGCAGGCGATTGTTTATTAGTAAGCAATAATTTAAATGCTGAAAAATTTGATGTTCTGCTTATGGCTCATGCTGATACGGTATTCCCAGTGGGAACTCTTAAAGATGCTCCTTTTAGGATTGATGGCAATAAAGCAAAAGCCTTAGGAGTAATTGATGATAAAGGCTGCGCTTTAATGGCTTTTTATGCTTTAGAAAAATTAGGAAATGCCGATTTTTCATACTTGCTGCTAATAAATTCTTGCGAAGAAACCGGTTCGCCATATTCCAGCGATTTAATTAAGGAATATGCTAAAAAATCTAGGCATTGCATAGTGCTTGAAGGAGCAAGAGAAGACGGCTCGCTGGTTGCTACCCGCAAGGGAATCCTTAAATATATAATTGATTTTAAGGGAATATCAGCCCATGCCGGCAATAATCCAGAGCGGGGGGCTAGCGCCGTAGCTGAAGCTGCTAATTTTATTGTCCAGTTTTCGCAATTAAACGATTATACTGAGGGTCATACTTTTAATACCATCATGCTAAAAGGCGGCGATGCCTTTAATGTGGTGCCGGAATTTGCTTCTGTTGGTTTAGAGGTTCGTTATGTTAAAGATTCTTCAATAGCCTTTACTGAAAATAAAATTAAGGAAGTTTTAGGTAATCCTTTAAATGCAAAAGTATCAAGTATTTATGTTAAGGAAGATCACAAATATCCTATGTTTGATGAAAAGAATCTGCCAATGATGAAATCAGTGGTAGAAGAATCTGGAAAAACCGTAGGAGTTGCGGTTAAATGGGTTAATGCTGGAGGCGGCAGTGATGGCAATATTTCTTCAAGTGTTGGCTGTCCTACAATAGACGGCATGGGTCCAATCGGCGGCAATATGCACAATAAAGAAGAGTATTTAGAAATAGATTCGGTAATTCCTAGATGCAATCTGCTGATTGAAAGCATTAAACGATTTGCTAAAAAATAGAAAAATCGTCATTGATGTAAATCGGTATCCATGAATATTAAAAAAATCCCTCCATAATAAATGGAGGGATTTTTTCTGTGTTTTTGTTTATCTAAAAATTACATTTGCGAATGTGCTTTGCTGAAAATTTTTGCTAAAATTGAGCGGTCTTTAGCGTTTAGTTCTTTAAGCAAAGCTACCGTAGCTTTATCTCTTTCATTCATAGATTTTACTACAGCATTATTGATTTTAGTTTGAGTTTCCATGAAGGCTTTTTCATCAAATTTGCTAGCAGTCATGATTTTTTCTAACTGTTCTGTTAAAGGTTTCATTTCTCCTTGAACATTACCCATAATATCTTTAGCATTAGCCATAGATTTTTGCAGTAAAGCTAAACCTTCAGCAGATCCGCCTTCTTTTTTGAAAGTTTTTTCCACATGTTCAAAAAATTCGTTAATTCTGTTATCATGTTTTTTTTCTTCAGCATGAAGTGCACCAACTGTAAAAAATAAAACTGCGATAATCCCAAGAAGATTCTTTAAATTAGTTAAAGACATAATTTATAACTCCATTTATTATTGTTAATTAATCACAAAATAACTATAGATATTTAAAGTTAATAAAATGCTAATAGTATTAGATAATTATATACATAAAAGACGAAGATAATAAAACTAGGTTATTTCGTAATACTAACGAAAATCGGTATCCAGGTGCATATATTACAACAAACCAGATTGTTGTTTGTAAATTAATCTTATGGATGCCGTGCTGTAGCACGGCATGACGAAGTTTGGTAATTATCCAAAAATTGCATACAATATGCTGGCAACAATTATCAGCGGTGCAATAAAAATTGTGGCAAACATCCAAGTTTTTAGAAAATAGAATTTTAAAGTTCCGCCATTGGTAAGCTGATTTTGGATGGTTTCCTTAGATATGCCAATAGCTAAGGTCAGAATTATTAACAGCACCCCAACCATTAAAGCATTATCAAGCAGTGCGCCAGAAGCAAGGCTGAATAAATCTGCGCCAAAGATTTTAAAATCACTCCACACATTTAGGCTTAAGCACATCACAATATTAGAAATAAAACAATATACTGCTAAAATGATGATTGCCTTGCCGCGGGTTGTATTAAATATTCGGGCTATATAAGGAATTCCTGTTTCAAGTATAGCAATGCACGATGTAAAAGCTGCCAAGGCTACCACAAAGAAAAATATGGTGGCAAAAACTGCGCCGAAACCAATCTGTGAGAAAATTTTTGGCAGAGTTAAAAAAGTTAGTCCAGGACCGCTATTCATGCTATAACCGAAAGATACCACTGCAGGAATAATTAAAAGCGAGGCGAACAATCCTGAAATTGCACCTAAAAATACTGTGGTCGAGGCGCTAGAGGCAAGGTTGTAATCGTTTTGCGTATGCGAGCCGAAAATAATCATAGTGCTAAGCCCGATTGATAAAGACAGCAAAGCCTGTCCTAATGCTGGAATTATAGCGCTTGGCAAAGCATTAATATTAAAGGTGAAGATATAATTTAAGCCGCTTACAGCATTATCTAATGTCAGGACTCTAACTATTAAAATTACAAATATTATAAATAAAGCCGGCAGGAAGAAAAAGTTGATTCGCTCTACGCCCTTTACTAGCCCTTTAAAATTAACAAAAGCCGTAGCTAAAGTTACGCTTATTGAAAAGCCTGCTAAAGTTAAAGGATTGCTAATTAACCCTCCGAAAATACCCTCGTAATATTCAATAGGGTTGCCTTTGTATTCTATAAATCCAATTAAAGACTGAACGAAGTAATAAAAAGTCCAAGCCGTTACTACAAAGTAAAAGCTGATTAAAATCAACACGATAATTAAATTAAAATAAACTGCCTTAGAAAAAAAGTTTCCATATTTTAGTTTAGATTTTATGCCGTCTAAAAAAGGATAGCCTAAATGTCTGCCAATAATAAACTCGGCAAGCATAACAGAGAACCCAATAAAAAAAGCAAAAAACAGGTAGGCAAAAATAAAAGTTCCGCCGCTGTGTTCAGCAACGAAATAAGGAAAGCGCCAAATGTTGCCAAGACCAATAGCCGACCCAGCTGCAACAAATATCAAACCTAATTTTGATAGAACTTTATTATTACTCTTATCTGTTTTCATGAAATATCTCACCTGTTTATATAAATAGATATTATGAATTTTTATTAATCTTATTGTCAAACTAAATTTTCATTTTTATAATATAATATATAATAAATACAAACTTGATTTTCCGTCATGCCGATAAAAATCGGCATCCATTTGCAGAGAGTTTAGTATTTAAGTTAAGAGTTGAAAGTTGTATAATTACCAAATGGATGCCGATTTTATCAGCATGACGAAGGTGTTTTACTCTCAATATTGAGTCCAAAAAGGTAAAATATTATGAAAGAAAATTTAGTGCTGCTGCCGGCTTTAATGTGTGATGACAGGCTTTACGCCCACCAAATAAAAATTCTCGAATCTAAATATGATATTCGGGTTTTTACCTTTAAAAATGCAGATAATATTACCGATGCTGCCCGTCAGGTTTTAGAAGTAATGGGCGATGCACAATTCCATGCCGCAGGAATTTCTATGGGAGGCTATATCGCTATGGAGCTAATGCGCCATACAGATAATATCCAAAGTTTAGCTCTAATTAATACCAGTTTTTATGAAGATACCCTAGAAAAGAAAGCACAAAGATTTATGCAGATAGAAGAAGCACAGGCAATTAACGATTTGCAGTTTAAGGCTTTGAATGATAAAATAATAAAATCTTATTTGCATGAGGTTTCTTATAAAAAAACAAGCCTGCTAGATAAAATGGCAAAACAGATTGGCAGATTAGGGTTTATTAATCAGCAGAAATTAATACTATCAAGAAAATCATCTGTGGAAGATTTCCAATACTACAATATTCCTACTTTAATTATCGGAGGCAAACAAGATACAATAACGCCACTGTCTATTATGGAAGAAATGGTTAGTAATTTAAGAAACGGCACGATGGCTAGCATAGATAATTGCGGGCATTTAAGCCCGCTAGATCAGCCGGAGGCATTAACAGCAATACTTGAGCTATGGTTAAGGAAACAAGCATGAAGAAAATATCCATTCTGCTTTTAATACTTACGGTATTAGTTTCTTGCAATAAGCCATTGCCGGAATATCTTAAAAAAGAGCAGCAGCGCAAAGATTTTAAAGAAAAGTCTGATGGCAGCTGCCCGTTATCTTATTTAGAAGAAGGCAAAGATATTTTGGTTGCCAATATTTATTTTAATGATAATAAATCTGCGCTTACCCCAGAAGATAATAAAATCATCGCAGAAATTGCTAGAATTCAAATCAAATGCCCGCAGAATATTTTAATTATAGGTCATGCCAGCAATATGGAAGCAGCATCTTTTGCCAATGCTATCAGCCTGTCTTTTAATCGGGCGCAGATTGTGGCAAAACAGCTGCAGGCTAATAAGGTAATGGAGGTGTATATTAATATGCTTTTCTGCAGCAATTCTAATAATTTAGTTTATGAAAATGATAGTAATTATAAGTATAATCAAAGGGTTGATATAGTTTTTATCACAAATAATGCCAATACCTATAGATATAACTGCATTCCAACCAATAAAAAAAATAAATGATGCAAATTTTAAAAGAAAAGTCTGCGACGCAGAAAACTTGGCTTAAAGAGCCTAGTGATAATAATTTAGCTAAAAAATCTGAGGATCTTTATAAAATCCCTGTGCTTTTGGCAAATATTCTGCTTAGCCGCGGGGTTTCTTTGGCAGATATTCCAACTTTTTTAGATCCGAAATTAAAAAATTCTATGAAAGATCCTTTTTTACTGCAGGATATGCAAAAATTCTGCGATAGAATCCATAAAGCTCTTACTGCTAATGAAAAAATTATGATTTTAGGCGATTATGATGTAGATGGCATTACTTCCACAGCGATTCTATTTTCTTATCTTAAAAATCTTAATGCCAATGTGGATTCTTATATTCCCAACCGCTATAGCGAGGGTTATGGCGTATCATTTAAAGCCTTGGAGAATATTCTTAAAAATAAGCCGGATATTTTAATTCTGCTAGATAACGGCACGGTTTCTTTTGCAGAAATTGCTGAAGCTAACGAAAAGGGTATAGAGGTAATAATAATAGACCATCATGCTACAGATACGCAAATACCGCAAACAGTTGCTTTTATTAATCCTAAAAGAAATGATGATACTTCTAAAAATGAAAATCTATGCACGGCAGGCTTGGTATTTTTAAGTCTTGCGGCGTTAAACAGCCATTTAGATGGTAAAAATTATTTTACAGCAGGCATGGTAAAAGAAAATTTGCTGAAATATCTTGATTTAGTAGCATTAGGCACAGTTTGCGATATGGTTCCGCTGGTAGGATTTAATCGTGCGGTGGTGTTTCAAGGTCTTAAAATTATGCACAGGAGAGAGAATATCGGGCTAAAAGTTCTTGCCGATTGCTTAAATATCAATAAGCCGCTAGATGTGGAAACACTGGGATTTTCCTTTGGTGCCTGTATTAATGCCGGTTCGCGCATGGGAGAATCTGCTTTGGCTTTAGATTTGTTTCTTGAAAAAGAAGAACATCTTGCCGTTAATTTAGCACAAAGATTAATTAGTTTAAATCAGCAAAGACAGGCGGAAGAAGATAAAATTATTCAAGCTGCTACACAGGAAATAGCGTCTTTAAATTTAGAAGAATCGCCATTGATTTTTGTGGGATCGCCTTATTGGAGCTCGGGCATTGTAGGAATTATTTCCGGCAGAATTAAAGAGAATTATGGTAAGCCCGCCCTTATTTATAGTGTAGATGAAGAACAGGGGATTGCCACAGGAAGCGGACGCTCTATTGAAAATGTTGATTTAGGAAATATTATAATTGGCGCTAAGCAGAAAGGTCTTTTAATTAAAGGAGGAGGGCATTCGCAAGCAGCAGGTTTTTCGTTTGCTTTAGAAAAAAAAGACGAGTTATTTGTTTTTTTGCAGGAAAAAATTAATTTTGCCCTCAAAAATAAGATAATAGAAAGAAACTTAATGGTAGATGCTGTTCTGCCCATTAATGCCATTAATGAGAATTTTGCTGCCAGCCTTAGCCAGCTGCAGCCGTTTGGCATTAATTTTAAAGAACCAACTTTTATGTTAAGCAAAGTGTGCTTGGCGAATATTAAACAAGTCGGTAAAAATAAAAATCATATCATGCTGGATGTTGTAGATAATAAATATAAACTGCGGGCTTTCTGCTATAAATCTATACCTTCTTTGCTGGGTGAAAGTATTCTGCAAAACGAAAATAAGTTTGTAGATGTGGTTGTAGAGGCAAAACTTAACTTTTATCAAGGCAAAAATTATGTAAATTTAATAATTTTAGATATTGCTGGAGATTAGCAATTAGTTAAGTAGGGGAGTAAGTAGAGGGTTTTCTTGTTTCTTGCAACGGAACTAGTAGTATTGTATAATGAAATATATAAATAACTTTTATTATAAATTATGATTATTAATTTTATAGATAAAGAAACAAAAAAATTATGGCATGGTATTTTAACAAAAAAAATACCTACAGAAATTAAGAAAAAAGCTCTAGTTAAGCTCAATGAAATAGATGCAGCTATAGATATAAGAGATTTAGAAACTCCTTTTTCTAATAAACTAGAAGCACTGAAAGGTGATAGATTAGGACAATATAGTATAAGAATAAATCAGCAATGGCGAATTTGTTTTGTGTGGCAGAATGGTAATGCTTTAGATGTTGAAATTATAGATTATCACTAGGAGAGTAAAATGATAGAACAGAAAGAGTATATAGAAATCACAATGGCAGATGTTTTACAAGAATACTTAGATGATGCAAATCTAAGTCAAAATGCTTTAGCCAAGCTGCTGCATGTGCCAGCTACGCGAATACATGAAATAATGCGAAATAGAAGAAGAATAACTGCTGATACAGATTTGCGGCTATGCAAGTTCTTTAATAAAACTAATGGTTTTTTCTTAAGAATCCAAAGTAATTTGGAAAGCAGAAAGACTAAATTACAAATAGAAAAGGAACTAGAGAGTATAGTTTCTTATAAAAAATCTGCTTAATTAACTGTTAAAATTTAACAAACAATCAAGGAATAAGTAAAGTATATTACTTTCTTGTTTACTTTTTTATTTGCAGGGGAATTCTACAGGTTTGTTTCATGTGAAATATCTAATGGATGCCGTTTTCAGCGGCATGACAAAATAACCTAGTTTTATTATCTTGGTCATTTAGGTGTATAATTATCCATTTTTCACTTGAGAATTATTTACATAATGTTTAGCTAGACAACACAGTAGTGATTCTCTTTAGAGTTTCTTCTTTGCCTAGAATTGCCATAATATCAAAGTTAGAAGAGGCAGAAACAGTTTGTCCGGTAAGGGCTACTCGTAATCCTTCCATAGCTTTGTCTAATTTTAGCTCGTGCTTGTCGCAATAGTCTTTAATAGCATTATGAATACTGTTTTTAGTCCAATCGGTAATTTCTATTAATATTTGGTTCTGTTCTTTTAAAATATCACGGGAATTATTAATAGCTTCCACCGCTTTATCGTTAAGAATAAAAGGCGGTTTGTTAAGATAGAAACTAGAATTTGCTACTAACTCTACCATGGTTTTTGAACGCTCTTTAATGGAAGTTAAACCTTGTAGCAGATATTCTTGATAGTTGGGATTTAAATTGCTTGATTTTTTATCAATAAAATCTTCCATTAAGTTTAATAATTTTTCATTAGCAGTATTTTGGATATAATAATGGTTGATGCTGGTTAATTTTATCATATCAAACTTTGCAGGAGAAGAATTAACATTAGCGATATCAAACCAAGCAATAGCTTGTTCGTTATCAATAATTTCATCATCGCCATGCGACCAGCCCAGCTTAAGCAAATAATTGCAGATAGCTTCTGGTAAAAAACCTAAGGCTTTGTAGCTTTCTACAGAAATTGCACCATGTCTTTTTGACAGCTTAGAACCGTCCATTGCATGAATTAATGGCAAATGGGCGAATTCAGGAATTTTCCAGTCAAATGCCTTATAAATTTGATACTGGCGGAAAGCATTGGTAAAATGGTCGTCGCCTCTGATAATATGGGTAATTTCCATATCGTGATCGTCAACCACTACTGCAAACATGTAGGTTGGAACATTATCGCTGCGGAGGATAATTAAATCGTCTAAGGTATCGTTTTTAACTTCTACGGTGCCTTTAACAAGGTCGTTAATAACTGTAGATCCTTCTTTATTAACTTTTAGGCGGATAGCAAAAGGTTTGCCTTCGTAATCTTCATAATTAGTAATATTGCGGCAACGCCCATCGTAAACATAAACTTTGCCTTCAGCTTCAGCTTGGCGGCGTCTTTCATATAGTTCTTCTTTGGTGCAGAAGCATTTATAGGCATTGCCGTTTTTTAATAATTCTTGTGCGGCTTCAATGTGCTTGTCTTGCCTTTGCATTTGAAAGACAATTTCTTCATCATGATTTAAATTAAGCCAGGCAAGCCCGTTAATTATAGCATCAACAGCCTCTTTTGTAGAACGTTCAAGATCGGTATCTTCTATACGAAGCAGAAACTTTCCATTGGTATGTTTGGCAAATAAATAATTGAAAAGTGCGGTTCTTGCACCGCCAATATGTAGAAATCCTGTAGGGCTTGGTGCAAATCTTGTTCTTGTAGTCATTAATAAATACCTATAATTCATTCATAAAACAAATTTAACATATTATTTATCTATTTGCAATTTTTAGCAAGTGCGCCTATAATTCAATTATGTGTTAGCGGAGCGGTTATGGATTTTTTAGAGCCTTATATTACTTTTGATAAAATTCTAGGATATATCACGCTTATTGCCGGTATTCTGTATATTATCTACATAATTAAAGAAAAAAGAATTGCCTGGCTATTTGGATTTATTAGTTCAATCTGCTTAGTAATTTCCACTTTTGTTGAAAAAATTTACATGCAGTCTGTATTGAATCTTTTTTATGCGGCTATGGCTGTATATGGATTTATTAAATGGTCGCAGGTAGATTCACAAAAACATAGAAAAGTTAAAATATCGGAATACTCTGCTAGAGCACATTTTATTTTAATTTTCATTACTGTTTTAGTTTCTGGAACTATTGCTACGGCTTTAGATATATTGATAAAATCTTCTTACTCAACATTAGATGCTTTTATTTTTGCTTTTGCAATTTGTGCCACCTACATGCAGGCGCACAAAATTTTATCTAACTGGATATACTGGGTTGTTATTAATGCGCTGACATTTATTCTGTTTATTAAAGCGCAGCTATATTCGGAATCTATCTTAATGCTGATATATTTAGGTTTGGCAGTTTTGGGATATTTAAAGTGGAGGGTAAAATTTTTAAAGCAGAAAATTTAATTTCACAAGATATTCTAAAGCATATTAAAAAAAAATTCGGCAGAGTTGTTAATATTTCTAAATCTGATATTGCCTTAAGCAATGATGTTTTCTTTGTTGATACTGTGAACCAAAAATTAGTTCTAAAAATTTTTAAAGCAAAAAATAAGTTTTTATTCAATATCAATAATCATGAAGTGTTAATTAATTATTTTGCGGCAAAAAACATCACGCCATTTTGTTTATTTTTTAATCATAAATATGCGGTTTTTGAATACATAGAAGGAATTCCTCTGCAAGCTGATAATTTGCATACAGATTTCCCAAATATTATCAAAGAAATTCATAATGCTGAGTTAAATATTAACAAAAGGAACTTTTTTAAAACTGCCGGTATTTATTGCAAAAAAATATCGCCGCAGTATTTAAAAAATGAGCTGCTTCAAGAAGCACTGCGGCAATCGTTTAATTTGCTGGAAACAATCAATAAATTTAAGCCAGAAATAGCTCTGTGCCATAATGATTTGAATCCTAATAATTTTATTCAATCACAAAATAAACTTTATATTTTAGATTTTGAATATGCTAGCATCAATGATAAATATTTTGATTTTGCCAGCATCAAAACTCTTTTGAATAAAAATAATTTTGCAAATTTTATACAAAAATATGATATTATTCTAAATGACGCAAAATTGCACGCCTATGGGTGTTTAATAAATTTTATAAGCAGCCTATGGTGCTTTATGATGGGCTATTATGAAATGGGAGAGCAAAGCGCCATGCAAATGTTAAAAAAAATTAAAGATTTAAGCTAATGGTTAAATTAAATTATCATGTTGAGGTTATGGCGTTTGACAGCGAATTAGAAGGTATAAAAATCCATCAATTCAGTTCGCGCGGCAATTATTTTGTAAATAGTATTATTATTGAAACTATAAAATCTTTGGTAATATACGATACTCAAGATGCTGATTTTGCCATTGAACTGCTTAACTATGCTAAAAGATTGAATAAACCTATTGTGCGTGTAATACTTAGCCATCCGCATATCGATCATTATGGAGGTTTGCCAGTTTTTGAAGGCATTCCATCATATGCCACAAAGGAAGTTATTGAAGATTCTAAAAAGAAGCTGGATAATAAATATATTCCTGCACATGCTTTAGAATCAAATTTTCATATTGATGGCATTAATTTTGAAGTAGTTAATATTGTGGATTCCCACTGTCCTAATCATGCAGTTGTGTGGATAAAAGAACTATCCTGCGTGTTAGTTGCAGATTTAGCTCAGTATAACGGGCATTTGCTGGCGTATGACTATGCAGGATTTATTAAGGCTTTAGAGTTTATTTTAGAGAAATCTCAAGATTACACCACTCTGCTTACCGGACATGGCAATATTACTACCATTGCCACATTAAGTGAAAATATTAATTATTTAGCAGAATGTCAAAAACTTTATTTAAGTTCATTAAATATTGATGACTTTGATAAAAGAGTCCGCGATAGATTTCCAACCCGTTCAAGAATTAAGGCTAATCTTGGTTTGCTGTTAAAAGATAAATCATTTATTCATTAGTATATAGAATCCATTAATAAATAGATTCGCATTAAATAATTAGTAAATCCTTAAGTTTGATATGATTTTAAATCAACCTTTTAAACAAAACAATATATATCTGTTAATAAAAAATTTGTAAAAGTTAATAAAAGCAGTTAATAAATTTATAAATTTTTTCTGTTTTTTTTAATTTAATTTACGAAAAATTTACTATTTTTTTATCAAACCAAGAGAAATCCTAGCTTTATATCTAATTAAATATATTAATTTTTTATTTACTATTATAGATTTATTAACTTTTTATTAACCATTAGCCTTTATACTCATTAACAAGAAGTTAATAAAAGTTTAAAACTTAGTTAATTTCATAATTAATAAATAATAAATATATAAATAAGGAATAATCACTATGACTAGAAAATATAAAAAAATCTTTGTATCTACTCTGGCTATATCTTTAGTATCAACTATAGGATATGCCGCACAGTTTAAACCTATTACTAAAGTTGCAGGAGTTGCAGATGCTCCAGAAGCTACTCCTTATGTAAAAGTAGGTAATGCTTATGAAGTAAACGGCGTTAAATACGAACCAAAAGTAGTTGACGACTATGATGTAATTGGCATTGCCTCTTGGTATGGCGAACAGTTTCATGGCAAAAAAACTGCTAACGGTGAATTATTTGACATGGAAGAATTAACTGCCGCTCATCCAACTTTACCGCTGCCTTCTTTTGTTGAAGTAACTAATGTGGAGAATGGTAAAAAAGTTATTTTAAGAGTTAATGACAGAGGACCTTTTTCTAAATATAGAAATATTGATATTTCTAAAAAAGGCGCTGAAATTTTAGGCTTTGAAAATCAAGGAACAACTAATGTTAGAATTAGACTTCTTGCAAATATTTCTAAAGAAGCTGCCGTTGAATTAAATAAAATCAATATGCAGAAAAATGCAGAAAAAGATAAAGCAATGAATACTAATGCTGTAGTTCCACAAAAGGCAGATCAGCCAGCTCCAGCTGTAGTTCCAACTCAAGCGCCAGTTGCAGCTCCTGCTGATGTTGATGCTGCAGTAGCTACAGATGATGCTCCAAGCAATGAAGCTGGTATTAGCTCTGCTTCAGCTGCTGCCGATGGTGATCTTGGTTTAGTTGATAAGGAAGAAATTTTAAAATCTTCGGACAGTAAATCTATGAAAACTATCAGCTTAATTGAGCCTAACGATGTTAAATCATATACGCCAAGAGGAGTATTTGTTCAAATCGGCGCCTATAGCGACAGTAATGAAAACATCAAAAAGCAAATGGGATCTCTTAGCTCTGTAGGGGTTGTAAGTTTACAGAAAGTTGATGTAAACGGTAAAGATATTCTAAGATTAAGAGTAGGACCTTATGGCAGCATTGATGATGCTATAAAAATTAAAAACAACCTAGTAAGATTGGGCTATACCAATTCAAGAGTTATCGTTGAACAATAATAATTAATAAATAAAAAACTGATAATTCCTTAACTCATGGAGCAGTGTAATTGCTGCTCCATCTTTTTTATTGCAAGCTAAGAATGCGGCTTCTTATAAAATCTCATTGCGAAAAATTTGTTTTTATTTTATAATATTCCTATTGAAAAATTTTTTGTAAGAAGTTCGTTTTGTTATGCTTAAAATATTCCCCATATTTTTATTATGTTTTTTTTATTTTATTCAAAGCTCAAATGCGGTAATCCCTAGCTATGAAATTAAAGCAAGGGCAGCTTTTGTAGTTTATCCTGAAACAAATATGGTTTTGTTCCAAAAAAATCCTAATCAAATTATTTCGCCGGCTTCACTTACTAAACTTATGACTATTTATATTATTTTTGATAGTCTTAAAAAAGGGGTTATTTCCCTAGATACTATAGCTATTGTAAGCGATAACGCTTATAAAAAAGGCAATTACCGCACTGGCGGCTCTACAATGTTTTTAAAACAGGGACAGCATGTATCAGTTGATGATTTAATCAAGGGAATTATTGTAGTATCTGGCAATGATGCCTCTATTGCGATGTCGGAATTAATTGTCGGCACAGAAGAAGAATTTTTAGTGGAAATGAATAAAAAAGCTCATGAGTTAGGTTTGAGTAATACCAATTTCCAAAATGTTGATGGTATTTATAATAAAAATCATTATAGCACAGCCCATGATTTATATACTCTAACCTATAGATTAATGCAGGATTTTCCAGAATATTATCATTATTTTGCTATTCCCGAGTTTACTTATAACGGCATTACCCAGCAAAACCGTAATCCGCTTTTAACTTTGCCCTTTGCTAAAGGTGTGGTTGTTGACGGTCTTAAAACCGGACATATTGATGATTCCAAATATTCACTAATATTCAGCGGCATTAAAGACGATAATTTTAGAATAACCGGCGTAGTAATTGGGGCTAACTCTGAAAGCGAACGCAAAATTGAAACTAAAAAACTTGTTGACTGGGTTTATAGAACCTTTGAAAGACGAGTAATTTATGCGCGCGGAGATATTATAAAAGAAGTCCCTATTTATAACGGTAAAGAATCCACTCTAAATATTGTAGCTAATAGAGATATTGTGGTTTTAGTGCCGAAAACTATGAGTAATGATGACATCAAGCAAACTCTTTCTTTTAAAAACTACTATATGGCGCCAATCCATAGCGGCGATAAAATTGCTACCCTAGATATTATAATAAAAGATAGCGATTATAATATTTCTTACGATTTATTTGCTGAAACTGATATAGAAAACTCTATGGCCTTTGTAAAATATTTGCTAAGTCCATTTTATGCTGTCAAAAAACTTTTGGAAAATTAAATGTCAGAGGTTGATTCAGCAGCTAAGAAACAAGCTATTTTTTTATGCTTAGAAGGAGGAGAAGCAGTTGGGAAATCTAACCAGATTAAACTTCTTGAACAGCTTTTTGAAAAAAATAATATATCGTGTCTTAAAACCCGCGAGCCTGGAGGCATTAAGGCAAGTGAAGAAATCCGCAGTTTAATTTTCTCTAATAATATTGATGCTACTACTGAACTGCTTTTATTCAGCGCTTCTCGGCACGAAAATATTAAGCAGGTAATTATTCCAAATTTTGAAAAGTATGATGTTATTCTAGTTGATAGATTTGTTCTTTCTACCATTATTTATCAAGGAATACTTGGTAATATCTCTCTTGAAGAAATTATTTATCTGCATGAAAAATTCAACTTTAATTTATACCCAGATTTAACCATCATCTTAGATGATTCAATTGAAAGAGTAATGGGAAGAATACAAAGAAGGAAGGAATTATTACAAAACCGCATGGATAAATTTGAACGTAAAATCCATGAAAAAATTCTTCAGTCTTTTAGAAACCCAACCCCTCTTTACCGCGGAACTGTTGAGGTAATAGACGGCAGCAATAAATCGCTATTGGAAGTTCATGAAAGTATTGTAGATTTAATAAATAATTATTTTAACATGAATATTACTGTTGATAAAACCTAATGCTGGCAAAAAAACTATTTGGACACGATAATATCCTGCTATTAATGCAAAAGATGCTGAAACATCATAATCTTCATAATTCCATTATCTTTAGCGGTAAAAAAGGAATTGGCAAGTATTCTTATGTTTTATTTTTAGCAAAATTTTTACTGTCCCACGATATTAGTATTCTGCCAACTCTTGATGTCTTCAGCATAGACAGTAAAATTAATGCCTTAATTGACAGCAACTCCTGTCCAGATTTATTATTAATTACTCCAGAATTTGATGCTAAAAAGCAAGTTTTTAAAGATTTAATTAATGTTGAATCCATTAGAAAAATTAATGAATTCATTCAAAAAACTGGATACCCTAACCGCTATAAGATTATAATTATCGATGCTACAGATAATCTTAATATCAACTCCAGCAATGCTTTACTAAAAAACTTAGAAGAACCTAGCAAAAATACCCTGTTTTTTTTAATTTCCCATTCATATAACAGCTTGCTTGATACTATTAAATCACGGTGCATTAACCTGCAATTTAAGGGCTTATCTTCAGCAGATATGCTAAATATCTTAAATACTCAGCAAATTGCTTATAATCCATCTAAAATAAATAATTTAATAGATATAGCACAGGGCAGCTATGCAGATTTATTATGGTATCTGCAGGAAGACAACTTTAAGATATATGAAGCAATCAGTAAAATTTTTGATAAATCAACAACAGATGAACAAATTTTTAATTTAACCAGCACCATAAAATTAAAAGAAAACTTTAATTATGCTTATGTTTTTGCTATTATAAAAAATATTTTAGCCTCTCATGCTAATCTTCATAATATAGATGATGCCAGCAAAATTTTAGATGAAGTAAGCTATTTAGAAAAAACTTCGCAAAGCCTTTACTTAGATAAATCAGCAGTTCTACTGCATATCTTTTTTACTATTAAATCTTTCTCTTAAATAAATGCCGGCAAAAACAACTGCGAATAACAGATATATGCTAGTAAAGGTTGTATCAGCTAGGAATTTAATATTAGGCACATGGATTAATCCAATAAAAGTTAAAATACTGCAAATCAAAAATATTATAGCTGCATGAAGATATTTTCTATCAATTAGAAAAACAAATACGCTGCCCCATAGTAAAGAAATTAGTGTTGCACCGTTTGCTAAAAAACTTAAAGATTTCGATAAGCCGCTGGCAGTTGTGTTTAAAAAATCCATCAAAGGAAAAATCATTCCTATAATAATTGGAATGTAATATTTTTCTGAGTGCATTTTAAAAGTATCTGCAATATTAATAAGCCCAATAAATACAATAATAGGAATTACGCTAGCTACTGGAATTAGCCGCATTAAAAAATAAGCGACACCGCTAAAACTAAACAGAATAAATAAAATCCCTAAATAAAAAATATAATTTCTTGATGCACCTATTTTGTGCCAGGTAGAATAGCCCCATAAGATGCTTAAAGTAAAAGGATTCCCTATAAAACTAGATAACAGTGAAATAAAACCCGTAGCAAAAAGAGTAAATTTCGTATTATAAGGAGCTTCTAAATTTTTCGCCTGTTCAATTCCTTGAATGCCGGCAATTAATTCCACAATAGTAATTGCTAAAATAATCGGCAGAAATTTATAAGCCTCGTGAATTCCTATTAATAGATTACTAAAAAAACTTGGCAGATAAAATCCCAAAACTGCAGTGGAAGATTTTATTGCAGATACATCAGCATATCCCGTAGCAAAAGCAATAACTATTCCTACAATTATTGATAAAAACAAAGGAGGAATCGGCATTTTTAAATTGCCGGCATAGGTGCATAAAACTATAAAAAAACATACAAAAGCAATAATTGGAGTATTAAAGGACTCTATAAGCGGCGATAAAATCAGCCAAGCCATAGATGCTCCGGCTACAGTAGAAAAAAGTGCCGGACGGGGAATAAATCTTAAAATTAAGTTGCTGAATAGTGCTAAAAACATAGTAAGCGCCGAGCTAATAAAGTTTGCACCTATTCCCACCGCTAGTGCCGTGCTTAAATTGCCTGTGGCAGTGTAAGTAGGAACCATAATGGCGAAAATCCATACAAAAAAGCGGTTAGCCGAAATTCCTGCAGGCAGCGGTAAAACATTGCCAGTCTTATTTAATATCCAGCAATATATAAGAAGAACAATTTGCAAAACTATAATTGCCAAGCCGAAAGATGGCAGAATATCCTTAAAAATAATATCTAGGGAAAAATTTAAAATGCTAGAAAACACCGTAATGGCAATTATCAATTTAATGAAACTATCAAAGAATATGCCTAGAGATGTTTCAATATCCGCAGATTTTATTATTCGTTGCATAATTTAATTTTGTGGTTATAATACATACATCATATACTTAAGATAATAGCATAAACATGATAGATTTTCCCAGAAAAATTTTTAATGTTAAAGATATAAAGTTAAAAAATATCTTTAATAACACCTCTGCCAGCCATAAAACTAATCTTTTAGAATCTTCTAAAATTCAAAACATTTATGGCGATTTATTATTTGAAGCTGCTCCAAATCATAGACCGCACCTGCATGCTTCTTTTGTTGCCTCTATGGACGGTAAAATTAACTTTAACGATATTCCTAACGGCACTTTAATTGCTAAAAACAATGCAAAAGACCCAAATGGCGGCTTAGCTGACTTTTGGATTATGAATATGTTGAGGGCTGTAAGCGACGGTATAATTATTGGTTCTGGAACTCTTCGCGATGAGCCGAACATTACTGCCCATATTTTTGATGAAGAATTAGAAGCAGATAGAATTAGGCATAACAAAGCAAAAATTCCTGTAAATATTATTGCGTCAAAAAGCTGTAAGACTATTCCTTATACACATTCTATTTTTAAAAGCGGCGTGCCTTTAATGCTAATTACTACAAATGCCGGAGCAAAGTATGCAAAATATTATGCTGCAGTTGATGTCTTTGAAATTGGCGGTTATAAATCTATAGACGATGTAGATTATCATAAAGATAACATTATTGATTTATACAAAAATAATCAGCATAAATTAATTATCTTAAGCTGCGGCGAAAGTGAAATTAACAATCAAATAGCTATGAAAATCCTTAAAATTTTAGGATTAAACTATGTTTCCGTTGAGGCTTCGCATTATACTCATGCACTGGTTAAAGAAAAACTTTTAGATGAGATTTTCTTAAATTACTCAGGAATTTATATCGGCGGTAATGCTATGGGTATTGCCAATACCAGCGAGCCGTTTAATTCCAACGATTTTCCTCATATGGAAATGCTAAGCATTCATATCCATTCACCATTTTTTATCTATACAAGACAAAAATTCATTTATAACTAAGGGAAATTTTTGTAAAGTGAAAAAGGATACTGGCTTTCGTCGGTATGATGGAGGTGCACGGTACGACGGAAAAGTAAAACTTAAAAACAATTTAAAAGAGTTATATCATAAATAGGATCTTCTAGGTAGCTTACCGAAGGCGAGCTGGCAAACAGCCAGCCGCTGAAGATAAATTTAGGAGTTTCGTCATTATTATTCTTTATGAAAAAATCATTAGGAAGAGGGATGCTTAAAGTTTTTATGCCATCAGTTGTTAGATTGTTTGCCACCAATCTAACAACTTGTATAAAAGCCTTGCTTTCTGGTTCATCTTGCGAGCTAGATTTATAGCAGGCTCTTAATAAAACATGAAGATTTTTATCAAAAACATAAGGATTCCCAACTTTTAGAGTAATTTTTTCAGTTTTTCCAGTATATTTATTTAAAAGACGCACCTTAGCTTGCGAAGATTTATAATCTGCAGCTAATAAAGTGCCAGCCGCCAATAAGTAAAGACCAATACAGAAAAAGAAATATTTTTTTATCATCTGCGCCATATATTAATTGTTAGTTATACTAAAGAAAATATCGCCGATTTTATCTTCTAAAGATACCCAGTCTCTTGTATCAATTATGGTATCATTTGCTTTAAAAAATTCAGCTGAACTGCCTGGTTTAATGGCTAATGTAGGGGCATCAAAAAATCCTGCAGCTTGAATTAATAAGATGCTGTCCTTAGGAATTTGTATATTTTTATTAATATTCATACTCACATGAATTTTATAGCTAGACGGCAGTAAACTAATTTCGCTGACCTGTCCTACCTCAAACCCGTTTATAAGAACTTTAGCGCCGGCTGATAAAGAGCCGATATTGCTGAAAGTAGCATTTAAGTTATAGGTTTTAAAAGTATTATTGATAGTAATCAATAATACATACGCACAAAAAACAAAAGTGATAGCGATAATTAATACGCCGAAAATAAATTCTAAACTTCTACTTTTCATTATTTTCTAATGCTGCCTTTGTTTTAAATAAATTTCTATCATATTAAGCAGTCCATCTAAATCTATGCCTAAACTGCTGTCTGGGATATAGTCGCCGTCATTTAAAAAATCTTCATCAATGCCATTAACAATGTTAATAATTTTATTAGATGCAAACAAAGAAGCGCTGGATATTTGCACTCGAGAATCTGCCGTTAATAAAATGCCGCTATCAATATTAAGAATTAAATAAGGAGAATTATTAGAAATTCCCATGCTCCGCACAAAGCCAACTGTAAAACCGCCCATGCCCACTGATTGGTTTTTCTTAATGCCTTCAATATTGCTAACATAAACCTTATAAGAATTCTTGCTGATTTCTTGTGCAGTTTTTTCACTTTTATGAATAAAAATAAAAAACCCCCATACTATTACTATAAAAACTAAACCTATAATAGTATTTAATTTTTTATGGTTAAATTCTAGCATATTACTTTATTTTTCTTCCCATGCTTGATAGGTATTGGCATTTTTAATCTTTCTATTTTCAAGATACATTCTATCAAAAGATGTGCCGCTTAAATTAGGAAGGTGCTGTTTTTGCCAAGAATTTTTGCCGGATGTATCTAAAGGCTTATCGCTGATATGCCTTACCCAAACCTCCCAATAATCGGGAACTTTTGAGGGTTCTTTAGAACCTTTATACATAACCCATCTTCTTTCTCTGCCGAATAATTTAAACTTAGAATAGTAATAAACATTACCGAATTCGTCAGTTCCTGCTTTTTTACCGAAGAATATGGTTAAAATAAAAACAACTAGGCGCATTTGTATATTTAATCCTTACAATTTTTAAGTCATTATAAATCTAGCAAACTTTTATGAGAATGTCTATAATATTTTGCTTTATTAAAAAATTATAGTCTGCTATCATAAATTTACGATTTGTTAATTTTTATTAATAAGAAATTTACGATTTACATGAAAGTTGAAAGGCTATTTACAGTCCAGCAAGGTGCAGATGCTTTTGCGGCAGAATTTAAAACAGTTGCGGTAGAAGTAAGGAATCTTAAAGGTGATTCTTTGTTTAGCACAATTGATGTTGAAGTTCCGTCTATGTGGTCAAAATCTGCAGTTGATATTTTAGCGAAAAGATTCCTAAGGGGATCTGGCGTTCCGTCAATTACTAAAAAAGTTGCTGAAAGCAATGTTCCGCAATGGCTGCAGAAATCTGAACCCGATATGGAGGCTCTTGAAAAACTGCCTCTAGCGCAAAGATTTACAGGAGAAACTTCAGCGAAGCAAGTATTTACTAGGCTGGCAGGAGCTTGGACTTACTGGGGCTATAAGCTGGATTATTTTGATTCTGAAGAATCTGCCAAAAATTTCTTTGATGAAATGTGCTATATTTTATGCCATCAAATTGCCGCACCCCATTCGCCGCAGTGGCTTAATAGCGGACTGCATTGGGCTTACGGCATATGCGATGAAAATCAAGGGCATTTTTATTTTGATGAAAGCATGCAAACTGTTTGTAAAACAACTTCAGCATATGAAAGACCGCATTCGCATTCCTGTTTCATTCAAGGGGTAGAAGATAATCTTCTGCGGGAAGAGGGAATGCTGGATTTAGTTTTAAAATCTGCAAGGCTTTCTAAGTTCGGCTCGGGCAGCGGCACTAATTTTTCTAATATTAGAGGTAAGGGTGAGCCTATCTCTAGCGGCGGGGTATCTTCGGGATTAATCAGCTTTTTAAAAATATTTGATACTACAACAGGGGCAATTAATTCTGGGGGCATTACTAGGCTTACTCCGCAGCGGGTGGTGCTAGATGCCGACCACCCCGATATTGAAGAGTTTGTTTCTTGGAAGCTAAAAGAGGAACAAAAAGGAATTTCTCTAATTACCGGATCGCAGATAAATCATCAAATTCTACAGTTGATTCTTACTACAGTGCAAGAATTTGACGGCAGTATTGAAGATAAAATTGATATTGATAAAAATATAAAGTTAAAAAATGTGCTGTCAGTGGCAAAGTCTTTAATGATTCCCGAAAAATTAATTAAAAATGTGCTGCTGCTGGCAAAGCAGAATATCTACACCCTTGATTTTGATATATTTTTAGCAACCACAGGAATCGATAGCTATAACGCAGTTATTGGGCAAAGCTCTAATACTACGGTGGCAGTTTCTAATTTATTTTTAGAAAAAGTTTTAAATGAAGAAAAATGGAATTTAATCAACCGTATTGACGGAAGCAGGGCTAAAAGCATTAATGCTAAAGATTTATGGGATAAAATCAGCTATTCTGTATGGTCTTGCGCCGATCCTAATCTGCATTTTGAGGATACTATCAATCAGTGGCATACTTGTCTTGAAGATGGCAGAATCAGAGGCAGCAACTCTTTTGCCGAGTATCTGTTTTTAGATGATACAGCCTGCGGTTTGGCATCTATTAATTTAATGCGTTTTAGAAATCATGATGCCACATTTAATACGGTGAATTTTTCCTATGTGGTTTCGCTGTTTACTTTAGCTTTGGGTATTTGCGTTAGCATGTCGGAATATCCTTCGGAAAAAATTGCCGAGCTTTCTAATAAATTTCGTCCTATTGGTCTTAGCTATTGTAATATGGGGGCTTTGCTGATGTCTTTGGGCTTAGCTTATGACAGCACTGAAGGGCGCAGCATGGCTGCTGCAGTATCTTCGCTATTAACCTCAAAAGCGTATGAGGCTTCAAGCATTATTGCCAAAAAGAAAGGACCTTTTGACGGCTATGCTAAAAATTCTTCCCACATGTTAAGGGTTCTGCAGAATCATAGAAGGGCGGCTTATGGGAAAACAGCAGGATATGAGGGCATTACAATTGCGCCGATGCCGCTTAATCATGATAGTATTGCCGATAAAAATCTTCTGGCGGAGCTTTTAAAATCATGGGATAAAGTAATTGAATTAGGAACAGTCTTTGGTTTTAGAAATGCGCAGGTATCTTGTATAACCGCAAATTCCGCAACCAATGTTTTAATGGATTGTGCTACTTTTGGTTTAGAGCCGGAGTTTGCATTAGTTAAGCATAAGCCGCAGGAAAACGGCAGCTATTCTAAAGTAATTAACGAAGAAGTTCTGCTTGGCTTAAAAATGCTGCAATATACTGAGGAAGAAATCCTGGATATTGCCAAATATATGACCGGATATAAAACCCTTAAAAATGCTCCGGCGCTTAATCATGAATCTTTAAAATCGGCGGGATTTAGTGAAGTTGAGCTAGATAAAATTGAAAATACTCTCAGCAATATTGCTAATATTGAATTTGCTTTCAGCATTCCCATACTAGGTGAAGAATTTTGCGTTCATACTTTAGGAATTCCTAAGGATAATTTTAAAGATCCTAATTTTTCCCTTTTACAGCATATTGGATTTTTGTCAAAAGACATCATTGAGGCTAATATTTATGTGGTTGGCAGCATGGGTTTAGAAAAGGCTCCGTCCATGAAAAAAGAGCATATTCATATTTTTGACTGCAGCACTCCTAATGGCATGCGCGGTGTGCGCAGTTTAAGCCTGCAGGCGCATATTGGAATGAGCGTTGCCGTTCAGCCTTTTATAAGCGGAGGCATTAATAAAACCATTATATTAGATAAAAATTCTACAATTGCAGACTGCGGAAGGGCATATATGAATCTTTGGCAGAAAGGGGCAAAAGTGGCAAGCCTGCTGGTAGATGGTTCTAAATTATCACAGCCTGTTAAAAACAGCATATTAGATAATGATAAGATTAAGAAAATTACTATGCAGGATATTTTTAGTAAAGTTTAAAAGGCTTATTTTAATAAATTATTGTGAGGCTGTGGTATAGCCTCACTTTTAAGAGACACTCGTTAGAGTGTAGCTAGTTAATCTAGCGATTATTCCGACTACCCTCCGTTTAATTACGGAGGGGATTTTCTTATTTATATTTATAAATTATAAATGGCATAGGTTAATAAATT
The DNA here is from genome assembly GCA_009780035.1 of Alphaproteobacteria bacterium. Lineage (GTDB taxonomy): Bacteria > Pseudomonadota > Alphaproteobacteria > WRAU01 > Hepatincolaceae > WRAU01. The sequence continues at coordinate 94,746 of WRAU01000006.1, forward strand.
ATTAAGATTTTTCTCAGCAATTTATTGATATTTTTTTAAATTTTATCTTTACAAATCTTTTATTAAAATTTAAACTAAGAATTAATAATCAAAAATTTATATTATAATAACAAAAAATAAAAGCTAAGGAATAATTAGGTAGTGATGTTTAAATGTCGATGCAAGACCTTACTGGGTATTTTCGTGTTTTTTTGTTTCTTAACTGGAGAATCAAACGCATTTTTCTTCTCACAGTCCGATAGAATGAAATCTTATGTGGTAATTGATTATAACACAGGAGAAGTGCTATCAGAATCTAATTCCCACGAAAGAATGTATCCTGCTTCCCTTACCAAATTAATGACTCTTTTTATCTTGTTCGATAAACTAGACGACGGCAGTTTAACCCTTGATACCAAAATCAAAATTTCACCGGCTGCAGCAAGCATGCCTCCTTCAAAATTAGGTTTGCCAGCCGGCAGCTCTATTGCTATTAAAGATGCCCTTATATCTATTATTGTCCGCTCTAATAACGACATTGCCTATGCGGTAGCCGAGCATATTGGAGGGTCTAAGCAGGGATTTGTAGATATGATGAATGCTAAAGCCCAAGAGCTTGGGCTAACGGGCACGCATTTTGCTAATCCTCATGGCTTGACAGATAAAAATAATTACTCTACGGCATACGATTTAGCAAGATTATCAAGAATCTTAATGATACATCATAATGCTTACTATAGCTTATTTTCAATTTCAGATTTTAACTGGAATAAAACCAGATACAACAGCACGAATCACCTTTTAGACTATAATGGCGTTGACGGCATTAAAACAGGATATACCAGTGCTTCGGGCTTTAATTTAGTTACATCTGCCTCTAAAGACAACACGCGAATCATTGCTGTGGTTATGGGATTTTATACATCTAATGGTCGTGATGACTATATGAAGCAGGTTATTGATATTGGCTTTGAAATTGCGGAAATTACAAGAAAAAATGAAGTGGCTTATTTTACTAAGCCAGAAATTTTAAAAAATAATTTAGATGATACGCCATCGGTGGTTTTAACTTCAGCCCAATCTAAAACAAGCATATCCGATGCTTATCAGCTAGATGGCGACTACAGTTTAAAATTGGCTAATATTAATACAGAAACTAACGATTTTTATACTATAGATAGAGTTCCTTATATTGATAACCTTAAAGGCAGCGAAACTGTAAAAATTTCGCCGATGGTAAAAAAAGGCGCAGTTGTTAAAAAATCTGTAAAAGGTAAATATTCCGTGCAAGTGGGAGCTTTTTCTAACTATAATGCAGCGCTGCGGACATCTTATAATGTAGCTAGAATTAAAGCAACCTCTAATGTTCTTAAGAAAAAGAATGTAGCAGTGGTGCAGAAAGATAATGTGTTTATCGCAAAATTTACAGGATTATCTAAAACTCAAGCGCAAAAATCTTGTAATATCCTTAAGTCTAAAGGGACTGACTGCTTTGTTGCAGCAGGCTAGGGTAAAATATCTTAATTTTTCATAATTTCATATAGCAATTTTTAACTAATAGTTTGCAATTATAAGCTAACTTATAGTAATTTTTAAATGATAATTTATTATTTGCTTTATATGCTTTTCAAATTAAATATACTAAATTTTATTAGTAAAGTATTTAAGAGAAAAGAATGAAAATATATCTGTGGTCTATTATTTTTATAATATTTAGTTTTAATTTAAGTGCGGAAGATTGGTATATTCCTAATTACAAACAACCGTCAACTAGCAGTGAAGCAACTAATCGCTATACCAGCAAACGAGATAAAGCCCAAGATGCTGCTGCTTATGTTCCAAACCCTTATAAAAATTCTTTAATTCTTGGCTTTGGCTTTGCCAGCAATCTAACAAAGCAAGAAGATAATGGAAATACGCCTCCCTCTAGCTTTGCATTAAAAAGCAATTATAATCTTGCGTATTTACGAAAATTTAGCAATAAATTATCAATAGGGATAGATATAGGCATGTATAATCGTGCCTCCGCAGCTATGCCGCCATTTAATGATTCTAGCACCAAGTTTAATAACAATAATAGCGGAAGGAATAGAGTATATGTTGATTCTGGTTATTGCGGAGTGCTTAATATCAGTAATCCAGGTCTTTGCGATGAAGATACTGGATATATAGCCAATTCTGATATGTGTAAGAATGATGTTTTTGGCGGACTGCCTTGTTATAATGAAATAGATTCGAATGGCAATCCGACAAATAATAAAATTCCAGATTGCACCTCTTATAATAGCCCAAATTCAGGAGTTTATTGCAACCTTTACTCTGCTGACCCTAACTATGGTGGTTTATATGTGGGAAAGCCTGAAATTAAAATAGATTCTAATTCTTATACTGCTATGTTTTTAGCAAGCTATGAACTTTTAAGATACAAAAATGTTGATTTATCAATAGAGTGCGGACTTGGTGCAACTTATAGGGAAATGAAACTAAGCGGCGTGGTTTCCTATAATGATTCTGCTACGGCTTTAGCCTATAAAACAGGAGCGATAGGAAGCTATTATCTGCAAAATAATTTAACCTTAGGAGCAGGCGTTTATTATGTATATCTGGGCGGCAACGAATTTAAAGAATTAGGGAAAACTCCATCTCAGCCATTAGGTTATGATTTTAAGGTAAAATCAGATAGTGCCATAACCTATAATTTGCAGTTAAGATATATGTTTTAAAAGAAGTTTATCGTCATACCGGCAGCACCTGTATCCATTTGCAGTTTAATTCTTTCTCAACGAACTAATTATAAGAAAGGTTAAAAATATATCTAATATTTAACTTTTCTTATAATTAGGAGAATCGCCCACCATTTGCACGCTATGAACATGGCTTTCATAAAGTCCGGCGGTGGTAATACGCTGTAGTTGTGCCCGAGCATGAAAATCGGCAATGGTTTCGCAGCCGGTATAACCCATTGCTGAACGCAAACCTCCGCTTAGCTGGTAAATAATGCTTGATAATGCTCCCTTATAAACTACCCTTGCCTCAACGCCTTCAGGAACTAATTTCTTGCGGTTTTTACCAAGACTTCCTTGAAAATATCTGTCTGCCGAGCCTTCTAACATTGCGCTGATTGATCCCATGCCGCGATATTCCTTATAGCTTTGTCCGTTATGGGTAATTATATCTCCCGGCGTTTCGTCAGCTCCAGCCAATAGCGATCCCAGCATTACGCTAGATGCTCCTGTTGCCATAGCTTTAGCAATATCACCGCTTTGTTTTATACCGCCGTCGGCAATAAAAGTTGTGTTGGTATTGCGGCACACTGCAGCAACATCTAGCAGGGCGCTTAATTGCGGCACGCCTACGCCGGAAACAATTCTTGTGGTGCAGATAGATCCCGAGCCAATGCCAACCTTTACACAGTCTGCTCCGGAATCTATTAAAAACTTAGCCGCACTTGCTGTGGCAATATTGCCGGCAATAACATCTATATTAGGATAATTCAGCTTAATAAACTCTACCATTTGCTTAACATTTTTAGAATGCCCGTGCGCCGTATCTACTACAATAGCATCTACTCCAGCTTCTGCTAAGTGTTCTACGCGGATTTTTTCATTATCGCCTGTTCCTACTGCGGCACCGCATCTTAGGCGATGCTGGGCATCTCTGGTTGCCAATGGATAAAGTTTTGTCTCAACTAGCCCCTGTGCCGATACCATGCCTACTAAATCGCCGTTATCGTTTAAAACTAAAACCTGTTCTATTTTATTTTTCCGCATTTTTTCTTGCGCCTCTACAGAGGATGTTCCTTGCTTAATGGTAATTAAGCTATCTGAGGGCGTCATAATATCTATAATTTTTGTGGAGGTATCACTGATAAATTTAATATCTTTTTCGCTAATAAACCCTACAACTTTGTCTTCCTGCAAAACAGGAAAGGAAGAAAAATTATAAACTTGGCGGGTTTCAAAGTAATCTGCCAAAGTGTGGGAAGATTTAAGGGTAATAGGATTGCCTACAAACCCTGCCTCAAAATTTTTAACCTTAAATACATGCTTGGCTTGGTCTAGGGGACTCATATTTTTATGGATAATTCCCATGCCGCCTAATTGTGCCATTTTAATTGCCATTTTAGATTCCGTTACTTTATCCATAGCGGCAGACAATACAGGAATACTCATTTTAATATTCTTGGTTAAGTAAGTTTCAAGATTAGTGTTAATTGGAATAACCTCAGATTCTGCAGGAACTAATAAAACATCATCAAAAGTTAGGGCGGTTTTTTCTATAAGTTTGGTGAATTGCATGAGATGACTCCGTTTTTAAAGAATCTACTAATTCTACACTAATCTGTCTTTACAAGCAACAGCAATTATGCTATGAATGATGTATTAATTTAGGAGAAAGGTTTTGGATAGGTCAGCACAGGTTGTTATTTTAGATTTTGGATCGCAGTATTCTCATGTTATTGCTAGAAAAATTCGGGATTTAGGCGTATTCTGCGAAATTATTCCTCACAATTTTCCTATTGAAAAAATAAAAGAGAAAAACTTAAAGGCGATTATTTTCTCGGGCGGACCTAATTCAGTTTATGATGATAATGCCTTGTTAATATCTAAAGAATATTTTAACTTAAATATTCCAATATTAGGAATTTGCTATGGCATGCAGCTAATTTCGCATCTGCTGGGAGGGGCGGTAGCCTCGTATCATAAAGAATATGGCAAAGCTAATCTTGAAATTATAGAGAAAAGTCTGCTTTTAGCAGAAATCCCTAGTGAATCGCAGGTATGGATGAGTCATGGTGATGCCGTAATAAAGATTCCAGAAGGATTCAAAATTTCAGCAAAAAGCGGCAATGTTAACGCAGTTATAGAAAATACGCAGCAGAATATTTACGGCGTGCAGTTTCATCCTGAGGTTAGCCATAGCATTTATGGTTCTGCTTTACTATCTAATTTTTTGTTTAATATCTGTGGCTGTCGGGCTGATTGGTCTATGGATTCATACTTAAATGAAAAAATTGCTGAAATTAAATTAGCAGTTGGCGATAAAAAAGTGGTTTTGGGCTTGTCTGGCGGCGTGGATTCTTCAGTTGCCGCTTTGTTAATTCATAAGGCAATCGGCAGTAATTTAATGTGTGTTTTTGTAGATACAGGACTGCTGCGTTTGAATGAATGTGAAGAGGTTAAAGCTACATATGCTAAAGAGTTTGGTTTAAATATTTCTTATGTAAAGGCTGAGGAACAATTTTTTGCAGCACTGCAGGGGGTAATAGAACCAGAGGAGAAGCGGAAAATTATCGGTAAAGAATTTATAGAAGTATTTAATGATACAATCAGCAATTTAGAAGGTGTAGACTTTTTAGCGCAGGGGACTATATATCCGGATATTATTGAATCTTCCAGCTCCGGCGGTGCTTCAAAGGTTATTAAATCCCACCATAATGTAGGGGGATTGCCCGCAAGCATGAAGCTGCAGCTGCTTGAGCCTTTGAAATATCTTTTTAAAGACGAAGTGCGGCGTTTGGGGAAACTTTTAGGATTGCCGGAAAGCATTGTAAACCGCCATCCTTTTCCTGGTCCTGGATTAGGAATTAGGGTAGTAGGTGAAGTAATCCCCGAAAAAGTAGCAATATTGCAGAAAGCTGACAGTATTTTCTTAGAAGAGCTGCGGGCGGAAAATTTATATAATAGTGTATCACAAGCCTTTGCAGTATTGCTGCCTGTAAAAAGCGTAGGAGTAATGGGAGATAATCGCAGCTATGAATGGACGGCAGTGCTGCGCAGTGTTAAGACGGTTGATTTTATGACTGCCGAAGTTAGCAGAATTCCATATGAGGTTCTTGAAAGGACGGCTTTGCGTATTGTTAATGAAGTAGAAGGGATTAATAGAGTTTTATATGATTTTACATCTAAGCCGCCTGCTACCATTGAATGGGAGTAATTTTGGTCTTTTTGAATCTCTATTCAGCGGCTCTCACGGCATGACGGCAGAAAATAATATTTGGTCTAACAGGTATATAATTATCAAAAAAATATTTGACAGAATTGCAGTAATGCTACATAATAATTCAGCATTAAAAGATAATTCTTTCTTTAAGTGCTGAAATCGCAAAGGTTATAGTAAGCCATGCTTATTATAGCAGCACATATTGTTATAATAACTCAACAGAGTTTGTTCTTATCAATAAGATTATTCATTACATTTAATTATATAAACTTGTGGAGTTAAGTTATGCCAATTTTGTTTTTGGTTACTTTTATTAACATGGTAGGGTTTGGAATGATATTTCCGCTGCTGCCATTATTTAAAATTACATTTTTTCTAAGCGATTTACAAGTAGGGTATATCGTTTCAATTTTCGCTATTTGCGGTTTATTTGGCACATTGTTTTTTGGAATCCTCTGCGATAAATACGGCAGAAAGTATACCTTAGGTATAGCTTCTGTATTATCGGGAGCTGTTTATTTACTAACTGGATATGCTGATTCTTATATGGAGTTATTACTGCTGCGCGGGTTATCAGGATTTTTAACCAGCTGCTTTGTTATATCGTTCGCAGCAGCTTCAGATATGTCTGATTCAGCTAATAAGTTCCGCAATATGGGAATTATTGGATCAGCTTTTAGCCTTGGGATAATTTTTGGTCCGGCTTTAGGAGGCTATTTTGCCGGCGACAGCAATAACATTGCAGATATAAATATCAATGCTCCGTTTGTAGTATCCGGAGCAATTAGTATGTTTGCTGGCATTTTGTGTTTGCTATTCTTAAAAGAAACTCTATCTAAAGCCGATAGAGCCTTAGATAAAAAAGTTAATATCATGGTTGCTTTAAAAGAATTATATAGCAATAAAAAAATGATTTTATTTACCTATTTAATTATTCTGTTTGCTTTAATATTTGCAGGAATGGAAGTATATTTAAGCATTTGGCTGAATGAAGCATTTAATTTTACCGCCAGAGATATGGGATACTATTGGGGCATGTTTGGTGTGGTAATTACCATAACCCAGCTTACTCTGCCAAGATTTTTTACCGATAAACAAGCCTTAATCGGCGGACTGCTGCTATTTGGATTATCATGTTTATTCCTGCCATTTGCAACAAATGTTTATATCTTAATAGCTTTAAGTATTGTTATGGCGCTTGGAATGGGGATTTTCTTCCCTAGCGTTAATGTTAATTTATCATTACAGGGAGAAAAAAATGAACAAGGTTTAATCTTCGGCGTAAACAGGTCTTTTGACGCTTTAGGCAGAATAGCCGGACCCTATCTGCTTGGCTGGATTTTTCAAATTTCCCCAAATACAGTATGGGTAATTATGGGTATTGCTTGCATGCTAACCATTGCCTTAATATTTAAAGTTTTAGACAAACTAAAGAATTAATTATATACTATATAAAACTAAAGGATATTTTATGGCAACAAATTTATTATATATGGATAACTCGCAGTTATACCAGTGCCAATCTAAACTTGTTAAAATAGAAGCCATAGAAGATGGCAGCAGTGCCTTAATTTTAGATAAAAGCATTTTTTATCCTAAAGGAGGAGGACAGCCTTGCGATAAAGGAGTAGTTTCTATCAATGGCAAGAATATTGCGGTCAATAAAGTTTTTTATGCTGATGGCGAGGTGTATCATGTAATTGATAACAGCCATGCGGAAAATTTTGAGCTGGGCTGCGAAGTTAGTTTAAATGTTGATGCCGTAGTCCGCAATACTTATTCTAAACTTCATACCCTTACGCATTTGGTAGATGATGCCATGTTTGAAATGGGCTATAGCTTTAATCCCTTAAGCGGCTGTTCGTATGTAGATAGCACCTATGTAGAATACGAAGGAACTCTTGAGGGTATAGTTAGTAAAGAAGATTTAAAATTTTCACTGGAAGAAAAAATTAATAATTTTATTAAGCAAGGATTTGATGTAAGAACTTCCTATGTTAAGCGTGAAGATTTATCTAAGGCATGCTATAAATTTCCAGCAGATGTTGCTAGCATAGACAAACCATTAAGGGTAGTAATAACTCATGGCGATAAAGGAATTGCCTGCGGCGGCACGCATGTAAAAAATATCAGCGAGCTTGGCGGCGCTGTAATTAAAAAAATCAGCGATAAAAAAGGCATAATTAGAGTATCTTGTAATTTGGCTAAGGAATAAAAAATGAAAGTAATATATATTTACGATACCCTATGCGGTTGGTGCAATATGGCGCGTCCAAAAATTATTGCTCTGCGGAATAAAATAAACGAATATAATGATGGCAGCAGTGAAAAAATTCATTTTGAAGCTATTCACTACAATATGTTTGAAAAGCATGATATTTCACAGCTAAACGGCGATTTTTTAGAAATGGTAAAACGGGTGGCGTTTGAAGTTGCTCCAAAAATGCAGGGTGGAAAGTTTTCACAGGAATATATTAATTTGTTGTCTTCAGGAAAGTTTATTCATAATTCTGATAGATCTTCTTTAGCCTGCACGGTTATGCGTGAAAAGCTGAATTTTGACGACTATTTTGATTTTTCTATGGAGCTGCAAGCAATGCTATTTGAACAGGGCATAGCAATTGACGATATGAATGTGCTGGAAGCTTTATCAGAAAAATACGGCTTAGATGCAGAAGTTTTTGCTGAAGCATTAGTAAGTGAAGAAATTATGAAAATTAAAAATTATAATAAATCAGCGGCAACAGCATTTATGAACCAACAGGGGATTAATGGTGTGCCGGCATTAATTACTGAAAATTCCGGCGGCGAGCTGAGCTCCTTAAATCCGCATAATTTAGGAAAAACTTTGCAGATTCTTAATCTTGTTTAAAATTTTTTGACCGTGCTTCTGCCATAGATGAACCACTATTTAAGGTAGTAGGCTTTATTTTTCTTGCCCATTTCCCATCAATAAAAAATAGTGCTTGACATATAAAGGGTTTTAGTATACATTGTATGTATAGATATAAATACTTAATCTATATAAAAAATAATAAAACGAAAAAAAAGGAGAGAAAGAAAA
>WRAU01000007.1 GCA_009780035.1 Alphaproteobacteria bacterium
AGTTATCAGTAGAACCGTCGTTAATGCAGATAATTTCAATATCATGAAGAGTTTGATTGATAATGCTATTCAAACATTTTTCTAAATATATTTCTACATTATATACTGGAACAATTATTGATATCTTGCTCAAACTAACCTCTTTGTTTATGCTATGAAGACATAATAACATAAATACATAGTCTAATACTATTTTTTTTGTTATAGTTTCATCATATGATAAAAATAAACTAAGTATTTATGGAGGACACCGCATGAAATACGATTATTTAATAGTAGGGGCAGGGTTTGCTGGTGCTGTGTATGCTCGTCTTTGCGCCGATAAAGATTTAAAAGTATTATTAATTGATAAAAGAAATCATATTGGCGGCAATGCTCATGATTCTTATAATGAAGATGGCGTGCTAATTCATAACTATGGTCCTCATATCTTCCATACTAACAATAAAGAAGTTTTTGATTTTTTATCGCGTTTTACGCAATGGCATTATTATCAGCATTGGGTGTTGTCTAATGTTGACGGACAATTATTACCGATGCCGATTAATGTTTATACCATTAATAAACTTTACGGAACCAGCTATACTGCTTTTAATATCCATGAGTTTTATGAATCTAAAAAGAAAAAGCTCAATGGTGAAATTAAAAATTCTGAAGATTTTATAGTATCGCAAATTGGGGAAGATCTCTACGAGAAGTTCTTTAAAAACTATACTAAAAAGCAATGGGGCGTTTATCCGTCTGAGTTAGATAAATCGGTAGCAGCAAGAATTCCTATCCGCCATAATTTTGACCCTAGATATTTTAGTGATAAATACCAAGCTATGCCGCAGCACGGCTTTACAAAAATGTTTGAAAGCATGCTGGATTCTAAGAATATTGATGTCCGCTTAGGTATAGAAATGCAGAATTTAGACGAGGGCATTTCTTACGACAAAATGGTTTATACTGGCAAACTTGATGAATTTTTTGATTATAAACACGGAAAACTGCCTTATCGTTCTTTGCGGTTTGAACTTGAAAGTTTTGAAAAAGAGCAATATCAAATTGCCCCTGTAATTAATTATCCTAACGATTACGATTTTACCCGCATAACTGAGTATAAATACCTTACAGGGCAGGCTTCTGATAATACCACAATCTCTCGTGAATATCCGCAAGAAGAAGGAGAGCCTTATTATCCTGTCCCTAACGATTATTCTAAGGAAATTGTGGAAAAATATCTGTTAGAGTCCACAAAATTAAAAAATGTTTATTTTCTAGGAAGATTAGCTGAATACAAGTATTATAATATGGATTATGTGATAGCAAGCAGCATAAGCAAATTTAAAGAAGTTGAAGAAAATAATTAATGCAGTATCTTAAGTTAATTTTAGAAACTAACAACATTAAACCCTTTGAAGAAACTGTTGAGGAATATGTGCATAGCATTTTAACTCAAGGGGTTTTAGGGTTCGAAATTGAATCGGAAGATATCTTAAATTTGTCTTTTTTACGGTGGGAAGTGTTAATTTCTCCCGATAGCAGCGGCTTAGTTGATGAAAATTTTATACAGAATGTTTGTAAAAATCTTAATATAAAAATTATTGCCAGCAGTATTGTTGAAGATAATACTGACTATCTTAGCCAAAATAATCATAGATACTCCATATCTTTAGGTAATTTTGTGATTTTTAATAATATGGAAGATTACAGTAAGTTCTATTCCCCTGCAAAAATTCCTATAATTATTAATCAAAGCACTGCTTTCGGCACAGGCGAGCATGAAACTACGGCTCTTTGTTTAGAATGTATAGAGAATCTTCATAATAAAGGCTATAATTTTAATAATATGCTAGATTTAGGTTGCGGTTCGGCAATTTTAGCCATTGCTATGAATAAATTATTTAGCGGTCAAATTTTAGCGGCAGATATTGACAGTTTAGCAATAGAAACTGCTTGTGAATTTGTTGTAAAGAATAATGCAGAAATAGCTATGCTAGTATCAAACGGTTTTGAAAGTATATCAATGCAGAAGTTTGATTTAATAACCGCAAATATTTTGTTAAATCCGCTTATCAGCATGAAAGATGACTTTTATAATTATTTAAATGACGGCGGTTATTTGGTGTTGTCGGGTTTTTTAGATTCGCAGGAAAAAGATCTGCGGGCGGCTTTTGATAAACAATTTAAATTTGTAGAAATAAAAGCAAAAAATTCGTGGCGGGCAATTGTATATACAAAATAAAATTAATTGAAAACGGAGGAATGTAATGGAAAACAATAAATTAACGGTTTTAATTTTAGCGGCAGGCATGGGATCAAGAATGAATTCTTCAATTCCTAAGGCTATGCACATTTTAGGCGGCGTTCCAATGATTGATCATTTGCTGCACAAGGCGAAACAATTAAATCCTGCACAGATTATTTCGATTATCGGCGAAGATATGCCAGCCCTGCAAGAGCATATTATAGATAGATGTGATGTTATCCATCAAAGTAAAAGGTTAGGCAGCGCCCATGCGGTTTATACCACAAAGTATGTTCATAACCTTAAAGAAGGCATTACCTTAATCCTTTATGCTGATACACCATTAGTTGAAACTACAGCTTTACAAAAGCTGGTTGATAAAATAACAAACGGTGAAAGCGATGTTTGTGTTTTAGGATTTGAAAAAGAAGAAGAAAATTTTTACGGCAGATTGATAGTTGATGAAAAAGGCAATCTTCTTAAAATTACCGAAACTAAAGATTTAACCGGAGAAGAAAAAGATACCACCCTATGCAATTCAGGGGTTATGGCAATTAAAACCGAAATTATTTGGGATTTAATTGCTAAAATCGGCAATGAGAACTCTAAGGGTGAATATTATTTAACCGATATTGTAGAAATTGCTGCTGAAGAAGGTCGTAAATGCCTATTTGTTTTAGACGATGAAGAAACTTTGGGGGGGGCGAATACTAAAACCGAAATGGCAGATTTAGAGTTAATCTTTCAATCCATGCAGAGATTTAAATTTTTAGAGCAGGGGGTGCAGCTGATTGACCCTGACAGTGTTTATTTTTCTTTAGATACTAAAATTGGTCGCGATGTAGTTATATATCCAAATGTGCATATTTTGGCGAAAAGTGAAATCGGCGACGGCTGCACGATTTATCCGTTCAGCATTATAGAAGGTGCGGTTGTAGGTTTAAAATCTAAAGTAGGACCATTTGCACGATTAAGACCAGAAACTGTTTTGCTAGGAGATAATCATATCGGCAATTTTGTGGAAATAAAAAAATCAACTATTGATGCGGGAGCTAAAATTAATCACCTAGCCTATATCGGTGATGCTTCTATTGGTAAAAAAACTAATGTGGGTGCTGGAACTATAACCTGTAATTACGACGGTAAAAATAAATTTAAAACCACCATCGGCGATAATTGTTTTATTGGATCAAATACTGCATTTGTAGCTCCTGTAAAAGTTGGTGATGGCAGCTCAGTTGGCGCAGGCAGTGTTATTACAAAAGATGTTGCTGCTGGAACTTTAGCTCTTTCAAGAGCCATGCAGAAGAATCTTCCTTGGAAAAAATAGAGTTTTTAACTAAAATTATGGCAATTATATACATAAAAGATGAAGATAATAAACTAGGTTATTTCGTCATACCGACGAAAGTCGGTATCTATTTGCAGATATTATAACAAACCAGATTGTTGTTTGTAAAATAATCTTATGGATGCCAGCTCACTAGCACGACATGACGAAGTTGGTCTTTTATGTATATAATATCAAAATTATTATTAAGCACAATCTTTTTAAAATGATAATCTTGAGTTTAAGATATTGATTTTCATATTTTGTTTGCTTTTATGAAACAGTCATTAACTATCCTGCTTAGTTATAATAAAATTAATATCTTTTTAAAACTTTTATATTTATAATATCCTCGTTATTAATTTAATTGAGCCCATCATGGGGTGGGTTGTTTAAGTATATTTTAATTGAAAGAGGGTCTGTTATGACAAAGTTTTTAAAAATTTATAATCATGCAATTACTATTATTATTCTGGCAGTTATCGGCGGATTTGTCGGCTATCTTTTCGGCGATAAAATTTTCTTCTTAAAACCTTTCGGCGATTTATTTATAAATCTTATTAAAATGCTGATTGTGCCAGTAATTTTTTTCACGGTAATTAATGCAACATCTAACCTTAACAGCCATTCCAATGCTGTTTCTTTAGGAGGATTCAGTCTATTTTACTATTTGCTGGCTTCAACAGTTGCAGGTTTATTAGGGGTGGCTATAGCTTATTACTTGGCGCCGGGAGTTGGCATAGCAGCACTTCCGCAGGAATATTTAACCCTTCCTAAAGATTTAGAAAATGTGGGCGGCAGTATGACGATTGGATTTTGGGATTTTATTTTTGGCATGATTCCAAAAAATCCTATTAAAGCCCTAACTGAAGGCAACCTTTTGCCGATTTTATTTTTTGCTATTTTTGTTGGAATTGGCATTTCATATTCTTCACATAAAGATAAGGATATTCTTATTAAAACCATAGCTAGTGCCAGCGATGTTTTTATGTGGATGGTAAAAAAAATCATGTTCCTTGCCCCTATTGCTGTATTCTGTTTAATTGCTTATTTAGTGGGAAGCATAGGCATTGAAGTAGTTTATTTAGTTGCTAAATTGTTTCTAGCAATTATTTTAGGACTACTTATTTGGATATATATATTTCTAGGAGGGTTGGCAGCGATTTTTTCTAAAGCATCTTATTTTAAGTTTGTTAAAACCATTCTGCCGCTGCAAGCCTTAGCATTCAGCACAAGCTCATCCCTTGTGTGTTTGCCTAAAAATATGGAAACTTGTGAAAAACTAGGAGTATCAAAAGAAATTTATAACTTTGTGCTGCCAATAGGCACAACACTCCATATGAATGGCAGTGCCTTATACTATTCAGTGGTAACTGTATTTTTTGCTCAAATGTTCGGCGTGCCGCTAGATTTTTATACCTATATTTTGATAGCTTTTACAGCAGCGCTTGGTGCAATGGCAACACCAGGAGTGCCTGGACTATCTTTAACCATAGTAATGGTTCTAATGGTGGCAAATGTTCCTCTGATTGGTTTACCGCTAATAATAGCGATTGACAGAATTTTAGATATGTTTATCACTACCACTAATGTGATAGGAAATACAACCTATACTACCCTTGCCGAGCGCCTCTTCGGGAAGAAGAGAGCTTAATCTTTGGATTACTGCTTCGTTGTGAGCCTCCTCATGTATTAAGCATACACTACGGAGTCTCACGCCTAGTATTAATCTCAAAAGATTAAGCTCTATGGGAAAAGCAAATCTCTCTCTTAGGTTTATGATTTGTTGCAAAGCCGCTTATGTGTGTTATACACTAAGCAGTCCATACTCTAGTAGAAGTTCAAGACTATCTGCTTTTTATAATTCTCTTTATAAAAAAATTATTTTAGCTATAATATAATAATTAAAATAAGCGAGGAATAATATGAATAAATCTATAATATTAGGCTCAATTTTGTCAGCTTTGCTGATAGCAGGCTGTGCTACTAAAAAAGAGACGACTGAGATAACTCAATGCAATTTTCCAGATGCTCCTAACACAGCTGCTCCGTTATGGGTATGCGGCGGTGCAGTTGAGGGTGTTGCAATTGCTGCGGTGGGAGCGGCTCAAAAATCTCATGCTAATGTTAATTTTATGCTGCAGCAGGCAACTGCTAATGGCAGACTGGCTTTGGCGCAGGAAATACAATCAGATATTCAAGCTAAGGTAAAAAGTTTTACTGAAACGACTGGCAATTATGATAGTGAAACGATAAATCAAGTTAATTCTTTAATATATCAGCAGATTACTAATCAGAAATTGCAAGGAACAAAAGCCTTTAATAGAATCACTAGCCCTAATGGAACTTTATATGTTTTAGTTGGTTTTGATAAAAATATTTATGAGAATCTTCTAAAAGATTCCCTTCATACCAGCTACCAAGACAACCAAGCCCAATGGCAGCGGACTTTATCTGAAAAGGCCTTTGAGCAGTTGGAAGAATCTATCGCTCATTCGCATGAATAGCTTAAATGAGAGTTTTGTTTAAGTTAGGATTATTGGGTGTATTTTTATTGCTGGCGGCTTGTTCTTCGCATCATGCAATTCTTGATGGTGAAATAGCAAGGCTGCAAAGCAATACCGTTGCAGAGAAAAACTTAAAAAAATTGGAAGTGTCAGAATCTTCTAATGACTATTTGCTTTTTATGCAGGAATTAGCGCGAATATATTTTATTACTGACGATGCTTCTAACTCTTTGCTTTATGGTAAAAAAGCTACGGATTATTATAATATGCTTGATGAGAAAGCTGTTCTTGCTGCCTCTAAGGTTGGCAGCTCTTTGTTGGCTTCAAGTTTCGGTTCGGATAATAATTTAGATTATACTGGCTCGGATTACGAGCGGGCTTTTGATTATTTTTACAGCAGTCTTAATTATTTAAAAAAAGGCGATATAAATTCTGCCATGATTGACATTCGGGCTAGCTCTGATATTCAAAAATTAGCAGTTGCTAGGCGTGAAGCTAGAATTGCAGCTGCCCATGAAAAAATTAACTCTAAAAGCAACTACAATTTATCGGGTGATATAAAAGGCATTATAGATCAAAATGCAAAAATACTATCTGACACACAGAGTAGTTTTTTAAATGCTTATATTTATTATATTTCTGGCAATATCCGTGAATTGGCGGGTGATTTAAACGGCGCTTTGGTAGATTATAAACTTGCTCTTAGTGTTAATCCTACCAATCTTTATATTTTGCAAGATGTTTTGCGGCTGGCAAAAATTATGGATGTATCTTACTACCAAAGTTTAGCCCTCAATAATGTAAAAGAGATTGCTGATTATAAGCAAAAAGCTACAGTAATTGTTGTGTATGAGCAAGGCTTTGTTCCAGCTAAGCAAGAGATTCGTGGAACGGTTTGGTTGTTTGACGGATCTTTTTATACTATCGCTTTGCCGTATTACCCTGAAAGTAAAATAAACCCTGCTAGAGTTATCGTTGATTCCTTCAATGCACGCGGCGAGGTGCAGTCTGCAAAAATGGAAGTGATTGCCGATATTTATAAAATGGCTAGAAATGATTTAGCTGAAAATTACCCTTTTATTGTGGCAAGGCAGGTCAGCAGGGTTATTTCTAAAGGAGTTATGCAGTCGGTAGGAAAGTCGCTGGCAGACGATAAAAATGGCGGCTTAGGGCTTTTGATGTATAGTGCAGGGGCTATGGCTAGTGTTTTAGAAACTGCGGATATAAGATCATTTAGAGTTCTTCCGCATTATGTGTTGCTAACGAAAATTAACTCTTTTGATAGTATAAATAAATTAAAGATTTCTGTTGATTCTAATAGAAGCATTGAAATAGGAGATATTTCTGTAAAATTGGGAGAGACTGCGATAGTATATGTCGTTGATACTGGTAATTATATATATTATAAAGTAATATATAAATCAAGGAAACAGTAAATTTTTTGAGTTTCTATGTTGTCATGCCGCTGCTTATGTATGTTTAATACACTTCGCAGCAGCATTTCTAATTAACTCTCAAAAGATTAACTGTTTAAAACTAACGGGGAAAAATTATGAGAAAATATCTAAGCATAGCTTTATTATTATTTTTAAGCGCCTGCGGAGGGACATCTTATCAGGCAGTTGATAAAAATACTGCCAGCAGTATGTTTTCAGCAATAGATCAAAAAATGCTGGTGGAAACTCTTGCTAGCAAGCTGGTAAACGATCAAAGTTTTAAGGCTGAATTAGGCGGTGATAAGCCTACTTTATTAATTGATACTATTAAAAATAAAACCTCAGAGCATATTGATACGGAAAGTATGACTGACACCCTTAAAGTATCTATTGTAAAAAGCCGTCTGTTTTCTATTATAAATAGAGAAAAAATGGATATTTTAGCGAAAGAAAATGCTATTGCTCAAAGCGGTTTAGCCGATTCGCAAAGAGCAACTGAGCTTGGCAGATTATGGGGTGCTAAGTATGTAATGTATGGTAATTTTAGTTCAATTGTAAATTTTGTTGGAAGCCAAAAACAAACATACTATAAATTTACTTTAATCGTGCAGAATATTGAAACCGGTGAAGAAGTTTGGATAGATGAAGCAGAAATCAATAAAGTTTCAAAAAAAGGCATGTTCTAAGTATTTAAGGGCATAATCCATGAAAATAGCTAGATTTTTATTAATAGTGTGGCTATGCCCTTTATTTATAGGAAATGCTTTTGCAAATTTATCTTCTGATATTATTTTAGAGGCAACAGCTAAAGGAAAAAACCAAGAGCAGGCGGTTAATAATGCTTTGTCGCTGCTTTCGCAGCAGGTTTATGTTTCGCTGAAAAACACTACAGTAATTACTGAAAATCTGCAAAATGAAGATTTTTCAACAAATATAGAAAATAATACGATTTTAACTTCTAACGGTTATTTTCAAAATATTACAATTGATACAAAAAAACTATCTAAAAATTCTTACGAGGCTACGGTTAGTTTATCTAGGCAGGCTTTGGCGAATACAATTAACTATCTTTTTATGCAATTGCTGCCTGAAAAAATTGAAGATTCCTCTGCTATAAAGCTAAAAGAACAGCTGGATAGAGCTAACTTTTTATTCTCTTTAATTAACTATGCGCAGGTAAATAATGTTGTATTTCAGCGAAGCGATATAAATTTACAGAAGTATATTGCTGATTTACGAAAAATTATTAATGCCGATTCGCAGCTGCGATTTTTAATTTATCCGCAGGGAACTAATGCAGAAATTAGTATTGATAAAAAAAATTATAAAGAAACTGAGCGAATCTATCTTGCCCGCAAAAAATATATTTATAAAATTACCTCTCAAGGTTTCAAACCTGTGGTTGATGAAATTACTTTGCGGCAGGGAGATAATATTACCCTAGATATTCACATGCAAAAGCAGTTGGATAAAGTAATTCCAGTTAGGCTTAAAATTAGCAATAAAACCTCGCTGGCTGATTCAGTAATTAAAGATGATTTAAAATTTTTAATTTCACAGAATCAAATGCGGATTGTAGAAGATTCGCCAAATTATATTGAATTTACACTGCAGCAGCAAATTGCTCCTAGTGTCATAAAAGGCTATAATAACCATATTGTTGAGGTTAGAATCAAAACCTTTATTAATGGAAAAGAAAGCATAACTCAATTTAGCATTAATAATCTGCTGGAAGATAACCAAAGCAAAATTCCCCCTAGTGTTTTTGTTAAACAAATTAATCCCTACGCACAAAAATTCTTTGCAAGATTGTTTGATTAATGTTATAAATTCTTTTTTTAATCATAAGGGAGGGGTTTAAAATGAGTATTATTAATAGGTTTTTTAAATTACAAGAATCGCAAACTTCAGTGGCTACTGAGTTTAGGGCTGGAATAACAACATTCTTAGCCATGTCTTATATAATTTTTGTGAATCCTTTAATTCTTTCTCATACAGGAATGGATAAATCGGCACTATTCACTGCTACGGTTTTAGCAATTGTCTTTTCAACATTGCTAATGGGTTTTTTAGGCAAATGGCCTATTGGTTTAGCTCCAGCTATGGGAGTTAATGCTTGGTTTGCTTTTGGTATAGTTGGGCATATGGGGTATTCATGGCAGCAGGCTTTAGGTTTTGTATTTGCTTCTGGGATTCTTATGATTATTTTTACACTTTTACCAGTAAGAGAAAGACTTATCAATGCCCTATCAGAATCTCTTAAAATTTCAATTACTGCAGGGTTAGGATTATTTATAGGGATAATTGGATTTAAAACTGCAGGAATTCTTGTTCCCAACGAGGCAACCTTTGCTAGTTTCGGCAATCTTACATCTATGGGGGTAATTTTAACTGTATTAGGGCTAATTATTATTTTTATTTTTGAAAAGAAAAAAATATCTGGAGGGGTTTTAGCTTCTATTGCCACTGTATCAATTATTTCTTTAATTTTAGGGAGCAGCAGTTTTAGCGGAGTGGTTTCTAAACCAATCAGTATTGCTCCTTTATTCTTAGAATTACAGTTTGCGGATTTGCTATCAGCTAGCAGTTTGCTTATGATTACTACTTTGTTTATTGTTTTATTTTTTGATAGCACAGCAACCTTTATTGGAGCATCTACCTCTTTAGTTAAACAAAAAGAAAAGCTGAATTTAACAAAGCCTCTTTTGGTTGACGGTATTGCTACGACAGTTGGTTCGCTTTTAGGAGTAAGCTCAACTACTGCTTATGTGGAAAGTGCTGCCGGTATTAAAGAAGGCGGCAGAACTGGTCTTACTGCTATATTTATAGCTTTATTATTTGCCTGCACTTTGTTTTTTTCACCGCTGCTTAGTATAATTCCAAGTTATGCAGCTTCAGCTGCCATGATTTATATTTCTTACTTAATGTTTTTGCCTTTGAAAAACTTAGCTTGGGATGATCCCACAGAATTATTGCCATGCGTAATTATTTTAAGCATTACTACATTGACCTTTTCAATTTTTAATGGAATAGGCTTAGGAATTACATTGTGGATTATTTTAAAGATTCTCTATGGCAAATGGCAAAAAAGTTATTTACCAATTATTATAGTGGCATTGTTGTTTATTTTATATATTATGGGACATTAAAGGAGTAGTATTTAATTATGTCGGAAAAAATTTATATATCTTGGGAGCAGTTTTTTAAAGATTCTAAAGAGTTATCCCAAAAGATTAAAGATATGAATCTTGATATTAAAGGAATCGTTTGCATTACAAGAGGCGGGCTTGCGCCTACCTCTGTAGTTAGCAGTGAATTAAATATCCGTAAAATTGAAACTTTCAGCATTAAAACTTATTCAGATTCTATGGATAGAGAATCATCTTATGAAATATTATCTACACCAATTGAGGCTATTAAAGATAAGGGGTTGGGGTGGATTATTATTGATGAGCTAGTTGATACCGGCAATACAGCGGAATATATTTTAGAACAGCTGCCGCTGGCAAAATTTTTTGTGCTTTACTCTAAGATTCCTAACCACAAAAGTATTACAAAATATATTCGGGATTTTGATAAAAGCATATGGCTGTGCTTCCCTTGGGAGCTAGAGGTATGAGGCGCAGCTCCTTAATAAAAATTACCAAAATCAGTATTGTGTTTATAGTTATTGCCGTAGTTTCTTTTATTTATTTTTCGCAAAGAGGAGAAAAAATTGATGAGAAATTGGCAGGAATTATTTGTGCAAAATTAATTAATGACTATGTTGACAGCAATTTTATTATCAAGAAAGTTAGTTTTAATGAATCTTATAAATTTAATCAAGTAAAAGTAGATTTATCTATTGCATATAATAACGGTAAAGAGACTTCATCTATGTGTTATTACAAAAAAAGATATGGAAATTCTACAATATCGCTTATAAAAGCTGACTTGCGAGACTCAAGCGGCAAGTTAAAAACTTTTAGTGATTTAAAAGTAATATATAAAAATTAATTTTGGATTAACATAATTCTTGAATTATGTTAATAATTATTATATATTAACAGTAGGTGTGTTTTATTTTCCATTGCATCTACATTGAAATTTAGTTAAATACTAGGAATAATGAGATAAGAGTATGTCTTTAAAAGTAAATTTTTTCCCGCTACACTTTATAGTATCTATTTTAGGATTAGTGGTTTTTTCAATAGTTTTTAGCGATACCATTTATTCGTATATGGCTGAAAATATAACCCTAAATGGTGCGATAATCGCCTTGTTCGTATTCTGTATGATATGGATATTTGGTTGTTTATCTTATTATGCCCGTAGTGTTAAATTAATTAATAATTTATTTAACTCGGCAATACCGCAAAGTGTTGAGGGTGAAGAAGGTGCTCAGCCTGGTAGTCAATCTATGTATATAGCTTCAAGTATATCTGGAACACTTATAGACAACCCAGTAGCTTCTAGGGTTTTATCTAATTTTGCTAAAACGGGCAAACTAGACATCAATTACTCAGATGCAATGATTATCGTGCAAGCGGTAGATGAAAACGGCGACAGAATTATGGGTCCTGCTAAATTCTTAGGCGGGGTGTTTATATTATTAGGTCTTTTTGGAACATTTATCGGGCTACTACATACAATTGACGGTGTGGGAACGGCGTTGAAATCAGTGTCCGATGCAGATAATGTGGATGTGTTCGGTCTTGTAGGGCTTCTAGTAGAGCCTCTTCAAGGTATGGGTATGGCGTTCTCAGCTTCATTATTTGGTCTTACTGCAGGTCTTTTTGCTAACTATGGAATTTTCGTAGCCCATCATCAGTTGGCTGTTTTTATAAATAAATTAAAAAATTTCCTTACGGCTACAACTGGAATTTCTCAAGTAGATCCTTCTGAAATTAAAGCTGAAGATATTCTTTTAGCATTAGAAGATTCGTTCAACAAATTAAGTGTGGTTTTTGCTGAAAAGTTAGATATGGTAACTGAAGGTTTGTTGGCTATGTCTAAGGTTATTGCTAGAGGGCAAGATAGGCAGGAAAAGCTGTCAAAAGCATCGCTTATAAATTTAGTTAAAGTGGCTGAATTGGCTGAAAAATTAAATATATTAGAATCTTTAGATGATAATGTTAGACAGGGATTAGAAGAAAACAGAATCGAGTTGTTTAAATATTTAGATTCGAAAGTGGTTGCTAGTTTTAATCAAGTATTAGATACTTTAGAATTAAACAATAGAATCTCTATAGATCATGTTGAGCTTTCAGAAAAAACATCAGTAGTAATAGAAGATTTAGCCGGTATGATGGAAAATCTTCTTGATTTAACTGAAGCTGGAAATGATGTTGTTTCTGAAAAATCTGATGTTATTAATGGCTCTTTAAGAGCAAATGGTGTAATTTTAAATGACTTGTTAGAATCTTCAGACGAATCTTTATCGGTTTTAGAATCTATTGATGGTAAAACTACCGGCATTGATTACAGACCAAACTTCGATGAAGTTGTTGATGCTGTTAATGAGAATAACGATTTAACAAGCGAATCTAATGCTTTATCAGATGAAGCTAATAACTTGGCTGATACTTTAATAAATAAAGTTGCTACTGAAGATAGTTTGCTTGCAACGATAGATTCAGTTGAAGATGCAACTGCTGCTATTGATGACACTATTAATGAATTAGAAACTCAAAGAGAGATTTTAAATGATACTTTAGATTCTCTTAATGATATTGGTGATTCTATAGATGATAATTTAGAAAAAATTATTGAAAGCAATGATGGAATCTTGGCTGAGGTAGTTGATGCTAATTCTTTAAACAATGATATTCTTAGCGAAGCTACAAGAAACAATGAATTGAATGAAGATATTTTAGCTACAGCTAATGATAATTTAGATACCAACAGAGATATTTTAGATGTTGCTTATAATGATTTAGATAACGACAGAGATATTTTAGATACGCTAAGAGACGGCTTAGATACTAACAGAGATACTTTAGATATGCTAAGAGATACCTTAGATACTAATAGAGGCATCTTAGATACGCTTTATACTGTAGATTCTACATTGTCAGAACAAGCCTCATCTCTTTATAATTTAGAGCGTTATTCAGATTCTATGTTGAATAATCTTGAAAGCATTTATTCATCATCTATTGAGCTGAATAATAGAGTTGGTGAAATGACTGACGGGTTCTCTACTTATCTGCCGATAATGACTGATATTATGGGTGTAGTTAGAGATGAAATGAATGGTTTAAGCTCAACTGTAGAAATGTTAGGAAACAGCATTTATGATATGTCGCAAAATTTATCACAGCATGGCGATGCTATTGGTAGATTAGGTGAAATTGTTTACTTGTTAGATTCAAGAATGGAAAGTTTAGACAATGCTACATCAAGTCTTAATAACTCATTGCAGCAAACATTGCCAGCCATGTATGAAGCTATAGATATTTCTTCAACTAATTCGCAGTATCTTGCTCAATTGATTGGAACAATGGACTATATTGCTCAAGTATCTGAGGGCATAGGCAGAAGTATGGCTGATTTTGCTAATCAAGTATTGCAGGAAAATGCTTATATTGCTGATCAAGTTCAAAATGTATCATCAGTAGTTATGGATTCGATTGACAAAATGTCAAATACAGTGATGGATTCTACAAATCAAATTAGCAATTCTTTAGCAGAAACTTCTTATTCATTGATGGATACTTCTAATACTATAAATGGCGCTGCTAATACGGTAATGGATGCTGCTAATTTAATATCGCAAGCTGTTGAACAAAGCACTTTAATATCTAATGATAGCTCAATGGCAGCGCAAACAATGCTATCAGTTGTTGATGAATTCTCACAATTAAGAGACTTATATTCTTCTCAAATGACTGATGTATCGCAATTGCTTTCAGATACTATGTCTTCGGTTATGGCAGCAACTGATTATGTTTCTAATAATTTAATAAATTTAAATGATTTAGTTGCAACTGTGCAGGGTTATTCAAATGATGTTATGAATACTCAAGAAACAATTAGAGAATCTATGCAAGGAATGATGGGTGTTAGTGAGTATATGGCTAACTCTCAAGATAACTTCTTAAATGCGCTAAGCGGAAATATGAATCAAATGGCATCAATAATTAGTGATGGCGTGAATTATACGGCTTCGTTATTAACAGGTGCTATGGATTCTTTATCTAATAATATTAATTATACTGCCTCAATTTTAGCAGGCGGCATGGATAATGTAGTTGAAAGATTAAATAATATTAATATGCTTACAGAAGTTCAAACGGCTAAACTAGATAATTTAGATTATAGATTAAGCGAACTTCCAGATACAGTGACAAGTATGTTTATGAACTTAGGTGATATGTTTAGCAATATGTCAAACTATCTTGGCAGCACTGTAGATAATATGCAAAATCTAGTTTATGAGATTATGTCGCAAAATTCAGCTGCGCAGTCGGCTATTATGGAAGCAATTGTTGATAATAGAAGCGCTAATGCTATGGTTATGGACATGGTTAATCAAACCACTGGATTGCAATCTGTAATTGCTGATCTTGCCAGCCAGTCTAATTATGCTAATTCTATGGTAGATAATTTGGCATCGCAAACATCTATGCTGCAATCTACTATGGATATGCTGGCTAATAATTTTGCAAATCAAACTGATTCACTGCAATCATCTATGGGTGTATTAGCAGATACTTTCTCTGGAATTTATTCTGGTGTAATGGATACAACGCAAACAATGGCAGCTACATCTAATTCATTGTTCTCAATTTCTAATGAGTTAGCAACACAAACTGATGCTTTGGAAAGAAACAGTGTGATGGCTTCTAATTTAAGCAACGATCTTCAGAGTTTAGCTTTCTCTAATGAAAATTTAAGAGATGTAGGCGGTATGCTATCTAATGTAATAAACTCTTTTGATACATTAGCTAATGTATTATCAACAGTGCAGGTTTCTGCTGATAATATGGATAGAACTTTTGCTAATTATTCCGATATGCTGTTTGGTGAAGTTTCTAGGCTGACTGAAACCCTAAATGCCCATTTAAGTAATTTTATGTCTAAAGACCTTACATTGGGACAAGATATATATAATATTATGAATGGTCTTTCTATGGCAACCAATGATATTTCTAGCGCTATAAACACTTTTGAAAATCTAGCAAGCAATTCTATTGTTGCTAACAGTAATGTTCAAGCACAGATAGAAAGCTCTATGAATTATGCAATTAATGAGATTGCTTCTATTAAGGAAAATTTAGGCAATAATATTTCTGAAAGAATTATTTACGAAATTTCTCAAGTGTCAAATAATCAGCAAGAAATGATGAATAGATTAGGTATGGTTATGCCGCAGATTAATGACTTAATTAATATCCTAAGCTCAAATGGTGGTGGTTATGGTCAGAATATGATGGGTATGAATAATCCTAATGCTAATAATGGTGATCTTCTTAATGCTTTAATGACTTTAAGAGAAGAGCATCAAAATGGCAACGCTAGATTAGACATCATGGCAAATGCTGTAGATACTTTGATTACTGAAATATTAAATTCTAGGGATGTTGCTGAAACAATACTTGATGTTGTTACTAGAATGGCAGGATTAACTCCAAGATAATTAAAATATTATAAGGAAATATAAGGAAAAATAATGGCAAAAATGGAACAGGAAGATGTCGGTCAGCAATCATGGCCGGTATATGCGGATATTCTTTCTTCCACACTTATAGTTTTGGCATTTGCTCTTTTAGTTATGGTGATGGTGGTATCTGTTATGAGAGTAACCTCATCCATAAGAAATGAAAGCCACGAAACAGCTCCGTCTTCTTATAAGGTGGAATCTGAGGTTTTAGGAGATTACAGAGCAGAGTTTCAAAAATTAGCGATTGTTGCAAATCCTAGTATGCGGGAAGAAATGCAGATACAAAGTGATGCGCCTACGGTTGATCAAATGAGCAATAGACCGATTTATGTTCCTAAAGATATTATTGATGTTGTAGATAAGCCTCAAGAAGTTAAAGCTATAGGAGATTCGGAAAGACAAGTTCTTGGGGATATGCCTAAAGTTGTAGATGTAAATCCGATTGAAGTTTTAGAAGAATTAATAATCGTGCAAAGAGATGTTATAGAACAGCAAAGAAAGGTTATTGAACAACAAGATGAACAGATTGCACAAACTGTAAGAGAATATCAAAGTTTATTGGCTCTTGTAACTAATGAAAGAGAAATTGAGGATGTTCGGCAAAAAATTAATCCGCAGCAGGATGTTGCAAGATTTACTCCTTTAGATATGGAAGGTCAAAGAGTATCTGGAACTACAGAGGCTCCAACTGGACAAGGTTCTTTGTTTTTATCACCGCCGAATAATCCTGTATCAAAAATTTCTGCTGAGGTGCTGAATGATGCTTTATTCTTTAATTTTAAAGACAATGCTCCTTTCTTAAATCAAGAGAGCAGCCAAGTGGCTACAGACACCATAAGAAATAATATTGATAAATTCAGTGGATCTAATATAATATTAGAAACAAAGGTTACAGATTTTGCAGTATCGGGAGCTGAAGCTCAAAGAATTGCTGTAGAAAGATTGTTAATTTTCCGTTCTCTTTTAATTGATGCTGGGGTTTCTCCTTCATTAATTAGATTGAAAACTATAGAGGGTCAGCCGGACGATCCTGCTGCTAGCAATAGTGGTCAAAGCGGTTCTGCAGAGTTAAATTATGGTTGGGTTGCGATAAAAAGAAATGGTTAGAGTTATAAGTTTATTCTTAATTTTATTTGTTAGTATATTTTTTTCTAAATCAGCTTACAGTTTAACTGTGTATGAAGTGATAGAAAGGGTAGTCAATAACTCTCCAGAATTAAGAGTTATTTTTGAGAAGAAAAATCAAGCTGTAGCGGGATTTAAAGATCAAAGATCTCAATATCTTCCTCAAATATATACTATTTTCAATAGAGAGTATAATAAAAATGATCCAATAACCTCTACTGCTGATTCTGCTTGGGAGGCTTATAATAAGCTGCAAGTAATTTTAGAGCAAAGAATTTTTGATGTTGAGCAAATGACAAGAATATTAAGTTCTGCCCAAGCTGTGCAATCTCAAGAATTTGAAAATCAAAAACTATTAGAATCTTTAATTCAGTTAGCGGTAATATCTTACTATGATGTTATTCAAAGTGAGTATCTTGTTTCCATTAATAAGGAATATTTAAGGCAAGTTAGAGAAATAGAAACTTTAACAACTAATATGAGAAATCAAGGTGATGCTACATTAGGTGATGTTAATTTAGTTCAATCAAGATTGGCTTCAGCTAACTCTAACTTAATTTTATCTCAAGCAAATTTAGATAAAACTAGATTAAGATTAGCCTATTTATTAAACTTAGTAGATAAAAATCAAATTAACTCTTCCGTAGCAGTTTTACCTGAGCTTACTAATAAGGACTTTTATGATTTAGGCGATAAAGTTATCAATATGATTCCTCTTACTGCTGAAGGTTTAATAAATGAAGTGTTAGCAAATAATATTGATATATTAATAATTCGTTCAAACCTTTGTTTATCTGGTTATGACTTAGAGGTGCAAAAATCAAGATATTTACCTGTAGTAAACTTAACTGGTGAGTTAAGAAGTGAAGAAAGCAGAACTGGTTCTGGTTTTACAAGATATGGTAAATTAACTTTTGAAGCAAGATACTCTATCTTTGATGGTGGCAGCAGAGAAGCTGGGGTTAAAAAATTCTCAGCAGCTTTAAAAGAATTAGAATATCAGTATGATATTATGGTAAGAGATACCAGTGATAGATCTTTCTCTACTTTTAACTTGTTGAGATCTTACGAACAACAAAGATTATCAATTTTAAAAGAAATTGAAGCTACAGAAGAAGTTGATAGAATTTATAACATTCAGTTCCAATTTGCTAGCCGTAGTTTAATTGATAGATTAGATAACCTTGAAAGACTATCTAATGCTAGAGCTAAATTAGTGCAAACTGATTATTCTATCTTATCTTCTCGGTTGCAAGTTTTATTACTAATGGGTAATTTTGTAGAGTTCTTTGGCTTCCAAAACTACTTAGAAACTAATAACTTAAAATTATGTTAGTATAATTTTACGAAAGAAATCTAATGTTTATAAAAAAAGGAGTATAATTATTTTATACTCCTTTTATTTATCTTTTATAGATTTATTAATTCTGTATTATAACAAAAAAGATCAATAAAATATATAATACCGATAAAAGCCGTAACTTATTTACATCCTAATTACACAGATGTTTGATATTATGATAAACTATTTTCTAGGGATTAAATTTTAATTTATTTAGTTATCTTAATTTTTAACTTTCAAATTAATTTAAGTATTTTAATTTACTTTAATAAAACAACAACTTTAAATTTTATTTTATTGCTTAAGGCATAAAATATGTATTATAATATAATTGATTCAGTGATATTATAATAATAAAATTGTAAAGAGGAAGGCGCACTGAATACTATCTTTATATCTAGCTTGGATTGATATTCATCTAAGCTAGATATTTTTTGTAAGTATTTTATATGGAGTCTATTTCTTATAATTTACAGCAAAATGTTTCTATAAAAATTGATTCTATAATTTTTTATTAACCTAATTACTATGCTTAAGGGCATAACTAGTATATGAGATTTTTGGTATTATGTTTATTTTTCATTAAAATTATGAGTATTATCCAATAATTTCATTGAGCTTAGCAATAAGCTGTTCTTTTTCGCCGCTGCCATTGGTTTTAAAACGAATTAATGGAATATTATATTTTTGTAAAATAGAATTTTTTAGAATATCTCTATGATATTGCTTGCTTCCCTTTTTATGATAATCAAAACCATCAACCTCAATAACAATAACTGGCATTTTACTAAGTTTATCAAAAATCAGGAAATCTACATGGGTTAAAATATTTTTCGCATAAATTTTCTCATTATCTCCTAGCTTGCTCATATCTCGTAGTAGCATTTGCAAAGGTACAAAACTAGCAACATCAAATTTGGCGAAATGTTCCTCCTTTAAAACTTCGCCTATTAACGCAAACATTAGATTTTCACTGTCAAAATCAGAAATTTTCTTTTGATTTCTTAAAAACTCCTGCTTTTTATGATAATAACCCTTATATAAATAATCAAAAACCGAATAAACTTCACTTTTAATAATTTCTAAATTATTATATTTAATATAATTCTCTAAATCGCCGATATTAGTATCCACAGCTTCATCATCACTTACAACCACTATAAGTTGATTAATTGCCCGAGAAACTGCCACATTCAAGCGATTAGCATTATCAGCAAATGCAGAAATTTTATTATCTACCGTGCTTAAAATCACCACTTCTTTTTCACGCCCTTGAAATTTATCTACCGTATCGGCTTGAAACTTTGTATCGGCAAAGGCAGTCTGCAGGGCATTTGTTTGTTTCCTATAAGGGCTAACAATTCCCACATCGCAATTCTCAAGCCTTTGCTGCGAAATAACCTCATGTTTTATAACATCAATCTGCCTTTGGTTAATATGATTTCTATCATGATTTCCGGATACGGTTTTATAAAGTATAAGCGGCTGTTCTTTATTATTTTCGCTTAAAATAATCAGCTGATTGTTATAAAACTTTTGATTGCAAAATTCTATTATTTTAGGGTGGCAGCGATAATGCTCCCTTAGTAAGACTTTAGGTGCTTGCGGGAATAACTCACTACAACTCAACAAAATACTATGATTGTTATAACGATATATTTCAGCTACATTAAATTTATTCCATATTATATCAGTAGATTTCGCAGTTTTAGGCTCAACCACATTGGGCAACTGCTTTAGGTCGCCAACCACCACAATGTTTTTGGCACAATACATTGCTAGGCTGCCGGTGGCAATATCTACCTGCGAGGCTTCATCAATAATTACATAATCATACAGTGTATTTTTAGATAAGCTGCTGATAAGCGAATAGGTGGTGGATAAAATTACAGGGTAATATTTTAAGAATTTATAAGAATTTTTCCATAAATCTTCACTTGTAAAGCTAGTTTTAGTTAAATTTTTATATTTTTGCGATAAATTATTATGGAATAATTTTAAAGATAAACTTGAGGATTCCTTCATTTTAGCATTAAAATTAAAATCCTCAAGCTCGTTTTCTGTTGCTTGCAATAGTTTACTTAGCTCATTAATTTTTGTGATGTAGTAGCTTTTTGGCAGAGTTTAATCATAATTTCTGGAGCAAGTTTATAAAATTCTTTAGTTTTAACTCCAAAGCGAAAGTAGTTAATCATTCTTGTAAAAAAATTTGGTTTTTTGTTATTACGAAGATATTTTTCGCATAAAAACCATAATTCCATAGATTTACTAGAGTTTATAGGCTTTAAGCATACAGATACAAAATTATCACTATATTGGCAGTATTCATTAAAATGCTGATATTCTAAATTAACTCCCGCTATTTCTTGCTTTAAGCTAGATAATTCATTTTTTTTAGCAAGCATAATTTCTAATTGCTGAGAAAGGCTAATTAAAGATTGCTTGGTTTTAATTTCTTCTAAGGGATTAATCTCCCAAGCCAACAAATTAGGCAAAGGCTTTTGTTCTTCTATAAATTTTTGCTTGTTCTCGCTACTGCCAAGGTTAGCAGAAATAAAATCTACATGATATTTTTTTAATTTTTCAAACACATTCATAGTGGCAGAATTGTTGTTAGAAACTACAGCAACAGTTTTGCCCTGCATTACTAAGTTGGCGATAATATTTAAAATTGTTTGAGTTTTGCCGGTGCCAGGAGGACCTTCAATAATGCTGAAAGGGTTAGTCAGAGCGTTATCAATCGCTTTTTTCTGCGATAAATTAAAACCAAAGGGATAAATTGTAAAAGATGGGGGGTATGGCTTATTTTCAGGAAACCTTCCACTTAAAAAAGCAGCAAGAATAGTGTTTTTATTAATAAAATCAATTTTTTCATAATGATTTTGTAGAATGTTTTGGTCGCCATTTTTAATGCCAATTTCGTATGCGATACTTTTAAGATAGTTAAAGCAATTGCTGGAAGTACTTTCATTTAAAATAGAATGAATAATTTCAACATTGCCGGCATTGTATGAAAAAGTTCTACCATCATTAAAGGTAATGCTGACTTTGTTGTCTTTTAAGTGGTAAGACTTAATATCGGCAGTCCTATCCTTGCCTTTAATGATGATTTTACTTTTTTGTTGGTATTCATTCATCTTTTGCCTCAATTACTACTATAAATTAGCATAAGCAAGGCAAAAAGTCTATTATAAGAGCTAAGCTACAGTTAAGCCCAAATTGGCTGCCATACTACGCCGAATTTGTCAACTATCCATGCACATTTGCGGATATGACCTACGCATTCTGGTCCCATCATCACGACGCCGCCTTCAGCAAGAGCTTTAAATATGGCGTCAAATTCAGCCTCGTCTTTGCAGTCTATACATAAAGAATTTGCCCAGTTAAATTCAGGGCAGGCATGAGCTTCAGTCATATCTAAAAACATAATATGTTCTTCGCCTATGCTAAGCTGACCGAACATTACTCTTTTTTTATCACCCTCAGTAGCAGCCATTGGGTGATCGCCATACGGCTCGCATTTGGTAATTTTAGTGTTAGGAATAATTCCAGCGTAAAATTTCATAGCCTCTTCAGCACGACCATTGAAAGTTAGGAAAGGCGTAATTTTTTGTTTTTGCATCAGTTTTCTCTAGTTTTCTATATTAATATAAAAGTATGAAAGCATATATAATTATAAAGAATATATATTTTTTTACAAGGTAATAAAACCCATGGTAATACTACCTAAAATTATTTTTGTAAATGCGTTAATTAATGTGTTATAATTTTATTTAAAGCTGTTTGATTCTATAGTCCATGTATTTATAATAAAAAATAATAAGGAAATAATTCACCATGAATTGGCATGAGAAAAGTAAAGAAGATGTTCTTAAGGAGTTAGATTCTAATATTGATAACGGGTTATCCTTAGCTAGTGTTGAAAAATTACAGCAGAAGCATGGGAAAAACGAGTTTGCAGAACCTCCGGCAGAGAGTATTTTTTCTATGATAGTGCGGCACATGAAAGACCTTGCCACTATAATATTATGTATAGCTGCTTTTATATCATTGTTGATGGTAATCTTTCAAGGCGATGATATTTATAAATTTATTGCAATTACTGGAATAATTATTTTAAATCTCACCCTAGCTATCACTCAAGAAAGGGGAGCTGAAAGGTCGCTCGCTGCACTTAAAAAACTTAGCAGTCCTACCAATATTGTTTTGCGTGAGGGCAAACGGCAAGAAATTCCCTCTACTGAATTAGTAGTAGGAGATATTATATTCTTGAAGACTGGCGATATGATATCAGCAGACGCAAGATTGCTGGAAAGCACTAATCTTATGGTAGACGAAGCAGCCCTTACCGGCGAGAGCGTTTCTTCAGAAAAAGACTCTAATCTTATATTGCCTGAACAAACAGTCGTAGGCGATCAAAAAAACATGGTATTTGCTGGTTGCCTTGTGGTGGCTGGGCATGCTAAAGCGATTGTTGTTGCTACAGCCATGAAAACTCAAGTGGGTATTATTGCCGGCTATTTAAACAGCACAGTAAAACTACAAACTCCACTGCAAATAAGAATTAATAAATT
This sequence comes from Alphaproteobacteria bacterium, assembly GCA_009780035.1. GTDB lineage: Bacteria > Pseudomonadota > Alphaproteobacteria > WRAU01 > Hepatincolaceae > WRAU01. The sequence goes on from WRAU01000007.1 coordinate 23,189, forward strand.
AGGTAAAATTATAAGTATTGTAGCAATTCTTTCTGCTATCTTGTTGTTAATATCTGGTTTGCTTAGAGGTTGGGATCTTTTAGAACTAGCTTTGCTGGCAATTGCCCTATGTGTGGCAGCTGTGCCAGAAACTTTGCCTTTAATTGTAACCCTAACCTTAGCCCATGGCGTAAAGGAAATGGTTAAAAAGCATGCCCTTATAAGAAAATTGCAAGCAGTAGAAACATTAGGCAGCACCTCAATAATTTGTTCCGATAAAACTGGCACGCTTACCCAAAATCGTATGGCGGTTAAAAAATTATGGGCTGGTGATGGCGATCCTTTTAGCGATGAAGATAATTTTTCGGCAGCCCAATTAGACCTATTAAGTAAGTTTGCTTTTGCCACAAATGCGACGATGGAAACTAACTCCAATGGTGAAGTTGTGGTAATCGGCTCGCCTACGGAATCGGCAATTATGAATTTATTAATTGCTAAGGGAATTGATAAAAAAGCAGCAGAAAAAAACTTTCCAAGGGTTGAAGAAATTCCATTTTCTTCAGAACGCAAAATGGCAACTTTTATCCAGAAAGACCCTGAAGGCGGCTATAGAGTATTAACTCTTGGGGCTTATGATAGAGTTCCGTTTAAAAATACCTCTGTTGAGCGGGATAAAATGCACGATAATTTTGCTGAAAATGCTTTGCGGATATTAGCTCTTGGCAGCAAGCATATAGCTGAAATTCCAACTAATTTAAGCGATGTAGAGCGTGAGCTAGAATTTGAAGGCATACTTGGAATTATAGATCCGCCGCGTCCAGAGGCTATAACCAGCGTGGCAATTGCTAAAGCGGCAGGCGTGCGGACAGTAATGATCACGGGAGACCATGCCATTACTGCCAAAGCCATTGCTAAGCAAGTCGGCATATTAAATGATGGCGACAAGGTTATAACAGGAGTAGAGTTAGCTCAAAAAAGCCAAGAAGAACTTGAGGCAGCGGTTAAAGACTATTCTGTTTATGCTAGGGTTTCTCCGGAGGATAAAATCCGTATAGTTAAGGCTTGGCAATCGCATAATGAAGTTGTGGCTATGACCGGTGATGGTGTTAATGATGCTCCTGCATTAAAAAGAGCTGATGTTGGTGTGGCAATGGGTATAACAGGCACAGAAGTTTCTAAAAGTGCATCTGATATGGTTTTAACCGATGATAATTTTGCTTCAATTGTTGACGCTATTAAATACGGGCGGAATGTTTTTGCCAATATCCAGAAAACTGTCTATTTTCTTTTAACCTGTAATTTCTCTGAAATTATCTTAATATTAGGTGCAGGCATGATGGGTTGGGGCATTCCTTTAACGCCTATTATGATATTATTTATTAATGTGCTAGCCGATGGTGTGCCGGGCATGGCTTTGGCTCTTGAAAAACCAGCCCCAGAAATAATGCAGCGGAAGCCTGTGGGCAGAAAAGAAAGTATATTCAATGGCTATAAATTTGTAATAACTATGCAAACTATGGCATTCGTAGCAGTTGGCTGGGTTGCTTATTATATTGGAAAATTTATTCCATTAGACAACTATATTATGCCATCGCACGAATTAGGGCAAACTTTGGCATTTATTGTAATAGGCTGGACTTCTATTTTTCATATATTTACTGTCCGCAGCCGCTACTCTATTATTAAAAGCAATATAGGAGATAATCCATTATTAGCGTATCTTGCTTTATTGATGACCATGTCTTTTATACCAATTGCTTTAATACCGCAGGTGGGTGCAATATTTGATGTGGTTCCAATAAATACTAATCATTGGCTGGTGATAGCAGGGCTTTCAATTATTCCTACCATAATAGCTGAAATTCATAAGTTTATTACAAAGGAAAGAGTGTAAAATCATCATGCAATAACAGTTGTCATGATCTCTGCAATTTTATTACAAACTAATTTCAAATAAATTTTTTAAGCAATTAAATAGTTTAGATATTACAACCCTTTATTAATATTAATAAAGGGTTAAAAGTCTTGACAGACTTTTAACAATACTTATACTTGTATAGTATTATTTGTTAAAGGAATAAAATATTGAATAAAATAATTTTGAGAATAATTTTAATTGCGTTGTTCTCACTGCCAGCTGCAGCAGGTCAGGTTGTTAATATTACTCAAAACCCAACTGGTGATGTATACGGCAATGCTAGTGATGTTAATAATCCTTATGACAGGTTAGGAGACCCCAACAATAATACGCTTAACCTAAATACAGATAATTTACTTTTTTATAAAATTGTTTTTTATGGAGCTAGCAGTAGTTCTGCTACAGGGAATCTTAGCGGAAATACGATAAATATTACAGGAACAGGATTTCAAATATATGTCCTAATGGGTGCTTTTGCATCAACCTCTGGAAATATGAGCAATAATACAGTATTTATAAGCGAATCTACTAATAGTTTTTATGGTATTATTACTGGTGCATTAAACAATGGAGATGGGCGGGTAAATAATAACAAAGTTGATATTCGTTCGGGGATTATTTCTGTTGTAAGCGGTGGTTTAGGAAGTAAGGGTGTTGTAGATTCTAATTCTGTTTATTTAAGCAATGTGGCTGGAAGCAGCGGATTTGCCATATCTGGCGGAGGCGGAGGCGGTAAAGTATTAAACAATATTGTAGAAATAAAAAATTCATCTTTTATGGGGCTTGAGGGCGATTTATCAATAAGCGGAGGGTATGATCTTTTCAAGACATATGATTGTTCTGCAAACTGTGAAATTTCTGGTAATAGTGTATCTTTAGAGAACACAATAGTTAATGAGGGTTATATCTATGGCGGCGGTAATAGATATGATAGTGATAGTAAGTATTTAATTAAAAACAACACAGTAAATATCAATGGCGGTTCAATTGGCGGTGAGATATATGGCGGATATGTAGGCAGCGGCGGCGGTGATGTTATTAATAATACAATTAATATTTATAACAATCCAGATTTATCAAGAGTCTACTTGTATGGAGGATATTCTAGCAACGGTGTAGTTTCTGGAAATACACTAAATTTATACACCAACACGAAAGTTTACTTAGTATCAGGCTTTCAAAATTACAACTTTTACACAGATGGCAAAAACTTAGAAATACCAATGCTAAAAACTACAGGGTTAACTCTTATAAATATGAATAACACTGTAGTAGGACTATATTTAAAAGATGGCTCGCAAGCCTTAAAAGGTGGAGATACAATATATTTGGTATCAAACATAACTGGCAACAATATCAGCCAAGCCAGTGGAATAATTCGTAGTGGAGCAACTATGCTTTATGATTGGGATTTGTTGGTAGATGGCAGAAATTTATATGCAAAAATAAAAGGAGATGTTGATACGGGAAAGCCTGCCCCATGTATAGGAGAAGACTGTGGCAGCGGAGGCGGTAATAACGGAGGAGACAACGATGGAGCAGGTCGTTTAAACCCCGAAACTAAGTCTTTAGCTGAGGGATATTTATCTGGTATGTCGTTGCTAATAACTGGAGGCGATTTAGCAAATGAGGGCAGCAGTATATTAGATTCTACTTTGCAAAACGATGGTGATGGAATGTTTTCTAGCATTAGCGCTAATTCTATAAAGCTAAACAGCGGATCTTATGTTGATACTAAAAGCGGCTCTCTCATAGTAGGTTTCGGCAGTAAAGTTGATAATATTTTGTTAGGATATTTTTTAGAAGCTGGCGGCGGTAAGTATAACACCTACAATGAGTTTACTGATATAGATTCTGTTGTAAAAGGTGAGGGCAGCAATACTTATGCCGGAGGCGGACTGCTAGGCAGGCTGTCTTTTGATTCTATTTATTTTGACGCTTTAATTCGCGGCGGGTATATATCTACAGATTATAAAGCAGACTACTCCCCTGATGCTAACTACAATATTGGAGAGCTGTATTACGGTGGGCAGTTTGGAGTTGGACTAATTCAGCGTATGGATTCTTTCTCTCTCAATGAATATATTAAATATTTGGCAGCAATGCGGCAAGGGAATACAATAAAGCTAGATTCTGGGGAAGAAATTCAATTTGCCAATGTAATGTCTTCCCGTGCAGTAGCTGGAGTGAGGGCTAAATACACGGCAGTATATGTTGGCTATGCTTATGAGCAAGAACTAGCAGGTGAAGCGAAATCTACAACATCTAAGCAAACAATTGACGCTCCAACCATTAAAGGTGGAACTAGCGTGATTGAGGCTGGCTACGACCAAACTTTCTCCCATAAGTCAATACAGTATGGTTATGGGCGTAATACCCGTTATAGCCCTGCCTCTAGCTTAAATATCGGCTTTGGCGGTAAATATTACATAGGTCAAAGAGAAGGCTTCTCCGTAAATGCTAAACTTGGTTATATGTTTTAGATAAACACCTAGTTGCAACAAAAAGGCTAACCTTTATGTTAGACTTTTTTTATTGCCATAGTGGAGCAAAAGAATATGATGACTATATACTACAATAATTCGCCATATCTTTTTATAAACACCTTTTTTAATACGGTGACCAGCACCATATACAGCATAATTGTTAATAGCAAAAACGGAAAGAATATAAACGGTAGTTGCTCCATTTGAAATTTTGCACCCAACGGAGTATAAACAAGAATTGTTCCCATCAGCATTCCTAAGCTGGTAAAGGTAGTAAGAATAAACGAAGAATTGCTTTGCAACAATGGTATTTTAGGTGTGCGTATCATATGAATTACTAGCGTTTGCGTCCATAAAGATTCTACAAACCAGCCGGCATGGAATAAGGCTATGAATAAACCCTGCTGCGAGGCGTTCAGCTCGTTAAAATTACCGCCCACAATGAGGGGACATATATAGAAAAACAGCAATGCAAATGTGGTTATATCAAACACCGAAGATGTAGGACCTATCCAAACCATAAATTTACTTATGGACATGGCATTCCACGACTTTGGTTTTTTTAAGAAGTCTTCATCCACATTATCCCACGGAATTGCCGTGCAAGAAATATCATATATTAAATTAAGCATTAATATTTGCAAGGGCAGCATTGGCAGAAAAGGCAGAAAAATGCTAGCAACTACCACAGAAAACATATTGCCGAAGTTAGAGCTGGCGGTCATTTTAATATATTTAATTGTATTGGCATAGGTTTTTCGACCTTCAATTATCCCTTCTTCCAGCACCATCAGGCTTTTTTCAAGCATAATAATATTTGCAGATTCCTTAGCAATATCTACCGCACTATCTACCGAAATACCTACATCGGCTTCTTTCATGGCCGCCGCATCGTTAATGCCGTCGCCCATAAAACCTACGGTATTACCGTTATTCCTTAATGCGGCTACAACACGCACCTTCTGCTGCGGTGAAAGTTTGGCAAAAACATTAGTTTTTTCAACTTTTTCTGCAAGTTCTTTATCCTGCATGTTTTCAATATCTTTACCCAGCAGGATATTATCTATTTTTATGCCAACCTGTTTACAGATAGATTTTGTCACGGCATCATTATCGCCAGTGAGGATTTTTGTGGTAACGCCATATTCAGCTAGAATTTTTATGGCAGGGGCAGCGGTTTCTTTAGGAGGGTCTAAAAAGGCGAGAAGTCCTATTAGCACCATGTCAGATTCATCTTTTACCGAGAATGTGCCAGCCGAAGACGAGCTTATTTTTTGGGCTATGGCTAAAACCCGCATACCATCGTCATTGTAATCTTCCGCAATTTTCCTTACTTCGCTTCTTAAATCATCTGTAAGCGGTTCAGTTTTACCATTATATTCAACATAAGAGCATACCGCAAACATTTCTTCCACTGCTCCCTTGGTGATTATCTCTTCTTGGTTAGAGCTATCTGCCACCACAACGCTCATACGGCGGCGGTTAAAATCAAAAGGGATTTCATCTATTTTTGTATAGTTTTTCCATTGAACAACAGCCTCATTTTTTTCGGCATAGTTGATAATTGCTATATCCATAAGGTTTTTTAACCCCGTTTGATGCCAGCTATTTAAAAAAGCATGACGCAGCACTCCCTCATCTTGATTACCGTGAACATCTAAACTATATATCAAAACCACTTTATCTTGTGTTAGTGTGCCGGTTTTATCGGTGCAAAGGACATTCATTGCCCCTAAGTTTTGTATGGAATTAAGACTTTTAACAATTACTTTTTTACGAGAAAGCATTACCGCACCTTTTGCAAGGTTGGTAGATACAATCATCGGTAGCATTTCCGGCGTTAAACCTACGGCAACGGATAGTGCAAACATAAAAGCCTCTAACCAATCGCCTTTTGTAAAGCCGTTTATGAACAGCACTGCCGGCACCATTACCAGCATAAACCTTATTAATACCCACGAAACTGAAGCCACACCTTTATCAAAGCTGGTGGCTTTTTTATTATCGCTGATTTGTTGGGCAATGGAGCCAAAAATAGTTCTATCACCAGATACAATAACCATAGCAATAGCAGATCCACTAACCACATTGCTGCCCATAAAAACAAGGTTATTTGCATCAAGAGGATTAGTTTGTGCCCCTTCCATAGCGGCACTAAATTTTTCCACAGGGGCACTTTCCCCCGTTAGGGACGACTGGCTAACAAATAGGTCTTTTGCTTGTAAAATACGGCAGTCAGCTGGTATCATGTCGCCGGAGGAAAGGTTAATGATGTCTCCTACAACTAATTCAGTTATAGGTATTTCTTGAGATATATTTAGATTGTCTCTTTTTTCCTGTGTTTCTTGGTTAGTTTTTCTACGCACGGATATGGTTGTTTTAACCATATTTTTAAGTTTTTCTGCCGATTTATCGGAGCGATATTCTTGCACAAAACGCAATATGCCGCTAATAAATACCATTGTGGTTATTATTAGGACAGCACTGTAGTCTTTTTCTCCAGGGTTAGCTAAAATTACATCGGTAAAAAGTGAGACTGTAGCTAAGATAAACAATATAATCGTAAATGGACTAATAAACGCTCCATACAATTGTTTAAATATGGATGCTCCTTTTTTATGGCTTATTTCATTTGAGCCATACTTTGCGCGCATACTAGCGATTATCTCGAGAGGTAGTCCCGCTAAACTATTTTGATATTCTTTAAATATTGACTCATTATTCATAGTGCAAGATTCAAGCAAACGCTTTTTTGATATGGAGTCAGATATGATTTTGTTTTTATTTTCCTTCATCATTTTATACCGCTTTTTTATTGGATTATTTGGGATTTTTTAATATATTTTCTATTTTGTTACGGGGGAGGGTAATTTTGGCGGATCGGGGGGGATTCGAACCCCCGATAGGGTTTGCCTATACACGATTTCCAATCGTGCTCCTTAAGCCACTCGGACACCGATCCTAGAAAATAAAAGTTTAATCGTTTTTATTTGAATTGCCAAGTTTTTATTATCAGTAATGTCTTCCTTACTTTTATTTTTGCAGTCCGCAGCTTATTTTAAAGGAAGTTTAGAGGCGGGTTTCTTCTTTTTCGGCTTTGGCATAGGTAGAATGCGATATAATAATACTGCTAAATCTAGCACTAATTCTTTATCGTCTATATCAACTATATAATGTTCTTTTGCACCGTTATAAGGATAGCTTGTCTCGAGCATACGCTCATGCTTTAGGAAAACTTCTGCAACCTCCGGCAGCATTTTAGCAAATACTGTATTATTGCAGACAAGAAAAATTGGCTTGGCATAGCAATAAATCATATATTCACCGAACATTTTTTTGTTTGTTATATCACCTGCTTCGTGCATTTGTTTACAAGCATAATCAATAAAGTTTTTATCTGTAGCCATAGAAAAAACACTTTCCTTAATAAAAATATAATTTCAATTGCGGTAGGCTAATGCTATCCAAAATTATTCAAACTTTTCATAAGTTCTACCCTCAGCACCGCGATAAAACCCATTAGAGAATTTATCACCTTTAGGAAGCAATGGCTGCATTAGGGCAAAAGCCTCGCTGCCAGATATTTTTTTATCCAGCACATCTTTAAATAACGAAATTACTTTAAGCATATCCATATAATGCGGAGATATTCTAAAAATATTTACACCCATATCCTTAAGTTCTCCTACCTCGCTAATTAAATTTGCATAAGTATAAGACATGGTTTGCGTGCCGTTAACGGTTAAAAAATTCTCGTCTGTTAATGTAGATATAGTTTTGCCATTATAATCTTTTTCACATACATATTTACAATCATCTTTAGAAGTATGATGAATTCTTGCATGATAGCATCTTGCAGCAATTGCTAAGGGCATGCGTCCAAAGGCAAAAATCTCTTTTTCAGTTTTAGGGTTGGCTGCTGCTGAGATAACTTTAAGAGATTCTCTATCAATTTCATAAGGAAAGCAGAACCGTTTAGCCCCTTGTGTTTCTAAGGTTTTAACTGTTCCTTCATTATACACATTAACAGTAGGACCTATAATGTAGGGCTTATCTTTTAATAAACCTAAAAGCCCAACATCATTTACTTCTATTAAAGTATTGCTTTGAGCTTTTTCTATTAATTTTTTGCAAACATTCATTTCTAAGTCGCTTAGAATTAAAGAAAAAGTAGAAAAATGGACTTTTTTTCCGGCTTTAGTTAGTCTATCTACAACATTTTCAAAGGCTGCTTCAAAAAATGGATACCTTTTATAGCAAACTACTTCACCCAAATATACTTCATCGATGTTTGATTCTTCAGCAATTTTGAAGTAAAAGTCTTGCCAATCGTTTACTTTCCAGTTGAATAGACAGGCTCCCAATGTTAATTTATAATCTACAGCCATTTTCGCACATATGCTCCTGTGGTGTTGGTGTTGCCCTCTGATAGTTTTTCAACATCTGGTATATCATAAGGCTTACCCTGATTAACTGCATCAACTGCAGTGCGGAATTGTTTAACAATAGATTCCACATAGGCTTTTCCTCTTTGACGGCCTTCTATTTTTAAAGCGCTAACGCCAGCTTCTAATAGTTCTGGCAGTTTATCAATAATTGACAGCGAAGTTGGTTCTTCAAATAAATATGATGTTTCATCATCAACATTAAATCTACCTTTGCAAATGGTTGGATAACCAGGAGATTCTTCTTTTTTAAAAGAATTAATTACCGAATTATTCAGTTTGCTTACAAGACTTCGTCCTCTATCTTCATACTCTACAAATTCCGCCGGCGAACAGACGCCGTTCTTGTTGGGAGATTTTCCAGTAATATAAGAAGAAAGCGAGCATTTGCCTTCTGCCATTACACATAATCCGCCGTAAACAAAAACTTCAATTTCTGCATTGGTTCTTTCTTTAAATTGTTTAATTTGCCGCAAGGTTAAAACTCTTGGCAAAACCACTCGGCTAACCTCGTAAGTATTAATGAAATAATTGATTGCCTCTATACTTGAGGCAGTGGCTTGAACAGAAAGATGTCTTTTTAAATTAGGGTGATTCTTATGAGCATAATCAAGCAAGCCAATATCTGCTAAAATTACTGCATAAGCACCAGCTTCTTCTGCATCGACAAGAGCTTTATGCCAAATATCTAATTTACCGGCAGTAGGGTAAGTATTAATTGCCACTAAAACTTTACTTCCTTTAGATTTTGCATAAGCTATGCCTTCATGCAGTTCTTCAGTAGAAAAGTTAAGTCCTGGAAAATTTCTGGCATTGGTTTCGTTTCTAAAGCCGCAATAAACTGTATCAGCCCCTGCGTCTACTGCGGTTTTTAAGGCTGATGGAGTTCCTGCCGGGCACACAATTTCTAGTTTCTTCATTTTTTTGCCTTCATATCGTTAAAATAAAAAATTGATATTTATCAATTAAGAATTATTATAGTCTGATTTTTTCCTAATTTCTTCTTTTTTTATTTTATTGATAACTGTTTTAAGATTATCAAGGTCTTCCTCTGCTTCAATTATTCTATTTTTTATAGAAGCAATATCTTTATTAGTTTTTGAAAGAATTGCTGAAGTAATTGTATTTAAGCTATTTTGAAGGATACTATATTTTTCTACAGTTTTATTGCCAATTTTTTTAGCAGCATTTTCAAAAGGAGCTGCCATTGATGATAAATCGGCAATGATATTCATATCCTCACCATCTACAGCATTTCGTAAAGCTACACTTGCCGCTGTTGAACCTTCTATTACTAATTCGTTTGAAAAAAACATGGCATCACCATCGGCATTGCCTTCAAACAGCTGCAGTAAATTACTAAGACTTCCCTTAATAGTAGCTGCTACATTAACATGCTCGCTGCGATGGATGGCTTTTAAAACAGGGGAGGTAAGGGATGGTTTTAAATAAAAAACAAAAGGTAAATCCGTTGCGTCTATTATGAAATCAAATTCTTCACCGGAAAGTCTTTCAAAAATACGAGGATGTTTTTCCTGCATTATTTTAAGTGATTTATCTAAAAAAGGCTGTAAAAAAGATAAAGGAACTTTTTTAAAAAAAATTCCTAGAAGCAAAACCACTGATAAATCGTTTTTTGTATCACTGCTCATAATGCCTTACTGCTTATAATATTGAATACTGGCAATCCGATTACATAATCGGCGGGCTAATTATTATAAAAAACCGCCGCAATTAATTAATACCAGTGCCATCTAAATTTATTGTTGTAATAAATTCATAACATTTCCAACTAATACTTCAAGACTTTCAGTGGTATCTTTGAACTTTTTATCGCCGTTTATGTCTCCTAACCATAAAGCAATTATATACTCATCATTAAAGATAATAGCAGATTGGAAATCCATCATAATAAAGAAAGTGTTTCCTCTATTTGTGGTTATGGTGTTAAAGTAAACATTCTTTAATAGCTCGGTATAAGTTCTTCTTAATGTGATAAGTGTTTTCATATCATATTTAGATTCGTTGATGCCATTGATATTATCAATTATTTGAGTTTCAATAATTGAAGGTTCAGCTTGGAATGCTGTATAAGACCTAGTAATATCAAAGAAATTAACTCTTACATCCCCGTTAAGCAAATCTGGCATTGCAATAGGTGCTGTTGGAGTTATTCTTAATCTATTAAACATATCCTCAAATTCTTTTGCGGTAAGTGCTGAGAAGAAATTATTTTCTAAATAAGTTAGTTTTTCAGCCAGCATTTTTCTAATACCGCTTGGCATAACTGCTAAATCTTTTGATTCTATGGTTTGCAGTTCGCTAACCGTCATTTTAACTTCAGTTGTATTGAAAGTTAAATTTGGATTAACTATCGGCGGCACAAACTGCTCAATTCTTTTATTAGAGAATATTAAATTTTGATAGTTGGAATCTAATATCTGAGTTGGCACATCTTTTTTATTATCCAGCAAAGTTAAATACATCCATGGCTTAAGCGAATTATAGACAAAAGTTTCTGGATAAGTATTTTTAAAATACAATTTGCCGTCAACCATAGTTGTAGTAAGCCCAACTAATAATTGATTATTTTGAATAACAATAGCAGAACCTTCTGGAATGTTATTTCTTCTTAATTGCTCGCCTAGCAAAGAGGAAAGGGCATTTTGCAAAGCATTAGAGAAAGTGGTTTTCACTGTAATATCATAGCTTTCAGGGAAGTGTTCATAACCAGACAAGAATAAGCTATCTAAATAAATTGAGAAAGAAGTTCTTGGAATTTTTGCATTACTGCTAGCTTTTTTGTATTCATCTAAAATATTTTCCCTAAGATCTTCTGGAACATAATCATTAGCTATCATCATATCTAAAATATTTTCTACTGTAATCTCGTAGTTAGGGTAATATTTCTTATTATTATCGTAAAGAAGTTTCAGCATAAATAAAGCATGAGGAACATCCATAGTATTTGGATCAACTTTTTCAAAATAGTTGATAAAAGACGCTTTCATTCCTATCTGATAATTGGAGAAATAAGTTACATTTAACAGCAGCTCAAAGAAATTTCCTAAAGATACTTTCTCTTTAAGCCAATTTACTAAGAGGTAATTTTTAATAGGATTAATATATCTGGCAACAAATCCTGTAGTATCAGGCTGATAAAATTTAGTCATTATAATATTAATGGAAGAAAATTCACAGTTAGGAGAAGCCATATCTTCCGGACCTTTAAAAATTTTACAGCCATTAATTATATAAAAATCGTTTCTGCTGAAAATTTCATTGTTAGCACCGGCAACTTCAGTAAGATAATAAGTATCAATTCTATCATTAGGAAGCAATGGTTGATCGCTTGGAGCAAACTCGTTTTGCATCTCAAATCCTATATTAATATCAGATTGACCCATAAATAAATTATTTGCCCAATCAAGAAATTTGTTGGGGATTGCCGTTGCCACATCGGAAATCGTGCCGAAAATGCTGGTGTTTCTTCTAAATATACTTTCTCTAGGAGCATTAATATAATTGCGGTATTCTAAAATTAGAAAATTTATAAAGTCTTGATCTACTTTTACATTTTCAACAGGAATTCTTTCTACAGATGCCTGTTCCTTAGCCTTTTGATAAATTAGCTCATTCAAGGCATGAAGTGCAATAAAAGCATGTTCAAAGTTGCTTGAAATATTAGCAGCATAAGTAAGAGTTCTTGGCTCTCTTTTGGTTTCAAATATTTTAGCATCGCGGCTATCTACTATTTTAATGGAAAGCGGTTTATTAATGGAAGCTAAAATTGGAACTAATGGATTGGCTTGATTTAAGAAAGTGCCAATCATAAACATCATAACAATTAAAGCAAAAATCATAAAAGCTAAAACTTTTAATTGATTATTTACGATTCCTTTACCATCAACAGTTTTAGATAAAGCCTGAATATAACTTTCAGTTTCTTCTGTATCTACGCCTCTAGCCGACTGCAGTCTAATAGCTTGCTCTGATCTATGCTTACGATTTTGCTCTACTAATGATCTAATGTTCCCGTTAAGACCGTCGCCGGTTTTCTGTCTATTTTTATAAGCGTCTTTTACCTCATTCCTAATTGAAAAAGATGGAAGCCTTACCTGTTTATGCTTATTAAGAGAACCCTCGAGTTCATAATCTTCCCCCGCGTTTCTTCCTGTATATGTGCGGTTGCTAGTAGGTTTTGGTGAAGAATTATCTTCTCTAGATTCAGGTGCTTTGCTGGGAGAAGCATACCTGCTAGATGCTGATGAGCTTGAGCCCCGATTGGAAGAGTTTCTCGTTGAGCCTGATCTGCCTGTGGAATTTCTATTATTTTCTCTATTAAGGATTAAAAAATTAAAGTTCTTATCAGAAAAATTATTATTATTAAAATTACTAAACCCCGCTAAAGAATATTTAAGTTTATTTTCACCTGGGAAAATTTTTTGACATAATTCTTTATAAGCAGAGTTTAAAAATATTTTTTTTAAAAAATTCACAGAGAAACCTTCTAAATTTTATTATTGGCGTACCCGAGAAGACTTGAACTCCTAACCTTCTGATTCGTAGTCAGATGCTCTATCCAGTTGAGCTACGGGTACTTACTTCATAAAAACCCACAACATTTAATGTTGTTATAATAATTAGTATATATTAATATACATATTATCATATATTATTGTATAATTAAAAAAAATCAAGATATATTTAACTTAGGTGTGATTTATGATAAGATTTTTCATAAGTATCTTTATTTGTTTATTTGTATTTAGCACTGCGGAGGCTTCGCTGTTTCGCGATAATATTTTTATCGGCAAAAATAAAGAGAAATATTCTTATTTTTTCAGCATTACAGAATTTACTTCAATAAAAGATATAGAACAAAAACTTCGCAGCAAAAAATTTTCGCTGAAAAAAAATACAAAGCTACTGGTAATATTAGAAATGCCTAATAATTTAAGCTCATCAAAGCAAGAAGCCCTGTGGGTGCAGCTTGGCGATTTAAAAACCAGCTTTAATAATACCCCGTATCATTTCATCACAAAATTCAATGGCATAGTAGATAAAAATCTTTCCATGTATGTAGTCCATTTATACTATAAATAAAGTTGACTAATAATTTTATTTGATATAGTATATTGCTTACTTGTAGATTGAAAATTAAGGAGAGAAACCCTTGAAAAGAACTTATCAGCCTAGTAAATTGGTTAGAAAAAGAAGGCACGGCTTTAGAGTTAGAATGGCTACTAAAGGCGGAAGAAAAGTATTAGCGGCTAGACGCGCAAAAGGGCGTTATGTATTAAGTGCATAATACACAAATAAAGCGGATAGTAAAAGCTAAGCAATTTTCTAATCTTAAAAAAAATGGAGACAAATTGGTTTATAAACCGTTTGTTATTCTTTATTTAAAGGAAGAAAACTTATTAGAAGAAGTTTATATCGGCTTTATTGCTAGTTCTAAACTTGGAAATGCGGTTGCACGCAATCGGGTAAAAAGAAGACTAAGAAATATAGCCATGAGTGTTTTAAGCAGTATTGATACTCATGGTTTTTCTATTTGTGTAATTGGCAGACATAGTGCATTTGATTACGATTTTGCCAAAATGAAGGATTTATTCACTCATGCCATTAAAAAAATTGTTGCAGCAAAATAGAGAATCAGATTCGCATAAATTGCTTGGTAAAGTAATTTATATTGTGTTGAGTTTTTTTAAAGTATTTGGGAAAATATTTTCTTATATGGCGATTGGTTTTGTAAAGTTTTATCAAACAGTAATTTCGCCTTATTTAGCGCCGTCATGCCGCTATACTCCCACATGTTCGCAGTATGCTATAGAAAGCTATAAAACACACAATATATTTTTTGCGACTATTTTAGTGTTAAAAAGAATTTTAAAATGCAGTCCGCTTGGAGGCTATGGCTACGATCCAGTTCCTAAGAGAAAACATAAGATTTAAGAGGTTTATTAATGGGTGATTTATTTAATAAAAATTTTGTAATTGCAGCAGTTATCGCTTTTTTAATTATAGTTTTTTGGGATAATCTTTTTTTAAAAGATATTCGGGAAAAAGAAGCTGCCTTAGATAAACAGGCATCTCAAACGGTAGCTGTCGGCGGACATAATTCGCAAGCCCAAAATATCAATACAGATACTTCTATGCCTCAGCTGCAAAACTTGCCTCGTATTAGTATTGCCAACTCTTCTGTTCAAGGCTCGCTGTCGCTGCAGGCTGGCAGAATTGATGATATAGCACTGCTGCATTTCCAAGAAACCGTTGATAAAAATTCACCGAATATTCATTTGTTCAATAAAAAAGGCACTAAAGATGCCTACTTTTTTGAAAGCGGCTGGCTGTCTGAAAGTAAAATAGATTTGCCAGGTGCTAATACAGTTTGGTCGGTTGAGGCGGGCAGCAGCAATAAGCTGACGCCAGAAACCCCTGTAGTTTTGGTGTGGAAAAATTCACAGGGAATTCTTTTTAGAAAGCATATTTCTATTGATGATTTATACATGATAACTATCAAAGATGAGGTTATTAATCACTCTAAGAATGAATTAAACATTAATCCTTTTGCTTTAATTGTTCGTCATGGCGATCCGCAGACCCGTGATTTATTTATTTCTCATGAGGGTTTTGCCGGTCATGTTGGCGGCAGTTTAGAGCGTATTAAATACAAAGACGCCTTGAGTGAAACCTTTAAATTTGAAACGCAAGGCGGCTGGATAGGCTTTACCGATCAGTATTGGCTTTCGGCTCTTGTATTAGATAATTCTCATCATTATACAACGAGATTCTTGTCGTATAAAGATTCACAGAATATTAACAATTTCCAATTAGACTTTTTAGGCAAAGATACACGGCTTTTAGTGGGCGAAAGTTTCGCAAAAACTACAAGAGTCTTTGTTGGACCTAAGGAATACAATCTTTTAAGCAAATACGACGATATGTTTAATATCGGTAAATTTACCGATGCTATAGATTTTGGCTGGTTCTTCTTTATTACCAAGCCAATGATGATGTTCTTATTGTTTATTTATAATTTTGTCGGCAATTTTGGCTATACTATTTTAATTTTTACTATCATTATAAGGGCAGTTATTTTGCCGATTGCTTATAAATCTTATGTTTCTATGGCTAAAATGAAAGAATTGCAGCCGAAAATGAAAGAGCTGAAAACCTTGTATAAAGGTGATATGCAAAAGTATAATAAAGAAATTGCGAATCTTTATAAAAAAGAAAGGGTAAATCCATTATCAGGATGTTTGCCGCTATTGCTGCAGATTCCAATTTTCTTTTCTATTTATAAAGTAATTTTTATTAGCATTGAAATGCGGCATGCTCCCTTTATTGGCTGGATTAGAGATATGTCTGCTATGGATCCTTCTAACATATTTACATTGTTTGGGTTAATACCAATAACTTTGCCGTCTTTTTTACACATTGGGATTTTGCCGATTTTAATGGGAATTACCATGTTTTTCCAACAAAAACTTTCTATGTCGCAATCTTTAGAACCAATGCAGCAGCGGATTATGAATATGATGCCGATTGTTTTGGTAATTGTGCTGGCTTCTTTTCCGGCAGGTTTAGTGATTTATTGGGTGTGGAGCAATATCATTTCCATTATTCAACAGCTGATTATTAACAAAATCGTTCATAAAGAATTTGGACTTAGACGCAAAAAACACAAAGTAAAAGCCAGTTCTTAATGAGTGAAGATAATCTTAACCTAGAGATAAAGCAAAAAGACCTTAGTCTTTTTAGAAAAAAATGCAATTTTGTTTTAGGGGTGGCTAGTTTAAAACAGCTTCCCCAAACAAATCTGCCAGAGGTGGCTTTTTGGGGGCGAAGTAATGTTGGGAAGTCTTCTTTAATTAATAGTCTTTTAAATCGCAAAAATTTAGTAAAAGTATCATCTACTCCTGGTAAAACTAAGGAAATTAATTATTTTTCATTAAACGAAGAGCTTTATTTAGTTGATCTTCCCGGCTATGGCTATGCGAAAGTCAGCAAAAACATTAAAGAGCTATGGAATGATTTAGTGGTAGAATACTTAATAAAAGCTAAAAATTTACGGCGGGTTTTTCTTTTAATTGATGCTAAAGTGGGCTTTAAAGAAATAGATTTTAATATTATGGATTTTTTAGATTACTATGGTCGTTCTTATCAAATAGTTTGGACAAAAGTTGATAAAATCAATAAATTTATGCTGGCAGATTTAAAACAGCATGTAAAAAATACAGTGGAAAGTCGTCCGGCTTGTTATCCGGAGTTTATTTTTAGCAGCAGTGCAACTGCTGAGGGGATGGAATCCTTGCAGTCAGCCATATTGAATATTTTATAATTTAAACTATATGTATAATATAGACCGTTGAAATTTGAGGATAAAATGTCAAGATTGTTATTTAACCATCCGTTTTTATTAGGTTTTGATTCTGTAAGTCAAACCTTAGAAAAGCTATCTAAAGCTACCGATAATTATCCGCCTTATAATATTGAACAATATGATAATAATATTTTGGTTATAAAAATTGCCGTAGCTGGGTTTGAAATTGAAGATTTATCTGTAGTGCAGGAAAATAACGAGCTGATAATAGTGGGCGAAAAAAAATGCAAGGATATTAATGTAGAATATATCCATCAGGGGATTTCCTGCCGAAAATTCCAAAAAGTTTTTGTGCTGGCTGAAGAGGTTATTCCTGTGTCGTCGCATATAAAAAATGGACTTTTGGTTATTCAGCTAAAAAGAGAAGTTATTCAAAAAGATGTTAAAGTAATTGCCATAGCCGACCATAATTAAAAAACATGATAAATTTCCCAGATATTTCACCAGTAGTTTTTTCAGTAGGAGCATTTTCTTTAGGCTCTATAGAGATAGGTCCTATTGAGATTCGTTGGTATTCTTTAGCTTATATTTTTGGAGCAATTTTTGCGTTGCTATATATTAAATTCCTAAACCGTAATCTTGCTTTAATCCCAGAGCCCCGCAGGAAAAATTTTTTTGAGGATTTATTGTTTTATATTATTTTAGGAGTTTTGCTTGGCGGCAGATTAGGTTTTGTAATTTTTTATGGATTTTCTTATTATATTTCTAACCCCCTAGAAATTTTTTATCTATGGCAGGGTGGCATGTCTTATCATGGCGGCTTAATAGGGGTATTGATTGCCTCGTTCTTGTTAGCAAAAAAATATAATATGAATTTTTTAAGAATTACTGACATAATTGCCCCCTCAGTTCCTATAGGCTTATTTTTAGGGAGGCTGGCTAATTTTATTAATGCCGAGCTTTACGGCAAGCCTGCAACTGTGCCGTGGGCGGTTCATTTCCCTAATGTGTATTTGCCGCGCCATCCCAGCCAGTTATATGAGGCAATGCTAGAGGGGGTTGTGCTGTTTGTTGTGCTAGGAATAATGTGGCATCGCAAAGTTTACAACAAAGAGGGCTATTTAAGTGCAGCATTATTGATTCTTTATGGTATTTTTAGGATATTTATAGAGTTTTTTAGGGTTGGCGAAATTTACTTTTTTAATGTTATTTCTATGGGGCAAGTGCTGTCGCTTCCAATGATTATTGCCGGAGTATTTATTCTATATTATGCTAAAAGAAAGAATCAAGAAATTAATTAAAGAACAGGGAGCAATCCCGTTTGATAAATTTATGAGCTTGGCGGCTCATAACTACTATGCTAATTCTAATCCCATAGGAAGCAGCGGCGACTTTATAACAGCTCCGGAAATATCCCAAGTTTTTGGTGAATTGATAGGTTTATGGCTGCTGGATACTTGGCTTAAATTAGGATCTCCTGATAGATGCCATCTGATAGAATTAGGAGCAGGACGGGGAACGCTGATGGCTGATATTCTGCGGGTTGCTAAAAGTTGTCCGCAATTTCATAACTCTTTAAAAATAGCTATTCTTGAAATTAATAAGGAACTAATTTCTATACAAAAAGAAACTCTGCAAGATTATAAAAATATTTCTTGGGTAGGGACTGTTGAAGATTTACATATAGAATATCCTGTATTAATTTACTCTAACGAATTTTTTGATGCACTTCCAGTTAAGCAGTATCTTGTTAAAAATGAAGATGTTTTTGAACTGTGCGTAGATATAGATACGGAAAACAGGTTAAAATTAGTGTTTGTAAAAGCAGCTATTCCTATGCTTGCTGGTAATGATGAAGAGAAAATTATAGAAACCTCACCAGTTGCTAATTCTATATTTAATTACTTAGCTGAGTTTGTCTCTAGGTATGGCGGGGTATTTTTAACTATTGATTATGGTTATGAAAAGCCAGAGTTTAGAAATACCATTCGCGGTTATAAAAATCATGAATTTTTAAGCATTTTTGAAATTATCAATCTGTGCGGAGAAGTAGATTGGACCTATAATGTTAATTTTAAAGAGTTAATAGATTCTTTAGGGGATTTAAGTATTGATAAATATGCAATAATAACTCAAAAAGAATTTTTAGAGAGTTTAGGACTTCATTCTCGGGTTGATATTCTACTAAAAAACATTGCTGCCGAAAAGGATAAGGAAGATTTTCTTAAGGGAATTCAAAAGCTAATTTTGCCAAAAGAAATGGGAGAAAAATTTAAAATCCTTTGTGTTTCAAAAAATATTCCAGATTTAGCAGTTTTTAAACAATAAAATAAATATATAATATATTATAATATATTAATAAAGTATATTATATATATACTTATAATTAACCACATTCATTCAATGAAGAAATTTTGTTTATTTATATGCTTAATATTTTTTGTGCCACAAATTAATGCAGCAGGGCAAACGGTTACAATTACAGTTGATCCGGCAAGTGATGTATCTGGGAATTCAGAAACCCCAGATGGCTTAGGTGTTGCTACCTTAGACCCTGCAAACAATACGGTTAATGTTATTGGAAACAACATTAATACTACTTATTCCATAGCCGGCGGAAGAATTAGCTCTGCCGTTTCATTTAGCGAGGTTAGCGGTAATACGGTAAATATTCTCGGTGATGACTCAACCTTTGCTGAGGTGTATGGCGGAATTATATCCTACAGCGGTAATAACGGAAATGTAATTAATAATACCATAAACATTTCAGGTAATAATTTAACATTTAATAAAATAATTCGTGGCGGCACTTCCTCTGGGTTAGGAAGTATTAATAACAACACTATAAATATTGGTGGGAGTGTATCTACATTTAATGACAATATTTTTGGAGGATATACACTAGGGTCTCAAATAAATGCCGATGGCAATACTGTAAATATAAGTGAATCTTCTAATAATTCATATGCTGGCAGCGTTATTACAGGAGGTCGTGGGGCATCGGCTAATAACAATAAGGTTATTATAAAGTCTGGCACTTTTATACAGTCTGCTACTACAATAAGGGGCGGCAATGGTGGGGGCAGCACTGCTGTTAATGTTGGGAGTGCCAATAATAATTTAGTTGATTTAAGCAACATTACTTTTATGGCATCAGGAACTGTTATCGCCGGCGGACATGCCCATACCATAGCCAACGACAACAATGTAAAAATAAATAAATTAAGTTTTACGGGTAGCACAACAATAAGGGGAGGCTGGGCAGAATCTCCTGGTCAACAAGCACCTGATTCTTTTGAGGCATCTGGTAATAATGTATATATAGAAGACAGTGATATTTCTGGAAGTATATCTGGTGGAGAAATTACTGGCAATTCTAGAGATAACACCTTAGTGAAAGTTCAAAATAATACATTAAATATTAAAGGCGGCAGTTATAGCGGCAATTTATACGGCGGTAATGCTAGCCGTGGGACAACAAGTGCAACCAATCTAGCAGGAATTGTCCAGTCTAATGGTGTAAATATTTCAGGTAGCAATATTGTAGGCTCTGCAATATATGGAGGAAGAGGCGGGGTTGTTAATAACAACTATGTAGTAATTAAAGATGGCAATCTTGAAAATACGAAAGTTTACGGAGGATATTCCGATGGCAGCAGCACGGCAACTGATGTATCCTTTGAGGCATCGGGCAATAGTGTATCTATAAATGGCGGGGTGATTGGTGGTGAAATTTACGGCGGCTTTAGCTATTTGCAAGCAGGTTCTACAGCACCAGTAAACAATAATACGGTTAGCATTTCTGGTAATGTAGATTTAAGCAATGCTTCTTTGTTTGGCGGATTTGCTACAGATGGCAATTCTACTTCTAGCGGCACCGGCAATACACTAAATTTAGCCAGCAGCATAACCCTTTTAAAAGTTGCTAATTTTGATAATTACAATTTTTATATAACCGGCAGCAATAATACCAGCCCTATAATGCACACCACATTTGAGCAAACCGATATGAGCGGGACAACTATTGGGCTATATTTACAAGAAGGAATAAATGCCAATTTTAAAATAGGTGATACCATATGGCTAGCCGAAAATATAAAAGGAGATGAAGATAGTTTAAATCAATCTTCTCGTTATGTTCGCCAAGGGGTTGCTAAAATTTATGATTGGGATATACATATAACTGGAGATAATTTATATGCAGTTATTAATAAAGATGTATATGTTAGCACAGATGGAGGTGCAAATCCTGAGGCAAAATCTTTACTTGAGGGGAATTTATCTTCGCTTGGAATGCTAATTTCTGGAGCCGATTTAATAGCAGATAGTGGTGTCCGTTCTTTAGAGGCAGCTTTATTTAATAAATCTACTGGTATTTTTACAAGTGGTAGCTTTAATTCACAAAAACTTAATAGTGGTTCTTATGCTAAGGTTAATAGCACTTCTTTTATATTAGGGTTAGGACACACAACTAAAAACAACAACATATGGGGTTTATTTTTAGAATATAGTAATGCCAATCATAATACTTTTAATAAAATTGAAGACTATGAACTACAGGGTGGATCTATTGTTAAAGGCAATGGCACAAATATTTATACTGGGCTGGGCTATCTTGGCAGAATGAGTTTCAACTCTATGTATTTTGATAGTTCGCTGCGTGGCGGATATGTGGCAACTACTCATAATGCCGATTATACAGTAGGTGCTGAATATAATATAGGAACATTCTATTATGGAGGGCATTTGCGGTATGGCTACATGCACAATATAAAAAATATAGAAATGACCGAGTATGTGCAGTATTTAGCAACATTGCAGCAAGGTAAAACCACAACTTTATCTAGCCGCGAAAAAATTAAATTTGCTAGTATGCTTTCTTCCATAGTATCAATAGGAGGTCGTGCTAAATATAATGGAATGTATTTAGGATATGCCTACGAGCAAGAACTCGCTGGAGAATCTAAAGCTAGCATAGAGGGATTAGTGGTTAATCCAGCAACTATAAAAGGCGGCACAAATGTGGTAGAGACTGGCTATGAGCAAAATTTCGTGAAGTTATATTCTCGCTCAGCGCCAGGCAAGGGCTTTGGTATAGGTTCTACCAGCATAGGCTTAGGCGGAAAATATTATATTGGTGTTAGAAATGGTTATTCTATTAATGCTAAATTTGGTTATATGTTTTAGAACTTCATAAAGATTTAGCCGTTTTTAAGAAAATTTAATAATTAAGTAGGAATAAAGTAAATGAATCAAATAAAAGTATCAGTAGTTGTGCCTATTTATAATGTAGAGAAGTATTTAAGGCAATGTCTTGACAGTATTGTTAATCAGAGCCTGCAAGATATTGAAATTATTCTTGTTAATGATGGGTCAACGGATTCCTCTTTTGATATTATTGCAGAATACGCAGCACTTGATAAACGCATTACGGTTATTAACCAAGAAAATTGCGGTTATGGGCATAGCGTTAATAAAGGTATTGCTAATGCAGTTGGCGAGTATATTGCCATTGTAGAGTCTGATGATTTTATAGATTTAGCAATGTATGAAAAACTATATAAAATAGCCGCAGCTAATAAAACTGATTTAGTGAAATGCAATTTTTATATGTATAACTCTAAAGCTCCCTTAAAGCAGCAGAATATTTTATTTAAACAAAAACATCGTGATTTAACTACCGCTCCTAAAGGAGTTTTCAATATTTTAGAATATCCGCAGCTAATGATATTCCACTCTTCTTTATGGGCAGGACTATATAATGCTGAATTTATTAAAAGTATTAGCTTAGATGAAGGCAAATCTTCAAGCTATCAAGATTTCCCATTTATGGTTGAAGTTTTAGCTAAAGCGAAGGCAATTTTTGTGGTAAATGAGCCTCTGGTTTATTATAGAAATGAACCGCAGCAGAACAGCTCTACCATAAGGAAAGACAGAAAACTTTTAATTATGCCAGAACAGTCTATGAGGGCATTAGAGATATTAAAATCTTATAATTTGTATGATAGTTTGAAGGAAGAAATTTATTATCATATATTCATTGCTAATTGGGGATTTTATAATAAAATTAATGATGAATATAAAGAGGAATACTTTAATTTATTGCACAATATTTTCATTAATTTAAAAGATGATAAAAATTTTACTTATAAATATTTTAATAAAAAGAAAATTAAATTAGTTAAATACTTTATGCAAGGAGAATATAAAAAATTTCCAAGAAAATTTCTCTTTAATCTTTTTAATTTTATGAAGTAATTAAAAGATAATTACACATTAAACCTAAATAATATTACATCGCCGTCTTTAACAACATAGGTTTTGCCCTCAGAGCGCATTTTGCCTGCAGATTTAGCTCCAGCCTCACCGCCGCACTCTATAAAGTCATTAAAAGAGATAACCTCAGCAGCAATGAAGCCGCGTTCAAAATCGCTATGAATTACTCCTGCTGCCTGCGGGGCTTTAGTGTTAATGTCAATCGTCCATGCGCGGCTTTCAATAGGACCGCTGGTAAAATATGTTTGCAATCCAAGCAAGCTAAAAGCTGATTTAATAATTTTATCAAGTCCGGTTTCTGCTAATCCTAAAGCCTCTAGGAATTCTTTTTTCTCGGCTAATGATTCCAAAATAGAAATTTCTTGTTCTATTTGGGCAGAAATTTTAACGCATACAGAATTTTCTTTTTCTGCAAACACTTGCACTTGTTTAACATATTCGTTATCCTCATGCAGCTCTCCTTCTGCTACATTGCAAACATAAAGCACAGGCTTGGCGCTCATTAGAAACATTTTTCGGACAATGTCTTGTTCTTCTAAGTCAAAATTTATGCTGCGTATAGGATTGCCTGCCTGCAGAACAGGGATCATTTTTTTTATTAATTCTACTTGTCCGCCAGCCGCTTTATCGCCGCCTTTAGCTTTTTTTTCTAGGGCGGGCAATCTTTTTTCTAAACTTTCTAAATCGGCAAGCATAAGCTCTATATTTACAATATCAATATCCCGCAAAGGATTGACGCTACCTTCTACATGGATAATATCAGTTGATTCAAAACACCGCACCACATGTATTATTGCATCTACCTCTTTAATATTGGCTAAGAATTGATTGCCTAATCCTTCGCCTTTACTTGCTCCGCGCACTAACCCAGCAATATCTACAAATTCTAGCTTGGCATATAAAATATTTTTAGATTTAGTAATAGCAGAAATTTGATCTAGGCGGTTATCAGGAACATCAACAATTCCTTTGTTAGGATCTATGGTGCAAAAAGGATAATTTGCCGATTGCGCATTCTGTGTTGAGGTTAGGGCGTTGAAAAGAGTTGATTTTCCCACATTTGGCAATCCAACAATTCCACAATTTAAGGACATTATATACCTCGTTTGTTAATATTTTCTATAAAAGTTTTAAAATCTTTGTTTAGTAAATGCGGCAATTCAACTGCCATATTATAAAAAGTTTTTTCTAATTCAATCATTTCCGATTTACTAAAATTGCTTAGCACATAACTGCTTACATCAGCATCCTCGGCAGGTCTGCCTATGCCGATTTTAATTCTATGAATATTTTTACCGATTTTATTTTGAATATCGCGAACGCCCTTTTGCCCGCCATCGCCGCTATTGGTTTTATAACGGATAGCATTAAAGTTTAAATCAATATCATCTTGAATAACAATAACATCCTCTGGGAGAATTTTGTAATAGCTGCATAAAGGCTGCACGGCTTGTCCCGACAAATTCATAAAAGTTTGGGGTTTCTGCAAAAAAACTTTGTGTGAATCAATATTTTTTTCAGTGATCAGCGATTTAAAATTATCTTTCGGTGCGGGAAAATTGTAAAAAGAGGCAATATAATCTAAGCATAAAAAACCCGCATTATGACGAGTTAATTGATACTCACGACCGATATTGCCTAATCCTACAATTAATATCATTAGGGACTACTTTTTAGATTCCGCCCCTTCTTCTTCAGCACTTGCAGCAGCTGTAAGCGAAGCAATCGGAGTTCCTTTAGGATAATAAGTTTTAATTCCTTCTGGCAATACAATATCTTCAATCTTAATAACTGTTCCTGAAGTAGAGCTTCCTAAATCTATATCAATTTGTTTTGGAGCTTTTTTAGGATTCCCTGAGATTTCTAAATAATGCAGCAGAATATTTAAAGAGCCGCCAAATCTAAGTCCTGGAGATTTATCTTGGTTAAGAAACACCACTGGAATTTCCATTCTAGTAATAGTTTTAGCACCAACGCGCAGCATATCCACATGCAGCGGCTGATCTGATACCGGATGAAGCTGCACATCTCTGATTAAAACTTCTTGATCTTTACCGTCAACCAAGACTTTATAAATATTATTGTAAAGAGTTTTCTTTGCAAGCTGCGACATCACCTCACTGGGCAATAGGCAAACTGAAGCAGGATCTTTAGAGTCACCGTAAATAGTAGCAGGTACTAAATTTTGTCTTCTAGCTTCACGAGAGGCCCCCTTGCCAACTTTTTCGCGCATAGTCGCTGTGAAAGTAAATTGTTCTGTCATAATTTTTTCCTTTAAATTTAAAACAGTTAATGTTGATACCTCCAAGGGTGTAAACAACATTAAAAATTATACTCTTTCGTTTCTTTAAAGTCTAGTGTAATTTTTACTTTATTTAATTTGAGCATTTGTTAAAATATAAATAAATATGTTGAAAGGAGAAAATAAATGAAAAAACTAATTAACAGCCCTGAAAATGTGGTTAAAGAAATGCTGCAGGGTATGATTCTTGCTAATAAAGATTTGCAATTGTTTGCGGAGGAGTCGGTAATTGCCAGAAAAAATTTCACAAAAAAGGTTGGCATTGTTAGCGGAGGCGGCAGCGGACATGAGCCTGCTCATGCGGGATATGTAGGATTTGGCATGCTAGATGCGGCAGTATGCGGCGAAGTGTTCACATCGCCAACGCCTTTTCAGGTTTATAAGGCGATTGAAGAAGTTAACCAAGGCGAAGGAGTTTTATTAGTAATAAAAAATTATACTGGGGATGTGTTAAATTTTGAAATGGCGATGGATATGGCAAAAGATAACAACATTAAAGTAGCCAGTGTATTGGTTGATGATGATGTGGCTATGGAAAATAGTCTTTATACCGTAGGGAAAAGAGGGGTTGCCGGCACAGTTTTGGTGCATAAAATTGCCGGAGCTTTAGCAGAAAAAGGTGCAAATTTAGAAACTATCCAAAAAATTGCTGCAGATGTTGTAGCAAATATGGCAACCATGGGGTTGTCTTTAGGCGCCTGCACGGTGCCGGCTTCCGGAAAGCCAAGTTTTGAACTGGGTGAGGATGAAATGGAGGTAGGTTTAGGAATTCATGGCGAACCTGGCGTTTATCGCAGCAAAATTAAAACTGCCGGAGAATGTGCGGAACTGCTAATGGAAAAGGTTTTAAATCACTTAAAACTAAATGCGGGTGAAGAAGTTTGTCTTTTAGTAAATGGCTTAGGAGCAACACCTTTAATGGAGCTAGATATTATGAATTATGAATGCCATAAAATTTTAGCAGCTAAAAATATTAAAGTTTTCAAGAATCTAGTAGGCAACTATATGACATCTCTTGAAATGCCGGGGGTTTCTGTTTCGCTATTGCGCTTAAAAAATGAATTTAAAGAATCGCTGCTGGCTAAAGCTAACACAACTTTTTATAAAGAGGTGTAAAATGCAGTTGAATTCTATTAAAGAAATTATTGCAGCTATCACAAAAAATTTAGAAGCATATCGTGAAGATTTAGACGGTTTAGATAGAGATATTGGCGACGGCGATCATGGCAGTAATCTTGTGCGCGGCTTTGAGGCGGTTTTAGAGGATTCTAAAAATTGGGACAGTTTAAATTTATCGGCGGTTATGAAGAAAATCGGCATGACGCTTTTAGCCAAAGTCGGCGGAGCTTCGGGAGTTTTATACGCCTCAGCATGTTTAAAAATTGCCCCTAGCGTTAATAAAGAAGACTTGCAAATCAGTGATTTTTTAAATGCCATCAACATTGCCATGCTAGAAATTTCTAGCAAAGGAAAGTCGGCAGTAGGTAATAAAACCATGTTAGATGCTATGAATGGTTTCAGCGAGGCTTTTGCTTTAAAAATGCAGAACAGTCAAAATTTCATAGAAATTTTGCAAGCAGGCGTGCAAGGAGCAGAGTCTGGAGCTTTAGCAACTAAGGATATGGTTGCAAAATCTGGCAGAGCCAGCTATTTGGGTGAGCGAAGTGTCGGACATACAGATGCTGGGGCAACATCTTTTTATATAATTGTTAAATCCATTTTACAATACCTAAAGGAGCAGCAATAATGGCGAATTTAGTGGTAGTAAGCCATAGTTTTGTTATGGCTGCAGAGGTTATAAACTTTGCCAAAGTAATGAGCGGTAATAAAAATTTAGACTATAAAATTATTAATGCTGCCGGTATGAGCGATGGCAGTTTTGGCACCGATGGTCTTAAAATTAATCAGGTGCTTATAGGGGCGCTTAGTGATTCTGAGGTTATGATTTTTCATGAGATTGGCAGCAGTATTTTAGCAAGCGAAATGGCAATTGAAATGTTAGAAGATGATTTAAAATCTAAAGTAGTAATGGCAAGGCTGCCGCTGGTGGAGAGTTTGTTTGTTGCTTTAAATGTTAATAGTAAAGATATGAAAGCAACAGTGCTGCAAGATACTTTAAAAGAAGAAATCAAGAATCTTTATAATATATAAGCTCCTGTAATACTGACGAAAGTCGGTATCCATTGGGTTATTATACAAAACACAAACTGCAGTGCAATACTCTGCAAATAGATGCCGTGTTAAGCACGGCATGATGAAAGTGATGATGCTGAGCTCTAGTATGAAAATTTATGTATGTTATTTCAAAAACAAATCACTCATAGATGCTTCGGTTGATATTCTTTGAATACCCTCAGCAAGAATTTTTGCCACGCTTAAATATTTAATTTTTGGTGAAATATAATCTTTATTCACAAGACTTATAGAGTTGCTGACAATAATTTCTTTAATCGGTGAGCTGTCAATTTTTGACATGGCGTCTTTAGAAAATAAACCATGAGTAGCATAGGCGTAAATAGATTTTGCGCCTGCTTCATGCAAAGCTGCCGAACCATTGCAAAGCGTGCCGGCGCTATCGGCAATATCATCAATAATAATACAGTTTCGCCCCTCAACATTTCCAATAATATTCATAACTTCCGATACTCCGGCAAGCGGTCTTCTTTTATCAATAATTGCTAAATCAACGCCGCACCATTTGGCAACTGAACGCGCACGCATTACGCCGCCAATATCTGGCGAAACAATTACTGTGTTATCAATGCCAATTCTTTTTTTTATATCATCAACAAAAATAATATTTGCTAATAAATGGTCTACAGGAATATCAAAAAATCCTTGAATTTGAGCAGCATGTAAGTCTAACACTAAAATTCTGTCAGCCCCTGCTACTGAAATTAAATTTGCTACTAATTTTGCAGAAATTGGTGTGCGGGGTGCAGATTTTCTATCCTGCCTTGCATAGCCAAAATAAGGAATAACCGCAGTAATGCGTTTAGCTGAGCCTCTTTTAAGGGCATCAATCATTACAAGCAGCTCCATAAGATTATCGTTTGTAGGGTATGAGGTGGACTGAATAACAAAAACATCTTCTCCCCTTATGCTTTCATTAATTTCCACATTAATTTCCTGATCTGCGAATCTGCCTATCTTAGCATCTAATAGTTTTGTGTTTAGATATTGAGCTATTTCCTCTGCTAAACCGTGATTAGAAGTGCCGGCAATTAATTTCATAAAGTTTTACTCCTGTGTTTTAATAGTTATGCAAGAAAGCTGTAATCCTTTGCCTTCATTACGATGTGTTGACCTCCTGTGTGAAAAAAATAAATCCTCATTTTTATAGGTATCTAGGTTTATTATATCCACATTATTCTTATTAATACCATTTTTTATACCTATATTATAAGCATAAAGCGGCAAATTGAAAACATACTTTTTTTGTGCTTGTAATTTTTTAAAAAATTCATGGGCAGATTGGTCTTTATTAATAAAGCTATCATAAAAATTTTCATCTACCTCGTAGCTGTTTTCATGAATGCAGGGACCAATTACCATAAGGATATTATTTTTTGCAGAGCTTTTAAGTTTGGCAATAGTGTTTTGGATTATGCCACCCAGCAAACCCTTCCAGCCGCAGTGAATTGCTGCAATTTGTTTATTGATTGTATCGCAGAATAAAATTGGAATGCAATCAGCGGTATAAATGCCTAAAACTATATCTGATTCGCATGTTATCATACCATCGGCTTCAATATCGCATGGTGTAGATTTATCTGCTTGAATAACTTTAGGGCTATGCACTTGGTTGAGAGTTAACAATTTATTGGTGGGTAAGTTAAAACTTTTAGCAATTGCCTCTCTATTTTTTTCAACATGCTGAGGATTGTCTTCCAGTTTAAAACTGGTGTTAAGTGAAGAGTAAATGCCAGTGCTTAATCCGCCAACTCTGCCAAAAAAAGCATGGTCAATAAAACTAATTTGCGATAAAAGTGAAGATTGCAAACGCAAGGGTGCTGTATTCATAAATATAACTCCATATCCTTTTTGTTACGCTGATGTCCATTCCGTCATACCTGCGAAAGCAGGCATGACGGGCTTAGTTAAATAGGAATAGTAATATCTACACGCAGACCACCGTATTGAGAATCGCCCAGCTCAATGCTGCCGCCATGTTTGGTAATAATATCTTTAACGATATACAACCCTAAGCCGACACTGCCTTTTTTAGCTGTTCTAGCCTCGTTTACTTTGTAAAAAGGGCGAAAAACCAGCTCTCTAGCTTCTTCAGGAATACCGCTGCCATCATCTTCTATGGTGATTGCTAAATTATGATTGCCTAAATCTTTGATTGTAATTTTAATTCTATTAGCAAATCCTACCGCATTATTTAGAATATTATCTATGGCTCTGCGAAAAAGCAACGGGCTGATTTCAATATTTTTATGAGACTGTTCAAAACTAACATTAATGCTGATGCCAGCATAATTAGGATTTTTAATGATAGATTTAAAAAATTCTTTAATATTAGTATATTGTTTTTCATAAACTACAGAATCATCTCTGGCAAAACTTAGATAAGAAGAAATCATTTGATACATGCTGTCAACCTCTTCTTTTAACTCATGCGACAAAGGAGTTTCATTGACATCTAAAATTAAATTCATTTTAGTCAGCGAGGTTTTTAAATCATGTGATACGCTAGATAAAAGCATAGTCCGCTGCTCTATAAACCGCTGAATCTGCGAAGTCATTTCATTAAAGGCTATAGTAGTTTCACGGATTTCAATTGAACCTCTTGGCTGAATATAAGGAATTTTTTCACCTTTGCCAAAAAGTTTCGCATATTTAGACAGCTTGTTAATTGGTCTTAGCTGCAGCCTAATAAACTGAATAATTATTAAAAGTGTAATAATGTATAGTAAAACCGCAGATATGATAAAGTAGGTTATAGGTTTCATAAAAAACAGTTCTTTTTCTAAATAAAAGGTAATGTAGATATTGTCCTTAATTAAAACTGAAAGACGCAGTATGGAGAAATCTTTGCCGTATTCCTTAATATAAATAGGGTTATTCGGTATCTGTGCCTGAATTTCTTTAGCTAAATCAATACTGCGGCTGGTTGATTGCAGCATAGGGCTATTTTTATCATCAATTATTATCATCTGCGGGTTCAGCGTGGAATATTTGTTAGCTTTATCGATAGCATTTTGAATTTCCTCTGGAGTTGCAGCTTCATCAACCTGCGAAACAATATTAACAATATTGTTGGCGAGATTCCGCAATAAAAAAAGCTGCACTTTCCGCCAATAGCTGTCGTAAAAAATAATAGCTGCTGCCACATGAATCAATAGCAGAGTGCTGGATATTATCAAAATAGTGCGGTAATATAAACTTTTTGGTAAAAATTTCTTCAGCGGAATGATAATATATCTATGATAGAACCGTTTTAACTGTTTTAAAAAACTACTAAGATGCCAAAACAAAACCTTTTCCTCTGATAGTTTTAATGTGTTTTTTGCTGCTGCCCATGCTGTTTCGCAAACGCATGATATTAACATTTAAAGTATTAAGGTTGCTTTCATTTATTTGCTTGCCTAAGGCTTTAAGAATATCTTCTTTATCAATGATTTTATTGATATTATTTATAAATATTTTAAAAATTTCCATCTCTAAAGAAGATAAATTTACTTCTATGTCATTAATTTTCAGCGAATTATTAACTTTATTAAAGGCTATATCATTATACCTAATAATATCCTGCGAATTATCATCTAAACCAAACCTTATTTTCAGCAGATTCTGCACCCGCAGCAGCAATTCTTTAGAATTAAAAGGCTTGGTTAAATAATCGTTTGCTCCGCAGGAAAGTGCTCCAATTTTATTATCAATTTCATCAACTGCAGTCAGCATAATTGAGGGAATATTTATGCCGCTAGCGTGCAGCGAGGATATAAAATCTATGCCGTTTTCTTTTGGCATCATGTAATCAACTATTAAAGCATTGAAAGAAATATATTTGATTAGTTTCCGAGCCTCAGCTGTATTCAACACATAAAAAGCTATGTAGCCGTTCTTCATAAATAACTGCGATAGCAAATCTCCGATTTTTTCATCGTCGTCTATAATTAATACCTGCGGCTTAAACATTTTAATCCATAGAAAACAATCTGCTGGTTACATATTCAAAAGTTTCTTCAATGGAATCGGTAATTAAGAATTTATTTTTATCGTCTTCACTAATTAGCGAATATTTTTCAAAAAGCTCTATATTTAAAACCTTGCTGAAAAACTCTGAGCCGAAAAATACTACCGGAACTTTTTTACCCATTTTGTTGGTTTGTTCTAAGGTTAGCATTTCAAATAATTCGTCCATAGTGCCGAATCCGCCAGGAAAAACAATAAAAGCCTTAGCGAAATAAGCAAACCAAAATTTTCTCATGAAAAAATAATTAAAATTAATATCTAAATCTGCTGATACATATTTATTAGAGCTTTGTTCAAAAGGCAGATCTATGTTTAAGCCGATAGTTCGCTCTCCGGCTTCATATGCTCCGCGGTTGGCAGCTTCCATAATGCCTGGTCCGCCGCCGGAACAGATATAGTATTTTTCTTTTTTCGGCAGATTTTTAGACCATGTAGCAAATTTATTAGCTAATTCCCGAGTTTTTTCATAATATTCAGAAATTTCGTATTTATGCTCGGCCTTTTTTAAAAATTTTTCGGCAACGGCTTTATCTTCAGCAGTTTTTAAATTATCCTGCGCCAGTTTAAGATTTTTTCCAGCTTCCTCTTTAGACATAATCCGCGCTGATCCATACATGACAATGGTGTTATGAATATCTTGATCTTCAAGTTTGTCTTTTGCTTGAATATATTCATTAATAATGCGGTATAATCTTGCTTCCCGAGAGTTTAAATTATTTATTTTATCTTCCATGTGCTGCTCCTTTTTTAATAGATTTATATGATTGATTAAGATATTGAAAACCCGATAACAGTGAGAGAATTACTGAGAAAAATAGTAAAAGTATCCCAAAATTCATACAGTTTTCATAAAAATTATTTTCTCTGCCGCCAATGATTAAGAATCCAAGGGCGAGCATTTGAAAAGTGGCTTTGTATTTTCCTATTCTATTGACTTTAATAATTACCTGCTGGGTGGCAATACCCTCACGCACGCCAGAAATTACCAGTTCTCTTAAAATGGTTATCATCACGGGGATAATAATTACTTTGGCTAAATCTGTTTCTTTTAGCAAAACCATAATGCAGACAATAATAATTAAAGATTTATCGGCAATAGGGTCAAAAATTCGCCCAAAGTTAGAAATAACCTGATATTTGCGGGCAAGATAGCCGTCAAGAAAATCGGTAATGCTAGCGATGGCAAATAATGCAAGAAACACCCAGCGGTTAAAAACAGTATCTTCCACATACAGCATAACAATAAAACTAGGAATAATAACTAATCTTATTAATGTTAAGATATTAGGCAGTTGTTTCATTTAGTTCATGCACCTTAATTATAATAGTAGAATATATCATATTCGTAATTAATGGAAGTAATTAATTATTTTTTATCATTGCAAATTTGTGTAGTTTTTTGTTATAATTATTGATATAAATAATTAGATTCTTTTACTTTTTAACTTAAAAAGGTAGTTTTTATGAGTGTTATAGATCGTTTTATAAAATATACTAAAATCAATACCACCACTGTTCCTAAAACAGGAGCTTTACCTAGCAATAAAGCTGAGTTTGATTTAGCAAATTTAATCGCACAAGAACTTCAAGATATTGGTCTTGTTGATGTTAAAGTCGCCGATAATTGTATTTTAACGGCACGGCTGCCTGCTAATACAAATATAGCTGTTCCTCGTCTTATGTTCTCGGCACACTTAGATACCAGCAGCGAGCAAAAAGGGGATACCTATGCCCAAATTCACAAGTATAACGGCGGCGATATTGTTCTAAATGCTGAACAAAATATAATTATGCAGGCTAGTAAATTTCCTGAATTAAAAAATTATGTTGGCGAAGATATAATTACAACAGATGGCACTTCGCTGCTGGGAGCTGACGATAAAGCCGGGCTTGCTGCCATTGTAGAAGGGCTGCAATATTTGGTTGATAATCCTCATATTAAGCATGGCGAAATTAAAGTTGCATTTTTACCTGATGAAGAGCAGGGGCTGCTTGGAGCAAAAGCGTTTACGGAAGAAAATTTTGCTGAACTTGGTTTTATGCTAGATGGCGGCAGCTTGGGTGAATATTCCACGGAGAATTGGAATGCCGATGATGCTGAGATAGTTTTTCATGGGGTAAGTGCCCACCCCATGTCAGCAAAGGGCAAAATGATAAACTCTCTTTTAATTGCCCATGAATTTATTTCAAAGTTTCCCTCTGCTGAAAGACCAGAGCTCACAGAAGGCATCGAGGGCTATTTTTGGGTAAAAAATATTCAAGGAAATACCAGCAAAACTATATTAAATATTGATGTTAGAGATTTTGGGGCAGAAACTAGACTTAAAAGGTTAGATTTTATCCACAATCTCGTTGCAGAATTTAATAAAACTTACGGAGAAAATACCGTAGAGGCTGCTGTAAATTCAAGATACTCTAATGTGGCAAATCACTTACAGCAGTTTCCTTGGACAGAAGAGTTAATATTAAAGGCTATGAATAATCTAAATATTAAGCCCAAAAAATTAATAATGCGGGGCGGCTATGATGGAGCTGTGCTTTCGCAAAAAGGGATACCTTGTCCTAATATATTTACCGGAGCTTATAATTTTCATAGCATTTATGAATTTTTACCTGTGAAATCTTTAAATTTAGCAGCATCTATGGTTGCAGAATTAGCGGCTATTTTAGTTAGTTATGCTGAACAAAATCAAATCAAATCAAATAAAAAATAGGGAAGTAAAATGATAATATCGGCTTTAATTGTTATTGCAACAATTATTTTAATTGGAAGACTAATACTAAAAGGATATTCTGCTAAAATTGTTCTCTTAATCGGAGGTTTTGTTTTAATGACCTCAGCATACCTGCTAAAAACAGGGGAGGTATTGCCAAGCAATGTTAAGCCTACAGGTTTGATGATTGGTGATCTGCTGGCTTTTTTAGATTATATGTTCAGTATAAATAGTGCTGGGCTAGGCTTAATAATTATGCTTTTGAGCGGATTTTCTATGTATATGTCCGAAATTAAAGCCAACGATGCGGTGGTGTTAGTTTTTACGAAACCGCTCAAAAAGCTGAACTCGCCCTCAACATTGCTGTTTTTAGCCTATCTTGTGGGGGTATCTTTAACACTAGCCGTGCCTTCGGCTAGCGGTTTAGGATTATTGCTGATGGTAACCATGTTTCCGACTCTTGTGGCACTTTCTATCAGCCCTCTTTCAGCCGCTGCAGTAATTGCTACCAGCAGTGCCGTAACATTTTCTCCTTTAGCTGTAGATAGTATCGCTGCCGCAAACTTTTTAGGAGAAAATCTGCTAGTATTTACACTTTATAAAGTTCTGCCGGTAGCTTTGGCAACAATTTTAGTTGTGGGCATAGCTCATGTTTTTTGGCAAAAATATATGGATAAAAAAATCGGCTTTAAACCTGTAGAGCTCAACACAAGTGCTGATACTTTAACTGCCCCTAAATTTTATGCCGTATTCCCATTTTTACCAATTATATTTGCGATAGTGTTTTCGCCGGTAGTTATGGACGAGTTAGGCTTTAGCTTTACTTTGAGTGTAAATGTGGTGGTTTTATTATCTATAGGTATAATATTTATTTCCGAATTATGTGTAAAAAGAAATTTCAAAGAAGTATGCAGCACTTTTGAAAGTTTTTTTAAAGGAATGGGAGATTCTTTTACCTCTGTGGTGGTTCTTTTAGTAGCAGCCGGTTTTTTTGCCCATGGCTTAATGGCAATCGGCATTATTGATGATATGATTAATTTATCAAAAGATGTCGGCTTGCCATCGCACTTTATGACTGTTCTTTTAGCAGTTATAACCTTAGGCGGAGCTTTTATGACCGGTTCTGGCAATGCAATTTACCTGGCATTTGCTCCTATGATACCGGCTTTAGCAAAAAGTTTGGGCATAAGCGGAACTACTATGATGCTGCCAATGCTGCAAGCCTCTAATATGGGGCGGGCGATGTCTCCGGTAAGCGGTGTAGTAATAGCAGTAGCCGGTATTGCTAAGGTGAGCCCGTTTGACATTATGAAAAGAACCGCGCTACCAGTTTTTATTGGCTTTTTATTTAATTTAATTATTACGCTAATATTTATTTCGTAAAATAGACTATTCCGTCATACCGTCTGCACACGGTATGACGGGTTTATGGCATAACCTAATGAAAGTAATTAAATATATTTTTGGCAATATTTTCACTAATACCCTTAACTTTTTTTAATTCTTCAATGCTAGCATCTTTTACCTTTTCAATAGAGCCGAAATAGTTAAGCAGCTCTTTTTTTCGTTTGCTGCCAATTTCTGGGATTTTATCAATTGATGACTTGGTCAGAGAATTTAGTTTGCGTTTAGCAACGCTTTTAACCGCATGGCGATGGACTTCATTACGAATCATTTGAATAAAATGCAATGTGGAAGAAAATTTATTGGGGTGCAGCTCTTCCCCGCTATCAGTAAAAAGAGTTTCTTCGCCGGCGTTTCTATCAGCTCCTTTAGCGATAGCCACCAATTTTATGTTAGATATATTTAATTCATGCAAAACCTGCATAGCGATACTAAGCTGCCCCTTGCCGCCATCTATAAAAACCAGCTGCGGAATTTCTTGATTTTCTTTCAGCATTCTCACAAATCTTCTTAAAAGAGTATGCCTTAAAATTGCGTAGTCGTCCCGCGTATCTATGGTTTCATCTTTTAAATTAAAGGTGCGGTATTCCTTTTTTTCAAAGCCATAAACTCTAACGGAAACCATTGCTCCCAGCGGAAAAGTGCCATAGAGATGCGAGTTATCGTAAACCTCAATTTTAGTAATTGACTGAGAAATTTTAAAATAACTCTGCAAGTCTGCAAAATGCTTTTGCCATTTTTGCGACTTTTCTTCATATTTGTTAAGGCTTTCAAAAGCATTTCGCACCACAATATCCATAATTTCAGCTGATCGCTTGCTTTTAGGATTACTGATAACCGCCTTTTTACCTCGTTGATTCTTAAGAAAAGTTTGTAGAATTTCCGTAGATTCTTTTTCTAAGGCAATATTGGTATAAATTTTATCGGGAATATCGCGGTTATCGTAAAATTGTGTAATAAAAGAAGACAGAGCGTTTTCTTGGCTTTCTTCAAGTAAAATTTTACTGGGAAAATCTAAGCTGCCGTAATTATGCCCGTTTTTAAACATAAAAACCTTAAATAAATAATAGCCGTTGTGTTCTATTAGGGCTAAAAAATCGGAATTTTCGTTGTTATCCAGCATAATGCTTTGCGAGGCATTCAGCTGCGATAGAGCTTTAATGCGTTCACGAAAAATTATCGCCTGTTCAAAATTGTTGTTTTGGCTGGCGGCAAGCATGGCTTGCTTCAATTCATTTTTAAGATTATCGGTAGATCCTTTTAAAAAGAAAACAGTCTGCTTAAGGCTTTCTGCATAATCTGCTTTAGATATTTTATTAACACAAGGAGCAGAGCACCGCTTAATTTGATATAATACACAAGGCTGTTTGCGGCTTTCAAAGGCGGTATCAGAGCAGCTGCGCAGATGAAACATTCGTTGAATTGCCTTAATACTTTCTTCAACATTTACGGCGGAGGCGAATGGTCCAAAGGTGTTTTTATCTGGCGTGCCGTTTTTGCTTCTAATTTTGGTAATTCTAGGAAAGTCGTTGGTGTGTTCAATTTTAATAAATGGAAACGCTTTATCGTCTTTCAGCA
Organism: Alphaproteobacteria bacterium; assembly: GCA_009780035.1. Classification (GTDB taxonomy): domain Bacteria; phylum Pseudomonadota; class Alphaproteobacteria; order WRAU01; family Hepatincolaceae; genus WRAU01. The sequence continues at coordinate 60,824 of WRAU01000007.1, forward strand.
GAATATTATAGCGGGGCTTAAAGTGTTTTATTAAATCGGATTCTAAAAGCAGGGCGTCTTGTTCATCTTTAGTAATTACCCATTCAATATGATTAATTAAGCTAACCATTACCTCTGTGCGCGGCAGCAGGTGAAGGTTAGAGTAGGAGGTAATACGATTTTTTAGATTCTTCGCCTTGCCGATATAGATAATTTTTCTTTGCGAATCCATCATTTTGTAAATGCCGGCTGATAGCGGAATATCGGCAGATAGGTTTTTTATAAGGTCTTTACCAATTATTTTAGGCAGTTGATTTTTTTTTATTGACATGGATTTATGGGGTTTTATCTTAAACTGCGGTTTTAGTTGTCAAGCACTATTTTATTATTTTATATTTTCTATCTGCAGGCTTTTTATTTATTACTGCGAATCAATAGTTAATTTTTTATCCACTGAATCTGTGGATAGATTTGTGGATAAATTTTACAATTCTTATTGTATCAAGAAAATAATTTTTTGCCTATTTTTTAAATAGAATTTATAAATTACGGATTTTACTGGAGTTGAGTGATTTTGATTGTGTAATTTCTATTTTTTCATGCAGCAAAAAGCAGGCAAACCTTAAATGTGTATAACTAATATAATTTGTGTTTCGCTTATTAATAATTATCAAGAAATGGTAAAATAATTTGCCGCTTTTGGAGATTGTATTACAATAAATTACATCGTAATACAACAAGGAGATAGTTATGAAAATTGTAAGCGTTAGAATGAGTGAAGAAGTTATAGCTGAAATAGATAAATTCGCCAAAATGCAAGATAGAGACAGAAGCTATATTATCAATAAAGCCATGCGGGCTTATATCGCGAAAGAGAAACTGATTTTAGACAACATTCAAGAAGGAATTGATGATATGGAGGCAGGGAGAGGTCGTAGCTATGAAGATTTTAAAAAAGAAATGGCTGAATATATAAAATCTCAGGAATAAAAAATGAAAATTATTATTATGCCTAGAGCATAAAAAAATATAACGGCACTATGCTTTATAATTTTAACATCAAAGCCGTATTTTAATTAAGATAAAGTGAAGACCAAAACCAACTGTCATGCTGTTGGCAAACGGCATCTTTTCTTCAATGGATACAGGCGTAGCCGGTATGACGAGTTATATATTAATTATCAAATATCTTATTAGCCATGCCGAAATCAACAATTTGCTTATAAACATCTTTTTTAAATTTGGTAATGCGTTCAAGTAAGGTTTTTGTATCAACCCATTCATAACATGCAAATTCAGGTTTTACATCGGCATTAAGGTTAATATCGCCGTCTTCTCCTAAGAATTTTAAAAAGAACCAAACTTGTTCTTGCCCGATATATTTTCCTCCCCAAAAATTTTTGCGGAAACCCTCTGGAAGTTCGTATTTTAGCCAATCAGTTTTAGTGATAATTTCAAATTTATTAGTGCCAACTTCCTCGAGCATTTCTCTAAATACTGCTGTTTCTGGTTTTTCATCGGCTTCAAGCCCTCCTTGCGGCATCTGCCACTCACCTTTAATATCAAGCCTTTCTCCCATAAATATTTTCCCTTCGCTATTAATAATAACTGCTCCGACTCCTTTTCTATACATCACTCACTCCTTAGTTTGCAGAATTTCTATTGCTTTATTAAGTTGATAGTCTATTGCCGAGCCTTCTTTTGCAACAAAATTGTTTTCTAGCCCTTTCATTTCTTTTAATTTAGAATCGGTGCAGTTTTTACAAATGCTCCCGTCTTTGAAGATAATTATATCGGGCATAATTCCTACGCCGTCAACCTTTTTATCAGATGGCAGCAGATATTCCGAAGTGGTTAGCTTAAGATAATCTCCATTACCAATGCTTAGAATATCCTGCACTACACCTTTGCCAAAACTTTTAGTGCCAACAATTGTTGCCCGATGATTTTCCTGCAGCGATCCTGCTAAAACTTCTGATGCAGAAGCGGTGCTTTCATCAATTAATATTACAATCGGCTGCCCGTTTAAAATATCCCCTGGTTTTGATGTGAAAATTTCTTCATGAGACATATTGCTGTTTTCTAATTTTGCAATCAGCCGATTATCTAAAAATAGGTCAGCTGCAAAAATTGCTTGATTTAAAAGACCGCCCCCGTTATTTCTTAAATCTAAAATTATTCCGCTGATATTTTTGTTTTTATTAATAACTTTTTTTAGTTCAATGGCAGTATTTTTATTAAAAGTTGGAATTTTAATATATAAAATATTGCCATATTTTTTTGTGGAAATATCATCTATTTTAATTTTTTCTTTATTAAGAGTTATATGATATGAGCGATTATTTTCATGAATTAAATCCATGCGGATATTTTTATCTTTTTCCTGCAGCCTTTGCGATACTTCCATTACCGATAGGTAGCTTACGGGCTTATTATTAATGCTTAATAATATATCGCCCGAATGAATGCCGTTTCTTTTTGCCGGCGAGCCGTCAACCACATACAGAATTTCAATCATATTATTTTTATTTTTAAAAAATTGAATCCCTACGCCGTATAACTCACCATTGGTGTAGTTATTAAGCTCTTTAAAATCTTCTTTTTTAAGATAGCTGCTGTAAGGATCTAATTTTTCCAGCATGCCTTCAATAGCATAATTAATTAGGGTTGATATGGGTATATCTTTATAATAAGATTGTTTCACTTCGTATAGAATGGTAGTGAAAAGATTAATGGATTCGTAAACATCTTTCTCCATTGGCTGCGTTTTTGCAGTTTTATTGAAATTAGCCAAGACAATTCCAGTTATAATAAGCAGAAATATAATGATTAAAATTTTTTTCATGGTTTTTCTCTTTTTTCAAACCACATAACCGGATCTTCAGATTTATTATCGTATTTTATTTCAAAATAAATTGGTGTTAAATTCTTGCCTGATAAAGCAATGGGTTCATGTTTTTTTACCAGCTGCTGCTGTTTTACAAGAGGAGATACATTTCCTGATATAACCGAATAAATACTAGAGGAATGTTTAATAATAATTACCTTATTGAATTTTTCAAAGTCATCGATAAAAAGAATTTCACCATCAAAAGGAGCTACAACTTGTGAATTAGGAAGATTTAGCAGCACAATCCCATTTTTATAAAGCCGATTAGGGCTTTTTTTGAAAGGGGATTCTAAAAAGCCGGCGCTAGGAGCAATAAAGTTTCCTCGTTCAGCTAAAACTTTATTATCAGAGGCTAATTCATTTTTGGTATAATGCTTTTTATTAAGATTTTGAATAAGGTTAGCTAAACTTGAGGATTCTTTAATTAATCGTTCATTAGAATCTTTAAGTTCTTGTGCTTCTGCTAAATTATGATTGCTGTTTTTTAAAAAATCTCTGAGAATTTCTGTATTTTTTTTAATTGCTTGATTAGTGTATAAAATTTTTTTTTCAATTTTTTGGCTTTCTGCGTTGTTTTTTTGAATTAAAACAATGTATTCTTTGATTTTTTCAATCTCATCTTCAATATATTTAGTATAATAGGTAAAAAAAGAGTAAGAAATTAAAGCATCGCGTTTTGACTGCTCGTTATAAAGCAGCAGTTTTAGTGAGGCGGTGCTTAATTTATAAAGGGAAACAATATTGCGGCTGATAGTTGCTTTGTAGGCGGACAGCTGTTTTTCTCTTTGTTTTTTTTGTGCCTGCAGAAGATTCTTATAAATTTCTAAATTTTGCAGCTCAAGCTCATTAAGCCTTAATCTTTCAGAAATGGCAATCAAATCATTTTGCGATAAAACAGCATTGCTCTTAGTCTCTATAGCGCTAAGAGCAATGATAATTATGATTAATTTGCAGATTTTCAGCACAGCATTACTTTTTAAGCAGCAATTTACCGTCCATTTCAGCAGGGACTTCCACATTCATTAAATTTAAGATAGTAGGAGCGATATCTGCCAATCTGCCGTCTATTAGTTTAAAGTTTGTGCCAGGCTGATTTGCCAGCACCACTTTAACTAAATTAGTGGTATGCTGCGTATGCGGAACATTGTTGATAAAATCCCACATGGTTTCACAGTTGCCATGATCGGCAATAATTATCCATACATAGTTATTTTCTTTAACGCATTTTTCTAAATCTGCCAAACATTTATCCACAGTTTCGGCGGCAAGAGCTGCTGCCGATAAAACGCCAGTATGTCCTACCATATCGCCGTTGGCATAATTTACCACTATAAATTCTGGAGCTTTATCCTGCATATATTTAGTAAGCTGACTGGTAACCTCATAAGCAGACATTTCCGGCTTTAAGTCGTAAGTGGCAACTTTAGGCGAGGGCACAAGGATTCTTTCTTCGCCAGCATATGGTTCTTCGCGTCCGCCGCTAAAAAAGAAAGTTACATGCGGATACTTTTCAGTTTCTGCTACTCTTAACTGCCGCAGATTTTTTTTAGCAAGCCATTCGCCAAGAGTATTTTCAAGATTCTCTGCTGCAAAAACCGTGTTAAGTTTTGCGGCGAGATTGTCTGAATAGGCTACCATGCCTAAGGAATAGCCGAATTTAATAACTTTTTTGCGGGTGAAGCCTTTAAAATCTGGCATAACAAGGGCATCAAGAATTTGTCTTGCACGATCGGTTCTAAAGTTTATCATAAAGAGCATATCGCCGTCTTGCATAGGCTTATAGCCTTGAATTACCACTGGTTTCACGAATTCATCGTTTACCTCTGCCGCATAAGAATCTTCAAGCACTTCTTTAAAAGAGCTGAAAGTTTTTGGAGATTCTCCCAGCACCATAGCGTTATAAGCTAATTCAATGCGCTCCCAGCGTTTGTCTCTATCCATAGCATAATAGCGTCCGCTTACTGTTCCTACTTTAATATTAGGATATTTTGCTAAAAGATTCTCTAGCTCAGCAGTATAAGAAACTGCACTTTGCGGAGGCGTATCACGACCATCGGTAAAAAGATGCAGCACGACATCTATCTTATTTTTAGCAAAAATCTCAGCAGCATAAAGCATATGATGAAAATGTGAATGCACGCCGCCGCTGGAAAAAAGCCCCATAACATGAATTCTTGCTTTTGTAGATTGGGCTTTGCTGATAGCCTCAGTAATTTTTTTATTAGCGGCAAATTCGCCTTCTCTAATAGCTTTATTTATTCGCGGCAATTCCTGATAAACAACCCGCCCAGCCCCAATATTAGTATGTCCAACCTCAGAATTGCCCATTTGACCCTCTGGCAGCCCTACATCTTCGCCGAAAGTTATTAAAGTGGCGTTGGGATTTTCAGTAGAAATTCTATGCCAATTAGGAGTTTTACCAACCTCGATGGCGTTAAATTCAGCGTGTTCTTCGGTATATCCCCATCCGTCTAATATTGTTAGAATTAATTTTTGCGTATTCTTTGTCATTTATCTAACCTCGAATTTTTAAATATTTTCATAGTTTAACATTATTATGAAAAAATTTTAAGCAAAATCGTCATACCTGCGAAAGCAGGTATCTATTTGTGATTTAATTACATGGATGCCGTGGCTGAAGGTTCTCATGGCATGACGAAATTTTATGCTATTCTCTATGATAAGGATGATTATTTATTATGCTTTGCACCCGATACAGCTGCTCTACTAGAAGCAGCCGGGCAATTTGATGGGGAAAAGTTAGTTGGCTAAGAGACAATATATAATCTGCTTTAGCTTTATATTCCGGCAAAAAACCGTCGCTGCCGGCAATTAAAAAGGCAATTGGTTTCTGCACATCGACTAAAAATTTTTTCAGCCCTTGTGTTGAAAGGATTTGCCCTTGTTCATCTAACATAATTTTAAAACAATTAGGCTTAACTAATGAGAAAATTTTTTCGTTAATTTTCTGCTGATTTAAATTTTTTTCATCAAATTCAACAATATCAAGGCGGATATTGGTAAATCTTTTATGATACTCGGCTATGAGCTTGCCAATCGGCAAATCACCTTTAATTTTGCTGGCGGCAATAACAGTAATATTCATTTATTGCCAAATTTCTTCCAGTTTGTAGTATTCCCGCACTTCCTCACGGAATAAATGCACGATAACATCTTGCAAATCTATTACAATCCAATCACCGTCATTCTCGCCGTCAATTCCTAAAATTTTTGCTCCCCCTGATTTAGCCGCCCGATGAATTTTTTCACTTAAGGTATATAAATGGCGGCTTGATGTTCCTGTGGCAATTATAATATAATCGGCAATATCACTTTTGCCGCCTAAGGTAAAGGTTAGCACATTGATGGCTTTTTGTTCTTCTAAGGTATTTAAAACAAGATTCTTTAGTGTTTCATTCATGAATATTTAATTTTCCTTCTCTAATTTTTGTGGAAGATAATGGGTTTTTAGGAATCAGATGCACCATAATTTTTTTATTTTTGTTTAAAATTGCATATTTTTTAAAAAAAGTTTCATATGTTTTAGGATTCCTTGCAAAAATATGACAATCATAATTTGTAATTATTTCCTGCCAATTTTTAAATTTATGGATATTTGACAAGGAATCTTCTCCCATTAGCCAAAATAGTTTATTGTTTTTGGCAATTAAATTGCTTATTTTCCGCAAGATAAGGTAAGAGTAGTGTAAATTAAAAGAATCTTCAATAGAAATTATTTTAATAAAATTATAAGTTTTAGTAATTTCTTGAGCTAATTTTAGGCGTTTTTTTAAATCGGTGTAGTCTTTCTCTTTAGATTTTAAGGGGTTAAGTGGGGTAATCATCCATATTACCATATCAAGATTTAACTTTTGTTTTGCCTGCATAGACAAATAAATATGTCCGATGTGCGGAGGATTGAAAGATCCTCCCAACAGCCCGATATTTAAGCCTTGCCCAATTCTAAAAAGACTGGAATCTGCTAGGTATTTATTATTTAGTATTAGATAATTCATTTTTATATTGTTTTTTTCATAAATTTTATGATATAATGCTGATAGACAATGTTAATTATAACATAAAAATTAATATAAACTAAAATTAAAAGAGAAATAGCAGATATGTTTAACAATCGCAACAATATGAATTCATTTAACCGTCCGAATAATTCTTCTAATTTTTCTGGAGGTTTCTCTAATAATAATAATTTTTCAAGCGGTTTCGGCGGCGGTAATAATAAAATGGGTTCTGGTTTTGGCAATAACAGCTTTAGCGGCGGCAATAGCAGAATGAATTCTGGTTTCGGTAATAGCAATTCTATGGGAAGAGGTTCTTTTAATGGTTCTTCTGGCGGCATGGGAATGGGCAGACCTCAACAGTCTCAGCATAATTCTTCTAATGGCTCTAACGGCAGAGGTTTTGGCGGAAGCGGTATGGGCGGCAGATCTATGCAGCAGTCTTCTGGCTTTGGCGGCGGAATGCAGCACGGGCGTCCTAATGGGAACGGTTCTTCAGCAGGCAGAGGTCGTGAAGAAGAAAGAGTTAGAAAAGACGACCGCGACCACGGCGACAGCAGAAACAATTCAAGAGGGGGTTCTAAAAGTTCGTTAAACCATCATAGCAAAAAAAATCACAGCATGGGAATGAGAAACGGCAGATCTTCTTATGAAGAAGATTATGAGGACTATGAAAATGAAGAAGAATCTTCCCAAAGCAGAGATAAAGGCAGAGACAGAAAAGAATCCAGCCGCAGGGCATCAAGAGGTTCACGCGGTTCTCGTAATAAAACGCAAGAAGTAAGCTCAAGAAATTCTGCACATTCTAGGGGCAGCAGATCTAAAGAAAGAGCTGAAGAAGAAGTTGATGATGTAATGGAAGAAATGCCAAGCACTTCTGGACGCAGCAGATATAGCAAATCGTCTAAAGGAATTGGAACCAACAAATCTTCTGTTTATAAAAGCATGAATTCAAGATCGGCTATTCCGCAAAATGAAGATTACGATAAATACAAAACTGCTTCAAGATCTATACATGATAAAAAAATGAAGCAAGATAATTATGAAGCCGAAAAAATTGATAGAGATGCAAAAAGCAATTATATAAAAGCCCAAAATGTTGAAAAGAAAGGTTTTTTTGGTAAAGTTTTTTCAAGAAAGAAATAGTCTTAACTAGATGGTTATGTTGTTAAAATAAGGGAATGAATAAAAACATTCCCTTATTTTTTTAATTACTATCATACATCTGCAACACGGTATTATGACAGGAGCTTGTTCTCGTATCACAATAATTAAAACGAGTGCTTAAATGACAAATAGAATGAGGAATCATTATATTTATTAGCATCAGTTTCAAATCTATAAGAAACCGAGATATTCGCCCAAGGGGCAATGTAATCTATACCCATTTTATATTTAACAAATATCGGCAGGTAAGATCCATTAGTTATACGAAATTTATTAGAATCTATCTCTTGGAATTTAAAATTAGTTTCGGTGCCAGAGTAGTATCTAATGCCTGCGGCTAAAGCAAATGTAGGTTTCAGAGAAATCCCTTCTTTAACATATAATATTTCTTTATCAAAAGTTGTTCCTATGCCTAAATCGTGAACTAAAATGCTTGCACCGTCAACATTCAGTTTGCCGGCAACTCCTTCTTCGCTATAGCTGTTAATGGCAATAGATCCAAGCGAGTAAAAGGTGCTATAGGTGGCGTTAAAGTTGTAGAATCTTTCATCTAATGTAGATATATAACCGCTTTCAATATGTGAGGTGTAAGAAGATGAACCTAATTTAGAAGTATTAGACTGTTTAATAAAGTTTAAATTTCTAGTATTATCGAACTGGGTTTGCGAGTAATTGAAAACAGTTTTACCGTAAATTTTCGGTGTAAATAAATAATCAATTCCTACAGCAGCATTCAGTGTTATAAAATCTTCATTAAAGTTAGAATGCGCACCGTCTAAAGTTCCGGTTAAATAACTAACTGATGCTCCGGCAATGGCTTTAGAAGAAATAATTTTAGAATATCCTAGCTGCATGGTGTTAGAGTTTTCGGTATAGCCGATAACATCTTTATTATCGCCAAGACGCGCAATGGTTTGATTTAATTTTACCCATAGATTATCTTCTAAATTGGTAAAATCTCTTAATTCGCTGGAGAGTGTATCTATATTTTTTTGATTGTTGGTATGAATAGAATTAGCATAAACTCTATGGCTAACCGGCATAAGTTTAGAAATGTTAATAATAAGGGCATTGCCGTCAGCAGACCTAGTATCAAGACCGGTAATAATTTTTGCCATATGGCAAGGGAAAGCTCCTGCTCCTTGTGTATCGCAATCAAATGCAGGAATGTCGTTATTAAGAGCTCTATTGTAAGTAATCATAGTATCTAAAAGCTGTGCCATTTCATAAATGCCGCCGCTAGTGCCGCCGCCATTCTGCTCTACCACAGCGGTGTAAAGAAGTCTTCTATTAATTCCTACTAATAAACCATTGTTAGGGATATTAATATAAAATGGCTCATTATTATTAGAACCATCGGTGTAATTACATTTGCCATTCTCGCAAAGAATTTCTTTCTTATCAAACCAATAGGAAAGATTGGTTAAGAACTTAAATTCGGTAGATTTATCAAGAACTCCAGCATATTCAATAAGGGCAAACTGATTATCCTTTCCCAATAGGAAATCGTAGGTGTCTTTAAACTCTACATTTAATTCGCCGCCCAGCTTAACATCGCCGTCTACGGTTATTTTTGATCTGCTGTTAGCATCTTCTATTTTTTGATCGCCGTTAATAGCAATAGTTAGTTTTCTTTCGGATTCAAAATTGTTATTAACCTGCACATAGCCGCTTTGCAGATTAATATTTTCTAGTTTAATATCATTTGCGGTTAAAGTAGCATCACCGGCATTAATATTAAATTCTGTATCAAAGATAGGCTTTTTAGCATTTTCTTCATTGCATTTTTTTTCATCTTCGGCGGTAGAACAATCTTCCTGCGGATATAATGGATGATCTTGCGTAGTTGTAATGCTTTGAATAAAGTTGTCTCTATCAAAATTATAATTTAAAGTGCCTTGATCGAGCACGATGGTTTCTAAATGCGGAATTTTTGAATTATCTGGCTTATCAGAAATAACGCCAATATTAACAATAGATCTTTTACCGTTTATAATTAGGTTTGAAACTTTCTCTTGGGTAAAATCAAAAACCTGCGGATCTTTTTTATCATCAGTATCTAAAGCAATTTCATAGGTATCAATTTCAGTATCCAGCAGTTCTAATTTTTCGATAGCTTGCTCTAACCGAAAAGTGCCGATATATCCGCCGTTCATGATTACTTCAGCTCTATTGCTTTTAGAGCCGATAGTAAAACTATCTATACTGCCGCCGCCAATATTAACTTTTTCAGAGCCTATTAAATTAAGGTTTTTAATTGTTGCATTGCCGTCTATTTCCACAGTGCCGGAATTATTAAGCGCAACATTTTCAATTATGGCGCCGCCTTTAATATTAATCTTAGGTGTGAAAGCGCTGTTTATAATAAGTGTATTAATTTCAGCGTTTCCTTCAATGTTAAGGGTGCCGCTTCTGATCATGCTAACTTGATTAATGAAAGAGCCGTCAATTGCCATAGAATTGTTGCCCGTCAAGTTAATAGATAATTCGCCGATAGTATTAGAATTATCAATATTTAATATATCTTCGCCATTCTTATTATAAGCGGTTAAATTAATTAATTGTATGTGAGAATTTTTTAAGGTTAAAAGACCGCTGGCACTAGAATTAATAGTAATAATTCCGCCATTTTCATCATTAGCATTCCCCATGCCCTCAACACCATCAAGAGTTAAAGCCTTACTGCCGCGGAAGATGAATTCGCCTTTTTTAGAAAGTTTTAGGGAGTTTAAATTGCTGAAATCATTGGTATCGTAATAGAACTGACCGCCATTAGATATTTCAATGTTTTCAAAATAAGCGCCGTTATTTGAAAGGGTTCCTGAAGCAACATTGCCTCCTTCAATAATTAAATTAGTAATGTTAGTATTTTTTGTTTCACTAGAGTTTTGAGTATTAATAACTACATTACCAGATTTAACAATGAGTTTGTCTAAATTAGTATTGAAAAGGTTAAGATTTTTTCCATCAGTAATTAGTGTGCCTTCGGGAGTTGGATTAGGATTAGCAGCAGTGTTAGAATTAATTTCCAGCTTAGAAGAGGCTTCTTTCGAAGAAAAATAAATTTCACCGCCATTGGCTACATTAGCTTTAAAATCACCGCTGCTATATTTCAGCTGACCGCCATTAATGGTGAAGCTATTGTTAGATTTATCGTATTGGTTGCCAACTGCTCCTACATTTAAAATACCGTCATTAACCACTATTTTAAAATCTTCGCCAGCAGGGGACTGCAGCATAAATTTAGCAATTACAACTTCGCCGTTGCCATCTTTAATTAATGTGGAATCTTTACCATCTAATTTTAAACTGGCAATTTTAAAAGGAGTTGATTTTTCGGGGTCATTCGGGTCTATTGAGGTATCATTATAGTTTAAAATAAAGCTAGAGCCGTTTAAAACTTCTAAATTGCCTTTAATTTCCTTATCGGTTAATAAAGCAGCATTTAAAGTTGCCCCTTTATCTACAACTAAGCTAGATTTATCATCCATTTCAAGATTTTGGTTGATTTTATTGTCTTGGGAAGTGCCGTCTAAAATTAGCTTTGAAAGCGTCAGCTTAACAATATCGGTTTGCAAGCCTTCGCCATTAAAGGTTATGGTTGAACTGTTTCTTAATTCTAAAGATCCAACCGAGGCAACATCGTTAAATAGCTTGCCAATATTTAGGCTAGAAGATGTTATAACTACATTGTGGCTATAGTTGGAAGATATAGACGGCTGACCTTTAATGCCGCCGATTTCTGCAATATCTCCGCTTACTGAAACAATATTAAAATTTAGGTTTCCAGTATAGTTTGTATCGGTATATTCAAAAGGATCACTGCTATCCCAATTGCAGTTAGATATGGTAATAGATCCATTAGAAGGCGTGCTAGGATTACAAGCAGCCTGCGCTGGCTGCACATTGAAACTAAGGGCAAGCCCAAACGGAATTATAAAAACAAATAAAAATTTAAGCATAAAACTCTACTTAATAAAATAAATTAATAAGAAATTATAGAAATAAAATAAAAAAATATATATACAAATTTACATTCAAGCAATATTAATTTTATTTAGAAGTAGAATGCACAAAATGAAAGGGTTTATCTGGAAAAACATACTTCCATGCCGCATGAAGCGCCATAGAGCTTTCTGCAAACCCGGTAGAAATTAATTTTAGTTTATGGTTATATTGTGCAACATCGCCAACCGCAAATATACCGTCTATAGCGGTTTCGCAAGTTGGAATTTGAACATCAATGGAAGAATGGATTTTATTAATTTTAAAACCCCAGTTTTCAAGTTCTCCTAAACTGCGGGATAATCCAAAAAAAGCTAAAAGATGATCGGCTGCAATTTCTTTTTTATTATCGTCTAAATCTTTAAGAATAACGCTTTTAAGATTTGCACCGTCTCCGCTTATTGCATCGAGCATAAAAGGAATTACTAATTCAATTTTATTTGTTTCAGCTAGTTTTTTTAGCTGTTCTACCGAAGCGGGGGCAGCTCTGAAGTTATCCCTTCTATGCACCATATAAATTTTCTTAGCAATGTTAGACAGTTCAATTGCCCAATCAACTGCAGAATCACCGCCGCCGGCAATTACGATATTTTTATCTCTAAAAATTTCCGGATTTTTTATGAAGTAATGCACAGACTTGCCTTCATAATGCTCTATATTTTCTAACGGCGGGCGGTTAGGACCAAAAGCGCCGGCACCGGCACAAATTAAAATTGCTTTTGCATAAATGGTATCACCGGCAGATGTTTTAACACAAAACTGTTTGAATTCATCATCTTCCCGAGTAAGTTCTAATACTTGGGAGTTTAAAAGGAATGTGCCGCTATCATCACCCATAAATGGCGTTGCTTGTTTCATTAACATATCTATAAGATCTGATGCTAAAATTTTAGGGTATGCCGGAATATCGTAAATATATTTATTAGGATACAAAGCAATGGGCTGTCCGCCAATTTCAGCAAGAGCATCTACAACTATGGTTTTCATGCCTAAAAACCCTGCCTGATAAACACTAAAAATTCCAACAGGACCTGCCCCTACAATTAAAACATCAGTATTATATGCTTGCAAAATTTTACTCCTAACATATTTGTTGCAAAATGTTCCGCATGAAACATTACATGTATAATTTGGAAATTAATTATCACTCAATTGTGGAATAATTTTTGATTTTTGTCTATAATTAATTCTATGGAAATAATTTATAAATTAAATACAATTAAAGATACGCAAAGAATTGCTGAAGCCTTAAGCAAACATTTATACGGAGCAGTAATTTTATTAAGCGGCGATATAGGGGCTGGCAAAACTACCTTTGCTTCATTTTTTATTAATGCCCTTTTAGAAATTCCGCAGAATATTACCAGCCCAACTTTCCCGATTATTCAATCATATAATAGTGTTAATGGCATAATTTATCACTTAGACTTATATCGCATTGAAACTTTGCAAGAGTTATCTCAATTAGGGCTTGAGGAAATTTTATTGCAGACCTGTTTAATTGAGTGGGCGGAAAAATTAGGCTCTTATGCTCCTAAACATTTTGTTAAAATTAGCATTTTTAATGAATCTGCTGGGCGGAAAATGGCAATTAGTTTTTCGAAAAAATATGAAGATATTTTTATAAAAATTCAACAAGAATTGGCAAAACAATGATTTACAATATTCCATTTGATAGAGCTTTCATTGATGTTTTTTGCGAGAAAATATTAAACGATAATCAAGATAATTTAGAGAATCTTTTTAATTATTTAATTCTTACGCCTAACCAAAGAATTGTTAATAGTTTGCAGACTGGATTTTTAAGAGTATCGAAAGCCAAATCTTTAATTTTACCAAAAATTATTTCACTGCATGATACGCAGTATATTATTGCCAACAACTCTGTGGCTTTTAATGATGCACTTAAAAAAGATTTTGCGGATATTTTAAAGCCGGCTATCTCTAAAAGAGAGCGTTCATTTATTTTAGCGAAACTTATAAATAAAATGGATTCAGCGTTAAATTTTACGCAATCACTTGCTTGGGCGGAAGATTTAGGAGATTTAATAGATAAGGCTTATTGGGAAAATATAAATTTTAATAATTTAGATAATATCGTAGAATCGCAATTAGCTATCCATTGGCAAGAGATATTAAAATTTCTGCATATTGCCACGAGTTTTTATCCGCAAATTTTAGAAGAAAAAGGCTGTATAGATGCAGCGTATCAGCAAAAATTAACTTTGCAGCTGCAGAATAAAATTTTTAGGGAAAATCCGCCGGCAAACCACATTATTGCTTTAAATCTTTTGAGTTTTTATGATGATAATATAAATTTGCTGAAAACTATTAATAGCCTTAGCAAGTCGGATATTTACTTTTATGGCATTGATAAAACTATGCCTATTGATAGCTATGAAAATTTAGAATACACTCATCCGCAAAAAGTATTGTCTTATACTTTAAATAAACTTGAAGTTAAAAGAGAAGATGTTGTAGATATTACTGTTCCAACCCTTCAAGAAGCTATTATTCATAGAGTATTTGATGATGTAATTTATAAAAATGCGGCTCAACAAGATATTCAAACTTTTGCTGATAAGTTCAGCATTATTAAAACTAAAAATGAAGAAGAAGAGGCTAAAGTAATTGCCTTAAGTCTGCGGGAGGTTTTGGAAGAATCTGGCAAAACAGCCGGACTTATTACCAATAATCAAAATCTTATTAACCGCGTGCAAGCCTTGCTTATGCGCTGGGATATAGAAATAGATGATTATTTAGGAAGTTCTTTAAATAATTCTCTGCAAGCTAAATTTTTTTTACTGGTGGGGAATATAATATCTTATGGCTTTACTCCTGAAGATTTCTTAGCACTTTTAAAGCATCCCTTCTGCTTAATGAATTTAAGCAGAAGAAATATCTTAAGAGCTGCCCAAAATCTTGATTTTTATTTGTTTAGAAATTTGCTGGATAATAAAACTATTGCCGGCTATATAAATGAAATTCAAAAAATGGAGTATCTGCCTGCAAAAATCCAAAGTAATATTCTTGATTTTTTAAACCATATTACTGTAAATTTTACAGAAATTTTTATTCTGCAGCAGACATGCCTGAATAATAAAAAAATTAATTTTCAAGAAACCTTAATAAATCATATTAAAGTTGCAGAAAACTTAACTCTTAATACCGATAACCCTAAAAGTGCCTTGTGGACTGAACAGGCAGGCAAAGAGCTATCGCTGCTTCTTGCCAAATTGTTAGAAGAATCTTTATCTATTGGTGAAGTTAGCATTAATGAATACATGGAAATTTTAAAAAAATCTATCCTTGATACTAACTTAAGAGAAATTTACAATAAACACCCAAGACTTTATATTTATGGCGATATGCAGAATAACCTTATTCAGCATGATTTACTAATTGCTGCAGATATGAACGAGGGAGCTATGCCTTTTCTGCCTCCGCCTAATCCTTGGATAAACTATACCATGATGGATAAACTAGGATTTTTGCCGGCGGAATCTAATATTGGTTTAAAGGCTAATGTTTTTTCGCAAATTATGGGTGCAAATGAAGTATTGCTATTGCGAAGCGAAAAAAATCAAGGCAAACTTACAACTCCATCAAGATGGCTGCTGCAGCTGCAGACTTTTTTAGATTACTACATGCCTCTGCAGTTAAATACAAAGCAGCATCTTTATGATATTCAGCAAAGTATAGATATTCCTGAAACTTTTACGCCTCTTATATTAAACGGTCTTAGCTTTAATCCGCAGATTAAATTCCGTCCGACTAAAATATCGGCAACACAGTTTGAATCCTTGCTGAAGAATCCTTATATATTTTTTATTGAGAGAATTCTTAAAATAAAGCCTTTAGAAAGAATAAATCCTATTCCTAATAAAAAAGATTATGGAAATTCTTTACATTTAGCTTTAGAGAACTTTTTTGCTAATCTTGAAACTTTTAAAACTTTGCCTCCTGAAAGAATTTATCGGGAGCTGATAAATCTTGTAGAGGCTCAATTTAAAAATTTTACAGCATCACCTACTTTTAAACTTTTTAAAATGCCAATTATTAAAAAGGGCATTCATGAATTATTAAATAGTGAAAATTTAGAAAATATTACCAAATCTTATACAGAAATATCAGGCAGCATTTCTGTGCAAGTAGGAGATATAAAAATTACCATTAGTGGCAAAGCTGATAGAATTGATATTTTAAACAGCAATGCCATCAACATTTTTGATTATAAAACTACATACACTTCTAAAATAGAGGAATATTGGCAGCAGCTTTTAATTTTAAGTTTAATTTTATACCATCAAGGTTTTGCAGAAATAAAACATAACCTAGAAGAAATTGAAACTAAGTATATATTCTTTCCTAATAAATTCAGTGATAGACTGGAGAAAAAAGACAACGGCATTCCTAACATTGCCGCTTTCATGCCAGAATTTTTACTGCAATTAGAAAGCACACTAGCAAAATACTATATTGATGCTATTCCTTATGAGTTTAATTTAGAGGATAAAAAAGTTTATGTGGAGCATAAGCACTTTATAAGATTTGATGAATGGAACACTAACTTAGCATTAAGTAGCGAGGCAGAAAATGAATAATGCTTCAAGCACTCAGCAGCAGGCATCTAATCCTGAATACTCAGTTTTTGTAAGCGCCTCAGCTGGCACAGGTAAAACTAAAATCCTTGTGGATAGGTTGCTGCGATTGCTTTTAGAAGGGGTTAGCATTGATAATATTTTATGTATTACCTATTCTAGGGCTGCTGCCCAAGAGATGATTAACCGTCTTATGAATATTCTTGCAAAATGGAGCATTATGAATGATAACGAGCTGCAGACTGCTTTACAAGAATTGTCTAATCGATTGCCAAATGCCGAAGAACTAAATATAGCTAAACAGCTATTTTCTAAAATTATTAACCATCCAAGAGAATTAAAGATTCAAACTATTCATTCATTCTGTCAGAATCTATTAGCAAGATTTCCTCTTGAAGCTAATATTCCTCCGCACTTCAGTGTAATTGAAGATGTCATAGCTGCAGGTCTTAAAAAGCAGGCAACTGATGAAATTATTGAAGCTACTTTAGAAGATTCACAATCCAGCAGCAGCATAGAAAATATTCTTTCACTTTTAAGTAGGAATATCTCGCAATTTTCTTTTGAAAATATCATTAGAAATATTCTTAATTACTCTGAACAATTAGAATTAATTTCAGCAAAATATAAGACAGATTATTCTTTAGACGGCTTAAGGGCAGAGATTTACAAATATCTTAAAGCCAATATTAATTTAACCGCTGATTCTATCCTTGAGAGTTATTTTCTTGAGATGTCAGCGGTAAACTTAAAAGACTGTCTTAAAATTTTTCTAGCTAAAAATTTACGACCTAGCAAATTAGATGTTTTAGCCATTGTAGAATTTATAGAATACCCTATTAGTAAAAAAATACAGCAATTTGAAACTTGGAAGGCATTTTTTTTAACGAAAGAAGAAAAGCCCAAGCAGAAAATTCTTTCTAAAGAGGTTATTGCCAAGTTAAACGGCGAAGAAAACTTTATTTTAGAAACCATTGCAGAAACTTCTAGTGCTCTTTTGGCGGTTATTGAAAAAATTAAAGCTCAAGCCAGCTCTGAAGTAAATTTTGCTATTATGCAGCTGGCACTAGCCATTTATGACAGGTATCAAAAACTAAAATATGAAAACGGCTATTTAGATTTTAATGACCTTATCATGAAAACAAAAGATCTTTTAAACAATCCGGCTATGTCAGCATGGATAATGTATAAGCTAGACCAGAAAATTGATCATATTCTTGTTGATGAATCTCAAGATACCAGCCCTATGCAGTGGGAAATTATTAAAGCCTTAATTGCTGAGTTTTTTAGCGGCTATAGTGCTAAAGAAAATAACCGCACTATTTTTGTAGTTGGCGATATTAAGCAGTCTATTTATTCTTTTCAAGGGGCTGATCCATATTCTTTCAGCAAAACCCGCGAATTTCTTAAAAATAAGATTGAAAATGCTAACAAGCCTTTTTTGCAACTGGCGATGAATACATCTTTTAGGTCGTCGTCCGGCATTATTAACATGGTTAATTGTATTAGTAAAAATTTATTTGATACTACACAAATTCCTTATTTAACTGAAGATACCAACCACAAGGTTTTTCATGATAATAAGCCAGCCAGTGTAGAGGTATGGCCTTTAATTTTTGTAGATAAAGACAGTTCCTTAACCTTGGGGGATAAATTCCAGTCCCTAGCCCTGGCTATTGTAAAAAAAATTGAAATTCTTCATACGGATTACGGCATTGCCTATGGAGATATTTTAATTCTTTATCGTAAAAGGCAGAATAATATCACGCTTGATTATATTGTTAAACTGTTGAAAGATAGAAATATTCCAGTGCTGGGCATTGATAGAATCAATCTTAAAAATAATATTGCCATTCAAGATATGATCTGCACGGCAAGATTTTTATCACAGCCTAAGGATAGCTTTTCATTGGTATGTATTTTAAAGAGTCCCATTTTTAATTTAAACGATGCCGATATTTTTAATATTATTCACTATAATTCAGCACACGATGCTTTTAACAACTTAAAATATACTCATCCGCAGATTCATGCAACCTTGAATGTATGGCTTAATATGGTGGATTATAAAAGTGTTTTTGATTTATTTTTTCACATTCTTTACGAATCTACAGATGGTCAAACTAACATCAGCAGATTTATCCAAAGGTTAGGTTTAGAGGTTTTAGACCCTTTGCATGAATTTATGAATCTAATTTTTGATTTCAAGGCTAAAAATGAGGATAACTTACAGTCTTTCCTTAAATTTTTAGAAAATTATGATTCAGCAATTAAAAGGGAAATTTCTAACAATGCTGATTCCATAAATCTTATGAGTATTCATGGCTCTAAAGGGTTGCAGTCTAAAGTGGTTTTTTTATTAAATGATTTAGATAACCGCGCGCCGCGCAAAGATATTATGTATAATCGCGATGATAATAATCCGCTTTTGATTATTGCGCCGAAAAAGGAAATAAAATCGCAGACCATTAAAAACTTGGAAGATACTTATAAAAATTTAGATTTAGATGAATCTAAAAGACTGCTTTATGTAGCTATTACACGGGCGGAAGAGCATCTTTATATTGCCTCAATTTCTAACAATGAAGAGGCAGCAGAAGCAAGCCGTGATTCTTATACTTGGTTCAAAGCAATTACCGCAAATATTGCTGAAGTTTTAGTTGAGGAAGAGGACGATTTTTTTAATGAAAATCTTGGATTTATTTCAAAAAAAGTTTGGAGAATGCAAAATTTAGCTGACGCAAAAACTAGCAATCCTCCTAAAACACCAACGGAAATTCCTCAATGGGTATTTAAAAAAGCCCCAGTAGAACCATCACCTAGCAAGCCTTTAACTCCTAGCCGGCTGATATTTGAAGACCCATACTTTAGTTCGCCGCTGGATATTCTTAACACAAAAATTCTACCTTTGGTAGTTAATAAGGGTGCTATTATCCATAAAATTTTAGAACAAATTAATTACATTCCAAAAGATGATGCGGATATTTTTATGGATAACTTCTTAGAGCAGCAGCTGTTTGCACCTGCAGATAAAGAAGATATTAAGCAGAATATTAACAATATTATTAAGAATCCAAAATTCAGCTTTATGTTTAGTGCTAAAAATTTAAATGAGGTTTCTTTAAGCGGATCTGTTATTGAGAATGGTATATTACAGATGGTTTCTGGAAGAGTTGATAAGCTGATTATTTTAGAAAAAGAAATTATAGTTATTGACTATAAATACTCTCAATCAAAAAAAATTATGCCGGCAGCTTATAAAAGACAGATTAATCTTTATAAAAGCCTTCTTGCCAATATTTATAAAAATCATAAAATTAGTGGTTTTGTTCTTTTTACCCAAACTCCAGAATTAATTGAAGTGTTAGATTAAAAATCTAGTTTTCTCTTGATTTTCTCAGGGGGGGGGTAAACTTAAATTAATTGAGTTTATTATATGAATTTGATAAAATTGGTAATAAATAGTAATAAATTATTGAGAGGTATTATGATAAAAAATATATTTTTAACTGCAGTTTTATCTATTTTTGCTATGGCAGGATTTGCTAAGGAAGTTAGCTATTCTATTGATATTTCTTCGGTTAATATTAAAGTGGAAGGTAAAAATTTAAGGGCATACCGCCTTAATAATACCTCACCGGGACCAATTATTAAAGCCAATATTGGCGATACTGTAAAAATTACTTTTAATAATAAAACTAAGAACGATACTTCTATTCATTGGCATGGGCTATTAGTTCCTAATAATATGGATGGTGTTGCGGGGGTAACGCAGTCTCCTATTAAAGCAGGCGGTTCATTTACTTATACAATACCAGTGAAGCAAACTGGCACTTACTGGTATCATGCGCACGATTTAACTGAAGCTGAGGGTGTTTATGGCGGCATTGTTTTAGGAGATGCCGGAGAAGATGTATCAAAAGAAAATGTTTTATTATATGGCGGTCAGCTTCCTGAAGAAGCTGGCAATATTTTAGGCAGGCTGCAGGAAGGTGATATGAGTATTATGCACGCGGCACATCATGGCGGCAATGCTAATTCCAGCAATGCTAATAATATGATGGGTAACAATGATTCCAATACTTGTCCTGTTGATGGAAATTCTAATGCTTCTTGCTCTGTTGGAAACAATATGGGTAATATGATGGGAAATGGCGGAGGCAATACCAGCAATGGTAGAATCGGTCATTTTACTGATGTGGTTTATGCTAAGCATTTAATTAACGGCTCGGAAAATCCTATTACAATTAAAGAAATTAAAGACGGCAAAGTAAAGCTAAGAATTGTTAATACTTATGTTGACGGCTATTTAAATTTTGTTTATTCCGGCGGTAAATTTAATATTGCTGCCAGCGATGGTCTTGATGTTAAGCCGTTGGCGGTGGATCATTTAAGGGTAGCTATGGGTGAAACATACGATATTGTTTTAACTATGCCCGATAAAACTAAATCTTACGAATTAGTAGCTTTTTTCCTTGGCGGCAGCGCTTATTCTAAAGTATTAATTGGCAGCGGAGCATTAGTTCCTTTGAAATCTTATAATTATAATGATTACAATATAGATCAAGTTTACAATGAATTAAAAACTATCACACCGAAGTTCATCCAGTTTGATAAATTTAATGGTGTAGAGAATCATAATTTTTCTTTAGTTGGCAATCATATGCGCTATAACTGGGAAATTCAAGAAAATGGAGTAAAATTAAATCAGCTAGATGTAAAAGTAGGAGACAAAATAAAAGTTAAAATTACCAATAATTCTTCTATGCCGCATCCAATGCACTTGCACGGACATTTCTTTAAAGTAATTAGTGCTAAAAACAATTTAATTAAACATACAATTAATTTAGATCCGAATGACAGCCTTGAATTTGAGTTTATAGTTGATAGTGAGGGCAAATGGTCGTATCACTGCCATAACCTTTTTCATATGGCTAGTGGTATGATGATAACCCTTAATGCTGTTAAAGGCTAAGATTATGGATTTCTATTTTGCCGCAAGGGTTAATTATACACTGGCACTCTTGCTCCTAATATAAATTTCAAACTATCTAATTTTAAGTAAAGGCTAATATCTAAAATATTAGCCTTTACTTAAAAATGTAAATTTTTGTGCAGCTGTTTTAGGAATATTGAAAATTAATTTGCTATTTGCAAAATAAGGGTGTAATCTATCTGTGGTTGTAAATATATTATAGTGATTCGTGATGTTTTTAACAAGAATATGCTTAGTGTTTTTTCTATTTTTATTATTGCAAACAGCTTTATTTGCTGATGAGGCGGTTTATTCTAAAGATGCTTATGACAGGCACGATAATTCTCAAATTACTGCAAATATTGACAGCTATTGGTATTTACAGAAAAATGATACGAAGCGCTATTTAGCTGTGGTAGGCGCCGGTGCGGTAGTAGCAATGATTGGCGGCGTGGCTATTTTATGGATGCTGCCGGAAGAAGTTACTAAATGGGATAAAAGCGACGCATCTATTAGTAATTTAGGAAGCCGTTGGGTAGATAATATTAAAGCTGCTCCGGTGTATGATAAGGACGAATACTGGTTAAATTATATAGCCCATCCATATTGGGGTGCGGTTTATTATATGCAGGGTAGAAATGCCGGCTTAGGACCTTTCGGTTCGTTCATGTTATCAACTTTTGCTTCAGCATTCATGTGGGAATATGGCGTAGAAGCATTCGCTGAGATACCCTCAATTCAAGATTTATTCGTAACTCCAATTGCTGGAGCTTTTATCGGGGAAGGATTCTTCTATGCTTCACAAAATATCAAAGCTAATGATGAGGAAGTATTAGGATCAAAAGCATTAGGCTGGACTTTGCTTACTATTATGGATCCTGCGTTCTTAATAATAGAAAAAACCCGTTTGAGAGAATATGTCCGCAAAGATAAAACCCCTGATGAGCATTATAGTTCATGGGGAGTTGGCAATAATAATGCTTTAATGCTGCGAACAACTTTTCATTTAAATTAATGTCTAAAATTATCGTATTATTTCTGCTTCTTTTTACTGTTTCTTGCAGCTATTATAGCGGTTATCAAGAAGTTCATTATTACAAGCATAACGAAATTCCTAAAAGTGGCTCATATTATATTGTCTATGAAAAAGGCTTTGATAATTATTCTAATTCCCAGTATTTAGCGGTATCGCGCAGAATTCAAGAGAGTCTTGAAAATTTGAATATGGAAAAGGTTAACAATATAGAAGCCAGCGATTATATTCTTTTATATACCTATGAGGTATCGTTGAAAAATAAGGAATATCAAGCAGTTTTAAGTGTCCGGCTTTTTGATAGAAGTGTAAAGGTTTCTGCTTATAATAATAATTATACAAAAATTTTACAAAATGAAAAAATGATTTTTGATTCGTCTGCCGTTATGTTTATGCAAACTTATGATATTAATCAAAGCCTTAACTGTTTATTGCCGGCAATTTTTAAACAGCAAAGTTTTGGAGAGAATAAAAGTTTTAATATTAAAAAGAAAATAACATCCGAGAAATTTGATATTTCAAACAGTAAAGGAATATATTACTGTTTATATCCATAGGAATATATAATTTATAGCAGGATATATAAATGCAAAAAATTCTATAATAACAACGGTGAATTTAAGATAATAAAAATTATGTTGAATATATTATCAATATTTGTTAATATCCAGTTAGGATTATGTTTTTATCATATAAATAAAATTTTTTAGTTGAACAAGGAGACTAAGAGCTATGGCGAAAGAGAGTTATGTAAGAAATAAACCGCATGTGAATGTAGGGACAATAGGACATGTGGATCATGGGAAGACAACATTAACAGCGGCAATAACGAAAGTAATGGCAGAGGCCTATGGC
>WRAU01000008.1 GCA_009780035.1 Alphaproteobacteria bacterium
CAATAATAACACCACAAATATATATAAAACAAATTTCTTTGAAGATTTCTTTAGCAACATTAGATTAATGGATGTTAATTCTAAGGGAGCTTTATTATTTAAGATTGCAATATTTATTATTGTGATAGATTCTGCCTTATATTTAGGGTTTCGTCTTTTTGGGCATTCATATGCCCCCTTTATCGGTGCTAACGATCATTTTGGGCAGGTGTTATGGGCTTATATGATATTTTCCTATCCTATGAGTTTTATTCTACCTCTTTTAATTAGACATTGGTCAGTTTATATTATTACATTAACTGCCTTTTTAAGTATAATGAGACGAGTTTTTGATAGCATAGGTATAACTGCTCACTCAGCAATGACTCCTTATAGTCTGTGGATTATTAAAACACTTATAGCTTTAGTTTTAACACTAGGCTACGCTTGGATAGTAAAAACCTACTTAAGAAATCCTCCAAAAACTACAGCTAAAGCTGCTTAGTTTGCTATACAATAGGAAGTATTATAATCAAAAGACCAATTCTTAAAAATTTGGTCTTTTTTTGTATATAATTTAAATCAATTTGACAAATCCCTGTAATTTATACTATATAATAAGAAATCACTGATAATACTAAGGAAAACTTATGAATTATTTCAAAACAACAATGTTAATAAGTGCGCTTACGGCGCTTTTTATGGGAATTGGCTATTTAATCGGCGGGCAAAGCGGGGCAGTAATTGCTTTAGTTCTTGCCGGTGGTATGAATTTTATGGTTTTTTGGAATTCTGATAAAATTGTTTTAAAAATGAACGGAGCAAGTGCTGCCGATAGGAATCAATACCGTGATTTTTATGAAATCGTAGAAAGACAAACTACCAAAGCCAATATGCCAATGCCAAAGCTGTATATTATGAATACAAGTATTCCTAATGCTTTTGCCACTGGACGCAATCCGCAAAACGCTGCGGTGGCAATCACCACAGGACTGCATGATTTACTTAATACTGAGGAACTAAGCGGAGTAATAGCTCATGAATTAGCGCATATAGAACATCGTGATACTTTAATAAGCACTATTACTGCCACTTTTGCTGGTGCAATTTCGATGATTGCCAATATGTTTATGTGGATGTCTCTCTTTGGCGGTCGCGATAATAAACTGCAGCCGCTAATTGCCATTATAGTAATGATAATTGCGCCATTAGTAGCAGTGGTTATTCAAATGGCAGTTTCAAGAAATCGTGAATATTATGCTGATAGAAGGGGCGGAGAATTAGCTGAAAACCCTTTATACTTAGCAAGTGCTTTAAAAAAATTAGAGAGCTATTCACAGTCTATTAAAAAGAATCCTAAATATACCCACGAGCAAGCTCAAAAAACGGCAGCAACGGCGCATATGTTTATTGTAAATCACTTTGGAGGCAGCCGAGACGGGCTTTTTTCAACCCATCCCCATACTGCTAATAGAGTTGCTGCTTTAGAAAAACAAGCAGACAGTTTAGGAATTACTATTTATAATCCTAGCAATAAAAGCAATAATTCTTCATGGGGGGATTCTATATTTGCTTCGCAAGCTAAACAGGAGGTTTCATCGGTGAAAAAATCTGATGCCAATGTTAAAAATAACCCTTGGCTTTAAGAGTTTAAGTTTAGGGTTATTTTCTTTAAATGTTTTTTATATCAGTAAGAAATATGTTATTATACATAAATAATTTACAAATGAGGCTGCTTTGAAAAAAATTTTAATAACCGGCGGGGCAGGATATGTGGGTTCGCATACTGCTAAAATGTTAAAGCAAAAAGGCTATGAACCGATTGTTTTTGATAATCTTGATTACGGGCATCGCTATGCGATTCAATGGGGAGGTTTTATTAAGGGTGATCTCAACAACTTTCACGATATTAACTATGCCATTGCTAAAGTTAAGCCTGCGGGAGTTGTGCATTGTGCCGCCTATACTTATGTAGGAGAATCGGTAGAAAATCCTGCTAAATATTATCAAAATAATGTTGTTGGTTCGCTTAATTTAGCTAAAGCAATGATTGAAAATAATCTTAACAATTTGGTATTTTCTTCTACCTGCGCTACTTTTGGTAATGTTGAAAAACTGCCGATTCTTGAAACCACACCGCAAAAACCGATTAGCCCTTACGGCACAAGCAAACTCATGGTAGAAATGATGCTTGCCGATTTTGATAAAGCCTATGGCTTAAAGCACATTAATTTAAGATATTTTAATGTTTGCGGTGCAGATATCGAGGCAGAAATCGGTGAAGATCACAATCCAGAAACCCATTTAATTCCTTTAGTAATTGAAGCAGCTATGGGGACACGCGAAAATATTAAAATATTCGGCAATAATTACGATACTCCTGATGGCACATGTCTGCGGGACTATATTCATGTGAATGATTTAGCTAACGCTCATATTTTGGCGCTTGAATATTTATTTAAAAATAATAAATCTAATGATTTTAATTTAGGCAGTGAAAAAGGATACTCTGTTTTAGAGGTAATTAATGCTGTTGAAAAAGTTAGCGGTAAAAATATTTCTAAAATTTTTGAAGATAGACGCGCAGGAGACCCTGCAATTCTTGTTGCAGATTCAGATAAAGCTAAAACCGAGCTAGGCTGGGTTGCTGAATACAAAGATATTGTAAAAATTGTAGAAACTGCTTATAAATGGCACAGCAAACCAAAATCTATTGAATAAGTTATTATGTTGATATAAAGAGCTATACTCTTTATAGTTCTTTAAGATTTAAGATATTGATAATTGCATTTGCAAGTCTATTTCTAATCTATATTTCTAACAAAAAAGGATTTAAGAAACACTGCTTAAATCCTTTTTTAATTGGTATTTTATCCTACCTAAAATATTCCTAAGAATCTTTTTCTTGATGTCTGTTCAGCAGAGTTTCCACGATTCCCTAATCTGCTGGTAGGCTGACTTACTTGAGGCTGCTGTTGCGTCTGTGATTGTTGTTGCTGTGCAGCAGGAACATTTGCAGGAGCAGGAGTTGCATTTGCATCATTATTAGCTGCTGCTTCTGTTTTAGCAGCTTCTTCCTGTCTTAATCTTTCAGCCTCAGCTTCTGCTGCCGCTTTGGCATCTGATTCCGCTTGCTTTTTAGCTGCTTTTTGCTCGACTCTTGCTTGCTCTTCTAATCTTTTAGATTCTTTAACTCTGTTTTTAAAGTTAGGATCTATAGATTTAAGAATGCCAATATAAGTTGTATCTTTATTTTCTTTATTAGCTACAATTCTATCACTAAGATAATAAACTACTCCAAATTTCATTCTTCTAATTGTAGCAACTAGGTCTTGATCTTGCCCTTCAACAGCTCTTAAATCAACAGATACTGTTGACATTTCAGCTACTGCCGCCCAATTTGAATCCATTTTGTAAGATAAACCTATAGTGTATTGAATAGCACTGTCAAAACTTTCCTGCATATCAAAATTAGATTCACCTTCATAGCCGACTCTCATAAACTGCATACCAAAGTAAGGAGAAATAATTTCCCCGCCTTTTTTGAATTGATAAGTGTCATATCCCAAATTAAATCCAAAAGAAGGATGTTGGTTAAACATTATAGGGATAGCTTTTGTTCTATTAGAGTTTCTAGGTTTCAAAATTACTAAAGCAGAATCACGCAAGGGTTCGTAGCTAGCTTTAGGAGCAACCCAAAAATTTTGTAAAAAGTTGGTTTTATACATAAAAGGATATAGTTGATATTCAACGCTTAAATCATAAAAAACCCCATAAGGACCATAATGCTGCGTGCTAACAACATCGCTATCGCTTCGAGACCCTATGGTAATAGATGAAGCGGATATTTTATTAGAAAAAGAATTTTCATTTGTGCTATTGCTTATTTTTACACCAAATCCTGTATTGTAATCAATATCAGAAAGTGATAGCGTAAAAGGTGTTAACATAGATAAAAATACAACGACTAAGTAATCCATTTATTCTCTAAAAATTTTTATTTAATTCTTTTAACACTATTGATTATATATTATAATTAACAATATTGGAATAATAAAATCACTAATTCTGCATTAATGAAAATAATTAAAGTTTATCCACATAATTATCCGTTGTCTATTAAGCAAAACGCTTCTATTGTTTCAGCTTCTATGCCTTATGTGAATTACTCAAAACATGATATTAAAATTATTTCCTCGAATACTGTTGATAAAATAAAAGATGAGAATATTATTTATATTGGAGAAAAATTTAAAGAATCAACCCAGCAAGGTAATGCAGATTTATCTGCTAATATTAGTTATTCCATATCTTATAAAAATTATTTACAGGAAACGGTTAGTAAAATTCAGCATATTCAGCCAGATTTAATTGAGGTTGAACTAGATTTAGATCTTGCATATGATATTGCCTCAAATGTAAAAAACATTCCAGTAGTTTTAATATGCCATTTGAATCTTATAAAATCTTCGGTATTTAAAAATATTAAAAGATTCTTTAAAATTAGAAGAATTGCAGGGTTTATTTTTGTTTCTTGTTATTTTCAAAAAAGATTTAAGCATTTTTATCCTTTTTATGCAAAAAAAACCTATGTGATTCATAATTCTTATAAGCATATAAATGAAAATTTAATTTTTGATGTTCCTAAAGAGAATCAAATAATTTTTTTAGGTCGTGCTACCAAAAGAAAGGGAATAAAAGAATTTTTTGAGGGATTAAGCATATTTTTACAGCATAATAATGATTGGCATGGGGTTTTAGTAGGATCTCTGGAACAGCAGAAAGAAGTTGACTACTTAAATACAATCTTAGCAATTCCTGTAATAGATAGCTTAATTAAAAAGAGGCGAATCTTAATTTATAAAAATCTCAGCAATGCTGAAGCTTTTGCTGAGCTGAAAAAATCTAAAATTGCTGTATTTCCAAGCATTCCTAAAAAACATCAGGAAGGGATTCCTATGGTTGCCCTGGAAGCTGGCATGGCTAAATGCTTAATAATTTCTTCATCTAGTGGCGGATATCCTGAGATAAACCCCTTTAAAGAAGCTATTATAGAGAATGTGTCGGCTAAGGCTATTGCTAAAAAGCTAGAATATTTTTCTAATAATACTGAGTTAATGGAGAATCTACGGCAGCAGCAGCATAAATTTATTAAGCAGGAATTTGTGTTTGGTAAATTAATGGCAGAATTTGACGCAGTGAGAGAAAATATTCTAAAAAATTATAGAAAAACACTCTAAATAGCTTTATACTACTTCATAGTAATAAAGTCAACTAACAACGAAAAGGTAGAATAGTGGCGGTTAATTTTAAAGAGCTTTTACAAAAAGCGAAACAAAAAGGTAAAATAAAAGTTGCAGTGGTGAATCCTATTGATGAGGTATCACTAGGCGGACCTCTTGAAGCTCAAGTTGAGGGTTTGATAGATCCCGTATTATTCGGCAAAAAAAACGAAATAGAAGCAGTTGCCAAAAAATATTCTTTTGATATTTCAAAATGTGAAATTGTAGATTGTTCCGACGAGCCTGCAACCATTCAAACAGCGGTAGATTATGCAAGAGAAGGTAAAGTGCAAGCCTTAATGAAAGGTAAAATTCATACAGACCATTTAATGGGGGCGGTAGTTAAGCGTGAAACTGGTTTAAGAACGGATTCGCAGGTAAGCAGCGTTTTTGTTTTTTCAATACCAACTTATCATAAACTATTATTTATAACCGATCCGGCAATTAATATAACTCCTACTTTAGAACAAAAAGAAAAAATTATTATCAATGCTCTTAAACTTATTAAAAATATTGGTATAGAAAACCCTAAAGTTGGTGGATTATCAGCAGTAGAATCACCGAATCCTAAAATATTGGGCTCTCAAGAGGCATTTGAATTAGCGCAAAATGCTAATTTAAAATCACAATGTATTATTGAAGGACCATTTGCTTTTGATAATATTATTTCTAAAAAAGCTGCAGAAATTAAAGGAATAAAATCATCAGTAGCCGGTGATGTAGATTTAATTTTAGTGCCGAATCTTGAGGTGGGCAATGTGCTGTTTAAATCTCTTGTTTATATGGCAAAAGCCGAAGTGGCTGGGATTGTGCTAGGTGCAAAAGTGCCGATAATTTTCACAAGCCGTGCCGATGATGCTAAGGCAAGATTAATGTCTTCTGCTTTGGCTTGTTTATCTATATAAGGAGAAAAATTTATGAATAAAGAATCTATGATTATTATTAATGCCGGGTCTTCTAGCATTAAATTTAAACTGTTTGATAAAGCCAAATTGCAAGAATTTTCTTACGGACAAATTACTGGAATCGGCACAGAAAAAGTAAAAATGGTGATTAAAAAAAGTGAAGACGGCTCTAGTGTTAAAGAAGAAATTTTAGATAACAAATTAAGCCGCGATGATATTTTAGTTCATCTAATTACTACCCTTACTACAATTTATACAGATATTAAAATTGTTTCTGCCGGTCATAGAATCGTGCATGGAGCAGATAAATATATTGAGCCAACAGTGGTAAATGCTGAAGTAATTGCGTATTTAAAATCTATTGAACATTTAAGCCCAATTCATTTGCCGCACAATATTCGCCCGATGGAAGTTTTGCAGTCTAAATTTCCTGATATTAAACAGGTTGCTTGTTTTGATACAGCTTTCCATGCTACTAATCCTAAGCATACAAAGCTATATGCCATACCTCGCGAATTAAGTGAAAAAGATAAAATTATCCGCTATGGGTTTCATGGAATTTCTTATCAAT
Organism: Alphaproteobacteria bacterium; assembly: GCA_009780035.1. Classification (GTDB taxonomy): domain Bacteria; phylum Pseudomonadota; class Alphaproteobacteria; order WRAU01; family Hepatincolaceae; genus WRAU01. The sequence continues at coordinate 6,738 of WRAU01000008.1, forward strand.
ATATTGCTGAGAATCTTAAAGAAAAATATCCAGAGCTTTACAAAGGTAAAGTTGTAATTTGCCATTTAGGAGCTGGAGCATCTTTATGTGCATTGAAAGAAGGAAAAAGTTTTACCACAACTATGGGATTCACACCGCTAGAAGGTCTTGTGATGGGTTCTCGAACTGGAGATATAGATGCAGGAATTTTACTGCATTTAATGAATCACAAAGGCTATAGTGTTAAAGAATTAACTGATATGCTTTATTATAAAAGCGGCGTGCTTGGCTTAAGTGGCATCAGCAGCGATTTTTATGTGCTTGAAACCTCAAGCGAGCCAGCTGCAGCGGAAGCCTTAAAAGTTTATAACTACAATTTAGTTAAATCTATTGGCAGCATGATTGCTGTTATGGGCGGAGTTGATGCTATGGTGTTTACTGCAGGTGTAGGTGAAAACTCTGTGGGTGCTAGAAAATCTGTTGCTAATGCTTTTGCTTATTTAGGAGTTGAATTTGATGATGAAGCTAATAAATCTAAAAAAGAGCTTATTACTAAATCTTCTTCAAAGGTAAAAATGTTAGTAATGCCAACTAATGAAGAGTTGATGATTGCTAAAGATGTTGCTAAATTAGTATAGCTTTTATTAAATTAGTATTGTTAAAAAAAGAATCACAATCTAAATTAGGTTGTGATTCTTTTAATTTAATAGGTATAATATTATTAAAAATAATAGGAATGAAGTGTTCTCTTTATGAACGACGAGGAATATAAAAAACCGAAAATGGAGATGGGGAGTTTTTCTATGAGATTCCTAAAATCTTTATTTTTGAAAGAATCCAGAAATAAGATTCCCGAGTTGGCAAAAGATTTTGTCAAGAGAAGATATTATCAAACTGACAGTGAAGTATATAGATTAAATGTGCCTGAAAGAGATACTTCTCATGAAAAGTTAACAGAGATATATATATCTGATATTAGAAATGTCACGAAAGAAAAAACCAGTGAAATTAAGCAATTGCTGTCAGCATATGGTGCTGATAGTGATTTTGATTTTTTTGTAGAGAAAAACTCAAAAGAATATGTGCCTCTCCCTAAAAAAGAACCAAAAAAAAGAACAAAAAAGCAGCCGAAGCAGATAGAAGAAGTAGATAATTCATATGAAGAGCAATATGAAGAAGTTGAAGAACTGCCGGAGGTTGTTCAGCCCCGCAATAAAAGAATCGATGGCAGTAAAGTTAAAACTTATGATGATTCTTATGATTATGCATTGCAAAAATCATCTTCACGAGGAAAAAAATATACTAAAAGCGAGAATTTGCAGCCCGTAAAAAGAAAAGTAAGCGATGGCAGAAAGGTTAGAGCCTATGCAGATCAAGATGTTTCTTCTAAAAAGAAAGCTAAAAACTATGAAGCTCAAGATTTGCAAAACAGTTCATACAAACATCAACACAATAATACAGGATATGCTAAAAATTATATGGAAGATTCTTTTATTTCTAAATCTAAAAATCTCCCTAAAAATCCTAATAATAAAAAGAAAGATAGATCTTATACCTTAGATGATTTTAAAAATGATTTCGCCGATGATGACGATGATATTAATGAATTTTTAAATATGGATAAAAACACCCGTAAATCCTTTGAAGAAATGAGTAGAAATTTTCTTAAAGAACTAGATGACTAAATTCAATTGTTGTATTTAAACTTTCACAGTATTCTTGCTGCAGGTTAGTTTTGTTATGCTGCTAATACAAACTTTTGCCGTAATTTTTTAGCCAAATACCAGCTTCATTTCTATATGGAGTAAGTTTATTTAAGATATTCCAGAAATTTGCACTATGGTTAAACTCTATTAAATGCGCTACCTCATGGGATATTACATAATCTATCACAAAAATCGGTGCCATTATTAACCTATAATTATATTGCAGTTTTTTCTTGGCAGAGCAACTGCCCCATTTTGATGTTGTATCACTAACATTTAGTCCGCTAAAATTTGTATTGATTTTTTGAGCTTTTGTTAGTGATAATTGATGAAAATAAACGGCAGAGATTTTTTTTAAAAATTTAATGAAAGTTTTTTCAATTAGAGATTCTTCAGCTAGATCTTTAAAATCTAAGTATATTTCCCGCTCTTTCATATTAATGGTAATTTTATTTTTTTTAGCGGTGCGTTTTATAATGCGGTAAGATTCTCCGTAAATAGAAATTGCAGACAGGTTGGCAAAAAAGTATAGCTGTTTAATGCTAGAGGTTTTTGCCAATTGATTTTCTATCCATAAATGATTGCTTTTTAAAAAATCTATAGCTTCGAAGTAGCTTACACTAAAAGGAATAGAAATAGTAGGCTGCTTTGTTTTTAAATTTACCCGTAAGGTAATCCGCTTGGAGTTTCTTCGCTTAATAATCTTTACACTGTAAAGATTCCCTTGTATTTCAATATTAAATATCTTCATCTATAATGTAGTCTATAATTTCTCCGCGCATTTGTGATGGGTGAATTACAAATTCACATGCGCTGTTGCCGCTGGCAATTGTAGAATTTGGATTATTAGTAATTAAAGGATGCCACGCCGGTAAATCTTTTTTCTCTTTAATAAGGCGATAGGCGCAGGTTTTAGGAAGCCATTTAATTTCATAAACTTTTTTTGGAGTAATTTTTATGCAGTCTTCCATATATTTAAAGCGATTGTCATAGGATGCGCACCTGCAAGTATCAGGATTTAGCAATCGGCAAGAGACAGCAGAAGTATAAATCTCACCAGTATCAATATCCTCAATTTTTTCTAAACAGCATTTACCGCAGCCATCACATAAAGATTCCCACTGAGAATCGGTCATTTTTTCTAAAGAAGTATGCAGCCAAAATTTATCCAGCATTATTTTAAACGCCAAGTAGTATTATTAGGGGAATCTTCAATAATAACACCCATAGAGTTTAGATAGTCTCTAATTTTATCAGCTTCTATAAAATTTTTATTTTTTTTTGCAAGATTGCGGAGGTCAATAAGCTGTTCTATCTCATTTTCAGTAATCTTTGCCTGTGAGAGTTTTAAATCAAACCAAGTCTGCGGATTTTCATACAGTAATCCCAGCATATTGCCGCTAGCAATTAATTGTGATTTTACTTCAGCTGATGAGTTATTCTTAGCTTCATTAAGCATTTTATGAAGAATAGTGATTGCTAGATGGGTATTTAAATCATCGCTTAATGCAGCTATAAATTCTTTGTTAGGACTACAAGGCTGGGTTATGATATTTTGGCTTTGCATAAGAAAGTCATAAAATTTATCAAGAGTTTCTTGGGATTCTTGCAAAGACTGCTGTGAAAAATCTAATGGGCTGCGGTAGTGGGTTTTCAGCAAAGTTAAGCGCACTGTTTCGCCATGATGTTTTTTAAGAGCTTCGTTTAAGGTAGTAAAATTACCAAGGCTTTTTGACATTTTCTGTCCGTCAACTACCACAAAATCATTGTGAATCCAATAATTAGCAATAAAATTATGAGTGTGAGAAGTTGCAGGGCTATGCAAATGCGGGTTTTCAGTAAAATAACAAACGCTTTGAGCAATTTCATTTTCATGATGCGGGAATATTAAGTCTTTTCCGCCGCCATGAATATCAAAATGTTTTCCTAATAAATCTCCCGCCATTGCCGAGCACTCCATATGCCAGCCCGGACGTCCATAACCCCAAGAAGAATTCCAGCCGCAGTTATCTTTGCTATTCGCAGGCTTCCATAATACAAAATCCTGCGGATTCCTTTTTAAGCTGCTAACATCTATCCGCACGCCATGAAGAATTTCTGCCATAGCAATGCCGCTAAGTTTACCATAGTTAGAGTAAGATTGAACATCAAAATAAACATGTCCACTGACCGTATAAGCATAACCTTTATTAATAAGCTCCTCTATCATAGCAATCATTTTTGCTATATAGTCTGTTGCTTTAGGCTCAATAGTTGGTGAAAGGGCATTAATTTTTTTAATATCATCATGGAAGGATTTAATAGTCCGCTTAGTGAGCTCATTTGGCAATTCCTTATTATCAATAGCTCTATTGATAATTTTATCATCTACATCAGTGATATTTCTAACATACATCACATCTTTATAAAAATGCTGCAGCAAACGAAACAGGGTATCAAAAACCACAATAGGACGAGCGTTGCCGATATGAATATAATCATACACCGTAGGTCCGCAAACATACATTGTAATGCGGTTTTTATCTATAGGAGTAAATAATTCCTTAGTTTTTGAAAGTGTATTAAAAAGATGCAGCATTAAATTAAATCTTTTAACCGATTTCTTAGTTTATCTTTGCCAATTAAATTAATAAGTGATTTAAAATCTGGACCATTTTCAACGCCGCTAAATGCTATACGCAGCGGATGGAATAACTCTTTGCCTTTTAAGCCGCTTTTATCTTTGATTGCAGTCAGCCAAGTATCCCAAGCAGTTGCATTAAAAGTTTCCGGCATTGTTTCCAGTGCAATTTTTATAATAGCATGATTCTCAACCTTTGGTTCTATATTGCCATAGATAATATTATGCCATACAGCTATATCAGCAAATGAAGTAATATTATGCTTGATAACTTCCCAGAAGTTTTCACTGACCTCAAGATTTAATAAATTTTTTATCATGGCGTACATTTCAGCAAAACAACGGGTTTGCAAAATCTGCAGGTTAAGTTTTAGCAGTTTTTCTTCATCAAATTTTGCAGCTGCGCTGTTATATTTTTCTAAATCAAAATCTTCAACAATATCTTCCATATAAAGATAAACTTTATCGCGTTCGCCAAGCCCTAGCATAAACAAATAATTATTAATTGCCATCGGGTGAATACCCGCTGCCCGTAAGTTTTTTAAAGATAAAGCTCCGTCTCTTTTAGAAAAACCCTCGCCCTCGTTATTAGTAATAAGCGGCAAATGAGCGAAAGTAGGCACTGGTGAGCCTAGATATTGAAACATTTGAATTTGCACAGCGGTATTTACCACATGATCTTCCCCTCTGATAATATGAGTAATTCCTGCATCTATATCATCAATTACTGAAGTTAAAATATATAAAAAACTGCCATCTTCACGCACTACTACCGGATCACTGATGTGCTCGCCTTTAAAATTTATATCGCCTTTAATTAAATCGTGCCAGGCAATATCTGTGTAATTAATTTTTAAGCGGTAATAAGGTTTTCTACCCTCATCTTCAAATTTAGCTTTGTTTTCTGCTGTTAGTTTTAGCATTGCCCTATCATAAATAGGTGGTTTTTTCATAGCAATCTGCAGCTTTTTTTTGTAGGCTAGCTCTTCAGCAGTTTCGTAGCAAGGATACACAAGATTTTCTTTTTTTAGTTTTTCTAAAAATTCATTGTAAATATTTAAACGATCTGATTGTTTAAATTCATGCACCCATGCAATGCCAAGCCAGTTTAAATCATCATGCACACCGTCAATATATTCCTGCTTAACCCTGCCAATATCGGTATCATCAATCCGCAGAATATAGTCAGCGTTAATTTTTTTAGCGAGAAAATAGTTTAGGACAGCCATTCTGGCATTGCCTAAATGTAGATAACCGGTTGGACTTGGTGCGAATCGCACTTTAAATTTTGTCATTTTTATTAATTTCCTTTAAAACTATCACTAATATTGTATAAATAAGCTCTGCCAAGTGGTCGTGTGCTAATATTAACACCAGGTGCACTTTGCAGTCTTTTATAGTGCGAATTTTTTAGTAGTTTAATGGTTTTATCCACTAAGTTGTTATCAAATAATTTATAAAGATGCGTTTTAGAGGCATTTTTTTCTATAATTTCATATAGTATAGCATCTAAGATATTATAATCCATTAGGGAATCTTCATCGTATTGATTTTCTTTTAGTTCTGCTGAAGGGCGGCGCTCAATTGCTTTTGCAGGAATTACAGCAGACTGCTGATTCCGCCATTTAGACAGCTCAAAAACTTCCGTTTTATAAACATCTTTCAGCAGATTATAGCCGCCGCAGGTATCACCGTAAAGAGTGCAGTATCCTGTTGCAAGCTCTGACTTATTTCCGGTGGTCAGCACCATAAAATCTTTATGCTGGTTGGCATATGCCATAAGAATTTGCCCGCGGATTCTTGCTTGGATATTATCTAGCACATTGTTTTCATTTAAAATTAACTTATTGCCAAGTGATACTTCATAAGCAGCGGCTAAAGAATCTATGGAAATTTCTATGATTTTAATTCCCAAAGTATTTTTTATTTCATCAATAATTTCGTATGATAATTTTGATGTATATTTAGATGGCATAGAAATGCCTAAAACATTGTCCTTTCCCAGTGTGTCAGCAGCAATAGCAGCAGTAAGGGTAGAATCAATACCGCCGCTTATGCCGATAATTACGCCTTTAAAACCTGCTGCCTTAAGAAAGTCGTTTAACCCTAACTGCATTGTTTCATAAATTAATTGATTTTTATTGTCTGAATATTGTGAAAGCTCTTTTGTAAGGGTTGTTTGCTTATTATCTACTGTAAAAATTATAGAATCCTCAGCAGCATGCTGCAAACAGCCTATTACATTTCCTAGTGCATCCATCATAAAAGAGGCGCCATCAAAAACAATATCATCAACTCCGCCTATGGCATTAAGATACAAAAGCGGGGCAGCAAGTTTTTGCGCCGCATATTTTGCCATACTTATACGGGAATCATTCTTAGTAGATTCTTTAGATATTTCAAAAGGTGAGGCATTAATGCTGATTATTAAATCAATATTTGTGTTTTGCAAGGAATCTACATTTTCTTTATGCCACATATCTTCGCAAACAAAAAGAGCGATGTTTTTATTATGAAGGCTAATAATATTGCCGGATTCTTTCACGCTAAAATAACGATGCTCGTTAAATACGCCATAATTAGGAAGTTTATTTTTATAAATAATCTCTATAATGTCTCCCTCTGCGATAATAAGGGCAGCATTATAGATTTTACCGTTCTCAAATATAGGAGTCCCTAGTATTAGGGTGTTTTTTTTGCCTTTAGTGTGATTTTTAATAATTTCTATATATTTTTTAATAGCCGTTTGAAAACCTGCAGAATATAAATTATCCATTGGTGAATAACCACTGAGAGCTAATTCCGGAGTTATAATAATGTCGGCATCGCAGCTATCGTAGAAATTTAAAATTTTTTCAGTATTGACTTGCAGGTTTCCCAATAGGGAGTGCATTTGCAAAGCAGATATTTTTAGCATCTTTTTACCCTTTATTTGGTTTTATTTAATTGCATTAATTTATTCTGCCATTTTTTTACTAAAAACTCTCTTCCAACTTTCACTGATAATTTGCCGTTATAAGAAACAATATCAGCGGTAGTATAGATATCGCTCCAATTCTGCGGAATGTAAGATCCAGTGCCGACTGCTGAAATAGGGGCATTAATTTTGGACATCAGCAGGCATTTTTTTAAATTGAATCCGCTTGAAACAATTATTTTTACATTTTTAAAACCAGCTTCATCTAACTTTTCCCTTAAATAAAAAATTGCTGCACCCGATACACCCATGCCGGCTAAATAGTCAATTTCTTCCTCATCTTTATATTCATGGAAAGCAGTAGTTGAATATTTATCGATAACCGCATAAGATTTATCAGAATCAAGACCTTCTAAATAACGGGCTCCATGAGTATCAATGCGGACGCTTAAACTGCCTTTTTCTGCCATATCTTTAAAGTTTTCACATAATTCAAGAGTATCAGTAATCTCTTTGCCGAAATAATCTACTAAGACGGTCATCTGTTTTGGTTTAAAGGTATCGTAATACATTTTTGCGGCATTAAGCGTAGAGCCAGCATAGCCAATAAGTGAATGTGGCATGGTGCCTAAGCCTTCTTGATTGCTAAAAAAATGGGCTGAGGAATCTACGCTGCCGCCAATAAAGCCACAAGCTCCTTCTTTTTGTGCTACCCTAGATCCTACGGATGCACCGTATTCGCATAATAAAACCATATCCTCATTAACACAATGTCTTGCCAGCATGGAAATAAATGCAGATTGCGGCAGAGCTGCTGCCATATTATAAGCATTCCACGCACATAAACAAGAAAGCCCTACTTTTTGCAGGATAAGAGTTTCCAGCTCAGAAAGTTCAGCAAAAGATCCTTTTATAAAAAACAAAGGATCACCAGCACCGACTTTATCTCCCTCTTGAAAGTTTTCAATAATTGTGAATTTGTATCCTAATGATTTTTGCACTTCATTTAAAAAATCCATAGCTAGTTTTACAGAATAAATTGCAGGTTTTCTAACAAAAAATCCATAAACTACCTCTAAATCTCCATTTTTTTTCACAATCTGCGAGGTGCGGCTGAAATATTTATCGGTATTTTTTTTTATAAAATCAAGGGTTATTGTCATATTTTTATACCTGTGTAATTAGTTTTACCAGCAATTCAGCAACTACGAAAGACTGGTTTTGGTTTAATCTGGGATCGCAAAGCGTTTTATATTTTTCAGGCACAAGCGGTTTGTTGTTTTCTATACATTCGTAAATTTGCTTTGGTGAGTTTTCTAAATGAATGCCGCCAAATTTTACTCCTTGTTTCTGCAAAATTACAGCAAAATCAGTAATTTCTTGCAGTATATCTTGGAGATTTCTAGTTTTATAATTGTTTTCTTTATAAGTGTTGCCGTGCATAGGGTCAACTATCCATATTACAGATAGTCCAGCATTTTTAACGGCTATCAGCAGATTTTCTAAAAACATAGGAGTATTTTTAGCCCCCATGCGGTTAATTAAAATTATTTTTCCTGCTGCATTTTGCGGGTTTAACAATTTAATTATGGTAATTAAATCTTCTGTATTAATATTGCTGCTGATTTTAATTCCTATGGGATTCTCAATGCCTCTTAAATATTCAATATGAGCCGATTTTAAAAATCTCGTTTTTTCACCAAGCCACAGCATGTGGGCAGATACATTATAATGCTTGCCATTTATTAATTTGGTTAATCCTGCCTCAAAGTGTAAATTCAAAGCCTCATGAGAGATGAAGATTTTCTTGCCGGAATTTTTAATTATTTCATAAGATTTTTGTGCAGCCTCATAAGCTAAAAGCATACGCTGCGGATTTATTACGCGATTATTATAATCATGAAACATATCGCCCTTATAAACGGAAATTTTTTTGCCGTCCACTACCTCGAAATCTTCACTTCTAGGCTTAGAATACTGACCGGCAATTCTGCCGATTTTTATAATGTTGTCAATTGGCAGATATTCGCAGAATTTTTCCATAAAATTAATGCGGCTGGTTATATCTTCAACTGTGGCATCAGCGAAAGTCTCGGCACATTCTCCCATTTGAACAATAAAGCCATTGCCTTTTAAAAGATTTTTTAATTCATTAATACTTTTAGCATCAACAATATCTTCCTTATGGGATAGCTGCTTTTTTACATCAGCAATATCTTCATTATATACGGGCATATGAATTGCGGTAAAGTTTTGCCAAGAATTATTAGACCAAGTCATTAGTTAGTATATCTCGTATTCTTCAAAATCTTCAATATCCAAATCGCTTGGCTTATTATCCTTATACTTGCTTAGCATACATAGCAGAGAATGTTTTCTTATATTTAGAGTTTCTAAATTTAAAGAATTTTTTGAGGTTTTTTTCACTGCTTTTATAAAATATAGATACTTCCTACTAAAGGAATCCAACTTTTTTTTATAAATAAAAGATAATAAACACAAGCGCAGCCAAGAAATAGAAGATATTTTCTGCAGTTGTTTGCTATCAATTATAACACTATCATTTACATAGTCAATATTTGTGCTGGCGTAATTGCCAATTTCAAAGTTTTTCTTATTGTAGGCATTGTCTTCTATAAGGGTTATTATAGCATCTACTAGGTCATCTCTATCTACATAAGAGAAATTTTCCTGATAAGAAAAAATTTTATTAGAAATTCTATATAATTCTTCAATATCTTGCAGCAGGCTATCTTGCTGAGAGAATATAACTGGCGCAGCTAGGGAAAGATAATTTTCAAAATTTTCACGGGCAAAATTTTCACATTTTTTAATTTCTTTGTAAAAAGATTTAGACATATTTTCTTTAATTAGTGGGGTAATATCAATCAGCTTTGTTTTTTTATTAATAGATTTCACTATATTCTTATAGTGAGAGATATGCTTTTTAATCTTTTTAATGCTGTTGGGTGTAATTATAAAGGTAGTGTTAATAACCGCATCGGCATTTTTAAAAATTTCTTTATCGTTGATGCTATAATAGCTTACGCGATTGAGGGTATCTTTTATGGCGATGCAGCTCTGCTCGTAAAGCATAATGCTTACCGCACAATTCTGCACTAATAAACTGGCAGCTAGTTTATTTAAGATAGGTTCACTGCCTCCGATAATAACTACATGTTTTTTAATAAACATCTTTTTGATTCATATTTAATTAAAATATATACTATAATATAACTACAATTTTTTAATTAAACAAAGGTTAAAATTAAATGCAGGAAATTAAAATTTTATTCCATAAAAATGATTTGCCAAATGAAACGGCTATAGTTGGGAAAAGCATTGCTATAGATACAGAAACTATGGGGTTAGAACTCTCTCGCGATAGATTATGCTTATTGCAGCTGAAAGACGAAAGCAATACCATTCATTTAATTCAATTTGAACGCGGCAAATACGATTGCCCTAATTTAAAAAAAATTCTTAAAGATAAAACAATTAATAAAATTTTCCATTATGCTAGATTTGATGTTTTAGCCATTTATACCTATTTAGGTGTGCTTTGTGATAATATTTTCTGCACGAAAATTGCTTCTAAACTATCACGAACCTATAGTAATAAACACGGTTTGAAAGAATTATGCAAAGAGCTTTTGAATGTAGATCTGCAAAAAGAGCAGCAATCATCAAACTGGGGAGCAGCTGAAATTAATACAAAGCAGCAAGCCTATGCTGCCGATGATGTTTTATATTTGCATGAGCTGAAAGATAAATTAACTGCTATGCTGAAACAAGAAAACCGCTTGAATATTGCCTCTTCCTGTTTTAATTTTCTACCGACCAGGGCAGTATTAGATGCACTGCGTTTTGATAGTGAAGATTACGATATTTTTAAACATTAGAGTTAAATAAATGACTGAAGAGCAAATTTTAGATTTAGGTAAAAAAATTATTCAAACCGAGCTAGATGGTATTGTTTTGCTGAAAGACAGTCTTGGGGCAGATTTTGCTAAAGTCTGCAATTTATTATTAAACAACCGCGGTCGGGTAATTATTACAGGCATGGGAAAATCTGGGCATATTGGTGCAAAAATGGCGGCAACATTGGCTTCTACAGGAACGAGTGCGCTTTTTGTGCATCCGGCTGAAGCCTTGCATGGCGATTTAGGAATGATAGAGAAATCTGATATTGTTATTGCACTGTCTAATTCTGGCAATACGGTAGAGCTGCAAGGAATTATTAATTATACCCAAAGATTCAATATTCCTCTGGTGGCAATAACTTCAAACCGTGATAGCGAATTAGGAAGAAATGCTAAGTATGTTTTAGAGCTTCCTCACGCAGCTGAGGCATGCTCACTTGGCTTGGCTCCAACCACTTCCACCACTAATACTTTAATATTAGGTGATGCTATTGCTATTGCTTTGCTTGAAATAAAAGGCTTCTCTGCAGAAGATTTTAGAGTATTTCATCCGGGCGGCAGCTTGGGCTCTAAATTATTAAAAGTTGCCGATATTATGCACACGGGCGAGTCAATTCCTTTAGTAAAAATGGGAGTCAGTATGGATAAAGCTATTATTGCTATAACCTCTCATAGTTTTGGCTGCGTTGGCATACTTAATGAATCAGGGGAAATTATTGGAATCATAACCGACGGTGATATTAGACGGCATATGTCAGCAGATTTTTTAGCTAAAACAGTGGACGAAGTTATGACTAAAAACTTTGTTTCACTTACCCAAGATACCAACACCTCTAAGGCGCTGCTAGCGATGGAAAATAATAAAATTACTAGTCTTTTTATTATTGATGATAAAAAGCCGATTGGCATAATTCACATTCACGATTTATTAAAACTAGGAGTAATGTAATTTTGAATAAGCCGAAAGAGCACCACAAATATTTACGGCGAAAAAAAATAATAAGCCGCAGTTTGAAGGTTTTTTTAGCAGTTATTATTTTAGTTTTATGCGTCTGGATAGGGGTTAGTTTATTTTTTGGGAAAGGGAAATCTTTATTTTTTAATTTAATTGCCTCTAATTTATTAAACATAGAGGTAAAGCCGGCAGTTATTGCAGGCATAACCGATAACGGCTTAAAATATAATATTACATCTGAAAGTGTAGAGAATTACATCTCTAATTTTTTCTATAAAAACAATATAGATTTTGCAAAACCGCTTATTAAATTAGAACTAAATGATGGCAATACCATTAATATTAGCGCCAGAAAAGGACTGTTTGACGAACAAAAAAATCTTTTTTTTCTAAAAGATAGGGTAGAAGTATTAAGCAGTGACGGAGCATTTTTAGAGTCATCTATTGTAACCCTAAATATTAGCAAGGGAGAAATTTTTACAGATCAAAAAACTGTAGCCCGTGATTCTAACAACTTTTTGTATTCTAAGGGTTTTATTTTATCTAATAATTTTAATAATCTAACAATTTATGGTCCTATTGTTATTTCAGATACTAAAATTATGGAAGAAAATCTTTATAAATACGATATTTTCAATGAAATTTATTTTAGAACTACTAAAAATATTTTTATTAATAATAAAAATAAAACTGTTTTTGCCGATAGTCCTTTTTTTGGTTGGCGAGCTAATATAAAATATTCAGCAGATTCTTTTAAAGCTAATTACATTAATGTGGGGAATTTTAAAAATTCTAAAAATGTTCTTGATAATTTTTCCCGCATTGAAATGGCTGATAATGTGCGTGTGTATAATAGTAAAAATAATGGACTCTTGCAGGGTGATAAATACATCTATGATGTTCTTAAAAAAATTATGGTGCTAACCTCTAAAGGCTTAACCACCTACGAGGATGACAATTATTTTTTAAGCGTTCAAGATAGGATTGAATTTAATGTTGGAGATAATACTGCAGTGGCAAGAGGGAATCCGCATCTTACTACAAAGAATGAAAACGGCAAAAACTATGATATTACAGCTAAACTAGCTTATGCACAATTAGAGCCGATTAGTAAAAATATTCTGTATGCAGAAATTTTTGATAACATTGTAGTAAAATCTTATGATAACTCTACAATTTCTGCGAACTATGGCTATTTAGATTATGTAGAAAATATTTTATACTTAGAAGACAATGTAAAAATTAGAGATTCTCAAGACAACATCATTGAGAGCTGTAAATTAATTTTAGATATTGCCAGCGGTAATACTAAACTAGTTAAGTGCGATGATCAAACTGGATTTCAAGCAACAATTAATAGAACAAACAGACAGTAAATTTAAATGGATAAAAGACAGATAGTTATTGAAGGCATTAAAAAAAGTTTTGGCAAAAGACAAATTCTGCGCGGCATTGATGCACAGCTAGATAATACAGAAGTGGTAGGACTTTTAGGTCCTAATGGTTCTGGAAAGACTACGCTTTTTTATATTATTGCCGGATTATTATACCCAGATAGCGGAAGGGTTTTGCTAGACAGCTTTGATATTAAAGAATATCCTATGTATAGGAGAGCAAGACTAGGCATTGGCTATTTGCCGCAGGATGTTTCAATTTTTCGCGGTATGACAGTGGAAGAAAACATTGATACCATCTTGCAGATTTACTATAAAAATAAAAAAGAAAGGCAGGAAAGATTAGATAAAATTATTGAAGATTTTTCCATTTCCCATATTCGTAAATCTTCAGCTCTTGCGTTAAGCGGCGGCGAACGCCGCAGAGTAGAAATTGCACGAACTATATCTTCTTCCCCTAGCTTTGTGCTGTTTGATGAACCTTTTGCTGGTGTTGACCCTATTGCTGTGGGTGATTTGCGAGATTTAATTATTTCGCTCAAAAAGCAAAATATCGGTGTTTTAATTACCGACCATAATGTGATTGAAACTCTAAATATTGTAGATAGAGCCTATATTCTGCACGATGGCAAAATTATTTTTCAAGGCAATAGAGAAGAGATTCTATCCCATCCAGAAGTTAGACGCGTCTATTTGGGGGATAGTTATTAGGTGTCATAGCCATCGTCATAGCAGCAAAAGCTGGTATTCATGAGGTTATTATACAAAGTAGTTGCAATAGTTTACAATTTTAATAAACTTTCACATATATATTTGTTTATTTTTTGAATACTTTCCCAAGATTTAAAATATCTATCATCTTTTGCTTTCTTAGCTGAAAAAATGGGTAAATCTTCTTCAGTTAAAGCTACAATTGGAAGACCTTGCTTATCACAAATGGCTCTTAAATTATCTGTAAAATGATTATAAGTAGCTATAATGTATGGATTACTCTCACTAAATATACGTCTAAATTCACTTTCAGTAATACTTTTGCTCAATTGAGATTGAGTAAACTTCTTAATTCCATCATTAACTATAGCTTTCCATTCTTCTGTATGCTTAGCGTTACCATCTTTAAACTTTTTACCTTGTTGTATAACAACTCCTAAAAATTTTGAATGTAAGTCAAGCCCTTTGGTGTTTACAGTAGATTGGTGTAAACTAAATAACTTATGCCACTGTGTCCATATATCTATTAAATTATTAACAGCTTGCAAACAAAAGAAAGTTGGCGTGCTAGGAACTATTACATAGTTAGAGGTGAGTGCAAAAATAGCATTTATTATGCTAGCAGCGGAAGGTGATTGGTCTATTAAAACAAAATCATAATCTTTATAAATTTTATTTAAACCTCCTCCTAGTAAAGCTATTTGGTCATTTGTGATATTATTATTACTTTTGATTATTCCCATAATATCTGCGTCTAATGAATTAAGTTCTATACTTCCTCTTAATAAATCAAAGGTGATATTCTCTTTAGGATTGCTATATTGATAATACGCAACTTCATTTGGCTCTTTAGTAATAATATTCCACAAGCAAGAGTATAATGATGTATATTTTTCATTATACTCTTGCCATTTTGATTCTTCTCCATTCCCATAATAAGAATCTGTTGATAATCCATAAACGGCAGCTGTTAAATTCATTTGCGGGTCAGCATCTACTAGTAGCACTTTTTTCCCCAATCTTGCTAAACCATATCCAATGTTATGAACAGTTGTAGTTTTTCCAACTCCACCTTTATGATTAAAAAAAGATATTACTTTTGCACTCAATTGTATTCTCTCTAATATACTGCTAATTAAACTATTTTAGTATTTCTTTATAAAAATATCAACATCTTTGGCGAAATTTGGTATAATTATTATAAGAATTTTATATATAAGACACCACAATGATCTACACACTAACCCTTAATCCGGCGGTTGATTATTTTATTCATGTGGATTCTTTTGCAGAGGGGGAGCTTAATTTAGCTAATTACAGTAATATACTCTGCGGCGGCAAGGGAATTAATGTTTCTCAGACGTTGGCTAATTTAGGCGTTGCCAGTATGGCTACAGGATTTATAGGCGGAGAGACTGGCGGTATAATTTTAAAATTCCTTGCAGAAAAAAATATTGCAGCTGATTTTATGGCAGTAAAAGATAATACTAGAATAAATATTAAACTTTATAATAAAAATACTTCCGTAGAAACTGAAATAGCCGGAATATCTCCAAAAATCACGGCAGCACAAGAGAAATCTCTATTTAATAAAATTGTTAATGTTGTAAAAAAGGATGATATTTTAGTATTATCAGGGTCAATTCCGCCAAGTGTTTCTAAAAATATTTATAAAAAAATTGCTGAGAATATTAATAAGCAGGCTAAAGTTGTCCTTGATACTAGAGGCAGCTGTTTGAAAGAAAACCTTCATAATAATTTCTTAATAAAACCAAATAAAGCTGAACTAGAAGAAATGTTCTGCCAAAAATTTAAAACAACTGAAGATATTATCAAAGCCTGTGATTATTTTTTTAGGGGAGATATTGATAATATTATAGTTTCAATGGGAAAAGATGGTTCAATTTATCTTAATAAAAATCATGTTTATAAGGCACTGCCCATGGAAATGAATGTAAAAAACTCTGTAGGAGCTGGAGATTCTATGGTAGCCGGTTTTATTTATGGCATTATGCAAGGCTGCGAACTGCCAGACTGCTATAAATTAGCTGTCTGCACTTCCCTTGCCACCGTTGCCGCCCCATCTTTTGCAACATTAGCAGGAATAGAAGTTTTTTATAAACAAGTTGAAATCCAGCAAATAAAATAATATCAACTTTTTCCACTTGATAAGTTCTTTTTCAGTAAACAATACTTCTATTCTGCAACCGCACAGTTTTTAATTAGCATTAGAATCCCGTTCTCTATTGGAAAAAATACTTTTGCTGCAGGTGAATAAAACATATTCTTTTCCTTGTTGTAAACCAACTTGCCGCCGCTTATAGGACATTGGATAATTTTTTCTAATTCTAAAAATTCAATTTGCTGCATTTAATCACCTTATGATTTATTTTTATGTATAAAATTATAAGGATAATTAAAACATCTTGCAATTTTAATTTTTTTCTATTATTCTAATAATAGTTTTCTATTAAGCGGGTATAGCTCAGAGGTAGAGCGCAACCTTGCCAAGGTTGATGTCGAGGGTTCAAATCCCTTTGCCCGCTCCAGTTTTTATTAACAGCTAGCTTAATTTTCATCGCTATATTTTATATAATAATCATATTATTAGTTTAAACTAAAAATTAGGAATTAATTATGAGTGCATTTAATAGGTTAGCAGTAAGTGCAAGGCAGTAATTTTTCATTTCTGTAAAAAATCTTCAACTATAACATTTTTAATGTTATTATTAGATATATATTCTATATTTACTTAACAAACAAGAGTAGCAAGAGTGGCAGACAGCAAAGATAATAAAGATTTTTTTACCAATTTTGGATTCAAGAAAGTTCCATTTAAAGAAAAAGCCAAACTTGTGAAAGATGTTTTTGACGGAGTGGCAAATAATTACGATCTTATGAACGATGCCATGAGCTTAGGAATTCACCGTTTATGGAAAAAAGAATTTGTCAAAATTATAATGCAGTCAAATCCTAAAACTCTGTTAGATGTTGGCGGGGGCACGGCAGATATTTCGCTGGAATTCATAGAACACGGTGGTAAGAAAGCCTATGTGGTAGATATTAACGAAAATATGCTGCTAAAAGGCAAAGATAAATCCCTTAACAAAGGATATGTATCTTCTCTTGATTTTATTTGTGCCAATGCTGAAGAGTTGCCATTTAAAGATAGCTCTATGGATGCTTATGCCACTGCTTTTTGTATCCGCAATGTTAGCGATATTCCTAAAGCCCTTGCAGAAGCCTATCGCGTTTTAAAACCTAATACTAAATTCTTTTGTTTAGAATTTTCTCATGTTGAAAATCAGCATATTGCTAAGGCTTATGATTTATGGTCTTTTAAGGCAATTCCTCAAATTGGCAGACATATTGCTAAAAATGAAGATGCTTACCAGTATTTAGTAGAAAGCATTAGGAATTTTCCTAGCCAAGAAGAATTTGCAAATATGATTCGCAATGCAGGTTTTAAATCTGTCGGCTACAAAAATTTAAGTTTTGGGATTGCCTGCATTCATTATGCCGAAAAAATCTAGTGTAGGTTAAACATGGCTTTGTTGCGATTTATCTATTTAGGTTTATTATTTACGCGTTATAATTGCTTTTTTATATTAGGACTGCTTAACTTTAAGTGGCTGTTTTTTTTCAATGCCATATATAATAAAAATTCCTCTAAGCAAGCTCAAAGATTTGCGAAATTTTTATCTTCCGCAGGACCGGTATTTATTAAGCTGGCACAAATTATGTCAACTCGTGTAGATTTATTCAGCGAGGCTTATATTGAAGAGCTTAAAAAGTTGCGGGATAAAGTCAGTCCTGTAGATTTTAAGCAGATTGCCCGTGTAGTAGAAAACGATTTTGGCATTGCCGTTAATGAAATTTTCTTAGAAATAAATTCAGAGGCACTTGCCTCGGCTTCAGTAGCACAAGTGCATAGGGGAAAACTATTAAGCGGCGAAGATGTAATTCTTAAGGTTATTAAACCAAAAACCGCCAAACTTTTTAAGCAGGATATATCATTATTAAAAATAATTTTTTCCATACTTCAGGCTGCCTCTAAAAGAGGACAAACTTCAAAACCTCTGAAGCTAATTACTCATTTAGAAGATACCATGAAGCTAGAGCTAGACTTGCGTTTTGAGGCTGCTGCTATGGATGAACTGCGGGAAAATTTTAAAAACGAACCCACTCTTTATATTCCTAAAATT
Organism: Alphaproteobacteria bacterium; assembly: GCA_009780035.1. GTDB lineage: Bacteria > Pseudomonadota > Alphaproteobacteria > WRAU01 > Hepatincolaceae > WRAU01. Next base: position 25,148 of record WRAU01000008.1, read on the forward strand.
TATTGGAATTATGTAAGCAGCTCATGTCTTGTAGAAGAATTTATTAATGGAATTTCTTTAAATAAAATTGATGCTTTAAAACTTAATAACTACAATTTAGAAAAAATTACTAAAAATCTTGCGAAAATCTTTTTTTTACAAGTGCTGCGCGATGGCTATTTTCATGGCGACATGCACTCTGGGAATATTTTTATCTTGCCGGGTGAAGTAATCTGCTTTGTTGATTTCGGCATTATGGGAAGAGTATCTCCTACACTAAGAAAATATCTTTTTGATGTGTTTTTAGCTTTTGTAAATAAAAATTATAAAAAAGCAGCGGAAATTCATTTTAAAGCCGGCTGGGTATCAAGCAAATATAATGTGGATGATTTTGCCCTTGCCTGCCGCTCCATTATGGCAAAACTTTTAGATAAGCCGCAAAAAGATATTAAAATCGGCGAGCTTTTACATCAGCTTTTTATAATTGCCGGCAATTTTGAAATGGAAATTCAAGAAGATTTGCTATTGCTGCAAAAGAATCTTATGTATTTAGAAAATCTTGGCAGAAATTTAAGCCCTGAGCAAAATCTGTGGCTTATGTCTAATGAAATTATTTCAAAAAACATTGATAAAAATGCAGCTTTTAAAGAATCTGTTAAAGACAAATACTATGATTTTTTACAAGATTTAAAAAATATAAAAAATAGCTTTATGCAGAAAAATCAAATACTGCAAGAGCGTAATAATATTTTATTAAATAACTCTAAATGGGTTAAAATCTTAGTTATAATAGGGATTATTATCATTGGTCTATTAATTTTTAAATGAGGAAATATGCAAATAGATGTTAAAATAAATATTGAGGATTCTGCCAGTGATTTAGGAATTCCTGCCTATGCTACAGAAGGTTCTGCCGGAGTTGACTTAAAGGCTAATATACTCACGGATATAACCTTAAATGCAGGGCAAAGGGTTTTAATTCCCACAGGCATAGCTTGTGAGCTGCCAAAAGGGTTTGAAGCGCAGATTCGTTCCCGTTCAGGGTTAGCAATTAAAAATGGCGTGGTAGTGCTGAATTCACCGGGAACAATTGACAGCGATTATCGCGGCGAAATTAAGGTTATTTTAATTAATCACGGACATGAATCTTTTCTTATTAAAAGAGGAGATAGAATTGCCCAAATGATTATATCGCAGCATGCTAAAGCAAATTTTTTGCAAGATGCGCTGAATTCAACCCAAAGAGGTAATGGAGGATTTGGCTCAACAGGGGTTTAAATAGATTATCAGCCCTAATGCACTACTGAAGGCAAAGGTTTTAGCTCCGCAAGGTTAAGAGGATGAATGTTTAATAAATTACTGAATGTTTTTTTTCGCAGTTATTTTTATAGGAAATTATTTTTAAATAAAAAATTCAATTTATTTGAAAGCTCTATAGATTTGTCTATTTTTGATAGTATTAATTATACTGGATACTCTATTTTATATGATGAAATTGATGTTTTTGGTAAAAAATATACTATCAAAGAATTTCTAAATATTAAAATTCTATCTCCTGCAGTGTTAGAATATCTGCATAGTTTTTTTTGGCTGTCTAATTTAAAAGCCCTTTCTACACCACAGGCATCTATTAAGGCTTATAGCTTGATTGATGCTTGGAGCTCAAAATTTAAAAACTTTAATGCCGTAGTTTATAATGAAGAAATACTAGCCGAGCGGGTTTTTCATTTAACTACTTATGGTGCTTTTGTTATAAAAGATAAAGATGATATTCAAAAGGCAAAAATTAAAGCCATTGTTAATGCTAATGTTAATCATTTAATAAATTTATATAGCCTTCATAAATTTAAACTTTATAAAATGAAAAACAAACTGAAAATTTCTAAGGCTTTGCTTGCGGTAATTTTTTCTAGTAAGCCCGCTTACTTAAATAAAAAGCATATTGTAGAAAAGTTAATAAAAAATGTTGAATTAGATATTAAAGAAAATATCTTTAATGATGGCGGGCATATTTCAAGAAATCCTAGTTTGGCTTTGGCTTATTTAGAAAATTTGCTGCAGGTATATTATATTATTAAAGATAAGGACGGCTATAATATTGATTTTATCCGCACAACCATTGATAGAATCTCTCTTTTTATTAGAAGCATGCGCCATCCTGACGGTCGGCTAGCCATATTTAACGGCGGATACGAATCTACAAAAATAAAAATAGATTATCTTTTAGCGCTTAGCAATGTTTCTACAAAGCCGTCTATGGTTTTAAGAGACAGCGGTTATACGAAGTTGATTGCAGCTAATACTTCAATAATTTTTGATGTCGGTGCTAGGGTAAAAAATAATAATTCTCTATTATCTTGCGAATTGGTTATTAATAATAAAAAAATTATCACAAACTTGGGCAATAATATTTTTGATGTGAATTATCCGTTTTTAAACAATGAACAAATGGCAAGAATGTATAATTCGTGCTTGGTATTAAAGATTAATAATAGAATATTATCATTTGATTTAAATGAATCTAATTTAAAAATTGAGCGAAGATATGAAGATAATTGGGATATTATTAAGTTTGTTTATACCGGCTTTAAAAATCTAGGCATAACCTACTATAGAACTATCTATGTTTCAAAAAAAGACTACACCTGCATTTTAGGTGAAGACATGATTTCCCTAGAGAAAAAATCAGAAACCATTATTCAAGAAGCGTTTTTAAGATTTCATCTATCTCCAGAGATTAAATCTGTAGAATTATATAAAAAATCTAAGGTGGTTTTATTTCCTCTTGATGGGCATAGATATATTCTATCTTCAAGCGATAACAAAGTTAATTTGTCTAAAAATATTTATTCGGCAATTGAGGGTGAACTTATCAATTGCTACACTATAGATATTCCCTTTAATTTGAATAATAAAATTATTAAAAATGAATGGAGCATTGCTATGGAAGACGATATGAAAAAGTTTTCTGCAATGAGAGATACAGTTAGAATCTTAACAGTGGTAGATATGCAGAATTCATTTTTAAAAGAAAACGGCAGGCTAAGCGTAAAAAATGCTAGTTCTTTAATTTCTAAAGCTAATAATTTTTTTAATGCCTTAGATAATAATTTTTTTGAAGCAATTATTTTTACTCAAGATACGCATTTTGCTAATGAATATAAAAATTCCCAAGAAGCAGAAAGCTTTCCTTTGCATTGTGAATTTAATACTGAAGATTGGCAAATGGCTTTGAATATGGAAAGTTTTAAAGAGAAACCTCAAGTTTATAAACTTTATAAAAATAAATTTGATATGTGGGGCAGTGAAATTAACCGTAATAATAACATAGGGCTTGATTTCAAAAATTACTCTGTTTATAAAAATTTATATAAAATATTAGATATTAATGATGATGTAATTTTTGAAAGCATGGAAGATTTTCTTCTTACTTATAAAAATAAAAAAGTAGAAATTTACATAATGGGGGTAGCGTCAGATTATTGTGTTAAATATGCAATTGACGGCTATTTGAAAAAAGGATTTAATGTGGCGATTATTCAAGATTTAACTTGCGGCATAAACAAGGAAATTATTGATGTTATAAAGGATGATTATGCTAAAGGCTCTGATCTTTTAAATATTAAATTAGTTAAAGCAAGCAATTTATAAGGGAGTGCTTGCAGTTATTAAAAAATTTATTATAATTAAATTATATTTAACTTAGAGGATTCTATATTGAAAGAACCAAGAACTAGAAGAAGCAGAAGAAGCAGCCAAAACTTAGACAGTCTTATAGGCTCATCTGGAGAGTTTGATATTGACAGCATATTGGGTGAGGCAGATTCTGACGCCTCTTCACTAGAAGATGTTTTTAGAAGAAAAACTAATAACCCTTTTGATAACAGCGCAGTTTTTCAAAAAGCTGTGGAAGAAAACGAGCTGGAAGAATTAGCAAGAAGAGATACGAATATTGTTTATGCCACAGGATACAGCATTCATCTGCTAACTCCTTATATTCTTACGGTTGCTGCAATTGCATTGGGGTTCATTATTACAGATAAATATTTTTTTAATATTGTTGAATATCTATCACAGGATATTAGATACAAATTACCGGCATATGGCATTCTTACTCTAGCGCTAGTAGTGTTTACATGGTTTTTTATTAAAAGATGTTTTGACTATATAAATTTTGTAATGTCTATGACTAAATACAAACTTATCTATGGTTTGAAGTTTCTTAAAAAGAAAAATGAAATTACGCTTTTCTCTGTAGCTGAAGCCTTAATAAAAAGGGGGATTTTTGGTTATATTTTAAATTATGGCACTTTAATTTTTTTCACAAATACTAGAAGAAAATATGTTTTTGATAAAATACATGGTGCGCGCTATATCTATGAAATTATCCAAGAATTACAGCATGGAGAAAGCAGAGGGCTAGAACAAAATGAAACCATTACAAATATCCTTAGCGGCGGTAAAGGGAATGGAGAATTTGATGATAAGAAATCTCAAAAAAATGATTCTGATACTGTAGATTTTAACGATTTAAGCAGTTTAGGTTTTTCTCAAGAAGAGCTGATGGAATTTGGCTTGCTTCCTAAAGCAAAAAGGCAGGCGGAAGAAAACAAAGGACCTTTTAGCGACGACGAAGATGATGTTAAAGATTCTGCCGCAAGTGTAGAGCATGAAGTTGAGGCTGAATCTGTAAGCCATAACGAAAGATCTCGCGGGTCAAGAAGATCGCACAGAGAAAGTCAAGAGTCCTCTTCTAGCAGTAGCGGAGCAAGACCAGTGAGAAGAAGATAACAATAGGCTTTAACTATGCCGGAACTGCCTGAAGTAGAAAATACCCGTCTTTCGCTTTTACCGCTTAAAGATAGCAAAATAGTTAGTGTTTATAGTGATGGTAAAAAACTCCGCCAAGAGATTCCTAAAAATCTTAACAAAGTTGTTAATTCCACAGTATTAGATATAAAAAGGAAAGCAAAATATCTGCTTTTTCATCTTTCTAATCAAAAAACCATAATTGCCCATTTAGGAATGAGCGGTAAATTTTCTTATTCGCAAGAAACAAATATTGCTAAGCACGACCATGTGATTTTATATTTTGAAAATATGTTTAATTTAAAATATAACGATCCTCGCCGGTTTGGAATCTTTTGTTTAGAAGATACGGCAGATGTTATGCAAAAATTTTTTTCACATATGGGGGTTGATGCCATAGAGAAAGAATTTACCGCCGATTATTTATTAAACAAAGTGCACAAAATATCTTCTAATATTAAAAATACTCTGCTTAATCAAGAAATAGTTGCCGGAATTGGCAATATTTATGCCAGCGAAGCGCTTTTTGCAGCTAAAATTAATCCAAAAAGAGATGCGAATTCTTTAAGTTTAATTGAGGCAGAAGTTTTAGTAAATGCAATTAAAGAAATTCTTCAAAAGTCTATTGTTCTTGGCGGTTCTACGCTTAAAGATTATCGTAAAGCTGATGGAGAAGCAGGAGATTTTCAAAACCACTTTTTAGTATATTCTAAAGAAAATCAACCTTGCCGGCACGATGGCTGTAATGGCACTATTAAAAAAATTACCCAAAACGGACGCTCTACTTTTTACTGTCCTCTTTCACAGAAGTAATTTGCATCCCGCCTCATTTTTTTACAAATAACAAAAGATTTCTTTACGAATCTTAAAAATTTATCTATACTGTATTTAGTCCTTAGATAAGGTAAGGTGATATATGGGAGGCATTAAATTAAGTCCTCCCATTTTCATATATAGAGAAGTAAAAAATTGAAAGTTTATAAAACAATAAAAGAGCAAATTAATCTTCTTGAAAGTAGGGATTTAATAATTAATAATAAAGATTTTGCTGAAAATCTTCTCGGTAATGTTTCTTACTATAGGCTTGTTGCTTATAGACACGATACTCCATTTTATGATAAAAACTCAAAAAAATATAATAATAACGCCACCATAGAAGATTTAAAAAAAATTTATGAACAAGATAATTTTTATAAATCGCTTTTATATTATATTTTGCAAATGATAGAGGTTTCTTTTAGAACGCAGCTTATTTACAATTTTTCTAAAAATGATTCTTATTTCTATATAAAAGAAGATAATTTTAAGTTCACAGGTAAAGGTAGCGATAAAAGAAAAACAGAATTTTTTAATAAAATCTGTAGGGCAGTTAGGAATGATAACAATATACATATTTGTTTTTATCAAGAGCAACATGATGTAGAAGTAGAAGAAAATAAACTTGATGAACATTGTAATTATCGTAAAGATAATTGCAAAACTTCTTATACTAAATGCAACTGTAAGCCAGAATCTTGGGTAGCATTTGAAGATTTTGATTTTGGAACATTAATTGAATTATATTCAAAATTAAATGACGATATTTATAAAACAGAAAAGGAAGTGGTTGCTAAATTTTTTGGAGTAGAAAAAGCTAAATATTTAACCCAAATTTTAGAAGATATAAGAAGAACTAGGAATATAGTAGCTCATCACGATAAGATTATATCACGCTACTCTTTTAAGGAGTCGTGTTCTATTAAGTTTTTAAAACAATACTATCTTAATAATCATAATCAAGAAATAGTATCTTTATTAGATAAAGAAATACAATTAAATACAGATAAAAGAAAAAACAATGTAAATCAAAGAATAACTACTAGGCAAAGTTCAACATTCCTACCTTATTTTTTGGTTATTAAATATTTTTTAGATGTGTTGTATTCACAAGGGCTAATCTTAGAGCATTTAGGGTTAGATAAAGATATAGTTCAAGAATTTTTAGATATTTCTAAAGATAGTCATTACAAAGATTTTTTATCGCTTGATGGTTTAAGCGATAATGTTTTTATACTGCAAAATCTTAATATAAATAAAAATTAAGATTATTTCCACAAATCATAAAAATGGTGCAGTGCCCCATTGCCTTGTCCCATTTTTAAAATATCAGCCTTTTTAAGGGCATGAAACACATAGGTTTTAGCATTTTTGCAGGCAGTTAAGCTATCATTGCCTAAAGAAATATAGCTCGCAATTGCAGCAGAAATGGTGCATCCGGTGCCATGAGTATTAGAGGTGGCTATTCTTTTTGAATTCAGCCATAAGGAGTTATTTTTATTATCTGTATAAAAATCGTTTGAATTTTCATTCTCTAAATGACCGCCTTTAAGAAGAATTGCTCCAGCTCCCATCTGCAGCAGTATTTTTCCAGCTAGTTCCATTTCCTTAATGGTATTGATTTCTTTATTCAGCAAAACGGAAGCTTCTGGTAAATTAGGGGTTATGACAGTTGCCTGCGGTATTAAATACTCTTTAATGCTGCTGATAGCTTCTGGCAATAGTAAATTATCGCCGCTTTTAGCTACCATTACGGGATCTAAAACTATGGGGATTCCTTTAGCATTTTTTTCTAAGAATTCAGCAACAATCTTAATAATTTCTGTATTAAACAGCATTCCTATTTTTATAGCACTAGGAATTACATCCTCAAACATGCAGTTTAACTGCTTTTCTATAATATAAGGAGGGATTTCGTAAATTTTCTGCACTCCCTTAGTATTTTGTATGGGTAAACTTGTAAGCACAGTCAAGCCATAGCAATGCAGAGCTGAAAAAGTTTTTAAATCGGCTTGCAAGCCAGCGCCGCAGCTGCCGTCAAAGCCAGCAATGCTTAATACTTTCGGTGGAGTTTGATAGTTATTTTCCATAATATATTTCCTTAATTTTATCTAAAGGCTGTTCAAATAATGTATCTATAAATTTTGTTTTAAAACTGGCGGGTGATTGAGCTTTTTGATAAGCTATTTCGGCACAAATGGTATAATATAAAACAGCTAGTCTAGCTGCTTCAAAATAATTATTTGAAACTGCTGTAAAAGCTGCGGTAATTCCGCCTAAGCTGCAGCCCATGCCGGTAATTTTACTCATTATTTCACTGCCGAAAGATAGGCTGGCATTTTGACTGTTATCAACAATAAAATCAGTCTTACCGCTTATGCTTATACAAATATTATGCGCTTTCACAATTTCCATAGCGATATTTTTAGCTGATTCAACACTGTAAGAGCTTTCTACGCCTAAAGATTGTTCAAGATTTTTTTGTAAAGAAATAATTTCTGAAGCATTGCCCCTAACAATATCTACGGATTTTAAAATACCTCTTACAAAGTTAGTTCGTAGTTCTGTTGCCCCGCTGCCTACAGGATCTAAGATTATAGGAATATTGTATGTTTTAGCAGAAGCTATAGCAGATTCTGCCATAACTATAAAATCTTTATTAAGAGTGCCGATATTAATATATAAAGCCTTAGATAGTTTTATTAAATCGTCTGTTTCTTCAGGCGAACAACTAACAATTGGAGCAGCGCCAATACTTAGCAAAGCGTTGCAGATAAAATCTACGCTAACTATATTGGTTAAGCAGCAGACCATTGGTTTATTTTTTTTAATATTCTGCAGGTAATAGCTTATTTTTTCCATGATGTTTTCTCTAAGGCTTGATTAAATTTAGCGATAGCTGCATCTAAATTTTGGGAATCATGCAGTGCAGAAATAACTGCTACACCTGCTGCCCCATTTGCTATAATTGAGTCAGCGTTATTTTCGTCAATACCGCCAATGGCAATTACCGGATGAATGGATTTTTTACACATATCAGCTAAGCCATTTAATCCCCATATTTTTTTAATATTATTTTTACTTTTTGTAGGGAATACAGCACTGCAGGCGACATAATCAACATTTAATTGATTGGCTGTATCTATTTGCGGGTAATCTTCTAAAGATAAACCGATAATCTTCTTATCGCCCAATATTTTACGAGCAACCGATACATCAGTATCATTTTGCCCTAAATGAACGCCGTCGGCATTAACTTCTTTAGCTAAATTAAGATTATCATTAATTATTAAAGGAACATTATAGGGCTGCAATAACTTTTTTAAATCAAGAGCAAAATCTATGGATTCCTTAGTGATATGTTTTTCTCTAAACTGAATGCAGTTTACGCCAAGACGGACTGCTTTAGAGATAAAACTTAAATAATCTCCGTTAAAGCTATGTCTTTGGGTAAGCATCATGAAATTAAAAATCATTCTTCCTCCGCTAGTATTAACTAGATCAGGTTATAAGGGTATTTCTCAGCTCGTTTTTACACAAGCACCCCTGTTGATGTATTATTAAGTATATAATATAAAAATTTAGTATTGTCAAAATACTAATTATAGTATAATAATTAGATGTGTTAATTTAATTAAAGGATTATAATGGCAAATACAGAAAGTGCTAAAAAAAGAATTCGTCAAGATGATAAAAAAACTCAAAGAAACAAAGCTAGAATGAATAGACTTAGAACAGCAGTTCGTCGGGTGGAAGATTTACTGAAAAATGGTAAAAAAACTGAAGCTGAAGCTGCTTTCATTTCAGCGCAGTCAGTAATTGCTGAAACTGCACAAAAAGGAACTATCCATAAAAATGCTGCCAGCCGTAAAATTTCAAGATTATCTCTTCGGGTAAAAAAATCATCTTAATTTTTACCGTTTGAGCATGCTATGACAGAACCTTCTATCATTGAAAAAAATTTCAATTGGGAGTTTTTTTTATCGCACCTAGAGAATCATCTAAACGATAAGCTATCTTTTGAAAGTTGGATTAAACCCTTAGAATTTAATAAGTGTGATGGCGGGCTTTTAGTTATTAATGCCCCGTCAAAATTTATTAAAGATTGGGTTTTAAATTCATTTTCTGCAAACATTATGGAGGTGCTGGCGGTTAATTATCCAATGGTTAAAAATATTGAAATTATCGTTTCAACTTTTTCAAATGCAGAAGATGTTTTAGATTTATATGAAATTATTAATCAAAAAATTGATCAGAGTTCTTTTGATGCAAAGTATTTCCATGAAAATGTGGGGATTCCTTTAAACGAACAATATACTTTTGAAAATTTCGTAGTAGGCAAACCTAATGAATTTGCCTATGAAGCATCTTTAAAGGTTGCACGCGACGATAATACTCAGTTAAATAATCCTTTGTTTTTATATGGCGGCGTAGGTTTAGGTAAAACCCATTTAATGCACTCAATTGCTTGGGAAATTACCAATCTTAGCAACCGTAAATTTTTATATTTAACTGCCGAAAAATATACATCAATGTATATTACTTCTCTAAGAGAGCATACTACGGATAGCTTTAGGGAAGTTTGCCGATCTCCCGATGTATTAATGATTGATGATATTCAATTTATTAGCGGTAAAGAGGCAACTCAGGAAGAATTTTTTAACACCTTCAACGATTTATATTCACGCGGTAAGCAAATAATTATCTCTGCCGATAGACCTCCCAGCGAGCTGGATAGAGTAGAAGAAAGAATTACCTCGCGTTTAAATGCTGGACTTTCTATAAATATTCACGCAACTACCTATGAATTAAGAGTGGGAATTTTAGAATCTAAAGCAAAAATTATTGGAGTTAAACTGCCGCCAGATGTGCTGAATTTTTTAGCCCATACTATTACCTCTAATGTTAGAGAATTAGAAGGAGCGTTAAAAAGAGTAATTTCTTACCATCGTGTGGTTAATGTAAAAATTGATTTAGATATGGCGATGTCTGTGCTGGAAGATATTCTTAAACATAAAAATAAAATTATTAACATTGAAGCCATTCAAAAAAAAGTAGCAGAGCATTATAAAGTTAAACTGGCAGATATGAGCTCGCCGAAAAAAGATAAGCATACCGCTCATGTGCGGCAAATCGCCATGTTCATTGCCAAACAGCTAACCAGCAACTCATTGCCGGAAATTGGCAGAAAATTTGGTGGACGCGACCACACCACCGTCATGTATGCCGTTAATAAAATCTCTAAACAAATACTAGAAGATGCTAACCTAGAAGATGAAATTAATCTTTTAATTAGAATTATCCAACAGGGTTAGGTTGTTTTTAATTTGCCTATCTATCTTTAGCGGAACTAAAGCAAAAAATCATTGAATTAATTCCATATCTAAAGTAAAATTTAATACAGGAAAAATTACCTAAAGGGAAAACATGAAATTTGTTATAAATGTGGCACAGCTTAGTAAAGCCTTAGATAATGTGCAAGGTGTTGTTGATAAAAGAAATATAACTCCAATTTTATCTAACATTAGAATAAGCAGCACAGACGATAAATTAATCATCAATGCTACGGATATGGATTTAGATATTGTGGAAATTCTCCATATTACGCCAAGCGAAAATGGCTCTACCACTGCTCCGGCTTTTCTTTTAAGTGAAACTATTAAAAGACTGCCGTCTAATGCTAATGTGGAAATATCTTTAGTTGAAGATAAACTTAATGTTTTGTGCGGCAAATTTAAAGGCACGCTTAGCACGCTTCCGGTAGATGATTTTCCGATTATCCAAACTGATAATCTGCCTTCTACCCTAAAAATTAAAAAGGAAGATTTCAAAAAACTTATGGAAAATACTAAGTTTGCCATTTCTACCGATGAAACTAGATATTATCTCAATGGAGTTTATCTACACACCACTAAAAACAATCAAGAACAGCCTATTCTGCGGGCAGTATCAACCGATGGACATAGATTAGCTCTTGCCGAATCTGTATGCAGCGAGAATATTAAAATTGAAGAGGGAATAATTATTCCTAAAAAAGCGGTTGAGGAAATCTCTAAACTTATAGATAAAGTGAATGACGAAGAATTAGAAATTTCTTGCAGCAGTTCAAGAATCTGTTTTAAGTTCCCGAATATTATTTTAACCTCAAAACTTATTGACGGCAATTTCCCTAATTACGACAGGGTAATTCCTAAAGATAACGATAAAATTTTAGAAGTGAACCGTGATGAATTTGTAAAAGCCATAGATTTAGTATCTATGTATTCTGATGATAAATTAAAATTTGTTAAAATTAATTTAGACGGCAACAAAATGATTCTTAGTGCCGATAAAAATGTAGGAGATGCTAACCAAGAGCTAGAAATTATCCGCGCTATAGAGCCTATAAGTATTTGTTTTAACGCCAAATATATTAAAGAAATCTGCAGTTTAATCTCTACAGAAAATGTTTTGCTGCAATTGCAGAATGAAACTTCGCCAGCTCTTGTTAAACAAGTTGGCGACAGCAGCGAACTTTTTGTAATTATGCCAATGCGTTTGTAATAGCAAAGGCTAATAAACATTTTTTATGAGTAATATTAATTCGTATTTTATTAGCCGACTGGTATTAAATACTTTTAGGAATTATCAGCATACTGACTTTAATTTTAACAACCGTTCCCATATTATTTACGGCGAAAACGGTGCAGGCAAAACGAATATTCTTGAAGGGGTATCCCTGTTAAGTGCTGGTCGGGGCTTGCGGTCGGCTGCTGTTGAAGAAGTTATTAAAAATGGTTGTAATGTTTCTGGTGTTGAGGGAAGAATCACTAGCCTTTTAGGTGAGTATGATTTAAATTTAAGCATTGATTTTGCAGCAGACACCCAGTCTTATAAAAAAAAATATTTTTTAGATGGCAACCAGCTGAAAAATAAAAATCTGCTAGATTACTATTTAAGCTGCCTATGGCTGATTCCGCAAATGGATAACTTCTTTCTGCAGGATAACTCCCTTAAAAGAAAATTTATTGATAGGCTGATTTTTAACTTTGATAAATCACATTTAACTAGGCTGAATGAACACGATAAATTAATCCGCGAAAGAAACAAAATTCTTTCTCAGCAAGGCTTTAATAGCAAATGGCTAGATTTAATAGAAGAAAAATTAGTAGAAATTACTGTGCCGCTGGTGGTATCAAGGTTAGATTTTCTTAATAGTCTTAATGAATTTACTATAAAAGATAATAAATATCCTCTGCAATTAACTTTTATCGGTGAAATTGAAGATTTACTGCTATTGCATACATATTCATTAAAAGTAGAAAATATTTTAAAGGAAACCATCAAAGAAAACCGCAAAAACGATTTAATAATAGGACAAACATCAATTTCTGCCCATAAAAGCAAACTGCTATGCAAATATATAGCAGCAAATAGCGGGGCAGAAAACTCCTCTACAGGAGAGCAAAAAATGATGCTGATTAGTATTATTATTGCTTTTATTAAATTATTGAAAAGCATTAAACAAATTAGTCCAATTTTATTATTAGATGAACTTAATGTGCATCTTGATAAAAATAACACAGAATATGTGATAGAAAAAATTATGCAGTTTGGTTCGCAGGTTTTTATAACCACTACCAATCAAGAAATTTTTGCAGATTTTCAAGAAAAATTTGAATTTTTAAAACTAAATTAAAAAGAAAATAGCAGTATTTAAAAATATTGCCAAATAATTAAGCTGCATTCGCTTTACTAAAAGGAGAGCAAACATTATGACATCAGCTAATACTTTACACAAGCCCGATGAAGAGAGTTTTTATAAGCGATATTTTGTTATTGTAATTCCGCTGATATTGCAGCAGTTCATATCTATCTCACTGAATTTTGTAGATAATATCATGGTTGGGCAGCTGGGTGAAGCTAACATTGCCGCTGTAGGAGTGGCTAATAAGCTATATTTTGTGTATATTCTAATGCTTTTTGGTGCATTAGGCGGGGCAAGCATATTTTTAGCCCAGTATTACGGTAAAAAAGATTTCCGCAATTTCCGCAGAGTTTTTGCTATCAGTATAATTGTGTCAATATGTTTTGGCGGACTTTTTGCTCCTTTTGCTATAATATTTGCAGAAAATTTTATGGAGTTATTCTCTGCAGACAACGAGGTAATTACTATCGGCACCGGATTTTTACAAATTATTGCTATTGCTTTTCCTATCAATGCCGTATCTATTGCCATTGCTACATCGCTGCGGTCTATGGGAAAAACTAAACAAGCTCTTTATATTGTGGTGATAGCAACCATTGTTAATACTATTTTAAATTATGGTTTAATTTATGGAAATTTAGGATTGCCAAGACTAGAGGCAAAAGGATCGGCTATTGCTACCCTAATTGCCAGAACTGTAGAATTTGGTGTATGTGTATACTTCTTTTTTAATAAAAAATATCAAATGAAAACCGCATTTAAGAAATATTTCGGTTTTCCTAAAGACAAAATTAATTCCCTTATTAAAATTTCCATTCCAGTGTTTTTTACTGAAACCGTATGGGTAGTGGCAACCACAGTTTTATATATTGCTTATGGCTATTTAGGAACTTATGCTTTGGCAAGCGTGAATATTGCAGAATTAGTAATTAATGCTGGATCTATTATATTTTTCGGCATTGCTGTTGGTGCTAATATTTTAGTAGCCCAAACCATCGGAGCAAATAAACTTGATGAAGCCTTTGATATGTCTAAGAAAATTCTGCGCATGGCGTTTATTATATCTTTTGCCGTAAGTGTATTGGCTTTATTATTTAGGGGAGAAATTCTTAAAGCCTACTCTTTAACTCCTGAAGCTATCGTCCTAACCGATAAGGTTTTAATTGCTTTTTCCATAGCCATGTTTTTTAAATTTATTAACTGGACGGTGATTGTCGGCATATTAAGGGCAGGCGGCGATACCAAAGTAGCGTTCTTTATTGATGCTATTCCGGTGGTTTTTATAGCCATTCCCCTGGCTTTCTTTAGTGCAGTGGTTTTAAATTTAGAAGTTTATTGGGTGGTTTTAATTGCCAATATTGAAGAAGTGGTAAAATGTTTTATTGCTATATGGCGCTTTAAAACTAAAAAGTGGATTAAAAATTTAACTTAAAAAAATCATAAATTATGCTATAATAATACGTTGAAAAAATTAATATTTAAGTGAGAAAAAATGGCAGAAGATCAAAATGACAATTCTTATGATTCAAGTGCAATTAAGGTTTTAAAAGGACTGGATGCAGTTCGTAAAAGACCGGGCATGTATATAGGCGATACCGACGATGGTTCGGGGTTGCATCACATGGTTTATGAGGTTGTTGATAACGCCATAGATGAAAGCCTTGCCGGACATGCAGATCGCATTATTGTTAGTCTTAATGCCGATGGTAGCGTAAGTGTTGACGATAATGGTCGCGGTATTCCTGTAGATATTCATAAAGAAGAGGGCATATCGGCGGCAGAAGTAATTATGACTCAACTGCATGCCGGCGGTAAATTTGATCAAAATTCCTATAAGGTATCCGGCGGATTGCATGGTGTGGGGGTTTCGGTTGTTAATGCCCTGTCTGATTATCTTAATCTTAATATTTATAAAGATGGACGGGAATACTTTGTGCGCTTTAAGCTAGGAGTAGCAGAAGCGCCATTAAAAGAAATTGGTGAAGCTCCTTTAAATGCTGATGGCACACACAAAAGAGGAACAGTGGTAACTTTTTGGGCAGCGCCAAGCATTTTCAAAAATATTGAATATAATATAAAAACCCTAGAGCGCAGACTTAGGGAATTAGCTTTCTTAAATTCTAATGTTAGGATAGAGTTAATAGATAATCGCGGTGTAAACCCAGAAATTACCAATTTGCACTACGAGGGCGGATTGGTTGAGTTTGTAAAGTATTTAGATAAATCTAAAAATCCTTTGCATAAAGAAACCGTTTATTTTAAAGCTGAAAAAGATGGCATTACGGCAGAGGTAGCATTGCAGTGGAATGATTCCTATCATGAAAATACACTTTGCTTTACTAACAATATTCCGCAGAAAGATGGTGGCACGCATTTGGCAGGATTTCGTTCGGCGCTAACAAGAAGCATCAACAACCTAATGAATGCAGTAAACACTGGCAAAAAAGCAATTAAAATCGATATTACCGGCGATGACGCTAGAGAGGGTTTAACCTGCATAGTTTCGGTAAAAGTGCCGGATCCAAAATTTTCTTCTCAAACTAAAGATAAATTAGTTTCTTCGGAAGTGCGTCCGGTGGTAGAAAATATCACTGCAGAAAGATTAGCCATGTGGTTTGAAGAAAACCCTAATGAAGCTAAGGCAGTTGTCGGCAAAATTATTGAAGCAGCCTCTGCCCGCGAAGCTGCCCGTAAAGCCCGCGAGCTTACTCGTAAAAAAACCTCACTTGATCCGGCAAGTTTGCCTGGCAAATTAGCAAACTGTTCAGAAAAAGACCCGGCTGTTTGCGAATTATTTATAGTAGAGGGTGATTCTGCGGGTGGATCGGCAAAACAAGGGCGCAATCGTAAAAATCAGGCAGTGCTGCCTTTACGCGGTAAAATTTTAAATGTGGAAAAAGCTAGATTTGATAAAATCCTTAGCTCAGCAGAAATCGGCACATTAATAACTGCGCTTGGCACAGGCGTGGGCGGCGACGAATTTGATATTGAAAAAGCCCGCTATCATAAAATTATTATCATGACTGATGCTGATGTTGACGGTTCGCATATTAGAACGCTTTTATTGACGCTTTTTTATCGGCAAATGCCAGAGTTGCTGCAAAAAGGCTATATTTATGTAGCTCAGCCGCCTTTATATAAAACTAAAAGAGGCAACTCTGAGGTGTATCATAAAACTCAAGAAAGTTTAGACGATTTCTTATTTAATTTAAGTTTAGATGAAGGTGCAACCCTTACTTTAGCCGATGGTTCTAAAATCAGCGGACGCGATTTATCAGTAATTATTAACACTTCTAAGAAAGTGGCAAAAATTATCGGTGAAATTGAAACACCCGCTTCCCAAGAAATTTTAGAAAATCTTGCCATAGGCGGAGCTTTTAATGCTAAAGTTTTTGAAGATGAAAGTTTAGCATCTGAAGTTGTGGTAAATTTAAAAGAGAAACTTAACTCTCAAGAAAGTGAATTTAACAAAACTTGGGACGCTTTAATTGCCGATAATAAGCTGGTTGTTTCCAAAGCTAATCGCGGTGTTGCTGAAAAATACGAGTTTGATGCCAAACTATTAGGCAGTATGGCTTCGCAGAATCTTAATAATATGCACATTGCACTGAAAAATTATTTCAGCAATACTTCAATTTTAAGTATTAAAGATGTGGAAACCCCTATTTACGGTCCTATTTCAATGTTGAAAGCTCTTTTAGAAAACTCTAAAAAAGGTTTGTATCTGCAAAGATATAAAGGATTAGGAGAAATGAATCCCGAACAATTGTGGGAAACTACATTAGATCCGAACTCTCGTTCGCTTATTCAAATTACGGTTGATAATGCCGAAATGGCAGATGAAATTTTTACGACACTAATGGGTGATGTGGTTGAGCCGCGCAAAGAGTTTATTCAGCAGAATGCTTTAAATGTTGATAATTTGGATGTGTAGATCTTCATGCTGCTTGTTTAAACAGCATGAGCTATTCAGTCATGCCGTGCTCGACACGGCATCCATTTACTGCAAATAAGAAGATTTTAAGGTAATCTCATGTTAAAAACTTATATAAAATTCTTTATAGCTTTTATTTTACTATTGTTTATTGCATCTTGCAGCACTAAAACTATAGATAACAAAGAAAAAATTATGAAAGCAATTCCTAAAAGCAAAAAACAGAATGATAACCAAAGATTTGGCGCATGGGTTTTTTCTAAAGAAGCGGACCGCTGTTATATCTATTCTTTCCCTGTAAGTTCTTATGGTTTTTATTTAGAAAGAAATATCCACTATATCCAAATTAATGATAAAAAAGAAATCTCTGTGTTAGGGGGGCTGCCTTATAAAAATGGTATTCGTGTAAAAATTGATATTGCCGATATTAACATATTTTTAGAAACCGTTGATAATAAGGCATGGGCGAAAGATGAAGATTTTATTATCAATTATTTTTTAGACCACGAAGATAGTATCTTCTTTATTTATAACGAATTCACTGATACCGATAATAAAGATTATTCTGCTGTTGATAAATATACCATGCAGGGCTTTACAGCTGCTTGGCAGTATATGAACGATAACTGTAAAGTCTTGCCTTTAGATAAAACTGAGGATAAGCAAAAACAGTAGTAGAGTAAAGAGAATATTGTTTTACAAAACTTCTAAGATTTTGTTATAATAGCATATTTATGAATTTGCTTAGTCCACCAGTTAGATTTAAAATAGAAATCTTTTTTTCGTAAAATATATTTATGCCAAAACCAACGAACTCTTTTTTCAAAGGAATTGGTAAGATGACCAAAATTAAGAATATAAAATTTTGCTAGTTTATATTTTTGCATATATCTTGGGTCTATGAAGTCTTCCAAATATGGATAATAATTTAATATTCCCCTTGATGTTAAGTGTTTGCGTTTAAATCCCTGTAAAACATAAGGTTTTTGAGATACAAAGTGAATAATTTTTGTAGAGGAGGATATATCTTTGGATAATCTTCTTGTGGTATTAATATATTTATCGGGTGCTTGCTGCACTTTTCCTTTATATGTATGGATAATAAATTGCTCTTCATTTAGCTTGGGGTTTAAAGTAAATTGCCGCTTAAATTCCTCTAAGATATTATCATTTCTTAAATCCTTAAGATTTATTAGCATTACGCCTACACAATTATCATCTACACAAAATAGATTGTTTCCCATATTGGTTTCAAAAAAATCTTTAATATTTCCCAGCACTAAAACATTGGTATCTAAATGAAGAATTCTATCAACATTAGGGAGTATTTGCGGCAGAAATAATTTAAAATATATCTCTTTAGACCAGTGCATTCTTTCTGGCAGCTGCTTTATTATTTCAAATGCCGAAATATCTATAAGATGAATTTTAAAATTATTAAATTGATTTAGAGGAAATTTATTGCAAATATCTGCTATTTCATCTTGATTTAAACAGGCATTATGAAGAAAAAAACACTCTACCCCCCCCCTTCAATTTAGAGTTGTTTTTTAGAAGGGAGTATAAAGTAATCATAGCAAATAACAAATATTCTCGGTTTATAGAAAAGGTTATATTCATTTTTTACCTGTTAGCCTCAAAAAAAGTTAGAATATTATTGATAAAATCTTCATTGCATTTTTCAACATCTGCCATAGTCCAATCGCCTTGTTTGCTGGCCAATTCTTTAGCTTTTAGAGATTTTGAATTTTTATAACCATCTTTTTTGTAGTTAAAACTTGAGTATTGGAGTGATTTGTTTATACTCTCTTCTAATAGAATTTTGTTGCCAAACATATTCATAGCTTTGTCAGCATCTTCTTTTTGCCAATTTGTAAAATTTGCTTTTTCCCATTTTTTTGGCAGTATATGTTCTATATTTAAGCTATCCGTTAATTTTGCTTGGTTATTATTGGAGTAAGCATTTAGTAAAAGCAAGGCAAAAGTTAGTTTGCCCTTGTTAAAATCATTCAACCTATTTTTTATATTTTCTAAATCTTCTTGTGGAAAATTAACAGCTTCGCCTTTCCATATATTTACACATAATTTAAAAATATCATTTTTAACGGCATTAACTGTTGGATTATTAATGAATCTTGTAAGCAAAAAAGTAATAAATTTTTTCTGAAAAACTAAAAATTCTTCATTAAAATTAGGGTTGTTCTTATTTTTTAGATAAAATAAGCTAATAGGATGTTTCCAATAATCATTAGCATAACTATATAAAACTTGAATCTGTTTCCAATTTTCTTCTGTAAAATCTACAGGGATAGATTCTGCTTTGAATTCTCCGCCTGTGTGCAAGTATTGCCAAAATTCCACTAATTCTAAAAGATTAGGCATTATGGTTATATTTAAAATATCAGAATTATTTTTTTTGTAAAAATCTCTTAGATTGATTTCTTTTGAGGTATCATTGGTTTCAGCTCTAACTACATGGGAATATAGCCTAAATATACCGGTAATACCCATTCCGGCTTTTTCACAAATAGATGTTAAATTTTTCCAGTCTTCTATGAAATCATTTTTATTTTCTTCTTCCGTAATATTTCTATAAATTGTGGCTTTAAAAATATCGGCATCCTCTAGTGGCAGCCCCCTGTCATTTAGCGTTTCAAAAATCTTTAATGCTGTATCTTCTTTATCGCACTCAATTGGCAGAACTACACATCTTTCTAAAACAAATAAGCATACATCCTGCCATTTTTCTGGATTAGTTTCAGCATATTTATTTAAGGCTGATAAGAAATAACTATAATTTTTGGAGTAATTATCTCTGGCATTATCTTTAGCTTTTCCGTTTGTGAGAATGCTATCAAATATCTCAATCTTATCTTCAAGAGCTACTAAAGATTGCAATTTATTATTATTTAAAAATACTTCATCTGATAATTTATCAACCTCATATAAGCACTTTGCAACATTAGAACTAAGCCCTTTTAATACATCTTTATTTGATACTTTAAAATACATTGCTCTTAGCAATAAGAAGAATGAGGTGATTCTTTGCTACCCGTCAATGATATAAGTCTCTTTGTTATGGTTGTAAATAACTACAGAACCAAGAAAATAGTCATCTTCAGGAGAATCATCAAAAGCATCTTCTATATCTTTCCAAAGCTGTTCGCATTTTTCAAAATCCCATTTATAAGGTCTTTGGTATTCTGGGATTGTAAACTTTTCTGTTTTGCTAAAAAAATCAAAGATACTTTTTCTTTCTGCTTTTAATTCTGCCATTCTTTTGCCTACTATGTTGATTTTCTCCCCATTGACAGTCAATGGGTTTCTTTATATTATATAATATAAAGAAAAAACCTAGCATTACTGCTAGGTCTCATCAAAAATTGCAATAATAAGTGGAACAACCTAAAAGACTTGAACCTCTATACCTGTTGCCTCTAGGGGCAACGCTCTATCCAGTTGAGCTATTTGTAATAATAAAAACATAAATAAAATGGCGTAGCTGGGAGGACTTGAACCTCTAACCTTTGCCTTCGGAGGGCAACGCTCTATCCAGTTGAGCTACAGCTACAAATATAAAAACTTAACCTATTATTTTCGCAATTATATCATAAATCTCAGATATTTTCGCCCGATTTGTGCTAATGCAGATTTTTTCACCAAAACCATCCACATTAATTCCGATATAATACTTTGTTCTTTTTACCAAGAATAAAATTACAGAAAACAGCACAGGAAACAATGCTAATCCTAAAAAAATTAAATACCGAGATATACTTCTAAAAAAACTTTCGCTTGGCGGTAAAATTGCCGATATATAATAAAGAAACGAATACACGACAATTGCCATAATAAAACTCAGCACTACAGATTCCATAATGTAAGAATCTCTGCCTTTGTATATGCTTTTTATACTAGCAAGAGAATATCTCCGTCCATTATAAATCAACTCGCTGTCATTAATTTCAAGATTATGTTTGCCAACTTTTCCTTTATACATATCGCCTATCCTCTTAATGAGTTAATTTTAAGAAAACTTCTTCTAAATCAGACTCAATCATTTTAATTTTATTAAGATTATATCCCATTTTTACAAGATTCTCTAAAATAATACCAACATCAGCTTCTTCCGTATATGCCACCACGATGGAACTATTTTCAGCCTTTTTAACAGGGAATCCTGCAATATCAACTCCTGTAAATTCTTTATTTAAATTTAGTTCTAAATGTTTCGAGCCGATTTTAGCAAGCAGCGAATCTTTATCTTCATAGGTAATAAGCTGTCCAGCATCAATAATTGCAATTTTTTCACATAAGTGCTGAGCTTCTTCTAAATAGTGGGTAGTTAGAATGATGGTTTTTCCCTCAGCGTTCAACTGCTGCAAAAAAGCCCATAACTGTGCCCGTAAATCTACATCTACGCCGGCGGTTGGCTCATCTAAAATAATAATATCAGGGTCGTGAATAATAGCTTTAGCTACCAGCAGTCTTCTTTTCATACCTCCAGATAGGCTTCGTGCATAGGCGTGGGCTTTATCAGTTAAACCCACATGCTCTAAAATATCAAATATCCTTTTCTCATCATATTTTAGCCCCCACAAGCCTTGCTGCACCTTTAAAACTTCAAATGGTGAGAAGAACGGGTCAAAATTAACCTCCTGCGGCACAATGCCGATGTGTCTTTTAAAATCTAGCCTTTGTGTATCCATATCAAAACCGCAGCCAATTACCTCGCCCGATGTTTTCATTACAACGTCCGATAAAATATTAATAAGCGTAGATTTTCCAGCGCCATTAACTCCCAACAAGCCAACGAATTCACCTTTGTTAATGGTTAAGTTTATGCCTTTAAGGGCTTCTTTACCATTTTTATAAACCTTTTTTAAATTTTTAATCTCAAGAATTTTCATTTTTTCAGCACAATATGATATATTTACTAATAGTAGTATAAATAAGATATTTAGGAATTGCAACATAATGGAAAATAATAAGCCCATCCCTACAAACACTAAGAAGGTTTCCTGCAGCGGGGATTCTTACTCTAAGCAC
Organism: Alphaproteobacteria bacterium; assembly: GCA_009780035.1. Taxonomy (GTDB): domain Bacteria; phylum Pseudomonadota; class Alphaproteobacteria; order WRAU01; family Hepatincolaceae; genus WRAU01. The sequence goes on from WRAU01000008.1 coordinate 47,422, forward strand.
CCTCATATTTATTTAAAAATTGCTGCCGATAAAAAAGATGTGGTGTGTCCTTACTGTTCACGGACTTTTACATATACTGAAACTAAAGTTAAATAAATAATGGCAAAAATCTGTTTAATAGACGGCTCTGGTTTTATTTTCAGAGCCTTCCACGCTTTGCCTCCGCTGCATACGCCAGACGGCACTCCGGTTAATGCAGTGTATGGCTTTGCAAAATCTATTATGGCTCTTCAAGAAGATCATGATGTTGAATATATGGCGGTAATTTTTGATGCCAGCCGTTTAACTTTCCGTCAGGGAATTTACAGCGAATATAAGGCACAGCGTCCGCCAGCTCCGCAGGAGCTAATCCCGCAGTTTCCTTTGTTTAGGCAAATGACAGAGGCATTGAATATTGCCTCTGTTGAAATGGATGGTTTTGAAGCCGATGATTTAATCGCCACCTATGCAAAAATGGCGGCAGATCAAGGTATTACTGTTGAGATTGTTTCTTCCGATAAAGATATGATGCAGCTGGTAGATGACAGCAAAGATATTTATATGTATGATGCACTAAAAAAAAGAACCATCCGTGAGGCAGAAGTTTGGGAAAAATTTGCGGTAGCACCTAACAAAGTAGTAGAAGTGCAGGCTTTAATGGGTGATTCTATAGATAATGTTCCTGGTGTTAAAGGAGTTGGTCCTAAAGGGGCGGCGGAATTGATTAATCAGTTTAATAGCCTTGAGGGAATCTATGAAAATATTGAGTTAATTACCAAAAAGGCGTTAAAAGAAAATCTTATCCGTGATAAAGAAATGGCCTTTGTTTCACGCCAGCTTGTTTGCTTAAAAAAAGATATTTCTGTGGGAATAGGGCTAGAAGAGCTAAAAACCCGTGATGCAGATCCGCAGAAACTTTGCAGCTTTCTGCAGAAACTATCCTTCAATTCTCTTGCCGCTAAAATTTCCAGCAAGCATAATTTATCCCTTAAAAATACTATAGGTGATTTATTTATCCATCAAAAAAATGAAAATGTTTCAAATGAAGCACTATCCTTGCAAAAAAAGAATATTACCTCTGCTGCCGATTTAAAAGCAATAGCAGAGAAACTATCACAATATCGGCAGATTGCTTTGCAGATTTCTATAAAAAATAAAAAAATCTCAAGCATTAGCATTTATTTGCAAGATGATGGGATAAATTATATTATCGGCATTGCTGAAGAAAATTTATTAACTGATGAAACCATAATTACTGAAAAAGCTTTTTTTGAGTGTTTAGCTGAAGTTTTCAGCAATCCTGCTATTCTTAAAATATCTTACGATGTTAAACCGCTATTGCATATTGCAGCAGAATATAGCATTTCTATTAAGGCAATTGAAGATATTCAGCAGGTGGCTTATCTTGTTGACGGCGCTAATAATAGTTTAGAAAATATTCTGCAAAAGCATTTATTTATAGAAAATCAAGAGATTTTACCTAGTTTTTTAATGGATTTATACAATATTTATTTCCAAAAAATTATTGCTAATAAGCAGAAATATCTGTATGAAATTTTTGATAAACCTCTTTTAAATGTGCTTTTTATTATGGAAAAAGCTGGCATAAAAATGGAAAGCAGCATTTTAAAAGCCTTATCGGCTGAGTTTGAAACTGCTTTGCAGCAGATTGAAAAAGATATTTTTACTCTTAGTGGTGAGGAGTTTAATGTGGGTTCGCCGAAACAGCTTGGCGAGGTGCTTTTTGAAAAAATGGGAATTAAAGGTAAAAAGAACAAATTAGGTTCTTGGAAAACTGATAGTGATGTTTTAGAGCTCCTTAAAGAAGAAGGTTTTGCCATAGCAGAACCAATATTAAAATGGCGGCAGGTGGCAAAACTTAAAAATACTTATACCGATAAGCTGCCGGAAAAAATTGATTCTAAAACCGGCAGGATTCATACAACTTATCTGCCTTGCGCTACATCTACCGGCAGGCTTTCATCTATTGAGCCGAACCTGCAGAATATACCTGTGCGGGGCGAAATGGGAAAAAATATCCGCAAGGCTTTTGTTGCAAAAAATGGCTACAAAATTATTTCCTTAGATTATTCTCAAATTGAATTGCGGATATTGGCAAGTATTGGCGAGGTTAATTCACTTAGCCGAGCTTTTGAAAGAGGAGAAGATATTCACAAAGCTACAGCCAGTGAAATGTTTAATCTTCCGCTTAGTGCTGTGGATTCAGGCATGCGGCGGCAGGCAAAAGCAATTAATTTCGGAATAATTTATGGGCAGACTTCCTTTGGTTTGGCTGCAGCTTTAGGAATATCTCGTGAAATTGCCAAAGCCTATATTGAATCTTATTTTCATAAGTATCCAGAAATTAAACAATATATGGAAAATACTATTGCATTCGCAAAAAAATACGGCTATGTGGAAACTTATTTTAACCGCCGTTGCTTTCTTGAGGGTATTAACAGCAGTAATTTTAATATTAGAAACTTTGCAGAGAGGGCAGCTATTAATGCCAGAATTCAGGGCACAGGCGCCGATGTTATGCGGAAATCTATGATTGATGTTTATAAATTTTTAAATAAAAATAATATAGATGCCAATATTCTGCTGCAAATTCATGATGAAATATTAATTGAAGCATCGAGCAATATTGCCGAAAACTTGGCGGAAGAATTACAGCAGATTATGGAAAACTGCTGCGATATTGGCATAAAACTTAATGTTGACTTTGGTATCGCTGATAATTGGTTTGATGCTTAAAGGAATCAGTATTATCAACCTCCGTCATACAAGGCTATCAGTCGGTATAAACCATTGTTATATTGCGCTGCGATACGGCATCTATTTGAAAAAATCTAAAATATATAAAATTCCTTCTTTACAATATTTAATTCTATTTTAAATTTTATTTTTCATCGCAATAGAAACATTTCTTAATAAATTTTTTAAGCCTAATCTTTTAATAGGGGTTTTCTTGAAAATGCTGGCGAAAGATTCTTCATTAAGATTGGTAAATTCATTTAAAGATTTAGGGAATCTTTCATTATAAGAAGTTTCAAGGTGAGAGCTTTGCACCGCGAATTTATTAAAATGGCAGGCACGCAGACAGTCGTCGCAGCCGAATATTTTATTGCCGAATTTTTTTTGAAGCTCAACGGGAATTTCGCCTTTATGTTCTACAGTTAAATAGGCTAAACATTTGCTAACCTCTAAATGATATGGTGCAAGCGCTTTTGTTGGGCAAGCATCAATACATTTTGTGCATGATCCACAGAAATTTTTATGCGGAACATCCGGTTCAATTTCTAAGCTGGTTAGAATACTTCCTAAAAACAGCCAGCTGCCGAAATGCCTAGATACTACACAAGTATGTTTGCCGGTCCAGCCGATTTGTGTTTTTTTGGCAAAAACTCTTTCAAGAATAGGGGCAGAATCTACAAAATATCGGGAATCTCCTCCTAATGTTTCTAAAAATTTTGATAAACCTTGCGCTTTTTCCCACACCCAAGAGTGATAATCTAGCTGTTGATTGGCATAAATGCTGATTTCATAATCATACGGAGGTTTTTGGCAGTCATAATAATTTACGCCAATCATAATAACTGTTTTGACTGGTGGATGTAAAAGCAATGGATTTAAACGCAGATCTTTACGAGTTTCCATCCAAGCCATATCGCCGTAGTTTTTATCGGCAATAAACTTTAGGTATTCATCAGCATCTTCCTGTGGAATTACAGGCGTTGTAAAACCTACGGCATCTATACCAAGAGATTTTGCGTAGTCAATAATTTTTTGTTTCATCAAATTTATTTGTTATACTTTATCCAAAGTATATCTTTAAAGAGGATAAAATGGAAGAAGCTGCTTTAAAATTTGGAATAGTCGGTGCAGGATTTATTGTGAAAGAGTTTTTAGAAAATACAAAACTGCTGCCCTTTATATCTGTAGAGGGAATCTACTCACGAACTTACGCCAATGCGGTTGAAATTGCTAAAAAGAATGATATTCCTAATGTTTATAGCAATTTTGAAGATTTGCTAAAATCTGATGTTGATGCTATTTATGTAGCAACCCAAAATAATACCCATTTTATGTATTCTCAAAGGGCACTGCTGGCTGGCAAGCATGTTTTATGTGAAAAGCCTGCCTGTGTAAATTTTTCACAATTATTTGAACTTCTTAATCTTGCAGAAGAAAAAAAGCTGAAATTTATGGAAGCTATGCGATTTTTATACATTCCAGCTTATTTAGAATTAAAAAAAATTCTTGCTTCTAAAATTTTTGGTGAAATTATTTCTATTGAAGGCAGTCTTGGCAAAATCTCTACAAGAACCTATCGCCACACGAAAGATCTACAAGGCGGCGCTACTTTAGATTTAGGAATTTATCCTATTACAGCAATTATTGATATACTAGGATTTCCTGATAATATTACATCCGCGTGTATTAAAAATGAAGACGGCGTAGATTCTAGCGTATCGGCAATTTTTACTTATAAAAGCGGCACAATTGCAAATATTCATGCAAGTTTTACCAGCCTAACACGGGGAGAATTAAGAATTTGCACCAATAAGGGTGTAATTACTATCCCAAAATACTGGACAACCGCTGATAAAATTATTTTAGACAATCCTCAAGGTAAAAAAGATTCTCTTAATTTTACTCTGCAAGGAACGGGCATGGCTGCTGAAATAGAGCACTTCCGCCTCGCAACACGAGAAATGCTGCGAGGTGATTTATCTATCCAAGTAGTAAGAGCTATGGATAAGATAAGAGAGCAGATAGATGTTATTTTTGATTCTGATAAATAGAGAAAATTAAATACAAAAAAGACCTAAACTCGTCATACCGTGTCAAGCACGGTATGACGACAGGCTGTTTTAAAATGGTCTATTATATATATATAATCACCTAATTTTTAGAAGAAATAAAGTTTTTTAACCAAATTTTTTCCTCTTCACTTAGATGCGGAGATAATGTTCTATAAACTTCTTGGTGATAATTATTTAGCCAGTTTATTTCTTCTTGGCTAAGCAGGCTAAAATCGATATTCTTTACATCATATGGTGCAAGAGTTAAAGGCTCGAAACACAAAAATCCGTCAAAGTTGCTTTGTTTTATTGCATAAAGGTTTTCTAAGCGAATGCCATATTGATTTTCAAGATAATAGCCCGGTTCAATAGATACAACCATGCCAGGCAAAAGTTCAGCACTATTAGCAAAAGAAATGCTTTGCGGTCCCTCGTGGACGCATAAAAAGAAACCTACGCCGTGTCCTGTGCCATGACCATAATCAAGACCATGTTCCCAAAGCGGAGCTCTTGTAAGAATATCAATATTGCTGCCGCGACTGCCTTTTTTAAAAACTGCTGAAGCTAAACTAATGTGTCCTTTTAAAACTAAGGTATAATGCTTTTTAAAATTATCACTTATCTTATTAAAGCTAAAAGTTCTGGTAATATCTGTGGTGCCGTCTAAATACTGGCTGCCGCAGTCTATTAACAAATAGCTGTTTTCAGTAAGGTTTTTAGAAGTCTGTTCGGTAGCTCTATAATGCACAATAGCTCCATTGGAATCTATACCCACAATAGAAGGAAAACTTGCGCCAACATAAAGTTTATCCTGCTGTTTAATTTGGTTTAGGCGGGCATCTATAGATATTTCATTAAAAGCTGTAGGGTTTTGATAAAGCTCATAATAAAATTTAACTAAATATATGCCATCGCGCGTATGTGCCTGCTTGATAGAGTTTATTTCAGCAGGTGTTTTAATCGCTTTCTCGTTCACACAGAAATCTTCTGTGAAAACAACTTGAAAATTATTCTGCAATATATTGCGGTAATAAATCGGCGAATTATTAGATAAACCAAAAGTTTTAACATTTGATAAATTACTTAAATAATCCTCAAGGTATTCTTCCGCATAAAAATTTACTAGAGGAAAGAACTTTTTAATATCGGCAATTTTTTCTTTATCAATGAACCAAGAAATCTCACCATTCTTCATAATTATCAGTTTTGATAAACTTAAGGGATTGCACGGAATATCATTGCCTCGAATATTTAAAAGCCAAGCAATGCTATCAAGCGCAGTTATTAAAAAAGCGTCAAGATTGTTTTCTTTTAACTGTGCAGCAATAGTTTTTATTTTAGTTTGATAATTGAGAGAGCCGTATTTAGTATCATGCAAATAAACCTGAGTGCTTGGCTTACTAGGGCGGTTTTCCCAAATTTCATCTACAAGATGAGAATTTATAAGAGTTGCCTGCATGTTTAAATTATGCAGTAAATCTTCATACATTTTATAGCCGCCAATAGATGTAGTTTTAGCATTAAGGGCAATATTTGCATTAGAATTAAGTTTAGGTTTCAACCAAGCAGAAATATTTGCAATAGAAAAAAGATTTACCTCAATATTAGGATAAACCTGCTTGCCAGCAGCTAGTGTATAGCGAGAATCTGTAAATAGGCATACAGAATTCTGCAGCACAACAAGCACCCCAAAACTACCTGTAAAATTAGAAATATATTTAATTCTATTATTATACTCTGGCACATATTCATTAAGATATTCATCGGCGGTAGAAAAAATAAAGCCATCTATTTTTTTACTTGCTAAGAGTTCTTGTAAATTATTTACTTTCATAACAAATACCATTATTATTTTTATATGAATTATATTATGGATAATTTTAAATGTTTATAAAATATATCTCTTTATTTTTAGTGCTGCTGCTAATTGCTGGCTGCGGCTATAAACTTGCTAATAAAAAAGTGCCTACAAGCAGGAATATGGAATATCCTAAAAGAACTACTCCTTAGTTTATAATACAGCAGCATCTTTAATTTTTACATAGGCCTTAGCAGCTAAAGGCGGGGCTTTAGGGATTCTTATGGTAGAATTAATAGTTTCTTTGACGCGGACAATAATATCAGGGTGAATTTCTCTAGTAGCAATTACATTACCTGATATATCTAAAATAGTTATTTCAAGAGTTTTTACTTTGTAAGATTTATTAGCCACTTTATTAGATAAATCAACATTGATTTCAAAATATTTATTAGCACCGTCGGTCGTCCATTTGCTTGAAACTACTTTTGGGCTTACATCATTAAAGAACTGTTCTAGTTTATTTCCCATATATCTTAGAGTTTTATCAAATGTAGATGTTGGCTGTTTCGCATCTGCTATTTTATTTTCATTATTAAGCAATTGTTTTTCTTTTAGTTCTTCTAAAGATAATCCTGAGGCAACGCTCTTTTTACTTTGTGATAGTATTTCCTGCCGATCTTTATCTTCTGTAGCTTTTATAGAAGTTCCATTGGAATCAGCACCACTGAGATTTTTATTAAGCACTAGGCTGTCAGATTCTCCAGCAGCAGCTTTAAATTTAGGACTAGAATCAATGGTAGGAATTTGATTGACAAAATCTTGCTCTGTTTTAATCTCTTTTTCATCTTTTATATCATTGACGCTGTGTGTAAACATTTGCGACAGAATGCCAAAGAATCCAAAAATGATAATAATAACCACTAAATTAAAAGACATTTTATCTTTGTTGATTCTTTTTTTAAGCTCCTCAATAATTTGTTTGAGTGTAAATTTCTTTTTTCCTTGAGGAAACTCGTTGTTTTTAAAAAATTCATTATAATTTTGGTTAAGCCCTAAAGGGTCTTCTTTAATTGTGCCGTCAGAATTAATTTTTAAATTTTCAAAAAAACTTAATCTTGGATTTTTTCCAAAAACACCATGCTGAATATTATTATGCAGTAAATTTTCATCGAATTTCTGTGAATCAATAATTTCATCAATATTAGAATAATGCTGAGGTTTTGCTGGCATTTGTGAATGTGCTGTATTTTCTTTTTTATTATAAAAATACTCATATTCTTCTACTGCAGATATGTGGTCTTTTTTATCAAAAGATTCTTCTTTTAATTTTTTAGAAACAACATTATTTTCTAAAAATTCCCTGCTGAATTTTTCTTTATTAAAGAAGCTGCCAATAGGAGATTTATCCATATTAGAATATCTTTCACGATAATTTATTGCATTATCTTCTTCAAAAGATTCTTCAAATTGATTTTGAGAACCGCCATCTTGAAGATCGCTATTCTTACGGCTATATTTTTTTTCTTCAGATCTTTGATATTTTTTTAATAACCTTTTAGGAGCATAATCCTTAGTTTTTAATCTTTCACGACGGGCTTTCTGCTGTTCTTTTAACTCGATAAAATTTTTAGTTCTTTGTTCTTGATATTCTTCATAGGTTAAATAAGGATTCTCGTCTCTGGTTAGGAAGTCTGCTTCTTCTATATCCTTAATTTCTTTTTTATCTCTTGTTCTTAGCTGAGAATCTCTTTCCTTTTTAGGCATCCGTGAGTTTTCTTGCGGAAAATTATTTTGCCTGTCTAAAATTGTTTCTTCATTAGGATTATATGGCTGTATAAAATCTTGATTTGCATTATAAGTTCTTTCATCAAAAGTATTTAATGAATCATAAGTTTTAAAAGGATTAGGAATTATATTTGCTAAAGAATCGCGTTCTTCATAATTAAAATTTTTTACGCCTTTTTCTCGATGGCTGTCTTTTATAAAATTATTATGCTCTGCTAAAGAAGTATGTTCTTCTCTTTGATTATAACCGTCTTTTTCTGTAAAGTGATTTTCTTTTTCCAGAAGATTATGACGAGTGTTTTTTTCAAAACTTTGGTTCATTCTTGGTTGAACTTCAATAGAATCATCATTATTAACTTTAACAATTTCATATTCTCTAAAAAAGGCTTCTGGATTTCTTTCAGCATAATTATTAAGATAATTATTATCCCTATTTTCCCTATGTTGATTAGTAATACGCTGGTTGCTGAAGTCTTCTCGGTCTCTTTCTTTAAAAACATTTCCGCGAGGTTGATGGGAAGCTGTGGAACGATTTAGCTGATTATCTCTATAATCACTATCTTGAACTTCAGACCGATTATGTTGATGAGAACGCTCTTTATCTATATGTTCACGATGCTGCGAGTTATGCTCTCTAACAGATCCATGTTCTCTATTTTGGCTGTCCCTGTGTATCTCATATTCTTGATTGCTTCTATCGCTAACAACCCTTTGCGGAGAGTTTCTATAAACAGACATATCTACATTATCATCATAATGAATGCGGGGATGCTTAGAATTAGGTTTAAATTTATTAATTCCTACATAACCTTGATTAACAAAATCTTCATCCACATGGTGAACTTTCAGCAGGCGGTTTTTATTGCTGTTTTTACTTTCAATAAAATGATTGTCAATAGCATAAAAAGGGAAAGTGTTATCTTCACCGGTATAATTATTCAATGTATATTTGTAATGATTGATACTATCCATTACCACTTTAATTTCTGATGATTTAATATTAGAATTAGATACACTAACCCAAGAATAACCGCACTTACTGCAAATGGTTATTTTATCATTGGTGTTTAAATTTTTATTATTGCCGCAATTAGGACAGCTTAATATTTTTGCCATATAGTATATATTCTTCATTATTAGGTGAATGTTAAATTATACCATAAAACTATAAAATACAATAATAATCTTTACTAAAATTAGGATTATGCTACTCTAATTGAGTAAAATAGTAATTTAGAATCGCATATGGATGTAAAAAATCTTATTACTTTTGAAAATGTAGGACTAAGGTATGGACTTAATCCTGAGATTTTAAAAGATATTAACTTGCAAATTAACAAAGGCGATTTTCTCTTTTTAGGAGGTGAAAGCGGAGCGGGAAAATCTTCACTGCTTTCACTTATGAATCTATCCGTTGTTCCCAGCCGAGGATTTTTATCTGTGTTTGGCAATGATTCCCACAATCTAAGAGATAAAAACATTGCAGATATTCGCAGGCAGGTAGGAATTATTTTCCAAGATTTCCGTTTGATTAACCATCTTAATATTTTTGACAACATCGCACTGCCATTAATTATTGAAAATATCCAGCAAGAAGAAATTGCCTCTAGGGTGGAAGAAATGCTTAATTGGATTGGGTTAAAAGATTATGCTAGCTCCACACCGCTTTCTTTATCTGGAGGGCAGCAGCAAAGGGTAGCTATCGCCCGTGCCATTATTAAAAAACCCCGTTTAATTCTTGCCGATGAACCTACCGGCAGTATTGATAACAAAATGGCGGCACGTATTCTTATTATGTTAGAAGAATTAAACTCTCATGGAATGGCTGTGGTTTTTGCCACCCATAATAATGAGCTGTTAGACAGCAAGAAACATAAATTAGCTGTAATCAAAAACAAAAAACTAGAAATATTAAGATAAAACCATGCGGATTAATTTGTTTAAATATCATAGAGATATTTTTGGTTTTTCCAAAATTAAGTTTTGGAATAAGTTCTTCGTAAGTATTTTTGCTATAATTATATGGCTTTGTCTGCTTTCGATTTTTAGCACAATTATACTTGAAAAAACTTTAAATCCCTTAAAATTTTCTTCAAATAGCAGTGCAATTATTGAAATCCATCCAGAAAATACAATTGAGAAAACTAGAATGAAAACAGAGGTTGTTTTAGAATTCTTAAAAACACAAAAATATATTTCTGATTTTGAAAAATTAGAAGAGGAAAAAATCCGCAGCTTAATTAATACTTTTACTGGTCAAAATGAGAAACTTTTAGGTATTCCTTTGCCAGTATTAATTCTAGTAAATGTTAATCCGCCTTATGATTCTAGTTTGCAATCTTTAAAACTTGGGCTTTCACAAAAAGTTAACAATATTTATTTAGATACTGAAACTGAATTATTAAAAAGGTTTCTCAACCCAATCAGCCTTACTAAATATATTTCAATGCTAGTGCCAGCCTTAGCTTTAGTATTATTAAGCACTACCTTATTTTTAATAATTTATGCTATTTTATTTTCTAATAAAAGTTTTATCAGTACCTTAGTTTTACTAGGAATTTATAAAACTGCCCTTTATAAAGAGCTATCTAAGTGGCTTTTTTTTAATTCGGCAAAGTCTTGCATTATTGCTGCAGTTTTATTCCTTATTACACTTTTTATAATATATATTTTTAAAATAGTCAGCATAGATATGCTATTTCTTTATTTTGATTTAATTTTATATTTTTTATTATCAATACCAATTCTAACCGCCATATTGGGAGTTATTTTTTTAAGAAAATTAACCAAGAAATATTTCTATGCCAATGAGTAATTAAAGGAACATTCATGCTGATATTAAGAAACATTATAGCTCAAACTTTTATGCTACTTATGATTCTTTTCATAACTTTTTTTTGTTATATTGCAAGTTTTATTGTATCTACAAGGGTTATGAATTATATTCTTTATAAAATCTTTGATATATTGCGGAGTGTTGTTTTTAAAATTATCGGCATTAAAATTGAATACCGCGGACTTGAAAATATTCCTAATGGAGCGGTAATTTTTGCCTCAAAGCATCAATCAGCTTTTGAAACATCTTTCTTTTTCAATAAATTTAAACGCAATACCATCTATTGTTTTAAGGCTGAAATTGCGAAAGTGCCGCTTTGGGGCAGAATTGCTACAGTTAATGGCGGTATTGCTATTGATAGAGGAAACTCTGCATCGTTTAGAAAGTTTATTAGCGAGGTGCAGGAAACCTTAAATATCGATAAAAGCATAGCAATTTTTCCAGAGGGCACAAGAGTATCGCTGAAGTCTCGTCCTAAATTTAAAAAAGGGATTGCCAAAATTTATAGCAATACCACAGCTCCTATTGTGCCTGTTGCTTTAAATACTGGAGATTGCTTGCCGCGTGGCAGTAAACTTATTTATCCTGCCCATGTGATAATAGAATTTCTGCAGCCAATTGCTAATAGAGATTTATCCGAAGACGAATTCATGGAGTTTTTGCATAAGCAGATTAATGATAAATCTGATGAATTAAGCAATTTAGCTAAATTACGCTAAATATCTGCCAACTCAAACACTTGTTTTAAGTTAGCTAATTCTCTTTTAGATATTTTATAATCTTCTAAATTATAAGATTCACCTTTAATAATTTTTTTAATTAAAGCAATTTCATCAGCTGAAAAAGTTTCCGCATTTAGAGAGTAATCTACAAAAGCCTGATAAGTAATTGGCACCCAATTTTTTACGAGCTCTAAAATTGCCTCAGCATAAACTCTAATTTCATACTGGGCGTGATGATCAGCCCTTAGTCTTAAAAAATGCAGCAAATTATGTAGATCGATTTTCCAATAGAATTGGGTGTAAACATTAACTGGCAGCACGCCTCTTGCAATTTCTTTAGCTAAATTTATTTCATCGCTAATAAATTCGTCATAAACTGCAAAAGACTGCTCGCTTATATTCTTAATTTTATTACGCAATGAAGTGTTTAAGGGTTCTGCAATAATTTCGCTGCGTCCTTGTTTATTAGATTTTGACTGATGGCATATTTGCTCAAATTTAGGCAGATAATAATCGTGCTCCATAATGGAATATCTTGCAGAGTATTCATTTACATTGGCGGTGCGATGCCTTAGCCATTGCCGGGCTACAAAGATAGGCGCTTTAATGTGCAGTTTAATTTCACACATTTCAAAGGGGGTAGTATGCTTGTGGCGCAGCAGATAGCGGATAAGAGCGGTATCATCATTTAAGGTTTTTGTGCCGGCGCCGTAAGATACTCTGGCTGCCTGAGTAATGCTGCTATCGTTGCCCATGTAGTCTATCAGTCTAACAAAGCCTTTGTCTAAACAAGGAATACTTTGCTGCAGATAGTTTTCAAGAGGCTTAGAAGAAGTTCTATTAGTGGTATTATTCATAGGTTTTTAACATTTTATATATTACAGGTAGAATTTTTAAAGAAAAAATTACATTTCTATAAATATATATTTTTTTTTAGAATATTTCCATTATAATATAGGAGCACTTAGGTGATATTAAGATAAACCTCTATGCAATTACTATTTTGGACTCGGGGGCAGTACCCGACACCTCCACCAACTTTACTTACGGGGGTGATATAGCTTCGACAGGGTAGGAAAAATAGAGCTTCTTACGGTATAATTCCACCGTTATCGGGTTATTTTTATAAATGCCAATGATAACAATCAGGCAATGGCTTACGCAGCTTAGTTCTTGAGGGCATTAGCCCTTTAGTCTAATTGCATAGTCATAGGGGTTTGGATAGCACCCGGCAACAGAAGCTATCCATTTTTATTTAAGAAATCTAATTTATATTGATAACTATGAAAAAAGATCCCTTTGATTTTACAACTTGGATTGCCGAATCCGTATCTCTTGCCTCTATTGAAGTGGTTAAAAAAGCTATAACACTGCTGTCAGAGTTAAGTGCTGTCAAAGTATTTAGCAATTACAAGCATAGTTTTTACATTAGCTTTATAACAAGAGATAAAGAGGCTGTCTTGCCAGAGTTTCTTTTAGAACAATATCCTGATGCTATTACCATTGTTTTAGAAAATCAATTCGAGAACCTTAAAGTTTCTAGTAAAGGCTTCTTTGTTAGCCTTAGCTTTAGCAATAAACTTTACGATTTATTTGTGCCGTTTAAAGCTATTGTTAATTTTTCTGATAAATCACTGAATTTGAATATCCCTATAATGTATGACAGCAGCCGGCTGTCAGCAAAAGCCAAGAAAGAAAAAGCAAATAAAGCTAAAAATAAATTAAAAGCTAAAGGATTTGATGATTCTAATATCATAGAATTTAAAATAACCAAATAAGAAAAGAAAAAGAAAAACAAGACTCAAAGCACAAAAGATAGAAGCAAGAACTATTTCTAACAAGAACAAAAGAATAAATCCCATCCGGAATGCTTTCTACGGGAACATATAAGACAAAAGACTAAAGTCGTGTATTTTATTATCTATTGTCATGCCGTGCTTATTTTTAGGGTATTGCAATTGCGTAATTGTGTTTTGTTTGATAACCCTATGGATACCAGCTTTTACAGGTATGACGATTTTAGAAAAATGCCGTGTCAGCAGAGGCATGAGAATATTATGTAAGTTTTAATATAAACCTAGGAAAAACAAATGCTACTATCTACTGATTTCCATAATGGGTTGTATTATCTTTTCCCTTAGTAATACCGTCATTATTTGGTTTTCTATTTTCAGGGTTAGGGTAGGTGGCTTTACCTTTCGTATTATCTTCCAGCATATCTTCATAGAGCTTATTTTTTAAGTTATCGTAAGATTTATTGGCAATATTAGAATTATAGGTATTATTAAAATTGGTTTTAGATTTGGTATCATTTAATCCATCAACCACTTTGTGAGTTTTATTATTTAACAGCGATATTTCTTTTTCTTTTGGTTTTACACCAGCCGAAGATTTTTCTCCCTTATAAAAATTAGTTTTAATAGTAGGGTTTAAAAAATCGCCTGCTATATCAAAACGCATTTTATTTCTAGTATCTGCAGTTTGCTCACCTTCGCCAGATCCCCGCATATTCTGCAGTCCTAAGTCGATATTAAGCTGCATTACTCCGCGATATTCTTTGTTATTATTATCAATATATAAAAGGGCAATTGGATAAAGTTCTATAATATTGTTTTTAATATTAGCACGACCGTAAATATCATTCACATAAATAGTTTCAACACCATTAAGTTTCTTTTTAGAAAGGGTTAAGAACAATCCGTCAGTAATTGCCAGTCTATTTACCAATATGCGTTCCTGTTTGATAAAACTTAAATCACCGTCAATATTAGAAAAAGGTTTGTCAAAGGTGTCGCCATTAAATTTAATTTTGCCGTTTAAAACCACATTGCCAACTATTGGCGTGGTTTTAAGAAATAGATTCTTCGTGTCTTCAAAATTCAGCACTAAATCTTCTAAATTAATATGTCCGGCAATTACTGGCAGAACAATGCTATCGGCGCTAATTGCTCCGGAAATGCTGCCGCCTCTTTCGCCCACTGCACTGAATTTGTTAATATTGAAGCCAGTTTTAAAAAGTGAAATATCTAAGCTCGCATTCTTCAAAGGCACGCCGCGCAGCTTAGATTTAGCTATATCCATATTAATTTTTACTTTAAAATTATTCGGCAGCCCGAAAATATTTATATCTTCAATTTTTTCGTAGGTTAAATTGGCGATTTGCCGTGCGTAAATATCTGCAATATCTTCAAAATTAAACTCTTTGATTTTTGTGGATACTAAAATATCGGAATCTTCAACCCTTTGTGAATAAATAATATAGGTGTCATTAAGCTGCAGATCTCCTAAGAATCCTACAAAATCGCTTAGCAGCAGTTTATTATTTTCTAACCTTAATTTTGAGGAAATGCTGTATGCATCTTTATTTTTGCCAATATTTTGCAAAAATTCTATGCTAGCAGGACTAAATCCCATAGTTTGCCCTACAACAGAAATACTTCCTTGCGATTCTAAAGCCAGTAAGGCGGTTTTGTTTTCAAGATCTACTCTGCCGACTACTTCAGCATTATAATTTTTTGTTTTAACTGATGTATTATAAATATACAGTTTATCGAAACTATCTAATAAAAAGCCAATATTTAAACTATCAATAGTGATATTATTAATAGCGGTATCCGCCGCTTTGAAATTTACTATAAAATGCTGCGGGCGGAAAATACTCATTTTGGAATTTTTCCAATTGGTAATTTCTTCAATGCTTGCTAAAAATGTAGAATCTTTAATAACGCTATTATTTAGTGTAGAGGTGATTCCTTGCAGGAAAGGCGACATATCTTTCATTTCTGCTAGGATATCAATAATTATATTTCTACTGCTGCTGGCGTAATCCCAAGTAAAACTGCCTTGATAGCGGTTATCATTTAGGATCATATTTATATTGTCAATTTTTAGAAAATTGGAATTTATAAGTAATTTTCCTTCAAAGCTGCTGTTTTGAATTTTTTTGCTGTTAATTTCAAAGAGGAATTTATTAATAAAAAGCAGAATCCCTTGATTTTTCATAGATAAATCAGCAGATATGTCGCCGTTTTCTGTATTTTTATAGCCAGACAATGTAATTAAATCGGCGTTGCGCCCATCAAGAATGAAATCTACAGTAAAATTGACTTTATCTTCCTTATATTGCAAAGTTGAGTTGTATTCAATATTGCTGTCAGCAAATCTTAAGCCTCCACCTGCAGAAACTTTGCCGGTAAAAGAGGTTGTAATTTTAGCGCTAATATTTTCTGCGCTTATAATCTTTTGACCTTGATTATTAATAATGTTAATTTTAGAGCGTCTAAGTGTAAAATTATCTACATCATTAAAGCTGAACTTTATATTGTTTACAACGCTAGATAAAGCACGCGAAAGAAAGCCGTAATTAACAGAGCTGTCTTCTTTTGGAGTAATTAATGCCTCATTTGGTGCATCATTAAATTCTTGCGAGCTGATTGGCGCATTGCTTTCTTGATTTTCTTCTGTATTTTGAGATTTTTCAGCCGAATCTGTATCCAATAGTGCTTCTTTCTTCGGTGCAGCAGAAGTGCCATTAGTTATTAGGCTGTCAAGATTATCCAGCATATCTAAAACTTCATTAGCATTGCTGGCTGGAACTGCCGATGTATTTTGGGCGGTAATTTCTTTAATTTTATCGTTAGAGACGCTGCTTTTAATTGCCCGTTCTACATTGGCAATAATTTGCGCATAGCTTGAATCAAGAGCTGTAACATCTGCCGTTTGTAAATTAAGGGTTGCACCAATAATATCAATGTTTTTAATGCTAAAATTGCCGATAAAAAGCGGCAGAAATTTAAAATCTATTTGTAAATTTGCAGCATCGAACTGATTAACCCGAAATTGTGTGGCGTTAGAGTTTGCAGAATCTTTCTTATAAAAACTGATATTATTAAGAGATATTGAAAATCTTGGAATAAAAGAAACTTTAATTACGCCGTTAATTTTTGCTTGAAAACCTGTGCTTTTATAAATAGCGGTTTCTATAGAATTAACATAGTAGCTGGAGTTGATTATTTTTGAAAAAATGACACCGAAAATAAACATAAAAACTAAGAAAACTACGATTATTTTAAAATAAATGCTTTTTAGAAATTTAACTAAGATTGGAAATCTTAAAACTACTATCCTAGTTAAAGAAGCAATGCCAAGCGCTATATAGTCTAGCCCTTTAATAATGTGCCGAGATGACGGCAGAACTTTTAGCATAAGATCTTTAAAAGGAGCGAAAAGCTGAGCTGCAGAGGCGATAACTTTATCTACTCTTTCTTCAAACTCAGATTTTGGCTTGTTGTTAGAGTTTACCTGATTCGCATTGGCGTCTTCTGCCGAATTTTGAGGATTGTTTTGCGGTGCAACTGCTGTTTGTGTATTATCTTTGCCGTCAATAGCTTCATTGGCTGGAATTTTAATAGGATTTATTTTTGCTAGCTCTTGTTTTTGGTTAGAGCTTTCCTGTGCAGATGATTTTATAGTTGTTTTATCTTCTAAAATTTCTAAATTTTCAGTTTTTTTAGAGTCTTTATCTTTTTTACCAAAGAGTTTCATTATTTACCACCAAAAAATTACAGCATGCTAAATGATTATAGACTATAAATATAGATAAAAAAACTTTTTTAGATACAATTGAAATTTTGAAATTATATATACAACATCTTTACTTTTTAATAAATGATGGATATAATTACAATATGTGCTAAAAACTTAAGGAAGTGAAAACAATGAGAGATTTTGTTAATAAAAAGCTCATACCAGCGGTTATGATAGTTGTAAATACTAAGGCTATTATAAGCATTAAAAATGGTATGATGGTAGTTATGCCTTTTACAATAATTGGCTCAGTATTTTTATTGCTGGCTAATCCTCCTATTAAACCTTTAGCAGAATCTATTAACAACGCTGGGTTGACTCCATTTTTAAATCAGGCTTTTAATGCGTCTTTTGGGATTATGGCATTTTTTGCAGTTATGGGTATTGCTAGTTCTTATGTTAAAGAATCTGGGTTTGATGGTCAGCCTGCTGGTATGATTGCCTTATCGGGCTTTATTTTACTAATGCTGCCAGAGGTTATGACCGTTGATGGTGTAGTCATAGGTAATGTAATTAACCGCGAATGGGTAGGCGGTAAGGGTATGGTGCTGGCTATTATTGTAGGGCTTATAACGGGGGCAGTTTATTCATGGTTTTTGAAGAAAGATATTCGTATTAAGCTGCCAGAAAGTGTGCCGCCGGCTGTGGCTAGCAGTTTTACTGCACTTATTCCGGCAGCAGTTATTATATCTTTTTTTACGTTTATTTATGCAATCTGCCTTGTAGCAGGAAGTTCATCAGCTTTTGATTTGATTTATATAGCCATACAAATACCGCTGCAAAATATGACAGATAGTTTTGGCGGTGTGTTGCTTATGGGTTTTTTAATTCCATTTTTGTGGTTTTTTGGGATTCATGGGTCTTCTATTGTTAGCGGGGTGTTATCTCCAGTGTTAGTGGCGAATGCTCTTATTAATCAATCTATTATTGATAGCGGACTGCCATTAACAATAGCTAACGGCGGGCGGATTGTAACTCAACAATTTTTAGATCAATTTATGACAACCACCGGAGCAGGAATGACCATGGGCGTGGCAATATTTATGGTGGCTTTTGCTCGAGCTCAAGAATATAAAACACTAGGGAGGTTATCTATCGGTCCGGCATTTTTTAATATTAATGAACCTATCTTATTTGCGACGCCGATTGTAATGAATCCATTTATGGCGATTCCATTTTTTTTAACCCCAATGCTTAGCGGAACTATTACTTATTTTGCCCTTAAAACCGGCTTAGTTCCGCTTTTCTCGGGAGTTTTAGTGCCATGGACAACCCCGCCTATTATTTCGGGTCTGCTGGTTGGCGGGTGGCAGGCAGCGATTTTACAATTTGTTGTGTTAGCCATGAGTTTCTTTATGTATTATCCTTTTATTAGTAAAATGGATAGCATGGCATACCAAACTGAACAAGAATCTAATACTGAGGAGAAATAAAAATGTTAAGAAAAGATTTTTTATGGGGCGGAGCAGTAGCAGCCCATCAATTAGAAGGTGGTTTTGGGAAGGAAGGCAAAGGAATTTCCGTAGCCGATGTTATGACGGTAGGCAGCAGCAAGGCTATGCGTAAAATAACTAACGGCATATTGACGGGTGAATATTATCCTAACCATGAAGCCATAGACTTTCATGGCAAATATAAAGAAGATATAAAACTTTTTGCAGAATTGGGGCTAAAAGTATTTAGAACCTCAATTGCATGGACTCGTATCTTTCCAAATGGTGATGAACTTGAACCTAACGAACAAGGTTTGCAATTTTACGATAGCTTGTTTGATGAACTATTAGCAAATAATATTGAGCCAGTTATTACGCTTTCACATTTTGAACTGCCATATCATTTAGTGCAGCAGTATGGCGGTTTTACAAACCGCAAGTGCATAGATTTTTTTGTCCGCTTTGCCGAAACTTGCTTTAAGCGGTATAAAAATAAGGTGAAATATTGGATGACTTTTAACGAAATTAATAATCAAGCTAATGTTGATGAGCCTTTTTTCTCTTTTACTAATTCGGGTTATATTCCTTTGCCCAGCGACAATAAAGAAGCCTTAATGTATAAAGCCGCCCATTACGAGCTAGTAGCAAGTGCCCGTGCGGTGGCAATTGGAAAAGCCATAAATAAAGATTTCAAAATCGGCAGCATGATCGCCATGTGTCCTATTTATCCTAAAACTTGTAAGCCTGAAGATATCATGGCTGCACAGGTAGCCATGCAGCGGCGTTATTATTTCAGCGATGTTCATGTGCGTGGGTTTTATCCGTCGTATATTCTTAGCTATCTTAAACGCAAAAATATTGATATAGATATAACTGCTGAAGATATTGAATATCTTAAAAATGGGTGTGTTGATTATATAGGCTTTAGCTATTACATGAGCTTTGCCATTGCCGATAAGGGCAAAGCTCCAACATTTGACTATAATGAAAAAGCTGACCTTGTAAAAAATGATTATTTAAAAGCAAGCGACTGGGGTTGGCAGATAGATCCGCTTGGATTGCGTTATTCATTGAATTGGTTCTATGAACGCTACAATTTGCCATTATTTATTGTTGAAAATGGTTTTGGGGCGATTGATAAATTTGATGCCAGCCAAAAAACTGTCCATGATGATTACCGCATTGCCTATTTAAAAGCCCACATTCAAGCCATGAAAGATGCCGTAGAATATGATGGTGTTGATGTAATAGGCTACACACCGTGGGGCTTTATAGATTTAGTATCGGCAGGAACTGGAGAAATGAAAAAGCGCTATGGCTTTATTTATGTTGATAAAGATAACGAAGGCAAAGGCACTTTAGCGAGGTATAAAAAAGATTCATTTGCTTGGTATGCTGATGTAATTAAGAGCAATGGCGAAAAATTGTAGAGAAGGGTGATTATGAAAAAAGTTTTATTTATGTGCAATGCCGGCATGAGCACGAGCTTATTAGCAGAAAGAGTTAAAAAAGAATCCATAGCACAAGGTGATGAAATGGAAATAAAAGCTCTTAACGAACAGGCTGGAAAAGAAGTATTAAATCAGTATGATGCAGTTCTGCTGGGTCCGCAAATTGGCTACCTTGAGGATTCTCTCAAAAAAATGATGATTCAGATGGGCGGCAGCGGCAAATTAGCCAAAATTGATATGAAAGACTATGGACGAATGGACGCTAAAGCAATTTACAATCAAATAAAAAGTATGCTTTAGTTGCAGTCAACGATGATGCAATTTTATCAAAAAATCAATTGACAATAAAGTTGGTTTATTAAATAATTAAGTATGGGCGTCAAACCCCCATTACAACACCATACATTAACACAAACATGTTAATGTATGTTTTCTCGTATATTTATATATGGGCGGGAGAGCAGAGAATAAAATACCTTTCGGGGAAATAATCTCGCTCTTTGGATTATCAGAGGTTTGAATCTCCCGCTCTAAGTATAATTATAAAAGAGAGAACAGCTGATGGATTCCAATAAAAAACCTGAGCTAGCACATTACGATATAAAGCAAAAATTTAATAGTTTGCTTTATAACTCTAAAGAACTTCTTAAGCAATATACTGATTTACTACATAGTGTTGAAAATTCTATTGAAGCAGCCTCACCACTGCATGAAAAATTAAGTATTTATCATAATAAAATAGACAAAAAAACCAGATACATTAAAGGAGTAGAAAAATCTTTTAGAAGATTTTATAAAATATATAATGTAGAAAAACACCTTATTATAGAAGAAAATTACTGCAGAAAGCAATAAAACAACGGCATAACAAAAAACCCCTACACTATTATACTATACCAACTTATGGCATTACGAAATATAGGGGAAGATTGTCTTAATCGGTATAACAATAATTAACTAAGCCTAGCCTTGTCTAGCTTTAAAACGAGGATTAAGTTTGTTAATCACATAAAGGCGTCCTCTTCTTTTAACCACGAAGCAGCCTTTTCCTCTAGTTTTCATAGATTTTAAAGAACTTTTTACTTTCATCTTTTTACCATTTGTATTATTTACATCAACACATTATAGTCCAGTTTTTAAATTTTGTCAAGAGTTTTTTGAAGGTAATCCTCTAGCAAATTCCTTTTATGCACTGCAGAATCATTAATTTTCAAAGGGCTGTTTAAAACAATTCCGCCGTTTTCTAAAATTTCAGTTTCTAAAATGTCAATACCGCCGCAGAAAAAAGGGTAGGAATCATCTCCCAATCCTAACAGCACAAATTTTTTACCGAAGATGCTTTTTTTATTAGACTGCAGCCAGAATATCTCAAAATCTTCCTGCAGTGATGCCGGATTAATTCCCCAAGTTGATGTGGCAAAAAGGTAAATATCTTTGTCAAAAGCATAACTGCTAGGCAGATCGGCGCAGTTTTTTATACTCACGCTAAAATTATTTGCGAGAATATCTCCGCTCATATGGGCAATTTTTTCGGAATTTCCTGTGGTGGTTCCATAAATTATTAATATGTTTTTCATGAGAGTATTTTATGCTATTATTGCGAGTAATGTCAACTTAAGTAAAACCTATGAAAGAACTGCATATAGATAATTTTGATTTTAACCTGCCTCCTGAGTTAATTTCGCATAATCCGCTTGATAATCGCGAAAAGGCTAAACTTCTTTATGTTAATGGCGGGGAAATTGCCGATAAAAGTGTAGCCGACTTAGTGAATCTATTAAATAAAGATGATTTATTAATTTTTAATAATACCAAAGTTATTCCGGCAAGACTGGTAGGCAGAAAAAATAAGGCAGATGGTGCAGTTATTAATATCACTCTGCATTACCGCGTTGATAATAAACACTGGCTGGCTTTTATAAAAAACTCTATAAGGCTGCATGAGGGTGATACCATAATTTTAGCAGATGATTTTAAATGTATTGTGGTAGAAAAGTTAGAGAGCGGTGAGGTTAAGCTGTTTTTTGATTATGATAATCTTTTTGCCATGCTAGAAAAATATGGTTTTATGCCGCTGCCTCCTTATATTAAGCGGGAAAATATTAATACGGCGGAAGATAAAATCAACTACCAAAGTATTTTTGCAAAAATTGAGGGGGCAGTGGCTGCTCCTACAGCTAGTCTGCATTTTACTGAAGAGCTTATTAAAAAATTGCATGATAAGGGTATAAAGACAGCTTTTTTAACTTTGCATGTGGGAGCGGGAACTTTCTTGCCGGTGAAAGTAGAGAATATTTTAGAACACAAAATGCACAAAGAATACGGAGAGTTGCCGCAGTCCACCATAGATTTAATTAATGCAACCAAACAGAATGGCGGCAAAATTGTAGCTGTCGGCACAACTGCCATGAGAGTTTTAGAATATGTGGCAAAAGAGAATAATGGTGAATTAGAGGCTTTTGCCGGTGAGATAGATTTGTTTATTTACGAGGGCTTTAAGTTTCATATAGTTGATAGGCTGATTACAAATTTTCATCTGCCGAAATCAACCTTATTTATGCTGGTATCAGCTTTTGCAGGATTAAATAATATGAAAAAAGCCTATAATCATGCCATAGAGAACCAGTATCGTTTTTTTTCCTATGGCGATTGTTGTCTGTTAGAAAAAAATCAGGAGAAATCATGTTAGAATTTACACTTAAACGGACAGATGGTCGGGCAAGACGAGGTGAGATAAAAACTGCGCACGGCAGCATTCAAACTCCTATTTTTATGCCGGTTGGCACTAAGGGAACAGTTAAGGGCATGTATCCAGAGCAGCTTTTGGATATTGGTTTTGAAATAATTTTAGGCAATACCTATCATTTAATGCTGACGCCGGGAGCCGATATTGTAGAAGATTTAGGCGGACTGCACAAATTTGCCAATTGGAATAAAGCCATATTAACAGATTCTGGAGGCTTTCAGGTAATGTCTTTAAGCAGCTTAACTAAAATTAAAGAAGAATATGTAGAATTCCGCTCGCATATAAATGGGGTAAAACATATTATGACACCGGAAATCTCCACGCAGATTCAATATAAATTGGATTCTAATATTTCTATGGTTTTAGACGAGTGTATTCCTTATGGTTCAACTAAAGAATATGTAGAGAAATCAACTTTGCGAACCACGCGATGGGCATCACGCAGCCGTGAAGCATTTATTCAAAGAGACGGCTACGGACAGTTTGGTATTGTGCAGGGCGGAGTATTTGAAGATTTAAGAAACCTCTCGGCTAATCAATTGAAGGAGCTTAATTTTGAAGGTTATGCTATCGGCGGCTTGGCGATTGGCGAGCCCCAAGAAACTATGTTTGAGGTTATTTCCTACACAGAGCCGCTTTTGCCTAAAGACAAGCCGCGATATTTAATGGGTGTTGGTCGCCCTAGTGATATTTTAGGGGCTATTGAATTAGGCGTAGATATGTTTGACTGTGTTATTCCTACGCGCATGGGTAGAAATGCTAGAGCATTTACCCATAGGGGAGAGCTGAATATTAGAAACTCTAAACATCGTTTAGACGGCAGCACCTTAGACAGCGACTGCGATTGTTATTGCTGCAAGAATTATTCCCGAGCTTATTTGCATCATTTATTTAAAGTTGGCGAAATGCTGGGAGCAATGCTTTTAACTTATCATAATTTGTATTTTTATCATAGTCTCATTAAAAAATCTCGCCAAGCAATTGAAGAAAATAGATTCAGCGAATTTAAGAAAGAGTTTTTAGCAAAGCTAGAGATAGAAAAACAAGCAAAATAAATACCAAAAATTCAATTGACAAGATAGTGTAAGTATTTAATAATTAATTGTGGGACTGAACCCCCCACATAAGCTACAACAACTAATGGTTGCCTAATTCGTAATGTATGTTTCTCATATATTATACATGGGCGGGAGAGCAGAGAATACAACACCTAGCAATAGGAAATAATCTCACTCTTCCGTTGTAGAGAGAGGGTTCAGTCTCCCGCCCTGTATAATTTATAAAAGAGGAACCAATTATGACTAATCTCCCAAAAAAGCCAGAACTACAACATTACGATATAAAACAGCAATTTAACAGCCTTTTATATAATTATACTGAAACTCTTAAGCAGTATAATGAAGTATTGCAAGAACTTAAAAACTCCATAGAAGAAACATCACCCTTGCATGAGATAATAAATATTCACCATAATAAATTATCCCATAAAATAAGATACATACGGGGAGTGCAAAAAACTTTTAAGCGATTTTATAAAATTTATAGGGTAGAAAAATATAGCATATCGTCATACCAATTAAAAAGGGCATGACGATATAATGAAACTAAGAATGTTTAGGATTTGTTTTAACCAAGCCCCAAATTACATTGAATTTATCTTTCACCATGCCGAATCTGCCGAAGAAGGTATCGCCTAGCGGCATAATTTCAATAGTTCCTTCAGCATTTTTTAGAAGATTGTAAGATTCATCTAGTTTTGCCGCATCTTCAAAAACTACGCTTACGGATATATTATCGCCGAATGTAGTTTTAGGAAATTGTTCAGTAGCCACAGTCATAGCTTCGGTTACATGCAGTATAGGTTCGCCGTTAACATGAACTTCGGCATGCAGAATACATTTTTTAAAGTCTGGTGCGGAAGCATCAATGCCCGGCATTTCAGTGTTATAATGAACATTAGAGGTTTCGCCTTTAAAGGCTTTAACATATAAATCAAGAGCTTCTTGAGCATTGATAGCAGCAATGCTTGGGATAAATTTTGTCATTACTAATTTTCCTATATAGAATTAAATTTAAATTAAACAACTATATTATAAAGGAAATTTTATCTTTTTAGAAATTTTTTTAGAATAATATCCTTAAATAAAAGTTCATCAATGCTGCTATTAGTTTTAAGATCAATTTCTAAATAAATTATTTGTCTTAAAAGTTTTTTTAAGTTAAATAATGACCAAGCCTGCACCTGTGCTTTAAAATTGTTCAGCTGTGCAAAAAATATCGGCGGTTTAATTTCTTTTATGGCAACATCAATGCTTGCACCATTTTCCATAAGAATTTTCACTAGCAGTAATTTTTGAACATGGGTAAGAATTCCGCGCAGTAAAACAATAGAATTGTTTTCTTCAAGCAAAGGATTTACCATGGAGTAAGCGAAATCGGCATTAAAATCAAATAAGGCATAAACGAATTTATCAACAGCATTAAGAGAGTTGTTAGCAATTAATGCCTCCACATTAATGGCAGTAATGTTTTTACTGTCTGCTGCAAAGAGGGCAATTTTTTCAAGCTCCATATTGGTAATACCCCGATCGTTGCCCAACAATGCAACTAAAAGGTTTAATGCTCCTGTTTCAATACTGATGCCGTCTTTTTTCAGCTTTTCAAGAATATTTGCCCTTAAAGCAGCTGGCGTATCTACATAGCAGGGAATTGCCAGAGTAGAATCATCAGCATTTTCACAGAGCTTTCTTAAAGATGAAGAGGGAGACAGTTCATTAGCTTTAACAATTAATAAGGTAGCTGGGTCGGGACTTTTAAGGTATTCTTCTAATTTTTTTGAAAGAAAATCTTTAGCTTCGGCAACTACTATACATTTTTTATCATCGCCGAAAAGCGATACCGTATAAGCGTTCTCGGCAATAATATTAGGATTTTCTTTAAAGGCAGCCTCATAGATTTGAATATATTGGGAGTCTTCAAAATTATCTCCCAAGAAATTCTTTCTTAAAATAGATGCCCTCGCGTCAACTAAGCCATAATCAGGACCATATAAAAGCACTGCCCGCGTTTTACTTGGCAAATTATTAATAGTTGATGTTATGCTGGCTGTGGCTATTTTCATGGAGTTGGAATCTCCATAGAATTTTCAGTTAAATCTGGATTTTTTTTAGGAGCTGTCTGCTGTTCAATAATTTCTGGATTCTCTTGAATTTTTAGCATTAAACTAAAAGTTTTTAAAGCAATATCGCGGGCGATGGTTCTAGCTATAGTTTCTTCAGTAAGTTGCTCGTTAAGGGCATTAGACTGTCCTATTTTTTCAATATTAAAAGATTCAGAATATGTATTGGTAATTTTTAAAAGCACAGCATTGGTTGGCTTATAAGTTATATTCCAATTAACTACAATGCTTACACGGTTGCGGGAGGCAAATCCGTTAGCAGCAGTTAGATAAAAATCGCTTGCTTTCGTGGTTTCTACATTTATAACAAAATTGGTAGCTTCATAATCGCGGTTAGGGAAATACTCTAGCAGGGTATTTCTAATTATCATTCCCCGTCTTTCTGCAATATCATTAACAAAAATATTGTTATAAACTTTATGCTCGGCAAATATATTGCTGCAGCTGGTTAATAAAGCTATAGCAATGCCAGCCAAAAAATATTTATACAAGCACATTAATAATTTTTTTTGGAACATAAATTACTTTCTTTATAGGATTATCGCTTAAAATTTTATTTACCGCAGGGATCTCTTTTATGGCAGTTAGAAGGTTTTCTTGAGATATATCTGCATCTACTTCAAGGCTTCCTCTTGTTTTTCCAGATATTTGCACGGCAATAGTTATTTTGTTGCTGGCTAAGTATTGACTATCAACATTTGGAAAAGGAGTTTCGGTTAATGAAGTTTTATTGCCTAAATCTTCCCAAATTTCTTCAGTAATATGGGGAATAAAAGGATTTAAAGTTTGTGTCAGCACAGTAATGCCATATTTTAATAGCGCTGGCGCAATATTTTCCTTAGATGAATCTAGCAAATTAAACAGTTCACGGTTTAAAGCCACTGCTTTATTAAGATGCAGAGCAGTAATATTGTTTTCAATTTCTAAGATATATTTTTGAATTTTCGCATAAACAACAATTTCTTTTTCAGATAGCTTTGCTGTATCTAAAGAACTACTAGTTTCTGCATTTTGCGCTAAACGCCAGTATCTGTTAATAAATTTGTAAATGCCTTCAACCCCCACATCTGTCCATTCTAAGTCTTTATCGGGAGGAGAATCTGAAAGCACAAATAAACGCGCTGTATCTGCACCATAAACCTTACAAATATAGTCTGGGTCAACTGTATTTCTCTTTGATTTTGACATTTTCTCTGATTTGCCTACAGCAACCGGCAGTTTCGTTTCAAAATGGATAGGGCTATTGTTTTCGTCATACATAACTTCCGATGGGTAAAGCCATTTGCCGTCAGCGCTTTTATAAGTTTTATGAGAAATCATGCCTTGAGTCATAAGTGCCTTGAAAGGTTCTTTAAGATTTTTATTAATATTGCCTAAAATATTTAATTTAACTAAGGCTTTAAGAAAAAACCTTGCATATAACAAGTGCATAACCGCATGTTCTACCCCACCGATGTATTGATCTACCGGCAGCCAGTAATTTATTGCTGATGATTCAAAAGGATTATTTTCTAAAACGGTGGGATACCTTAAAAAATACCATGAAGATTCAAAGAAAGTATCAAAAGTATCAGTTTCGCGGGTAGCACTGCCGCCGCAATTAGGGCATGAGGTATGCTTCCAAGTTGGGTGGTTATCAAGCGGGTTGCCGCTTTTGGTAAAATCAACATCGGAGGGTAGGGTAATTGGCAGATTCTCTTTTTTTTCTGGCACTACACCGCAGGAATTACAATAAACAATCGGAATCGGACAACCCCAATAACGTTGTCGTGATACACCCCAGTCTTTAAGGCGATAGTTGGTTTTACTTTCACCCATGCCATGTTCTGCTAAATAGGAAATTATTGCTTTTGAGGCTTTAGCTGTGGTTAAATTATTAAGAAAATCGGAGTTAATCATAATGCCATCCTCTTCAAAGGGAAGAATTTCTGCACTTACCACTTGTTTAATTGCTAAATTGTATTTTTTAGCAAATTCAAAGTCTCTAGCATCATGGGCAGGGCAGCCAAAAATGCAGGCGGTGCCATAGTCTAGCACATAATTACAGAGATATACAGGTATTTCCGTATTGTTAATGGGATTAATCGCAGTTAAACCGGTATTTATGCCTTTTTTTTCCTCAGTATTAATAGTTTCTTCAATTGTGCCAGCAGATTGGGTTTCTTTAATAAATTCTGCGACAGCAGGATTTTTAGCGGCTAAATATGCTGCCAGCGGGTGATGGATTGAAAGCCCGATAAAACTCGCACCGAACAAAGTTTCAGGACGAGTGCTGTAAACTGTTATTTTTTCGCTTAATCTTTTTATATTAAAAAATATATTTGCGCCAAAAGATTTCCCAATCCAATTTTGCTGCATGGTTTTAACTTTATCACTCCAGCCGTCTAGCAGGGATAAGTCATTCAGTAAGTCTTCAGCGAAATCAGTAATTTTTAAAAACCATTGGTTAAGTTTTTTTTGTTCCACAATAGCGCCCGAACGCCAGCCGCGCCCATCAACTACTTGCTCGTTGGCAAGCACAGTATTTTCAACCGGATCCCAATTAACCCAAGATTCCTTTTTATAAGCTAAACCTTTTTGAAAAAAATCTATAAAAATTCCTTGCTCTATTTTGTAATAGTCTGGTGAGCAGGTAATAACTTCCACATTCCAGTCAATGGCAAAACCAAGTTTTGCAAATTGATTTTTCATATAGGCGATATTATCATAAGTCCATTTTTCTGGATGGGTATTATTTTCGCGGGCGGCATTTTCAGCCGGCAAGCCAAAAGCGTCCCAACCCATTGGGTGCAGCACATTATAATTTTTATTTTTTTTGTAGCGTGCTAAAACATCGCCGAGTGTATAGTTTCTTACATGTCCCATGTGCATTTTCCCCGAAGGATAAGGAAACATTTCCAGCACATAATATTTTGGTTTATGAGATTTTTTTTCATAGGCAAAGGCATTTAGCGACGGCCATTTTTTCTGCCATTTATCTTCAATAGTTTTAAAAGAATAGCTTTTTTCCATGATGATTATTTCTCGCCAAGCAGGTATTGAATCCGCAATTGGCGGGCAGTATTTAATATTGCATTTTCTAATTTAATTGGCATATCGGCAGATACAGCAGCATTAACCCATGCTCCTCCGCTTTTTACCTGTTTAAAAACCTTAACTTGCACAGTGCTGGAGGTGAGATTTTCTTCAAGAATGTAAATATCCATTTTATATTTTTCGTTTTCATTTAAAGAATACCAATCGGTAATAATTACTCCGGCAAAAGGATCGGCAGAAACAAGAGGCATAAAGTTTACCAGTTTCAGTGCCGAATACCAAGCAAAGCGATTAACCCCAATTTTATAGGGAGCCTCAGCTGCCTGCGCACCTATAGCAAAACTTAATAATAGGAATAGAGTGTAAATGAATGCGGATATTTTTTTCTTCATAAGACTTTGACTGTTAAATAAATTAATATATAATCATATAATATTATTACGAAAATTAAAAAAATTCAAATTATGATTAGAAAAAAAGCCAAAACTATTATTTTTCCTATTTTTTTGTTAATAGGAGCTGTCTTATTTTTGGCAGTAGCTGCTAATGCTTTTGAATATAATAATTCTACTTTTTTAAAAATCAGCAACCTTCCTAATAACAAAAATGCTAGACTTGGCGGATATATGAGCAATAAGCTTAATTTTACAAGCCTTAGCTTTGAGGCTAATCTGTTGTTAGATGATGACAGCTACATATATTCCCTAGAAAATAGAAATGCTTTAACCTATGCCAGAGGAAGCGGCGGCGCCTCTTACACTGGCGAAACTTACTTTATGTCTTTAGGTTTTTTTGACAGCGTGGCTTCACGGAATGCTTATAATCAATTATTTGAATCGCAGAATCAATCTTTTGGTGTTAAGGCGCTATCACGGCTGAATAGTGAGATGCAAAATTATTATACGCTAATGTCAGCATATATAGAAAATAATACAGCTTTAAGTGCATTGTTTCTTAAAAGTTTTTTTGATGAATCTTTATATTTTGGGGTTTCACTAACGCCTTCTATGCAATATTCAATAACCCCTCACCGTTCTATATCTTACCAAGAAGATAAATCTGCGCTTGATGCCACTGTAATTTATTATAATGAGTATGATGGTTTGGGCTATGGTTTTAATGGTTCTTCCCGATATTATGTAAATATTAACAACGGCACAGACAGTGCTATGGATGCGGCAGCAGGGTTAGTTTTAGATTATTTTGGATTTTCTTTGAAAGGTCGGGCTTTGTGGGGTGATAATAATTTTGAATTAAATACAGGTGAGACCACAGAATATAAAGCCTTTGAAGCCAGCCTTTATTATAGCATATCGCAGATTGTATTGGGAGGGTATTATTTGAATTCTGATATTAGAACGCATAATACCCGCTATCAAACAGAAATATTAGAATTAGATGTCCAGTATAATTTAGGCGAAAATTTCGCATTATATTCGGCTGTATTTTATGAAACTTTAAGATTAAATAATAACTCTGGGTTATTACTAGGTTTTTCAGCGAGTCTTTAGTATGAATAATGATGTATGCGGCAATCTTATTAAGGTTGAAAATGAAATCCAAAGAATTTCACAAGAGTTTAACTGCAAAAAATTACCAAAATTAATTGCAGTTTCTAAAAACCAAGAATCAGAAAAAATAGAACATGCTATTAATTGCGGACAGATAGACTTTGCTGAAAATTATATTCAAGAGGCAGAAGCCAAATGGGTGCATTTAAAAAAGAAATACCCTGCAGTAAGATTGCATTTAATTGGGAATCTTCAAAAGAATAAAGTTAAAAAAGCTCTGCATTTGTTTGATTGTATTCATACTATTGACAGCTTTGCGCTTTTAAAAAAAACTTCACAAGTATGCCTAGCGGAAAATTTAAAAAACAAAACCTTTTTAATACAAATCCTGCTTGATAAAAACTCTTCTGCTAAGCATGGGTTATTGCCGATTGAGCTACCAGATCTGCTGAAACAAGCTCTTGAATTAAATTTAAATATTACGGGATTAATGGGTGTAGCCTCTGTAAAAAATTCCTTGCAGGATTTTACTGTTTTAGCAAAGCTGGCTACACAGAACAATTTAAGTGAGTTAAGCATGGGCATGAGCGGCGATTATGCTGCTGCAATTCAGTGCGGTTCTACTATGCTGCGCTTAGGCACGGCGATTTTTGGAGAAAGGCAGACATGAAAAATATTTATATTTATTTTGCAGACAAGATAATCAGTGAGAAATTTTTTAATTATCTTAAAAATTATTTCAATAATGTTTTTATTTTTACAGACAAGGCTGATACAGTAATAGCAAGCATTATAATTACTGATTTAATAGGGTTTAAAGAAAATTTCCAAAAACTGAAAAATACGCAGATTTTGCTGTTATGTGCTGCCGAAGAACTAAAAGGAATCCATATAGCTGAAAATATTATTCATTTAAATATACCCATAAAAATGGACGAATTAACAGCAGTTTTAGAACAAAAAAGTTTTGCTGCAGCTAATGTCTATAGATATAAAAATTATGTGCTGGATATTAATAATAATGTGTTATTTAAGGAAGATGTCCCTATTGCTTTAAGTGAAAAAGAATCCCTAATTTTAAAAGAATTTTTTAACAGTCCTAATAAGATTATAACGAAAGAGTATTTTTTGAGTGCTGTATGGAATATTAACAATACGGATGTTCATTCCCAAAGTTTAGAAAGTTATGTATCTGCCCTTAGAAAAAAGTTCCAAGATAGCAATATTAATTTAACTATCAGCAAGGAAAAAGAGGGTTATATTTTAATGTAGCCATGCCTTAAAGCTAAATGTTATTAGTGTTTTGCAAGCAGGCTAAGAATTTTATCTTTACTAAGAGAATCAAAATGATTTAAAATTAAACGATTGCTTTTTAGCCCAAGCCCTTCCGCAATATTTAAGAAATCTTGTGTTTGTTCGGTAGTTAGCATATCACGGCTCAGCAACCAAAAGCTAGATTTATCAGGGCTGCCAATAATTAGTTGAGTGTAGTCTTCATTAACATAAAAAATCATTAAATTTCCCCGCGAGAACGCCCTAAAAAATCTCATAACGCCGGTGTATTCAACAAATAATAATTGTTTCCCTATGTTTCTGTGTTTTTTATCTCGCGCCAGCGAGGCTAAAAGCTCTCTTTTCTGCACATTGCCGGTTGAGGTAATACATATTTTTGTAATAAGAATTTCTTCCAATGGCGATATTTGATAATTCATAGCAGAGTAATCGCATCTTTTTTGCAGAAAATTAGGGGTTCTTGCCATTTCCAGCCAAGTGCCGTTAAGTTTTTGCAGATTTATAGTTGGGATATTAATCTCATCATCTTCTGCTTTTAGGCTTAAAGAAAAAACTATAGTCAATGCTATAATTAAACATGTTTTTAAAAGGCTATTTAGCTTCATTGAAATCTACTTCTTTAATTCGTTGAGTATTAAAAATTGCTGAATTTGCAATTTTTGTGTTAGAGAATTCTGGATTGCTTAAATAAATTTCGGTTCTAATGCCTTTAGCATCTAAAACATCCCATTTAATAATCTGTGCGGAATCGTTGCTTAAAAATAAACTCAAACTTCCCATCGCCGGAGCCTTAGCACTAACGAAAGTTATTTTAGTATAGTCGCTTAAGGATTCAAATCCAATAATTTTAATATCTGCATTTAAAAACGAAGACTTATTATCTAAAAGATAATAAAAAGGTGTTGATTTAATAGGAATAAAAGATTTCTGCTTAAGTTTAATATCCTGATAAAGCAGATTAGTTCCCGATGCAATAAAGCGGATAGGGATATTTTCGTATTCTACCCGCAGCTTATTGGGTTTTTCTAGCACAAACCACCCATGCGCTATGTTCCCCGTAGAGTCTCTTTGAATAAAACGGGAGCGGACGGTTTTAAACTCGTTATATTTTTTATCGATGCTTTGAATTTCGGCTTTTTGGTTTTCGCTTAAAACAAAGTTTTCTTCAGCAGATAAAGTTTTCCAAGCAGTTAAAGTATATAAAATAATTATTAAAACCAAAATAATTAAATATAAACGGCGGTAATTTATTTTCATGATAGTTATTTAATTAGTATTTCTCTTTTCCCCATGGCATTGGCTTTGCTTATTATACCGTCTTCTTCTAACTGTTCCATAATTCTTGCGGCACGGTTATAGCCGATTTGAAATTTTCTTTGAATGAAACTTGTGGAGATTTTTCGCTCAGTTTGAATTAGTTCAATAACCTGCGCATATAATTCATCTTTTTCTCCGCTGTCATCATCGGTATCGTAAGCAGTAATGTTTACACTTGTAATATTATCAATATAATTAGGAGTTGACAAATCTTTTAGATAATCAACAATGGAAGACACTTCAGAATCATCAACAAAAGCTCCGTGTATCCTTTGAATTCTGCCGGCTCCGCTCATAAATAGCATATCCCCTTTGCCAAGCAGCTGTTCGGCTCCGGTTTCATTAATAATAGTTTTGCTGTCAATGCCTGAGCTAACCTGAAAGCTGATGCGGGTTGGAAAATTGGCCTTAATGGTTCCGGTAATAACATTAACTGACGGTCTTTGGGTTGCCATAATTAAATGAATTCCAGCCGCCCTTGCCATTTGTGCCAAACGCTGCACTGCCATTTCTACCTCTTTGCCGGCAACCATCATTAAGTCTGCCATTTCATCAATAATTACTACAATATAAGGCAGGTGTTTAAAGGTAATATCTAAGCCTTGAGCATCATAAAGGTCGTTTTGAATTTTCTCAATTGCTGCAGTGTTTTTTAATTTCTCGTTAAAACCGGTAATGTTCCGCACCGCCAGCAGCGACATTTGATAATAGCGGTTTTCCATTTCTTTAACCACCCATTTTAAAGCAGAAATAGCTTGTTTCGGGTTAATTACCACAGGCGTTAATAAATGCGGAATATCTTGATAAACCGAAAGTTCCAGCATTTTAGGATCAATCATTATTAGTTTGCACTGCTCAGGCGGCAGCTTATATAGCAGTGATAGAATCATGCCGTTCACGCCAACTGATT
This sequence comes from Alphaproteobacteria bacterium, assembly GCA_009780035.1. GTDB lineage: Bacteria > Pseudomonadota > Alphaproteobacteria > WRAU01 > Hepatincolaceae > WRAU01. The sequence continues at coordinate 81,814 of WRAU01000008.1, forward strand.
TTCCAGATCCGGTAGTTCCGGCAATCAATAGATGGGGCATAGTAGCAAGATCGGCAACTATAGCATTGCCGTTAATATCGTAGCCTAAGGCTACTGGTAGTTTAGCGCTGGTTTCTTTAAAGGCTTTTGACTGTAGAATCTCTTTTAAAAATACGGTTTTTCTGTTAGAGTTTGGAATTTCAACGCCTACCACATCTTTGCCGGGCACGATGGCAATTCTAACAGAAGCGGCTTTCATCCGCAAAGCAATATCAGTTTCAAGAGCAGTAATTTTAGAGGTTTTTACGCCGGCTGGAATGGCAATTTCATATAAAGTTACTACAGGACCGGTAATGGCATTCATAACTTTGCAGTTGACGCCGAACTCTTGGATAATTTGCTCTAAATTTTTGGCATTTTGCTGAATTTCAAAGGCAGTTGTGCTGTTCTTCTGCGGTTTGATGTTTAAAAAGTTCAAAGGGATATGATAGTTTTTTGTAATCTTCTCTTTTAATGCCGAAGCCTGCTCGCCTTCTTTAGACAGCTGAATTTTAATGTTATCAGTAGAGGAGGTATATTGTTCAGCTTGCAGAGAAGCAGATGGACTTTGATGTTTTGCATCAAAATATGCAGCTGTAGGGGGCAGCTTAGGGGTTATTTGTTCTGTATTGGTTTTATTAATAGGGTGCGGCGGTCTTATTTTTTCATTATCAAAATACTCTTTTAGCTGATGGGTATGGCTTTCTTTAAAAGAATCTTCTGGTGCTGAGGGGTAGCTTATTGGTTCGGTGTTAAAGTTTTTTTCTTTATGGGCATTAAAAGCCTTAAACTCGGCGGAAAAATCTTTTTGCAGGTCTGCTAGGGGTTCATTATTATATTCTTCTTCGTAGTTTTCTTCATTAAAGTTTTGGGCGGCTTGAATGTTTTTATAAAAAATACTATGTTTAAAATCTTCGTTCATGTTAGATTTTACGCTTTCTAAATTCGGCATAATATTAATTTTATCAGATGGCGGATTATAGTTGTAATCTGCATTATTATCTTTATTTTTAAAAGTGGTAATTTTTTTATAAATAAATTTAGAAAATAAAATTAAAGCATTTTTAGTGGTAATAATATCTTTCCAAGAAATAGAAAAAGCAAAAAGCAGGGCGGTAAAACTTAAAATTATAAAAATGTAAGAAAATTGCGAAAGAAAAGTAATTTCATACTTTAAAAACATTCCTAAAACTCCGCCGGCAGATTTTTCAAAAAAAATGCTTAACAAAGGAGGCACAGTAATAATAGCATAAAAAAAGCTCATAATTTTATATTTCAAAAATGATATGGTTCTTTTTGTATAAATCTGCCAGGAGCAAAAAATAAAAAAAGCTGGAATTAAATAGGCAGCAGTTCCGAAAATTTGAAAAAAAAGGTCGGCAGTAGTATTGCGGATAAGCTCTAGCGATGATTCTTCAGCAAACATTCCCGCTGTATTAAAAGAAGATCCTGCAGGATTATAACTTAAAAACATTGCCAGCAGAATTACCCCTGCAAGCATTAGCATTAAATATGATACGCGGTGCATGTTATTTTATGGTTTTAGATTAATATTATACTTAATAATATCAATAATATCTTAATTCAGTGTTAATTTTTTTTAGGCAGGTATAAAAATAAATTCCGGTAAGAAGGCCAATATATTGAAAATATGCAATAATAAATAGATTTACAACTATTTAGTGCAATGTTATAATAGAGAGGGTATTTGTAAGAAAGGAGTAAAGAAATGGGAAA
>WRAU01000009.1 GCA_009780035.1 Alphaproteobacteria bacterium
CAATGGGCGGAATGAATAGAGGCGGCTCAATGGGAGGCGGAATGCAGCAACCAATGGGTGGCGGCATGAATAGATCAATGGGCGGAATGAATAGAGGCGGCTCAATGGGAGGTGGAATGCAGCAACCAATGGGCGGCGGCATGAATAGACCAATGGGCGGAATGAAGCCAGCTAATGCATCTATGGGTGGCAGACCACAGTTAAGCTCATCTTCAAGAGGAAGAAGATAGTTTTTTAACTTAATTGAATTTTTCTAAACATATTATTATTGTCTATGTTTCATTGAAAAGAGGTATTAAAAATTAATTTTTAATACCTCTTTTTTATGATAAACTTTATTGATTTTTAGATGTTTAAAATAGCTATATAAGAAAGAAACAGCAAGATTATTATGCCTTTTGAAACAGTATCTAAGCAAGCTGTTAGATACTCTAATTTAAATTCTTGCGGTTTGGATGCAGCGTTGCAGAGATATGGCGAAAGTTAATAATACTCTTAGGACTATTATGTATATAATTACCTAGGTTTTTATAGCTTGGCTTTTATATCTATACATATACAAAAGCTAAGCTATAAAATATATAAACTTGCTGATTTTATTATTAAGAAAATGATAAGCTGCTATTGTTTTTACCTAAAAAATCGCGGGCTTTAGCTAGGGCTTTCATTTCAATTTGGCGGACGCGTTCACGGGATATACCTAGAGTTTTGCCGATTTCTTCAAGAGATTGAGTTTTATCAACAATATATCTTTTAGTAAGAATTTCTTTTTCACGATCATTCAGCACTTTAAATACCGCATTAATCATTCTTTTGGTATTTTTTTCTTCCTGTTTTGTTATGAAGGTTTCTTCAGGATTTTCTTCACTGCTTGGCAGAAGATTTTCAAAGGTTCCTTGATTATCGTCGCCGGTTTTAGCATTGATATATAAGTCTCTCCCCGAGATTATTCCGTTAATATCTTCAACATCCTGCATTGAGGTGTTAGTTTGCTTAGCGATTAGTGCTGCTTCTTCTTTTGAAAGTGCATGCCCAAAGATTCCAAGCCGAGTTTTAATTTTATTTAAAGAGAAAAATAATTTTTTTCTTCCGGCTAAAGTTCCAGTTTTTACTAACGACCAAGAATTTAGAATATAGTCAGTCATATAGGCTTTAATCCACCACATAGCATAGGTTGATAGTCTATTGCCGTTGTAAGGGTTAAATTTATCAACTGCACGCATTAACCCGATTGACCCTTCCGAGATTAAATCCATAATAGAAAGTCCATAGCCTTTGTAGGAATATGCCATTTTAACCACTAAAGGCAAGTGGCTGACTATTAACTTTTGTGCCGATTCTTTGTTTTTATTTTCAAACCAATCCCTTGAAAATTGTTGTTCCTCTTCAAGAGTTAGACTTTTAATTTTTGATATAATAGATAGGTATCTTTTTAGCTCCCCGCCTTCAGCATAGGGATATGTAAGATAATTCATGTTATTTCTCCTCTTCTTTAACAAGCAAGATTAGATGAATCCTTCAATAAGCAATTCATTACTATAAATAATATATTAAAGATAAAATTTTGTCAAGCGCCTAATGCAGAACAAGCCTTAATCATAAGCAGCAATGCGCTGCAGTTCTTGGCGTCGTGTTTGGGTAAACAGATCTTTTATAAGAGTATATTCATCAAAAGACGAAGTTAGGAGATTCTCATTTTGACGGTAATAATCAGCAAAGAAAACTACCGTAATTATAGTAGAGCCATTTACGCGGAGGTAATCGGAATTTCTGTAGGATACACTAAAATTATCTGTTAAAAGATCATATTCGGGAAAATAAAATCTTTCCGCATACATGGTTGTAGCAATACCAATGGAATCCCTTAAATTGTTCGGTCCAAAGAAAACTAAGTAAGGACCTTCAGGAACACCCATAAAATATAATGTTGCTCCTAAATCGTTGTTTTTCTTAGGCATGCCTAAAGGAGTCATTATATCCCACATGCCAAAGATTCCAATTGTAGAGTTAATGCTAAAGCGGAACAGAGATTCGAATCCGGCATTTACCCGCAATTGTAAAAAATGGTTTAAAGCATTTGAAGGCTCTCTAACATTATTAGAAAAATTCAGCATTCTATTTTTAGCATATAAAGGCAGTTCATTATAAACAATTGCCACATATTTAACCCCATATCTATACATTGCCTTATATAAATGAAACATTCCTTTGTTAAAATAAAAGAAAGGATCGCTGATAGTGTTGTTTTGGGCTGTTTCTTCCTCTATTATTTCATCTTCACCAAACTCATCGGCAAATGAGGCGCTTGAGAAAATAAAAAATAATAGTAAAATAAATAGTAGAAGTCTTTGCAATTTGTGATAACTTTTTATTAATAAATTAATTCTATAATTATTTTATAATGCGGATATAATATATATATGAGAATTATAATTATTATTATTATAATAGCAATAAATAATGTTGCGATGGCTAATAATCAGCCCTTAAAAATTAATGCAGGAATTATTCCTATAGGATCTTTATTGGCTATGCTGAATACAGGAATTAATAATAGCATCGGTGTAATATTGGCAAACCAAAATATGTCTCCCCATGAAGCTGCAATTAATGTTAAAGAAATGCAGGCAATTAAAGATTCTAATGTTTTAGTTTTGGTAAACCGTAATTTTGAGTATGAGATTGCAGAAAATATTAATAAAGATAAAACTCAAGTAATTTACTTAGATAAGTTGCTTAAACATGTATCTGCAGATCCGCATTTTTGGCTGGATGCTAATATCGCTAAAGAAATTTTACAAGAATTAGCAGTTGAACTGGGAAAAATTGATCCCAAAAATGCTAAAGCCTATCTTAAAAATGCGGCAAAGTTTTCTGCAGAAATTGCTGATATGCAGAAATCTTTGCAGAAAGATTTTACTTCTGTGAAAAGCCATTTTATGGTGTATCATGAGGCTTGGAATTATTTTATTAAAGCTAATGGCTTAACCAACTACTATAAAGGAAGCATTACAAGGGAAAATAGCAGCCATCATGATATTGATACTGCACTTGGCGTGCAGGATATTATTAATTTAGCTAATTTCGTTAAGAAAAACAATGTTGTGTGCATTTTCATTGAACCGCAGTTTGATGATGCTGTTTTAATGGATTTTATTGTCAAGCATAATATTAAAACGGCAGTGTTAAATCCTATCGGAGAAATAACTAACCCCCTTAGCGACAGCTATTTTTTAATGATGCGGGAAAATGCCCGGCAGTTAAAATCGTGTGCAAGCTGATAAAAAAAGGTATTTTATAATGAACAACAATATGGTTAAAACTTTTCTATCGTTTTTTTGGTTTCTGCCTTTTTTATATATCTTTTTAGATATTTATTTCAATCTTGATTTAAAACTATCCACAATGGCGGTAAAAACTTTATTAATTATTTCTACCGTCTGCGCTTTAATTTTAGTGGTTATTTGGTTTAAAGAATTTAAGGAAAACGGCTATAGAACCAATGCCTTTAAAGCCATTAGAGAAGCTAACATCCAAAAATTAGAAGCAATTCTTAACCGCGCTCCTGCTCCCGGCATTTATACGAACGATGAGGGTAAAACTCTTATGGAGTATGCTATTGATGAACAAGCAGATTCTTCAATTATTTATTTGCTTTTAAGCCATAAATGCTATGTTAGCAGGGCTCTTTCCCTTGAATATAATTTAGGATTTACTTTATTTTATTTATGCGCCTACTATAATTATATTAATAATTCTACTATAAAATATCTGTTGAACGAGGGTGCCAATATTAATTTTGCCGATACTTCTAAAGGTTTTGAAGGCTTATCTATTCTGCAAAGCCTTACCCTAAGAGGAGATAAAGAGGCGATTGCCTTAGCGCTAGAAGCTGGTGCAAATATAGATTATTTTGTGAATGATTTATCGCTTAATACCTTGATGCTTGCCTCTAAATATACTGATGATCCTATAATTATAAAAATGTTATTAGACTACGGGGCTAAGGTTAATGAAATTAATAAAGACGGCTATAACGCTTTGCTGTTAGCCGCACAGTATAATTCTAGCTCGGCAGTAATTAATACCTTAGTGAATGCCGGAGCTAATTTAAGGGCTTATCGTATTAAAAGTTCTATTCTTAAATATAACGATGTTACCGCTTTAATTTTAGCCAGCACTTATAATAACGAATCAGTAGTGCGCAAGTTAATTAACTTAGGCGATGATATAGAATTTAAAGATAGTTTGGGTTTGAACGCGCTTTTTGTAGCAGCTGCCCATAATCCTAATGTTGATGTAATTAAGGCTCTTATTATGGCTGGGCTATCCCTAGAAAAAACCCGCGATAAAGACGGTAATACGCCGCTTATGGCAGCCGCTTTTTTAAATCAGAATCCCACTGTAATTAAGTATTTAATTGATAAGACTCATAATCTTAAAAGCACTAATAATGACGGCTTTAATTTTATTGACTATTTAAAACAAAATAATAATCTTTCTGAAGCTGAAAAAAGCACTATTTTAAATAGGTGGAGTTAAATGACCTTTACAGCCCTTGTAAAACAGGTTGAACATAAGTTTTTAATATTGTTTCCAAATGGCTTTATTGATGAGAATTGGCTGAAACTTTCTAAAAAGCATTCCTCTTTAAAAATTGACAGTCTTTTTCAAACTGTTTTAAATAAAGAACACATGGCGGAGGTTGTTAATCTTTTAAAAGGCGGCAGCTCATTGCCAAAAAGCAGCCTTGCTGAAATAATTGATGCTGTTATAAAAGCTGTAAATTACAGCACTACCATCAGCATGTTTGAAAAGTTTGCCCTTAGAAATTATTTAACATCCCCAAGTATTCATCAAGAATTTATAGATGTGCTATATAAATTTATGTATGTGGATTATCAAAAATATTTTGCAGATTTTAGCCATGTTTTGTCTAAAACGAAAAATTCTATAGAGAACTCTAACTGTGCTAAATGGAGCATTATTAGTTTCTTTTTAGCTTTTTCTAATAAGAATCAGCATGTTTTCTTAAAACCAACTACCGCTAAAAGAATTTCAGCTTTTTTTAATATGGATATTGCCTATCAGTCATACCCAAATCTTGAAACTTATGAAAAATTTCGGGATATAATTTTTAAATTTAAGGAAAACTCTGTATTAGCTAAAGATAAAGAACTTATAACCGCTCAGGCAGTTATTTTTTGTGCTTTATCTATGATGCCTAAGGATATGCAGTAGAAAGTTTAATAAAAAATCGTGTTGTTTGTAAAATAACCTTATGGATGCCTGCTCTAGCATAGGCATGACGGTAGGAAAATAATATTTGGTCTAACACAGGTATATAATTATCGATTAATTACTTGACATATCAGTTTATATTATGTATCCTTGTATCTTGTTGAAAGAGTTATAGCAGCTTTTATAACAGTATTTTTCTTGTCGCGGGGTAGAGCAGCACGGTAGCTCGTCAGGCTCATAACCTGAAGGTCGTAGGTTCAAATCCTACCCCCGCAACCAATCTTACAATCTTCAAATAATTAATACTTAATCCTAAATTTCTTTTTTTGTTAATTTCATTTTTATATGCAGCTATCAAACTGCTTCACTATTGTTTTAAAAATTTTCTGTGGAGGTTAATTGAATTCTAGCATTTTCAGCAATGCTTATAAAATACTTTTAAAGTTCTGCTTTAGATCGCTGTGCATCTGCATACTAAAAACTATCAAAAAATTTATTTTATTGAATAAAAACAAAATATTTGATATAATCTATTAGATTTTGGCACGATGGCGGAGGGGTTACGCGACGGTCTGCAAAACCGTTTACACCAGTTCAAGTCTGGTTCGTGCCTCCATTTTAAAAATCTGTTCTAATTTTATCTTTTATGAGCGCAAAATCAAGCAATTTACTAACATCTACCGTTAATATTTTTGACAAAAAGTGTCTTATTTGTTATACTTGCTGTATTAATTAATAAGATTCGCACTACACAAATAAGGAGCTAATTATGGCTGCAATGGAAAAGTCAAAAAAGAAAAAGCTGAATATCTTAGGGTATTTGCAATCGCTAGGAAAAACATTTATGCTGCCTGTGGCTTTAATGTCTGCCATGGGGGTAATTTTAGGGATTGGCTCAGCTATTGATGTTATAATAAATACTTATCCTTTCCTAGACAGCTTCCTTTTAAGACTAACCGCCAACTTTATGATGAATACTGGAGGCTTTGCCTTTAGCAATATTGCCGTGCTTTTTGCTATAGCTATTCCGCTGGGTCTTGCCCGCGAGGAAAAAGGCGTGGCTGCTCTTGCCGGTTTTGTCGGCTTTTTTGTAATGAACCTTAGCATTAATTTTTATCTTAAGGAAACAGGTCTGTTATTAAGCGATATGTCGCTGGCAAGAAAAGCCGGGCAAGCAGTAATTCTTGGGGTTCATACCTTAGATACTGGAGTTTTAGGAGCGATTATTTCGGGAAGCATTGTAAGCTATTTACATAACCGCTTTTATACTCTCCGCCTGCCGACTGGTTTATCTTTCTTTGAAGGTGTGCGTTTTGTTCCTATAATCAGCGCTATAGTTTTTGCCATTGTAGGTTTAATTATTCCGTTAATTTTTCCTCTTTTTGCAAAATTAATTGCTGGAATTGGCTATTCTATTAAATCTTCTGGAATTTTTGCGCCGTTTTTATTTGCTGCTGGCGAAAGATTTTTGCTGCCGTTTGGCTTGCATCATATTTTAGTAGCGCTAATCAGATTTACCGATGCCGGCGGCAGCGAAGTTATTAATAACAATACGGTTTATGGCGCTTTAAACATCTATTTTGCCGAAGTAAAAGCCGGACTGCCGATAAGTCCTGAATATACGAGATTCCTTTCTCAAAGCAAAATGCTGTTTATGATGTTTGGATTACCTGGTGCTGCTCTTGCCATTTATTCAACCGCACGCACTGAAAATAAACTTGCTGTTAAAGGACTGCTGATTTCTGGAGTAATTGCGGCAGTAGTTGGCGGTATTAGCGAACCTATAGAATTTTTATTCTTATTCATAGCACCTCTTTTATATTTATTCCATGCAGTTATGGCAGGTTTAGGGGCGATGGTTTTAGGAATCCTGCATGTAGGAATCGGCAATACCGACGGAAACATCATTGACTTTGTTATTTTCGGTATGCTTAAGGGATTTACAACCAAATGGTATTTGGTGCTGCCTCTGGGATTATTGTGGATGTTAATTTACTTCCTAATATTTAGATGGGCGATTCTTAAGTTTGACTTAAAAACTCCGGGCAGAACTGACGCAGTTATGGGCGATTCTTTAAAAGGCTATGGTGCGTCTAATATTATTAAAGCACTTGGAGGGGAAGAAAATATTGTAGAGCTTGATAACTGCCTTACCCGTTTAAGATTAGAAGTAGCTGATATGAGCTTAATTGACGAGAAAGCTCTTAAAGAAAATGGGGCGATAGGAGTTGTAAAACTTAACGATACCTCGCTGCAGGTGGTGATTGGTCCTCATGTGCAGTTTGTGAAAAATGAGATGCAAAAACAAATGAAAGCCGGCAGGTAAGCAACTTTATTGTGCAGGAGAATAACATGAGTGATTTTGATGAAGTTATTAATCGGTTAGGCACTTATTCTACCCAGTGGGATTATACTGCTGATAGGTTTGGCAGAGATGATATATTGCCTTTTAGCATATCGGATATGGATTTTAAATCCCCTAAAGAAATTCTTAGCGCTTTGCATGATAGAGTAAATCATGGAGTTTTTGGCTATAGCCGCTGGAATCATAGCGATTATAAAGGAGCAATTAAAAATTGGTATGCTTCAAGATTTAATTATACTATTCAAGACGATTGGATAATGTATATTCCCAGTGTTATTTACGGCATTAATAAGGTTTTTGAAGTTTTAGGCAGCAAAAATGATGCTGTGCTGTTTTTATCGCCGGCATATGATAACTTTTATAAAAGTTTGCAAGCTAATCAGCAAAAATTTATAACTTCTCATTTAATTATTGAAAATAATCAATTTGCTATAAATTGGCAGGATTTTGAAAATAAACTTAAGGATTCTAAATACTTTTTGTTATGCAATCCTCATAATCCAACGGGCAGAGTTTGGCAGGAGAGCGAGCTTGAGAAAATAGTTTCTTTAACAAAAAAGTATAATGTAATTATTATATCCGATGATATTCATATGGATATAGTCTATAAACCGCATAAGTTTACTCCCGTGTTAAAGGCGGCAGAACACTTAGATTATGCTGATAATATTATAATTATAACCTCTGCCAGCAAAAGTTTTAATATTCCAAGTTTAGGGGGAGCTTATGCTTTAATTCCTAACCGTGAAATTTACAAAAAATTAATGGCTAAAATTAAAGAAATGGACGCCTTAGGCTCACCAATGATTCTTGGAATTATTGCCGCCATGACTGCTTATAGGGAATGTGCGGATTGGTTAGACAATCTTGTTGAATATTGTTATAATAACATGCTGACATTGCAGAATTTTTTAGAGGAAAAATTCCCAAAAGCTAAAATGCTAATGCCGCAGGGAACATATCTGGCATGGATAGATGTTAGTGCGATGGGGGAATCTAGTGAAGGAATCCAAAAAAAACTTATCAATAAAGGAAAATTAGGGATAATGTCTGGCGAGGTTTATGGTGAAACAAAACCTTTTTTAAGGTTGAATGCAGGCTGTCCGCAGTCTAAATTACTTTTAGGACTAGATAGGTTTAAAGAATCTTTTACTGATTAAATTTGTGTAAATATAATTTTAATAAGGAGAAAAATTATGAGAGAAGAAATTAATACAACCAATGCGCCGCAAGCAATTGGACCATATTCGCAGGCAATAAAATCTGGCAATATGCTGTTTATTTCGGGGCAAATTCCTCTTAACCATAACGATGCAACTATTCCAGAAGGTATTGAAGCTCAAACCAAACAGTGCTTAGAAAATTTATTGGCTATTTTACAGGAAGCAAAAATGAGTCCAGAAAATGTAGTAAAATGCGGAATTTTTATTAAAAATATGGCTGATTTTGCTAAAATAAACGAAGTTTATTCAACCTATTTTAATAAGCCATATCCTGCCCGATTCGTAGTTGAAGTAGCTAGACTGCCAAAAGATGTTTTAATAGAAATTGATGCTATTGCTGTGGTATAGCGATTATTTATATATTATAAAATAATTCTTAATAAACTCTTGACAGAAAAAAAAAGTAAGAGTATATTCATAATTGTGGTTTTAATTGTTCCGGCATAGCTCAGTTGGTAGAGTAGATGACTGTTAATCATTTGGTCGTAGGTTCGAGTCCTACTGCCGGAGCCATTTTTCAAGCGCACCTGCAGGTGCGTTTTTTGTAAGCAAAACTCTGCTTAATCAGCCCTATCTTAATTTTTTTTATAATCTTTCGTAGCTTTATTGCTGTTTATTTATATTATTCAAAATCAAGATGCACATATACTTGTTTTATAGACTTGCAATCTATTTAAAGTTGTCGTATAATTAAATGTAAGAAACAAGACTATGGATGGCAATAAAAATGAATAACAAATCTAAAAAATATCTAAAGAAAAAAACAGATTCCCTGTTGCGCGGACGATCTCGGAATAAAAAGCTGAATTTACATATAGTCCATAACCTTAAGAACCAATTGGGGGTTGCCAGTTTAAAAGATATTTATATATCGAATCTTCTAAATCTTAAAATTAAAGATATAGATGAAATAGAGGTTGGCGTAAGAGAGCTGTCGCTTAAAGACTTAAATATAATCTGTAATCGCTTTAGCCTGCATCCCGATACTCTTTTAAATTTTGACGACTTAGATAAATAAACCAAAGAGTATTACTAACTTTCGTCATGCCTATGCTAGAGCAGGCATAACGGCTTAGTTTTCTTTATATATAATTACCATAATAAATAAATTTCTTATCTTAGAATTTTTATTTACAATGTATGGTATACATTAATCAAAGAGGTTTAAATCAGGCACATGAAAATTATTCTTTAAAGCTATAAATATCTAGGCGGTTTTTTGCCAGCATTAAATAATTTAAAGAAGGACATTTCATGAAGCATAATCCAATTATTATCAATAATCTCGACTTAATATTACCGCATAAAATCTGCTTTCAAAATTTTTCTGCGATTATATCCTATGGTGATAGAATAGCAATTATCGGACGCAATGGCAGCGGCAAGTCGGCTTTGTTAAATTATATACATTCATCAAACCTTATAAAGCTCCCGAATAATGCCGTTTTAGGATATGTGCCGCAAATAATTGATGGTTTTAATAATTTAAGCGGCGGTGAGCGGTTTAATAAATATTTAACGCAGTGTATGCAGAAGAATCCTAATGTGCTGCTGCTAGATGAACCAAGCAATCACCTAGATAGGCACAATTTTCAAAGTTTAACCAAAATGCTGAATAATTATCAGGGCACACTGATTATAGCCTCGCATAATAAAGATTTATTAAATGCCTGCAATATTTTATGGCACATTGACGGCGGAAAAATTACCATTTTTCACGGTAATTATAGTAATTATGTCAATAAATTGCAGCAGAATAGAGATTCTTTATCGCAAAATCTTAAAAATCTACGGAAGCAGAAAAGGGAAGTTCATGAAAGCCTTATGAAAGAACAGATAAGAACTGCTAAGTCTAAAGCAAAAGGACAAAAGAATATTGCTGATAAAAAATGGACGAAAATGGCTGGAGGTTTAAAAACCTCTGAATCTCAAAATTCACAGGGAAAAAAATTTAAAAATATAGAGGCAGATATGCAGAATATTGCAGATGATTTACGCAATATTCGTCTGCCAGAGGTAATTCTGCCGAAGTTTACAATGGCGGAAAATAATACGGCGAATACTGCTGTTTTGCAAATTAATAATGGTAAAATTTATTACAAAAATGGTTTTTCAATACACAACATTAATTTAACTCTGCAAGGCAGGGCTAAATTAGCTATTACCGGCAGAAATGGCAGTGGAAAATCTAGTTTGCTGAGGGCTATTATTAATAAAGATACTAATATAATTAGAGAAGGTAATTGGTTCACGCCTGCTGTGGCAGATATTGGTTATTTATCGCAGCATTATGATAATTTAAACCTATACGATAGTGTAATTGCCAATATAGAATGCCTTGTTCCGCAATGGACTATGCTGGAATTGCGTGATTATTTAAATAGCTTTCTTTTTTCTAAAAACGAAGAGGTTAATGCACGGGCTATAACCCTTTCGGGAGGAGAAAAGGCTAGGCTTTCACTTGCAAAAATTATTTTAAATCCTCCAAAACTTTTATTGCTGGATGAAATTACGAATAATTTAGATTTAGAAACTATAGAATATGTGGCTGGAGTTTTAAGGAATTATCAAGGGGCAATGATTATAGTTTCCCATGATGATAATTTTCTAGCGGAGATTGGTATAGTAGATTTTTATAAGATTTAATTATCCTCTATGCTTTTTATATGATAATTGCATTCTTAAACATAATTCATCACAATAAAAAATTTTTGTTGTGCTTAGATGGTTAGTTGTGAGGCTCAGTGTTGATTTGGTGCGTATTTTCTGTTTTGTTATTGACATATATATAGGTGTTGTGTTAGAATGCTTTTCATAAACTAAACTCAGTCATTTTAATAAGGAGATATTTATGCAAAGTAGTTTAAGAATCTTTATGGCCGAAGTTATCGGCACAGCTATCCTGCTAGCTTTCGGGGCAGGCTGCGTAGCAATGACGGTAATATTTGCTCCCAGTGATTTAGTTGCCGGCGGAGTAGTTAAAGGCGGTTATATTAATATTGTTTTTGGCTGGGGATTAGCTGTGGCTTTTGGGGTTATTGTTTCAGTTAGAATCAGTGGTGCTCATTTGAATCCGGCAGTAACCTTAGGTTTAGCAGCCAGCGGCAGAATGTCTTGGAAAGATGTGCCTAATTATATTATAGCACAAATGATTGGAGCTTTCATAGGAGCAGCAGTTGTTTTTATGGTGTTTTACGCTAAATGGATTGAATTTGATCCTAACCTTGAAAGCACAGCTGGCGTGGTAACTACATTCCCAGCAGTAGCCGGAACTTTTTGGCCTGGTATGATAGACCAAGTAGTAGGAACTTTCTTGTTGATGTATTTAATTCTTGCTGTGGGTAATTTTATTAAAAATCCAACCGAAAATATGGCTTTCCCATTTGTAATCGGAGCGATCGTGCTAATAATCGGCATATCTTTCGGCGGCATGCACGGGTATGCAATTAACCCAGCCCGTGATTTAGGTCCAAGAGTATTTGTATGGCTGATGGGTTTCAAAAATACTGGATTTGCTGATGGCGTATGGATAGTTCCAGTAGTGGGTCCTGTTGTTGGAGGGATACTTGGAGCTAAGGTATTTGATTGGACCATCAAAGAGTAGGATTTAATATCTTGGATTTCTATTCATAAGTTTTACCCCTCATGTATTATTTATACACTACGGGGTAAAACTTCTAAATATAAACCTCAAGCTATTAAACCCTTAAAGTTTTTAAAGGTAAATATTTAGTTTATCGTCATGCCTATGCCGACACGACATCCATAGGATTATTATACAAAATGCGGTTAATTTAAATTAAAATAAGGATTACAATTATGTCAAAATATATACTTTCCATAGATTCGGGAACAACAAGTTGCCGTGCAATACTTTTTGATAAAAATGTTAATATTAGAAGTGTTTCGCAAAGAGAGTTTACGCAGATATTCCCGCAGCCGGGCTGGGTAGAACACGATGCTAATGAAATTTGGTCAACGCAGTTAAGCGTGATTCAAGAAGCAATTTCTAAAGTTGGAGCTATTCCTAAAGAAATTAGTGCTTTTGGGATTACTAACCAAAGAGAAACAGTGGTAGTTTGGAATAAAAATACTGGCAAGCCTGTTTATAATGCTATTGTTTGGCAGGATAGAAGAACTGCTGATTATTGTAAATCTCTTGTAGAGGCTGGTAAAACTAGTTTTATTAAAAATAAAACTGGGTTAGTAATTGATGCTTATTTTAGTGCAACAAAAATTAAGTGGATACTTGATAATGTGCCAGGAGCTAGGTCGGCAGCTGAAAAAGGTGATTTATTGTTTGGCACGATTGATACTTGGCTGATTTGGAATCTTACACGCGGACAAGTTCATGCCACCGATCCTTCTAATGCCAGCAGAACTATGATTTATAATATTGTTGATAAAAAATGGGATGATACTCTTTTAGAACTATTCGGCATTCCAAAAAGCATGCTGCCCTCCGTCCAACAAAGCTCCGGTGATTTCGGTGCAGTAAGCAGCGATTTATTGCCGGGTAATATTAAAATTGCTGGTGTAGCGGGCGATCAGCAGGCGGCGACTTTCGGTCAGGCTTGTTTAAAAACGGGCATGGCAAAAAATACCTATGGCACGGGCTGCTTTATGCTTTTAAATATTGGTCGTGAAAATCCTTTGGTTAAAGATGATAAAATTTTGACTACTATTGCGTGGGGCAGAAAAGGGCATACTACTTATGCACTAGAAGGCAGCGTATTTGTTGGCGGTGCAGTAGTGCAATGGGTTAGAGACGGCTTGGGACTTATTCAAAAAAGCTCAGATATTGAAGCTCTTGCCAATAAAGAAAAAGATAATGGCGGTGTTTATTTGGTGCCGGCTTTCGTTGGGCTTGGTGCTCCGCATTGGGATTCTTACGCTAGAGGAACAATTGTTGGTTTAACGCGCGGATCAAATAAATCGCATATTGCTAGAGCCGCTTTAGAAAGTATTGCCTTCCAATCTTACGATGTGCTGCAGGCAATGACAGTTTCTTCAGGAACTAACTTAAAAGAATTAAGAGTTGACGGCGGTGCGAGTCTTAATGATACTCTAATGCAATTTCAAGCTGATATTCTTAATAAAAAAGTTGTTCGCCCAACAGTAGTAGAAACTACGGCGCTGGGTGTAGCTTATTTAGCAGGCTTGTTTGTTGAGTTTTGGGCATCAGCTGAAGAAATTGAAGCCTTATGGAAAGTTGATAAAACCTTTGAACCGCATATGTCAAACGACCAAAGAGATGATTTAATAGCTAATTGGAATAAGGCTATATCCAAATCTAAAAACTGGGTGGAGTAAAGTTAGAATACTTTTGATTTATAAGCAAGATTTTTTCAGCTCATGTATTACGCATACACTTCACTAAAAAAATCTTGCTTATAAACCTAAAACTATCCAGACTTTAAAGTTTAAGTCATGCCGTCTCAAGCTGGCATCCATTTGCAGGGTGTTGCGCAAAATGTTTGTTAATTGAGTAAGAGAAGGACATTTTAAGCATAAGTCAAAGTGAGATTATGCTTGAAATTCTTTGTTTATATTGTTATAATAAGTTTGTAAAGATTTTTTTGTTATTAATAAATAACATTAAGCGGGAAATTAACATTCCGTTTTATTTAAATTTAAGAGAGTAAATTATGAGACAGCTTAGAGAAAAAAAAATAGATTCCTTAGACGGAGCTACTTTTGATGTTTTAGTAATCGGCGGCGGAGCTACAGGATTAGGAACTGCGGTAAATGCAGCTGTAAGGGGTTTTTCTACATTAGTTTTAGAGCAAAACGATTATGCTAAAGGAACCTCATCAAGATCCACTAAAATTCTTCATGGCGGAGTTAGGTATTTAGCGCAGGGCAATGTAAAATTAGTGCATGAAGCCTTGAAAGAAAAATTAATAAATTATGAAAATGCTCCGCATTTGGCGCGTTCTATGGATTTTGTAATTCCTTGTGAAAATTTATTTAAACAAATGTTTTATGCAGCGGGAATGATTGCTTATGATGCTTTGGCTGGATTTCCTAAAAAGTATCTATCTAAAGTTGTTAATCGTAAAATTCTTAATGCTTTAATGCCGGAAATTGATGAAAGACATAAAGATAAAGGTGTTATTTATAACGACGGGCAGTTCGATGATGCTAGAATGGCTTTTGCGCTGGTAAGAACTCTTGAAGATAATAAGGGTGTGGCAGCTAACTATATTAAAGTTATAGAATTTCTTAAAGACGGTGAAAAAATTGTTGGTGTTAAAGCCTTAGATAAACACAGTGATAAAATAATTACCATCAAAGCTAAATGTATTTTTAATGCTACAGGAATTTACTCTGACGAGGTTATTGCTTTAGATAAGGGCGCTCATGAGGGCACGGTTACTTTGGCGCAAGGCATTCATATTGTTGTGAAGTCTGATGTATATAGCAGCAAAAGTGCTATGCTGATTCCAAAAACTACTGATGGTCGGGTTTTATTTTTTATTCCTTGGTATGATAAAGTTATTATTGGAACTACCGATACAAAAGTAGATACAGTCTTAGATGATCCGATTCCATTGCGTGAAGAAATTGATTTAGTAATTAAAAATGCTAATAATTATTTAAGCAGACCGATACAAAAAGAAGATATTACCAGCGTTTTTGCGGGAATTCGTCCGCTTATGAAAGCTACATCTTCTACTAAAAAAATCAGCAGGGAAGAAAGTATTAATATTGCTGATTCAGGATTAATTTCTGTGGTTGGCGGCAAATGGACTACCTATAGGCACATGGGTGAAAGATTAGTTAATTTTGCCATAGCAAAGGGAAAACTTCCGCAGGCGGAATCAAAAACCAAGCACTTAAAGCTGCATGGCTATCTGCCGGAAGATAAAGCCCATAGTATTCCGCTTTCTTTAAGATTTTATGGTGAAGATTTAGCCAAAATTAAAGATATGCAAGGATTTAATCATAATTTCCATAGCGATATTCCAATTAATGAAGCACAGGTTAGATATGCTGTAGAGTTTGAGCAGGCTCTTACTTTAGACGATATTTTATCTCGCAGAACGAGATGTTTGTTTATTAATGCAGCTGCCTGCATTGAAGTTGCAGATTCTGTAGCTAAAATTATGCAGGAAGTTCTAGGAAAAGATGATGCTTGGCGTGAAAAAGAAGTGGCTAGTTTTAAGAATATCGCTAAAAAATACTTAATTTCCAGCTATCTTGCATAAAAGAATAAAGGTGCATTAATTTAAAGGCATTTATATATAAAAAAATAAAGGAGGAATAAATGAAGCAATTACCGAATTTTACTTTGCAAGGGATTGATTCTCAAGGAGTTGAAAAAACTTATACTAACAAAGATTTTTTAGGTAAAAAATTAGTTATTTATTTTTACCCTAAAGATAATACTCCCGGCTGCACTAAAGAGGCTTGCAGTTTTAATGCAATTTTACCGCAGATTTTGGGGCTGGCGAATATTGTGGGAGTTAGCGGAGATAGCATTAGTTCTCATAAAAAATTTCGGGAAAATTACTCTTTAGCTTTTCCATTATTGGCAGATGCTAATTTAAATTTAGCTGCTGGTTTAGGGGCGTTAAAGGATTCTAGCGAAGGGGAAGCCAAAAAAATTTCCCGCTCTACTTTTATTATTGATGAAAAAGGTAATGTTATTAAAGACTGGAAGTCTGTAAAGGTAGATGGGCATGATATGGATGTATTAAGCGAGCTGAAAAGATTTTAAGTAAACCAAACAATCTTTATCGTAATGCCAGCAATAATAATTGCTATTGCTTAGGATTATAAAATTTTATATAATACATATCTACATGTGTTTTGTATAATTAGTTTTGGTAAACCTTATGAATATTATAATTAAAGATATTTCTAAAGAAAAAGCAGAAGAAGTTGTTAATAGTCTTGATAAATTTATTGATGACGGCATTATTGAAAATTGGTCAATTGATGATACTAAAGATCAAGATTACCGCAGCATAAATACTGTTCTAGGCGAACATGTTTCTATTAAACCTTATTATCGCAATAATTCTTTGTGCTTTGCTGTTATAGGAAATGCCGATAAAGAAATTAAATTCCTTAACCTCACAAGATTCCTTGATACTATGCTAACGAATTTTTCTGAGGATATAAAATCTATAAAATTAATTAATCTCTAGTTTCCTTTAATAATGTTTATTGAATATCAATTAATAATGAATAGGATTTTTTGTGATAAAAAAAATTGTTATTTTTACTGATTGTATGAAGTATTATGCTGATAAGTTAGATTTTCACATTAACAAGGCAAAAGTTTTTTACAATTTGTTTAATTTTCAGCTAAAAAAAGCTACAGGATTGCCAGTGGAAACACATTTTGAGGCAATTGATATGAATAAATTTATGCTATTAAATGGATTGGAGGATCTTCTTCATTTAGAAAAAGATAGCTTATTTGCTTATTTTTATAATAATATTAATATAAAAGCTGAGGAATATCTTATTGAATCCTTAAAAGATTGTTTGATAATAGGATATCATCTGCCAAAATTAATATTAAATATTTTAATAAGGAATAATATTCCCTATGTAGATACATTTGAAACATCTTACAGATTTATGCAGGATACTTATGTAGGATGTAGGACAAATATCAAAGATGCTAAAGATTATTTACTTTCTAAATCTTTAAGCGTTAATACCATGTATGTCTATGCTAACTATTTAAAAGCTTTTTATAGGAATAGCCTAAATTATAGGTTAGATAATAATAGTTGTTTATTAATTGGTCAAACTAGTAGAGATACTGTATTAATTAAAAAAGACAGCACTTTTGTTTCTTTATTAGAATATAAAGATCAAATTATTGCTATGTCTAAAAAATACAAAACTTTATATTATAAAATGCACCCTGCAGAATCTTTGCCTAGAAATATTAGGGAATTTTTACAATCTATACCGAATGCTGTTGAAGAGAATCGTAATTTTTATGAACTCATGGCACAAGATGGTATCGAAGAAGTTTTTGGATTAAATAGTGGAGCAATTAGTGAAGCTAAGTTTTTTGGTAAAAAAAGGACATTTCTGTTTGAGAAATTTCATGAGTACTATCAAGATGAAGGGGATATTAATAATCCTCATACTTTTATTATCCTTAACTCAAATTCTCATATTTTTAAAATTAATTTTTGGGCTGATCTTTTAAGCAGTCTTGTTTCTGTAAATAAAGTGGAAGATAATGATGAAGTATATTTTGATAATTATCAGAGTTTGTTTTCAAGTTTTATGAAGGTAATTTCTTCTTATGAGTTTAATATTTATGCTAATTATGATGTCAAAAAAACAGTTTCATGGCATAATGATAGAATAAGCAACCTTGAGAGCAATATCGAAAGATTAGGTAATGTTGAAGGGAATATTTATAATATCTTTGAGCGATTAAATAAAAGAAATAATAAGTTTAAGAAAATATCAATAAATCTTCTTTGCTCTTTTGTTCCAACAAAGCAATGGCGAAAAAAAGTAAGAAATAAATATCTTAACCATTAATTTTATTTTGCTTTAAACAAACTTAAATAAATAACCTTAATGGCAACGAATCCGCATAGGCTTAAGGTAATTAGGGCGCTGGGAGAAACATTAACATATAAAGACAGCATCATTCCTGTAATTATAGCACTTGCTGCAGCAATAAAAGATATAATCATAGATTGCAAGGGGCTTTTAGCGATAGAGTGGGCGATGATTGCCGGAATAATGCTAAGCGATGGAATTAATAACACTCCAGCCAGTTTAATGCTGAAGGCTATAGTGCAAGACAGCACAAAAACAAAAATAATATCATGTTTGGTGGAATTAATATTTTCTGAAATTGCCACTTCCTCGTTAATTGTTAGCAGCAATAGCTTTTGCCAACTGCTTAAAACATATAAAAATACTAAAACAGCAATAACATAAATTATAATAATATCGTTCAGTTTAATAGATAGAATTGAGCCGAATAGGTATCTGTATAAATTGCTGCTGTTTTGCATTAAGCTAATTATAACAAAGCCGGCAGATAGGGCAAACTGCGTATTAAGTATCAAAAGTGAATCCTTAGATATTTGAAACCGCTTGTTAATTACAATTAATACGGAAGATAACAAGAAACATACAATTATTATCATAATTTCAGGTATAACTGAAGTTAAAACTCCAAGAGCAATTCCTAAAAGCGAAGTATGCGCTACGGAATCGCCAATATAGCTCATGCGTTTCCAAACAATAAAATTTCCTAAAATTGCTAAAGAAAAAGCTAAGCCAATGCCGCCGATTAAACCATAAATAATAAAATCATACATGCTAGAGACCCATTAATCTTTATGGTTATAATATTTATAATTGAGAGAAATATTTTTAAGGATTTCACTTTCATTAACCACCGATGGAATACCGCTGCAGCAAATTTTTCCGTCTTTTAAGCACAGCACCCAGCCGGTATTTTTAAGCACCATATGCAAATCGTGCGATACCATAATTACCGAAAAATTCTTTGCACCGCGGTATTCATTAATTAGCGAATACATATCATCTTTTGCTGAAAAATCAATGTTTGAAGTTGGCTCATCTAGCACAATAATATCTGGACATAACAATAAAGCCCGCAGCAGCATAACTTTTTGTTTTTCGCCGCCGGAAAGGTCTTTAAATAGTTTATTTAAACTATCTTCTAAATTTAATTGCTGAATAAGCTGAAAATCATCATTTTCTAATTTTTTTTTGTTATTTAAAATAATAAAATCTTTAACACATATAGGCACCAGCACATTATGATTGCTGATTTGCGGAATATAGCTTATTTTTAATCCAGCCTGCTTAATAATTTTGCCTGCTGTTGGTTTTATAATGCCGATTAAAGTTTTGCAAAGCGTGGTTTTCCCTGCACCATTTTTGCCGACAATTGTAATAATCTCGTTTTTTCTAACCTCAAAGGAAATATCTGTTAAAAGCGGTTTAGAGTTTTTTATATAACTTACGCCTTTAAGCTGAATTAGCGGACTATGGCTCATATGATGTTATTCTTTATTTTCATAAACAATAAAGAGTAGCATAAATATTAAATTAAGCAAGGGCAGAAGAGGCAGTAAAGAATCAAAAAAGAAGAAAACTTGTATTTATTGATAATATCATTAAATACTAAACGGATTGGTATATCTAAATGGTTTACAAGGCTTTGCAGTCTTATAATTAAATCGCCGTAGTGCCACATTGCATCTTGCGAATGTTTAAGCAGTTCTTGGAATTGCCCTTCAATATTAAAATCCTCTGTTTTATAAGAATCTTTTTTAGGGGTAAGGGTAAGGATTGGTTTAGACATTTGCTGACCTCTTTCGTATATATTATATAGGGCGGGAGATTCAAAGCTCTACCTACAGAAAGAGTGAGATTATTTCCCCAAAGGGTGTTGTATTCTCTACCCTCCCGCCCATATTCAAATATATAAAAAAAGCCATATATTAACGAATATAGGCGGGTCGCCGTAGGTATATGGGTCTTTGACACCCCACAACTTAATTATTAGATATTTATACTTTATTGTCAATTATTTAATAATTATTTTTTTATTATAAGAAATAATATAATATATAATTTTTAAATAAGGCTTTGTCAATAATTCATGCGAAATAAAATCATTGTAATTCTAACACTCCTATTGTTTTTAGCAGGCTGTCAGCATAAAATTGCACCCATTCAACTTAAAGAATATATAATTGGCGATGTTAATACTATCGTAATTGATGAAAAATATGTGCAGCCTTATTATGCCGGCTTATTTATGGCAGTTGAAGAAATTAACAAGGCAGGAGGAGTTAATGGCATTCCCTTGCGTGTAGAGGTTAAAAGCGATTACGCCAACCATCGCGAAGCCTATTTAGCAGCGGATTATTTGTTTAAAGAAAAAAATGCCATAGTGCTAACCGGCACTAATATTCCGCAAACAACCTTCGGCGTAGCAAGATACGCTAAAGATAATAAAATTCCGTTTATAAATACGGGCTCTCTTAATGAAGAAATTATTTCAGGAGCTTATGCTAACGATTTTACCTTTAGGGTGCGTGAAGGCTATAACCTGCATATGCAGGCGCTTGCTGAAGAGATTGCCAATAACAAAAATGTTAAAAGTTTAGTGGTGCTGACCTATTCTTCCGAACAGGGCATGCAGCAGTCTGAAGATTTTAAAAAGTTAATTAAGCAAAAACGCAATGATATAATTTTTGCTAAAGATATTTATATTGCCTCTCATAAGAGTGTATTCGATAATGTGGCAAAAGAGGTGCAATATTCGTTTACAAGCGGTGTAGTAATTTTAGTTAATGGTGAAGATGTTCTTGATGTTATGAAAAATCTGCAGACACAAAGGGTAACTATAGGCAAATCGGTTTATTTAATGCTAGGCGGCGAACCGGAATGGGTGCGTTCGCTTTATAGTTTAACGCCGGATAACTGGATAGTAACAGGCTTTCCTTACTATGTAGATAGCAGCGCCGAAAATAAAGCATTTGTTAAAAAATATCAAGATAAATACAAAGGCACAATGCCGCAGCATAGTTCTTACATAGGATATATTACAGGATACTTAATTGCAGACGCCCTTAAGCAGTCGCGTCCTGCTGCCAATGACGAAAAAAACCGCATACGCTTAGCTAAAGCACTGGAAACTGCCAGTTTTAATTCTCCTGTGGGCTTAATAAAAATGCGTTTAGACCATCAAAGCAATATGGGAACATATATCGGCATTCTGCAGCCTTATAATACGCCCATACGCGGCAGCAAAAAAGTTAAAGCCGATGTGGCAATGAATAACTTTAAATATGTTGATGCTGAAAAAACTTTAGATTCACCTAAAGCGGTTAATAAAATTCGTTGGAGGCAAATTGCTGAAGAAGAAAAGACAGAGAAAAAAAAGCGGCATATTACACCTAAAAATTAATAGTTTGAGGTTTTTCTATTCAGGAATTTTACTGCAAAGTGTATAACTAATACATGAAGTAGTAAAATTCCTGAATAGAAAAACCTCAAACTATTAATTTTTACATGCTAGATAGGTTAAAATTAACGATTTATTCATTTTTATTTCATAATATATAATTAATTATATAAAATAAGTAGGTGATATGAAAGTTATGCAATTTTCTTTAGTTTTCAAGGCTTTTTTGTTTGCTGGGGTTCTTATGCTGGCTTCGGCTGGATTAAGGGCAGATGAAGAAGTAGATTCCTCAAATAGTGCTGCAGAAAATCAGGTTAGCTCTACAGAAGAGCAATTAAAAGGCTATCAGCAGATTACCAATTGGCTGATTGACAACAAGAAAAATTTTGAAGATGTAATTAAAGAAAACGCCGTTGAAACTCAAACTAAATGGTTTGTAGAAGAAGAATACGCACAGCAGAAAAAACAGCAGGCGGCTGATGGGCAGCCGCTAAGCGATCAGACAGCTCCGCAAACACAAAAATTATATCATTTGGTAAAAAAAGGAGATACCTTATATTCTATCTCTAAAACTTATAATGTTCCGCAGGCAGATATTTTAAAATGGAATGATATTGCAGGACCGG
This sequence comes from Alphaproteobacteria bacterium, assembly GCA_009780035.1. Classification (GTDB taxonomy): domain Bacteria; phylum Pseudomonadota; class Alphaproteobacteria; order WRAU01; family Hepatincolaceae; genus WRAU01. Next base: position 22,402 of record WRAU01000009.1, read on the forward strand.
AAGGAATCCAGTTAGGTAAAGTTTTAACCCTTTATGATGTGGAAAAATATCAGCAGGAACAAAATGCAGTTAAAAGCGGCAACGCACCTGTGGCAGCTTCTGCAGTTAAAGAGGATTCTAAACCTCAAGAAGCAAATGCAGAGGAAAGATCTCAGTCTATGGATGCTGCATCTTTCCCAGAATTTAAGTATTATCGTGTGAAAAAAGGTGATACTTTCAGCTCAATAGCCAAAAGCAACTACATGAGTAAAGAAGAATTATTTGCCTTAAATAATTTTAATGCGTCAACAGTGCTATCGGTTGACCAAATCGTTAAGGTTAAAAGCAATTATGGCGGCAGCGGCATACAGCAAGATGCTAGTGCAATTGTAAAAGACGGCTTTATTTGGCCTGTGGTTGGCAGACTGCTGATGAGCTTCGGCACGCAAGAGCAGGGCTTGGTTAATGAGGGCATTAACATTGCCGCGAAAAAAGGCACAGATGTTAAAGCAACTCAAGAAGGTATTGTAATTTATGTGGGCGACAGCTTAAAAAGTTTCGGCAATTTAGTATTAATTCAGCATGATAAAAACTGGATAAGCGCTTACGCCCATTTAGGAGTAGTAAAAGTAAATAAAGGGCAGAAAGTGCTGAAAGGCGAAGTTGTTGGTCAGGTTGGCGATAGCGGCAATGTTAATACTCCGCAGCTGCATTTTGAGTTAAGATACAATATAAAGCCGGTGGATCCTTTGAATTATTTAGTATCCTATAGGTAAAGTTTAATATCTTGGATTTCTATGTATAATTTTTTAGGTTCATTATTTCACCATAAAAAATTCAGCATATAAACCTCAAGCTATTAAACTTTGTTGCAAAAGAGGTTATATACTACAATTTTTTACTAGCAAATTAAGGAATTTTAATATATCATTGAAATAGTTTTGTAAACATAATGGAGTAAATGTAATGATTTCTAATCTTTATGCCGATACAGTGGCTGCAGCAGCAGAAGAGCCAAATAGAGCTTATGTTATAATGATGAATATTCTGCCTTTCGTTTTAATTTTTGCAATTTTTTATTTTCTGTTAATCAGACCGCAAAAAAAGAAACAGCAAGCGCATAAAAATATGATTGATTCTATTAAACAAGGCGATAGCGTTCTTCTTAATTCTGGATTTAAAGGTCAGGTTAGAAATGTTAAAGATAATGGCTATTTTGTGGTTGAAATTGCTAAAGGCGTTGATGTAGAAGTTTTAAAATCGGCAATTGCCAATGTTATTAAAGATTAATCGGACAGAGTAGCTATGCTAAATTTTCCTCTTTGGAAGTCAATTCTAAGTGTTGTTGTTATTGTTGTTTCACTAGGTATTGTGGGTCATGATTTTTATAATAAATTCTATAATGATTCCTATAAAGGTGGAATTAAACTTGGGCTTGATTTACAAGGAGGGTCTTCTTTAGTTTTAGAAGCCGATGAAACTATTTTTATGCAAGATTATACAGCAGCGCTTTTAGAAAATATCCGCTCTGTATTGGCTAATGAAAAAATTCCTTATTCTAATTTATCTAAAAAAGATGGTGAAATTAGATTTTTATTAAATGATACCTCTAAATTAAGCGCCCTTAGGGCTAAAATTTATAATATTCATAAAGATTTAGATGTTCGTGCTAGTGGTAATTCAATCGTAGTTATTGTTAGCGAAGCTGCCAAAGAATCACAAATTATTAGTGTTATCCAAAATTCTATTGAAGTAGTGCGCAGAAGGGTTGACCAAACAGGCACAAACGAGCCGGTAATTAAACAGCAGGGCTACAAGCAGATTGTGGTAGAGCTGCCGGGCGTTGAAAATCCCGATGCCATTAAAAGAATTTTAGGAACGACGGCTCGGTTAACTTTCCATTTAGTTGATACTGAGGCAAGTTTCGGCAATGCCTCTTTAAAACCGGGCTATACTTTTTTAAGAGATGCCAATGGAGTGCGTTATGCCATTAAAATTAACCCCGAAATTTACGGTAAAAGTTTAGTAGATGCTAAGCTAGAATTTCAAGATCAGCAGCCGGTGGTATTCTTTAAATTTGATACCGATGCCGGCAGAAAATTTGCCCAAATTACTACCGAGCAGGTGGGCAATATGTTCGCAGTGGTGTTAGATAATAAAATTATTTCGGCGCCTCGTATCAATCAGCCGATTACTGGCGGATCTGGCATTATAACCGGTCGTTTTTCCATGAACGAAGCCCAAGAACTGGCGCTGCTTTTAAAAGCCGGCGGTTTGCCTGTGCCTTTGCATATTATTGAAGAACGCACCATTGGACCAACGCTAGGGGAAGAATCCATTAAAGCCGGGCTTATATCAGGTGTAATAGGATATGGTTTAGTGTTTGTGTTTATGGTAATTTTCTATAGAAAACTTGGCATGATTGCAAATTTATCGTTGGTAATTAATACTGTGTTTATTTTTGCTGCTTTATCGCTGCTTAATGCCACGCTAACTTTGCCAGGTATTGCTGGAATTATTTTATCATTGGGTATGGCGGTTGATGCCAATATTCTAGTTTACGAAAGATACTCGCAAGAAATGCTGAAAAAAGGCAATACTTTTAAACTTGCAATTTCTAATTCTTTTACCAGAGTATTTACAACCATTGTGGATTCTAACTTAACTACATTGTTTGTTGCGGTGTTTTTATTCGGGCTTGGCAGCGGAGCAATTAGAGGGTTTGCGGTTACGCTAATTATCGGTATTATAACCTCCATGTTTTCTATCATGTTTATTACAAGATTCTTAATTAATATCTTTTTCTTTAGAAATAAAAAAGTGAGAAAAGCATAATGAAGCATACTCATCTTGGCATTTTAGGTCCTAATGTTAATATAAATTTCTTTAAATATACAAGAATCTTTTTTGGTGCGGCTGCTATTCTATTAATAGCTTCGCTTTCTTATCCTTTTATTAAAGGCTATAATCTTGGCATAGATTTTAAAGGCGGAATTGTTATAGATTTTATCAATAATCAAAACGATCCCATTGATGCCATACGCGGAAAGCTAGATTCGCTTGGCGTTAAAGACTACTCCATTAAAGAATTCGGTACGAATGGTTTTCAGCTGGAAATAAGCCAGTCAGAGCTTCCTAAGGAAAAAGTAAACGATATTATAGAATCCATTAAAACATCTATGGCTGGCTATACTTTACTGCAGGTGCAGTTTGTAGGACCTAGTGTTTCTGCCGATTTATTGAAAAGCGGTCTGATTGCCACATTTTTTTCACTGGTGGGCATGTTTATTTATATTTGGATACGATACAATTGGCAGTTTGGTTTGATTGGGATTTTAACCTTAATTCATGATGCTTTAATGAGCTTATTATTTTTATCCATATTTTCTTTCGAGGTAAATGTCAGCAGCATTGCGGCGATATTAACTGTGATTGCCTATTCTATTAACGATACGGTGGTATTGTTTGATCAGGTTCGTGAAAACACTAGAAAATACATTAAAGAAGATGTGAAGTTTATTATTAATAAAAGTATTAATCAGGTGCTTTCAAGAAGTATTGCTACCGTTATGACGGTAATTTTGGTGCTGTTAAGCATTTTCTTCTTAGGCGGCGCTACTTTAAAATCCTTTAGCTTTACTTTGCTGGTGGGCGTTATGTTTGGTGCATATTCTTCAATTTGCCTGTCTGTTCCAATGCTGTATTATATAGGAGACATTAAGGCAAGAGAACTCGCCAAAGGAAAATAAAGTGCTTAGGGTTGTAGTAAAAGGCTATTCTAGTGATGGAATTATTTTAAGCAATAATTCAGCCATCAAAGGAAGTGCAGTTTTAACAGATGGAGGCGAAGTTATTCCAATTAATATTGGGGAAAATATAGAAGAATTTTTAAACGATGAAAATAATTTCAAATTTTTAGAAAATTTTAAAAATAAAGAAATATTTTTAGTGGGCTGCGGGGATAGTTTTATTATTCCTAGCTTAAAAATTAGGAAATTAGTTCACGAATCGGGCTTAAAGCTAGAATGGACAACAACTCGGTCGGCTTTAGATACTTTTAATTTACTGGCGGAAGAAGATAGGAATTGTTTTGCTTTATTGATTAATGAAATAAAATCGTTATAATTATAATAACTAACAAATAAAAAGGTGCGGAATTATGTTAAAAGTCCATCGTTGGTTTATTTTACTAGGGTTGCTGTTTATTGTATTTATTGCTTTAGCGGTTGATTTTAGTGAAAAACGAGAAGATTCAGATTTTAAAAAATGGAAGGATTCTTTCGTTCAGGAATTACAGCAGTCTGGAATTTCTGATAATACCATAAAAAAATTTCAAGATAATGCGTTTTTTTCTCAAGAAGTAGTGGATTCTTACAATGCTAGGGTGAATAATAGCATTTATGCCGTAAATGTAAATGAAGATATGCTTTTACAGGCGCAAGTTTTTTATAAAGACAATAAATCTTGGCTGGAAGAAGAAAAGCAGAAAAACAATGTTTTACCAGAAGTTGTAGTAGCTATGTTTGCTATTAACAGTGGATTCGGTGAAAAAATGGGCGATAACTCTGCAATTAATGTTTTAACAAGCCTTTCTTTTAATCCAAAATCTGCAGATGAATTTAAGCCAGAACTTTTAGCGTTTCTAACATTAATTGATAGAGGCTATTTTGATGTTAATGTTATGGCTAATAACGACGGCACTCTTTCTTATTTAGGAATTAGACCGACCCTTTATTTGTTATATGGCGTTGACGGCAATAAAGACGGCATTGTAGATTTATTTGCTACCCGTGAAGATATTGTAGCAACATCTTTCAGCATGTTAAAAACTTTAGGGTTAGGCATGGATTCTTGGGGTAATGAAGTGGCATTGCCGAACACTATGGATTTTCAATCTAAGCAGGGTGTTAGAAACTTAATGACCTTAGATAAATGGAAAGATATGGGATTATCTTCTTATAACGATATTACATTGCCGAAAGATAACCGCTCGTCTTTCTTAATAATTTTAGAAGGCTATGCGCACGGTGTGCTTTTATATAACAACTTTAATGTGATATATAAAACTAACGGTAATATTCAGCGTTCGTTAGATGTTTTAGCGCTAAGCGATAAAATTGCTGCGTATAGAGGCGTTTTATCTTATGCTGAACAAAATGTTAAGCCAGCAGCTAAAAAACCTCATAGTGCAGCTGAAACTTCTAAAAAGAAAAAACCTAAAAAAGACGACCTGCCAACTCCTACGAAATATAAAGAATTAGCAGAGGTTAAGTAGTAGTTAATCGTCATGCCTTGCTACGACATGGTATCCCAAAAAAAAGCTCCTAGTAATTTCAAAGATTACTAGGAGCTTTTTATAAGAGTGTGTGATATATGGAAGAAGAGAAAATTATATTAAATAATTATTTTGGCATTACAGATAGAAAACAGTTTAATAAGTTTGAGTTTGTAAGAGAAAGGATAAAAGAGATACGGCTCAAGAATATTACGGGTAAATTTGACTTAAAACATTTGTTAAATATTCATAAGCATCTTTTTCAAGATATTTATCCATGGGCTGGAACATTACGAAGTGGGGGCTATTAAAGTAAAAATAGAGTTTTAAGCAATGGTATAAGTTATATTGTAGAGTATAGTTTTAGCGATTATTTAGAGCATAATCTTAGTAAGGAGTTAGAAAGATTAAAAAAAGAAAAGTATTTTAAGGTTATAAAAAATAAAGAGGAATTTTGTGATAAATTAGGTAATCTTTATAAGGAGTTAGATTTTCTTCATCCATTTTTTGAGGGTAATTCTAGAACATTAAGGGAGTTTACAAGACAAATTGGAATCAATGCAGGATTTGTTATTAATTGGAATCAAACTTTAGAAATAAAGGACGAATTATGTATGGCAAGAGATTTAGGAGTCAACAATAATAATGCTGCTAAATTAATAGAAATACTTAATAAAATAACTGAAAAATCTAAAAAGACTAAAGACAAGGTTAAGTAATTATGCTACAATTACTTAGAATAGGAGATTTATGTAGTGGCATTAAAATTATTAAAAAAAGTGAGTCAAGAAGAGTTAGAGGCGATTGAATATGCCTTATCTTCAACAGCTATGGAAACTGGAGCTACTCAGGAAGAAATAAATCTAGGTAGAGAAGATATGCTAAAAGTAGCCACTGGTGAATGGAGTGATGAAGATTATTATGCTAATGTTTTAAGAAAATATAAACTGCAGTATAGTAATAAACGTCAAGAAAATAAAGTTAAGCACGGTTAGATAATACATATTTTTAATCAAAAATCTAAAAAAGCTCTTAGCATTACTAGGAGCTTTTTTTGTGTGTATCATTATTACAAATTCCATTGACAATAAAATGTAATTATTTCATAATTTGCATGCGGGTGTAACGACCCTATTACACAATGTAAATTCCGCCCATTAGAATATATGGTATTTTTTCATATGCTAAAAATTGGGCGGGAGGACAGAGAATACAATACTCATTTTGGGAAACCTAATGGGGAATAATCTTACTCTTTTACATTGTGTAGAGTCGTTAACCTCCCGCTCATTATTAATTTAACCTTTAACGAGGAATACATAATGTCTAACCCAAATCAAAACAATGATAATATTACCAACAGCAGCAACTTTGATATTAACCAACAATTTCAAAATCTTTTAAAAAACTCTCAAGAATCATTTTGGGATTATGATAATTTATTGCTCAGGCTAAAAGCTCTGGTAAATGCTTTAGAGCAGCCTATGCAGCTTGTATTTAAAGATATTATCAAGATTTATGATAAAAAAATAAACGATAGAAAAGCGAATATAATTACTATAAAAAAAGAATTTATTAGTAATAACCAAGCAAAAAATTAATAAGCCAAACCTCTGCCTTGTTATACCGTGCTTGACACAGTATCAATTTGCGGGATATTATTACTTAATGATTGTGTTTTGTATGATAATCCTATGATACCGTGTTAAACACGGTATCACGAAATTTTATTATATGTAATTAAAATTAAATAAAGGCACAAATAACTTATGGGGAATGGATTCTTTTATTACAAGAATTTTATAATAGTATTATTGCTGGTTTTACTGGCTGGGTGCACAAGTTTTGCGTCGCAGCAAAGGCTGGCAGTGGTAGATACGGCGTTAAAGGAAAAAGGCGCTCCTTATAAATCTGGAGGATACAAGCATGAAACAGGGTTTGACTGCTCGGGATTAATTTATTACGCCTATAAGGCTAACGGCTATGAAATTCCACGAACTACAGAAAAACTTTATGCTTATGGCGATAGGGTATATTTGGCTAGGCAGCCGGGAGATTTAATATTTTTTAATACGGACTGGCATTGGTGGAGTATTCCAAGCTGGTTTCGGGTTAATCATGTGGGCTTGTATATCGGCAATGGCAAAATGATACATGCGCCAAACAGCGGCGGCAAAGTTCACATAGTTGATAATGTTTTTGAAAACCCTTATTGGAAATCGCGTTATAAAAAAACTAAGAGAATTATTTAAATTTTGTGAATTTAACCAATTATTTGTTAAACTGAGGCGGGCGAGGAGAAGCGGACAAAGACCCCCTGAACCACAATCAGGTGCTCTAACCAACTGAGCTACTATAGACTATAACAAAACTGTCATAAAAATTTTGTGAATTTAACCAATTATTTGTTAAACTGGGGCGGGCGAGGAGATTCGAACTCCCGACCCCCTGAACCACAATCAGGTGCTCTAACCAACTGAGCTACGCTCGCCATAAAAAGAATCGCAAAACCTTACTGCCTATTTTAAATTACAGCAGAATCAATCCTACGAACTATTATAGTATAACAAAAAATAATTGGTTTTCAATATATTTTATAAGAGACTATAAATAAATTATTGTAATAATTTATTTAGTGGATTTATATTATTTTTATGTTAAAATTATAGCAACAATAAGGATTTTTATTCATGAAAAAAATAGTTTTATTTATTATTTTAGGAGCAGCCCTTTTGTTAAGTGCTTGCGGCAAATCTCCAATTGCTTATACTCAAAATGATTTTTTACGGACTTTTAATATAAGAATGGAAGAGGAAAGCCTTAATTCTTATATGTTAATATCTTTAGATTCAACGCAAAGCCCCGATAAGAGAACTACAACTTTTACAGGATTTAATAAAAGTCAAAGCCTGCAGATTGAAATGGTGTTTGATATGTCAGGAAGGCTTACAAGATTTGGTCTTTTAACTACAAAAATTCCTGATGAAGATTTTAATAGAATCATCAAAATAGTTAGAGCAACATTCCAAGCTGAACAAGGCAAATATACTATTAAAGAAGGGGTATCACCGAATACTGGCTATAGAGGGATTGGTTTCTTTTTGAAAGAAACAGAAGAAGCTCATTAGTTATATTTAGCAGTGCTTTTCTTATTTATTCATTGAATTAAAAATCTATAAAGGATATTTATGGTAAGATTTTTTGTATATATCATAATAGTAGTTTTTGCGTCGGCATTACTAAAAGCGGACGATCGTGGGTTTAGATTTACGCCGTCCTTTACTAGCATGGGCGGCATGGTTGGTAAAAAACTTAGCTTAAAAACAGCGGTTCAAGCTGAAATGACCTATTTAATTTTTAATCAGTTAGAATTTGGAATTGGAACCGGCTACCATCGGCAGCAGATGACCCGCGATAGAAATGAAAATTTTTATACCGAAGATAATTCTTCTGCTATTGCAATTCATAGCATTAGAGCAGATTCTGTGCCTTATTATGGCGTATTGCGCTATAATTTTGATTTTTTTGAAGATGGTTGGGTAGTTGCCTCGTTTAAATATGGGTATTATTATTTAACGCCTAAAGATAGGCTTCGCAAAGGATTCTTGCCATCATCTGCAGCAGCAGAAGGAGAAGAACCGCCTGTTTTACGATTTGAAAACTCCCTTAAAAATACGCAATTCATGGCAGCAACTTTAGGATATTCTTTAGATAATGTTGTAGTTTCTTTAGAATACCGCAGAGTGAGCTTTAATCAAAATATATCATATATTAACGATACAAAAAATCAAATTGCTGAAAATTCTTATAGCAGAGTTAATCAGTATATAGGGGTGAACCTAGCCTATTCCATAGACTTATTTTAAATATTTTGGATTTATATTTAAAAATTTTGCCCCTCACATATGTTTATATGCTACGGAGCAAAACTTTTAAATATAAACCTTAAACTATTCAAAATAAATGATTTTGGTTTTTTATTTTAGATGATTATAGACATAATATACCAACAAAACTCGTCATATCGGCTACGCCTGTATCCATTTGCAGATTTGCGGCTGTTAAAGGCTTGCTATTTTTTGTTTATCAAAATCTTTTTTTATAACATACATGATTGTTTTGTTGCTATTGTTTTGATTTAAATTAGACATTTTCTGTTCCTCGTTAAAGGGTTAATGATGAGCGGGAGGTTAACGACTCTACAGAAACAAAGAAAGAGTGAGATTATTCCCCAAATGGGTATTATATTCTCTGCCCTCCCGCCCATACCATAATATATAACTCTTCAAGTCATGTATTATGACAAAGCTATTTGTTTCTGTGGGTCGTTAAACCCGTAATTAAATTATTAAGCAATTACATTTTATTGCCAATTAATTTTGGCTGAATATAGCTAAAAGACAGGATTTATTTTTAATTTCAATTGTTATGGTATAAACTAATAAATTATATTTACAGGATAATTTATGAAGAATTTACTAATTTTATTAACAGTCTTTATGGCAACGGCTAATTTATCGGCGCAGTCTTTAAAATTTTCGCCATATGTTGGCGTAGATTATGGAAACAAATTTGGCTCAAGTGCTAAGCCCTTTGTTGGTATTGATTTTTCTTATGAGTTGAATATGGGATTAGAGTTTGGTTTTGGGTCTTATTTATCGCAAACTTTAGTGGCAAAAAGCGGTGAAGAAATCCGACCTAGCTATTGGACAGATTCGGCTAAGCATGTTAGAGAAACTCCTGTATATTTATTTTTAAAGTATAATTACTATATGGGGAATTATGCCGTATCTCCTTATGCAAAAGTAGGGCAGCTGCGGACTTCTATCTATAATAATTACGAAAATACCATAAGTGAAAACAAAGATATTACCAGAGATGATACTATTTTTTATGGCAATAATTTTTACGTATTTGGAATGCAGTATGCTTATAAAAATTACTACTTAGCGGTTGAATATAAAGTTAGAATGCTTGAACAGGAATATTTGCATGCTGAATATATCTTTGATTCCGCAAACAATAGCTATTCCGGCAGTATTGATTATACAAATAGAACCTATAAAGCCAACAGCATATCATTTTTAATCGGCTATAACTTTAATACTAAAAATAGCGCGCCAAGAGCAGCAAAACAAAGAGGAGAAGAAGATAATACAAATGCTGCTCTACCTGCGAGCAATTAATTGAAAAAATTAGATAATTATACGAAACAGATTAAACCATCATGCCGTTTTGGCATAGACATAATGTGATGGCATATTTCGTTATACAAGCAAAGCCATTTATATGGTTTATAGTTCGTATTTTCTAATTAGCCACCGGAGTAATGCTAATTAATAATTCCGATCTTCTATCCATGCCGAAAAGGCGTCTAAATCCATCAAAGTTATCGCTGTTTATTGAATAAAGCACCTCGTATTCGTTATTGCAAACAAATCCGCTTCTTAGAAAATCAACATTATCGCGGCAGTTTAATAGCGATAAAGCATTTCTTAATTTTTGAAAAGTTTCTTCATTTAACGGGCGGCGATTTTTATCGTTTTCGGTATTGGCAGTATTGCTGTTAAGGGTTATGATAATAAAAATACCATTTGCTTTAGCCATTTGCGATTGTGCATAAATCCGCACGCCAATATCAGAGCTGTCTCTTTGATTTAAAACAATAAATGGTCTTGATTCATTGTTTCTATTAGATATTACAAAGCCGTTTTCTAAAAAACCGTCAATAATTGCTCCAGAAGCATAGGGAAGAAATTTACTTTCATCTACTTCTGTTTTAACGCCGGTATTCAAAAAAGCAGTCATATTATCTAAAGAGCCGTCAATTACAGTTCCTATAGATGGATATTCGTCTGCAGAACTTGATTTAGCAAATCCTATATTGATTGTTATAATAAGCGTAAAAAATATTAGATTAAATACTCTCATTTCAACTCCAGTTATTAGTTGTAAAACTATACAAATTATAGTAGAATATACTTTCAAGTATATTGTAATCAAATTATAGAATAAAATAAAGGATTTTCTAATATAATGAATGAATTTTTTGCAAAATATCGGTTGTTAATTTCAAGAATCGCAGGAGTAATTTTAGCTTTATTCATGCTGTTTTCGCAGCCTATTATCCAGTATGATGAACAGCATAGTTCTGTATATAACTTTATGTTTGTGCTAGGTTTGTTTTTGATATTCGTTTGTATTTTAGGAAGAACTTTTACCTCTTTATTCATGAGCGACAAAAGAGGAAGAAGCATAGTTTCGCAGGGCATGTATTCTATTACTAGAAACCCTCTATACTTTTTTTCTTTTTTAGGAACATTAGGAATTGGCTTAATTTATTCAAGTTTAACTATTATAGTTTTATTGATATTATTTTTTAGTTTTTATTATTATCATGTAATTTCTTACGAGGAAAAATTTCTTACATCAGAATTTTCTCAAGAATATGTTGATTATTTAAATTCAAATATTCCAAGATTTTTTCCTAAAATAAAACTTTGGAAATCTAGCGATTATTTGGAAGTAAACTATAAAGTTGTTTTAAGAACTATAGTTGATGCTTCTCTATTTTTTCTTATTGCAATCTGCTTGCTTATAGTATTAAATCTGCAGGAAATTGGAGTTTTACCAGTGTTTTGGCAAATTTGGTAAACTTATGCAAATCTTAATGCCAAATATAGCAAAATTGTAAAAATCATAATGCAGGTTATTGTATATCTCATAGATAAATTAGTGGTAATTTTAATTAAAGCAGAGGTTTTCTGCAAATAGAAATTAAAATAATTGCCGATGCTTTTCATAGGTTTTTCACTGGCTAACAATTTTAATGTATTAGAAGAAGCACGAAAAGCAGCTGCTTTAAAATTATCAAACTGCAAACGCCACTGATCTTCTTTAGTATTAATGAAAAACAGCGACAAGCTGAACATAACAATGCCGAATGCCAGCACTTCAAGCGAGTGCAGCGTATATTCTAAGCTGAAGTATTGAATTCCGTGCAGAATAAAAATTGCCTCCAGCATTACAATAATTGTAATAAGAATGGCATTTTTTGAACGGCTGTTATTTAGCACAATTTTTTTAGCCTTGCTTTTAAAATTAATTAAATAGTAGGGAACTTTTATTCCAATATTTACTGCCACCCCAGCAAATAGAATTATTATAGCATAGTATAGCCACGATATATCAAGCAGGGCAACCACATCTACAAGGTAAGTTTTTACTACGAATCCTCCGGTTAAAGGCAGCCCGACAGCCTGAAAAGAGCTAAGCAGCAGCGAAATTCCTAAAACTGACTTTAAATTAATAGAGTTTCTTAGCTCATAAATATTATCGGTGCGGTATTTTTTTATAAGAATTGCTGCCAGCATAAAAGCGATAATTTTATATAAAACGCTTACCACAACATAGGTAATTAAAAAGCCGTCAAAGGCTTGCATGGCAGAAACGCCGATTATTATAATTCCTAGCTGATGGATAATAGACATGGCTAGAATGCGTCTTAGGCTGGATTCAAACAGCGAGAATATTAATCCATAGGCAGCAATAAATATTCCGATATAAATTAATATTTCTGCACCATGAAATAATCTAAACAGCACAAAAAGTGCAGCCTTTGTGGTAAATATAGATAAAAATATAGAGGCATTAGGCGAACATTCAGAATATCCGTCAACCAGCCAAGAAGAAAATGGCGGAATGGCAAGATTTATAAGAATGCCGCATAATATTAATATATTTCCTAAATTAGTAATATTTAAAGCGTAGTCTAATGGAAAAACCTCAGTATGCAAAACTCTAATAAAATCTGTTGCTCCGGCTATCAGCATTACTCCGCCAAGACTATGAATGGCAAAATACTTTATCGCTACATATTTTTTTCTATCGCTATTTGACTGCAGAATAATTAATGTTGCGCTGATTGACGCCAGCTCCCAATAAATTATAAGGTTAATAAAATCTTCTGCAAATAAAATTCCCATAGAAAAAGCAAAATAGGCAACGATGATTCCTAATTCCCGATAGTTGGTTCTATTTTGCGATAAAACAAAAGCTACACCTAAAATAAAACTGATGCCAAAAAGAAGCATCATGGAATAAAGCGGATAAATAAATTCGCTTAAAAAAACAAGGCTGCTATAGCCATCAGTAATAGTATAAGAAGCTATAAAAATTATGGTAATAATAACTGCGGTTAGCGTTAAAAGAAATAAATATTTCTTATTTTTTAGAAAAAACAATCCAATGCTTACAGCAAGCAAAGGCAGAATTAAATTTAGCAGAACCATTATTTCATCTCATTTATTTTGTTAAAATACTTATAAAATTACTGGAGTATATAAACAGCATTAATACACAGGCGGCGGTAATTATCATAGCTGCGTCCATATGCGGAGATTTTTTTATAACCTCTGCCTCATCTTTGTTTTCTGGATATTTATAAAAGAAGGCATTAATAATTACCGGCAGAAAATATAAGGCGTTTAATACCGTAGAAGCTATTATTACGAATATTACCCAATGCTGCGATGATTCCCAAATTCCTTTTAATAAAAACCATTTGCCCATAAACCCGCCCGTAAGGGGAAATCCAATCATAGAAAGGGCAGCGATGCTGAATGCCGTCATGGTAATGGGCATTTTTCTGCCGATTCCTTTAAGCTGGGAAATTTTATCTTTATGCGCCAGCACATAAATACTGCCGGCAGCAAAAAACAGAGTAATTTTAGCAAAAGCATGGGCTAAAATATTTACTACCGAAGATATTATCCCAGCATTGCTTAATAATAAAACTCCTAGCACAATGTAAGAAAGCTGTGATATGGTAGAATATGCCAGCATTTTTTTTAAATTATCCTGATATAATGCAACGATTGATGCTAAAATAATGGTAGTGCATGGAATAACCAGCAGCCAGTTAATAGTAAACATCTTGCTTATTACCACATTCAAATAATCAATGCCGAAAATATAAATAATAATTTTAATGAATACAAAAACACCGCTTTTTACTACTGCCACTGCATGCAGCAGGGCGCTTACTGGCGTTGGAGCAACCATCGCAGCAGGCAGCCACTTATGCACGGGCATAATTCCCGTTTTTGCCACTCCAAAAATAAATAGCAGCAGCAGCAAGAAAACCATATAAATATTCGTGTTTTCTGCCCTTATAAAAAGTCCGCCGAGTGTATAGTTTATGCTGCCTAAATATAAAAGCGTTGTAATAATTGCCGGCAGAAAAAACAGCAGAGATGTTCCAATTAAAATTGATAAATAAACTTTAACATTAATTTTAGTTTCTGGGGTTAGCTTATGGGCAACCAATGGGAAAGTAGCAAGTGTTAGGGCTTCGTAAAATAAAAATGTGGTTATTAAGTTGCTGGAAAAAGCTATACATAAGGTAAAACTTATAGATAAACAGTAAAAGGCAAAAAATCTGCCAAGATGTTTTTCTTTATGGCTATACATATAGCCGATGGAATATATCATGCTGATTATCCACAGAAAATTTACCATGATAGCAAAAATCATAGTGATTTTTTCCGTATAGAATCCTAAATAAAGATAGCTGTTAATTGCAATAAACTTAAAATTTACAAATTCTCCGGCTGCAAATTTATTATAAGCAACAATGCTGAGGATAAAATTAATAACTGCAATTGCTGCATTTAGCCTTTCCCTGATGGTTGGGTGTTTGTTTAACCATAGGGAGTTTAAAAAACTTAGAAATGGCAGAAAGATAATTAATAATATTAAGTATTTTAAAGTCATAAAAATTTATCCTTGTGAGACAATATTTAAATTAATTATTTGTTCTATAAAATAATAGGTTGCATCTGGAAAAAATGTTAAATAAATATTTAACATAATTGCTATAATGATAGCTAAATTCATATAGATTGGAATTTTTTTATGAGCCACAATTAAATAGACGCTGCTGTCTTGAGCAATCCAAAGCTGCGATATTATTTTCCAACTGTAGGCAAAAGTCAGCACCGAAGCTAAAATTATGGAAACAATTAAAAACCAGTTGTCTGATTGAATTACTGACATTAATAAATAAAATTTCCCCCAGAATAAAGATGTTCCTGGCAGCCCGGCTAAAGACAGGCTGAAAAAAATAATGGCAAAAAATGTAAACTGAGCTTTCGGTCCAAAGCCTCTTAGCTCACTAAGTTTTTCTGTTCCAAAGGTGTAAATTAAATTTCCTACGCATAAGAACAGGGCAGTTTTAATAAAAGCATGGGTAATAATTAAATACAAAGCTGCCGACATGCCGTAAAAATTAAATAAAGATATGCCTACCATAATTGCGCCCAATTGCGATACGGAAGAAAATGCCAGTAAAAGTTTTAAATTATCCTGCTTAAGGGCAAGCAATCCGCCCGTAAACATGCTAAGGACAGACAGCACTAAAAGCAGTTCGAAATAGTTATCTAGGCTGATGTGAACACCTCTGGCAACTACCATAATGATTACTTTAATAAGAATATAAATC
Organism: Alphaproteobacteria bacterium; assembly: GCA_009780035.1. Classification (GTDB taxonomy): domain Bacteria; phylum Pseudomonadota; class Alphaproteobacteria; order WRAU01; family Hepatincolaceae; genus WRAU01. The sequence goes on from WRAU01000009.1 coordinate 38,157, forward strand.
CCAACTTTTGAAGAAACTCCTGCTAAAAAGGCAGACATGGCTGAAGGGGCGCTTTGATAAGTTTGCGGCAGCCACCATAATACAGGGAAGAGGGCAATTTTTATAATAATCCCTACAGACAGCATGGTAATGGCTAAAACTAAAATCGGCGTCATTGGATATTTGCTAATTTGCAATACTAAATCACTGGCGTTTAGGGTTCCAAACAGCATATACAAAATACCGACGCCGAAAAGATAAAACGATGCCGAAACAGTTCCAATTACCAAAGCATCAAAAGCGGCTAACGGAGAGTTTTTCCTTTTACCCATTGCTATTAAAATATAAGAGGCTAGTGAAGATATTTCTAAGAATACGAATAAATTAAAAAGGTCGTTGGTTAGAATAATGCCAAGCGATCCGGCGTAGTATAATAAAAATACGCAGTTGTATAAATAAACATTTTTCTCACCCAGCTCGGCAGTAATGTTTCCTTTAGACCAAAGGGCTGTTAAAAACCCTACAATTGAAAGTAAAAATACAAAGAAAATAGATAAAGCATCTGTTGTGTATTCAATCCCGAAAGGCGGAATAAAATTGCCGAAATTATAAGCAGTAGTATTAAAATTGTTAGCAATAAGTATGTAAACAGAAATAGCTATAACTATTAAGCATGTTAAAAAAGATACCAGCCAAGAAAAATAAGATTTTCTAACAAATAAAAGAACAATCGCCGCCAATAAAGGAATTACCACTATGGCGGGGATAGAAAAACTGTATTGTAAAGTATTCATTTACCTATTTCTCGCCTTCATTGGTATCCCAATCTAATAGCAGATGATCGTTATCATCTCTTTTATTAATCATTGCCAGTTCCACCTCATTAATGGTGCCGTATCTTTTATAAATTATGTAAATTAAAGAAAAAGCAACAGCACTAACTGCAATTCCTACTACAATAGCTGTAAGCATTAAAACATGAGGTATCGGATTGCTGAAGGTTTCCTCTAAATTAGGATTATAAACAGGAGATACTCCGCCTTTTATTTTAGCAATAAGAACAAAAAAGAGAATTATCCCCCCCTGCATGATGTTCATGCCGATAACCTTTTTTATAAGATTCTGTTCAAATATTAAGATATAAAGACCGATTACAATCATCATTGCTGCAAGAATATAAGGGTAGTTGCTTAAAATATTTGTCCAATACTGCATGAATTATACCTAACTTTTTAACTTATTATAAAACTGGCTGATAATTATTGCGGTTGCTGCAAATACTGCCGTCCCGACGCCTAACTCAATTGCAAATAAGCCGAGGTGATAGGCTGAGGCAGTAGATTTCGCAAAAACTGAATAATCTAAATATTTGCCGCCTAAAAGCATGCTTAATATGCCAACACTTATAAAGATTAAAACTCCAAGCGCTGCAAAGTATAGCAAATATTTAATACTCATAAATTGATTAGCAGTATGTTTGCCGAAGTGGAGTATCATTAAATAATAGCAGGCGGCAATCATAACACCGGCTTGAAAACCGCCGCCGGCGCCGAAATCTCCATGAAACTGCGTATAAAAGCCGAATAATAATAATAAAGGAATTAAAGCAAACACAGCAGAGCTAAGAACATAATCTTTAAGAGTTTTGTTTTTAAGCTCTTTAATTTCCCGTGAGGAAAGCTCTGCGGCAAGTTCTGATTTATCTATCTGTAAAACTAAACAAACACCCACTGCTCCGATTAAAATTACAATAGCTTCGCCTAAGGTATCAAAACCTCTGAACGATCCTAAAATCATGGTTACCATATTAGGAATGCCGAAAGTTTTATAGCTGGTGGTGGTGTAAACTTTATAAATTATGTTAGAGTTGGTTATATTATTAATGTTGCCGAAAGTTGGGGCATAGCCGAGTGCATCTATCATTATGAAGAAAATTACCGCTAGCATAACAGCATTAAAAAGATTTGGTAAAGTAAATTTAGGGAATCTTTGAATAGGGTTGTAGCCGTCTATATGATAGGCTCTGGTTAAATATATTATAATTAACATTAAAATGGTAGATATGCCGGTGCCGATGGCAATTTCGGTAAGGGCAACATCTATAGCGTCTAGCAGCACATAAATAACGGCAGTTATTATGGAAATTAAACCGGTAATTAAAACAAAAACCAGCAAATCATTAACAAATAATAAGCTAATAACAATAACTGCCAGCAGTAATAAAAATAGTATTAAAAGAGTATCATACATTTATTTAATTATCTTCCTTTCAATGCCTTGTGCAAAAATTTTCTGCTCTCTGTTAATAAAAATCTGCATTAAAGCATAGCTTGAAGGTGCAGAGAATAAGGTTATAAATATTGAAAAGAATATTGGCTTAAAACTTACAAGAGCTATGCCGGAATGGATAGCCAAACTTAAACAGATAAAAAATATGCCAAGACTGTCAATAATTACTAAGGCATGCTGTTTATTGTAAAGTTCTTTAAAACGGAATAAGCCGAATATCCCAATGGCGCAAAAAATCAAACCGCTGCTTAAAAAAATAACAAAAAGAATTTCCTTAGCAGCAATAAGTATATTCATTGTTTATTCCTTTCTTTTTAAATTTATTTCGAAATATTTTTTTAATCCTAAAATGCCGATAAAACTTAAAACAGCATAAGCTAAAGCTAAATCTATGTATTCGGGTTTGCCTATATAATAGCAATATATGGCGATAAAAACTGCGCATAGATTATTAAAAGGAGCAATAATTTGAATTTTCTCGTAAATATTTTTTGCTTTAAAAAACGCGAACAGCAGAGTCATAATTAACAGAACGATAACAATTAAGCCGGCAAATAAAATAATTTTTGTATCGATTATCATATTCAGCTTATTCCTTTATATTTTTCAGCAGATCTTCTTCCAGTTGTAAAACTTTTCTATACATGGTGCCGTCAAGAGATTCGTTCATACTTTCTATGGTTAAAGAATGAATTAAAAATTCGTTTTCATCTGCCCTTAAAATAATAGTTTCCGGAGGAAGCGTTACAGAATTTGCAAAAATAGTTATGCCGTAATTGGTTTTAAAAGTATTTTTTATTTTAAAAACCTGAGGGCTGAGGTCGTTTTTTATAATAGTCCGCGCCACGCGAAAATTAGATATAATAATTTCTTTGGCTAAATAAAGCGTGTAAAGAAAAAGTTTTAAAGAATTAATGGCAAATATTTCTTTAAAACCAGCATCTTTTTTAGCTTTTTTATATAAAAAAAAGCCGATAGTTATAAAAATTAAACCCGGAACTACTGGTAAAACGCTAAAGTGTCCTGAAAGAATAAACCATAAACCAATTAAAATTAAAAATAACCGCATGAAAATTCCTTAACTATAACACCTGCATTTATGTTCGCAGATAAAAATATGAAACACTAAAAGAGTATATATATATTATTAGATTACTAATTAAAATCATTAAATTCAAGGAAAAATTTTGGTCTTTTTACATTTATATTCATTCGCTTTACCTCGGTTATACTATGGGTATGCTATGATGTAAAGCTCATGATATAAAAGCAAAAATCCTCAAAATTTATAAATTTTAAATCTCTTGAATTCCTACTTTGGAAATTTAACTCTCATGTATTAATATACACTACGAGCTAAATTTCCTTTGTATAAATATCAATATATTAACTATATGCCTCATGTTAAAGCCCAAACTACTTAAAATTTATGAACTTTAAGTTTGTTTTACAGATTTTTTAGTTGATATGTTGTTTTTAGATAGAATTCACTTGACAACTATACAATTTTTATATACATTTTAAGTATAATTGTGCGTTAAGACAAACTATTCTATTCTTTTAAAGAATAAAATATATTTTACAAAAACATCAATTATAAATTGTAAATAAATAATATCATAAAAAGGAAAAAAGAACAAATGGAATTAAAAAAATAAAACAAAAAACAACATCGCTTTCTATTAGAAAACGGGAAGTATACTGTAATAAAATAGAAGATAAACAAGAAAACATCTAAGATTCAATTAAATATCTAAATGCAACTATACAGATTGTGTAAAAGATGCTATTATTCAATTTAAGGATGCTGAATTGGATTCGCTCTTAAAATAAAAAGATTCCGCTTAGAAATAATAAAAAAAGAATGCGTCTTATGTTGCGATATTATGATGCAAAATAAAGCTATAAAAAGGACAAGCAATTATGAAAAACCCTAACATACAGGATATGCTTAAGGTTATTGTTAAAGATTTTGAGAAATTCTCACAGAATTTTCTATATATTAGAAGTAAAAACAGTTCAATAACCCCGCTGGTTTTTAATAAGGAGCAGCAGTATATCCACAGTATTTTACAACAGCAGAAACAGTTGCAAGGAAAGGTGCGCGCTTTAATTTTAAAGGGGCGTCAGATTGGGGCAACTACATATGTTTCTGCCAGATGCTATCATTACATAATATTTCATGTTGGTTCTAAAAGTTTTGTTCTATGCCATCAGCAAAGAGCGACTGATAATATTTTTGCTGTTATGCAAAGATATTACCACAATAGCCCTAAATCTCTGAAGCCTAAAGCATTTATTGGCAGAGGTAGATATATTAATTTTAATAATATTAATAGCGGCTGCACTTTTGCAACGGCTGGCGGCGCAGAGGTTGGCAGATCGGATACCATACAGTTTTTTCATGGCAGCGAGGTGGCTTTTTGGAATAATTCCGATAATCACTTGTCTTCAATCTTAATGTCAGTGCCGGATACTGCTGAAAGCGAGGTGATTTTAGAAAGCACATCCAATGGCTCCAGCGGACTTTTTTATAATATGTGCATGGAGGCAGAGGCTGGCAGAAGCGAATATAATTTAATATTTCTGCCTTGGCATTGGCATAGTGAGTATGCAGATACAGCGGCGGATATAGAGTTTTCACAGGAATGGCTTAGCTATCAAGCAACCCATAAACTAACAATTCCGCAGCTGAATTGGGCTTACCTTAAAAATCGCAGCCTTTGTGCGAATAATCTTGATGATATAAATAAGCCGAGCGCTAGATTCCATAGGGAGTTTCCGGCTACAGTAGCAGAGGCTTTTATGGCAGCAGATGATAATAAACTAATTCCTCTGGATAAACTTTTAGTGAAATCTATAAAAAAAGAAGATTTTATAATAGATGGCAGCAGCAATAAACAACCGCTTATTCTAGGGGTAGATGTGGCTTATGGCGGGGGAGACTTCTCTTGGATTATTGACAGAGAGGGCAATTTTCTTGGTTTTAATGTGAATGAAAAAATTAATACTAAAGATACTATGGAGCTGGTAGGGATTCTCTCCCATTTAATAAATAAACACTCGCCTTACAAAGTCTGCATAGATGCCGGAGGCGGCGGAATCGGAGTTTACGACCGTCTATGTGAGTTATTTCCTAAGGATATTCTGGAGTTGGTGCAGTTTGGCAGCAAAGCACAAAATTCAACAAAATATTTTAATAAAAGGGCGGAAATGTGAGGACTTTTAAGTGAATTTATTAAAGAAGAGGGGCATATTGTTTTTAATGATACTTTATTACAACAAATAAGTAGTGTAAAATATGGATATAATTCTTTAGGACAGCTTAAAATAGAATCTAAAGACGATATAAAAAAAAGATTAAAAACATCTCCCGATGGCGGCGATGCCTGTGCGCTAACCTTTGCCTGCAATAATTTTAAAAGGATATTGATAGGAGAAAAACTCAATGGAATCAAGGGAATAGGAGAGTATAGCCCATTCACTTGGTAGACAGTATTTTGAATCTCTTGGTTTTCTATGGCGTTGTTTCTAGTATAAAATTGGGGGATTTAAAATTAGAAAAATTTTTATTTATATTGCAAAATATGCTTGACAGGAATAATAGAATCTGCTATAATATACATATTAAGAATAAAAAATGCAAGGCAACAAAACAATGAAAGATAAATACTTAAAAGAAAAGAATCTTAGCAACAGTGATAAAAACCAAGAAATTGCCAATTGGGCAATAAATTTAGCAGAAAAGCTATCTTCGCAAAGGAGCTCATTAGAACAACTTTGGCAGCAGATAAGCCGTTATGTTCTGCCGCAAAAAGGTGAAGAATCTAAAAACAATGCTGAGGTTTACGATTCCACAGCGGTAATTGCTGCAGAATACTTAGTGGCAGGGATTTGGTCTTTAATTTCTAACAGTTCGCTTAACTGGTTTAATATTAAGCAGAAAACTTCGCAGGAATCAGCATTTAACCTTAAAGACTGGCTAGATAAGGCTAATTTAGCTATGAAAGAAATGCTGAATAATCCTAAGCGGGGATTCTATCATAAATCTTACGAATTTTATACAGACTTAGTCTGCTATGGCACGGCGGTATTTTATTTATCTGAAAATTTAGAAGATAATTCTATAAATTATCAAACCTTAAACCTTAGCAGCACTTACTTGCATAGCGTGTATAAAGATAATGACTGCATTCTTAGAAAAATCAGCCTTAATGCGTCGTCGTGCGTTGATTTGTTTGGATATGCTAATTTAAGCCCAGAAATTCTTAAGGCTAAAGCAGATGATTCCCAAGAGATTTTCAACTTTCTGCATCTTTGTATTCCTACAAAATATTTCGGCGATAAAACCGCCCAGCTTAAGGGCATGAAATACTCGTCTTTTTATATAGATATGCAGAATTCCGCAGTTATCCTTAAATCAGGACACTACGAGTTTCCCTATATGGTTGCAAGATGGTATACATCTACGCAAAACTCTTACGGACAAAGCCCGGCGATGGGGGTGCTTGCGGATATTAAAATGATTAACGCCATGAGTAAAACCATGCTGGTTTCAGCACAGAAGCAGGTAGATCCGCCGATTCTTGCACCCAGCGAATCCAGTGTGCAAGGCATTAAGGCAGCGCCGGGAGGCATTATTTACGGCGGAATAGATCCGCTTACAGGCAATCAGCTTTTAAAACCGCTTAGTCTTGGCGGCGATTTATCTAGTGCCTATGAGCTGCAAGAGCAAAGACGCAATACTATTAAAGAAGCGTTTTATACCTCGCTGCTGGTTTATGCTTATGCCAGCAATGCTACGGCTACGGAAGTGGTAGCAACAAATGAACAGAAGCTAAGAATTTTAGGATCAAAAGTAGCAAGAATTCAAGGAGAATTTTTATACCCGCTGTTAATAAGGCAATTAGGAATTATGTATCGCTTAAACTTATTGCCGAAGCTGCCGCAGGGCATAAAATTTGAGGATATTGCTTTTGAGGTAGAGTTTATGAATTCATGGAACCGCTACCAAAAAATTCAAGAAAGCAATGGCTTATTCCAATTGAATGCTATGGTAGATAAAATAAGAGATTTCAATCCCGATGTGGTAAATGTGCTAAATTGAGATGAAATTTTAAAATTGGTAGCACAGGCTAATGGTGTTCCAATAAATGTGTTTAACAACAAAGGAGATTAATATGAAAAACGGATACAAATGGCTATGGGCAGTTTTTGGCGGCGAGCAAGCGGCAGAGGCAGCATCTGCCTGAAATGAACTTTTTAACTTAGAAGACGAGCGATGCTTAAACATTTTAAAAGATCTAGCCAGCTATTGCAACTTTACATCTTCGTCATTCAGGCTGGGCGATTCTCATCAAACCGCTTTTAACGAGGGTGCTAGAGATGTGTTTCTGCATATATTAGAGATGGCAGATTTAGATCTTAATATTGTATTGCAATTAATTTTAAATAAAAATAAGGAGAATAATAATGATAAATAACGCAGCAGAACAAAACAATGAAGGAACGCAGCCAACGGCAGATAATCCGCAGGCAGCAAATATAGATGCCGGCATAGATTTACTGCTGGCAAAGCTAGAACAATTATGGGGAGAAGATTTAGATAAAAACCTTCTGCTTAGTAAAAGAGGCTTGGCATGGCTTGGTTTTGATGAAGAAACTATAAAAGAAGACTTCAGCGAAATTGTTTTTTTAAATAAAATGGTAGATTTAGGAAAACTTCTGTCAGAAGATGCAGTGGCAGCTTCAGGTGAAAACAACAGTTTTAACATGACCCCAGCCGAAGCCAAAAAAATCCGCTCGCAAATAATTTCGCAGAAAGATATTCTTGAAGCGCTGAATAATAAAGGCAATATGCGTCATAATGAGGTTTTAAGTTATGTAAACCGATTAAACGAAATTATTGCCAAAGAATTTTAATATTTTGGTTTTCTATGTCGTTGCAAAGCCGCTTATGTATTATTCATACATTGCACAGCTTAGCGCCTAATAGAAATTCCAAACTATTAAAATTCTTAAACTAATATTTTGGTTTTCTATATTGTTGCAAAGCTGCTTATGTATTATTCACACACTGCACAGCTTAGCGCCTAATAGAAATTCCAAACTATTAAAATTACTAAATTTTTAAACAAATAACTATCTAGGAGAGAGCAAATGGGTGATATGCAATGTTTTAGTTTATTTATAAACAACAATATTTACAAACATAAATTTGATTTTGAGGTTATTAAAGAAGATGTTGATGTATTGAATATCACTTTGTATAACCTGCTGGATGAAGAATTAAAAAATACAGATGTTGAAATTTTTATTGAAAACTTCTCTATTTTTAAAGGCAGAGTAAATACTTATAATTTAGAAGATATAAACGGGTTTTTAGTATTAAATATTGAAGCGGCTGCCGATAATGCTTTTAATTATAACGAGGTAGATTTTAACGCTCCGTGCAAAGAAAAATTTCCCCTGCAGAAAGCAAAAATCCAAAGCACTAAAGAGGGTTATAAATATATTCAAATGGATGCCGATTTTCAAGCAAATATTAATGTTGGCGATATCATCAGCCATGATCAAAGTTTATACGCCATTGAGAGTATAATTTATACAAATGATATGCAAGGAGTTAAACAAGAAATTCATGGAATTAACGATGTATTGCATAATGCTAAATATGCGCACAGATAGTTTTTAATATCTTGGCTTTCTATGTTGTTGTTTTGCTGCTTATGTATTATTACACACTTCGCAACAAAACGCCTAATATAAAGCTCAAGCTATTAAAAACAGTTTTGATATCTTGGCTTTCTATGTTGTTGTTTTGCTGCTTATGTATTATTACACACTTCGCGGTAAAACAACAGCATAAAAAATTCAAGCTATGCGGAACTTGAAAAGTTTTAACTTAAATAAAATTTTAAAAACTTTTCAATTTTAACAATGGGGCTTAGCCCTTATAACAACTAAAAAAAGGAGAAACTAAAATGATAACAATAGATATGGCAACTAAAGAAGGCTACAACTATGCCGTTAGACTAAACATGCAGCAGAAAGGGTCAAAGCTGTCGTCCTGCGTCCGCGAGGAAGAGCAGAAAACAGAACGTTATTATTACGATCAAATTGCCCCGACTGAGGCGGTAGATATTAATGTCCGCAATTCTGACACCCCCTTAATTCAAACCAACATTGACAGAAGAATGGTGAATTTAATCAGCTCTGACTGAGGGGATTTAATAGATAGAGACGATCAGCTTAAACTTTTAACAGATCCCAGCTCTGCTTATGCGCTGAATGCCGCCTATGCGCTGGGACGCAAAAAAGATCAAAGAATAATTGATGCAGCGCTTGGTTTAGCTTATTGCGGCAATAAAGGAGAAACTAAGGTTCCATTGCCGGAATCGCAAATTATTCCTGTAGATTACTATGAAACTAATTCAGCACAAATCTTAACCTTAGACAAACTAAGAAAGGCAAGAGAACTGCTAGACGATGCCGATGTAGATGACGACGAAGAACAATACTGCGTAGTCAGCTCTAAGCAAATCAGCAACTTATTGCAAACTACCGAAATAACCAGCGACGATTACAACACCGTTAAAGCCTTAGTAGACGGCAAAGTAAATACTTTTATGGGTTTTACTTTTAAACGCGTATCTTCGCAGCTGCTTCCAAAAGAAGATAATGTAAGAAACATCTTCTGCTTTGCCAAAAGCGGCATTCTAATGGCAACCAACGGCGATATAAAAACAGATATAAGCATTCGCACAGATAAAAGAATGGCGAAGCAAGTTTATGCTTCAATGTCCTGCGGAGCAACTAGGATGGATGAGAAGAAGGTGGTTAGCATATTTTGCAAAGAACAGTAAGCGGTTTTGGTCTTTTTGTTTTTATATTTTCTTACTTTACCTCTTACATACTACGGGTATGCTACGAGGTAAAGCTCATGATATAAAAACAAAAGTCCTCAAAACTTAAATATAAATTGAAAAGGAGAAAAATTATGCTGCAAAGCGATCAAATAATGAATGAAAATTCAATGCCGAAAATTAAAAACTCTGCCATAAATTTACAAGGTAAAATTAAAATTTTAGCCTTTGATGTAAATTTTTCGCAGAAAGAAACAGTTGAACAAGAAGAAATTCTTCTTGTAAAGCTGCCTAAAACAGAAAACCGCATTACGCAAATCGGGTTTACCTGCAGCGAAGGCGCAGCTGAAGATACTTTTGACCTGCTGGTGCTAGATGTTTTATATAATGCTGTCAGCAATAAGTATGAAATTCTTAAAAGCAGCAATCTTAAAACAGGAATTGCCCTTAACCGCAGCGGCGGCGCACTATTTTATTATAACAATATTATTAAGCCGTCGCCTCAGGTTAATGTAGAAAAATACATTGCCCTTAAGGCATCTATCGCTTTTTCTAAAGCGAATATTTTAAACGGCTATGTGCTTTATACTGCGGATTAAATCCATGATATACAATAATATAAGAGTATGCAATCGGGCGCTTAGCATGCTTCGCCTGAATCATATTAATTCCCTTGAAGATGAAACTTTTGAAGCGCGCCAATGTAAATTTTTATACGATATAGCAAAAGCAGAGGTGCTTTCATCTAATATTTGAAAGGCTTGCTTAAAAACCATTGTTTTAAATAATGTTTATAGTAATAAAAACACAAGGAACGCTGAATACAAGCATGAATTTGTTCTGCCAAGCGATTGCTTAAGAATTTTGCGTGCAGAAGGAAGCGGCAATTATTTAAGGCAAGGTCAGGTTCTTTACAGCAATAACAGCGAAGTATGCCTTACTTATTTAGCAGATATGGATGTGGCAGATTTGCCTTTAAGTCTAGTGTATTTAATTGTTCTGCGTTTAGCCATAGAGCTTTCTTTCAGTTTTTCTGTGGAAGGGGCAGTTCAAAAAAATATTCGGGAATTATATGAAATAGAACTTCGCAAAACTGCCAACCTAGACGCTAAAGAAGGCAGCGAGATTTTTAACTCAGACAGTCTATTCAGCAGTTCATGGATTGAATCTAGAAACTAATTTTGAATAGTTTGAGCTTTCTATGTCGTTATTTTGCCCTTACATACTACGGGCAAAACTTCTAATATAAAGCTCAAACTATTCAAAATTTTAAAAAAATAATAAAAGGAGTAATAAAAACATGAATATAAATATCAGTAATTTTAAGTTGGGGGAGGTTTCTAAATATGTTAATAAATATAATTTGAAAAATCTATATTACTCTTCCGCTTCTTGTTTAAAAAATATGAGGCTAAGCCCGTGGGATATGTTAGCAAGACGCAATGGCAGTAAATTTATTAATAATTTAGTTCATGCTTTTGAGGTTCGGATTATTGCATTGGAAGATAATAACAATAACATTCTAATGGAAATTTATCCTACGGTTATTCGTTTTTATTTTAATAACGAGCCCTTAATAAAAAACGGCGAGCATTATAGCATTAATAATAATTGGATTAGTGAAGATGAAATTGCCAAACTGAATTATGTCTATGATGATGCCAACAAATGCTACTATTTTTTTTCTGCGGATAGAACTCCAAGTATATTGAGCTTTGATGAAAATTATAATTTTACCCTAAAAAATGTAGATTATACAGACGGTCCTTATTTAGATATAAATAAAACCAATACAACTCTTAGTTTAAGCGGAACTACAGGCGAGGTGCAGATTACGGCATCAAGCGATTTATTTAAATCTAATGATGCGCTTTTAAATCAAAAAAGATTCATCCGCATTGCCCATAAAGGCATATGGGGTGCAGCGCAGATTTCGCAGTTTATAGATGCAAGGAATGTTAAAGCTCAAACCTTTATAGATTTTAACGGCACAGAGGATACTCGTGATTTCAAGCTAGGAGCATGGGGTGCGGAAATGGGTTATCCAACAATGGCGGCTATTTTCGGCGGGCGCATGTATTACGGAGCATCTAATAAAAACAAAAAAACTATCTGGATTTCTAAAACCGGCGATTATACCAATATGTCGCCTACCACAAGGGTAAATGAAAATAGCGTAATAAGCGATATTATTGCAGAAGACAATTCTATTACTTTAACTCTGCCGCGCGGCAAAAATATTCTTTGGCTGGGAGCAAATAAAGATAATGTATTGGTGGGTTCTCAAGAGGGAGTTTTTACCTTATTACCGTATAATATTGAATCGCCTATTTCGCCTTTTAATTATACAGTGGCGGAATTCAATTCGCAAAAGAATTCTAAGCATATGGCAAGCACCGATTTTTTAACCTTTTATGCTGACTGGCATCAGCAGAATATTTTTGCGATTTCTGTTGATAAAGATAAACTGCTGTCGCTATCGCAGATAAATAGTTGATCGCTGCATTTATTTGCTTCTAAAATTAAAGATATGCTGTATTTAGACTATCCCTCAAAGGCTTTATGCGTTCTAATGGAAAACGGTTCTCTGGCGCTTGGCTTTATTAATAGCAGCGGCGACTATCTTAATTATGCTTGAGTTTCGTGTAATTTAGGCGGAGAAGATGCTAAAATTACCGCCATAAGCGCCTCTTACAATAAGGAAAATCAATATCTGTATTTAACGGCAGCAAGAAAAATTAAAGGAAAGGACAGCAGATTTATTGAGGTAATAAATTTTGATTCACTGCAGAATCTTTATTTAGAAAATGCGGCTATGCCGGTTTATCTTGATTCATATATTCATAAAACCATTAGCAGTAATGTAATTGATTCCTTAGAAATATTTGAGGGTGAAACATTAAGTGTTCTATACGGCAATAGCTATTTAGGAGATTTTAAAGTAATAAACGGCAGCATTACAGTGGCAGGCAACAGCTATGCCGATAGCAATGTAATAGTTGGCTATGGTTTTGCTTCAGTTTATACCACGCCGAATTTAGAAACCGATAGCAGTATGGTAAAAATAGATAAGGCAGATTTAGTTTTTTATAAATCTTCACATATTGATGTTCTTAATAGCACGGGCAGTATTCTGCAAAGAAATATTTTAGCTAAAACTGCGCCGATGGCTGAATATCAAAATATCATGCTTAATATTAATGGCAGCTGGGAGAGTAATGCTAATTTAAGCATTCAGCAGTATCTTCCTTTTGCCATGAATATTGTAGCAGTAAACTTAAATTTAAATATATTAAACAAATAAAAAGGAGGAAATATGTCAGCAATTAATGAATATCAAAAACAGAAAGCCGATATATTAAATAAATCTAACAGTCTTCTTATAGCGCTTAATAATAAAAGAGCGGCAGAGAAGTCTAAAATTAAAAATAAAACAGCAGCAGGGAGCGGCGGATCTAACGAAGATTTGCAGTATTTTATGGAAAATTCCCTAAATGCCGATAGTGAAGAAATTCTTAAAAATCAAAGCGATGCCCTGCAAAGCCTTAAAGAAAAAACGCAGGCGGAAGCTAGATATAATGCCGTTGCTAAAAGAAAGCAAGATTTAGCTAGTATTAAAAATATCATGTCGTCTTTTTCTAAAATATTTTAAAGAGGAATAATTATGGATTACAAAAATTTTATAAGCTACTTGGCAACTGGACAGGATTCTTTTACCTGCGAATTTGAAGTGGAGTTCGAGGCGCAAATTGAAGTAATTATTGAAGATAAGCAGCTAGTATATTTAGAAGATTATACAGTTGAGAATTTCCGCAGTAAAGATAAAGTAGTTAAGCTAAAAGAAAAGTTGGGAAGCAGTCTTTTCCCTAAGCTGATTATTTTAAAAAGAAATGCGGGAATGCAGCGTAAAACTAGCTTTCAAGACAACTCGCAAATTAAGGCGAATCTGCTGAATTTAGAATTTGATAATTTAATTGACAATCAAAATTTTTTGAAAGATTTCCTTACCGCAATCTCTCGCGGGCTGTTAATTAAAGGCGATGGTGATACTGATGGAGGAGGAGACTGCAATTGCAATTGTGATTGCGGCAATAATGGCAATACTGGCGGCGGAGAAGCAAACAGCGGTGTTGATCCTAGAGATTGGGAAGAAACTGTAAGCGCAGTTGATATTGAGGATAGTTTTGATGCCAGCAGTTTTAAAGAAGTAGTAATAGATGATGTTAAGCCTTTAACGCATAATACCTATTTTATTTACAGCAGCAATCCTGCAAATCTGCCGGACAGCACTCCCTATAGAATTACAAATTTTACAAAGATATGAGAACCCTGCAGTATTAGATTTTTTATTGATAAAAGAATTGCCTTTAAAGCAGATGCTGCAGAATTCATGAGAAAAATATATACAGCATTAATTATCGGTAAAACGCAAACTGATCTGCTAAGTGTTTATTCTACAAATCAAACCGTGCTGTGCTCTGATGTGATTCGCGGTGAAGAAATAAAAAATAATTATAAAGATATGTATGAGGATCTAAATATGGAAGCAAAAGATGAGTTTATTGTATTGCAGCGATACATATTAGACCCCGCACGCGGATATTAAAAGTTTAAACTTTTGGCTTTCTATGTCGTTGTTTTACCACTTATGTATTTATTCATACACTTCGCGGTAAAACGCCTAATATAAAGCTCAAAACATAAATTTAATAATTTTTATGTAAGATGTTTTGTGATATAGTGCAAAATTTATGTTTATTTATCACATATTTTGAGGTATAATTAATTTGTTTGATAATGTATTAAAATAGGAAAATTTAGAATAAGGAAATTATTATGTGGCGCAAATTTTTTGATTTACTGCAGCAGATTGGAAGAGCTTTATGGTTGCCGATTGCGGTTCTGCCGGCTGCAGGTTTATTATTAAGATTCGGACAGCCGGATTTATTAAATATTGAATTTTTAGCAAAATCTGGGGAGGCAGTGTTCGCCAACTTGGGTCTGCTTTTTGCCATAGGGGTGGCAGGCGGAATGTCCCGCGATAAAAATATTTCAGCAGGACTCTCCGGCGCTATTATTTATCTGGTAATGGGCGCAGGCATGAAAGTATTAAACGAAGCTAATGATATGGGGACGCTTGGCGGGATTATTGCAGGGCTTATGGGCGGCTATTTATACAACCGTTTCTATCAAATTAAACTTCCTGTATATTTAGCATTTTTTGGCGGCAGAAGATTTGTGCCGATTGTTTCGGGGCTTACAGCCATTGGATTAGCGTTTGTATTTGGGCTGATTTGGCCTTATATTGCTTTAGGAATTGATATTTTCAGCGAATGGGTAATTAGCTCTGGTCCTGTTGGAATGTTTGCCTATGGTGTTAGCAATCGTATTTTACTGCCAACAGGATTGCAGCATATAACTGAAGCTATTGCTTACTTTACCTTAGGCAGTTTTACAATGCCGGACGGCACAGTTTTAACTGGTGATTTAACTAGATTCTTTCATGGCGACCCGACTGCTGGAATATTTATGGCGGGCTTTTTCCCTGTAATGATATTCGGTTTGCCGGCTGCCGCTCTAGCTATTTATAATACTGCAAAAAAAGAAAATAAGCCGTTAGTATTAGGAATTTTATTAAGCGGTGCGTTTACCTCATTATTAACAGGGGTAACCGAGCCGATAGAGTTTCCGATTCTTTTTGCTGCTCCGCTATTATTTGGAATCCATGCTCTGTTAATGGGAGCATCTTATGTTGCTACATATCTGGTTGGATATAAGGCAGGGTTTACCTTTAGCGGCGGGATTATAGACTTAGTTTTATCTTGGGGGATTTCAACTAAGCCTTGGATGATACTTATTCTTGGTCCTATTTTCTTCTGCATTTACTATTTTATTTTCTATACCTTAATTAAAGCGCTGAATTTAAAAACTCCCGGTCGTGAAGACGGCGATGTTAGTTCATCTAGTGCCGCTAAATTATTTGAAGATACCAGCTATACCGATAAGGCAGAAAATATCTTTAAAGCACTAGGGGGTGTTGATAATGTTGTAGTAATTGATAACTGCGTATCAAGACTGCGCTTGCAGTTAAAAGATATATCGCTGATAGACGAGAATTTATTAAAACAAAATGGCAGCAAAGGAATATCCAAAAACGGCAATAACATTCAAGTGGTAATTGGAACGGATGTGGAGTTCTACGCTGATGCCATGAAAGCTATTAAAACTTAATATTATACCCTACCGTCATGCCGTGCTATGGCACGGCATCCATAGGCTTGTTATGCAAAACGAAATATTGCAATGCTATACATAATTATCAAAATTAATATTTGAGTTTTGGTCTTTAAAAATCCTCAAAATTTATTAAATAATTATAAGAATAGGTTATTTTTAACATGAAGCAGGAGAAATAAAGAAAAGTCAAAAAAAACTTGACATATCCCCTTATAAATATATGATAGTTTGTTATTAAAGTTTATTGGAGATGAAGATGAAACTCAAACTACCGCATACGCTCAGTATTATATTTTCATTAATTATCATTATGGCAGTGTTAACATGGGTGTTGCCGGCTGGACAATTTGATAGGATTCATAATGAAGCAATTGGTCGTGATGTGGTGGTTCCTGGCACTTATAAGGAAGTGCCAAGCAATCCGCAAGGATTCTTAGATACTTTCTCTTCATTTGCCAGAGGGATTGTGAATGCTGCTGAGGTTATTGCCTATGTATTAATTATTGGCGGGGCATATGGTGTTATTTTAAAAACCGGCGCTATCAACAATGGACTTAAAGCTGCGGTAAAAAAACTAGAAGGCAGAGAATTTTTATTGATTCCGGTTCTAATGTTCTTATTTTCTATTGGCGGAACTATGGCAGGGATGTATGAAGAAACACTGGCATTCTATTTAATTTTAATTCCGCTGATGGTGAGGGCAGGATACGACCCCATTGTGGGCGTAGCTACTATTCTGCTTGGTGTAGGTGCAGGGTTAACCGCATCTATCGGCAATCCTTTTGCTACAGGAATTGCCTCGCATATTGCTGAAATTCCTATTACTGACGGCATACTATCAAGAGTAATTTTTTATTTTATCTGTTTAGGCACTTCAATAGCTTATGTGTTATGGTATGCCAATAGAATTAAAAAGAATCCTAAAAAATCTATTTGCTATGCCAATAGAGCTGAGCATCAGGAAAGTTTTGCTAATTTAACTAACGAAGAGGGTCATATTCGTTTTGGACTTAATCAAAAGCTGATTATTATAATTTTCTTAGGGCTTATATTTTTTATGATGTATGCAGTGGTGCAGCTGGGTTGGTGGATTCCTGAAATGACTGTGCTGTTTCTTGCAGGGGCAATGGTAGCGGCAATTCTTGGCGGGTTGAACGAAAAAGAATTTTGGGATTCTTTTGTAGAAGGTTCTAAAGATTTACTCTATGCTGCAATTGTGGTTGGGCTAACTCGCGCTATTGTGATTGTGGCTCAGGACGGTGCAATTATTGATACAATTTTACACGGCATTGTAAGTGTTCTATCAGGGCTTTCACAAAATTTATTTATTATGTTAAATCAAATTTTTCAGCTGTTTATAGCATTTTTAGTGCCAAGCTCAAGCGGACATGCGGCACTTACCATGCCTTTAATGGCACCGCTAGCAGATCTTTTCAGCGTGCCCCGTTCTTCTGTGGTTACTGCTTATCAGACGGCATCAGGATTGATTAATCAGTTTGCCCCAACTGCCGCTGTGGTAATGGCAGCTATTGGCATGGCGAAAATATCTTACTTTCATTGGTTGAAATTTGTAATGCCTTTATTGTTTGTGCAGTTGATTATTGCCCTAGTGGTGTTAGTATTTACATTGTAAGGAAATTAAAAAAACCTAACAATTTAGGAAGTTTTTTCTTGATAAAAATTACTATTAGTTATATAATGGTTTTTTCTTAAATATCATTTTATTTTATCTTGGAGGACATCATGAATTTTGTTAGAAAATTTATTTTACAAATTGTAGCATTATTTTTTATTCTGCCATTGGCTGTAAGTGCTTATGCTGATGATAGCGACTATGCGGGTGCTAATCTTAAACTTTTTAGCGGCTATGTTAATAGTGATGTTGATTTTTTAGATACAACAAACTTCTTTGTAGAAGTTGAAACTTTTGCAAAAAAAGGTCAGTGGGATATTTATGGTTTTACCGATTTTAAATTTAATGACAAAAAAATTGATAGATTAAACTACGATTTTTACAAATACATTGTAAGATACGATGTTATTAATAACTCTAAACTATTTTTAGTATTGCAGGCGAAAGAAACTTTTAATTATACTGGCGATGGTTTTGTTGGGCTTGGAACACAGTTTGACCTTCCTTTTATGGGAGTTTTAAAAGCCAATGCCATGTATTTTTTATCTTCAAAAGATAAAGATGGCAAAGAAGTTCAAATTCCAGCTATGATACAGTTTTCTTGGGGAAAAGATTTCGGACAGCTTGGGAATACACAGTTTAGCCTTTATCATGGCGGCTGGAGTGATATAGATTTATATGAAAAAAGAAAAGATGCTCCTAAAACTGCAGCTGCCTTCCAAATTTATGAAGGTGTTGGTTTAAATTATGATTCATACGGTTTTGAGTTAGGCTATAAATATTGGATGAATGTTGGCGGGAATAAAAATACCTCAGCTAATAGTGTATTCGGCTATTTAATCAAAAGGTTTTAAATAGCTTAGTTTCTATGTTATTGCTTCGGTGCTTATGTATTGTTATACATTTTGCACCGAAGCCCCTAATAAATACTTATAGAGTAAGTTTATGATAAAATCTTTCTTTAATATATTTGCAGATAAAAATACCGCAAAAGAAGAATCACAGCTTAGCGCACAGCAGCTTAAAGATTTAATGGAGAATTCTAAAATCAAAGTAATTCCCTTAGATGTTAGAAGCAAAATTGAATATGACCGATATCACATTAAAGGAGCTTTAAATATCCACATTGTAGATTTGTCTATGCAGTCTTTGCAAAAAGCCTTAAATTTAAAAGAAAACGAAAAAATTATTATTGTAACCTATTGCAATGCAGGCGGTAGAGGCGGCAGGTCTTTTAGTTTTTTAACTAATGAAAATACTAATGAAAACATTCAAATAAAAAATCTTACAAACGGTATAAACCAGTGGATAGATAACGGCTTTCCTATTGAAGAGAATGTAAAAAGCTAATCTATTACCCTCTTCGCTGCTGCCTTTTTAAATCATTATAATAATCTTTCAAAAGCAGGTGATAATAAACAATTGGCAGTAATATTCCGCCAGATAAGGCATTGCCGATTATTGACATAATAATAGCATTTAGGCTTTCGCCTAAGGGAATGCCTCCATTTAGAAATCCGGATAGAGAAAAAATAAACATGTTGGCAACACTATGTTGGTAGCCGGATGTAACAAAAAGCAGAATTGGAAAATAAAGTGCAAATATTTTAGAAACCACATCCTTAGCAGAGTAAGACAGCCAAACCGCAAGGGCTACAAAAATATTACAAAAAAAAGCGCTTATAATTAGCTCTATATTGCTTAATTCAGCCTTATGTCTAGCCGTTACTATGGTATATTGAATTGTAGTGCTGTCAAGAGCTCCGGCATGATGCACTAAAAATGCAGTCAGCCAGCAGCCGATAAAATTTCCTATAATAACTGCCAGCCAGTTGCTTGATAACTGATTCAGCGAAGTTTTTTTTGCAAGAGTTGATAGGCTAACAAGGGCATTACCTGTAAAAATATCGCCTCCTGCTAAAACTGTTAAAATAATCCCTACGGGAAAAACTAAGCTGCCTAAGAATCTTGCCATGCCTGCAGAAAACATCATGGAATCGGCTCCTGCCATAACCATTAGTGCCGCCATATATCCCATAGCAATAAACATGCCGCCAAGCATGCCTAAAATTACAGTGTTGCTAAATGGTGTATTAGCTTTTTTTATGCCTAGTTCTACTACTTCAAGAGCAGTTTTTTTATGAGAAAATTCTTCTATAGCCATATTTTTTACCTTTTTGCAAATTATATATCATAAATTGTTATTAGCAAAGAAAAATTGCAAATTATCACAAACTTGTTATAATTTCTTATAATTAATTTAGTTGCTTTTGGTTAGTGTAAATGAGATTTTTAGATTTAAGATTTGTGGTTGTTATTAGCATTATAATTATTGTTTTGGTTATTACCATTCTTTTTTCTTTAGAGAAAAAATATAATCTTGGCTTGTTTAGATATCTTTCGTTTATATCAAAACCCGATCCTAACTATAAGGAAGCCTGCATCAACTATGCCACCGATTTTTTAAAAGTTAATTACAACCTTTCTGCAGTTGCTACAGAAAACAATATAAAAACGGCAGAACTAAGCAGACAGAAAATAAAACCAAAAGAAAGATTAAGCCTTGCTGATGACAGAAATGAAATTAGCACAGTTATTATTAATATGCGAATAAGCATTAATAATAACTCAGCTTTTAATTTAGTATGCTGGATTAACGCTAGTTTTAAGGAAGATCCTAGCCTTATTACTTCGTATGATATTTTATTTTTAAATATTTACAGTATTAATAATACTAAATCGCAGTTTAGTGTTAAAGAAGAAAATTATTAAGTTAGTTGAAATAAAAAAAATCTTAGTGTATGATTGATATGTCTTAACATAATTTTTTGGCAGTAAATTGAATAGATTAATAGTTATTATTGTTGTAATTTTCTCTTTTTATACAGATGGATTATTAGCGTCTATTTTTGATAATGGAGTATTTTCAGGCTATAAAACTCAGCAGAATCCTAATAGCGCTTTTTTTTCTAATCGGCCCTCGTATGATAGTGATAAACCAGTTTCAAGCAGGAACAATAATTTTTCTCAAAATGATAGTTTTTCTAATTTAGATAATCAAAATAACTCTTTTAACCGCTTTGGAACTTATACAAGCAGACCTAATATGCCGCAAAGCAGCTTTAACAATCCTCCGCCATTTTCCTCTACTACTAATAAAAAGATAACCTCGCAAAGAATTACCGGTGTAAATGATAATAATGTTGGCAGCAGTCGTTTTAATGTTGCTAATACAAAACCTCAAAATGAGAATATTTTTGATTCAGGGATTCCTATTGGCAATGTAAATAATCAAGCCGGGCAGAAAAATATTCCGCGCGGTCAAGTTGATTCTAATGTATTGCAAGCGCAAATGCCTTCAGAGCAAACACGGAATGCCTTAGATTTTCGCAATCGTTATAATCCAAGAGAAATAGTGCAGCGGCAGCGAATTAACTATCCGGCTTTTCTTTTATTTGCTAATGATGTTATTTGCACAACTGAAAGGGGAATTACCGATGGCATGATTTTCTATACTCCTCATGGCACATATAGATTAAAGGGCAATATAATAACCTCCAGCAATGATACTTTTATGATTTCCGAAAATAAAGTTTGGCTGGATAATATGATATATTTCTTTGACGAGCGGGGAGTAATTCTAAATAACAGAATCTACAATTTTACAAATAATGTGATGTATAAAGAAGGAATCCGCTACACGATTGAAGGCAGTGTGGTAACCGCAGAAGGTGCTGCTGGAAATAGACGCTGTATAACTTCAGATCTTGTAAATCTTACGCCTTAACTGTTCTAGTGTTTCTTCATATTAGTTTTATTCCTATGTTATAAGCCTTAGCAACCATACTAATAGCATATTTGAGTTTTTCTTTTGAATATATCGAACTTTCCTGCAGAACTAAGCTACGAAAAAAATGGCTGTCTTTGTAAAAATAAGCTGGTTTTTCACCAATATCTAAAAGGCTGGAAGAAATTTCTCCCATAAAATCTCTATAAATATCTTCATGCGGTGCTGCTAGGGGATTTTCGTTATTGTCATTTAGGATATTAAATGAATATTTATTGGCATTTGTGCTGCTTTCTAGTAAATCTAAAGACTGAGCAAAAAACACTAAGGTTTTATGGGCTAAAAAAACCTCAAGAAAACCTGAAGATATATCGATGTTTTTAATACTAATATTGCTGTCGTTAAAGTTTTCGCTGAAGAAGCTGTCTAAGTTATTAAGCAGATATTTTGCAGTAAAAACCACGCTTTTGGTGTTTTTATTAGTAATGCTTCTAATTTCTAAATAAAGAATATCTTCTTCTAAAATAAATTTTTTTATATCCGTAGTGTTTTTAAACATGTTAAGCTCTTTGTTTAATATACATAAAATTGTATATATAGTTTATTTAAATATATTGTTTTTGTAAATATTTAACATTGCATTATTTATAATTTTGATATATTATAGTAGGGTATTGTATTTTAGATTAACATGCAGTAGGTTTTATAAATTAGATTATAAATGTTGAGTTATGAAAATATTAAAATTATTGTTTGCTGTAGCAGTCTTCTCTTTTATAGTTATTGATTTTTCTGGTTTATATGCTGCCGATGAGCCCGCTGCAGTTGTTGCTACCGACCCTATAGTGGCAATAGGAGATAATCCAGATAATGCAGTAGTTGCTGCAGTTCCAGAACAAAAGAGCTTCTTTAGAAGATTAATGTTTTGGAAAAAAGACGATAATACTCAAAATACTCAAGACATTAATCAAATAGATGCTGCAGTTGTTGACGAAGAAATGGATCCAAGATTAGTTCAAGAAAGAAAAAAACCGCTTGAAGTAAGAGTTCGCGATAAATACGGTATTAAGATAGATACTTTTAAACTTTTTGAAGCTAATTTTAAAGTCTTAAATCAAGATGCCATCAACAAAGATACAGAATTTGTTATGCCTTTAGATGAGTTAGAAAGAGAAATGTATGTTGAAGAATTTTATGATAGAAGGGGACCTGTCGTAATGTCTAGGCTAGACCTTAAACAAAGCGTTGATTCTTACAAAGACGAATATTTTCCAAATTTTACACCTATTGGCAGAGTGAAGGTTATTTTTAGAGATGTTCCTATCAATGAAATAAAAGGCTATGGAGCTTATCTTGGTGCTAATTTTATTATCATGAAAAAGTTTTTTGAACCAACGGTTGGGCGTTTTGTTTATGACATTATGTTTTTAGCAGGCGATATTGATAATAGAAATTTAGCTTGGTATAGAAATTCTGATGAAGCTGAAAATTTAGATAAAACTTTAAAAGCGCTGAATGTTACGAATTTAAATGATTATATGAATATTATAACTCATAATATGTTAAGCCCTAACAGAACTATCTCGCAAAGACTTAATGAAAATTATCAAAGCGAACAGCAAAGACTTACTGAACAGAATGCGGATGCTGAAGCGCCGCAAGGTGGCTCTTCACCAAGCCAGCCAACTCCAATAAATCAGCAAAGATTAGAAGAGTTAGCACAAAGAGCGCGGGATGCTCAAAGAGGCTATCTTCCTTCTGATGAAGCAAACTTTAGCACATACTTATTAAAAGATATGAGTGAGGAAGAACTTTTTGAATTGCAAAAAGCATTAATTACATTTAGGGTAAATGCCGTAGTTGGTTTATGGGAAGATGTTATAACTGGTGAAGTTATTGAGATTAGAGTTCTCCCTAAAACAGCGGACCGGCAGGATTTAACTTATGCAGCATATTTGCTGCTGGGTTCAGATTTAGATTCTATAGTTAGATTTACAACTACCGAATCTAGTGATGAGCAGATTAGTGCAGATAGCCAGCCAAATGTAAATATAGGCGGTGATGAAACTAATATTGAAAATATAGGCAATGCAAATGTTGTAAATAGCATTGATACTAATAATTCACTTTCTCAGAATAATAATAATTCTGCCAATAATGATAATGCTGCATCTTTTGAAGAATTTACTAATATGGTAATTAATAAAAGTTTATCTTGGTTAACCCGCGATCTAAAAATGCAATTTTCTGCTACTAGCGGCTCTGGGTTTTTTATGGATAATGAAAAAATGGTTAATGATGCTATAGTGTATTTCCATCCAGCTAAAGGTTTAATTGTGGTAGCTTTGCCTAATAAAGAATTTAGATACTATAAGCCAATAATTCCGGATATGTATCCTACACTTGAAGAATCTTTATATAACAGCAGTAATGTTGTAGCAACAAATGTAGATCAAGATAAAATTGCAAGATTTTCAAGTGAGCTAGAATCTACAGCAGGAACAACTAACTATTTCTTATATCCAGGTGTAACCTTAGGGGTAATTGCAGCATTCTTGTTGATATTTATATAGAATGAGTAAGATATTTTCAGCAGAAATTGCGGAATGCAATAAACTTTATAGACTTATTGAGATTTAGCGCAGTTAAAACTTAAATTCAAAAACTCCTTAATTATAAGGATTTATCAACAGTTGAACATTATTAATATTGCTATTAGACTAGTATTGGAAATTATATTATAGAATATGAAAAGAATTTTAATTGCTAATGGCAGCTTTTCAAGCCTAGTTTTAGCAAGCCTTTTGCAAGGCAAGTTGAATGCTGGAGATAATAATTTCTTTTTAGGCTATTTTAAAAATACTAGCCTTGAAAAATCTAAAGCCTTGTTTGCTTTCTTTAATTACTTAATAACAGCGCAGAAAAATTTAAATTTTTTTGATTATAAAAGTTCATTCAATTTTGATTTTAAAAAGCTAGATTCCGATTTAGGAGAAAAAGATATTGATGAAATTTATATCCCAATTAATTCTAGGACAAAGCAGATTTATAAGTCTTTCAAAAAACATTATGGCACGGCTAGCTTTATTTTCTATGAAGAAGGATTAATGTCTTATGTAAAGCCTTTACTAGATTTTTCGCTAAGAAAAATTATGAGAAAGAATCAAAATTATTATATATTTTATCATGAAAAATTAAGAAACCTTCTTTTGAAGAGCTTTCCTTTTATAAATTTTCAAACTATAACTAAAGATAGCCTGCTTGAAAGTATTAGAACGATTCAAAAAACTCTATTGCAATACGATAATAAAATAAAACTAAATATGCAGAAAGAGCAACAGGGATTCATTAAGGCACCGCATGCTGATAAATATGTTCTAGTTTTACCGCAGTATTATTTTGAAAAGAATGCAGGCAAAACGAAAAAAATTATTAACATGTATTATGAAAATATCCAAAGATTAATTACCGAAGGCTATACGGTTATTTTTAAAGATCATCCAAAAGCTGCACTTAAATATTCTGCCGAATTAAAACCTTGTTTTTCTCCGCAAAGTTTTCTGTTGTTTGAAGATATTATGATAAGGGATAAATTAAATCTAACTGGCAGTAATGAAATTTTAAAAATACTAGAAATTCTTCCTGTAGAAGTTGTAGCAGAGAAAATAAAAATTAATGCGGTGTTCTCGGTTTATTCAACCTCTCTTTTTACTTTCAAGCATCTTTTTAATATAGATCCGCTTACGGATATTAAAATGTTGGATTATCGTATAAATATTTTTTCTCTGTATCCAACTCTCAGTGCGCTGCTTGTAAAAAATACTCTCGCTCTGCCTTTAAAAAATACTAATTTTACAGTCTTAAATAATGCTGCTTGCACTTGCAGGCGAGGAATACTATATACAGATAATATACCTTTAAAAATTATAATAATGATGCTAAAGTTAATACATAAATATAAAGAATAATTTGGAGTTTTCATGAGCGCATTTAATTTTAAATATAAAAAACCGGTGGTGGTTTCAGAGATTGGCTGCAATCATATGGGTAATTTTGAAATTGCTAAAGAATTAATAAAATTATCTAAAGATGCAGGTGCCGATGTGGCAAAATTTCAAAAAAGAAACAATAAAGAATTGCTAACACCAGAACAATATAACGCCCCGCATCCTAACCCTGCTAATTCTTATGGCGATACTTACGGAGCGCATAGGGAGTTTTTAGAATTTACTGCCAATCAGCATGCTGAGTTGAAAAAATATGCTGAAAGCATTGGCATTAAATATTCAACTTCCGTATGGGATGTTATATCTGCCCGTGAGATTATTGCGATAAATCCTGAATTCATTAAGGTGCCGTCTGCTTGTAATTCGAATTTTGAAATGTTGAAAATTCTTAGAGACAACTACAAGGGTGATGTGCATATTTCTTTCGGCATGACTTACAATGCTGAACAAGAAGATATTATCAAATTTTTTGAAGAAACCGGCGATGCTAAATCTCGTCTTGTGGTATATGCCTGCACTTCTGGCTATCCTGTGCCTTTTGAAGATATTTGTCTTCTGGAAATTAATAACCTTTATGCTCGCTTTGGTGGTAGAGTCAAAGAAATTTCTTTTTCAGGACATCATTTAGGAATTGCTGTAGATGTAGCTGCTTATACTTTAGGGGCGGTTTATATAGAAAGACATTTTACGAAAGATAGAACTTGGAAAGGAACAGATCACGCAGCATCTTTAGAGTTTGCAGGATTGCAGAAATTAAGCCGCGATTTAAATGCGGTTTATAAAGCCTTAACTTTTAAAAAACAAGAAATTTTAGAGATAGAACAGGTGCAACGCGACAAGCTAAAATATCGGAAAGCCTAGAGATTAGCTTTTTAGGTAAATTAGGTTCTTTTGGTAGTTACTTAAATAAGTGAAAATTATGAAAATAGCTTTAATTCCTGCAAGGGGCGGTTCTAAATCTATCCCTTTAAAGAATATCAAACTCTTTTGCGGAAAACCTTTAATTTATTGGAATCTTAAAGCACTAGAAGATTCTTCTGTTGATAAAATTTATGTGGCGACAGATTCTCAAAAAATTAAAGAAACAGTAAAATCTTTTGGTTTCTTAAAAGTAGAGGTGTATGATAGAGATCCGCAGAATGCTGAGGATACCTCATCTACTGAATCTGTTCTGCTGGAATTTATTAATAATAAAAATATCCAGCATGATGCCTATATTTTTTTAGTGCAGCTAACCTCGCCGCTTACAAGAACTATTGATTTTGATAATGCTTTCCAACAGTTGATAACCAGCAATAGTGATTCGCTTTTAACCGCTGTAGTTTTTAAAAGATTTTTCTGGCATAAAAATCAGCCGTCTGCTCCGGTTAATTATGATTATAAAAATCGTCCAAGAAGGCAAGATTTTGCAGGGTTTTATATGGAAAACGGTGCTTTTTATATATCAAAAGCTGCAGATATTCTGCGGAGTAAAAATAGGCTTTCAGGCAAAATTGGTGTTTATGAAATGCCAGAATACATGGGAATTGAAATTGATGAAGCAATTGATTGGATTATAGCTGAAAAACTCATGCAAACCTATGGTGAATTTTGAATATCTTGGGTTTCTACTTCAGAAATTTGTCTCTTATGTATTAGTTATACACTGCGTGCCAAATTTCCTCGTATAAATCTCAAGCTATTCAAAACTTTAAATGCAAAGGAACTATTTAAACACAAGAGGTAAAAATGTTTAAGAAAATTTTTGTATTATATTTATTTAGTGCGGTATCTTTATTAGCAGCCGATTTTGATGAAAAATTGATTTCTGATTATAAGGATATTCCTCTTGAAAATAAGATCGGACAAATGCTTTTGGTAGGTTTTTCTGGAACAGAACTTAATGATGAAGCTCGTGAATACCTCAGCAAATATCATGTGGGTGGAATTATTTTATTCAGCAAAGCCTTAAATGATAGAATCCCTAATATAAAGTCGCCGGAACAGGTTAAAAAATTAAATGAAGATTTGCAGAATGAAGCTGAAGCTGCATTTGCTAAAATTTTTATCAGTGTAGATCAAGAGGGCGGATATGTAGCAAGGCTTAACGAGGCAAATGGCTTTTTTAATACGAAATCAGCTGCTGAATTGGGAGTGAATCCTACAACGGGTGCTACTTACGAAGAGGCTAAAAAGATTGCTGCTCTTTTGCAGGAATATGGTTTTAATTTAAATTTTGCTCCTGTGGTGGATGTAAATGTTAATCCTAACAATCCTGTAATTGCTGCTCATGATAGGAGCTTTTCCGACAATCCTAATATCGTAGTGCAGCATGCTCTTGCTTACATTAAGGCACATCAAGATATGGGGATTATTACAACGCTTAAGCACTTTCCAGGACATGGCAGTTCAACAGCAGATTCGCATGAGGGATTTGTGGATATTACAAATACTTATAAAAAGTATGAGCTGCAGCCTTTTCGTGATATTATAAAAACTGGATATAAAGGCGGGGTGTTAACCGCACATGTAATAAATCGTAATATTGATACTATGCCTGCCTCGCTTTCAAAAAAATTTATTGATGGAATTTTAAGAGGTGAACTTGGCTTTAAGGGAGTAGTATTCAGTGATGATTTAAAAATGAAGGCGATTGAAGATAACTTTACATTGGAAGAAGCCCTTGTAGATGCTATTAACGCCGGCACGGATGTTATAGTTTACGGCAATAATATTGGTGAATATAATCCTAATTTTGTTAAAGATGCTAGTGAAATAATTAAAAAGAATGTAGAAGAGGGTAAAATTTCTATGGATAGAATTGACGAATCTTACCTGCGCATTATGAATCTTAAGAAAGAGATGTTGTATAAATAAATGATTATTTTTGCTTTCTACTTTGTCGGGTCCGCTATTTATGTATTAGTTATACAAATCATAGCGACCCTCCTAGTATAAAGCTCAAACTAATCATTTATTCTAGTTTGGGGAGATATTAATGCTGCATGAGCAAAACCATCTTAATTATAAAGATACCATAAATTATGGCAGCTATTATACTCCATTAGGTATAGTAGATATGGTTTATAGCATGATTTATGCTAATATCGTTGATGCTAAAGAATATATTATTATGGATACATCTTGCGGTTATGGCAATTTTCTGCGGTTTCCAAATTCTATAGGAGCAGACAGTGATAATAAAGCCATAGAGAAAGCAGCAGCTAATATTGATAATGCTAAATTTTTTCATCATAATAGTCTTTTTGATGTTAGCCGCAAACAATATAATCTTGAGCCTAAAGATAAAATTATTATTGTTGGCAACCCTCCTTATAATGATACCACTTCCGTTGTGCGCAAACATATAAAACAGCAAAATTATGCAATTGATAAAGATTTATCTCACAGAGATTTAGGAATCTCGTTTTTACTTTCCTACAATAAATTAAAAGCCGACTATATTTGTGTTTTACACCCTTTGTCATATTTAATTAAAAAAACTAATTTTGATAGCCTAAAAGATTTCAAACAAAATTATAAACTAATATATAGTATATTATAATATTTCCTATTAAATAATAGAAAAGCCTTATAAATTAAGCTATAGAGGTAAAATTTAGGTGAGTTTATTAAAGTCTGTATTTGCTTGTATTTGATGGTATGGAAAGTTTTGTTAGTGGAACAATTACGGCACAATTTTATTCCTTATTTTTAAGATTAAAAAAATTATCTAAACCGAAGTGAGTATAATCTTTTGTGATATTTGAATTTACTTCATGCCCTACCACAAATTTACGCAATCTATCGCTCATTGGTTTACCGTTTAGGAAATCAAACTCGCCTGTTTCTGTCCATGTTAAAAAGGTATGGCGGAACATGTGGGCTGAAGCCTTACTCCAGTTCTTAAAACCTGATAATTCAGCATATTTTTTTATTTTATTGTTTAGTGTTGAAAGAGGTTTATTTACAACGAATTCATTGTTGCTATTATTTATTAAATATTTTAAGCTGTCAATTTCTTCTTGGCATAGCATAGGAATTTTCTTTTCTTTTTTTGTTTTATTGAATTCTGCAGGTATAAGAATATGCGGCGTGGGTGAATCTAAAAATACTCTATCTTTAGTAAGTGTCAATAATTCATTAATCCTAGCCCCTGTATGCAGCATAACAATAAAAAGATGTTTAAAGTCCTGCTCTTTAACCTCATTGATAAAATTAGCCCATTCAGCTTTTTTAAAGAATAGTTCTCTTTTGCCTTTCTCTATTCCATCTAAATCAAAAATTGCATTTTCAAGCGGTTTTGCTTTTTTCTTACAATAAAGATAGCAGGCTTTGATTTCACTTACTTTAGTTATTATTGTGCCGCCTGCGTAATTTTTAGATTGCAAATACTGAATAAAAGTGTCTACTGTTTCAGTATTTGCTTGGCAATCAAGAACTTTTGCAGATTTTAAATAATTAATAGTGCTATTAAGATTTTTTAAAGTCCCAATTGTTAGTCTATCTTCTTTATTTTTAAGATAAAAATCTATAATTTCACTCCAAGTAAGGGGGTTCTTTTTGTGGTGCAAGTATATACCATTATAAATTTCATTATCTATTTTTTCAGCAAATTTTTTCGCAAGTTTTTTACGAGTTGTTTTTGTGGATTTTTTGTATCTTTGACCCTCGTAGCTGAAGTCAATCCAGTAGATTTTTCCTCTTTTAAAAATTCGCATTCTTTTTCATTCCCTGTGTGTAGTTTATCTATATATTCCTTTCGTATCCTCCAAAAATTTTTCTTTAGTCCTGGTAATTTTATTGCTGGTATCGTGCCATTCCCCATTAATTCATAAAGAATTCCAAGGTCCTTGTAGAGTCCCATTGCGATAATTTCTTTTGGTGTATAGTATTGTTTTTCCATGTTTTACCTTTTCTTTTCTATATTTTTTAATAAAATTAACGCCCCACCATCAACTAATTCCACACTCTGTGGTTGTTATTAGTTTGTTTATATCTATAACCGGCATTTACTCTCCTTGAATTTTATAATTAAAATAGCCATCAACCTCTTTTTCCTCAAAGAATTCAGGGTGTTCTTTTAGTAATTTCTGTTTAGCTTCTTTTTTGAGGGTTTTATTAATTTTGGGTTTTACATAAGAAACTAAAAAATGTTCATTTTTTAAACCGCTTTCGTTGAGGTGAGAAGATATGTAATCCTTAAGCTCGTTAATATCATCTTCCATTGCATTTTTAGCTTGAATTAGATTTTTTAGTTGCTCGCAATCTGTAGTTAAATCTGCATCTACATTATAAACATTGCCATTGTGCCAGATTTTGCCGTCTAATTTGCCGTAGTAAGCTAATAATAAATTTTCAAACTCATTTAAATATTCTTCAGTTTCTTCTGTTCCTAAGTTAAAAAAATCCTCAACTTTCTCTCTATAACATATTGCACCTCTAACAGACTTAATCCCTAGAGCATAAGCAGCAATTTGCAATTTATGCTTATCGGTTTTACTTGTGCCAGTCTTATAATCAAACACATATAACCTACCTTCACTATCTTCACAAACTAAATCAATTGTTCCTGCATACTTACAACCTTGTATTTCAGCGATAAATGGATATTCAACATATTTTGGTTTTAAACCATTTTCTAACAGAAATTTAGAGAGGTTTTCCGCAATCTTGAAATCTTCAGGATTACAATCGTCAAATAAACCTTTAATTGTCGGTTTTTTGTTTAAGATATAACCGAATTCGTCAATCTCAACATTTTCGTCTTCTTTAGTGAAATTACCTAAAAAATAGTTTGCCATCGCCTCATGAAAAGCGTTGCCATTAGCGGATGCTTTACCACCCCCGCCGCTACCTATTATAGTTGAAACAGACGAGATTTGAGTATCACCTAAAAAGTAATCAACTCCTCGTTTTTCAAATTTTTGTTCTTCTAAAATTTCTTGCATTAATAAAATCCTATTTCTTTTTTAGCGTTGTAGAAATCTCTTAATGCTTTTTCTTTTTCAAGATAAGCAATAGTTTTGTGTTTGTTTAAATAATCTTCAGTTTGAGCTATAGTTTCACCGAATTCAGCTTGATACTTAGCAGAATCGTCAAAATCTTTATTTATTTTTGTAGTAAGTTTTTCAATTATAAAATTTCTTAGTTTTTCTAACATTTTTTTAATTCTCCTTAATGTTGTTTAAATCTTGTAAATCTAAGTCTTGCTTTGCCTCTCCTGTTAATTTCTGCTTCTCGTTATCTATATACTTTGCGTTGCCATCTGCATCAAAGGTTGCTTGGTCGCTGGTAATTGCTTGTTGCATTTCAATAGACAATGGAGCATATTTAGATAGCAATAGTTTAAGCACAGTCTTTTTTGCCATATTATCAAAATCAGTAGTCCATAATGATTTTTCCGCATACTGACCGCTGAACATTTTTGAGTATTTTTTGGCATGGGCGAATAATTCTTCTTTAGTCATTACAAAATATTTTTCAAAGCCGTTTGTA
>WRAU01000010.1 GCA_009780035.1 Alphaproteobacteria bacterium
ATCAATTACTTATCAATACAACACTACAAATATATATAAAACAAATTTCTTTGAAGATTTCTTCAGCAATATTAGATTAATGGATGTTAATGCCAAAGGTGCTTTATTATTCAAAATTGCTGTTTATATAGTAGTTATTCATAGTATTGTGTATATAGGTTTTAGAATGTTTGGTTATAATTATGCCTCTTTTATTGTTAGAGAAACTTCTATGGCTGGAAATATGTTATGGGGCTGGATAGTATTTGCATGGCCTATGAGTTTTGTCTTACCTTTGCTTATTAAGCATTGGTCAATTTATGCCATTCTGCTGGTAACTTTTCATAGCATGGTTTCATTAGCAGCCACTGCTCTTAATATTGGAGTTGATAATATTGGTGCTAATCAAATTGACTCTCAGATAGCATGGCTTATGAAAGGTGCGGTTGCTTTAGTATTAACATTAGGCTATGCGTGGATAGTAAAAACATATTTAAGAAACCCTCCAAAAACTATAACCAAAATTGCTTAGTTTTTAAAGGCGCCTATAGATGCCGTTTTGCAACGGCATCTATAGGATTGTTTCACAAAATGAAAAGATGTAATAACAATCCCTTTGAAAATTAGTTAGTTTTGCTAACTATAACAACTTTATTAATAAGACACTTTATAAAAATACAGTCCATAAGCAGGAGCTTTAGGTCCTGCTTTAGTTCTATCGCAGGCTTCAAGGATTTTCTTTACATCATTTGGTGTAATTTTTTCTCTGCCTGCTAAAGCTAATGTTCCCATAATGTTCCGCACTTGATGGTATAAAAAAGAGGGGGCTTTGATATGCATGCTTATTACATTGTTTTCTTTATAAAAATTAATTTCATCGATAGTTTTTAATGGAGAATTTGCTTGGCATCCTGCCGCACGAAAGCTAGAAAAATCGTGAGTTCCCAGCAAGAATTCTGCAGCTTTTTCCATAGCGCCTAGATTAAGCTCTTGAGGAATCCACCAATACAAAAATTCCTCTACTGCCGGAGGATAGCCTCTATTTAAAATTTTATAAATGTATTCTCTTTGTTTGGCAGAAAACCGTGCATGAAAATCTGAGTTTTCACCTAAATTTTCTGTATTAAATACAGAAATGCCACTTCCGTGAAGATGAAAATTTAAAGCCTGCTGCAGCTGCCATGAAGAAAGATTTTTTTCCATATCAAAGTGTGCAACCTGCCCGTAAGCATGAACACCGCTATCGGTTCTGCCGGCACAGAATAACTCAACTGGAGATTTATTAATTTTGGCAATAACAGCTTCTATAGTTTGCTGCACGGTTGGCAAATTATCTTGTTTTTGCCAACCATGAAACTTAGTCCCATTGTATTCAATTGAGATTTTATAGCGCAAAATCTATCGTCTGTCGCCGATTAGTCTTAACAGCATTAGGAATAGATTTAGGAAATTTAAGTATAAAGATAAAGCACCAAGAATTGCAGATTTTTTAAGAGTATTGCTATCTAGTCTTTCATCAAAATTAGTTTTAAGTTTTTGAGTATCCCAAGCGGTTAAACCTGTAAATACAATTACGCCAATGATAGAAATTGCAAAATCTAGTTGTGAGCTTTTCATAAAGATATTTACAATCATAGCAATAATTATCCCGATTAAAGCCATTAAAAGAATTGCACCCATTTTGCTAAGATCAGCTTTAGTAGTGTATCCGTAAATACTCATAGTTAAAAAAGTAGCGGCAGTAATTAAAAATACTCTGGTAATAGACATTCCTGTATATAAAAGGAAAATATATGATATTGATACGCCCATTACTGCGCAGAATATCCAAAATAGCAACTGTGCAGTGCTTGCTTGAATTTTATTAACCCCAAAAGAAAGAACCAATATAAAAACCAGCGGAGCGAACATAGCCACCATACCTAAAGGAGTTCCGTAAATAGCGTTGATAAGTGCAGGAGTTGATGCTACTAAATAAGCGATTAATCCAGTAAGAATTAAACCAAATCCCATATAGTTGTAAACTCTTAGCATATAGTTTCGCAGTGCGAGGTCGGTATCGGTGCCTGATAATCCTTGCGAGTTAATATCATTAAATTTATTCATATTGTTCTCCCTTAAATTTCATTTATATAAAATATATAGTTGGATATTGCAAAAAATGCAATTAAATTCTTAAAATATCCCGTATTATCGGCTAAAAAGTTTTTCAATATCTGTTAGGCTTATTTGAATATAGGTAGGGCGCCCATGCGAACACTGAGCATAATTAGGAGTTTTTTCCATAGTTCGTAAAAGATCGTCCATTTCAGGAATACTCATGCTTCTGCCAGCTCTAATAGAGCTATGGCAGGCTATAGTAGAAATAATATCATTAAGTTTTACGTTAAAACTCTGCGGCGTTTCTAACTGGCTGAAATCAGCGATAATATCCAGCATTAAAGCGCTGGGATTGGTGTTTTTTAAAATTGAAGGAATAGCTTTAATTAAAATGCTATCTTTGCCAAAAATATCAAAAGAAATGCCAAGTGTAGAAATTTGTTCTTGATAAATATTAACAACCTCCATCTGCAGAGGATCTAACTTAAGCAGTTCGCCATGCAGTAATAGCTGCTGCGGAATTTTTTTAGTAAAATACTGTTTTTTAATAGCCTCTTGGGTAATTCTTTCGTGAGCGGCATGCTGATCTACTAAAATCAACCCATCTTTATTCTGTGCAATAATCCAATTTTTATGAAATTGAGCTTTAGCAAAGCCTAAGGGGAATTCTTGAGTATCTGCCTTTGCTTCTTGATTTTGCTCTATGGGAAGATCATTCTTTGTCCCTTCCCAAGCTGTGCCGGTTTCTTTAACCTGCAATGATGCAGAATTAAATGCAGCAAGATTAAAAGCTTCGCTTGAGTTATCCCAAGACTGCGGTGAGAAGATATTCAAATCTACAGGGTTGCTGCGCTCTTCTTTACGCAGCAATTGTCCGCTGAAAGTAGAATTAGTTTTTTGAGTATTAGCAGATCCAAGTTTAGATTTAATGCTGCTAAGCAGCAGATGGCGGATGAAGCCGATATCTTTAAATCTAACCTCAGATTTTGTAGGGCTGACATTAACATCAATTTCCATAGGGTTAATATCCATAAATAAAGCATAAGCTGGATATTTGCCGCTGAAAAGCACATCGCTGTATGCGAATTTAATAATGCCGCTTAAAGTTTTATCGCGCAGAGGACGACCGTTGACAATTAAATACTGTTCTTCCTGATTATTTTTAGAATAGGTAGGAATCCCAATAAATCCATATAGTTTCAGCATAGGATTTTGTTCGCTTAAAAATAGTGAGTTTGCAATAAAAACATTGCCTAAAATTTGTTCTATTCTATTTTTTAGCTGTTCTTCTGCTGTGCTTCCCTGTGCTGTATAATTAAAAACAGTCCGTCCGTTATTTTCAAATTTAAAGGATACACTAGGGTTAGCTAAAACAAGTTGTTTAAATATTTTATAGCAGTAAGTTGTTTCTATATTATCGCCGCGTAAAAAGTTCAGCCTTGCAGGAATGGAATAAAATAAGTCTCTTACTTGAATTGCTGTGCCTTGTGGAATGCTGCTTGGAATTATATTAGTAGTAGTTCCAGCATTTGCAGAAATTTCGTAGCCGATATTGGCTGCTGCTTCCTTAGAGGTAATATTAACTTTGCTAACTGAAGCAATAGAAGCTAAGGCTTCGCCCCTAAATCCTAATGTAAGTATATTATTAAGATTTTCCTCATTCAGTTTAGAAGTAGCATGGGGCTTTAAGCATAACAACAGATCATCTTTAAAGATGCCGCTGCCATTATCTGTGATTGC
The DNA here is from genome assembly GCA_009780035.1 of Alphaproteobacteria bacterium. GTDB lineage: Bacteria > Pseudomonadota > Alphaproteobacteria > WRAU01 > Hepatincolaceae > WRAU01. Next base: position 3,820 of record WRAU01000010.1, read on the forward strand.
AATAAAAGTTTTACCGCCGTTTTGAATTTTTATATCTATGCTTGATGCCTCTGCATCAATAGAATTTTCCACAAGTTCCTTAATAATAGAAGCAGGGCGTTCAACAACTTCGCCTGCGGCAATTTGGTTTACCAAATGGACGGGTAAAACTTTTATTTTACTGCTCATTAACTGATTTCTTTTTAATTTTATACATCTATTTACCTCGCATTTTTAGTATGCGAGGTAAATACATTAAAATAACTACTTTCTTTTATTAGTTTTGTAAAGTTTTATTAAATTTGCGGTTGATGAGCTTCTTCCCACAACAGGAGTACTGCTTTTTTCTTTAAGCGGCGATGAAGGCATTTTCATTTCAAACTTTTTAGGAGCTGCAGCCGCAGGCTCTTTAGGTTTTGCTTTTTCTGCTTGCTCTAGCTGTTTTTCAGCATCTGCTGCAGCTTTTGCAGCTTCAAGCTCTGCTTGTTCCTGCTCGGCAGTTTTTTGCAGGTCTGTTAGAATATCTAAACTTAATTTTTTACCTAATTCTACACCGTATTGATCGAAAGAGTTAATATTCCATAAAAGTCCTTGAATGAAAATTTTATGTTCATATAAAGCACAAAGCATTCCTAGGGTTTTAGGAGTTAGCGATTTAAACAGAAGAATATTGCTTGGTCGGTTGCCTTCAAACACTTTATGGGCGATAGTATTAGCATAATCGGTGTAATGGGCACCTTGCGCCTTGAATTCATCTATAACCTGTTCGCGAGTTTTGCCAATCATTAAGGCTTCTGCTTGTGCCAGCATATTGGCAAATAAAATATCTTGATGCTGCTGCAGAGGATTTTCAGCAGCCTGATTGATAAATCCTATAAAATCACAAGGAATCACTTGAGTTCCTTGATGAAGCATTTGAAAAAAAGAATGCTGCGAATCTGTGCCAACTTCACCGAAAATTACTGGAGAAGTGTTATAAAAAATTCTATTGCCCTTAGCATTAACCGATTTGCCATTGCTTTCCATTTCAAGTTGCTGCAGGTATCTGGCAAAATCTCTTAAACGATAGTCATATCCAATTAAAGCATAAGATTTATAGTTGAAAAAATTGTTATTCCATATGCCAATTGCGGCTAAAATAAAAGGAAGATTTTTATTAAGAGGAGCAGTTTTTAAATGTTCATCAATAATGTTTGCACCATCTAAAAATTGCTGGAATTTTTCTTCGCCAACTTTTAAAAGCAACGGTAAGCCAATTGCCGACCAAATAGAATATCTGCCGCCTACAAAGTTCCAAAAATTAAAAGTATTTGCTGGACTTATGCCAAATTTTTCTACCTCAGCAGTATTAGAAGAAAGAGCAACGAAATGCTTGGCAACTGCCTGCTTAGTATCGTTAGTTTTAATATTATTAACAAAAATTTCACGAACTGTTGTGGCATTCTGCAAAGTTTCTTGCGTGGTAAAAGTTTTAGAAGCTACTACGAAAAGGGTTTTTTCTAAATCTACATGCGAGAGAATATCAATTAAATTAGCAGCATCTACATTAGAAATAAAGTAGGTTTTAATTTTTTTATCATCAAACCCTGCAAGCGCATTGCAGGCCATAAGACTTCCTAAATAAGAGCCGCCGATGCCAATATTAACCACAGTATCCAGAGATTTGCCAGAAAAGCCGTTTATTTTGCCATTGCGGAAGTTTCTTGCAAATTCATACAATCTATTTTTAGTTGTTTTAATTTCAGCGGCGTAGTCTTTGCCATCAACCACAAATGAACGAAGATTTTTATCTCTAAGGGCTGCATGACCTACGGCTCTGTTTTCAGTAAAATTGATTTTGCCGCCGCTAAACATGCCAGCAATGCTTTTTTGAATTCCCATTTCGTTTGCTAATTTTACAAAAAGATCTAAAGTTTCGCGGGTAAATAAATTTTTAGAAACATCAAGGGTTAACTCATCTAATGTGTAGGTCCATTCTGATGCTCTTTTATCGCCGCCATTCTGCGGTTCAAAAAAATTAACTATTTTTTTAGAGCGCAGTTCAGAAAAATGTTTTTGGATTTCAGTAAAAGTGCTAGTAGATAACATCTTAAGCTCCGTTTATTTATTGTTTATATAAGTATTCTTGCTATAATCACCATTATATTACAAAATCGCTGAAAAAACATTAAATAAAAAAAATGATAAGATTATTCAAAGTTTCCGAGCTGTTAGAAAATATCAAGATTACTCTTAGTGAGAATTTTCCGGTAGTGGATGTTTATGGTGAGATTGGCGAGGTTAATGCTAATTCTAAATCGGGGCATATTTATTTTAATCTTAAAGAAGATAAAAATGTTATTTCCTGTGCTGTGTGGAAAAATAATGCCGATAAGCTGAAAGATGCCATTGCTGAGGGCAGGCAGGTTAAAATTAGAGGCAGAGTTTTAAGTTATCCTACTAATTCTAAGTTTTATATTAATGTGGCGGCGATTACAGCAGATGGATTAGGGGAGTCTTTAAAAAATCTCTCGGCTTTAAAAGAAAAATTAACAGCAGAAGGCTTGTTTTTAGATTCTTATAAAAAGCCTATAGCAAAGTATCCTAAAAGTATTGGATTAATAACTTCAATAGACGGCGATGTTATTAATGATATTAAAACTACTTTAGGTTCAAGTTTTCCATGCAAAATATATTTATACGATGTGCCGGTTCAGGGCACGGATAGTGTTAATAAAATTATTGCCGCCTTAGAATATTTTGATTCTTTAAATAAAAACATTCCAGATTTTTTAATTATTGCCAGAGGGGGAGGATCGGCGGAAGATTTATTCCATTATAACGATGAAACATTGGTGCGGACAATTTTTAAAGTTAAAATCCCCATAATTATGGCAGTAGGACACGATCCCGACAGTAGTTTAGCTGATTTAGCTGCTGATAAAAGTGTGGCAACCCCTACGGCTTCAGTGGCATTTTTAGGAAATAATTTAGAATTGCAGGAAGATCTTAAGGTTATAAAAGAGCATTTAGGTTATTTAACCCAAAGGAAATTAAGCGATTTAAGCAGAAATCTTACTAATAGTGCTAAATTATTAAAAACCCCGATAGATGTTATTAAAAATCAGGAAGCTAAAATTTTCTATTTATTAGCTAAACAGCGGCAGGTGGTTAATCATACTTTTGAGCGCTATAAGTCTTCTCTTAATATTTATGAGTATAAAATAGACGGCATGCTGCAGCAAGTGCTGAATAATATTAGCAGATACCGTCAGAAGGTAGATTTTTTTCTATCGCAAACGCAGCAGAAGATGATTCATACTTTAGCTAATTATGAGGCAAAAACTGCAGTTTTTGCCTCTAAGGTTAATAATTTTGCGATGAATATTAAAGCTAGTGAACAAAAATTATTCTACTTAAGTAGAATGTTAGAGTCGCTGTCCTTTAAAGAAACGCTAAAAAGAGGGTTTAGTGTAGTTTCACAGCAAGGTAAAATTGTAAAATCTGTGCAGAGTTTTGAAGCAGATAAAGAATTTGAGATTGAATTTTTTGATGGCAAGAAAAGTATAAATAAATAAAAAATTAGGAAAAATAAAAGACCGAACTTAATATTCGGTCTTTTATTTTTAACAGCTAATTTTCCGGGAAACCGGTTTCAATTTCTCTTTGAGTAATTGAGACGAACAATCTATTTTTGTCTCTATCTTCAACCAGAATTAAAAGTCCGCCTTCACGATTTTTATCAATAGCAGTTTTAAGCTGATCGAGAGTTTTTATTTCTTCCTGATTAACCGAAACAATTATTAATCCTGCTGAAAGGTTTTTTTGTTTGGCAATTGAAGAAGTTTTTACTCCTAAAATAACTACGCCATTAACGGAATCATCCATTTTAAAATAAGCTCTAACTGCTGGATTAATTTCAACTACTTTCAAACCAATATCATCAAAAGTCATTTCCTTTATTTTATTGTTCTTAGTTGAAAGCTCTTCGGGACTGCTTGACTGTGCCTGCTGCATATTTTCAGGAATTTCTTCAATAGTAATTTTAACATCTTTTTTAACCTTATTGCTGATAATTCCTAAAGTAATTTCAGTTCCCGGTTTAATATTGCTGATGATTCTTGGCAGAGTTCTTGAATTTTTAAGCGTTTCGCCATTAACAGACAGAATAACATCTCCGCTTTTTAGTCCGGCTCTTTCCGCAGGACCGCCTTTAACGATATTAGAAATTAAAGCACCGTTGGCTTCTTTTAAGCCTAGCGTTTTTGACATATTTTCATCAATAGCCTGCACTTGCACGCCTAACCATCCTCTTGTTACTCTTTTATCTACAAGAAGCTGAGAAACTATGTTTTGAATAACATTAGAAGGCACGGCAAACCCTATGCCGATACTGCCGCCGCCCTGTGTGCTGAAAATAGCAGTATTAATACCAATAACTTCACCTTTGGTATTAATCATAGGACCTCCAGAGTTTCCTTTGTTAATAGCCGCATCGGTTTGAATAAAATCATTATATGGTCCGATTTGAATATCTCTTCCAATGGCTGAAACTATTCCAGAAGATACTGTTCCTCCTAAGCCGAAAGGATTGCCGACAGCAATTACCAAGTCGCCCACGCGAACTTTATCAGAATCGCCGAAACCTAAGGTTTTTAAATCGGTAGCATCTACTTTCAGTAAAGCAATATCGGTAATTTTATCAATGGCATAAATCTGCGCATCTAATTTTCTGCCGTCAGAAAAATTAACCTGCACTTTTTCAGCGCCATCAACCACATGGTTGTTGGTAACTACAAAGCCGTCAGAACGAACCACAAAGCCAGAGCCTAAACTCATAAATCTTTGTTCCTTAGGCTCATCGGGCAGAATATTTTTAAAGAATTCTTTAAAAGCAGGATCCATAGCATCAACAGGAATATCCATATTCTGCGTTTTAACTACCTTAATTGCCGAGATATTCACAATTGCCGGATTAACAAACTCCACTAAATCGGCAAAGCCTTCTTTGCCTATAGGTTTGTCGTAAGCCTTGTAGTTGTCTCCTAAATTGGCAGATTTTGCCTCTGCATTTACTGGAGTATCTAAAGTGCTGACAGGAGTGCTTTTAGACTGCGGCTTAAACATTCCTGATATATTATCAAAGTAGGCAAGTATTAAGCCTGCAATTACTATAACTAAAATAACTGCGATGATTATTTTAAATTTTTTCTTTAAAAATTTCATAATTTTTCCTAACAAAATTGCATTTGGCTAGATTATTAACTAAACTAACCTCATAAAAATAATATTATATTATATATTTTTTTAAGTTAAAACTCAAAATTAAAAATAACATATAAATCTTAACAAAATATGAAGATAGAACATTTAAACCTTTACAATACTGAATATTTACAAAAATTAGATGCAGAATTTCTGCTTTATTTACAGAACATTGATGAAAGTTTATATAAATATTTAATTTCACAAAGACAAAAATATCCAAACTTTGCGGAATCTTATGGTAATGAAGATGCTGAGTTAATAGAATGTGCGAAAATATTAGAAGTTTTTATTGCAGATATATTTGAAATAACCGACTGTTTAGAAAAACTGCATCAAAGTTTTTGCAATAACTTAAAAGCCTTTGATTTTAAACGAACTTTTGTTAATAAAAAAGTTAAGGCTGTAGATATATCGCAATATAGTCTTGAGGATTTCCATAATATTAAAATTGAATTAAACCTAGAAGAATTTAATGAAGATATTTTTATAGAGAAAATTAATGGCTGGTTGCAGCAGGAAGCTAAATATAGCAGAGAAATAGAATTAGCCAGTATTTTTGGGGCTTTTCTGTTTTTTGATAGAAATCTTTACGAAGCACACGGCTGCCCTGTAATTTTTTTTAAATCGCAAAAACGCGATTTTAACAGTCTTGTGCCAGTTAAAAGAGCAGTAGCTGCTGCTGGCTATACCGAAGTTTTTAAAGCGGATTCTTCAAAGCAGATTATTCGCAACGATTTTAATCTTTACTTACAAACAGACTATAAAACCTCGCTGCATAATAGCAATTATTGCGTTAAATGCCATAAAAGAGGCAAAGACTACTGCCGCACAGGAGAAGCCGATGAGGTATTTTATAGCAAAAACCCTTTAAATAAAGAACTGACTGGCTGTCCTTTATCTATGAATATTTCACAAATGCATTCTCTCAATGAAGCAGGAAATATCATTGCAGCATTAGCAGTTGCTGCCATTAATAATCCGCTATTAGCAGCTACTGGAGCTAATATCTGTAATGATTGCACTGTTGCTTGTATTTTTCAAAAACAAGAGGCGGTGAATACTCCTTGTGCAGAAACTGAAACTCTTAAACAGGTGCTGTTGCTTGATTATGGTTTTGAAATTTATTCCCTGTTAAGCCGCTGGAATCCCCTAAGGTTTTATCGTCCATATCCGCTAAGCCTTAAGCATCAAAATATTTTGGTTGTTGGCTTGGGTCCTGCAGGATTTTCTCTAGCCTATAATATGGCGCAAAATGGCTATGGTGTTGTAGCAGTAGATGCTTTAAAGCTAGAGCCCTTAGCAGATGATTTTAAACCAATTATTAAGTATAAAGAAATTGTTGAAAATTTAGATGATAGAATAATTCAGGGTTTTGGCGGGGTTGCTGAATATGGCATAACCAGCCGTTGGGATAAGAACTACCTTAAAGTTCTGAGAATAATTTTGCAAAGGAATTCTCTCATTAAAATGTATGGGGGAATTCGTTTTGGTGCAAATTTAGATTTTAAATCTGCTAAGAAGTTAGGGTTTTCCCACATTGCACTTTGCACAGGCGCCGGCAAGCCTAATATTCCAGAATTGGAAAATGCTATGGTGCAGGGAGTTAAAACTTCCTCAGAATTTTTAATGAACCTTAATTTAGGATCATATAAAAAAGACAGCCTTTTTAATATGCAGATAAGGCTGCCTTTAATAGTGCTTGGAGGAGGATTAACCGCCCTTGATTGTGCTACGGAAGCAGTTGTGTATTATAAAAGAATGGTTGAAAAAATTGCTGGTATGTATAAATCTCTTGATAAAAACCTCGCAGATATTTTTTTGCCTAATGAAGATAAAGAACTGCTGCAAGAATATTTAGCGCATTACGAACTATTTAAAACCCATGATGCCATTGATGCGATAAATAAATTAGGTTGCGTGAAAATTATTTATCATAAAAAGTTTGAAGAAAGCAAAGCCTATAAAGGCAATGCTGAGGAAACTTATAAAGCGCTAAAGCAGGGTGTATCTTTTATTGAGGAAGCAAAATTAGTAAAAATCCACAAGAATAGTCAAGGGTTATCTTCATTGGATTTCATAATTAACGGCAAAATAGTTAATATTCCTGCAAAGACTTTAATTTTAGCTATGGGAACCAATCCTAATAATATTTTGATGGAAGAATATCCAAATATTTTCGGGGCAGCAGGCAGTGCTTTACAAACTTTAAACATTGGGAAAGCTGAATTTAAAAAGCAAAAATTTTCTGTCATTTTGCAAAAAATTGCGGCTGCCAATGGTGATATTGCCATTAGCATTTTAGGAGATACTCACAAAACTTTTAATGGCAGCGTGGTTAAGGCAATGGCTTCTAGTTTTTATGGGCAGTATGAAATTATGGATTCCATGAACGGACATAATACTAAAACAGAATTTAAAAAAATTGCAGAAAATTTTGAAAGTGCAATGCTATCGCAAATTACAAATATTACAGCAGTAGCTGAAAATATTTATGAAATTAGTATTAAATCGCCATTGCTGGCGGAAAAATTTCAAGCTGGGCAGTTTTTTAAAATCCAAAATTTTGAAAGCAGTGCCGCTATTATTAACGGAATTAAATTGTCTGCCGAACCAGTTATGCTAACGGGAGTATCAAGCGATAAAATAAACTCTATTATAAAATGTATTGTCTTGAAATGTGGTGTAAGCACAGATATTCTTGCCAATCTTAAAGTTGGGGGAAATATCTTATGTATGGGACCTTTAGGTGAGCCAAGTAAAATTCCATATGGCAAAAAGATTATGGTTGTTGGCGGAGGGGTGGCAAATGCTACGGCTTTAGCCATAGCACAGCAGGCTAAGCAGCAAAACTGTGAGGTAATTTATGTGGGAGGCTATAAAAAGAATGAAGATATTTTTTATTTAGATTCAATTAAAAAAAATTCATTGCAAGCATTTTTAAGCGTGGAGAATTTAAAAGAAAATTTTTTAGATGATAATATCAGCTATATTAAAGGGAATATTTTATCTGCCCTAGATAATGCCTATAATAAAGATATTACAAATATTTTTATTGCAGGTTCTGGCAGCATGATGGGGGCGGTTAAAAACTATTTACAAAATGTATTTTCAAACCGCGAAAAAACATTAAATATGTTGAAAGATGTTTCATGCGAAACATTTTATGAATATTTTTTGCAGACATCAGACTCAATAAATTATCCTATCAATCAGATACAATCTGTATCTTCTATAAATTCTCCAATGAACTGCGGTCTTGGCGGAGTATGTGCCAGCTGCTTAAGTAAAAAAGAAGATGGGAGCTTTTTTTATGCTTGCAGTAAACAAGAACTATCTACAGAAGAAATTGATTTTTTACATTTGCAGCAAAGGCTGTCGCAGAATTCTCTTATGGAGAAAATATCTTATTTATTTTATAAAAATCTTGCTGATTATTAAGTTTTAATGGATTTTACCTAGTTTTTAGATTATAATTGCATGAATATTTAATATAAAGGAACTGCATGTTTAAAAAATTATTGTCAAGAATTTTAAAAACTCAAAATGAAAAGGATGTTGACGGCGTTAGCCTTGCCTTAGGGCGATTTCTTAAAGATATTATTTATCCTAATCTTCCGACCATTCTTGTAGCAATAGGTTTTATGGCAATTTTTGCAGGAACTAACGCTGCTTTAGCTTGGATTATTAAACCAATTATTAATAATGTTTTTGTTGATAAACAGTCGCAGTCTATTATGTTGATAGGCATGGGGGTAATTGGAATTACTGTAGCTAAAAGTATTTCACAGTATGTTTATACGATTTTATTATTCCAAGTTTCTGTAAAAGTTATGGCAAAGGCTCGTAAAAGCCTTTACCATGCGTTTATGCAGCAGGATATTTATTTCCATCATAAAAATTCTCCTGGTAAATTAGTTTCAGTTACCATGAATGAGCTTAATGCTATGAGCACTCTTGCCACCGATATTCCTATTAATGTGGGCAGAGATTTATTTACTTTTTTAGGATTGCTGGGTTTGATGTTTTATCAAAACTCTTTATACGCCTCATTTATTGTTGGCTCTATTTTCTTTATTGTTATTCCTGTGCGAATGATTGGCAAAAAAGTTAAATCAGCTTTTGCTAAAACTAATAAAGGCATGGGTGAACTAACTGCCCAGCTAGAACAAACTTTAAATGGCATTAGAGAAGTTAAATCTTATAACAAAGAAATAAAGGAAGAGGAAAGAACTGACGAAATCATTAACTCGCTTGCTAAAGTGCAAACAAAAATTAATAAGATTAGCAGTATTTTGTCGCCGCTGATGGAAGTTTTTGGCGGCATATCCGTAGGAGCTATTTTAATATATGCAGGCTATCAGGTGGTGCATCATAACGCTGATCCCGGCGTGTTTTTTTCTTTCGTTGCTGCGCTTTTAATTGCTTATCAACCTCTTAAGAGACTATCTGAGTTTGCTGTAAAAATTCAAATGGGTGCTTTAGCTGTGCAAAGATACTATTCTTTTTTAGATTCTCAGCCCCTTATTAAAGAAGTTGAAAGTCCTGCGGAATTGCTGGTAAATAAAGGAGAGATAGAATTTAAAAATGTGGAGTTTTCTTATAATGCTGCGCTTGGAGAAGTTGGCAGCGGTGCAAAAAAAGCGGATCCTAAAAAAGTAAAAGATAAGGAAAATAAACCTAAGGAAGCTGCTCAAGAGAAAACTGAACCAGTAAAAACAGTTAAATTTATCATTAACTCTAAAGGGTTTATTCAAGATAAATTAAAAGATTCTGATAAGCTAGTAAAAGCTATTAATAATATGAGTTTTAAAATAGAATCAGCTCAAAAAGTTGCCCTTGTAGGACGCTCAGGCGGCGGCAAATCAACAATTATCAATTTAATTGAAAGATTCTATGATGTTGATAAGGGTGAGGTTTTAATTGATGATCAAAATATAAAAGAAGTCAGTATTAAATCTTTGCGGGAGAATATTTCTTTGGTATCGCAGGAGGTAATTCTTTTTGATGATACAATTTACCAGAATATTGCCTATTCTAAGGAAAACGCTACGAAAGAAGAAATAATGGATGTTGCGGCTAAAGCATCATGCCTAGATTTTATTAACAAGCTCCCGCAAGGGTTTGATACGATGATTGGACCTCGCGGTGCAAGACTTTCCGGCGGACAAAGACAAAGAATTTCCATTGCACGGGCACTGCTTAAAGATTCTCCTATTTTGCTGCTAGATGAAGCAACCTCAGCGCTTGATACGGAATCTGAAAAAGCTATACAAAAAGCCTTAGATGTGTTGATGCAGAATAAAACCACAATTATTATAGCGCATAGACTTTCAACCATTATTAATTGTGATAGAATTTTTGTTATTGATGGCGGAAAAATAATTGAGCAGGGAAGTCATGGAGATCTTGTTAAAAACCCTAATAGTTTTTATAAATATCTTTATGATTTACAATTTAAGCAACAAGAAGAAAAATCTGATTAAGTATGAAAAAAAAATCTAAATTTAGAAGAAAATATAAAAAATTTCTGCTTGATAATAATATTATTTTTTATTCTTACACTTATTTGCTATCTATCCTAGGGGCAGTCTATTTTAAATTTGTGCTGCTTTCTAGCAAAATTACTTATGATATAGAAGCTCCCAAAGCCTTATTTAAAGAAGAAAATTTTATTGCCGGTTTTTGGCATGGGCGACTTTTGGCTCCTTTGATTGTTAGAAAGTATTTTGGTAAAAATGCTAGAGTTTTAATGTCTAGCAGCAAAAGCGCCTATTTAATGAAACTAATCTGCAAGTATTTTGGAGTGGATAGAGTAGAAGGCTCAAGTGGAAAAGGCGGGTTTAACGGAGTTCGTGAAATACTGCGGCTGTTTAAAAACAAGCCGGTAGTTTTAGCTATTGCTCCAGATGGGTCTATTGGTCCTAGAATGCAGTGTTCCGAGGGTATTGTTTCTTTAGCACAGATAACTAAAACCCCAATTATTCTGTTATCTTTTTCTTGTTCAAAGGCAATTATTATAAATTCTTGGGATAAGTTTTTTTTACCGCTTCCTTTTAGCAGAATTGAAGTGCATGTTAGTAAAATTATTGATTATAAAAACGAAGATGGCGAAAATAAAGATAGTGAAACTCTTAGACTGTTTATAGAGAATTATCTTAATAATAAAACTTGGGAATTAGACAAAAAATATAAGCAGCCCAAAGTTGAGGTAGCCGAGTATGGCAGAAAGGGCGTAAGTGTTAAAACTAGAAATAAGCATCAAAAGAAATAGCCAATACCTACGGATTGTGAACCAACCTAATATAATTGAAAAATAAAGCAAGTGATTTATAATTTATTATTAAAGATATATAATTTAATTTTTTATATAATAGCGGTTTTTTCCCTATTATGGCTTTTTGGCAAGTTTAAAGAAAAAATTAAACAGCGGCTCTTGTTAAGTAAAACACCTTTAAGCAGCTATAAATATATTTGGCTGCATGGGGCTTCAGTAGGGGAGGTGTTGTCGGCACAATCACTTATAAACTCTTTATTAAAGCAATATGCTGATTATAAAATTATAATTACTTCGCATACGCAGACCTCTAAATCTCTTATTGTTAATAATTTTAATAAAAGAGTGCAGCATCATTATTTGCCTTATGACTGTGGCTATTTAGTGAAAAAGTTCCTTAAAAGATATAATCCGGCAATAGTTTTATGGATGGAGCAGGATTTTTTCCCAATTTTTTTAGCAAGTATCCATAAAAATAAAATTCCTCTTTTGCTACTAAACGCTAGAATATCTAATACATCTTTCCGAAGATGGCGGAAATTAAAATTTATTATCAGCAGAATTTTAGGCTATTTTAATGAAATCTATCCCATGTCTTTAAACCATAAAAAGAAGCTAGATAAATTAAGCAGCAGAGATAATAAATTTATCGGTAATTTAAAATATACGAATATTTCTGCAAAAGAAGAAATTATTAATAAATTTGCTCAAGAAAAAATTTTGCTAGATAATTACCTGCAAGATTCCTTAGCTCTTGTTGCCCTAAGCACTCATAAGCTGGAAGAAGATATGATGGCAGGAATTCATTGTAAATTAAAGAATAATGGCTTAAATTTAAAAACAATTATTATTCCAAGACATATCCATAGAATTCCAGATATTCTTAAAAGCTTTGCTAAAAATAATATTCAAGCTGTGCTTTTTAGTGAAATAACTACTAACCCTAAGGACATTGTTATTGTTGATTCTATGGGCATTGCCAGCCTTTTTTGCACTGCCGCCGATATTACCTTTATTGGCAAATCTCTGTATTTAAAAGGCGGGCATAATTTATTAGAGCCTTTAAGCATGGGAAGCCCAGTTATTTTTGGCAAGCATATGGGGAACTTTAAAGACATAGTGTTTGATACTTTGCAGCATAAGGCAGGTATTAAAGTTATTGACGAAAAAGATTTATACAATAAATTGCTGGAGGTTTTAAATAATAAAGATGCTTTGCAGCAGATGAAAGCTAATACCAGCTTTGTGCAGAAAGATAAAACCGATATTTTAAAAAATTTTATGGGGGAAATTTCTTGCTGTTTAAAAATCTAAATTTTGTAGAGTTCTGGCAGAAAAAATCTCTGCTTAATTATTTGTTATTGCCGCTGTGCTTGATATGGTGGATTTTATCGCAATTGCGGAAATTTAAGCCTGCTTATGAAAGTAAACTTTTTGTAATTTGTTTAGGGAATCTTAATTTAGGAGGATCTGGCAAAACTCCTACTGCTATTTTTTTAGGAAAAGCACTGCCGGAAATTTTAAATGATCCTGCTGTTAAAATAGCTTTTTTATCTAAAGGATATGGCGGCGCTTTAAAAAATATTTGGGTCGATGCTAACAAGCATGGTGCTCTTGAAGCAGGGGATGAACCTTTGCTTTTAGCACAGCATTTGCCTACATTTGTTTGTGATAATATGATAAATGGTTTAAAAATTTTAGAATCCAGCGGTTTTCATATAGTAATTACCGATGATGGTTTTCAAAATCCAACATTTAAAAAAGATTTTAATATTTTAGTGGTAAATGGTTATTACGGCTTTGGCAACGGTTTAATTTTTCCAGCCGGATCTTTACGAGAAAGCATCAAAGGAGGTTTAAAAAAAGCTGATATTATGGTGCTTTTAGAAAGGTCTAACAAAAAAATTAAAAAATTAGCAGAAGAATATCGGCTGCCGATTATTAACGGCGAGTATGTTCCTACAAATATGGAAATAAATAAGGAAGATAAATATCTAGCTTTCTGTGGCATTGGCATTCCTAAAAAATTTAAAAAAACTTTGCGGAAGTATCATATCAAAACAGAAGAATTTCTAGTTTTCCCCGACCATTATAATTATACTCCCGCAGATATTAATAATTTAATTAAAAATGCAGATGATAGAAACTTAGCTTTACTAACTACCCAAAAAGACTATGTAAAAATCCCATTGCAAAGCCGTGCAAAAATACTATCATTTAATATTGAATTGCGTATAAATAATTCACAATTATTGCTGGATAAAATAATAAAAAATTATGAAGAAAAGAAAGAAAAAACTATTAAAGAAAATAGCTAATTTAATTGAGGCAGGATTAGCTTATACTTTTTATTATATAATTAGACTGCTGCCTATTAAATTAAGTTCAGCCTGCGGCTATTTTCTTGGTAAAAGATTAATCCCGCTTTTTGTTCCAAATAGAGCCGACATTGCTGTTAAAAATATTATGCTGGCTTTCCCTAAAAAAACCAAGAAAGAGGCTAAGGAAATTTTTGCAAAATCATGCGGCTATTTTGCTGCCGGAGTTTTTGAAATTCCTAGAATAACCGATTTAGAAAGCAGAATTACCTTTATTGATGAATATAACACTTTTGATTCTATGAAAAACAGCACTTCATTGGTTTTTTCAGCACATTATGGCTGTTGGGAAATATTCAGCTCACGGTTTGTGAATATTGCTGCTGAAAGTTATAATATTTATAAAAGCCCAAAAAATTCTTATTTAGAAAAATTCTTTGCCAAAATCCGTGATAATGATAAGGGTATGAAAATGATAACCCTTAATAAGCAAAGATTGGTATCCCTTAGCCATGAAATTAAGCAGAAGAATATTAACATTAATATGCTGGTAGATCAAAAAGTTAAAGAAGGCATAGCTGTAAACTTTTTTGGACGAGATGCGCTTACTTCAACCTTTCTGCCGCTGTTTGCCTTAAGGTATAATCTGCCATTAATTCCTGTGCGTGTGGTTAGAAAAAGAAATTTCAAGTTTGATATTATTTTAGAAAAACCTATAGTTTTAGAAAAAACTGGTGATAAAGACAAAGATATAGAGAACTTAACTTTAGCTATGAATCAAAAAATTGAAGAGTGGATAGTGGAAGATCCAAGCCAATGGTTTTGGCTTCATAAGCGTTGGTAATGTGGCATGATAGACTATAAATAAATATGAGGGGTTTTTAAGTTTAGTTGCCTTTCTTTAAAAAAAGGCAACTTTATTCAAACTTTTCCACCCTTAACGAAATAGATTTAGTTTTATAGCTTTAATAAAACTTAGCGTATTATATTTATTATTTATAAAACCGAACTAATGAGTAGCTTTCATGCCGATAATATTATACCCGGCATCCACATGAAGAACTTCTCCAGTAGTTCCAGAACCCAAATCGCTTAGCAGATACAAAGCTGAACCCGCTACTTCAGTTTGTGAAACTGTTCTTCTTAATGGAGAGTTTTCGGCATTCCAATTTAAAATTGCATTAAAATCGCCGATGCCGCTAGCTGCTAAAGTTTTAATCGGTCCTGCAGATATGGCATTAACTCTAATTTTCTCACTGCCTAAGTCTTCAGCTAAATATTTAACTGAAGATTCAAGAGCTGCCTTAGCAACTCCCATAACATTATAATTCGGTAAAACTTTTTCAGCACCGTAATAGCTTAAAGTTATTGCACTGCCGCCATCAACCATAAGAGGGGCAGCATGCTGCATAACCTCTACCAAAGAATAGCAGGAAATGTGCATGGTGTTCAAAAAGTTATTAAGGGTTGTATTTAAATATTTACCGTTCAACTCACTTTTATCAGAAAAAGCAATAGCATGAACTAAAAAATCTAGTTTTCCCCAACTGTCTTTAATTTTACTGAAAGTATTTTTAATGGTTTCGCCATTTGTAACATCACATTCAAAAACCATAGTTTCCCCAATAGACTGCACTAAAGGAACTAATCTTTTTTTTGCGGTTTCATTAGCATAAGTGAAAGCGATTTCTGCACCTTGTTCCTTAAGTTTGTTGGCAATTGCCCAAGCAATTGAGTGATCATTCAGAACCCCCATTACTAGTCCTTTTTTGCCTTCCATAAGTTTTGACATATTATAAACACTCCAACAAAATAAAATATTCTAAATTAGCAATTTTATACTTAATTTATTTTCTAATTATTTACATTTATTAATATTTGATTAATATTTTAATTAAATATCTATCTAAAATATAGATTAATAAAGGATAATCATTAATGCAAGCAAAAAAAACAAACATGCAAAATCTTGAGGGACAGCTGAGAGTTTCAATTCGTGACGGCTATATGGAAGGTGATGCTTTAAATTTAAACCTGCATGATATTAATTATACTTGGAATGCCGAAAAAGGTGAGCTTCTTATTTCTACAAGCATCGATGATTCCGATATTTACAACATTTTAGATAACATATCCCTTTCTAGCAGCACAAACGATGCTTCCGTAGAAAAGTTCATTGCCGTGGAATATGTATTTAAAGATGGCGAAACATTATCGCTAGAGGAATATGCCTTAAATACTAACGATGCAGATATAGAAGAAACTGCCGAAGAAATTACTCAAGAAAAACCGCAGAATGCTGAAGAGTATCCTGATATATTTCTAAGTTTTGATTATGAAGAAAAAGTCGGCGCCGACTTTTTAGAATCCTCAGTGGAAGAAAATTTCCTTTATGAAGTTAATTTAAAAGAAAACGGCGATATTTATAAAATCCTTAAGGATAGTTTTGAGTCTACCGATACCTTAGAGATTCATGGGTTAGATATATCCCATGATAAAGTATCCCTAGAAGAATTTACCCGCGAGTTCGGCGATTCTTTTAACTATAGTATTTCTACAAGAAATGACGATCTTAATGTCAATATTCATGTGGAAAACCATGAGTATAATGTAGTTTTAAAAGATGTTCTGCCGGATTCTGATAGCTCGCTGGAAGATATTATCCAAAATATTATAATAAATAATAGTGATTACAAAATATAATGAATAAGACTGTTGAGAGTGAATTTATTTTTAATAAATTTTCCCTGTGGTTAAATGAAAGCCGCCGTTTTTACGAAAAACTTAATCTGCAGAATCATAATGCTTTTTGTTTATCTAGTTGTGTGAATAATCTGCCGTCTAGCCGAATGCTGCTTTTGAAATCTTTTTCTAAAGAGGGTTTTACTTTTTACACTAATTCCCAATCGCAGAAAGGCAGTGAAATTGCTGAAAATCCTAATGTTGCAATGCTTTTTTACTGGGGTCCATTACATCGGCAAATTCGTGTGGAGGGAGCTTGTGAAAAGGTAGATTCTCATATAGCTGATGAATACTTTGAATCCCGCCCTTATTTATCAAAAATAGGAGCTCACGCTTCACAGCAGTCAAAGGAAATGAAAGGATTAAGCGAATTAGTTAAAAATGTGGCAATATATTCTGCGAAGTATCCGCTTAATGTGCCGCGCCCTTCTTATTGGGACGGCTATAATATTTTGCCTAAGAAAATTGAATTTTGGGTAGAAAAACCTGCCAGACTGCATATTAGAAAGGTTTATCATAAAACTTCTAACCTATGGATTGAAAAAATATTATTTCCTTAATAATCTGTTATCTTTATGTTATAATTTCATTAATAGACTAGGATTAATTAAATGCTAAAAAAAGTAGTTTTTTTTATAGTGCTGTTGTTGCTTTGCGGCAGTATTGTTAATGTTGAGCCGGCAAAAGCATTCAGCTTTGACTTTTTTGGATTGCTGCCTCGCAGCGATAAATTTTCTGATAGTTTTTTAGATGAATTTAAAAAGGCTTTGCCAAATGCTAATAGTAGGGATATCCGCTCGCAGATTGCTATCTATAGGGAAGCCTACTTTTTATTGCTGGATAACTATATTTATGAAATTAACGATGCTGAGAAAACTAAAATTGCTGAAAAATCTATAGAAGCGCTTAGGACAACCATCGATAAGCTGACAATGGATAAAAAACCCATAACTCCAAGTGCGGTTATGGAGGGAGTTATGAGCATTGTTTTTAATGATATAGATGCCCACACGGTTTTTATGTCAACTAAAAAAGCTGAGGAGTTCCGAGCAAATTTAACAGGAAATCATAAGGGTATTGGGATTTTATTTAATTTTGATAAAGCCAAAAATATGATTTATGTTGTGAAAGTTTTTAATCAATCACCCTCACAAAAAGCAGGCATACAAGACGGTGATTATATAAAAGCTGTAGATGGTAAAAATATTAATCCTAAAGATTCCTTAGAGAAAGTGTTGGATGCTATTCGCGGTCCTAATTGCACTAAGGTTAATTTAACTATTATACGCGGCGATAAAACTTTTAAGGTAGATGTTATCCGCGGCGATTATTATGTGCCCTCCCTTGAGGCAAGAATAATTGATGGCAAATTCGCGTATATTAACATTAACAGCTTTAATCAAGATACAGCAGCGCTTTTCCGCTCCTCTATTAACTCTTTACAGGTTAATAAACTACAGGGATTAATTATTGATGTTAGAAACAATCCAGGAGGGCTGTTAACGGCCGTGGTAATTATTGCTGATAGTATATTATCAGGTGAAACTATTGTTTCTATTAAAGGAAGAGATACAGCAGCTAATCAAAGTTTTTTATCTTTTAATCAAACGCAAGTGCGTGAAGATTTACCTGTGGTTATACTTATAAATTCAAGCTCTGCATCCGCTAGTGAGCTATTAGCTGGGGCTATGGCATTGAATAATAGGGCAACACTTATGGGAGATTCTACTTTTGGAAAATGGAGCGTGCAAAGCAGCTTTACCCTAGCTGATAAAAGTATTTTTAATATTACCACGCAGTTGTTTTATTCTCCTAAAGATGCTACTTTTCAAGGAGAAGGAATTGCGCCGGATATTAAAATAATCGGTGAGAATCAAAAGACTTTTCATGAAAAAGATTATAAAAATTATCTAAAAGTTCCAGATATTTATAAGCGGAGTCCTAAATTGCAGCTGCAGGAAAAACAATGTCCGCCAATGGATAAAAAAGATTATGTTTTAGGTTGTGCGATTTTATTCTTAAAATCAAATATGGATATTATTTTGTTTAAAGATAAGGTGGGAGTAAGAGGATAATATTTTGCAAAAGTCGCTGAAAATAGAGTATTCGCTGCTTTCGGTTTTTTTTACTGTTTATATAGCGGGATCGTATATTACTCCTGTTATGCCATCAATAGCCAGCAACTTTGAAGGCGGGGAAACTTTTGCTAGGCAAATGCTGACTACCCCTTCATTAATTGTAGTGCCCTTTATTTTATTTTCAGCGATTCTATTAAAATTTTTCAGCAAAAAAACACTAATTTTAGCAGGGCTTTCACTATATTGTATTTCAGGGGTTGGCACATTTTTAAGTTTTAATGCTGATATACTTTTATTTTTTAGAAGTCTTTCTGGTGTGGCCGCTGGTTTAGTTACGCCTTATACTACCGCTCTTATTACTGATTATTATAAGGGCGATAAAAAAGATGAGGTAATTTCTAAATCAGGAATCTCTAGCAATGTCGGCGGGATTTTCTTATTAGTTCTAACTGGGTATGTAACCTCTATTTATTGGCGGTTTGGTTTTCTTACTCCGCTCCTTTGTTTAATACCGCTGTATTTAATTTATACCCAAATAGAAGCAAAAAGAAAGGCAGCAAATCATAAATATCCTTTTGTGTTTGGACTTATTTTTAAAAAAGAAATTTTATATATATGTTTAGTTTATTTTTTAATTATGGTTTTTGTTTTTAATTATTTTGCGAGTATCTCTTTTGTTATCCGTAATCATAATTTAGGGAATTCCGTGCAGTCAGGCATTGCTCAAAGTTTCTATATGATTGCAGCTATTATTGCGAACCTTTTATTAACTGTTATTAAAAAACACTCCTCTTATTTATTATTTGCTTTTCAGCTTCTCTTTATAGCACAGGGATTTTTTACTCTTTACGATCATAGTCTGGATATTACAGGAGCATATTTTGCCTCATTTCTTATTGGCATGGGTTATGGCGCATTCTTTAACTCTATGCTTAGCCTTGCCACTGCCTATACTACTAAGGTTAATTCTGCCAACGCTATTTCTTTAATGGTAGCTTCCATGTATTTAGCTCAATTTGTTTCACCTCTGTTCTTATCTGCCGTATCCACATGGTTAGGTATTTCACAATACGCTGAAATGTTTTTACTGGAAGGCATTCTTTTTGTTGGCATTGCTATAGTTCTTTTTATTAAATTTCTTCGCGGCAGTAAAATTAAACCGCAGCCAGAAATTATATAATTTCTTTATAGACTTAGTATAATTATAGTGATTAAAAAGCAAAAAGGCTTCTATCTTTTAATTAGAAGCCTTTTTTATTAATACCAGTAATACTATTCTCCAAAAGAAATATCTAGTCCTCTAGCAGTTTTTACCATATCACCGTTTAGGTCAACAGCACCGCTAGTGCTAGTAATATCGTGCAATGGCACATCAATAACTTTTTTATTAGCCCAGCCAACTACGCGTTTGTCTGCTCCGCTATGCAATAGTTCAACGGCACGAACACCAAAAGCTGAGGCAATAATTCTATCTAATGGAATTGGAGAACCGCCGCGTTGGGTATGACCTAGTGTAGTTACGCGGGTTTCAAAACCGGTAAGTTTTTCAAGCGCTTCACCAATAATATGACCTACGCCGCCGTATCTTTTGTTTTCGGCTCCTACGGCAAAAGATTGCGTTCCTTCTTTAGTAGTAGCGGCTTCAGAACATACTACAATAGCATAATTTCTGCCGCTGTTATATACTTCTTTAATTTTTTTAGCAACTGCATTAATATCATAAGGAATTTCAGGTATTAAAATTACATCGGCACCGCCGGCAATTCCTGAATGTAAAGCTAAATGCCCTACATCACGTCCCATAACTTCAGCAACCATAACTCTTTTGTGGCTAAGGGCGGTATCATGCAGTCTTTCAATGCTTTCTACTGCTACGCTAACTGCCGTCATAAAACCGATAGGAAACTCTGTAAAAGGCACATCATTATCAATAGTTTTAGGAATCCCGATAAATTTAATATTGCCAAGAGCAGTAATTTTTTCAATGATTCTCATGCTGCCATCGCCGCCAATGGCAATTAAAGCATCTAAGCCAAGTTCTTTATAGCCGGCAACAATTTCATGCGACCTATCTTTAAAAGTGCCGTCTGGCATTGGATAATTAAAGGGATCGCCTTTATTAATGGTCCTTAAAATTGTGCCGCCCATTCTTAAGAAATTAGCATTGACATTAGTATCATCTAGTTTAATAATTCCTAAAGGTCTTTGCATTAAGCCAACGGTTCCTTCTTGAATTCCATATACTTCCCATCCCAGCTGGGTAGCTTTTTTTACCACTGCTCTAATAGCAGCATTTAATCCTGAACAATCACCGCCGCTTGTTAAAACACCAATCTTTTTTATTTCACTCATGATACTGTTTTCTCCATCTATTTAGAAATTCTAACATCACAATTTTAACACTATTAAATAATTATTGCAATATAACTAAAAAATATTATAATAAATCTACTTAATCAATAGGTATTTTGATTAAGCGAGGAGGTGATTTATTTGTGTATTGTAACGGTTAGAGATAATAATATCGAGCAGTCTCTTAGGATTCTAAAGAAAAAACTGCAAAGAGAAGGAGTTTTTAGAGAACTGAAACTAAGAACCGGCTTTGAAAAACCTTCTAAAAAGAAAGCTAGAGAACAATCTGAAGCTATTCGTAGAGCGAGAAAACTTGCTAGAAAAAGAATAGAAAAGCAGGGATTCTAGTTTTAATTATTATAAATCAAAAAGGGAGATAAGTTTATTATCTCTCTTTTTGATTTAAATATGCTTAGTTTAATCAGCAGAACCTTCAACTCTCTTAGAACTTTCAATTAACTTAGATAAAACTTCTTCTTCAATTAAGCCTAAGCTAACAGGATTTTTTGCTACAAGGTTTTTATAATTCCAATAGGTGCGTGCACGGATAGTTTTTACGGTATTAGTTGTGGTGCTAAGCAGCTTAGATATTTGATAATCGTTAATATCCGGGTAGTTAGCCACAACCCATAAAATAGCTTCAGGTTTAGCTTTTCTTTTAAACTTAGATTGAGTTGTATTTTTATTAAAAACTTTAGAGTAATTATTATATTCTTGTGATTCAATGTAGATAAGAGATTTCGCAGAATCTTTTTCACACTCCAATATGTTAGACGGTGATAGTTCTCCAGAGGCAACAGGGTTTACTGGTTTAAGAGATTTATCAGTTTCTTCGTTGGCAAGGGATTCTACTTCTAAAATATGCAAGCCACAATAATCAGCAATTTGTTGAAAACTAACAGCAGTATTTTCAATTAACCAAATAGCTACAGCTTTCGGCATTAATGGTTTCATATTTTTTCTCCTTATTTTTAATAATTATACTTCTTTTTTTACAACTTTCATAATTAATAAAGCCAAAAGAATGGCAGCAATTGATGTGCTTGCCCAAGCCACAGTATGGCTTATAAAGAACAATATGCCAAATAGATTAGGACCAACAACGCGACCTAAACTGCCCATAGCCTGCGATACCCCTAAAATCAAACCCTGTTGATTCTTCTTACCCTCAAGAGATAGCCGTGCATTAATGCTTGGCATAAGCATTGCTGCTCCAACGGTCATACAAGCAAAGGCTGCTACTACTAAAATTACATTATGAATATAATCTGCCACTAAAAACATAGATACAGCTATACCATAAATGAAAAATCCCCATATCATAGCCTTGCGGGCAGTAAATAGCTTAGAGATGTTTAATTGCACTAAAGTCATTATTAGTCCAGAAACACCCCAGAATAATCCAATATGCTGAGCGGTAAAATTGAAAGATTCGTTCAGCCATACTCCTAAAAATACCTGCACCCCAGAAATTATTGAGGTAAATAAAATCATTATCATTGTGAAAAACTGCACATTTTTACTTCTAAAAGTTTTCTGCATTTGAAAAATTATATTTAAGCGGCGGCGTGATTTTCTATCTTCAGAGGTCAAGGTTTCCTTAAAGAAAAATAGAGCAATAAGTGCAGCAAGGACATTTAATGCTCCAGCAACATCAAACGGCAGAGTAAAGTTGACATTTTCTAAATTTAAAGCATTTCCAGCCAGCCAGCCGCCGACTGTAGGACCTAATACAAAACCTAACCCAAAGCTGGCACTAATGGTTCCCATATTTTTAAATCTGTTTGCAGGGGTTGACATGTCTGCAGTTGCAGCAAAAGCTACAGAGAAGTTTGAGGCAAAAAATCCAGCAAGGCACCGCAAGATAACAAACACTACGACACTATCAGTTCTGCCGGTTAAATGATAAACCGCTGCCACAACAAGAAGAGGCAAAGCTAAAGGCAGTCTTCTGCCAAATTTATCACTTAAATATCCCCAAAATATACTGCCGAAAATGCCAAATACTGCAAATAAAGAAGCAATATAGCCAATTTCTAGGTTATTAAGGTCAAATTTCATTTTAAACATTGGGAAAAGTGGAAATATCATTCCAAAACCCACAAGGTCAATTACAGTTATTAAAAATAATATCGGCATAAAAATTCTCTTGAATTAAACAACAAAACAAGAACCTATCATATTAGGATAGGTTCTTTAAAATCTATAAGATTTTTATCCCATTTTGATTTTATCTATAGTCGCAAATTTACTTATGTATTATAAAATAAATTGCGCTCTTTTTTCTATATTAAAATCAAAATAGAACAAAGATTTACTTGGAATCTATTCCAAAACCAGCATATTTAGAATTAAATTTAGAAATTTTTCCAGCGTTATCTACCATTTTTTGAACGCCAGTCCAAGCTGGGTGAGTTTTTGGATCAATATCTAAAATCATTACATCGCCTTCCTTACCCCAAGTAGATTTAGTTTCAATCTTAGTCCCATCGGTAAATTGAATGTATATTTTATGATAAGCCGGATGTATATCTTTTTTCATTTTTTACTCTCTAATAAATTCTTATAATTAATACATGGTAAGACCATATTGTTTTTTTGTCAAGGCTTGCTTGTAAAATTTTTATTTTCATGAAGCATGTATGCTAAGGTTATAAAAGATGCCAAAATAAAGCCACCGCCTATAAGAATCCATGCTGCCGAAGGATTAAAGGCAGAATATGAAAACCCAACAATCAATGGTCCTATGGTTTGCCCTAGTGTTCCTGCAGACTGTGATAATCCTAGAATAAAGCCCCTTTGCGAAGAAGAGCCATACATAGATATGGTAGAGTTTAAGTTAGGATATAATATGCCAATACCTGTAGCAATAAACACTAAAATTATCCCCAAAATTGGCAGCGATGGGTGGAATAATACAGAAAGAATTGCAAAAGCGGAAATTTGAAAGCCAATTAAAATTGCTTTGCCGCCTTGAATATACATGGGTGATACTATTTGCACCACTGCTGCAGTTAAAGCGAAAAGCGTGCCGATTATTCCTAAATGAAACGGCGATAAATCAAACTTTTCCACCGACCATATGGTTAAAAAAACATTGATTGAGGAGAAAGAGAACCACATTAAAACTGAAAGATATATTAAAAACATCATATTGCGGTTATTGTAAATTAAAAACAATGTGCGTTTTATTTTAGTTTGCAAGTTAAAAGTGCCGCGATTATGTTTTGGCAAAGTTTCCTTAAAAAAAACGGCCAATAAAATTCCGGCTGATGTAGTAGCGATAGCGGCAATATTAAATACCAGATGTAAATTAGCATTTTCTACATTGTCGCCGGCAAAAAAACCACCGATAGCAGGACCCATAACAAAACCAAGTCCTGTAGCTGCCCCTATAATTCCCATATATTTTGCACGATTTTTTGTGGAAGACAAATCACTTGTTGCAGCAAGAGCAACCGAGATATTGCCGGTAAAAATTCCGGCTAAGGCACGGCTTAGTAGGGCTTCAAGGAAAGTAGTGGCATTCGCCAGCAGATGATAAGAAAATCCGATTGCCAGCAGGCATACTAGCATAATATATTTTCTGCCAAATCTATCGCTAAGAGCACCTAAAAACGGCGAGGTTATCAGCTGAAAGAATGAAAAAATTGCTGTGAGAATTCCCAAATGAAAAGCAGTAATTTGAAATTTTAAGGCAAAAATAGGAAGCAGAGGAAGAATTATCCCAAAGCCAATGGAATCAATAAAAACAATTAAAAATAACCAAAACATCCGTTTCCCACTTTATTAAAATGCGCTTATAAGATATTGCAACCCCTAAATTATTAAACTATTCTATTCTCTCATACTTTGGTCTTTTTCTCAACGGTTCTTTGTTTGTATTCAAGTAAGTTTCAATTCTATCCTTAGCTGCCTCAACATTTAACTGTGATTTCGGCATATAAGAATCTTCTGGAGCATATTTGCTGTCCTTATCGTAATAGGGAGATAAGACGATAAAACTAAACAATCCCGCAATTATTACTGGAAGAATCTTCATTTAATTTCTTTGCTGGTTAATTTTAAAATATTTTTAGCCTTTTTATTTTCTGGGTCATCAAATTCCATATCAAAACGAAAGCCTGCTTCATTAGCAATTAATAAAGACGGCAGCAAATCATAAGCTGGTGATTTATCATAAAAATAGCAGCTGTTAATTTTAGAAGCTGCCAAATAGCAAATATCCATTGCCTTAGCATTGCTTATAAAAGGATTTCCCTTAATTTTATTATTTTTAAGAAACTCTGAATCAGTGGCAATGATATTATAGTCATTAACAGGCTTGTTTTCACTAACACGGATTCTCCGTGAATTATAATAGGCGCCTTGACCTTTTTCTGCATAAAATAATTCATTAGTAATGGGATTAGAAATTACCGCCGCAAAAATTTGCGAATCCCTTTCCAATGCAATACTAATGCCAAAATTAGGAATGCCTTTAGAGAAATTCTTCATGCCTACAATGCCGTTAATGATAAAAAAATTTGATTGATCTTTGTTATCAACAACCTCTAAATTTTTATACACTACACTATAGGTTTCTTTAAACTTTGCAAGATCTTCCGCCATAATTTTCTGTGCCCTAATATTTGAGGTTAGGGCAAAATTTAATGCTGCTTGAGGATTATTCAATAAAAAATTAATCTCGTTAAAATCTCTAATAATGCTATGAGAGACTTTATTAATGGCAATTACCATTAAATTAATTAAAGGAGTCTTCATTGTTAGTCTTTAGCTCTTTCCACATATTCTATGGATTCGGTATTAACTACAATTCTTGTGCCTGCTTCAATATGAGGCGGCACCATGATTCTAACGCCGTTATCTAAAATAGCTGGTTTGTAAGATGAAGATGCTGTTTGTCCTTTAATTACGGCTTCAGTTTCAACTACCTCAGCAATAACATGAGGCGGCAACAGAATTCCAATCGCTTTTTCCTCATAAAATTCTATGGTAATTACAATGCCTTCTTTAATAAACGGCAGTTGATCTTCAGATATTTCTGCAATTGCCAATGGAATTTGTTCAAAAGTTTCATTATCCATAAACATGTATAAATCGCCGTCAATGTAGGAAAATGTGCATTCTTTTTGTTCTAAAACCACTCTTTCTACGGATTCATCTGATCTAAATCTTTCATTCAGCTTATTGCCGGAGATAACATCTTTAAGCTCAACCTGTGCGTAAGCGCCGCCTTTGCCAGGTTTTACATGCTGAGTTTTAACGGCTTTGTATAGTTTGTCATTATGCAGGATAATCATGCCAGGTCTAATTGCATTACCATTTATTTTCATAATTTTGCTCTTTTAATTTACTTTATTTTAAAATATTATACACATCGCAATTTGCTTTTAATATTAAAGCAGGTTGTTTGTATCTATAGTTTGATGATTTTTATATCTTTAATTAGTTATTAAACACTCAAATATATTTTCTGTAAAGCTAAATATTTTAGTGCCTCTGTTTTCAGCCAGCTCAATAATATTACTAATGTCCTTTTTTTTAAGGACGGTAGATATAAAATTAAATTTATTTTCTATGGCGAAAAGCAGAAAAGGAAGAGAATCTTCCACATTTAACAGAATAAAATTTTTATGAGTATTATAATAATCAATGGTCTCACGTAACAAAACCATGCCAAGATTGTTAATTAAGACAGCATCAACAATTATAAGATTTTTTTCACTTTTATAGCAGTTTTTAATATTTTTTTTGCAGTTTTCTTGATTAATTTCTTTTTGATTAATAATTTTATCATTTCCCACTCCGTGGTTATTACAGATAGCCTTAATTAAATCTTCTTGATTATTGACATAGATAATCTTTTTCATTCTAAAATATAGAAGGCTTAAGCGTCTATTAAACGCTTAAGCCATTCCAAAAAACTATTTAGCAGCTTTCATTAAAGCAACTGCAGTATCAGACATTCTGTTAGAGAATCCCCATTCGTTATCATACCAAGAAATAACGCGAACGAAATCACCTTCAGTAACATTAGTTTCTGCTAAGTCAACAATGGAACTTCTAGGATCGTGATTAAAATCATGAGATACTAAAGGTGCAGCCTCAACTCCTAAAATTCCTTTTAATTCTCCATTAGCATAGTCGGTAAGGATTTTGTTAACTTCCTCAGCAGTAGTAGCTTTGCTGGAAATAAATTTAAAATCAACGATGGAAACATTTGGAGTCGGAACTCTTAAAGAAGAACCGTTTAGTTTTCCTTTAAGTTCCGGCAATACTAAACCAACGGCTTTTGCTGCTCCGGTTGTAGTTGGAATAATAGACATTGCAGCTGCTCTAGCTCTTCTTAAATCTTTGTGGTAGGTATCAAGAGTAGGTTGATCGCCGGTATAAGAATGCACAGTGGTGCAGAAACCTTTAACCACGCCTAAACTTTTATGCAAAGCATGAACCACAGGTGCTAAGCAGTTAGTGGTGCAAGATGCATTAGAAATGATTGTATGGTCTTTTGTTAATTTATTATGGTTCACACCATAAACAACCGTTAAATCAGAATCATTAGCAGGTGCTGAAATAATAACTTTTTTAGCTCCTGCAGCTAAATGGGCAGCAGCTTTTTCTTTTGCTGTGAAAATACCGGTGCATTCATAAACAACATCAATATTTAATTTGCCCCAAGGTAAATTTTTAGGATCTCTTTCAGCGCAAACAGCAATTTCTTTGCCATTTACTACCATGTTTTCACCTTTAGTAGATACATCAGCATTTAAGATGCCGTGAACGCTGTCATACTTTAATAAATGAGCGTTAGTCGCTGCACTTCCTAAATCGTTGATTGCTACAACTTCTACATCAGTTCTTTTGTTTTCTATAAGAGCTCTTAGGGTTAATCTTCCGATTCTGCCAAAACCGTTAATTGCTACACGAATAGTCATGTTTCTCTCCTTGTATTTTAATCATATGTTTACTATAATAATATTAACATTGTAGAACTATAACATAAATAACAAAAAAATAAAAACTATTTAAAATAGGCAATTTGTGAAAAAGGAATTAGAAGAGGATTTAAAAACTCTCGATATATTAAATTATGAGTTAGAGAACCTTAAAAACTATCTACTACAAAATAAGCCCTCCATCGGCAAAACAGAGGATATAGATTTCCTTAAGCAGGAAAATATTGTTCTTAAGCAGCAGCTGTTAAATTATCGTGAATTTCTTAATTCTATTTTAGAAAACCTTGACGATGTTTCTAAAACCATAGCAGAGTTAAAGAATGCGGAGTTAAAAAATCATGAATAGTATCGATGTTTTAATAAACGGCAAATTATATAAAATTGGATGCGGTGAGGAAGAAACAGCAGAGGTTAAGCAGTATGCCGCATTGCTAGATCGTAGAATCGTTTCCTTAAAAAAAGAGAATCCAACTTCATTTATGAGCCTATCACAAGAAACATTGTTTTTAGTTGAGGCAATATCTTTAATTGCAGAGTTGAAAGAAAGCAAGGAGCA
Organism: Alphaproteobacteria bacterium; assembly: GCA_009780035.1. GTDB lineage: Bacteria > Pseudomonadota > Alphaproteobacteria > WRAU01 > Hepatincolaceae > WRAU01. The sequence continues at coordinate 32,325 of WRAU01000010.1, forward strand.
GCAAGCCTCTATCGCTGATGCTGAAATAGAAGAGCTTAATCAAAAAATAAAAAAATTAACCAAAACGGTTGAATCTTTACAAAAAGTTGTAAAAAATATTTAATTTGTAGTATAATAAATGCAATGTATGGGACTGGGGAATTTGTTTAAATATTTTTTTCTTAAGACCACAAATTGCATTTTAATAGGGCTGTCTCTGTTATTTCTTTGGAAATATTATATGGCTTAACCTTTTTAGTGAAGGTCTATTAGAATGATATTAATACGGTTCTCTGGTCTCTTTCAATATGAATAAACAAACATTGCGTAATGCTATTCTTGCTGAAAGAAAATCTCTTGATAGCAATTTTATACAACATAATTCCCAAAAAATATTTCAGCAGTATCAAAAATTTAATTTTTCAAAAAATTCCATAATTGCCTGCTATTCTCCTATTCATGGCGAGGTAGATACTAAACTTATTATAGAAGATGCTTGCATAATTCTGCTGCCTAAGGTTATACAGGGCAGCAGGATATTGGAGTTCTATGAAATATTCAGCAATAAAATTTATCTGCCGGAAATTATTTTAGCCCCGCTGGTGGCTTTTGATAAACATGGCAGCCGCTTAGGCTATGGCGGTGGTTATTACGACGCCACATTAAACTACTATAAAACTATTAATCACAATCCATTATATATTGGGTTAGCCTATGATTTTCAAGAGGTTACTAAAATTGATACCGATAATTATGATGTTCCATTGCAGGGAGTTATTACAAATTCTAAAAAACTAATGTTTTAATTTTGATATATCTATAAATTATACATGTAATGTTTTACATGAAACATTTTTACTTTGACAGAATCTCATATGAAAGGTTAAAATATTCTGTTTGCAAAGGATTAAATATAATACAATGAAAATACTATTCTGCGGAGATGTGGTTGGCAAATCGGGACGGACAGTTTTAAGCAAATACTTACCGGATTTAAAAACTTCATTAAATTTAGATATAATAATTGTAAATGGTGAAAATGCTGCTCATGGTTTTGGAATAACTCAAGGAATTGCTGAGGATATTTTTAATCTTGGTGTAGATGTTATAACTTTAGGCAACCATTCTTTTGATAATCAAAATATTATTGAATATATTGCTAATCAGCCTAGGTTAATTCGTCCGATTAATTATATTGATTCGGCAGGCAATGGTTTTTATATCTTAAATTATAAAAGCTATAAGGTATTGGTAATTAATTTGTTAGGCAAGCTCTTTATGTATTCTAAAATAGAAGCATCTGATCCGTTTGTTTATATCAATAATTTTTTAGAAAAATATAAACTCAAAGAAAACATTGATGCTGTAATTGTAGATTTTCACGCAGAAACTACCTCAGAAAAAAATGCCATGGGCGTTTTTCTTGACGGCAAAGTAAGTGCTATAATTGGAACGCATACCCATATGCCTACAGGAGATGCTAGAATACTGCCGAACGGCACGGGCTATTTAACTGATAGCGGAATGTGCGGTGATTATAATTCTGTAATCGGTATGGAATCAGAATCTGCTTTGCAGAACTTTTTCTTAACAAATTCAGCCTATAAGGCAAGATTAACTCCTGCAGAGGCAGAAGGTATGCTGTCGGGGGTTGTTTTAGAAATTGATGATAATAGCGGTAAATGTATTTTTATTGAATCCGTAAAATATGGTAATATATTTAAAAAAGGAAATAAAAATGAGTAAACTATTCAGCCTAGATAACGATAGTAGCTATTCTTCCATCTCAAAGTTTTTTCATTGGGGAAGATTCGCGCTTTTAGCAGCTATTATTACGGCAACATCATTTGATATAGAAATCCATAAATTTCTTGGCACAATTATGCTATTTTTTATTGTTTTAAATATTGTATGGCGTTTGTTTAATAAATATCCTAAAACCTACGCTTCATCAACCTTAGAAACAAATGTTGAAGCCATAGTGCATATTGCCATGTATGCACTTTTATTTTTTATTCCAATATTTGGAATGCTAGCTAATACAGACGCCAATGATGCAGAGTTTGCCAGAATCTTAGAGCTTTATTTACAATTAAATATTATTGGATTCAAGCATTTAATGCAATTTTTTCATGTAATATTAGTTAATTTATTAATATTTTTAGTTATAGTTCATGTGGTAATGATAGTATTCAACAGAGTGTTTAGAAAAACGGGCGAACTTAAAAGGATGCTTTAATTCTTTTGCTTGGATATAGTGGTTGCAAGGCGCACTACTTTATGCTTTTACCTGCAAGCAAAAAAATTAAAGCATAAGGTTAAATAGGTAAAAATAAAGGAGAATCATGGCAGGACATTCGCAGTTTAAAAATATTATGTTCCGTAAGGGAGCACAGGATAAAAAAAGATCAAAATTATTTACCAAGCTGCAGAAAGAAATTACAGTAGCAGTTAAAATGGGTTCAGCCGATGTTGCTAGCAATCCAAGATTACGGGGAGCAATTGCTGAGGCTCGGGCTAACAATATGCCTAAAGATAATATTGAGCGCGCCATCAAAAAAGCTCAAAGTGTAGGTATTGGCGAAAATTACGAAGAAATCCGCTATGAAGGCTACGCACAGGGTGGAGTTGCGGTAATTGTAGAAGCATTAACCGATAATCGTAACCGCACAGCTAGTGAGGTGCGTTCTTGGTTTACCAAATTAGGCGGAAATTTAGGCGAAAATGGCAGCGTTAATTTTATGTTTGATAGGTTAGGCTTTATTACCTTTGATAAAGATAATCTATCCTTTGATAAAATTTTTGAAATAGGGCTCGAGGCAGCAGCAGAGGATATAATAGAAGAAGAGGAATCTTTTGTTGTATTAACCGCAGTAGAAAATTTGCATACCGTAGCTAATGCTTTAGCTGATAAGCTAGGCAAGGAATATACTAGCGCCTATCTTGGTTGGAAGCCTAAAATGGATATTAAAGTAGTTGATGTAAAACAAGCAACCGCAGTTTTAAGATTAGTTGAAGAATTAGAAGATTTAGACGATGTGCAAAAAGTTTTTTCTAACTTTGATATTGATCAGGATATTCTGCAGAGTTTAGGTTAATGAATTTATCCATATTTTTTAATACAATTTTTGGCAGCCTTAATAATTTAGAATTAATAGTTATAGTTTTAATAACGGCATTATTTACTTATGTTTTTGTTAAAATCCGCATTATAAAGAATTTAAAAAGCCTTTCCGGAATAGGAATTATTCTTGTGATTGCTTGTTTTGTCTCTCTAGGAGTTAAAGCAGTTTATATGATTTATAAACCGCAAATTGATAAAACTATGTCAGGGAAAAATCATTTTATTGCTGATTTATTTGACGAATATACAAACGGCACTCCAGACAACTCTACGGAATCTACAGAGCCAGACCCAGCTATAACTCCTGATCCTTTGCCCAACATTTTTTCTCCGGATGATTCTCCGGTTGCAGAAAATAATAAACAAGATGACGGAGTGTCAGTTGACAGCCGTAATAATAAAAAAGATGACGGTGTGCTGGTGGGCAATTTGCCGCCGAATCGTGAAGCTAGCAGAATGCAGTATTCAGAAGTAGAAATTAAAAACTCTTTAGATAAAATAGTTGATGATTTCGGATTTGAGGCGATTTTCTATTTGCAAAGGGTTGTGCTAAATGCCAGAGAGCTAGCAGGCTCACCGAATGTTGTTTATATGAAGCTAGAAGATTATGCTTTTATTTGCTCTATGAATATTTGCAATAAATATTTGTATGATTTTAGCTCCATGAAAGACAGCAATCAAAGGGAAGGATACTTTTTAGTTTTAGTGATTCCAGAATTTGTTGTTGCTCTAAATAATTATACAAACCTTAAAGAAATTCCATGAAAATACTGGGTATTGATACGGGATTAAACTTTACTGGCTGGGGGGTAATTGAGGTTAGCGGGCAAAGCATCCAATTTATTAACTGCGGCATTATTCATCCTCATGCTAAGAATAGTGATTCAATTAGGCTTCATAAAATATACGAGGGGCTTTCTGCAGTTATTGCCGAATTTAATCCACAGGTAGTGGCGATTGAAGAAACTTTTGTAAACAATAATCCTCGCAGTGCATTAAAGCTAGGCTATGCCAGAGGAGTAGCTCTTATGATTCCTTCAATTTATGGACTGGAAGTTTTTGAATATACTCCCACGGCTATTAAAAAAACCGTAGCCGGCAACGGACATGCTACTAAAGAACAGGTTAAAGCCATGCTGAAGTTTGTTATGCCGAGTTTGCCGAATATGAAAGATGATGCAATTGATGCTGTATCAATTGCACTTTGCCATGGCTATCATAAGTATTTGTAATTAAATTTCAAAAATCGATGTCTATTGTAGCTATAGCTTTTTATTTAATATCATTGCTATTTTTTATTGCAAGTTCAATTATATTCAACACATCTTGTTCTGCTCCGTAATAGCTGTTAAGAATTTTTTCTACTTTGTAAATTTTATCAAAGTGTTTAAAGGTTTCTCGTATGCCATTAATTCGTCTGTGTCTATCAGCTATTTTATTGTAGTGAGCTGCTATTAGTTCATGAACTTGCGGTGAATTTTCAATTAAATCTTTAATTTCCAGCAGTAAATCATCATAATTTTTAATAATCATAGCAGAATTATATAAAAGATTATTAAACTGTGTTTTAATATCGTAATGAGCTAATGCGGGTTTTTTGGTAGAATCGGTCATTTGCAGCCTCTCTTTTAATATAAATTTATAAAGGGCGGGAGGTTCGTAACTCTACTGTATCAAAGAGCAAGATTATTTCCCCGGAGGGTATTGTATTCTCTACCCTCCCGCCCAAGCATAATATATATAAAAAAAGAGCCATATATTACGGATAGGCGAGACCGGATACAATGCACCTATGGGTTACGAAGCCCACATTAATATTATTTAATAATTGCCAATGGTTGTCAATTTATTATTTATTAATATTTAATTTATATTATATAATCAAATAAACGAGAAAAATTTATGATAGCAAAATTAATAGGAATTATCGATAGCGTAGAAGATGACGGCATTACACTAAATGTAAACGGCGTGGGCTATTTGGTTTATACTCCTAACGGCTATGCGTTAAGCATGAATGCCGGTGAAAATTTAAGTTTATATATCCAAACCATTGTCCGAGAAGATGCTATTAATCTTTATGGTTTTAAAAATTCTGCTGAAAAACAGCTTTTTAATTTATTAATCAGCGTGCAGGGAGTTGGTGCAAAAGTAGCTTTGCAAATGATGTCGCAGCTTTCTAGCAACGATATAGCGCAAGCTATTTTATTTGAGGATATAAAAACGCTAAAATCTATCAACGGCGTAGGGGCTAAAGTTGCTCAGAGGCTAGTGGTTGAGCTGAAAGATAAAATTACGAAAATTGAGAATATTCCTAATGCTATTGATAGTAAAAATATTTTTTCAATACATCAAAATGCTAATACCAACGATGCCATAACCGCCCTGTTAGGATTAGGATATACTAAGGCTGAAATTATGAAAGTTATAGATAAAATTCAAGAAAATTCTTCAGCTTCTTTAAGCAGCGAAGAGCTAATTAAAGAATTTTTAGTATATATGGCACAAGGTTTAGTGAAATAAAAAATATGGAATTAAATGGATACAAATAGGCTAGTGTCAAGTGATTTAGAGGCAGATGATATTGAAACATCAATTCGTCCGCCAAAACTTGAAGATTTTGTTGGTCAGCGAGGCTTAAAAGATAACCTTGCCGTTTTTATCGATGCGGCACGGACTAGAGGAGAGGTATTAGACCATATCCTTTTTTATGGTCCGCCCGGCTTAGGCAAAACCACTTTATCAAATATAATTGCTAGTGAAATGGGTGTGGGAATTAAATATATTTCTGGTCCGGCTATTTCTAAACAGGGAGATTTAGCAGCAATTATTACTAATTTAGAACAAGGCGGCGTGTTATTTATTGATGAAATCCACCGTTTGCCTATTGCTGTGGAAGAAATTTTATATTCAGCTATGGAAGATTATAAAATAGATTTTATTGTAGGCGAAGGTCCAACTGCAAGGTCGCTGCGCATTGACTTGCCGAAATTTACCCTTGTGGGTGCAACTACAAGATACGGCTTGCTTTCTGCTCCCCTGCGCGATAGGTTTGGTATAACTTTGCAGCTGCAGTTTTATGATGATATTGAGTTGCAAGAAATTATTAAACGCTCGGCATCAATACTAAAATTACAAATTAATGAAGAGGGGCTAAGCGAAATTGCGCATCGGTCGCGTGGAACTCCCAGAATCGCTAATAGATTATTGCGGCGGATTAGAGATTTTTTGACAGTTTCAAAAAAAGATGTTATAGATGGTAAACTTGCTCAAAGTGCCTTGCAGAAGCTAGGGGTTGATGGTAATGGACTGGACGAAATGGATAGAAAATATATTAGAGCAATTATTGATTTTTATGATGGCGGTCCCGTAGGCATAGATACCATCGCTACGGTGCTTTCTGAAAGCAAAGACACCATTGAAGATACTGTAGAACCGTTTTTAATTCAAAAGGGGTTTCTTAACAGAACAACAAGGGGCAGGGTTATTACCCCAAAAGCATGGGCGTATTTTAATTTAAAACCAAAAAAAGTAGATCTATTTTTATAAAGGAGCAAAATTTATGAATATTAATGAAGCATGCACATTTAGTGTGGATATTACCTATCAAGATACAGATATTGCAGGAGTAGTTTATTTTGCCAATTATTTAAACTATGCAGAAAGAGGGCGGTCTAAACTTTTAAAAAACCTATTTGGAAAAATAAAGTTTTCAGGGCAGAATTGGGCGGTTCGCAGCACTTCTATTAATTATTACAGCCCTGCAAAAATTGATGATACTTTAGTGGTTAAAACCTCAATCAAGGAACTTAAAAAAGCCAGCCTTGTATTTTTACACGAAATGTATGTGGGTGAAACTTTAGCAGCCGCTAATGAAATTCATCTTCTAAGCATTGGAGAAGATTTAAAGCCTGAGCGAATCAGTCCCGAAATCTTTGAAAAACTATCAGAAATTTATACTAACAGCAACTCTACAGAAGAGAGAAACTAATGGAAAACTTTGGCTTTATTTATGCGTTTATTCATGCAGGAGTTGTAGGAAAAGCAGTATTCAGCTTGCTGTTTATATTGTCTTTATACTCTTGGGCGTTAATTTTTAAGAAATATGTTACCTATAAAAACTTACTTAGGGAATATGAAGAAATTAGCCGTATTTTTGCTAAAAGGAATCTTTTTGATGTTAAAAAATATGCTGAAAATAATTACGGCATTTACTCAAAATTTATTGATTTTACTCTTGGTGCTTATAAAAAGGGCAGTAAAGCTAATTTATCTGAGGTGCGGCTGCAAAGCGAAATTATTTTAACCCAAGCTACAGGTCAGCTAAATAAAAATTTAAGCAATCTAGCAACCATATCTAACGCAGCGCCATTTATCGGCTTGTTTGGCACGGTGCTGGGGGTTATTAATAGCTTTCAAAAAATTGGAGTTAGCAGTTCTGCCAGCTTGTCGGTTATTGCCCCGGGAATTTCTGAGGCATTGTTTGCGACAGCTTTTGGACTTTTTGTGGCAATTCCGGCAGCAGCAGCTTATAACTATTTTTCTAACAAAATTAATGAATATGACGAACTTCACAATATTTTAATTCAACAGCTGATTTATTTAGCGCAAAAGGATTAATAAAAAACGATATGAGAAAAAAGAATCGCTTGATAGCTGAAATAAATGTTACACCGTTTGTAGATGTTCTTTTAGTTATTTTAATTATTTTTATGGTAACTGCTCCCATGATGAATATGGGTTTTGATGTTAGCCTGCCGAAATCTTCACCGAATTTAACCGCCGATTTAGGCAGTAAAAAAGTTGTGGTGTCGGTTGATAAGAAAAATAATATTTATATAGATAGCAAAAGAGTTTCTTTAAAAGATATTAATAATGCTATGAAGGCTTATGATAAAGATTCACAAATATTTATTAAGGCTGACCGTGATGTTTTGTATCAGCAAGTTATTGCAATTATGAGCCAGCTTAATCAAATTGGTTTTTCTAATATATCTCTTGTAACTGAAGTAGATGAGTAATGCTGCGATTTATACTAATATCTTTAGGTTTACATATATTGCTTGCGGCAATAGTTTTAGGATTTTCTTTTTATACGCCGAAACCTAAAACTATTCAAATTAAACTTGCATCGCTGCCCACTCCTAATAATACTAAAAAAAATATGCCGCCGCTTATTGATGAGAAAAAAGCTGAGCAGGAAAAAACAGTTGAGGTGCAGAAATTATTAGATTCAGTCCTAAAAGAAGATATTCAAGAAAAAGTTATTGAAAAAGCAGTGGAAGAAGCTCCAGCTTTGCCAAAACCAAAAACTTCACAGAAACAAGAACAGTTGCTTAAAGAGGCATTGCCAAGCGTAGTGCCGACGCAAATGCCTCCTCCTGCGCCAAAACCAGTTGTGCCGTCTCCTATAGCCCCAATACCTAAACAAAACAATGCTCCTATTGTATCTCCGCAGAATAATCAAGTTTATCCAAAAGAAGATTCTTCTAATCCTTATTTAAATTCAGTTATGCCGCAGGAATCAAAAGCAGAAGTTAAACCAATTTTGCCGGATAATAATCCATATTTAAACCCAGTAGCTCCGACTGAGGAAAATAAAAAACCGTCTCTGCCTCCTAGAAAAACTATCGATGTTTCTGCTGCTAAAGATGACAATATGAGTGCGGTTGTAAGCAGCATTGCCGAAATGCCTGCTGATATTTTAAGCAAAGATAATTATTCTTTAAGCGATGCCGATAAAAAAGCGCTGTCTAACCAAATTTCGCAATGTTTATCTTCGCTTGGTCTTGTAAGAGAAAATACCGAGACTATAAATCTAGTGTTTAGCATGGCTGAAAATGCTAAAATAAAAGAGATTAATGTTCTGCGGGGTGATAAAATTGTGCCCCCTAAAGAGCTAAGCAATTTAGAGAATCGTGTGATATATTTATTTAATAACCCAAAATGTGCAACTTTAATCTTACCGCAAGGAAAATTTACTTATTGGCAGAAATTTACCATAAAAATAAATTTAAAAGGATTATTTGAATAATGAAGAAATTATTTTTGGGGATTATTTTAGTTGTTTGCACTCAAGGCTTGCAAGCCTTTGATTTAGAGGTAGATGTTTTAAGCGAAGATTATCAGCCGATTTCTCTTTTAGTATCTGATTTTTATGTAGATGACAATTCCGAAAGAATATACGAATCTCTAAAAGCAGTATTCAGCAGAGATATAAAAAATAGCGGTGTTTTTGATTTAAGATTTTCTTATGAACAAATTCTATCTAGCAATGCTGATTTAAAAAATGCCTTAGATGAAATTGACCTTTATCCTTATAATCATTATCAATATATTGTAGTTGGAAAAATTAATTATGCGGCTGAAAATAAAACCTACAATATTGAACTGTCAATATTAAATTCACAAGGAAATATTCTTAGAAATGTTGGCTATAATGTAAAAGCCGCAGCCAATAGAAAAGAAATTACCCGCATCGGGCACGATATTGCTAATGAAATTTATGAATCCAGCTTAGGAATTAAAGGCTATTTTACTTCATCTCTCATATTTGTTGACGGCAATAAAATGATTATGAGCAATTACGATGGCGAAGATATGGAAACCTTAGTAAAAACCCGCGGAACAATTTTTGCGCCTTCGTTTTCTTATGACGGTAAAATGATTGTTTATGCAGATTTTTTCGAGGGGCACAGCGAAGTTTATTTTTACGATATTTATTTTAAAAAAGTTATGAAACTAGCTAATTTTAAAGGATTAAGCCTAGCGCCATCGTTCTCTCGCGATAATAAAAAAATAATTTTGGCAGTAGCTAACGAAGGCTCTACTCATATTTACGAGATAAATCTGCAGAATGGAACAATATCCAAACTTACAGGGGGGTATTCTATAAATATTCCCGGCAATTATTCACTAGGTGATAAATATATTGTTTTTAATTCCGATAGGGCTGGAAGTCCTAAAATTTACACTCTTGATACAGGAGATAAAATTGTTAATAGAATCTCTAAGGGTGTAGGTAATTATTATACTCCTTCTTTTTCTCCGAATTCTAATTTAATTTTATTTACGAAAATTGCTAGCGGTGATTTTCAAATAGGACTTCTAAGTTTAAGCGGGTCTGAAAAAATAGTTGCAAAAGATACCTTGGCAGAAAGTCCTGTATGGCTGGTAGATGGTCGCCATATTATTTATCAGTATGCTTATAAAAAAATCAGCAACCGCCATTTATATTCTTTTTATATTATGGATTTATTATCTGGACACAAGCTGTTAATTAATCCTACAGGAGATGCCCAAGACCCTAGTTTATCCTTTGGTGTAATTCCTACGAAAAAAATTAGTGCAAAATATTATTTTTAATATATACTATTGCTATGTATAGAGATATATAGTGATTTATTAATAAAAAGGAAAAAACTATGAAATTCAAATCTTTATTTTTATTACTAGGCATGCTGATTTTAACAGCTTGTGCTACAGCTCCTGTAAGTGATGACGGCACTGCCAAAAAACCTGAACCAGCTCCAGCTCCTGCTAGCGCTGCAAAAGCTCCTGTAGTAAGCGGCTTTGATCCGGTTGTGCTTTTTGATTTTGATAAATCTGTAATTAGAGCCGATCAAGCTAGTATTGTATTAGGTCAAGCTGAAAAAATTAAAAAAGATAAATCTAAAGCAGTTACCGTAGAAGGTCATACCGATCCTATCGGCACTAAAGAATACAACTTGGCTTTAGGTGAAAGAAGAGCTACCGCAACTAAGAATGCTTTAGTTAAAAACGGTGTTGATAGAAATATCATTGATACCGTATCTTATGGTAAAGAAAGATTAGTTGATACTTCTAATACTCCAGAAGGTAATGCTAAAAATAGAAGAACTGTTACTATTTTAAAATAGTATTATTAATTGTATAAAAAGAAGATAATTGCTTAATAGTTAATTATCTTCTTTTTAATATTTATGAATTTAAGATAAAGCATGAAGAAACTTTATTTAGTATTTTTGTTAGTTTTACTGTTGTTTAATGTTTTAAAGGCAGAGACTGCTACCTTAGTTCCGGAAGATAAAGTAAAACAATCTCAAAGCGCAGACGATAACTTCTCTTGGCAGGAAGAAATTTCTAAGCTGAATTTAGAAGTTGAAGATCTTAAAGATAAAGTTATGCAGCAAGATCAAGAATCTAAAAATCTTAAAGATGAACTAGCAGAATATAAGAAAAAGGAAGAGCTTGATAATACTAGATCTTTAAGAATTGAAAGGCTTAAAAGTATTTTAGGAAAACCTGTATTTTCAGTAAAAGATATTGAAGATTCGGATGTTGATTATGCTTTTTCAGCGATTCTATTAGGAAATTTAGATCAAGCTAAGCAATCTTTAACCAGCTTCCTCGCTAAAGATGTTAAAGATAACCCTAATTATTATAAAGAAATTGAAACTCAGCCGCAGCCATCACGAGAGCTAATTAAAGATCCTCTTAATGTAGAGGGCAGAAGCACCATGAGTGAAGGGTCGGTAGAAAGAAATAACGCTGTAGAAAATTCTGCTCCTGCGGTTAAACAAAAAGTAGTAGATGAAGATTTTATTGCCAGCTATCAACGGACGGTAGATAAAGTTAATTTTTTGTTAGGTGAAATTTATCTTATTAATATACAGCCTAAAGAATCAGTTCCTTTTTTAGTGGCAGCTTATAATAAATCTAAAGACCCCGATATTATTATGCTGTCTTTAATTGGAATTACAGAATCTTTTGCTATCCTTAAAAAATATCCAGAGGCTTGTGTTTCAATTCAAAGAATTGAACGAACTATGACTAAAATTAAAGAAATTGATCCCGAATATGAGCTAAGACCATCAGATCTTTCTTTTATTGAACGCATCAGAGAAATGTCAAACTGCAATACTCAAGAATAGCGAATCCTTTATAATAATATCTTTATCCCTGTAATGCCGTGTTTTACACGGCATTCGTATTTTATATAAAAAACTAAATGTAATATACATATATGAATAACTTTACAACTATTTAGTGCAATGTTATAATAGAGAGGGTATTTGTAAGAAAGGAGTAAAGAAATGGGAAAAAAACTAAGAATAACACAAAGCAATCTAGCGGGATTGTTAAAAGAAAAGGGAAAAACCTTTAAAGAGCTAGGAGAATATTTAGGAGTAACCACACAGCAGGCACAAAAATACGGACATGGCTATAACGAAATGTCTTTAATGTTGCTAATGAAAATCTGTAAATTATTAGATGTAAATCCGCAGGATATATATCCAGAAATAGAAATGTATGATAAAGGATTCTCTGTTCCTAAAACCAAGGTTAAAGAATCTGCTGAAAATTTAGAAGATTTAGATAGTGAAAAGAATGTTGTTATTAATAACTATTATAATAAATCTAACATTTTTGCAGATTTCTTTAGTAATGTAAGGTTGTTAGATGTTAATGCTAAAGGTGCATTGCTTTTTAAAATCGCTGTGTTTATTATTGTTTTAGATTGTTTTTTGTATGCAGGGTTTCGGTTATTAGGACAACAGTATGCTCCTTTTATTGGTGTCAACGGTCATTTAGGACAACTACTATGGTCTTGGATTATTTTTACATGGCCTATGAGCTTTGTTCTTCCTTTGCTTATTAAGCATTGGGCAGTTTATATTATTACTCTTTTTACTTTTCATGGCATGTTAGGTTTTGCTTTTGATATTTGGGGAATGGGTATTTTGCATCAACAGGGACAAATAGATGCTCAATCGTTATGGGTTATTAAATTTCTTATAGCTTTAGTATTAACGCTAGGCTATGCATGGATAGTAAAAACCTATTTAAGAAGTCCTCCAAAAACTATAACCAAAACTGCTTAGTTTATTAATACAAATATCGGTATTTTTTGTATATAATTATTATTACTATAAATAAAAATATTAGCGAGCCCTCTTAATTGAGAGCTTATCTAAAATACAGGCAGCCGTGTGAAACTAGAAATTAATCAAGATGATTTTGAAAATAATATCAAAAAATTAATAATTCTGCCTCCTCGCCCGAAATTTTTAGTAGCAGTTTCTGGCGGTGCTGATAGCTTTTGCTTAAGTATGATGCTAAAAATATTCTCACAAAAAATTAATGCAGAATTAATTGCCGCTATTATTGACCACAAACTGCGGAGAGAATCCACAGAAGAGGCAGCCTTTGTTGCCAAACTGCTGGCGAAAGAGGGCATTAAAAGTGTAATTTTAACAAGAGAGAATATTCCTATTGTTAGCGCTGTCCAGCATAAAGCAAGAGAAGACCGCTACAGCTTATTAAAAAACTACGCAAAACAATATGGGTTTCCTTATCTTTTTATCGCACACCATTTAGATGATCAGCTTGAAACAATTATGCAAAGGGAAGAATCTGGCGTAAATCTTGTTGGCAATGCTGGAATATCTTCAAAAGTTGTTTCACAGGAAGCCATAATTCTTCGTCCTTTTCTTAATTATTCTAAAGCACAGATTCTTTACACCATAAAAAAATTCACAGATACTTGGATAGAAGATCCTTCTAACCAAAACGATAAATATACAAGAGTTGTTAATCGTAAAAAAATCAAAGCTATGTCTGCTGCCGATAAACAGCTTTTAATTGATAAATATCAAATGAATTTTAAAAATCGTGTAGAATTAGAAAAGAAAGCTATTGAATTTTTAGTGCAGGGAATATTAATTAACAAATTTGGCTTGCTTAAATTAAATTTAAGACTATTTGATAAGTATGAAGATAATATAAAAATTTTTATCCTAAGAAAACTGCTAAAATTTGCTAATGGCAAAAATTATGAAGTAAAAATAGAAAAAGTAAAATTTTTCTTGCAGAAGTTGAATTCAAATGATTCTTTTAAATATTCTTTAGGAAATTGTCTGCTGAAAGTAAAAAAAGAGACAATAGCTATTTATAAGAATCAAAATATTAGCGGCAGAATTAAAGCAAATAGCTCAATAACCTTTTGGGATAACCGTTTTGTGTTATCAGCTTTTTGGCAAAACAAAGAAATTTTTATAGATAAAATGAGTAAGGAAACTTATTTTAGTAAAATTAAAGATAAAACTTTTAAAAAATATTTTGAAAATTATGGCTTTGACGGCGATTTTATTTGGGGATTGCCTTGTCTTTTTCAAAAAAATATGCCGCTGAAAAATTATGCTCAGTGGCAGCATTTTAATTATAAGTCTGCCGCTGCCATTTTTATGGGTTTTTTTTCAAAATAAATTTGTTAGAATAATTCTATTAATAGGAGAAATAATATTGAAGAATAGGAATAATTTTATTGTAATTATTTTGGTGGTTATGGGATTAGCTTTAGGCTATAACTACTTCTTTTTAAACCAACGCGCCCCAGCCGAACAGCACCTTACTTATACCGAATTTTTAAGTAAGCTAGATACTAATACTATCCAAAAAGTTTCTATTAACGGCAATTTACTAAAAGCGGTTGATGAAAAAGGCGTAGTGTATTTAACTGCTTTTCCGCCGAATGATAATGATATTATTAGAGAGCTTAGAGATAAAGGAGTTAATATTTCTATTGCTATGCCCGATAGTGCTAGCAGCGGCGTAGGAACTTTTATTGTAATTGCCTTAGCTGTGTTTTTAATTTTTATGATTATTCGTTCTCTCCGTGGCGGCGGCGATAACTCTAGCGGTGGTTCTCCGGGAGGCGGCAACAATCCTTTTTCGTTTGGAAAGTCTAAAGCTAGACTCTCAACCCCTAAAGATTCTAATATAACTTTTGCTGATGTAGCAGGAGTAGATGAAGCTAAGGATGATTTAGAAGAAATGGTCGATTTCCTAAAAAATCCTAAAAAGTTTGAAAAATTAGGCGCAAAGATCCCTAAGGGAGCACTTCTTGTTGGTTCGCCGGGAACTGGAAAAACTTTGTTGGCTAAAGCTGTAGCAGGTGAGGCACAGGTGCCTTTTTTCTCTATTTCAGGATCAGATTTTGTAGAAATGTTTGTGGGTGTTGGTGCCAGCAGGGTTCGTGATTTATTCAATCAAGCAAAAAAACATGCGCCTTGTATTGTTTTTATTGATGAAATTGACGCAGTTGGCAGAAAAAGAGGTATCGGTATTGGCGGAGGCAATGATGAAAGGGAGCAAACCCTTAACCAATTGCTTGTAGAAATGGACGGCTTTAGCTTTAATCAAGGAATTATTATTCTAGCAGCTACGAATCGCTCTGATGTGCTAGATCCAGCCCTGCTTAGACCTGGTCGGTTTGATAGACAAATAACTGTGCCATTGCCGGATATTGTTGGGCGCGAGAAGATTTTGCAAATTTATCTTAATAAGCTGCCATTGGATTCTCAAGTTAATATCAATGTTATTGCTAGAGGAACTACAGGGTTTTCAGGAGCCGAGTTAGCAAATCTTGTAAATGAAGCAGCTTTAGGTGCGGCTCGTAAAAATAGAGAATTTGTTGATATGGAAGATTTTGAAGAAGCCCGCGATAAAATTATCATGGGGTCGGCTCGTAAATCTGCAAAAATGGGTGAGGAAGAAAGAACTCTTACCGCCTACCACGAAGCCGGACATGCCTTGGTAGCGTTTAAAAGCGATGGTGCGTATCCAGTGCATAAAGTAACTATTATTCCGCGCGGCAGATCGCTTGGGGTAACTTCATTTATTCCTGAGAAAGATGAATATTCTAGGTCTTACAAACAATTAACTGCACAATTAGCAGTATTATTTGGCGGAAGATTGGCAGAAGAAATAAAATTTGGCAAAGAAAATATTACCACTGGTGCAGCAATGGATATTCAAATGGCAACAAATATTGCCAATAAAATGATTACCGAGTGGGGTTTTAGTGATGTAATTGGTAGGGTGCGCCATGTTGATAATGAAAATGGCTATGGGTCGCGTGGGTCTTCCGAGCATACTGCTAAAGAAATTGAAGAAGAAGTTAGAAAACTTATAAATGAGGCTGAAAACAAAGCAAGAACTATACTAACTGAAAACGCAACGGCTCATATTGCGCTATCAGAGGCTTTGCTTGACTATGAAACCTTAAGCGGGCTTGAGGCAAAACTTGTATGTGAAGGTAAAACAGTGGAAGAAATCCGTGCTGTAAAAAACACTAGTGAAGTTAAGGCTGAGGAAATTAAAATTGAAGATGAGTTAAGCTCCTCTGTGCCCACAGTAAGTTGAATTTTGAATATCTTGGCTTTATGCTTTGTCGTTTTGTATTATACACTGCAAGCCAAAGCTCCTAGTATAAAACCAAGATATTCAAAATCTTTAAGAATTTAATATAAATTAGGGAAAAGCTATGGCAAGAATTTTTGGAACTGATGGGATTCGTGGCTATGCCAATGTTTATCCAATGACGGCGGAATTGGCATTAAAAGTAGGTATGGCAGCAGCAATCCATTTATCAAAAAATTCCAAAGGCACAAAAAGAGTGCTTATCGGCAAAGATACTCGGCTTTCCGGTTATATGTTTGAAACCGCACTAACAGCAGGACTTACCAGCATGGGAAAAGATGTTCTTCTGTTAGGACCAATGCCTACACCTGCTGTAGCAATGCTTACACGGTCTATGCGTGCTGATTTAGGGATTATGATTTCTGCTTCGCATAATCCTTATTTTGATAATGGGATTAAGTTATTTGATAAAAACGGCTATAAATTATCAGATGAAGATGAAAACGCCATTGAAGAACTTCTTACAAAAGACTTAAACGAATATCTAGTTAAATCTGATTCCATTGGTAAAGTAGAAAGATTAAAAGAATCCAGTGGGCGCTATATTGAGTATGTTAAATCTTCTTTTCCTAGCAGCTGTAATTTAAATAAAATGAAAATTGTTGTAGATTGTGCCAATGGCAGTAATTATAAAATTGCACCAACAGTTTTATACGAGCTAGGTGCAGAGGTAGTTCCTATGGGAATTTCACCGAACGGTTTAAATATTAATGAAAATTGCGGATCAACCCATATTGAAAATATTCGCAGCAAAGTTTTGGAAACAGGGGCTGATATTGGGATTTCTTTTGATGGCGATGCCGATAGAGTTTTAATGGTTGATGAAAAAGCTAATATTATTGACGGCGATAATATTCTAGCTATTATTGCTACTAAATTAAAAAAAGATGGCAAACTTCATAAAAATACAGTGGCAGGCACGGTAATGGCAAATATGGGTTTTGAAAAATATTTGCAAAGCCAAGGTATAAATTTAAAGAGGACTGCAGTAGGAGATAGATATGTTAGCGAAGCTATGGAAAATGAGGGCTATAATCTTGGCGGCGAACAGTCGGGACATGTAATTTTAAAAGATTACAATACCACCGGCGATGGCTTATTGGCAAGTTTATTTATACTTTCATACATTTTAGAGTTAAATGAACCAGCCAGCAAATGCTGCAAATTGTATAATCCTATGCCGCAGGTGTTGAAAAATTTAAGATATAATTCTGCTACGGCTGAGAATCCTTTGGATAACGATAATATCAAAACCTATATTGCTAATAAACAGAAAGAATATCAAGATTCAACTAGAATATTAGTAAGAAAATCTGGCACAGAAAAGTTGATTCGGGTAATGGTTGAAGGCGAAGATAGCGCGCTAATTAATTCCATCGCTGAAGATTTAGTTGCGTATATTAATTCTTGTATATAAATTTTTCAAATTTGTATTATATATATAATACTTTATTTTTATAAAATTTGATTATATATATGAAAACAATATTTTTATTATTATTCTCTTTACCTATTGCCATATTAGCTAATACTCTTAATGTTACTTCGCCTCCAAGCGGGGATATTACAGGAGGCACCTCAACAGGTAATGTTATCAATTTGAAGACAGATAACATAAACTTTAATGGCTTTTCCGTTTTTGGTAATACTATAAATGGTTCTAATAACGCTACCAGAAATACTATAAATATTACTGCACGGGGGCTAACTAATGTAGGAGATATTTATGGCGGAAGAGCTGATGCAGACTCACAATTCCATGTCATAAACATATCTGGAGAAATTAGCAGTGCTTCTGGTGATAATGTAATATATGGAGGTTGGGGACAGTCTCCCACGTCTAACGGAACTAGTTATGTAAATGCCAATACTATAAATATATCAGGGAATGCTGTAATTAAAGGTTTTAATATTTATACTGCATTTATGGCAAACGACCATGGCGGGGGAGGCGGGGCAAATAATAATACCATGAACATATCCGGTAATCCAGATTTATCGACATCATCTATATTTGGCGGATACAATTCTAAGACTAAAGTAAGCAGCGGCAACAATCTAAACCTATCAAGTCATATCAGTGTATTAACCGCAGGTTATTTTCAGAACTATAATTTTTATACAGATGGTAAAAATATAAGTCAGTCAATGTTAAAAGCTACGCAAACCACCATAGATATGAATTCAGCAGTTATAGGGCTTTATTTGCAAGCAAATTCAAATCCCCTATATGACGGAGATAAAATATTTCTTGTAGAAAATATGAGCGGCAGCGGACTAACCCAAGCTAGCAGGCATATTCGGGTAGGAGCAACTATAATTTACGATTGGGAGATATTGGCAGATGGCGGCAATTTGTATGCAGTGATAAAGAATGATATAATTCCGCCCGATAGTTGTTTTGCCAATCAAGATTTATGTCAAAACCCTGATAATAGCTTGCCAAATGTAGACTGTAATAATTATCAACCATTGTGTGAAGGCGGCGGCAACGGTGGTGGAGCTGGTAGATTAAACCCAGAAACAAAGTCTTTATCAGCAGGCAGAATAGCCTCCATTGCCATGTTGAGCTCAGGATTAGATTTACTGGTAGAGAATGGTATAAGCTCATTAAACTCAGCTCTGCAAAATGATGATTACGGCTGGTTTTCTAGTATAAATGCTGGACAGATAAAATATAATAGTGATTCGCAAACTAATACAAATAACTCCTCAATAGATACGCAAAATGCGTCATTTGTGCTAGGGTTAGGCAGCAAACTTGATAATATTTTGATGGGAGTATTTTTAGAAGGCGGTGGCGGTAATCATAACACTTACAATGAATTTGAAGATTCTATAGTTAATGGTAATGGCAGAAATGCTTATGCCGGCGGAGGGCTTTTATTTAGGCTATCTTATATAAATAAGGCAACTTATACCGCACCAAGAAACACAAGCGGCAAGCTTTCAGCCCGCCAAGCCGCTAAAAAATCGGCTGAATGGAGCATATATTTTGATGTATCTGCCAGAGGCGGTTATGCTATTACCAATTATGAAGCAGATTATTCTCCAGACGCCAAATATAATACTGGCAGCATGTATTACGGTGGACATGCAGGAGCTGGATTAGTGCATGGTTTGGGTGTAGATGGGTTGAGTTTGAACGAATATGTTAAATATTTAGCAATAGTAGCACAGGGCGGCAATGTAGTTTTAGATTCTCAAGAAGAAATCCAGTTTGCTAATATCATGTCTTCTCGTGGCGTAGCAGGGATTCGTGCTAAATATGAAATTGTATATATTGGCTATGCTTATGAGCAAGAACTAGCAGGGTATGCCAATGCCAAAACAAGAAATATGGCAATAGATGCCCCCTCAATACAAGGGGGGACTGGTGTAATAGAGGCTGGCTACGACCAAACTTTCTCACAAAAACCATCTCGTTTTGGTGCAGGTTATGGTTTTAATATTGGTCTTGGCGGTAAATATTATATGGGTGTCAGAAACGGCTATTCTGCTAATGTTAAAATTGCTTATTTATTTTAAGAAGTTATCTATTTACATATACCAATTTATTACTATATAAATAGTATCTAGTTTAGTAATAGCAGGTATATTATGGAAAATAAAATCTTAGATATTCGCGGTATGCGATGTGCTTCTTGTGTAGCGAAAATTGAAAACAAAGTGCGGTTATTGCAGGGCGTGCAAAAGGCGAATGTTAATTTAGCAACAGAGAAACTATCTTTAGAATACGATTCGCAGTTAATTACTGAAGATTCTATTAAAACTGCCATTAATAAACTAGGATTTGTAGTTCTATCAGAAAATTCTAATAATACTAATACCACAGACATGATTGAGGAAGATAAAAAATATCGCCACAAGCAGAATAAAATCTTAAAAATAAAACTTGCCATTGCTGCAATTTTTGCGATTCTACTATTATATATTGCAATGATTCCCATGCTGAATATTGCGTGGCTGCCATTGCCAAAAATTTTAGAGCCAATGCAAAACCCTCTCTTGTTTGCCATTATAAATTTGCTGCTGGTGTTGCCAATTATGGCAGCAGGGTATCAATTTTATACGGTTGGGTTTAAGTCTTTATGGCAGCTTAATCCTAATATGGATTCGTTGGTGGCAATTGGCACCTCAAGTGCTTTTATTTATAGTATTTATAATACATGGCAAATTTCTCAAGGTAATATTGCGGCAGTGCATTATTTATACTATGAATCTGCCGGAGTGATTATCGCCTTGATTCTGTTAGGAAAACTTCTAGAATCCATCAGCCGTAATCGTGCAGGCGAGGCAATTAAAAAACTTATGGGCTTAACTCCTAAAACTGCTGTTATTATTAAAGAAGACGGCGAATATGAAATACCTGTAGCAATGGTTCAAATTGGTGATGTGCTGGCAGTGAAACCTGGCAGTAAAATTCCGGTAGATGGTGTAGTTAAAAAAGGACAAAGCAGTGTTGATGAATCTATGCTAAGCGGTGAAAGCATTCCTGTAGATAAAATTGTTGGCGATAGAGTTTATGCAGCGTCGCTTAATACCACAGGGAATATAAATATTGTTGCCGAAAAAATTGGCGGCGATACCGCAATAGCGCAAATTATTAAATTAGTAGAAGAAGCGCAAGGTAATAAAGCCCCTATTTCGCGTTTAGCAGATGCTATTTCCGCATATTTTGTGCCTGCGGTAATAGCTTTAGCAATTATTGCAGGGCTTACCTGGTTTTTTGCCACAGGGAATATGAGTTTAGCCATGACCATATTTGTTTCTATGTTAATTATTGCCTGCCCTTGTGCGCTTGGTTTAGCAACTCCGGTAGCAATTATGGTTGGCACAGGCAAGGGTGCAGAAAATGGAATTCTTATTAAAAGCGGCGAATCGCTAGAAATGGTGCATAAAATTAATTATATTCTTATAGATAAAACTGGCACAATAACGCATGGTAAGCCTAAGGTGGTGGATATTATTAGCCATATCAAACAAGATGATCTGCTGCAGCTGGCTGCCTCAGCTGAAGTTAATTCCGAGCATCCGTTGGGTGCTGCAATTGTATCAGAAGCACGAAATAACAGACTGCCATTTTTAGAAACAAGTAATTTTCAATCGCTTACGGGATTAGGAATTACAGCAAAAATTAATGAGAAATCTATATTAGTTGGCAATGCTAAACTAATGGCTGCACAAAATATTGCTATAGATGACTTTTTTGAGGATTCGCATAAATTAGCGCAAAATGGCAAAACTCCTATGTATATTAGCATAAACGGGAAATTAGCAGGGATTATTGCAGTGGCTGATACCATAAAAGAATCTTCAAAACTAGCAATAGAAGCTCTCAAAAAAATGGGTTTGCAGGTAGCAATGCTTACGGGAGATAATCAAAAAACAGCTCTCTATATTGCTAAACAGGCAGGGATTGATAATGTAATTGCCGGGGTATTGCCTGCTGATAAATCAAGTGAGGTCCGAAAATTACAGAATTCTGGGTTTAAAGTTGCCATGGTTGGCGATGGCATTAACGATGCTCCAGCCTTAGCGCAAGCTGATATAGGCATTGCCATAGGCGGCGGAGTAGATGTAGCAGTTGAATCTGCTGATATTGTGCTTATGCGCGATAATTTACAAGATGCAGTTGCAGCGATTACACTTAGCAAAAAAACTATAATAAATATTAAGCAGAATCTTTTTTGGGCTTTTGCTTATAATATTATAGGAATTCCCATAGCTGCAGGTGTGTTGTATTTGTTTGGCGGACCATTGCTTAACCCAATGTTCGCAGCCATGGCGATGAGCCTTTCTAGTATTTCGGTTTTATTAAATGCCTTGCGATTAAAGTGGTTGCCATTAAAAAGTTAAAACAATTTGACAAGGTAAGAAAAGTAGAATATAGTATGAGGGTTGCAAAGATGGGGCGTTAGAAAATAATGCGAAGTTAAGCAGCAAATAGTGAGTGAGAGAGAAGGAAGATAGTAGGCGGCGAGAGAGGGTTGCCTGTTATATGGGAGAGGAAGCTAGCGAAGGTATGTAGGATGGCTAGAGAAGGAATCGTAGAGGAAT
>WRAU01000011.1 GCA_009780035.1 Alphaproteobacteria bacterium
CTGTCAGAACATTCCAAGTGCTTTCTCTCAGTAAAATTTTTACTCTCTCTTCTCTTTCTTTCTTCTTCTCTTCCGCAATCAACAAACGCTCTCGCCCGCCCCTTGCTTCTTTCTCACTAACTATCTGTCAACTCCTTTCCATTTGTCAACTTCTCTAACTTAATCTTTTTTTATTTTATTGTCAAATCTTTTTTGCTATTTATTTTTAAACCCAACAAAAAAGCCTGTTTGTCCTTAATAAAATAAAATTAGTTTACAATCTTAAAAAATATTTAATATAATTAGAATTCTTATTTTTATACTGGAGCAAAAAAAAATGGCTGGCGGATACTCTTTAGGGATTTTTCTGGGATTAATTTCCACTTTTTTTTACAGCATTATGGATTCTTCCATTAAATTTGCTTCAAGCATTTACACGGTTGATTTTGTATCTTTTTACTTTCAAACCTGCATTTTAATAGTAGTTTTTTTATTAATAATCGGCTTATACAAATTTAAAACTGACTTATTTAAAGTTAAGAATCCCGTAGCTATTTTTTTTAGGGGAATTATAACTTTTATCAATTTTTTCTTAGTTTTTTATATTCTACGATATTTACCCCTAGATATTTATTACTCCATAGTTTTTATGCACCCAATTATTGCCTCTACACTAGCTGTATTCATATTAAATGAGCGATTTACTATTCTAAAAAGCCTTTCTTTAGCTTTAGGATTCGCTGGAGTTTTAATTATTACCAATCCATTTGCCGATAATTTTCATATAGAATATATATTTTATATGTTTGTAGCGTTAGCTATCGCTTTTTTCTCGGCATCTTCCGGTCTTATTACTAGAAAATATCTATATAATGAAAATTCTACTAAAATAACTTTTTATGTTTTTTTAATTTGCAGTATCTGCAGTGGATTCGCCTCTACTGCTAGAATCGGCAGCGAAAGTTTTGTTATAGATTCCCACCTTTTACCATTTATATTACTAACCGCAAGCACCTGTTTAATCGGCTTTTTTTTATTTCTAAAGGCTTATCAAATAACTCCTATTCAGCTGGTAGCACCTACTGAGTATGCCCTAATGATTTGGGGCGTTTTCTTAGGCTATATAATTTTCAATGATATTACCACTTTGCATACAATTATCGGCTGCTTAATTGTAATTGCCTCAAATGTAATTATTACTATTGATTCTAAAAAGGAGAAAGCGAATGTCTAATAGCAATAAGCTAGGAATCGGATTAATTCTTTTATCTTTTCTATTCTTCTCGGCATCTAATGCCGCCACTAGATATATATTATATTTGAATTCCATTCCTATAAGTATTTATTTTGTTTATGTGAAACTATTTGCTGTTCTAATTTTTTTAGGATTCGGACTTATTGCTTTTGGAAAATCTTTTTTCAATATAAAAAACAAAAAAGTAGTTTTTATTAGATGTATGATTCTTATGATTAACAACATCTGCTTAACTATTTCTTTGTTGTATCTGCCGCTGGATATTTTCTACTCTATTGTGTTTATTATGCCTTTAATGACAACTGTTTTAGGAATCGCCCTTTTAAAAGAAAGATTCGTATGGTTGAATATTTTGGCAGTAATTATTGGATTTATAGGAATAATAATCGTAGTGCAGCCCAATACTCAATCAAGCATTGGCTATATTGGAATTTTTACAGCTATTTTAACGGCAATTACCGGATCGGCTTCAGGAATCATTGCCAGAAAATATCTTAGAGAAGAGAATCCTTATTCCGCTACTTTTTATGTGGCTGTCTGCTCTTTTACCTTAGGCATAATTCTGCTGGCAGGAGAAGGTCGGCTTAATGATTTTTCTAATACAATTAAATATATTAGCTTTGAAGTATCTGCCATTATATTTTTCAGCGCCTTGTTTACAATCATTGCCTCTACTTTATTTATGAAGTCTTATCAAATTACTAAAGCAACCACATTAGCTCCAGCGCAATATACACAGCTGCTGTGGGGAATTTTATTCGGCTATGTGCTGTTTAACGATACAACCTCGCTTAGCACACTGTTAGGCAGCACGGTAATTATTTTTGCCACATTTTTCAATTTTTATGTATCTAATAGGAGTCCCAAATAAATGAGTTTACTGCAAAAAGGAATCTTCTTATCTTTTCTTGCCTACACCAGCTTTGCTTTTATGGATGTAGTCAATAAGTTTTTATTCAGCAGCATTGACATATCGTTTTTTTCTTATATGTTTTGGCTGGATTCGGCAATTTTAGCAGCCTTAATTATTATAGGGCTATTCACCTCAAAGTTATCTTTAGCAATTTTCAAAACAAAAAACTGGCAATGGGTTTTTGTGCGTTCAATATTTTCAGTGGGGAATACCCTGTGCTCTCTTGTGGCAATTTCGCATTTGCCTTTTCATATATTTTATTCCCTAGCGTTCATGCAGCCAATTATCGCCACGCTTTTAAGTATAATTTTATTTATAGAAAAACCTAATTTAAAAAAAATTGCCTTAATTATTTTTGGATTTATCGGCGTGATGATTTCAATCCAAATTTGGGATTTAGAACACAGCGGCTTTGCTGTTATCGGTCTTCTTGGAGGATTCGGCGTAGCAATTACCGGAGCATTCAGCGGTATTGTGGTGAAAAAATACCTGCCGAATGAAAACACTATCACCATTGCCATCTACAATATTTTATTAAGTATTTTAGTTGCAATAGCCTATTTTGGCTGGAGCGGTGAAAGTATTTATTTAACAAATAATATCAACACCATCTCGTTAATTGCTGCAGGCGGAATTTTTTGCGCTATGGGCATGATATTCTTCATGATGTCTTACCAGCGAGGTGCCGTGCAGTCTATTGTTTCCATGCAATACATTCAAATAATTTGGGGTGTTCTATTTGGATTTATATTGTTTGCCGTAGTTCCTTCAATTTTTGCAATAATTGGGGTTGCAATTATTATGACTGCAAACTATATTAATATAAAAATTAGCAAATAGAGAATACCGTGTTAAGCAGAAATAATCTTATTATTTTATTATCAAGTGCCTTTTTGGCAATCCCATTAAATTTAATTGGCAATGAAATCAGCCTTTTACTGATTTCAGATTTATTAATTAATTGGGTAGCCATCGCTTTTGTGCTGATGCTGTTTTCTATTAACCGATATGCTTTAAGTTTTATTTTTTCCTTATTTGTAATTGCCAACGCCATATTCTTTTATATGAACTACTTTCTAGGGGTAGAAATTAATTTAACTGTCATTATGGCGATTATGCAAACAAATCCGTCCGAAGCGCTAGAGCATTCCACAGGGTTTTCTTGGAAAATGCTGCCTTATTTTATATTGGCAATACTACTGCCAATATATTTAAGTTTTAAAATAAAACTTAAGCCAAAGAAATTAACTGCCGCATTTAAAGAGAAATTCAAATTAATCGCTGTTCTTATTGTTTTAACACTTATTTCTTTATTGACAAATATTGATAAAATCTCTCAAAACCGAGATTCTAAAGTTGAATCCTACGCTTATTTGATATTTAATATCAATAACAATTACTTTCCTATTAACTATGTTTACAATGTAGGAAAATATCTTATCGTAAATAGAGGCAACTTTACTTTCAGCGATATTGCCTCGCAATATAAATTCTCGGTGCTTCCAAAAAACAAACCCTATAATGTAGTTTTAGTAATTGGAGAAACAGCTAGGGCTGACAGATTTTCGCTGTCTGGCTATAGCAGAGAAACCAATCCTTTATTAGAAAAGCGGAAGAATCTCGTTTATTTCAATAATTTTTATTCATGCTACACGGGAACTATTCCATCGGTAAGCTGTTTATTCGGCTTTAAAGAGGGAGCAGAATTCCGTAAAAACCTTGCAAAAAATTTAACAGACAATGTAGAAAGTTTTGTGATTCCCTTTGCCGCAGAAAATTTTGATACCTATTTGGTTACCAATAATGCCTACGGTCCTCGTGATCCAATGTTTGCAAGAGTTAAAGTCATAAACAGCATTACTTATTTAGATCATAATATGCGAAGCACAGATGCCGATTTAATTCCGCAGCTGCAAAAAATTATTGCTAAAGCTAACCCTCTAAAACCTAATAAATTAATTATTCTGCATACTATGGGAAGCCATTATAAATATAACAATCGCTATCCTGAAAACTTCAATAAATGGACGCCTACTTGCAGTTCGCAGTTTACAACAGACATACGAGATTGTAAAAAAGCTAATTTAGATAACGAATACGATAATTCTATTCTTTACACAGATTATATCTTAAACAGCCTAATGGATGTTTTAAATTCTACTAATTCCATACTTATTTACGCTTCCGACCATGGTGAAAGTTTAGGAGAAACCATTGAGGGTAAAAAACATTATTACCACGGCGGATCTTATGATAAAGCTCCATTAGAACAAATTCATATTCCAGCTATTTTATGGTTTTCTGATGGTTGGATTAAAAACTTCGGTGATAGCCAGCTGAAAAATGCAAGGGCAAAAAAAGATAAAATACTAAATCATGATTTTATATCTTTTTCAATGCTGGATTGCGGATTTATAGAATCCTCGTTCATAGATAAATCTTTAAGTTTATGTGCTTCCGTGCCGCCGAAAAAGATTGTGTTGAGGTAAGCCTATTAAGTTTGCGTGCAACCTATTGGTTTTTTGTTATACTTTTGAATAAAGTTTTTTAAAATTTCATTTTCAGCTCGCTTTGATGTAGGAAAGCTATCTTGATATTCTTTACCAAAAAGAGTGTATTTTGGCTGTTCTGGAAAAAATGCAAAAACTTTTACAGGTTGATTTATTTTTAGCAAACTTTGTAATACAAAATAATTAGTTGTAGAATTTGTTCCTGCTATTCTGTATTCAGTTTTACCACAATTATAAGATTGGACTCTTTTTTTAATTGAGGTTATAGTATGACCAATTTTAAATATTTTATCATTTATAACAAAAACATAAACTAAGCCTTCTGTATCAAATTGTTGTTCATTTACTACCTCTATTTCTAACTTTTCTTCTTCATTTTTAGGAATTAGATTACATAAATGAATAAAATAATCTTTATATTGAAAATCTTCATATGAAATTTCAAACTCTAATTGAGATAAATCTTTAACTGGAATTATGTTCTTATTTTTTTGTTTTGCCATAATATTCTTGATTGAAATTACTAATAAATTCTATTTCTTGCGAGTCAAGATTAACATTCTCTAATATAGGGAATTGCTGCAATATTCTTATATTATTAAAATTACCATATCTAGTAATATTGTTTAAAAAAATATAAATATGATTATCTAGCTCTGCTTTTATTTTAAGAGCCTCCTCCTTTGAAGAACATCTTATAAAAGCAATGCTTTGAGTCATGCCGCAATTATCAATAAATGTAGAATACTGATTGGTTAAAGAAATAAAAACTTTCCAGCCCTCTTGATATTTATGCTTTTTCTTACTCCAAACAATCTGTGTAGGGGTATGGATTATTTTATACTTATACTCGCTATCCTGCTTTTCTTGAAGAAACATTTTTTTTGTGGTTCTATGCAAGTCGCTTGTAGTTTCAATTTTGTATTTTGGTAATTTATTATTATTGATAGTTTTTTTTAAAATATCCATCACAGTTTGTGATACATAAAGCGGTAGAAATTTTTGTTTAGAATCTAACTTAACTATCTGCTCATCTTTCATTACATAATTATTTGCTACACTGAAAGATTTTTTGTTAGGAACTTTATGTAATAAAAACCAAGTAAAAGAAGACCCAACTTTTGGAAACCACTTTTTTGCTCCATGAATATCTATATGAATAAATTGATATTTAGTTAACTCGGTAGGCAATATATTTCTATCAGAAAAAGACATCCAATTATTAGGAACAATAAATAATATATAACCACCATTTTTGGTTATACTTAGAGCTTTTTTTATAAAATCTCTTGATAAATTATGATTTTTAGAAGTTCTGCCATTTTCATTAAATTTTGCATATGGAGGGTTTGAAACCACAAGGTCGTATTTTTCATCTTCTTTAAAGGTAAGAAAATCTTGAATAGTTATATTCAGATTATCACCAAAGTAATTTTCTAAATTAGCGATTCTTTTTTCATTGATTTCGTTAAAATATAAATTTTCTAGCTTAGTTTTTGTTCTAATATAAGCATGAAAATTACCGTTGCCACAACAGCTATCAAGAATTTTTAGATTTTTTTTACCCCAAAAACTTTCTGGAATACTGTCAACCATTTCTTTAACGCAAGCCATTGGAGTGCAAATATCATTAGAATTTATGAAATGGCTTTCATCTGCATTTAACTTATCAAAATGCTTTTTGATTTCATCAAACTCTAATGCCTCAAACAAAGAAGAGGGTTGTTGGTAAATTTTTAATTTTTTACTAAGCATACCCTCTCCATTTTTAAATCATTATTAATAATCTTATAATAAAACCTTTTCAACAATAGGTCAATTAAATCTACTCAGCTTTAGCACGATAGTGCTTTTTGCGTTCATTCGGGTCTAAATACTGCTTACGAATCCTCAAGAAATTAGGAGTTACCTCTATCATTTCATCTTCTTCAATATAAGCGATAGCTTCTTCTAGGCTCATGCGTTTTGGCGGCGTTAAAATGATGTTATCATCTTTGCCAGCCGACCGCATATTGCTTAACTGTTTAGCTTTAAGCGGATTAACCTCTAGGTCGTTATCTTTTGCATGTTCGCCGATAATCATACCCACATAAACATCTTCACCGGCACCGATAAACATTTTTCCTCTATCTTCCAAGTGGAATAAACCGTAAGCTACTGATTTGCCTTGTTCTGTAGATATTAAAACCCCATTAAAACGGCTTTCAATCGCCCCTTTCCATTCCTCATAGCCATAAAATAGGCGCGACATTACGCCAGTGCCGCGTGTATCAGTTAAAAACTTAGAATAATAACCGATTAAGCCTCTTGTGGGAGCTATGAACACAATCCGCTGTTTGCCATCGGCTGTGTTAGACATAGTATCAATTCTTGCCTTGCGTTTTTGCAGGGTATCTATAATTGTGCCGGCAAATTCTTGGTCTACATCTACCTGCACATATTCCATCGGTTCAAGTTTAACATGATCCTCAACTTTAATTAAAACTCTTGGGCGACCAATGGAAAGCTCAAAACCTTCCCTACGCATAGTTTCAATTAAAATTGCCAATTGCAATTCACCCCTTGCAGAAACTTCCAATGTATCGGCATTATCGGTATCTTGAATTTTAATAGAAACATTAATTTCTTGTTCTTTTAAAAGTCTTTCCCGAATTACTCTTGAAGTTAATTTTTTACCGTCTTTACCAGCGTATGGCGAATTATTAACTGAAAAAGTCATCGATAACACCGGCGGATCAATAGGTTTTGCGTATAAAGGCTCTGCCACTTCCGCATCGCAAATCGTATCTGATACGGTAGCTTTAGAGAATCCCGCAAGGCACACTATATCGCCGGCAACAACTTCATCTACGCTTTTTTTAGTTAATCCTTCATACAGCATTAACTTAGATACTTTAGATTTTTCTACTAAATTGCCATCACGGTCTAAGGCTTTTAAATTATCACCTACCCGCACTTTGCCGCTGGCAATTTTGCCGGTTAGCATTCTGCCTACATAGTCGTCATTTTCAATCATGGTTGATACCATAGCAAATTTTGCCGCTGTATCTACTTTTGGTTCTTCAATTTTTTCAATTACAGTCTCAAATAAAGCTGATACATCATCGGCTTCTTTTTCTTCAGTTTTAGAAACCCAGCCATCACGAGCGGCAGCATAAAGAATTGGAAAATCTAGCTGTTCGTCGCTGGCACCCAGATTTACAAATAAATCAAACACTTCATTGTAAACTTCATCAGGACGGCGGTCTGGCTTATCCATTTTATTAATCAATACAATCGGCTTAAGTCCAAGCGACAAGGCTTTAGATGTTACAAAGCGCGTTTGCGGCATTGGACCTTCCTGCGAATCTACCAAAAGAATTACGCCCTCAACCATGCCTAAAATCCGCTCAACTTCGCCGCCGAAATCCGCATGTCCCGGTGTATCTATAATATTGATTTTGTAATCTTTATAATGCACGGAAGTGCATTTCGCCAAAATAGTAATGCCGCGTTCTTTTTCAAGATCGTTAGAATCCATAACTCTAACTTCCACATTTTGATTTTCACGAAAAGTTCCGCTTTGTTTTAATAATTCATCCACAAGCGTGGTTTTACCATGATCCACATGGGCAATAATTGCAATATTTCTAATTTTCATTAATACTTCACTTTTTAATAAACAAATTTTTTATCATTCAAATATAATTTGAAAGCAATAATAATACAAGGAAATTTTACAGGCAATTTTTAAAGAATAATTAATAATACTAAAAAAGAGAGTGAAGCAAGGAAATTTACTCTCTAATATTATTGTTGACAACTACATATTTAATTAAAAAATCTTAAGATAGGAATCTTTACTTAAGAATGGTGGAGGTAACCGGAATCGAACCGATGACATTCTGCTTGCAAAGCAGACGCTCTACCAACTGAGCTATACCCCCATTGACACTTCCATATACAAAATGGTGGATCTGGGTAGACTCGAACTACCGACCTCACCCTTATCAGGGGTGCGCTCTAACCACCTGAGCTACAAATCCATATAAACAAATTGTGTCGTTGAAAACATGTAATAATATAAATAATATTTTTTCCTTTGTCTAGTGTTTTTTTATTTATTTTTAAAATTTATTTAATTGTTTTAATTAAAGAAAATTTATATAATTAACTTTGAGTTATTTTGTAGCAATTTTTTTATAACGGAGGGAATATGAGGATAGTTTTTGGAATCTTTAGCATTATAGTTATACTGGGAATCGCCTATTTAATGTCTAATAACAGAAAAGCTATTAATGTTCGCACCGTTGCTGGTGCTTTTTTTATTCAAGCATTCTTTGCATTCTTTGTTCTTTATGTGCCATTCGGCAAAACAATGCTTTACTACATTTCTAATGGGGTTTCTGCAGCTATAAGTGCAGGGAAAGACGGCGTGGCATTTGTGTTTGGTCCTCTGGCTGACTTCAGCGTAGGCTTTATTTTTGCCATAAATGTTCTAGCGATTATTATTTTCTTTTCGGCACTTATTTCGGTTCTTTACTATATTAAAGTTATGCCGCTAATTATTAATACTTTAGGGCTTGGCATTCATAAACTGCTAGGCACATCAAGAACCGAATCGCTAACAGCTACAGCAAACATATTCGTAGGGCAAACCGAAGCTCCGCTTGTGGTTCGTCCATTTTTAAATACTATGACCCGTTCTGAATTGTTTGCAGTTATGACCTGCGGCTTAGCCTCAGTTGCCGGCAGCGTGCTGGCAGGTTATGCGCTTTTAGGAATTGATATGAATTACCTTATCGCCGCCAGCTTTATGGCAGCTCCAGGCGGTTTATTGATGGCTAAAATGATTTATCCGCAAACCGAACCGACAAAAGATACTATGGAAGATATTGAAAGCACCGAAGAAAAACCCACCAATGTGGTAGAGGCAGCAGCAAACGGTGCAAGTGCTGGATTAATGCTTGTTGCTAATGTGGGAGCAATGCTGATTGCTTTTATTGGGTTGGTAACTCTTATGGATATGATTCTTGGCAGTATCGGCGGCATTTTTGGTTTTGAGGGCTTGTCTTTTTCCTTTCTACTAGGGTATGCTTTCTCGCCGTTTGCTTTTATTCTTGGAATTCCTTGGGAAGAAGCCACTAGAGTTGGAGCATTTTTAGGACAAAAATTAATTTTCAATGAATTTGTCGCCTACATGAATTTTGCTAAAGACATAGCTTCTTTTACACCGCTTACCCAAGCAATTACAACCTTTGCACTGTGTGGTTTTGCAAACATCAGCTCCATAGGAATTTTAATCGGGGGGCTGGGTTCGCTTTCACCAAAACAAAGACCGCATGTAGCACAGCTGGCAGTTAAAGCTGTAATCGCCGGAACTTTATCTAATTTTATGTCGGCAATTTTAGCTGGAATCTTCTTAGGTTTGTAATATTAGCAAAAAATGCGGAGTGAATTAATGAAAACCTTTAACAATACTGAGATTATATCTTTAATAGATTTAACCTCGCTTAATTTAAACGATACAAACCCTATTATTGAAAATCTTTGCATTAAAGCTAATCAAGTAAATGTTGCCGCAATCTGCATCTATCCGCAGTTTATTAAGTTTGCACGGAGTGTTTTAAATAAAAACATTCCCATCGCTACTGTAATTAATTTCCCATTGGGGCTTAATAATTTAGCGGCAGCTTTGCAAGAGCTTGAAGAATCTTTACACAACGGTGCTGATGAAATTGATGTGGTTATGCCTTACAGCGAGATAATTCATGGCAATTATTCATCTGTAGAATCTTTTGTGCAGGAGGTAAAAAAGCACTGCCCGAAAACACTTAAGGTAATTATTGAAAGCGGCGTATTAAAAACTGAAAAACTTATTAGAGAAGCCAGTAAAATTTCTATTAACGCTGGAGCTGATTTTATTAAAACATCAACCGGCAAGGTAGAAATTAATGCTACCATTGAGGCAGCAAAATTTATGATAGAAGAAATTAAAAATTCTAAATCTGCCTGCGGGTTTAAAGCTGCTGGGGGTATTAAAACCCTTGCAGAATCTTTAAAATATTTAGAAACTGCCTCTAGTATTATGGGTGAAAGTTTTATAACAAATAAAACTTTTAGATTCGGAGCATCTTCACTGCTGGATAATTTATTAGGAGAAAAATCTAAGTCTAATTATTAACAACCTATAGCCATGCTGTGTCGTAGCACGGCTTTTTAAAAGGAGTATTAATTATGTTTTTAATAAAAGAACTAATCAGAAAAAAAAGAGATAAACAAGAGCTATCTAAAGAAGAAATAGATTTTTTTGTGAAAGGGGTATCTGATAATTCTATTCCTAACGAACAAATTTCAGCTATGGCAATGGCAATTTTCTTTAACGATTTAACAGCAAACGAAAGAAAAAACCTTACCATTTCCATGCGCGATTCTGGTGATGTTATAACTTTTGAAGATTTAGCAGATAAACCAATAGTAGATAAACACTCTACAGGAGGCGTCGGCGATTTGGTATCTATTCCTTTAGCTCCTATCGTGGCTTCTTTAGGTGCTTATGTACCGATGATAACTGGCAAAGGCTTAGGGCATACCGGCGGCACCACCGATAAAATGGATTCAATTCCTAATTATAATACCTATCCTAGCACAGAATTATTTAAAAAAGTGGTTAAGGAAGTTGGTTGTGCAATTATTGGGCAAACCTCTAATTTAGCTCCTGCGGATAAAAAAATTTATGCAGTGCGCGATACTACTGCCACTGTAGAATCTATTCCGTTGATTGCCTCCTCAATTTTATCAAAAAAACTAGCTTCGGGAATTCATAATTTAGTAATGGATATTAAAACGGGCAGCGGAGCATTTATGGATAGCCATGAAAAAGCACGCGATTTAGCAAAAACTATTGTAGGCATAGCAAACAGTGCCGGTGTGCCTACTTCTGCTTTAATTACCGATATGAATGAATGCTTATCTTCTAACATAGGAAATTCTTTGGAAATAGCAGAATCCATAGAATATTTAAATGGAGTTAAAAGAGAGCCAAAACTCCATGAAATTATTGTCTCTTTGGCAGTTGAAATGCTGCTGAATTCTAAAATTGCCGGCAGCGCTGAAGAAGCAAAGTCTAAAATTGAAGAAACGCTAAGCTCTGGAAAAGCTGCCGAAACTTTTGAAAAAATGGTTTTTGCACTAGGCGGCAATAGCAGTATTTTAACTAATTACAAAAAAGTTTTACCGAAATCAAAATTTCAAAAAGAAATTTATTTAGATAAAAACGGTTATATTGCTGATTTAAATAATAGAAGTTTGGGTTTAACCTTAGTGCATTTAGGAGGAGGGCGCAGAACTCCAACCGATAAGCTGGATTTATCTGTAGGTTTAGAAAATGTTGCTAAAATTGGCTCAGCAGTAGATAAAAACACTCCTTTTGCCATTCTGCATTATAATGAGGAAAAGCAATTTAGCGAAATTAGTAAAATTCTTAATGAAATTATAGAAATTTCTGATAATAAAGAATCGGTTAAAAAAGTTAAACCTGTTTATGAAAAAATATCCTAATCGTCATGCCGTGCTACGACACGGCATTCCTAGGGTGATTACACAAAATGCAAACATGTAGTTGCAATATTCTGCAAATGGATGCTGTGTCGTAGCACGGCATGACGAGATGGAGAAAGAAAATGGATAAATTTTTTGATTTAGTAAAAAAAGCGCAAGCACATGCTTATGCTCCTTATTCTAACTTTCATGTAGGAGCGGTTATATTATCAGAGAATGGCAATTATTATAGCGGAGCTAATATTGAAAATGCCGCCTACCCACAGGGGTGGTGCGCCGAATGTTCGGCTATTGCCGCTATGGTTATGAACGGAGAAAAAAAAATTAAAGAAATTGCAGTAATTGGCATGGAAGATTTACTGTGCACTCCTTGCGGCGGCTGCCGCCAAAAAATCCGTGAATTTGGCAACAGCGATACTAAAATCCATATTTTCTCGCAAAAAGGATTCCAAAAAACTTTTACCCTAAACGAATTACTCCCAGAATCCTTTGGTCCTGATAATTTGGGGAAATGAGATATAGCAAACAAACAAATTATTGCAATCAAGTGCGCAGATAAAATATATACTGCTTGAAAAAATATAGTTTTAATACTATCTATTAGTATATAGATAAAAAATGGAGAATATTATAATGCCACTAGATATTAAAGATGCTGATTTTGCCGAAAAAGTAATTGAAAAATCTAAAAGCAAGCCTATATTAGTAGATTTTTGGGCAGCTTGGTGCGGTCCTTGTAAAATGCTGGCTCCGATTTTAGAAGATGTTGCCCTAGATTTAGGCGAAAAGGCTGCTGTTGTAAAACTTAATGTAGATGAAAATCCTCTTACAGCCGGTAATTTTAGCATTCGTTCGATTCCTACAGTAATTATTTTTAAGGGCGGTGTTGAGGTTGAAAGAATTATTGGATTATCTGGCAGAGACGATATTAATAATTTAGTTAAAAAATATTTGTAAAATTATAAGCATAGGTATAATTCCTTATTCTTTTAGACAGGGAATTATATCTGTAAATTTAATATCTGCAAAGTATCTGTAAAATTATTGTCAAAGTCAGCGGTTATGGAAATTTTCTTGCCGTCAATAGAAATAAACTCTATAGACTTTGCATGCAGATACATTTTGCGATAATTTATATTTTTCTCCCGCAAAGGAACTGCACCGTATTTAAAATCTCCCACAATAGGATTTTGCAAATATTCTGCCATATGCACCCGAATTTGATGAGTTCTTCCGGTTAGCGGCTGCACTTCCATTAAAGCAATATCCCCGCTATAAGCTAAAACCTTATAGTTAGTAATTGCCTCTTTACCGTTTTCATTAATGCTTATACCCTCGGCATTAATATTTCCTTCCTTTAAAAGAGGAGCGGAAATAGTGCCGCTTAACCCTATATTTTGATATTTTTTTAAAATAAAAGGGTGCACTAGGCAGATATAAGTTTTTTTGATTTGTTTATCTTTAAAAAGATTAAACATATATCCTGCCGCAGCTTTATTTCTTGCTAAAATTAAAACACCGCTGGTATCTTTATCGATTCTATGAACTATCAGCGGATTATTTTCAAGCTCAAATCTTAAAAAAGGCGCTGCCATGCTGATATTAAAGCCCACATCAGTGCCGCCCTGCACTGCAACCCCTGCAGGCTTATTAAGAATAATTAAATTATCATCTTTATAAATAACACAGTCAACAAGCTGTTGAATTTCTTTTTGATATTTTGCAGGATTAACTACTTTTTTGCTTTTTTTATTATCTTTAATTTGTGAAATAAAATAAACCGGAATGCGGATACTTTCTCCCGCATGCAAAATATAATTATGCACCACACCCTTGCCATCAACCTTAATCTGCTTGGTTCTTATTAGTTTTTGCACCATAGAGTTATTAAGGTTATGAAACCGCGACAACAACCATTTATCTAATCTTTGATTAGAATCATGCAATCCAATTATAATATTCTCAACCTTATCTGAAGGCATAGCTAAGTTTTACAGACATGGTATTAACATAAGTATAATTAAGGAATCTGCCGGCAGTGCTGGCAAGAGTTGCATTAGTATTTATATCCTTATAAGAACTAGTATTATAATTAACATTTCTTATACGAACACTTTCAAAGCTGGCTGAAATCATGTAGTTTTTATAAATAGATACCCCCAAAGTGCCGCCATACATGCTATTGCCCCAAACCTCAAGTTTATCATTAGAGGTATATTTTTCGCCATTAACCACGCTTGTTTCTGAGCCATTGTAATATCGCTTATCAGCTATGGAAATACCGCCTTTCCCCATAATAAACATGGAGAAATCTTTATTAAAAAAGTATTCATATTTAGCGCTTAAATAGGTAGGAAACAATGCAACATTAACATTTTTTTCATCTACACGACTTTCCATACCAAAATGTTCAGCTAATACTGTAGATTTTCCTAAATTAGTTTGAAATGCAGCAATCCCAATTCCCAAAGAAAAACCATCAAACCACAAAGGAGCAAAAGCATCTATTTGCAAAGTAGGGCTAGAAGAATTTACTCCCTCGTGTTTAGACTGCAAATAGCCGCCGCCTAATATTAGCTCATAAGCAAAAACTTTTCCCATCGGCAGGCTTAGTAAAAGTATTATAAATAAGATTCTTTTCAGCATTAATTAATT
This sequence comes from Alphaproteobacteria bacterium, assembly GCA_009780035.1. Lineage (GTDB taxonomy): Bacteria > Pseudomonadota > Alphaproteobacteria > WRAU01 > Hepatincolaceae > WRAU01. The sequence goes on from WRAU01000011.1 coordinate 14,852, forward strand.
ATCCTCCTAAATAAGAAGCCGAGATGGTTATCTCGCTTCCATTTCTTTTTATGATAGTAGTATAATCTACAACCCCTTTTATTTCACCTAATATTTTTAAAAGGCTGTCTGTTTAGCAATTTTCTTACACTTGATACTAATTAGACCTAATTATCTTTTCTGGACTAATTTTCAAATTAATTTTTCTGCCGCTGCGTAAAACCGTCATATCTATCGGTTCTGCACTATCAATGCTTGCAACCTGAAAAGCTAAAGCAGAGGTAGAATCCACTGGTTTTCCAGCTAAAGACAGCACCACATCTAAGGCTTTAACCCCAGCTTTTTCACCGGCTCCGCCCCGCACAACATCGGTAATAATTACTCCAGTCGGGCTAGAAAGACCAAGTTTATTAATCATTTCAAAAGATACATTTACAACATTAAAGCCAAGCCCATATTCTTTAATATTTTCACCATTAACTGAACGATTAATAAAAAGTTTTACTACCTCTATAGGAATCGCAAAACCAATGCCTATAGATTCATCACCATAAATTCCAACAGTAATTCCAATAAGCTCACCGTTTGTATTTAATAATGCTCCTCCAGAATTTCCGGGATTCAATGAAGCATCTGTTCTAATTAAATTTCCCATGCCTGAAAAAGTATTATTCTTAGAAGAAAGCGCTGAGATTATTCCTGAGGTTACCGACAAGCCCAAACCATAAGGATTCCCTATGGCATAAACCCTGTCTCCTATATCTAAATATGAAGAGCTGGTTGCAAATTTAATTGGCTGAAACTTAGTTTTAGCTCCTTGAATTTCTAAAATAGCTAAATCTAGGTCTTTATCTCTAATTAAAGTTTTAGCACGAAAAATTCGTCCATCGTTTAAAATTACCTTAACAAGTGATTTATCATCAATAACATGATTATTGGTAATAACTAAGCCGCCTACATCAATAATAACCCCAGAAGCCTTATCTCCTTTAGTATTGCTTGATTTGAGAAACTCTTCAACATTAGATTCCCTAGATGTTGCCACAACACTAACCACAGAATTAATAGCCTTAGACAAAATTCCATGAGAGACTTCTTCAGCATAAATATTATTTAAAGTAATAGCTGTAAATAATAAAATAAAAATTGTTTTTTTCATGGTTAAACCTAATTAAGAACTTGAAACAAAATATAAATAAGAGTTAAATGAATGCTTGTAAAAAGCATAAATATTATTAGGAAATTTTTAATGCCGTTTTTTATAAAAACATAGCTATTCAATAAATAAGTTAACGGCAAGTTATAAAGACAAAGAATCAATATGCTAAAAAACGCCATATAATAGCCGCTGCTGGTTAAAACTGCTTCAGGATAAAAATACAGAATAAGCCCCAGCGGTAAGTAGTAAAAGAAAACTGTATAATTTAACTTATAATAATCATATTTTAAATTATAATTAAAAAGTTTTAAAACTATGTATATTACAGGACACAAAAAGATCGTTATAAACATCGCAAAACTAAAGAATATATAAGCTATATCTAAAAAAAATTCACTGTTTAACATAAAACTTCCTAGCAATTAACCTTTTTAGCTTTTAATATGCAAGCTAAAATTTCAATATTTATAACTTTTGATTATAGCATAGTATTAATTAAAAAGTCTTAAAAAATTTACGCTTGTTTACAAACGGCGAATATGCGGCAAATACTCAACTGTAGATTACATTTACCTTGTTTTTTAAATTAAGACATATAAATAAATAAAAATTTTATTAAATTTAAAAATTATGTTAGAATAACATTAGTTTAAATATAAAAAAATGGAGTGTTTATATTATGAAAAAATTACTATATATCGGTAGTAGCATTTTATTTGCCACAGCTTTATCGGCTGCACCATGCACAGATGAAGCCGCAAAAATTGCATTAAATACTTGGGGTCAAAGCGTTGCCTCTTTAAATCCAACTTCGGCTGCCACTACTGCGTATGTGGAAAATGCAACTTTAATGGGAACTGTGGCTAAAGACTCGGTTTCTTCAGTTGCCGGACGCGAAAATTATTTCAAACATTTTATCGGCACTAATAAAGCTGTAAATGTGGCTTGGAATACTATAAATGTTGTTAATTACGAAGGTTCTTCAGTTGTATCTGGTTTATACACTTTTACACTTACTAATGATCAAAATCAAACTAGCAGTATTGCAGCAAGATATACTTTCGCTTTAGAAAATACTCAAGCAGGCTGTAAAATAATTGAGCATCACTCTTCAGCAGTTCCTGCCAATGCTTTTGATGCCAGTGTTAATACTACTGCTGTTAATGAAACAAACGGCGCTGCTGCGCCTGCTTCAAATGCAGCTGCAACTCCAGCTCCAGCAAATGCTGCCAACAGCACTGCTCCTGCTGCTAGACCTACTGTTCCAGCCCCTGCTGGTCGTTAGTTTTAATATTAATTTACAAGAAACGAGCAATCTAAAAAACCATAAATAAGTAAATTAAATATATTTAGTTTATTTATTTATGGTTTTATTTTTCTTTAGCTTCAGCAATTAATTCGAACAAATAATTATACATTTCACTATCACTTAGATATTTATTGCCAACTAGGCGGACATCTTTTATGCTTTGAATAACCATTGCTCCCCTATTTAAAGTTCTGCCGCTATGTAGTTTTGTTTTAATATGAGAAGAATCAGATATTTTTAAACTTTCTAAAATTGCAGTTTCGGCTTCATCTGCAGGCTTTTTAACATTTAGAGTTATAGAAAAATTCACATATTCTGCTAAAACTTCTTCATCAAGAGATTTATTATCAATAAGAATCTCTAAAAATTTTTCTTTCATGCTTTTTGAAAGATTTAAAATTTGGCTAGCACTAGATTCTTGAGGGTTTAATTTTGTAGTAAAAGAATCTTCGTTATTTTCCTCATTGCTTATAGCTTTAAGCATTTTGTCGCCAATAATAATTTGTTTGGTTTGCGATAGATCTAATTCAGTTTTAGCCTCATTAATTGGAAGCAGCTTTAAAGCCGGTGTTTTTAAGACGGCTGCAAAATAAGTTTCAAGGCTGCTGCGGTTAAAATCGGGGCGATTATGAACTGCTATATAATGCTCTTTCACAGCAAAATGCAGCGACTGCTTTATAAAGCCCTCAATATTTTCGCCCGTAGGCGAATCTACTTCTTGCAAAGTAAAATTTTCGCTATTGAGAATTTCTTTTTGGATTGACGGCGTCTTATTTTCCATTTTAATCCGCACTAACATGCCTTCAACGGCATTATCTTTTATATTATACCAATTTATTAAATCACTCTCACGGGTATCGTCCTGCATGCTGCGGCGAAGAATCCTATCTTTTACTGATGTATTTGGAAGCTGTGCTTTTAATAAATCCACCAAGTTTATATTGGTGTTAATGTTATTAACCCTGCCCACCACTTTATAAACATTTAATATAACTTTTTTATTCGGCATGATTCTTCCTATTTAAATAGATTATTTAAGTTAATTATATACGCTATTCATAGAAATGAAAAAGGGATTCATACCTCAAGCAGTTAATCATTAATTTTGAGCTGCAGCAAAATATAGCTCTAAATAAAAAAAAGATAAAAACCTAAACCTTAATGGCACGCCATAATTAAGTTTAAATTTTCTATCTTTCTGTTTATTTAGAAAAATCTTTCTTTTACGAAAGATTCTCTCATTTAGAATTAAAAAGCTCTAGCCCTATTCAGCAGCTTTTTGTGATTCTCTTAGTTTATCCATTTTACCTTTTTCAGCAACATCTCTTTCTACAAATTCAATAATTGCCATTGGCGCATTATCACCTTTTCTAAAGCCGTATTTTAAAACTCTAGTATAGCCGCCGTTTCTATCTTTATATCTAACACCAAGTGTAGAGAATAATTTAGCTACAACTGCTTCATCTCTTAACAAAGCAAAGGCTTGTCTTCTATGGTGCATAGTGCCTTTTTTAGCTAGAGTAATTAATTTATCAGCATAAGATCTCATTTCTTTAGCTTTTGGCAGAGTAGAAACAATTTGTTCGTGCGTAATTAAAGAATTAGCCATGTTTTTAAACAAAGCCTTCCTTTCGCTTGTTGTTCTTCCTAGTTTTCTACCGCTCATTTTATGTCTCATTTAAGTCAACCTCTTAATTTTTAAGACTATTTATTCAATTATGTGCTAAGCACACAGTCTAATTTTATTTTTACAATACTTTTAAAATTTAATTTAATATTTTAAACTAAAGATTAATCATCTTCAAATTTTTTTGCTAATTCTTCAATATTTTTAGGCGGCCAAGAATCAACTTGCATGCCTAATGTTAATCCCATATTTTCTAAAACTGCTTTAATTTCGTTTAAAGACTTACGACCAAAGTTTGGTGTTTTTAGCATATCTGCTTCAGTTTTTTGAACTAAATCGCCAATATACATAATATTATCATTTTTTAAGCAATTAGCCGACCGCACAGAAAATTCTAAATCATCTACTTTTTTCAATAAATTTTTATCAAACGGCAGTTTATTTTCTTCTTCCTTAATTTCCTTAACTTCTCCTACTGGAACAGTAAAGTTAATAAATGAAGACAGCTGATCTTGTAAAATTTTCGCCGCAAACCCCACTGCTTCCTCAGGAGTTAGCGAACCATTAGTTATTACTTCTAAAAATAACTTATCATAGTCGGTTACTTGACCCACACGGGAATTTTCAACTTCATACCGGACTCTTTCCACTGGGGAAAACATAGAATCCACCAGAATAAGTCCAATTTCCTTATCAGTAACGGCTCTAGCTTCAATTGGAACATAACCTTTGCCAACCTCAATATTAAGAATCATATCTAGCTCGCTTCCAGCAGAAATTGTGCAGATAACTAAGTCTTTATTTAGAATTTCAATATTATGATCTTCTGCAATATCGCCGGCCGTAACCACTTTCGGTCCTACAACTTTCAACGCCAATGAAGTTGGCTTTAAAGTATGAGATTTAATTTTTAAATTCTTAATATTCAAAACTATATCAGTTACATCCTCAGAAACTCCGGGAATTGTAGAAAACTCATGTTCTACGCCTGTAATTTTAATAGAAGTTACTGCTACGCCTTGCAAAGATGATAATAACACTCTTCTTAAAGCATTTCCTAAAGTAACTCCAAATCCTCTTTCTAAAGGTTCAACAACTAATTTTGTTACATTATTATCTGCATCAGGAGTAATTTGTATTTTATTAGGCTTTATTAAACTTTGCCAATTTTGTTCTATCACAGCAACCCTCTATATAATATATTATAAACCTGTTAATTCGCTATTTTATAGCCTTATTTTCCGAGTCAGCACCTAAGCAGCAACATGTTTTTTATTATAAATGTAATTATAATATAATTACGATAAATATTAGCATATTCCTCAATGATTTTACACTCTTTTTTCCTAAAAAGCACATTGCTTTTTTGAGGCGTATAAAAGACTTTTTTTTTACACTCTTCTTTTTTTGCTAGGACGGCAACCATTATGAGGAATTGGTGTAACATCTTTAATTGAAGTAACTACAAGTCCTGCTGATTGAAACATTCTTAAAGCAGATTCGCGACCAGTTCCAGGTCCGCGCACTTCTACAGATATAAATTTAAGTCCATGTTCCATTGCTTTTTTTGCCGCATCTTCTGCCACTACTTGCGCCGCATAAGGAGTTGATTTTCGAGAACCTTTAAATCCTTGATGCCCAGAAGATGACCAAGATATAACATTGCCCTGCAAATCTGTAATTGTTATTAAAGTGTTATTAAAACTAGCACTAACATGCGCTACACCGGTAATAACATTTTTTCTTTCGCGTTTTTTTACTTTTTGCTTATCTGCTGATTTAGCCATATTGTATTCCTAAATTTCCACTTTTCCGCTTATTTGTTATTAAGCCCAAATTATTTTTTACCAGCGATAGCTTTAGCTGGACCTTTTCTTGTTCTAGCATTGGTATGAGTTCTTTGCCCGCGAACCGGAAGATTTCTTCTGTGTCTAAGCCCTCTATAACAACCTAAATCCATTAATCTTTTAATATTCATGTAAACGGTTCTTTTTAAATCACCCTCAACATCATAGTTATTGTCTATAGTTTCTCTTAGCTTTGAAATTTCTTCTTCATTCAAAGCATGAACCCTAGCATCTGGCGATACGCCTGCTTTTGCACAAATATCTAATGCTGTTTTTCTACCAATACCATAAATATAGGTTAAAGAAATCCCTATTTTTTTTGTTGTTGGAATATTTACACCTGCTATACGAGCCAAATTATGTCTCCCATTATCCTAATTAGTTAATTAATACATTACATTACAAACACTAAAATAATTTACTCAATAAAAGTGATTATGTCAACCCTTACTTTTAATTACTGTAGTATTTTAATTATTGAGCTTAAAAATTACCTTGCACTCAATATTAAATCTTTATTATTTTTCAATAATGCTTACTATATCTTTCTTAGATTCTTCAAAATCCACACTACCATCTATGGTAAACTTAATACCTTTTTTATTATAAAATTCTAAAATAGGTTTAGTTTGAGAATTGTAAACATCTAGTCTTTTTTTAATGGTTTCTTCAGTATCATCATCTCTAGTAGTAAAGTTTGTTGAGCCGCAAACATCACAAACTCCTTCCATCGCCGGTTTTTTAAAGAACTTGTTATAAATAGCTCCGCATTTGCTGCAAGTAAACCTGCCTGTGATTCTTTTAATTAAAAGATCTTCATTTACTTTAAGCTCTATAACCTTAGCATTTGTGATAGAATACTTTTTAAATATTTCATCTAACATGCTGGCTTGTTCAATAGTTCTTGGAAATCCATCTAAAATGAAGCCATTTTTACAATCATCTTTAGATATTCTGCTTTCTATTAAAGCCTCCATGGTTTTATCATCAACCAGTTTGCCTTGAGCTATTATATCTTTCACCGCTAAACCAAGAGGGGTTCCTGCAGCTTGTTCTTCTCTTAACATATCTCCAGTAGATATATGCGCTAAACCAAAATATTCTTTTATAAATTTTGATTGCGTTCCCTTGCCGCTGCCCGGCGCTCCAATTAAGATTACAACTTTTTGCATGGCTAACTTCTCTTTTTACTTTTATTACTTACCCATAATTTTAGATTTTTTCAAAACACTTTGATACTGGTAAGACATCAAATGTGATTGCACCTGCGTAATTGTATCTATAGTTACACTTACCACAATCAATAAACTTGTTCCGCCGAAGTAAAAAGGTATTGATAATCTTGAAATTAAAAATTCCGGCAATAAACAAACTAATACTAAATAGGCTGCCCCAATTACTGTAAGCCTATTTAGAATAAAAGTTAAATGATTGGTTGTATCTTGACCCGGTCTTACTCCTAAAATTACACCGCCGCTATTTTTTAAATTATCTGAGGTTTCCTTAGGATTAAACACAACAGAAACATAAAAGAAAGCAAACAGAATAATTAATAAAGCATAAAGAGCCAAATATAGAACACCGCCGCGGCTAAAGAAAATAGCAACTTCCGATAACCAAGAATAACTGCCGCTAAAGAATCCCAAAAGTGTAGAAGGCACCAATAAAAGCGAAGATGCAAAAATTGGCGGAATTACCCCAGCATTGTTAATTTTAAGCGGCAAGTAAGAAGTATCACCAGCCGAAATTTTATTACTGCCCATTTGCCTTTTAGGATATTTTACCATAACTCGCCGCTGAGCCGTTTCAACATAAACCACGCCATAAATTATCACTACAATCATAACAATTATGCCGATAATTTCTATAACCGATAAAGCACCTTTTTCACCTAATTCAAATACTGTAGCCATTGCAAAAGGTAAGTTAGAAACAATTCCTGCAAAAATGATTAGCGAAACTCCATTGCCAATGCCTCTTTCGGTAATTTTTTCACCCATCCAAAGCACAAAAAATGTTCCGCTTGTTAAAGTTGTAGCAGTCATTAATCTAAACATCCAACCTGGATCATCAACAGCTCTTAAACTTCCGGATTGCAAAGATTCTAAACCAAAAGCCATAGATATTGCTTGAATAAAACATACCACCAGCGTTAAATATCTTGTATATTGGTTAATTTGTCTTCTGCCGCTTTCACCCTCTTTTTTTAATTCAGCTAGGGTTGGGGATACCACAACAAAAAGCTGCATCATAATTGAAGCAGTAATATATGGAATAATATTTAAAGCAAATATTGTCATTCTGCCTAAAGATCCGCCGGAGAATAAATCAAACATGCCTAGAAGCCCTTGGCTAGATCCCGACATAAAATCTTTAATAATAAGAGGATTCACACCAGGCACAGGAATATAAGAACCTAAACGATATACTACTAAAATACCTAAGGTAAAAAGAATCCTATTTCTAAGTGTGCTTGCTTTAGACCATAATCCCTCAGAGGATGTATTTGATTTTTTCGCCATTAAATCTCTGTTTATATCCTATTTTCTCAGCAAATTCTTAATAGAATTTGCCTATAACCTTATTTACTATCTTCTTTCTTTTTGCTGATAAATTTTTTCTCAACCAAAACTTCTACTTGCCCGCCTTTAGCTTTGATATTTTCTTCAGCGGTTTTGGTAATAGCAGAAACTTTCACATTTACAGCATGTGCAACTTCACCTTTGCCTAAAATTTTCAAACCATCATAAGAGCCTTTAATAACCGAGCGTTCTTTTAAACTTTCATAAGAAATTACTGCTGATTTATCAATTTTACCGCTTTCAATTAATTTAGAAATATCAACTAAATTGATAATAAAATATTCTTTAGCAAAAATATTATTAAACCCTCTTTTCGGCATTCTTCTATAAATAGGATTTTGACCGCCCTCAAAGCCTAATCTAACTTTACCTGTGCCTCTGGCTTTTTGTCCTTTATGACCTTTACCAGAAGTTTTTCCAAGACCCGAGCCAATTCCTCTACCCACTATTTTCTTAGAATGCGTAGCGCCTTTGTTATCTCTAATTTCATTTAACTTCATAGCTAATACCTTAATTATATTTAATTTTCTATAATTTTTATTAAATGCGAAACTTTTCGAATCATTCCTCTTACGGCTAATGTATCTTCCAGTTCGCTTACTTTATTTATTTTATTTAAACCTAGCCCAATTAATGTTGCAGTTTGGTCTTGCGGTCTTGTAATTGCACTTCTAATTTGCTGAATTTTCAGCGTTTTAGAAGATTTTTTCGCTTGCTTCGCCATTTTTAATTACCTATTAATATTTATACGGTTTCAGAAACTGATTCCACAGCTTCATCTTCATTAGATTTTTTATTAAGAACCTCTGAAACTTTTTTATTTCTTTTATTAGCCACAAATTTCGGTGAACTAATAGATTGCAATCCTGCTAAAGTAGCTCTTATTAAATTATGAGGATTCGTGCTACCGATAGATTTCGCCACAACATCTTGAATGCCCATTGCTTCAAAAACTGAACGCATTGCACCTCCGGCAATAACGCCTGTTCCGGGTTTTGCTCTTTTGATAATTACCTTACCCGCACCAAATTTTGCTACAATATCATGATGCAAAGTTCTTCCTTCTTTCATAGGAATATGCACCATATTATTTTTAGCAGCAGCCGTTGCTTTTACCACTGCATCAGGAACTTCTCTAGCTTTAGCTGAGCCAAATCCTATTTTACCTTTACCATCACCAACAACTACAAGCGCCGCAAAAGCGAATCTTCTACCGCCTTTAACAACTTTGGCTACCCTATTAACATGAACTAATTTTTCAATTAGCTCTATTTTATCTCTAGGTTCTCTTTTTTTCCTACGTGCAGTAGTTTTTTCTGTTGCTAACATATACGCAATGCTCCTTAAAATTTTAATCCGGTTTCTCTTGCCTTATCGGCTAGGCTTTTTATTTTGCCATGAAAGATATGACTTCCTCTATCAAATACTACTTCACTAATACCTTTTTTAAGTAATCTTTCAGCTACAGCTTTACCTACAACTTCAGCCGCCTCTTTATTAGAGGTTTTTTTGAGAGATTTTTTCAATTCTTTATCAATAGTTGATGCCGAAGCCATAGTCATACTTGTAGTATCATCTATAACTTGAGCATAGATATGAAGATTTGATATAAAAATACTTAATCTTGGTTTATCTTTATTCAGCTTTTTTAGTTTATAGCGAACTCTTTCTTTCCGTCTTAATTTTACCAAAGCCGCTTTATCTTTAATTTTTCTTAACATTTATTTTTTACCTGATTTTTCAATTACTCTTTCATTTTCATATCTAATACCCTTGCCTTTATAAGGTTCAGGTTTTTTAAATTCTCTAATTTTTGCAGCAACTTGACCAACCGCTTGTTTATCTGTGCCTTCCACCGTAATATGGGTTTGATCGGGACAAAGAATGTTAACTCCTGCAGGAATTGGAAAAATAACATCATGAGAAAAACCTAGCTGCAAAACAAGATTTTTTCCTTGAACTGAAGCACGGTATCCTACGCCTCTAATTTCTAAATTAACCTTAAATCCTTCAGATACTCCAATAACCATGTTATTTATTAAAGCCTTAGTAGTTCCCCATAACTTTCTAGCCTCAATAGTATCATTTGCCGGAGACACAATCACTTTATTATCTTCTAATTTCACATTAACATGATTAGAAAAACTTAAAGAGGATTCACCTTTTTTGCCTTTTACATTTATTTTGTTTCCACTAAAAGAAGCGCTTACACCATCTTTTAAAACTACCGGATACTTACCAATTCTTGACATCCTAATATTCCCTTAAGTATAATTAAAAAACCGAACAAATAATTTCGCCGCCCACATTTCTACTAGCCGCTTCATGGCTAGATAGAATTCCAACAGAGGTAGAAACTACAGATAATCCTAACCCATTATAGATTAGCGGCATATCTGCCACCGAAGTATAAATTCTTCTGCTGGGTTTAGAAACTCTTTTAAGTTCTTTAATTACAGATTCATTTTTGTAGTATTTCAGCTTAACATTGATTACTTTAACGCCTTTTCTTAATTCAATTTCATTAAAGTCGCCAATATAGCCTTCATTTTTAAGAACATTCAATATTCCTAAATTTTCTTTAGAATGAATTACATCCACTTCTGATTTTTTTGCTAAAAATCCATTACGAATTCTGCTTAACATATCACCGATAATATCCATGTTTTTCTCCTACCAACTAGCTTTTATTACACCCGGAATTTGCCCTTTAGAAGCAAGCTCACGGAATTTGTGTCTGCATAGCATAAATTTTCTATAGTTTCCGCGCCCTCTGCCTGTAAGTTCGCATCTTACACGATATCTATCAGGGGAAGAATTTCTAGGAAGTTTAGCTAAATCTAAACGCGCCTGAAATTTTTCTTCTAAAGAGGCTTTAGGATCTTTCGTTACAGCTTTCAAAGCATTACGGCGATCCATAAATTTATTTATAAGTTTTTCTCTTTTTTTATTACGATATATAGTGCTTGTTTTAGACATATATTTAAACCTACTTTACAATTAATTCATTTTATTAAAAGGCATAGAGAACTCTTTTAATAAGAATTGCGCCTCATCATCAGTTTTTGCTGTCGTGCAGAAAGTAATATTCATGCCTCTAACTTTATCAACTTTATTATAGTCAACTTCAGGGAAAATCAACTGTTCTTTTAAGCCCATAGAGTAATTGCCATTACCATCAAAACCTTTATTAGTAAGACCTCTAAAATCTCTTACTCTTGGCAAGGCCACATTTACAAATCTATCTAAAAATTCATACATTCTTGATTTTCTAAGCGTTACCTTAGTGCCAATCGGCATATTTTCTCTTAATTTGAATCCGGCAATAGCTTGTTTAGATAAACAAACAACTGGTTTTTGTCCGGAAATTAGGGTTAATTCTGCATAAGGCGCATCAATTTTTTTCTTATCTAATGCGGCTTCCCCAACCCCAATATTAATTGTAATTTTTTCTAACTTTGGAACTTGCATAGGGTTAGTATAACCAAATTTCTTATTTAAATTTGGCACAACTATGTCTTTATAATGTTGCAATAAACGAGTCATTTTTTTCCTTCTATATTAATTAAACATCAAGCACTGTGCCGGAAAGTTTAGCATATCTAACTTTTTTACCGTCTGCAATTTTATAGCCTATTTTTGTAGGTTTAGATTGTTTAGGATCTAAAAAAGCCACATTAGAAATATGAATAGGCAATTCTTTTTCCACAATTCCACCAGCATTATTAGCTGTTGGCTTTTGATGTTTCTTTACAATATTAACACCTTGAACTAAAACTTTCAAGTCTTTTGGATAAACTTTCAAAACTTCACCAGTTTTACTTTTATCCTTACCAGCAATAACAATGATGTTGTCGCCTTTTTTTATTTTAGATTTAATAATCATTACAAAACCTCTGGGGCTAAAGAAATTATTTTCATAAATTTTTTGGCTCTTAATTCACGGGTCACTGGACCAAAAATCCGCGTGCCAATCGGGTCGCCTTGATTGTTTACCAATACTGCAGCATTTTTATCAAATCTAATGGTAGAACCATCGCTTCTCTGCACATCAAAAGTTGTGCGGACAATCACTGCTTTTAAAACATCACCCTTTTTAACTTTACCTTGCGGTATGGCTTCTTTAACGCTAACTACAATGGTATCGCCAACAGTAGCCGTTCTTTTTTTAGAACCGCCCAAAACCTTAATACACTGAACTTCTTTCGCACCAGAATTATCTGCTACTTCCAGCCTGCTTTCTTGTTGTATCATTTTCTTTTCACCTAATTATTCGTTATAACTTCCCATTTCTTATGTTTTGATAATGGCTTAGATTCAATAATCCGCACAGCATCTCCTTCTTTAAAAGAATTTGCCTCATCGTGAGCCATAAACTTTTTAGATCTTTTCATAAATTTTTTATAAATTGGATGCTGAACATAGCGCTCAACTCTTACAACTATTGTCTTATCCATTTTATCACTAACGACAACACCTTCCAATATTCTTCTAGGCATTAAAATTATCTCCTTATTATCTTATTTTTCTTGCTTTTTCAGTTAGCACAGTTTTAATTCTAGCTAAATCTTTTTTAACAACAGAAATACGAGATACATTTTCCAAGTTGCCATTAGCTTTTTGAAATCTAATATTAAACAATTCTTTACGAAATTTCAACAAATCTTGTTTTAATTCAGATTCAGTTTTATTTCTTATTTCTTGCGCTTTCATAACATGCTCCCTTATTCAGAAAATCTTTTAATAAATTTTGTAGAAATAGGCAGCTTAGCTGCTCCTAATTCAAAAGCTCTTCTAGCAATATCTTCAGGCACACCGTCAATTTCAAATAAAATTTTACCAGGCTTAACACGAGCTGCCCAAAATTCTACAGAGCCTTTACCTTTACCTTGACGAACTTCAGCAGGTTTTTTAGAAACTGGCACATCTGGGAAAATTCTAATCCAAACTCTTCCTGCTCTTTTCATATGTCTAGTTATAGCTCTTCTTGCAGCTTCAATTTGACGAGCCGTAATTCTTTCTGGGTTTAAGGCTTTTAAACCATATTCTCCAAAATTTAAAGAAAACCCATTGGATGCCACACCGTGAATCCTACCTTTATGCGCCTTGCGGAACTTCGTTCTAGCTGGACTTAACATTTATCAATACCTCTAATCTTACAAACTTTGTTTACGATTATTGTTAGATTTATCAAACAAATAATCTTTATTTAAAACTTCACCTTTGAATATCCATACTTTTATACCACAAGCTCCGTAAGTTGTAAAGCCTGTTGCTTCACCGTAATCTATATCAGCTCTCAAAGTATGCAAAGGCACGCGTCCTTCTCTATACCATTCCATTCTAGCAATTTCCGCGCCGCCTAAACGACCGCTGCAGTTAATTCTAATGCCAGATGCGCCAGATTTTAAAGCATTTTGCACTGCTTTTTTCATGGCTCTTCTAAAAGAAATTCTTTTTTCTAATTGAGTTGCCACATTACTTGCTACTAATTGTGCATCAATTTCTGGCTTTCTAACTTCAATAATATTTAATCTAATATCCGAATCTACTAGAGTTGCCAATTCGCGTCTCAAAGTTTCAACTTCATTTTTTTTCTTATTAACAATAACTCCAGGTCTTGCCACATGGATATTTATAACCATTTTTTTAGAAGAGCTTCTTTCAATAAACACTTTAGAAAGTCCGGCTTCTTTAACTTTTTTAGCAATATGGGATTTTATTTTTAAATCTTCATGTAAAAACTTACCGAAATTTTTATTGGCATACCAATTGGATTCCCAAGTGCGGTTAATATTCAATCTTAAACCAATCGGATTAACTTTTTGTCCCATTATTAATTATCTCCCTTTTCGGATACAGTTATAAATAAATGGCTGAAAGGTTTTAGGATTCGCACTCCTCTGCCTTTAGCTCTTGCATGGAATCTTTTCATCACTATCGCTTTACCTACTGAGGCAGTTTTAACATATAAACGATCTACATCCATACCATGATTGTTTTGAGCGTTAGCGATTGCTGACATTAAAGTTTTTTTAACATCAAGGGCAATAGCTTTATTAGAAAAAGTTAGCTCATTCAAGGCATCTTGAACATTTAACCCTCTAATGCTTTCGGCAACCAAGTTTATCTTAAAAGGACTAACCCTTACATTCCTTAAAATAGCTTTAGCTTCTCTCATGTTTTTTCCACTCATATTTAATTTCTTTTAGCTTTTTTATCGGCACCATGACCATGATAAGTGCGTGTAGGTGAATATTCACCAAATTTTTGCCCTACCATATCTTCGGTTACATAAACGGGAATAAATTTTCTACCATTATATACCCCAAAAGTAAGTCCTACAAAAGCTGGAATTATTGTTGATCTTCTTGACCATATTTTAATTACATCATTCTTTTTTGCTGCTTGCGATTTTTTAGCTTTCACTAATAAATATCCATCAACAAAAGGACCTTTTTTTAAAGAACGAGCCATATTTTTCCCCTATTTCCTTTATTTTTCAAATTATTTTCCGCGACGGCGAACAATAAATTTATTTGTAAGTTTATTTGTGCGAGTTTTTTTACCTTTAGTTGGTTTACCCCAAGGCGTAACCGGATGACGACCGCCAGAGGTTTTACCTTGTCCGCCGCCATGAGGATGGTCAACAGGGTTCATCGCAGTTCCGCGCACAGTTGGTCTAACTCCTAACCATCTTTTTCTGCCCGCTTTACCATAATTAATATTACGGTGGTCGGAATTAGCTACCGCACCAATGGTTGCTAAACAGCTGGAATTAATTAATCTAATTTCTCCAGAGTTTAATCTTAATTGCACATAATCTCTATCTTTACCGATAATTTGCACATAAGCACCAGCTGAACGCGCTAGCTGTCCACCTTTACCAGGCTTCATTTCCACATTATGAACAATGGTTCCCACTGGAATATTAATTAATGGAATTGTATTTCCCACTTTAATATCGGCATTGGCTGAGCTTACTACTTTATCACCAGCCGATAAACCGTTTGGAGCTAAAATGTATGCTTTTTCACCATCTTCATAGTTTACTAAAGCAATAAAAGCTGTGCGGTTTGGATCGTATTCAACTCTTTCTACAGTTGCAGTTGCATCAAATTTATTTCTTCTAAAATCAATCAAGCGATATTTTTGTTTGTGTCCGCCGCCAATGTGTCTAACGGTAATTCTGCCATGATTATTTCTGCCGCCAGATTTTTTTAAACCAACGGTTAAAGATTTTTCAGGCTTGCCTTTCCAAATATCTTTTCTTTCAACTAAAACCAATCCTCTTTGACCGGGAGTGGTAGGATTATAATGTTTTAATGCCATTTCTAAACTCCTGAGCTTAAATCAATTGTTTGACCTTTTGCTAAGGTAACAATAGCTTTTCTATAATTCTTTCTTTTGCCGATTTTACCTTTAAAAACCTTAAACTTACCGTTTTGATTTATGGTATTAACCGCTTTTACTTTTACTTTAAACAAAAACTCAACAGCGGCTTTAATTTCCAGCTTATTAGCAGTAGGAGCTACCGCAAAAACAAACTTATTTTCTCCGGAAAGATTCGTAGTTTTTTCCGTAATAATTGGATTACGAAGCACTTCATAGAATCTTTCTTTATTTCCATTTTCCATATTTTTAGTTTCCATATCTTTAGTCCTGTTTAGCTTTTGTCCTATTAATTTTTAATTTCTATTTAGACGCGCAGCCAATTCTTTAACACTTTCTTCGGTTAATACCAAACTATCATGTTTTAATATATCATACACATTTAAGCCAACATTAGGAAGAACATTTATTCCAATAATATTGCTTGAGGCCATTTTGAAATTATCATTAACAACAGCCGCTTCCACAAATAAAGTAGATTTTAAGCCCAATTTAGCTAAAATTTTATTTAAATCAGCAGTTTTATTGCTATCTAAATTAAGATTTTCAATGATAAACAATTTACCTTCTTTTAATTTGGAAGAAATTGCTGATTTCAAACCTAAAGCTCTAACTTTTTTAGGTAATTTATGCGAATGGTCTCTTACAACCGGACCAAAAGCTACACCGCCGCCCCGCATATTAGGAACACTGGTCATACCTTGTCTAGCTCTACCAGTTCCTTTTTGTTTAAAAGGCTTTCTGGTGGTATGCTTTACCTCAGCTCTAGTTTTTGCTTTATGATTACCTTCGCGCCGCATAGCAAGCTGCCACTTAACAACCCTTGCCATAATATCGGATCTAATATCACTACCAAAAACAGAATCATCTAATTCTATTTCCTTTACCTTGCTACTGGATAAATTTATAACATCTATCTTCATTTGTAAATACCTTATTTTATTTTATTTTTCAACAGGCTGTGCAGACTTCAAACCTGCTGGAAAAGGAGCCTCTTTTGGCAATACTTTTTTTACGGCATCACTAACTTTCAAAAAAGATCCGCAATGTCCGGGCACTGCCCCCTTAACCAAAATTAAATTATTGGCTTCATCAACGGCTACAACTTTTAAGTTTTGTGTTGTAATATTAGCATTTCCTAAATGTCCTGCCATTTTTTTGCCTTTAAAAACTTTACCAGGATCTTGACGATTACCTGTAGAACCATGCGAGCGGTGAGTCAACGACACACCATGGGTAGCTCTTAAACTTCTAAAGTTGTGTCTTTTAATAACCCCAGCAAATCCTTTACCAATACTAACTCCAGCAACATCTACGAATTGATTCGCAACAAAATGCGCAGCTGATAGCTGTGAACCCACATCTACAAAATTGCTTTCATCAACTCTGAATTCAGCCATTTTACGGACAGGAGCAACTCCAGCTTTTTTAAATACTCCCTGCATTGGTTTGGAAACATTTTTCACTTTAGCTTTACCTAATCCTAACTGCAAAGCATTGTATCCGTCTTTTTCTTGAGTTTTATGCGCTATTACCACACAATCATCAACTTCTAAGATAGTTACGGGAACAAAAGCACCGCTTTCATCATAGATTCTAGACATACCAATCTTTTTTGTAATTAAACCCGTTCTCATTTATTCACTCCTAAAGTTTAATTTCCACATCAACACCAGCCGACAGCTCTAACTTCATTAGGGCTTCAACTGTTTGCGGTGTTGGATTTTTAATATCTAGCAATCTTTTATGTCTTCTCATTTCAAATTGCTCTCTTGATTTTTTATCAATATGTGGCGACCGCAATACTGTAAATCTGCTAATTTTGGTTGGTAGCGGCACAGGACCAACTACATTCGCACCAGTTCTTTTAGCTGCACTTACAATTTCTTTCACTGAATCATCCAATAAATTGTGGTCAAAAGCTAACAATTTAATTCTAATGTTCTCGTTTTCCATCTTACTTCCTAAATTACTTATCCAAAATCACAGAGATAACGCCAGAGCCGACAGTTCTGCCGCCTTCTCTAACCGCAAATCTTAATCCTTCTTCCATTGCTATCGGAGTTATTAACTCTACTGCAAATGTTACATTA
>WRAU01000012.1 GCA_009780035.1 Alphaproteobacteria bacterium
CTCGCACTTAATAATCACATACATTTATTCCCTCCCTCCCGCCTTCTAACTTCCTTCCCCCTACTTACTATATTTTAACCCCTAGCTTCCCTGTTAGGGGGTTTTTTATTTATATTATAAAAAATGGATACCAACTTTCACCGGTATGACGATTACTTGGTCTTTTATATATATAAACTTTATTTTATATATCAAGAACTCATTTTTCTCTTTACTTGATTAATACACCATACTATATATTAATGTATTGTTAATATTTTTAATAAGATGTTAACAAATACAATTTATTTAAACTAGGTTTATAAAGTTTTTGTTGTTAAAATTTAAGGTATTTTATTTATTTTTCGTAGCATTTTTTTGCTGCCAGTTTTTTGCATTATTGAATGCAGCAGAATATAGTAAAAATTCAGGGCTTTTACAAACAGTATCAAGCAAAGGTTCTTCGTTGCCAAATCCAGAAAATCCTCATTTTGAAAAAATAGTTTATCAGAATAAGTATATTACTAATCCTTATAGAAACAATAATAATAACTATTCAAATTCTTTGATAATTAGCGCAGGCGGGGTAAATGGTTTCATACAGCCATTGTATAGATATTCTAATAGTGAAGAATATAGCAGTTCAAATTTAAATAAATTAAGCATAACTACTAATTACAATATATCATATTTAAGAAAAGTATCAGACAAGCTATCTGTTGGTGTAGAGTTTGGAATGTTTAGCCCGTCTACAGCTGCTATAAATAACGAATCTGTAGAATCTAATTCTAAATCTGCTGCCGGCAGATTAAACCCAGAAGATAGATTGTTCTTAGGGTCTGGTAATCTTTGCGATAGTTTATCACAAGGGGTTAATAGCCAGCTGCAAACAATGTGTAATAACAGCAGCAGTAATTCTGTAACTACCTGTGATTTTATTAATAATGCCAACCATTTAGGAATTCGTTGTCAACAGGGCAACAATAATTTGATTGATTCTGATTTCTGTGCCCAATGGTCATACTATTGCAACAATGGCATGATAGTAGATGGCAGCAATTTTTGTTCTAATTTAGCGAAACTGGTTTTTGGGAATGAAAATAATTTTAAGGGGGTATATTCAAGCGGGAAGTGCCAGTTTCAGCCTGTAATAATTCCTTTTGCTTGCGATCCATCTTCAGCTGCCCATGACCAAAGTTTGTGCCAAAAACCAGATCCAGGACCATGCGAGGCAAGCAGCTCGTGTTTTACCCCTCCTCCTCCGCCGCCTTCTGCAGTTTGTGATCCAAGCAGTCCAGATCATGACCAAAGTTTATGCCAGAATCCAGATACAGGACCATGCGAAGCAAGCAGCTCGTGTTTTACTCCTCTAGTTCCGCCGCCTTCTGCAGTTTGTGATCCAAACAGTCCAGACCATGACCAAAGTTTGTGTGAAAAGCCAGATCTCGGACCATGCGCTATAGATAATTCATGCTATATACCTCCGGAATGTATGGTTGATCCTAGTTTAGATATATGTAAGGATCCTGATCTTGGCGTAAATAATAATAGCCAACCCAAAAGAGTTAGCATAACTTCTAACTCATATACAGCTATGTTTTTAGCAAACTACGAGCTTTATAGGAAAAATAAAGTAGGTTTTGCTATAGAGTGCGGCTTTGGCGGAGTTTATAGGGAAATGGCATTAAGGGGCGATGTTTCTGGCAAAGGGCAAGATGTAGCCTTAGCCGGAAAAGTTGGAGTAGTAGGAAGCTATTTTATTACTGATAATTTTGCTTTGGGCATTGGCACTCATTATGTTTATATGGGTGAAACTAACTTTAAAGCATTAGGTAAAACTGATAGGTTTCAAGGCTATGATTTTAACATGAAAACCGACCGCACTATTACTTATAATCTGCAATTGAGATATTTGTTTTAAATGTTTTAAATCATCATAGTTTTTACATGGCATTAAAAATTGCTTCTTTCCTTGTTATACCGCAGCCAGTTAATAAGGTTTAAAGAGGGCATAACATTTGTTAATTTTCTACATTTAAAGTATATTGTATAAAGAATTGCTAAAACATGGTATATTTATATTCCATGGGAGATAAAATTATGAAAAAAAATATTTTAGTTTGCGTAAGCGGAGGAATTGCTGCTTATAAAGCTCCATCAATAGTTTCAATGCTTTTGCAAAAAGGGTATGATGTAGATGTAGCGATGAGTAAAAATGCTGCAGAGTTTATTTCACCGCTTGTTTTTGATGCTTTAACTGGCAAGCCGTCTTATACAGATTTATTTGATAATCCTTTGGCGCATATCAGTTTAGGAAAAAAAGCTGATGTTATTTTAGTAGCTCCGGCAACTTTTAATATTATTGGAAAAGCGGCAAACGGCATTGCCGATGATTTAATCTCTACTATAATTTCTGCCTTTGAGAGAGATGTATTTTTTGCAAGAGCTATGAACGATAATATGTATAACAATCCAATTCTGCAGAAAAATATTGATTATTTAAAGTCGCTTAAAAAATATCACTTTATAGAAGCAGATTCAGGATTTTTAGCCTGTAAAACTAACGGTATCGGCAGATTAAAGGCAGAAGAAGAAATAGTCGGTAGCATTGAAGATTATCTTTATACGCAGTCTTATCCGCAAATTTTAGCAGGGAAAAAAGTAGTAATTACTGCCGGGCGCACGAAAGAATATTTAGATCCTATCCGCTATATCAGCAATGATTCTACTGGAATTATGGGGTTTTCTTTAGCACGGGCGGCAAAAAATTTAGGAGCGGATGTGAGTCTAATTATTGGAGAAAACCATCTGCCGCCGCTTGATGTTAAAACTATTAACATTACCAGCACCGAACAAATGTATGAAGCAGCGCTTAAGGAATCAAGTGATGCAGATATCGTAATTTTTTCGGCAGCGGTAAGCGATTATAAATTTGCAGAAACTTTTGACAAAAAACTTAAAAAAACCAGCAGCAAAAATATTGATTTTAAGATGATTGAAACCGTTGATATTGCAGCGTCTTTAGGTAAAACTAAAGAAAATAAAATTCATGTGGGCTTTGCTTTAGAGTCTGAAAATCTGCAGGAAAATGCTCTTAAAAAAATTAATTCTAAAAATTTAGATTTCATTTTAGCAAATTTGCCGCAAAATTTAGGCAGTGAATCTGGCGAGTTTAAACTAATTAAGAGAAACGGTGATAGCATAAACTTAGCGGGCAGCAAATTGCAAGTAGCATTAGAAATATTCCAGAACATTATGAAATAAAGAGGTTTTATGTTAATTGGCTTAGTTGCTTTAGGTTTAACGGTATTATTTTTGCTTTTTTGGAATTTGCAGATTTTAAAACAAAAAAAATTTTTAGATGCAGAATGCGATAGAATTCAAAAAGAGCTTAATATAAATGCTAAATATCTTGGCAGGCTTGAAATTATTGAAGAAAACAATCAGCATTTAGCAAAAGAAAATAAAGAATTGCTAGATTTCAACTCTGATTTGCAGAAACAATTAACCTCCTTAGAAACTAGAGAAGAAGCGCTGCTAGAAAAAGAAAAATCTCTTAAAGAAGAGTTTAATAATATTGCAAGAAAAGTTTTAGAAGATAATACTAAAAAACTTTCCGAGAGCTCTTCCCTTAAACTGCAGGATGTGCTTACACCGTTCCGTGAAAAACTTAATGAGTTTCATAAAAAAGTTGATGATGTATATGTAAAGGAAGAAAAAGAAAGATATTCTTTAAAGGAAGAAATCAAAAAACTGATAGAAACTCACGATAATCTTTACTCGCAGGCAGAAAATCTTGCGAATGCGCTGCGGGGTAATAATAAACTGCAGGGCAATTGGGGAGAAATTCAGCTTATTAATATTTTAGAACAAAGCGGTTTTGTTGAAGGAGTAGATTACACATTGCAAGGGCGGGGACTAGGTTTAGAAAACGAAGACGGCAGCCGGCAGATGCCCGATGTAATTATTAATCTTCCTAACGGCAAGCATATTATTATAGATTCTAAGGTTAATCTGCTGTATTATGAAATGTATGTTAATTCCTTAGATGAAGATAAAGAAGAGCATTTAAAACAATTTATAAGCTCTATTAAAGATCAGGTAAAAAATTTAAGCGCTAAGGCTTATCAAACCAACGAAAAACTAAGCAGCCCAGATTTTGCTATTATGTTTATACCAATTGAAAGCTCATACACCTTAGCAAATTTAGATACTGCACTGCATAACTTTGCCTGGAGTAAAAAAATTACTTTGGCAAGCCCGAATATGCTTTTTACCATGCTGAAAACTATTGCCTATGTAATTTCTAATGATAGAAAAAATAAAAATATTGAGAAAATTCTTGACAGCAGCACTAGAATGTATGAAAAATTTGTTGACTTTGTTGATGATATGGGCGAAATAAACAAAAGTTTAAATAAATCGCAGGAATCCTATAATTCAGCCATGAATAAATTATCTATTGGCAAGGGCAGTTTGGTAAGCCGTGTGGAAAATATAAGAAAACTTGGGCTGACCCCGAAAAAAAGGTTAAAACTGCAGGCGGAAGAACAGGAAGAAACTCTTGAGTTAGAAAGTGCAGATGTAGAAAATGCAGAAGCTGATGGTAAAAATTAATGAAGCATTCCACATTTACAGCAATAGACGGCGAAGAAATTTATTATTCAATTTGGAACGATGTAGAACATCCTAAAGGAGTTCTGCAAATAATTCATGGCATGGCAGAGCATGGCGGACGCTACGGAGATTTTGCCGAGTATTTAAATGCTCATGGCTTTATTGTGTATGCTACAGATCATCGGTCGCACGGCAGAAGTGCAAAATCTATTGAAGATATTGGCTATGTTGGGGATTCTGGTATTTTTAAGATGGTAGATGATGAAGTAATTTTTACGAATCTTCTTAAAAAAAAGCATCCAAATTTGCCGTTTTTTTTGCTGGGGCACAGCATGGGATCTTTTATTCTGCAGAAATACTTGCAGCAAATGGGAAATAAGGCGGCTGGATATATAAACGGGGCAATTATTATGGGCTCAGCTTTTTCTGGATGGGAGTATTATTTAGGAAAAGGCTTGTCGTGGCTGCCATTGAAAATTTTCGGTGAAAAAAATATCCGCCGCTTAGAAAAATTATTGTTTAAACATTTCCGCTTCAATTTTATAGCTTCTTATGCTCATGTTCTGCTTTCCCGCGATAAAATTGCTTTGCAAAAATATAAGGAAGATATTTACTGTCAAAGAATATTTTCTTTAAAATTTTATTATGAACTTTTCACTTTTATGATTGCGGTTTTTAAAAAATCTAACATGCAGCTTACGGATATTAAGACGCCGATTTTTATTGTTTCGGGCAAACATGATATTATCGGCGGCAGGTCTAAAAAAATTAAAAAACTTTACAAAGCCTATCAAGATTTAGGTTTTATTGATGTTAGTATGAAATTATATGAAAATTCATTGCACGAAATTATTCACGATAAAGAAAAAGATTTAGTGTATGAAGATATTAATCAATGGCTTTTGAAGCGATGTTAAGTTTTTTAATTGTATTTATCGGCGGAGGGGTAGGTTCAGCAGCACGATATGGGGTATCGTTGCTTTTTACTACGCATAAAAGCATGGGCACATTGCTGGTTAATATTGCAGGATGCTTTTTAATTGCAATAATTGATGGCTTATTAAAAAAATATCATATAAACTTTATTTTTACTCATAATCAAACCCGGCTGCTATTTATTATGGGATTCCTCGGCGGCTTTACCACTTATTCTTCCTTTTTATTAGATTTTTTCAATCATATGGAAAGTTCTCCTATTGCTGCTGTTTTATATCTAGCAGCCAGCATAGTTTTAGGAATAATAGCTTTTTTGATAGGAATTTATGTTATAAAATTTTTATAACATATTTATGCTATGGATTTTCTTAACTGTTTCAGTTTATAATTAAGCTGTATTTAATTTAACTGTTTTGGAAAGAGGAAAATATTATGTCAATTCAAAAATTAAGAGCTAATTTAGCTCGGAATGTCTATTTAGATTATAACGCCTGCACTCCAGTTTTACCTAAGGTGTTAGCAGAGATGAAGCCATTTTTCAGCGAATGTTTCTATAATATAAGCAACCCCTATTCTGCTGATATTAACCAATTTATAGATAATATCCGCCAAGATATTTTAAAAACCTTAGGGGCAGATAGCGGCGATATTGTTTTTTATAGCGGAGCCACTGAAAGCATCAACGCCGTTATTAAGGGCACTGCCTTAGCCAGTATTTTCCGCGGAGAAACTAATAAAAATATTATAGTTTCTGCTATAGAGCACGATGCTGTGCTGGTTTGTGCAAAAAATTTAGAAAAGCTGGGTGTGAAAGCCTTAATTTGCCCTGTAGATGAAAATGGTGCAGTTATTTTAGAAGAATTGCAAAAACTTATCAATAAAGATACGCTTCTAGTTTCTATTATGAATGTTAATAATGAAACTGGAGTTGTTCAACCTCTAGTTGATATTTCTAAAATTTGTAAAGAAAAAGGTGTGCTCTTCCATTCCGATGGTGTAATGGCTGTAGGACGGGTAGATATATCTAATGCAGCGCAATATGTAGATTTTTATACCATTGCCGCCAATAAATTTTATGGACCGAAAGGAATTTCCCTTAATTACATTAAAGATGCTAGCCGTTTAGCCAGGCTTGCCTGCGGGTCAGGGCAGGAAAACAACATGCGGGCAGGAACGCAGAATGTTCCAAGCATTGTTGGGCTAGCTAAGGCTTTAAGTATAACTATCGGCGACTATAAAGAGGTTAATAAAAAGGAAAAAACTTTGATAGCAAAATTAAGAAATAAAATTCTTGAAATATTCCCCGCAGTAAAAATTAATGGCGGCGGTAAAATTATTGATAATACTCTTAATGTTTCCTTTAAAAACTTAGATAGAAATGCAGTTTTAACAGCTTTAATCAATAACAATGTGCTGGCTAATATTGGTGCAACCTATTTAGATGCGCAATCTTCTCATGTTATTAAGGCTATGTATAATGATATAAACTACACAGGGGGCAGCATAAGGTTTTCTGCGGGCAGGCATTCTACTGAAAACGATATAGATAAAACAATTGCAGTATTAAGAAAAAACATTCTGCCCCTGTGTTATTAAATTAAAAAAGATAGGAGGAAGCAATCTTCCTTCTATTATATTAAAAGGATATTAAATGAAAAAACCTCAAAGACAATTTGAATTAGTTTCCCAATACAAGCCTTCAGGAGATCAGCCTGCCGCTATAAATTCTTTAGTAAAAGGATTGCAGGATAATAAAAAGAATCAGGTTTTATTAGGGGTAACCGGGTCGGGCAAAACTTTTACTATGGCAAATATAATTGCAGAAACGCAAAGACCAAGTTTGGTTATGGCGCATAATAAAACTCTTGCTGCCCAGCTTTATAGCGAGCTTAAAGCATTTTTTCCTAATAATGCCGTAGAATATTTTATTTCTTTTTTTGATTACTATCAGCCAGAGGCGTATATTCCCTCAAGCGATGTTTATGTAGATAAGGATTCAGTTATTAATGCCAAGCTAGATCAAATGAAGCATTCGGCAATTTATTCGCTGCTGGAAAGGCGGGATACCATTATTGTGGCGTCGGTTTCTTGTATTTATGGTATCGGGGAAAGGAAATTCTACGAAAAAATGAAACTTCTATTAGAACAAGGTCAGGAAGTTTCTATTCCCCAGCTGTGCTTGAATTTGGTAAATTTACAATATGTCCGTAATGATTTAGCTTTTGAAAGATCTACCTTCCGTGTGCGCGGCGATATTGTAGAAATTTATCCCGCACATTTAGACGATGAAGCCATTAGATTATCTTTTTTTGGCGATGAAATTGAAAGGATTGACCTATTTGATCCGCTTACTGGCAGAAGAATAGAAAAACTAGATTATTTCCGCCTTTATGCTGCAACTCTTTATGCTACACCGCACGATGTTATTTCACATGCAGTTCCTAAAATTAAAGCAGAGCTGCAAGAGCGGATAGACTATTTTAAATCTCAAGAAAAATTTATTGAGGCGCAAAGGGTAGAAGAACGCACTAATTTTGATGTAGAAATGCTGCAGGCTACTGGCTATACAAAAGGAATTGAAAACTATACCCGGTATTTAAGCGGACGCGAAGCTGGATCAACCCCATCCACATTGTTTGACTATCTGCCTGAGGACGCCTTAATTTTTGTTGATGAATCGCATGTTTCGGTTCCGCAGATTCGAGGTATGTTCAACGGTGATAGAAATCGCAAGCAAACCTTAGCTAATTATGGGTTTAGACTGCCTTCCTGCATGGATAACCGCCCGCTTAAATTTGAAGAATGGGAAGAAAAACGCGGCTCAACTATTTTTGTTTCGGCAACTCCAGCTGATTTTGAAATAGGGTTGACTGCGGGAGAAGTTGTAGAACAGCTGATAAGACCAACAGGATTATTAGATCCGGAATGTTTTGTGCGTCCTATTGAAAATCAGATTGATGATTTAATGGCGGAAATTAAACAAAGAATTCCTAAAAAAGAAAAAGTTTTAGCAATTACTTTAACAAAAAAAATGGCGGAACATATTACCGATTATTTTAACGAAAACGGCATTCGTGCAAAATATATCCATTCGGATATTGATGCCTTAGAGCGCGTGCAGATTATTAAAGCTCTCCGCATGGATGAATTTGATGTTTTAGTGGGAATTAATTTATTAAGAGAAGGGTTAGATATTCCTGAATGCAGTCTTGTAGCAATACTAGACGCTGATAAAGAAGGGTTTTTGCGGTCGCGGACATCTCTTGTGCAAACTATCGGGCGGGCAGCTAGAAATTCTAAAGGTATTGTTATTTTATACGGTGATAAAATGACGGATTCTATGAAATACGCCATTGAAGAAACGCAAAGACGCCGAGCAAAACAAGAGGTTTATAATAGCAGCAATAATATTACGCCGAAAACGGTGGTTTCTAAACTAATAGATATTGATTTAGGAAATTCTAATATACGGGTATCAAAATCTGATAAAAAAACGCTTCGGGCTCAGGCGGCAGAGCGGGCAGAGTTAGAAAGAGAGTTGCGGTTTATGTCGAGAGAAGATATTATTAAGCAAAAAGAAAAATTAAATAAAGAAATGATTGCCTTCGCTGATAATTTAGAGTTTGAAAAAGCCATAGAAGTGCGGGGTAAAATCAAAAAACTGGAAGATTTAATTTTGGAAACTATTGCAGATTAACTATGAAGCTCACCAACCGTAATGCCGTGCAACGACACGGATATTATACAAAATGCAATCATTCATTTGGAACACTCTGCAAATGGATACCGGCTTTCTTCGGTATGACAGTATATAGTTATCTAATGAAAAATCTTTTTATGCTATTTTTACTGTTTATATTTAGCAGCAGTTCCTTACAGGCAAATTGGGATTCGCCAAACTTTATTACCTCGCAAAATGATAAAAGCATTAAAACTCAAGAAACTCTTGGCAATGTAGGAGTTATTGCTTTAAATTTATTTGCCATTGGTTTAATTGCCCAAAAAGAAGATACGCAAGGCTTGCGTGAATATTTATACGGAATTACTACGACATCAGCAATTGCTTTTGGCGGCAAATATTTAATTCAAAGACCAAGACCTGATGGCAGCGATAATTATTCAATGCCCTCAGCCCATTCAGTCTATAGTTTTTTTGCTTCTTCATTTATTTCCCGCAGATATGGCAGCCAATATGCTGCGCCGGCATATCTAACAGCAGCATTTGTTGCCTATTCAAGAGTAGCAGCGCAAAAACATCATATTACCGATGTATTAGCCGGCGGGGTAATAGGCGCAGCCGTGGGTTATATGTTTACAACTACATATACCATAAATAATCATACCCTTAGCATAGTGCCGGCTATCAGTAAAGATAGTGTTTATGTTAGGTTGAATGTGTATTAGTTTAATACCGTCATACCGATGGAAGTAGGTGTAGGATATTACACAAACCAGATTGCTTTCTGTAAAATAATCTTATAGATGCCGTGTGGCATAGGCATGATGAGATAAAATATATGTATAAATTTTATCTTGTAATAATTTGTAAATATTTTTTAAAATACAATTGCCAGCTTTATGATAAAATCAAATAATCAATAAAGAGGATTATATGCAGCAAAGAACTATTAAAGAAATTTTAGAAATTAAAGGCATTGGGCTTCATTCTGGCAAAACTGTTACTATGCGGTTAATTCCGGCGGAATCTAATCATGGTATTATCTTCAAAAGAACAGATATTTTAGATTTAGAAGAAAGTTTAGTTCCTGCCAAATACGACTTAGTGCGCGATACAAAACTTTGCACTATGCTAATTAACGATTTAGGCACTAAAATTGGCACAATAGAACATTTAATGTCGGCATTATGTGCTTTAAGAATTAATAATCTGCTAATTGAGATAGATTCCTTTGAAGTGCCGATACTTGATGGCAGCTCAAGAATTTTTATTGAAGAGATTGCCAAAATTGGCATAGCAGATTTAATTGAACCAAGAAAAATTCTTAAAATTTTAAAGCCAATTTCTCTAAAAACTGATAAATGGGAAGTTAGCATTGTTCCGCATAAAAGCAGCTTTGTATTGAATGTGGCTATAGAATTTAACAATGCGGTAATCGGCAGGCAGTCTCAAAGTTTTGATATTAATAACGGCGATTATTATAAAGATATATCATTCGCCAGAACATTCTGTTTAGAGCAAGAAATTGCTTATTTGCAATCTGCAGGACTTGCTTTGGGCGGCTCGCTTGATAATGCTATTGTGGTTGGTAAAGATAAAATCCTTAACGATGACGGTTTGCGGTATGAAAATGAATTTGCCAGACATAAACTTTTAGATGCTATGGGCGATTTATATCTGTGCGGCTATGAAATTCAAGGAGAATTTACTGGGCTTAGATGCGGTCATGAATCTAACAATTTACTGCTAAGAGAAATCTTTAAAGACTCAAGCAATTATGAGATTGAAGCCGATTATAGCAGTATTCCCTTAGTAGTGGCTGCCGCTAAAACTGTAGCGGCAAAATACTAATTGCTTATAGTTTCAATATACAATACAATAGTTTATATTATATTGTATAAGATTGAAATTTCATATGAATAAAATAAAAATTATTTTAATTTTAATGGTCCTTTTTGGATTGGCATCATGTTCTTCCTTTGAGAAAGAACCGTCAATGGATGTAGATTATTTATATGCTAATGCTTTATATGAATTCAATCAAGGAAATTTATTTGACGCCAAGAAAATTTTCCAGCAAATCTCTGATAATTTCCCTTATAAAGACGAAGCTATTGAGGCTCAGGTTTTTTTAATTTGGATAAATTATTTAGAAAACGATTATACCTCAGCCGAAGTTAATATTGATGCTTTTTTAAAGTATTATGTTGCCAATAAATATACCGATTGGGCTAACTATATGAAAGCACTGATGGCTTATGAGCAAATGGATAATGCCGAAACCGATCCCAGCGATACTATCACTGCACTAAATCTGTTTGCTAATATCTATAAAAAATATGAGGGAACGCGTTTTGCCCAAGATGCCTATTATCGTATTGAAGTTATTAAATATAATTTAGCTCTTCGCAGCATGAGAATCGGCTTCTTTTATTTGCAAAATAGAAATTATATTGCCGCTATTGCTAGGTATCAAGATGTAGTCAATAATTTCCCTGATACTATTTTCGTGCAGGAAGCCATGTATAGACTGGTTTATTTATGGCTGTTGATGGGTGTAGATGATGAAGCCTTTAGAGTGGCGGCAGTTTTAGGATATAATTATCCGCAAAGCATATGGTATACTAGGTCGCTTGCCTTAATTAAGCGCCATCTTCCTAATCGGGCATCCGAGTTGAAAAGAAATATAGCAACCCATTAAAACAAGAAAACACATATGCTTAAAAGTCTGCATATAAAAAATATTGTATTAATCAGAAATCTCACTATTAATTTCTTTAATGGCTTTAGTGTTTTCAGTGGTGAAACAGGTGCTGGTAAAAGTATTCTGCTAGATTCTCTATCTCTTGCCCTTGGTGAGCGGGCTAATTATTCTCTTATACGCAAAGATGAATTTAATGCCGAGGTAGTTGCCTGTTTTGAAGTTTTACCTAATCATAAATCTATAGAAATTTTAAAAGATAATTCCATAGATTGCGAGAGCGATATTATTATTAGAAGAATAATTTCTGCTGACGGCAAATCTAAATGCTTTGTGAACGATACACCTGTTGGTGTTAACTTCTTAAGACAGCTTGGAGAAACCTTAATTGACATTCATGGGCAGTTTGATAATCAACGGCTTATGAATCCCAATCAGCACCGTGAAATTATTGACGGCTTTTTGGCTGATAAAACCTTAATTGCTAAAGTAGCAGCTTTATGGCACGATTATAAGCTCTCACAAGAAAGTTTAGATAAAAAACTGGCTGAAATTGCTGAGCTTAAAAAGGAAAGAGAATATATAGAATATGCCCTCAATGAAATTGTAGAATTGAATCCCGAAGCAAATGAGGAAAAAACTCTGCTAGAGAAAAAGCACCTTATGCAGAACGGCAAAAAAATTCTCAGCAATTTAGCAGATATTGATAAGCATATTTTTGAATCCAGCATGTTGAATAATCTTTATAAATCTATGCGTAATTTAGAAAATATTAAAGCTATCCTTGATGAAAATCCTGCTGTGGATAAATTAATTGATAGTTTTGATAGCTCTTACACACAATTAAATGAAACCATAGATTCACTTAAAGATTTTAAGGATTCCCTAGATTTTAACGAAAATGAGCTTAGCGCTATAGAGGAAAGAATTTTAGAGCTGCGCAGCATGGCGAAAAAGCACAAAGTGTTGCCTGAGGATTTGCCTAACCTTAAAGAAAAATTTTCACAGCAATTAGCTATTTTAAATTCCAGCGAAAATTTAATTGAGCATATTAAGCATGAATGTGAAGAAAAATATAAAAACTTCTCAAGTGCTGCTCGGCAGTTATCAATAGAGAGAGGCAAAGCTGCCTTGAGTGTTGATAAAAAAGTTAATGCAGAATTGGCTTTTTTAAAACTGCAAAATGCGGAATTTAAAACCGAGCGAACTACTGAATCTGAAGGCGAATTCGGCTTTGATAAAATCACCTTTAAGGTTATTACCAATAAAGGCATGGACTGGGGCGATCTTAATAAAGTAGCTTCTGGCGGCGAAATGGCTAGATTTATGCTGGCACTTAAAGTTGTTCTTGCAGAAGTTGATATTATCGGCACAATTATACTGGATGAAATTGATGTGGGTGTAGGCGGCGAAGTTGCCGAAGCTATTGGACGCAGGCTTTTGTATCTGTCGCAAAAAATTCAAGTAATAGTTGTTACCCATTCCCATCAGGTAGCGGCAAGAGGCAATCATCATTATAAGGTTTTAAAAGAAGCTCTGCCCGATGGAGTTTTTTCTAAGCTGGTTCTGCTGAATAAGGAAGATAGAATCATGGAAGTTGCCAGAATGCTGTCAGGCGAGATTATAACGCCGCAAGCCATCGCCACCGCTGAAACTTTACTGCAAGAGTAAATAATATGCTAGAAAATTATAAAATTACAGATATAGATTCCCCTAAAGAAATCCAAGAAAAACATACTAAACTAGCTGATTTTCTAAACAAATGCAGCTCTGCTTATTATGCTGACGAGCTTCCTTTAATAACAGACAGTGAATACGACGAACTAATGAGGTATTTACAAGAAATTGAGTCTAAATATAGTTTAAGCTCTGATGTATCTTCTAAAGTTGGTTCATCTTTAAGTAAAAAAAAATCTAAAGGCTTCGCCACTATTAAACATTCCCGGCAAATGATGTCTTTAGACAATGTGTTCAGTTTAGAAGAACTGCAAAAATTTGATGAAAAAATCAAGCGGTTTCTTAATATGGCAGAAGATACTCAAATTAAATATTTTTCAGAACTTAAAGTTGACGGTCTTTCTTTATCGCTGCGGTATGAAAACGGCATTTTAACTCAAGCACTTACTCGCGGCGATGGCGAATTCGGGGAAGATGTTCTGCTAAATGCTAAAACTATTAAAGATATTCCGCAAACATTACATGGTAAATTTCCGCAAATTTTAGAGGTTCGCGGCGAAGTTTATATAGAAAAAAATGATTTTCTAAAACTTAATCAAACGCTTAAAGACGATGGTAAAAAAACTTTTGCCAATCCGCGCAATTTGGCTTCGGGAAGTTTGCGGCAGCTAGATTATACCATCACTAAAAGCCGCCCTTTAAAATTTTTGGCTTGGGGTTTTGGTGAAATTTCCAGCGATTATACTATCAAAGATTTTTCAGATATTTATACCACCCTCAAAGAAATTGGTTTTAAAGTGAATGATTATAATCAGCATTGCACTGGAATAAATGAACTTTATAAACATTATCAGCGTATAGAAGAACTAAGGGCAGATTTACCATTTGATATAGACGGCATGGTGTATAAGGTAGATTCCATTGAATTGCAAGAAAGGCTTGGGAATTTGGTTAGGTCTCCTCGCTGGGCGGTTGCCCATAAATTTAAAGCCTCTACCGCCATAACCCATATTGAAAGTATTACCGTGCAGGTAGGCAGAACCGGTGTGCTAACTCCTGTTGCTGAATTAGCTCCCGTGAATGTGGGCGGAGTAATGGTTTCTCGTGCAACTTTACATAACTTTGATGAAATTAATAGAAAAGATATTCGCGTAGGCGACAGTGTAGTTATAGAGCGGGCGGGTGATGTAATTCCGCGGGTATTGGCAGTGCTGCTAGATAAAAGAAAACCTACGGCAGCTCCGTTTTCTACGCCTGCAGTTTGTCCGGTATGCGGCAGCCCTTTAGAACAAGATGAAGGCGGCGTAGCTATACGCTGCAGCGGAGGCTCTTTTTACTGCAATGCCATGCTAATTGAAGGTCTATCGCATTTTGTTTCGCGTAGTGCTTTTGATATTGAAGGCTTGGGCGAAAAACAAATCATCGCTTTTAACGAATTAGGAATTTTAAGCCAGCCTCACAATATTTTTGAGCTGAAAAACCATCGCGATACCCTAATAAATTTAGACGGCTTCGGCGAAAAATCTGTAAATAATCTTTTAAGCGCCATAGAAAGCCGCAGGGATATTAATCTTAATAACTTTATTTACGCCTTAGGAATTCGGCAGATTGGTGAAAAGTTATCAAAAGTATTAGCTAAAAATTTTAAAAGTTTAGATAATTTAATTGCTGTATTCCAAAATGATGCCAGTGTAATTAACATCAATGGGTTGGGTGCAAGCATTCTTAACGACTTAGTAAAATATTTTTCATCAAATCAAAATATGGAAGTGCTAAACAAATTACGGCAATATGTTCATGTGAAAGATTATATAGAAAGCGAAATTAATAATAGCAGCCCCTTATTTGAAAAAAATATTCTATTTACCGGAAGCCTTGCAAAACTATCACGAGGTGAGGCAAAAGCCTTAGCTGAAAGAATGGGAGCAATCGTTGTTTCCAGCGTTTCTAAAAAGTTAGATTATTTGGTAGCCGGCAGCGATCCTGGCAGCAAACTTAAAAAATCTATGGAATTAGAAATTAAAATATTAAGCGAAGAGGAATTCCTAGATATAGTAGCTTCTATATCGTAATAATTAATTTAATTAAAATTCATTTCTACATATCTAGTTTGCAGTCTATATAGGGCAGCAGTTTTTCTTATTTTAAAATGAAAAATACTACTATTAAACACTAAGATTCTATATTTTTAAAATCAAATATCACAAATTAGCATAAAATTGCTCGTAGAAGTATAAGAGATTACTATTGATTTTAAATATTTCGTTTTTTTATGTTATTAAAGTTATTTTTGATACATTTTTGTGATACAATTTAATTGTAAATAACGAATTGCAACTGAATAAAAAATAGGAGATTATAAATAAATGGCTGATCATAAAATACAAGTATTTTCCGAAATTGGAAAATTAAAAAAAGTTCTTTTAAAAAGACCGGGCGAAGAAGTAGAAAATTTAACGCCGGCATTGCTTCCTAAACTGCTTTTTGATGATATTCCCTATTTAAAAATTGCGCAGCAAGAACACGATGAATTTGCTAAAACCCTTAAAAATTTGGGCGTGCAAGTGGTTTATTTGGAAGATTTAGTGGTGGAATCTTTTATAGATAAAACTGTTAAAGAAAAATTTGTTGAGGAATTTATCTTTGAAGCAGGAATAAGGAGTGAATCGCAAAGAGAAGCGCTTAAAAAATTTTTACTAGACATGCCGCCTAAAGCTATGGTTTTAAAAATGATGTCCGGTATTTATAAATATGAACTGCCGACTTATAAAACTTTCTCACTCGGCTCTTTAGTTAATAGAAGCTATCCATTTATGTGCGATCCAATGCCGAATTTAATTTTTACACGCGATCCGTTTGCCTGTATTGGCAATGGCGTTTCTATCCATAAAATGAAAACTGATGTGCGTGCTCGTGAAACATTGTTCGGGCATTTAATTTTTAAATATCATCCAGAATATGGCAATAACAGTATTCCGCTTTATTATAAAAGACATCGTGATTTTTCAATTGAAGGGGGCGATATTTTAGTCCTTAATGAAACTACTTTAGCTGTTGGAATTAGTGAAAGAACGGAAAGCCGCGCTATAGATAAACTAGCTCGGGATATTTTCAGCTCAAATACCAGCTTTAAAACTATTATTGCTCTGCAAATTCCAGAAACTAGAAGTTTTATGCACTTGGATACAGTATTTACCCATATTGATAAAGATAAATTTACAATCCATCCGGAAATTAGAGGTCCGCTTGTAGTTTATAAAATGGAAAAAGATGATAACGCTCAATATGGAGTTAAAGTAAGCAAACAGAACTCTACCTTAGAGGATACTCTTAAAGAAGCCTTAGGTTTATCTAGCATAACCTTAATAGAATGTGCAGGGGGGCATCCGGTGCATGCAGCCCGCGAACAATGGAACGATGGCACGAATACTCTTGCTGTAGCTCCGGGTGAAGTGGTTGTTTATAACCGCAATCATATTACCAATAGAATTTTAAAAGAAAATGGCATTAAAGTTCACGAAGTGCCGTCTAGCGAGCTAAGTCGCGGCAGAGGTGGTCCTAGATGTATGTCTATGCCTTTATTACGCGAAGCCGTTAAGTAAATTTTCGGTATTTTGAACTAATACTTCGTATTTTTGCTCCTTATATATTATTCATACACGGCGTCGCAAAAATACTCGTATTAGTTCAAAATACCGAAAAATCCTCAAAACCAAGGAATTAAAAGTTAAAATGAAAACAGGAGAAATAATATGGCGTATAATTTAAGAAATAGAAGTTTTTTAAAACTAGAAGATTTTACTGAAAAAGATATTAGGTATTTACTAGACTTAAGCAGGGATTTAAAACGGGCAAAATATACTGGAACGGAACAGCAAAAACTGCGGGGGAAAAACATCGCCCTAATTTTTGAAAAAGATTCTACTAGAACTCGTTGTGCGTTTGAAGTAGGAGCTTACGATCAAGGTGCGCATGTAACCTATTTAGGACCAACCGGCAGCCAGTTCGGTAAAAAGGAATCTGTTGCTGATACGGCGCGGGTTTTAGGCAGAATGTATGACGGTATTCAGTTTAGAGGATTCTCGCAAGCAGCGGTGGAAGATTTGGCGAAATACTCCAATGTGCCGGTATGGAATGGCTTGACTGACGACGCTCATCCAACGCAGATTCTTGCAGATTTTTTAACCATAGAAGAGCACAAAGGTAAACTTAAAGGCATTAAGCTGGTATTTTCTGGTGATGGACGCAGCAATATGGCAAATTCTTTGTTAATTGGCTCAGCCATTATGGGGCTTGATTTTAGAATAGCTACGGCAAAATCGCTTTTCCCTCATGATTATTATATGAAATTAGGTCAAGAGCTTGCTAAAAAAAGCGGAGCCAAAATTACCATTACCGAATCTGTGGAAGAAGCTGCTAAAGACGCCGATGCCGTATATACCGATGTGTGGGTATCTATGGGTGAAACCAATTGGGAAGAGCGAATCAATTTGTTGAAACCGTATCAAGTTAATGCTAAGCTCATGAGCCACGCTAAACATGACGCCATTTTCTTGCATTGTCTGCCGGCTTTCCACGATTTGCAAACCACTGTCGGTAAAGATATTTACGATAAATATGGTCTTAACGGCATGGAAGTAACCGACGATGTATTTGAAAGCAAATATTCAGTGGTGTTTGATGAGGCAGAAAATAGGTTGCATACCATCAAAGCGGTTATGGTAGCTACATTAGGCGACTAAGTTTTAAGGGATTTTTGATATTTTGGATTTCTATGCAAAATTTTTCCAGCTCATGTATTAGTCATACACTTCGCAGTAAAAATTTCACATATAAACCTTAAACTATCAAAAATCCTCAAAACTAAAAAATCGTCCAAACTTTTAGAAGTTCGTCATACCGTGCTTGACACGGTATCCATAACAACGGTATGATGTGTTATAAAATTAACAACAAAAAGGTATAAAAATGACAAAAAAGAGAATACCCCATGCGTTTACCATTATTTTTGCCCTAATTATTATTGTGGCAATTTTTACATGGATTTTACCGGCAGGTAAATTTGAAACTAGATTTGATGAAGCAGCTGGGCGTGAAGTAGTGGTGGCTGGAACTTATAAAACCGTAGATAGTAACCCGCAGGGCATTCAAAGTGTTTTAACTTCGTTTTCTAAAGGAATTATCGAGGCAGCTGAAGTTATTGCTTTCGTATTAATTGTGGGCGGTTCTTACGGCATAATTATTAAAACCGGAGCAATTGAGGCTGGGCTTAATCAAGCCATTAGAAAATTCGGCTCTAAAGATAAGCTGGTAATTCCCATTTTAATGATACTGTTTTCCATTGGCGGCACAACTACAGGTATGTGGGAAGAAACTCTGCCGTTTTTTATGATAACCATTCCGCTGATGGTGGCACTCGGGTTTGATCCAATTGTGGGTATTGCGGTTATTATTCTTGGAGCGGGGATTGGAACGCTTGGTTCAACCGTAAATCCTTTTGCTACAGGAATTGCCAGTGCCATCGCTGGAATTAATATATCTGAGGGCTTTTATTTAAGGGTGCTGCTATATGTAGTAAGCGTGATATTAGCCTGCGGTTATGTTTTATGGTATGCTTTGCGAATTAAAAAAGATCCCACTAAATCTATTGTTTATTATGCGCGGGAAGATCATCTTAAAGCCTTTGCTGAAGGCGGCAGTTTTGGTAAAAATAATGCGGACAGCACTTTTTCCGCCGCTCATAAAATTATTTTAGTGTTGCTTTTTGCGGCAATTATTTTTATGGTGTTTGCAATTATCAAGCTGGATTGGTGGATGAGTGAAATTACCATGCTATTTATTGCCTTAGCGGTAATATCTGGGTTGATTGCTAAAATGGATAATAATACTTTTTGGGATTCTTTTATAGACGGCTCTAAAGATTTACTATCAGCTGCCTTAGTAATAGGTTTATCTCGGGCAATCGTAGTTGTAGCTAATGAAGGTATGATTCTTGATACAATTTTAAATGGCGCCGCTAATTTCTTAGGCGGATTAAGCAGAATTTGGTTTGTGATTTTAAACGAATTCGTGCAAATCGCCATTGCGTTCCTTGTGCCAAGCAGCAGCGGACATGCGGCATTAACCATGCCGATTATGGCTCCTTTGGCAGACCTTTTTGATGTGCCGCGTTCAGTTATTGTGATTTTATATCAAGGAGCATCTGGCGTTGTAAATTTAATCACTCCAACTGCAGGGGTATTAATGGCAGCCATTGCTATGGCAAGAATCACTTGGGTTGATTGGCTGAAATTTGTGTATCCATTGCTTATTATTTTGGTAGCAGTGGTAATTATTATTGCAGTAATGGGTTTGTAAGATTTCGTCATACCGTGTCATAGCATGGTATGACGATAATTATCATAAATTAATAAAAACAAAAGGAAAAAAACATGTCGAAGTTAGTAATTGCATTGGGTGGAAATGCCCTTGAAGATAGCAGCAGCCCTACTGCAGAAAATCAATTAAAAGTTATAAAATCTAATGTGCCGCATCTTGTAGATTTAATTGCAGCGGGCAATGATTTAATAATAACTCATGGCAATGGTCCGCAAGTTGGCAGAATCTTATTGCAGAATGAGGCAGGAAAAGACTTAACTCCTGTGTTGCCGTTTGATGTTTGCGGGGCTATGAGTCAAGGCATGATTGGCTATCAAATTCAGCAGGCAGCCCGTGAAGAGCTTCTGAATCGCGGCATTAATAAAGATGTGGTAAGCCTTTTAACGCAAGTTGTAGTTGATTCGACAGATCCCGCATTTAAGAATCCTACCAAACCGATAGGACCTTTTTACACTAAAGATGAAGCAGAAAAACTCGCAGCTGAAAAGGGCTATAGCGTTAAAGAAGATGCAGGCAGAGGCTATCGCAGAGTAGTGGCATCTCCGCTGCCGATTGATATTGTGGAAATTAATTCCATTAAAAAATTATCATCTTCCGGAACTGTGGTAATTGCTGCAGGCGGCGGCGGAATTCCTGTAGTGCGTGAGGGTAAAAATTTACTTAAAGGGGTTGCGGCGGTGATAGATAAAGATTTTGCCTCTGCCAAACTTGCGGAAATAATAGATGCCGATACGCTAATAATTCTAACTGCGGTTGATAAGGTGTTTATTAATTACGGCAAGGAAAATCAGCAGGGGTTAGATAAGCTGTCATTAGCAGATTTGCAAAAATATAGCGAACAGGGGCAGTTTGCGGCTGGATCTATGCTGCCGAAAATTAAGGCTTGTGAAAATTTTGTAAAATCATCGCCCGGACGGAAAGCTCTTATTACCTCCCTAGATAAAGTAAGTGAAGCGCTTAAAGGTAAAAGCGGCACTTGGATAGAGTGATAGTTAATAGTTATTTTGATAATTATATACCTGTTAGACCAAGTATATATCCTACACTGTCATGCCATGCTTGACACGGCATCCATAGGGTCTTTATGTATATAATTATCGTTATTTTAGTTGATTAAATAACTTATTATTGATACAATATGAAATGATTGCGCGAGAGTTGCAATTATTAAAACAGTATAAAACAGGAGGGTTCTAAAATGGGATCACTTTTTTCTAACTTGCAGAAAGTTGGACAAGCCTTTATGCTGCCCGTTGCGGTATTACCCGTAGCCGGTATTTTATTAGGGGTTGGTTCGGCTGATTTGCCTTTTATTCCAAGTTGGCTGTTAGATATGATGGCAGCAGCTGGGGGTTCTATCTTTACGATTATGCCATTGCTATTTGCTATTGGAACGGTTATCGCTTTTACTAAAATGGACGGTGTGGCAGCTTTAGCCGGCATTTGTGCTTATTATGTGTTTTTAGCCACTATGGGTGTGGTTGCCGGTTTAATTGGTATGGATACTAAGCCTGTATTAGGGATTAACTCCATTGATGTTGGCGTGCTTGGCGGTATTGCCATTGGTTTTTTAACCGCTTGGTGTCATAATCGTTATAACGGCATTAAACTTCCAGATTTCTTAGGATTTTTTAGCGGCAGAAGATTCGTTCCAATTGTATCAAGTTTGGCGGCCTTCATTTTAGCGATTGTTTTTGTATTTATTTGGAAACCAATTGGTGCAGCTATAGAAATAGGCTCAAATTGGGCGGCTTATGAAAATCCTATTATCGCTTTTCCTTTTTATGAATTTGTGCAAAGACTATTAATTCCAACCGGACTTCATCATATTTGGAATGTGCCTTTCTTCTTTGAAATTGGTTCATATACTGATCCTATTACCGGTGAGGTGTATCGCGGAGAAATTGCCAGATACCTGCATGGAGACCCTACTGCCGGCTACTTAGCTGGTCCATATTTATTTAAAATGTGGGGATTGCCGGGTGCTGCTATGGCAATGTGGTATTGCGCTAAACCAGAGAATAAAAAAATAGTAGGATCTTTAATGGTTTCTGCAGCCCTAACTTCTTTTTTAACAGGGATTACTGAACCAATAGAATTTTCTTTCCTTTTTGTAGCGCCGGGCTTATATTTAATTCATGCCATACTAGCTGCAGCTGGATATATTCCTGTAATTCTATTAGGAATTAAACATGGAACAACATTCTCTCAAGGTTTATTTGACTATGTGCTGCTATTCAGCAGATCTACTCATGGTTTATGGTTAATTCCTTTAGGAATGGTTTGGTTTGCTTTATATTTCTCTGTGTTTACTTTCTTTATTAAAACTTTTAACCTAAAAACTCCAGGTCGTGATGACTCGTTAAATACCACTGGAACTGATGCTAGTTCAATTGGTGCATCAAGCGGAAGCAGTGTTTCAGTTAGCGACATAGAGTTCGGAGGAAAACTTGTAGCGGCTTATGGCGGTAAAGATAACATCACAAACTTAGATGCTTGTATTACCAGATTAAGAATCACTGTGAAAGATAAAAATAAAGTGAATCAAGATGAGCTAAAAAGATTAGGAGCCAAAGGCGTAATCATGGTTGGTGATGGTGCACAGGCTATTTTTGGCGCTAAAAGTGATAACTTAAGACAAGATATGCAGAAATGGATTGAGAAAAATTAATCGTTTTTTAATATTTCTTATATAATTGCATACAAAAAAGACCTAAACTCGTCATGCCGGCTGCACCTATATCCATTTAGTTTAATTACATGGATGCGGCTGAAGGCTTTTACGGCATGACGGTTATAGGTTTAAATATTGGGGTTTCTTTGTATATAATTATTTTCGTTAAGTTTATTTCAAACTAAAAACTACTTTAACTTGAATCCAAGTGGGTTTAGCGATAGGCTGGGTAATTTGCCAATGTTTTGCGGCAGCTGAGGCAGCGTTATCTAAAATTTTGTATCCGGAAGATTTATAAACTATTACTTGCTGTATTTGCGTTCCCAAGCATAATATTCTTAGCAGAACTTCGCCCTGCAGCTTTTTTACGATAGCTGTTTTTGGGTAGGCTGGATATTTTATAGAAAGCAAACTTTCATTAAAAATTACTTCTAAGCTGTTTTGGTTGAAGGCAGCAGCAGTATTGAATAAAAACTCCTCATCTAATGTTTTTAAATTTTTTTCATTAGAAGCAGAAGATTTAGTTTTATTATTTAATAAATTTTCTTCTTTAATTTTCTTTTTATTATAAGAGATTTTAGAGTTTTGCTTTAAGTTTTTTATAGAAACTATTTTAATATTTATAGAATTTTCTGCTTGGAAATTTGTTATTAAATTAGAGGTGATAGCGAAAGCAAAAAAAACAGCAATTATGCTAAAATGCAGTATAAAAGTAAAAAGCAAACTTTTAATATTCAAATTTTTCATGCTGATAGAGGGTAATATAAGTCAATTTTTCATATAAAAACAATGGTAATTATATAAATAAATTATTCAAATACTTGTAAGCATAAATTTTCAATTAAAGCTAACAGCTTAATTCTATTATTTTTTATTTCTATACTTTCTGACATATTAATTTGAATGGCGTCTAAAAATAAATCAAGAGGCTTTTTCAATTTAGCTAATTCTTCTATATTATGCGAAAGACTGTCTGTAAGATTTACAGATTTAAACAGCTGATATAAATTCTGCTCTAGTTTATCTTGCAAAAGACTTTCGTTCATTTCAACTTCTGCTTGCTTTTGTGATTTTAAAATGTTTGTGATTCTTTTCTGCAAAGCCATCACTTGAAGTCCTGCTGGAGATTTCAATAAAGAATCAATCTGCTTAGCCGCAGCAATTATTTTATTAATGTTAAAACTGCTATCTTTAGCAGCAGAAGACGCGAGAGCTTGCTTTATGGCGTTAATAGAGCAGCTGCTGCCTAAATAAACCTCTAGCCTTTCATTTAAAAAGATATTTAATTCTTTAGAAACAAATGGGGAAAAGTCTATATCCATGGCGAATCCCTCAATAATTCTAATTATGCCGATTGCCGCCCTCCGCAATGCAAATGGATCTTTAGAACCGCTGGGCTTTTTACCAATGCTGAAGAATCCTATAAGAGTATCTAGTTTATCCAGCAAAGCCAGTTTTGCTCCCAAGATATTTTCCGGAAGGTTGTCGCCGGCACCTTGTGGTTTATATTGATTTTTTATCGCTAAAGCCGTATCTTTATCAATTCCTTCATTGAGAGCATAATAATATCCCATAATCCCTTGCAGTTCTGGAATTTCTACTACAGTTTCACTAACTAAATCTGCTTTATAAATTTCGCATAGGGCATCTTGATTTTCACCAAAAACTTGGCGGAATAGATTTACCACCCGTAAAGTTTTATCATCCAGTGAACCTAAGCCCTCAAAAAAGTTAATATTTTTAAGTTTTTGCGATTTTTCCTTTAAAGTTGTTTTTAAATCATTATTATAAAAAAACAAGCCGTCATCAAGCCTTGCTTGTAAAACTTTATTATTGCCGTTAATAATTGTTTTACCTCCGTCGCTTGCTGCTAAATTAGAAACAATCACATATTTATTAGAAAGACTATCATCCCTATTAATAAAGTTAATATATCTTTGATTTTTAACAATAATTTCTACCAGTAATTCTTTTGGAAGATTCATGTATTTTTGCGGGATTTCTGCCACATAGATACTAGGATATTCTACTAAATAAACAATTTCCTGCAGTAGATTTTCGTTTTCAATGTAGTTGACATTATGGGTTTTAGATACCTCAGCCACTGCATTAAGAATTATTTCCTGCCGTTTTTGGGAATCCAAAATTACATAGTTATTTTCTAATTCCGTAAAATAATTTTCTATAGATTTGACCTCTATTTCAGCATTGCCAATAAAATGATGCCCTGCCGTTTTATTGGCAGAATCTACTCCTGCAAAAGAAAACTGCAGTATGTTTTCATTAAAAAATGCTAAAAGACTGCGAATAGGGCGTGCCCATGCAATTTTGCTTTCATTCCACACCATAGATTTTTTAAATTTCATGCCTAGCAAAACATTTAGAATTACATCAACAATAATATTGCTGAGCTGCCCGCCTCGGTTAACCTGCTGATAAAAATAAAATTCACCCTTTGGCGTGATTCTTTTCTCGCAATCCTCAATTTTTAGGGAATATGTTTTTAAAAATCCGGCAATAGCCTCGCTGCTGGCATCTACACGGGGACCTTTCTTTTCTTCAAATTTATCGGCGGATGTTTGCGGCAGTCCGTCAATAAAAACGCTTAGTCTTCTTGGTGTAGAAAAAACTGCAATTGCCTCGAAATTAATTTCTAGCTTATTCAATTCATTGATAAATAAATTTTTAATATCTTCTTGTGCCTGAACTTGCAAGCTGCTAGGTATTTCTTCCGTTAATATTTCTAATAAAAATTGTGCCATGTTTCTACCTTTTAGATTCTATAAAAAGATTGCAGCAAGATTTTACTAAATCCCGAATTTTATTGATATATAATGCCCGCTCGGCAGCGCCTAAAGCACCGCGCGCATCTAAAATATTAAACAGGTTGGATGCTTTAATGGCTTGATGATAGGCAGGATGCACAAGTTTTTTTTCCACGAGATTCGCACATTCTTTTTGCATCATCTCAAACTGCAGGAATAAATTTTCCACAGAGGCGTATTCAAAGTTGTATGCGGAGAATTCTTTTTCGCTAGCCAGATATATATCACCGTAGGTAATGCCAGATTTTGCATTCCATGGCATATCATAAACATTATCATATCCTAAAATATACATAGCCAAACGCTCAAGCCCGTAAGTAATTTCTACAGGAGTTTGCGGCAGGGCAATACCTCCCATTTGTTGAAAATAAGTAAACTGCGTAATTTCCATGCCA
The DNA here is from genome assembly GCA_009780035.1 of Alphaproteobacteria bacterium. Classification (GTDB taxonomy): domain Bacteria; phylum Pseudomonadota; class Alphaproteobacteria; order WRAU01; family Hepatincolaceae; genus WRAU01. The sequence goes on from WRAU01000012.1 coordinate 25,862, forward strand.
TCGCACCATACTTCCCAGCCAAGCCCCCATGCACCTAAAGTTGGGCTTTCCCAATCGTCTTCCACGAATCTAATATCGTGCAGTTTAGTATCAATTCCTAAAGATTTTAAACTTTCTAAGTATAAATCTTGGATATTGTATGGTGCAGGTTTCATTAAAACTTGAAATTGAAAATAGTGGGCAAGGCGGTTAGGGCTTTCGCCATAGCGTCCGTCAGTTGGGCGGCGGCATGGCTGGATATAGGCAGCATTCCAAGGCTTATCGTCTAGCGAACGCAAGGCGGTAGCCGGATGGAAAGTTCCTGCGCCCATCTCGGCATCGTAAGGAGTTAAAAAGCAGCAGCCCTTGTTTGACCAAAATTCTTGCAGCTTAGCAATTATTGTGTAAAAATCTTTGATTTCTGTAGTCATTTAATGCCCTAATAAAATTTTTTATGTCCATATGGCAACTTATATTATATAATAAGTGTTAATTATTAAAAATACAAATATATTTTGAGGTTTCAATGGATATTAAACTCCCAAAAATTGCCCATGAAGGTAATATTTTCATAATTGTTTTTGCCGTAATTACTTTGGTATTGTTTTTAATTTCCACAGTATTGGGAATCATTGGATTAATTCTTACTGTTTGGTGCGTATCATTTTTTAGAGATCCCGACAGAATTACTCCGCAGTTGGATTCGCTGATTATTGCTCCTGCTGACGGCAAAATTATTAAGGTAGAAAAAGTAATTCCTCCTGCAGAGTTGGGAATAGGTGAGGAAATGCTTAAAATATCTATATTTATGAATGTTTTTAATGTGCATGTGAACCGCACTCCTTGTTCGGGGGTTATTGACAAAATTCTTTACTATCCCGGTAAATTTATCAATGCTTCCTTTGATAAAGCCAGTGTTGATAACGAAAGGCAGTCTTTTATTATGACAACAAACAGCGGGCACACCGTAGCTTTTGTGCAGATTGCCGGGCTGGTTGCTAGGAGAATTGTTAAGTTTATTGAAGAAGATACAAGTGTAAAAGTAGGTGAAAAGGTTGGTTTAATTAGATTTGGCAGTAGGGTAGATGTGTATTTGCCTGCTGATACTACGCCTTTTGTGGCAGTAGGGCAAACAACAATTGCCGGTGAAACTATCCTTGCAGATTTTAATTATAAAGGAGAGGCTATGGTTTATCAAACTTTTGACAGAGCTAAATCTAGGTAAGCTGCATGGAAAAAAAATTACACATATATAGGGCAATCCCTAGTCTATTTACCATTGCCGCCTTTATTTTCGGTTTTAATGCAATGCTATTGGCTATTAACGGACAAATTAAAGAAGCGATTACCTTTATTATAATTTCAGCTTTTTTAGATTTATTTGACGGGCGAATCGCTAGATTGTTAGGAGCGTCTAGCAAATTCGGTGCAGAGCTTGATTCTCTAAGCGATTTAGTATGCTTTGGCGTTGCTACGGCTATTATTGTTTTATCTTATACTGGTTCAGCCAGCAAACTGCTGTATTTAAGCGCCATGTTTTTTGCCATATGCTCTATGATAAGGCTTGCCAGATTTAATCTTTTTATTGAGCCGCTTCCTTATGCTAAACAATTTTTTATAGGAGTTCCCACGCCAGCGGGATTCTTTTTAGGAGTTCTGCCAATTACCTTAAATTTTGCTTGGGATTTTGAAATTTCTAGTAATTATTATGGAATCTACTTATTTATTGTGGGTTTTTTAATGATTTCTAATATTCCTACACCTTCTACAAAATCTTTGCAGATAAAGAAAACGCAGTTTCCTTTGATAATAGGAGTTATTACTTTACTGCTAATATGTATTTTTCTATATTCTTGGGAAGTTATGTCGTTATTCGGCTTAATTTATTTATTTAGTATTTTAATTAGCATTTTGGTTGTAAAAAGAAATAAAAGAATCTTTATGAAAAATAATAAATAAATTTTAATTGCAAAATCCTATACTATAAGATATTCTAAAGTAGAGGTAATTTTATTAAAATTAATATAATATTTAGGAATTATAATGTTAGAATCTATAACAAATTTCTTCTCTCTTTCACTTTTAGAATTGAGTGTTTATGATTTAGTTATTTTGGTATTGTTTATCGTATCTTTAATCTTAACTCTAATTTTTGGACTTATTGTTATAGCTACCAAAGTTAGAAAACTTGATAATGATATTGATAATCAAATCAATAGGCAAATATCCAGCGATAAGGCTATTATTGATTACTTAGATGTAATTATGAATCAGCTTTCCAACTCGCGGGTAGATTTAAAAAGCAATGTGGAAATAAGAGATAATGTTTCAAAACAAGAAACAATATCTGAAGATTCTTCTGCTGATTTAGTTTCGGCTGCTTCTGCTAGCGTTAAAGAGGAAACTAAAACTGAAGACATTACTCCTGCTGAGGATAATACTGCTGGGAAAGAGCTGGATTCTCAAGAGATATCGGCTCAGATTCAAGAAGAAACAGTAGTGGCAAAAACTGCTAGGGAAAGAACCTCTCGGTATAGCAGAGCAACTAGAAATAGTCTTTCAGCCTTAGAAAATGAAATAAAAAATATTCCATTAGAAAGAAAGAAAATAATTAATAATGTTGTAGAAAATATTAATACTTTAAATGCTCTGGAAGAAGTTTCTAAAAAGATTGAAGAAAAAATAAAACAAGTAGAAACTACGGAAGGAAAAACTCAAGAAACTGTGGATTCTCTTGAGAATTTCAAACCTAGAATCATTTCTTCAAATTCTCAGGAAAATTTTAATAATTCTGCCAATGTGAATATTAACACTACTCCGTTAGCTTCTGTAGAAGAAGACGGTTATTCCGATTATGAAAATATTCCTATAAATAATATGCCAAATGATTATGATGTTTTAGATAATCAGCATGAGGAGCACTCTCATCATTTAAGACACGAGCATTCCCGTCATTCAAGTGTTGGCGGCAGGGAACGACCAGCTTTTGGGTCAAGGTCTCATGATTTGCGATTCGGACACGAGCATGGTGCAGAAAGACAAGGTGCTAGCTCTTCTCCAAAAGCCCACGAAGGGCATCATAGCAGTAGAGATTCAAATTTAAGGCATCACGATTCACATGCGGAGCATTTAGATAGAAGAGATTCAAATTTAAGATTCGCAGATAGAGATATGAATTCGCGGTTGTCGGGAGATCCTTTAACTTCGCATCAGCAGTCAAGATTAGGAATGCCAACAAGGCTATCTCATGATAGACCAGCTTTATCCGCAGGCAGACCATCTCTTTCTGCAAGTAGAAACTCTTCTTCTACTGATAGAATTGAGCCAAGAAGAATAGGCGGAGATTTTGCTGTTGACAGAAATACAAATTTTAGTAATAATTTGAATAGTGAGTTAAATAGCAGATTTGGCAGGGCTGATAATTCCATTAGCCTAAATAATGAAAGAGCTAATTTTAGACCGTTATCATTGAATTTACTAAATAAAAGAGATGGAGCAAATCCTACATCTAATAGAGTGAGTTCGGTAAATTTTGATGCTGCAGCATCTAGCAATAATGAAGAAGGACAAGATAATATGTATAGAAACAACACTATGAGTAGAAATAGTATGAATAGAGGCGGCTCAATGGGAGGCGGAATGCAACAACCAATGGGCGGCGGCATGAATAGACCAATGGGCGGAATGAATAGAGGCGGCTCAATGGGAGGCGGAATGCAGCAACCAATGGGCGGCGGCATGAATAGATCAATGGGCGGAATGAATAGAGGCGGCTCAATGGGAGGCGGAATGCAGCAACCAATGGGCGGCGGCATGAATAGACCAATGGGCGGAATGAATAGAGGCGGCTCAATGGGAGGCGGAGTGCAACAACCAATGGGCGGCGGCATGAATAGACCAATGGGCGGAATGAATAGAGGCGGCTCAATGGGAGGCGGAGTGCAACAACCAATGGGCGGCGGCATGAATAGATCAATGGGCGGAATGAATAGAGGCGGCTCAATGGGAGGCGGAATGCAGCAACCAATGGGTGGCGGCATGAATAGATCAATGGGCGGAATGAATAGAGGCGGC
>WRAU01000013.1 GCA_009780035.1 Alphaproteobacteria bacterium
ATTCCTCTACGATTCCTTCTCTAGCCATCCTACATACCTTCGCTAGCTTCCTCTCCCATATAACAGGCAACCCTCTCTCGCCGCCTACTATCTTCCTTCTCTCTCACTCACTATTTGCTGCTTGAATAACTAACTTATGTTGGCTATTGCTGGCAACTTTTATAGATTAATCTTTTTTATTTCCGTTGTCAAATCTTTTTTGCAAATTTTTTTATATCACTGAAAATTAACTAGATTTTGAGGATTTTTAGGAATTCTATCAGGAATTTTTCTCGTAGTGTATTGGAAATTTATATTCAAGAACTTTTCCTCGTAGTATATTTCTTAACATACATGAGGCGGAAAGTTCTTTAATATAAAATTAATAAATTAAATTTTTTACTCTAGGAAACTGTTGATTAGGGTTATATCTTCGTTAGAAATTTCACCGCTTACTGCACGCAAGGCTAGAATGCTTAACAGGTAATTATATTTTGATTTTGTATAGTCTCTTTTGCTGCTAAAGAAAGTATCAGTAGCAATTAGCACATCTGTAGTAGTTTTTAAGCCAACAGAGTAAGACTGCTGTGCTGCCTGCAAGAATCTTTCTGAAGATATAAGCGATTGATGCAGCGCTTCAATTTGCGACAAGCCATTAACCACATTCAAATAATACTGGATTGTAAGATTCTCTATGCTGTTTTCTAGTTCTTTCAAGGCATAGTCGGCGCTGTTTTTACGGAATTGCGCTTGTTTTGATTGAGCTCTAGTTGCTCCTCCTGCATAAAGACTCATATTAAGGGTTAGCCCAACCGAAGCATTTCTTCCTGTGAATTTATCGGCAACAATAGGATCTCTTCCTCCATTCAGCCCCACGCTTCCTACAAGATTAATAGTTGGATAATAACTAGCCGTAGCAATACTTACATCTTTTTCAGCTAACCTTACCGAAAGCTGAGTTGCAAGAATATCTAAATTCTGCTCGCGTGAGCGCTCTTTCCATTTAGCTATATCTTGATCTTCAATTTCTATTTTTGAAATATCACCATTAAGCCTGCTAATTGCCGTGATATTGCTATTCAACAATTTATTAAGCGCATCCATCTGCACTTTTAAATTATTTTCCATAACCAAATTGTTGTATTTAGCTAATTGATATTTAGCTCTAACCTCATCTACATCTACCTTTCTAGCTTGTCCTATAGCAGCTTTTTTAGAAATTTCCTGCATATATTTATCTAAATATTCAATCTGCGCCTGTGAGGATTCTAAATCATCTTGAGCCGCAAGCACTGAAAAATAACTTTCTGCTACTTTTAAAATTAGATTATTTTTTTCTTTATCTAAAACAATTTGCGCTCTTTGTGCCATCAGCTTGCTTTGCGAAGAATAAGCCCATGCCGATGGGTTATACAAAGGCTGCACTAAATTTAAACTTAAGCCATAATTTTGCGAATCACCCATACCGTAAGAAATATTACGGGAGGTTTGTTCCGCATAATCTTTATTGGCTTGATCTACGGCAGCATTTCCTTGTAAGTTCAGCTGCGGCAATAAATAAGAATTGGCTAAACCCTTGTAGGCAAAATCGGCATTAAAGGTTTCTACTTTTGATTTAAAATCAAAGTTATTATCAAAAGCCATTTTCATAGCTTCCGACAGATTCGCAGCAAACAAACCATTAGAAAAAAAAGCAAATAATAGTATATAATGTAGATTTTTAATCATAAATTACCCCTGAAGCATTTTTATTGATTCTTTAGTTTTACCTTTTTTGTTTTTTCTCTTTTCAAAAATATTTTCTACAACTGCATAGAGAGTCGGCACTACTACTAAGGTTAAAAGTGTTGAGGATAATATGCCGCCAACCACTACAATAGCTAAGCTGGCATTATCTTCAGATCCTGCCCCGCGTGCTACCGCCGCAGGTATCATTGTTAAAATAATAGTCAGCGAAGTCATAAGAATCGGTCTTAATCTTGTAGGACAAGCCTTAAGCAGCGCGTCTTTTATGGAATACCCTTCCTTTCTTAATTCATTAGTAAAATCTATCAGCAGAATCGCATTTTTTGCTACCAGTCCTACTAATAGAATTAAACCAATCATAGAGAACATATTCAATGAGAATCCCGTAATAAAAAGCCCGAAAACTCCGCCAACAACAGCCAACGGCACCGAAACCATTAACACAAGCGGCTGAATAAATGAGTTAAACTGCGATGCCAATACCATGTATAAAAGGATAACCGCCATGCCAAACACAATTGCTACATTCACAATGGTTCTTTGGAATTCTTTAGTTGCTCCTACCATTTCAAGCCTATAGCCCGGCGGTAAAATTTTGGCAGCAGCTTCATTAACTACAATCAGCGCTTCAGAAAGAATTACTGAAGGATTTACACTAAACTGCGTGCTGAACATAGTTCCGAATCTTTCTACGGTAGAGAATCCTAAAAATTCTTCCGGCTGCACCACGCTATCGATTCTGATAATTTTATTGCCGCCTGCACGCAAGAAAATATTGTTAACGCTATCTTTCCAAGTAAATTGACTGTCTTTACCTTTAAGCCTTAAATTATACCGCTCAGGATTATCTTCACTATTAAACATCGCAATTGCCTGACCGCCAATAGATATACCGATAGCATTTACGACATCAGTAGTAGTTAATCCTAACAGAGCTATTTTATCACGATTTGGAATAAATTTTAATTGCGGCAGCAATGAAGCACTGGTAGTTACCGCTGCAATTTCTGGAAGATTAGAAAGTGCTTGGCTTAATAAATCACTATATTTATATACAGTTCTCAAATCTGGACCTGTAAGATTAAACTGCATGCCAGCACCGCCGCCAATACCTTGCGACGCAGCAATAACTGAAGCTCCAACTATTTTATTTAATTCCGGCTGCAGCATTCTAATAAAATCTCTTTGCGAAATATTTCTATCCGCAATCGGCACCATATTTACCCACATAGAGCTAGCAGATACCGCAGTATTTCTGCCGCCGCCTATCATAGAACTAACATCTTTTACTTCCGGATGCTGCTTAAGAATTGCCTCCACTTCGCGGATTTTTTCAATAGTATAATAAATGTTTGAACCAGCCGGAGTTTTTAAATTTATATTAAACCTTGACTGATCAGATTCTGAAGCAAATTCACCGGGAACTTTAGAGAAAAACAAGAAGCTAGACATAAAAAATGCTACGGCTAAAATTAAAACTAAAGCTCTATAGTTTAGTGCAAATTGTAATAATTTTAGATACCATTTCTCAATAAATACAAAAGTAGCCTCTAAACCCCTTTTAAATCTTCCTTGTTTGTGCGATGACAGTCTTAAGAATCTTGAGCTAAGCATTGGCGTAACATACATTCCAACAAGGTAAGAGATAACTAAGCCAAAAACAACCACAACCGCAAAAGATTTAAAGAATTTACCAATAATTCCACCCATAAAGAATACAGGACCAAAAATAGCTATAAGCGATAAAGTTGCTGCCAGCACTGCAAAAACTATCTGATTTGCTCCATCAATAGCTGCCTCACGAGGCGGCGTTCCTTCTTCCATTTTCCTATAAATATTCTCCAGCACAATAATGGAATCATCTACCACCACTCCAATCAATAACAGTAATGCCAATAAGGTTATAGCATTAAGAGTATAGCCAAAAGCATAAATCACAAACACTGCACCCAATAGGGAAATTGGAATTGATAGAGCAACTATAAAAGTAGCGGTTAAACTTCTTAAAAACAGAAACACCACAATAGCAGTAAGCACTGTTCCTAAATAAAGATGTTCTTCTAAACCGCGGACCAGCTCTCTAATAAAATCTACATCATTTCCGGTTACAGTTAAACTTAAGCCTGGTTCTAATGCCGGAAGAATTTCATTATTAAAACGATCCATTACTTCTTTTTCAATATCAAAGGCATTAGTTCCGCTGATTTTAGAAACCCCAATTATTAAAGACGGCTCGCCGTTAAAAGAAGCATATCTTCTAAAATCTTCCAACCCCTCATAAATATTAGCAATATCTTGCAGCCTAACAAATGATGCCCCATTATTTTTAACAACCAGTCTTTTTAGCTCATCAGCCGATTTAAACTCTAAATTAAGATCCAGCAGCAGTTCATTTTTTGCACCAACAATATAGCCGCCCGGCATTTGATAATGATTTCTGACAATAGCATTACGAACATCATCTACTGTTAATCCGTAAGAAGCCATTTTATAAATATCAAGCTCAACCCGCATTTCACGAGCGCGCTGCCCATAAATGGGCACTTCAGACACGCCATTTACAGTTTGCAGTCTTTTTTGAATAAAAGTTTCCGCATAAGCATTAAGCTGCTGTAAAGTTCTATTGCCTGTAAGCGTGAACCTAATAATGGCTGAGCCGCTCATGGTTTCTTTTCTAATAATTGGCGAATCAATGCCATCAGGAAGAGAACGCAAAGACTCCGAGACCTTCGCCTGCACCTCGTTAAATGCAACATCCACATTTTTTTCTAAAATAAATGCAATAGAAACTACCGATGTTCCTGGAGTTGAACTGCCTGTTATGGAATCTATCCCAGATATTCCATTCAGCTTTTCTAAAAGAACTTTAGTAATAGTTTGATCCACAACCTCAGCGTCTGCACCCCTTTGCGTGGTTATTACAGTTATAAAGGGGAAATCTACATTGGGATACTGATCGATTCCTGTCATAAAAAAACCAACAAGACCAAACAGCATAATAACTGATGCTGTCATATAAGACATTACATGTCTTTTAATTCCGAGTTCTGGTAAGGACATACAACCACCTAAATTTATTTACTATAATATTTTTATTCTTAAAGCTAAGATACTCAATATTTATTAGGTTTTGAGAATTTTTGGGAATTATATTTATAAATTTTACACCGTAGCATATAAGCATATGTGAGGGGTAAAATTTATAAATAGAAAACCAAAAAAACCAAAACCTACTCAGCAGAGCTGGTTATACTAACCTTAGCCTTGTCTGATAAATAACTGGCTCCATCAACCACTATGTTTTCATCACCCCGCAGTCCGCTTAATACTTCCACTAAGCCGTCTTGAGTAACTCCTGTTTTTACAGGAAATTCACTAACTGAATTATCTTCATTTAAAACATAAACAACTTTACCAGCAAGCCTTAATATCACTGCAGATTCTGGAACTACTACCGCATCTTTTCTATTTTCCATAGAAATATAAACTTCTAAGGTTCCGCCGGGTTTTAGATTATAGTCATTTTTAGGAATATAAATAATTAAAGAAACACTGCGGCTTTGTTCATCAATAACCGGTTTTAGCTCTTTAATTTTAGTTTTAAGCGATATATCTGTTCCGCTTACTCTTAATGTTACTTCCTGATTGCTTTTTAATCTATGCGAAAAACCTTCAGGCATGCTTGCAATTACCATAAGGTTTTTATTATTAACAATATCAACAATTGATGTAGTATTTGAAACCAAAGTTCCTACTGCAATATAGCGCTGCTGAATCATTCCCTCTTGCGGTGCGCGGATAGAAGATCTTGCCAGCTGAATTTTGCTGTTAGACAAAACAGCGCGAGCATTAACCAACTGCTCTTGATATGTTTTAATGCTGGTATTCAAAGTATCCATATCTGCCTGCGAAACAAAGCCGTCTTTAATTAATTTTTGATAGCGCGACTGCGTTCTTTTAGCATCTGCCAAAAGCGCAGATAATCTTTGAATTTCAGCCTCTTGTGAATTTACATTGTTTTTTAATTCACGGGAATCTACAACCGCAATAACATCACCAACTTTTACGGTATCGCCAATATTAACATTGATTCGCTCAACTAATCCTGAAACTTCCGCAGAAACAGTATTAATATCTAAGTTAGAGATGCTTCCAATAGTTTTTTCGTAAACTTGGAAATCTTGACGATGAATTTTTTTTACAACCACAGGAATAGTTGCTGCTGTTCTTTGCTGTCCAGCCGGAACTTTCGCCTTATTTTTAGAAGAGTTCATAAAAAACAAGAAAGCCGACCCTGCTGCTAAAAGCACAATTAAGTAGATTATGATTTTTTTCTTGGCAGACGGTTTTTTTCCAGAATCTTCATCATTAAAATTTCTATCATTAGAATCACGGATTTCTTTGTTTTTTTCTTCTTCCTCTAAATCTATTACTTTGATATTAGAAATAGAATCTTTATTTTCTTCTTTATAAAAAGTAACCGTAGGGTTAATTTCACTTTCAATAGGATTTTTTTTCGTTGAATCTGCATAAACCTCATTAGGTTTTTCAATTACTGATTCGTTAATTTTTTTAAGTTTATCAAAGTTTTCTAACGGATTAAGACCATCATTTTTATTTTGAGAATTCATTAAACTACCCATATACAGTTAAAAGTATATTATACTACAAAAATATATCAAACACAAGCCTAATATTTGCTTGACTTTAAGAGGCTTTATTGTCGTAATAAAAAATAAAAGTTAGTGAATAGCTTGAGGCTTATATGTAAAAGTTTTACTGTGAAGTGTATAATAATACATGAACAGGAAAATTTTTACATATAAGTCCGAGATATCCACTAACTTATTTCTATTACACGGAGAGTGTTAGTAATCCCTCCCACATCCACGGGAACACCAGCTACAATTATAATTTTATCGCCGGATTTTACCCATTTATTTTCTTTTAGCCAAGATGATGCTATTTCTACAATTTCAGAAAAAGAAGTGATTTTTTCCGGGCTTATGATAGTATTCATACCCCAGTTTAATGCCAGCTGATTATACAGCGGCTTAGAATTAGTAATTGTTAGCATTTTTGCTTTTGATTTTTGGTGAGAAATGCGATTTGCGGTAGTGCCTTGTGCAGAAAAACTTACTATTACCTTAGCATTTAGCTCATCGGCTAATTGTCTTGCTGAAGAGGCAATTGCTCTGCCGACTGTCATATAATTTTCTTTTTCATGGCAAGAAAAATAAGCGTCCATAATATTTTTATAAGAAGTTTCCAGCATATCCCAGTATAGCGAATCGGCTTCTACGCTTCTAATAATATTTGCCATAGTGGTAACAGTTTCCACTGGATATAGCCCTACAGTGGTTTCACCAGAAAGCATTACGGCATCGGTGCCGTCGTAAACTGCATTTGCTACATCGCTGGCTTCTGCTCTGGTTGGCACAGGAGAGTTTGTCATAGAATCTAACATTTGCGTTGCTACAATCACAGGTTTAGATTGCCGGCGGCATTCTCTAATGATTTTTTTCTGCATTACCGGAACTTTTTCTGTAGGAATTTCTACCCCTAAATCGCCCCTAGCAACCATAATAGCATCAGACACTTTTATAATTTCTTCAATGTGTTCAATCGCTGAAGGTTTTTCTATTTTAGAAATTATTTTTGCTTTGCCTTTAATTAACTCACGAGCGTGTTCAACATCTGCCGGAAGCTGCACAAAAGATAAACCAATGTAATCTACGCCAAGAGATAAGGCAAACTCCATATCTTTAAGGTCTTTTTCAGTAAGCGCTGAAATTTTTAAGACGCCGGATGGAAAATTCACACCTTTAGCATTAGAAATTACACCGCCAATAACCACTTTGGTTTCAATAAAATCTGAAGAGAATCTTTCAACTTCCAGCCTAATTTTGCCATCATCAACTAGCAGAGAATCACCTTCTTTAACCGCTTCAAAAATTTGCGGATGCGGCAGCTTAACCCGTGTATCATCGCCAAGCTCATCTTTTAAATCAAGAGTAAATTTTTGATTGGCTACTAAAGTTGCCTTATCGTCTTTAAATTTACCAACCCGCAGTTTTGGTCCTTGCATATCTGCCAGCACCGCAACTGGAGTATTATATTTTTTTGCTACTGCTCTAACATTATCGTAAGTATATTTCTGCTCATCATAAGCTCCATGGCTAAAATTCAGTCTAAAAACATTAACCCCTGCGAGATATAACTTTTCTATCGTCTCTAATTCTCTTGTTGCCGGACCTAAAGTTGCAACTATTTTTACTCTTTTTGAGCTATTTTCTTTTTCCATAATACACCCTTTTTACTTAATCTTAGTAATACTGACAAATTATACACCATTTTTAATAAAAAAAGTAGAAAATTAAATATTTTTACTTTATAATAATTTAACAGGATAATTTATAGTTATGTTTGTAATTAAATATATGAGTAAAGTAATCGTAATGTTAGTTAAGTTTGCTAAAGTTTTTGTTTGTTTTTTAATATTAATGCTGTCGCCTGCAGTAATTATTGCAGCCGAAGAACCTGCATCAGGAAACCCTGCTGCCGATACAGCTGCAGAGAATCCAAATCTTACGGCAGCCCCAATTGAAGTTGCTCCTATGGCTTCTTCAGAAGAAGCAAATACTCCGGTAGCTCCTGCCGCCGCGCCAATTACAATTACTCCGGCAGCTCCTGCCCCTACAGCAGATATTGCTGACAGTATTTTTAATGCCAATAAAAATGATGATTCTGCACGCAGAGCTCCGTCAGTTAGCATTTCAGAAATTTCTAATGCTATTGATAAAGATTATTCTTTTCTTTATGATCCCAATATGAAGCCTGAACTTATTAAGGATATGGCAGATAATCCTAATAACTATGTGGTAATGTATTTAGAAACCGGCGATGCTATTTTAATTAAATTAAGAGAAGATCTTGCTCCAAACACAGTTATAAGATTTAGACAGCTAGTTAAAGATAAATATTACGATGATATGGAAATTTTTAGAGCCATTCCCGATTTTATAGCACAAATGGGAGATCCTAGCGGCAGCGGTTTTGGCGGCAAGGGAGTATTTTATTTTGCTGAAATTAATCCCGATGCAAAATTTGTTCGCGGCACTGTAGCTATGTCAAATAATGGGAATTTACAAAGTGATGATACACAGTTTTTTATATCATTTAATTCTTTTTCTTGGCTAGACGGTAAATATACAATTTTCGGCGAGGTTGTGCTTGGAATGCCTAGACTTGAAAGTATTAACAAATCTCTTACTAATAACGGTTTTATTACAAGCCCTGCTATTGTTAGCAAAATGGAATTGCTGTCTGATCGTCCGGCAGATAGAATTGATGATTTATCAGTGCTTATTCCTGCAGATAAAAAAGAACAAGCCATAAAAACCCAGCAGGCAGCTCAAAAAATAGAGCAAAATAAGCAACAGGTTTTAATTGAAACAGAACAGCAGCAGCAGGCTGTTGCTGCAGCAAATGCAGCAGAAAATCAAGCTAATGCTGCAGCTGCCGATACTGGAACAACAGCTGGCGATGCTGCCCAAAATATAATAAATAATGAAGATGCCTCTATTGAGGAACAAGCAACTGAACAAGATGGTTCTTATAATCCTTATTTAAGACCTCATGGCAAGTAGAAAATAAAAGTAGAAAATAAAAGTAGAAAATAAATATATAGAAACAAAATAAAGGAATATCTAAAAAGATATTCCTTTATTTTATATTTAGAATGTAATTGAACTTAAACTTAGCTTATAATCAGCTTGAAATAATCTTCAATATCTTTAATATCTTTATGTGCTCCCTGTCCTTGCATTACCAGATTTGAACCGCCGCCAGTAGCATTCATGAAATTTAATATCTCTTTAGATTTTTCCTTAAGATTAATTTTTCCTTCTAAATCTTTACTAACTGCTACCATAAATGAAGTTTTATCGGCAGCTTTAGCCGATAAATATATCAAAGCATTAGCTCTAGCATTAAGTAAAATATTCCCAATATTCTTTAGTTCTGCTGCATTAACCTCTAAATTAGCAAACAGACAATTAACTCCTTTTATTTCAATAAATTTATCCTGTAATAAGTTAAGATAATATTTAGCATTCAAGCTCTCTAAACTTTTTTTGAGTTTTTTATTATCTTCAAGCACTTGCAGTATCTTTTCACTTAAGTGCTCACTATCAGCCCCTGCACCTAAAGTTTTTACGGCTAGCTCTATTTTACTTTCTAAATCTGCAATATATTCTAACGCCTTAAATCCAGCTACGGCTTCAATCCGCCGCACGCCGCTGGCAATTGAACCTTCTGAAATAATTTTAACCACCCCAATTTCACCGGCAGCACTTACATGCGTGCCGCCGCAAAGGGCAAAATCATAATTTTCTTCCTTGCTGTCTCCAATTTTTATAGTTCGTGCAATTTTAGGGTATTTTTCACCAAAAGCTGCTACTGCTCCTAAAGCAATCGCTTTTTCCAATTCCATATATTCTATAACTACTGGATAATTATTTAAAATCGCTGTATTAACTGATTCTTCTACTCTGGCAATTTCTTCCGCAGTTAAAGCCTTAGGATGTGTAATATCAAACCGCAGCAAGTTTTCACTTACCATTGAGCCATGCTGAGTTATATGATTCCCTAAGTGATTAACGAGCGCTTTATGCAATAAATGCGTAGCCGTATGATGCCTTGCAGTTTGCTTGCGCAATAAAGCATCAACTTCTAAAACTGCATTTCCTTTTTTTATAGAGCCCTCTTCCAGCAATACTTTGTGAACATATAAACCTTTGCGATTCTGAGTATCCAGCACGCGAGCTAAGAATCCATCGCCTCTAATAAAACCTCTATCGCCAACTTGTCCGCCCATTTCCGCATAGAAAGGAGTTTTATCAGCGATAATGAAACCTTCTTGCGTAATGGCATTAACTTCTGTAAGTTTTTTATTTTCATCCATCATCACAAGAGATACTATCTTAGCTTCCGCAAATAAAGTTTCATATCCTACAAATTCTGCAGCCGGTAATTTGCCTGCAAGCTCAGTCCAAATAATGTCTTCCTTAATTTCGCCGCTGCCCTGCCAAGATTTTTTCGCTAAATTTTTATGATTGCTGGCAGCTTCCTCAAAACCTTTTTCATCTAATTTAATCTTTTTTTCACGCAGCACATCTTTGGTTAAATCTATGGGGAAACCATAAGTATCGTATAGTTTAAAAGCTGCTTTTCCAGAAAACTCCTTAGCAGTTCCCAGCTTTGCAATTTCTTCATTTAAAATTTTAATGCCTTTATCAAAACTTTCTAAGAATTTAGTTTCTTCTTGCCTGATAGTATCAGTTATAAATAAATCATGAATTGCCAGCTCTTTATAAACCGGAGCCATTTGATTTTTTACCTCTGTAAAAATTTTATAAAGAACCGCATCAGCTTTTCCAAGCATATAAGCATAGCGCACCGCTCTTCTTAAAATTCTTCGTAAAATATAGCCGCGACCCTCATTGCTTGGCAAAATTCCTTCGGCTATCATAAAACTAGAAGAACGAATATGATCGGCAATAACCTTGAACGCCGCCTTATTCTGCAAAGATATTTTTACTCCAATCTCGCTTTCAGCAGCACCCATAATTGCTTGAAATAAATCAATATCGTAATTATCTTTTTTACCCTGTAAAATTGAAGCAAATCTCTCAAGACCCATGCCTGTATCTATAGAAGGTCTTTTAAGCGAAATCATCTCGCCGTTTTTGAGTTTTTCATACTGCATAAAAACAATATTCCATATCTCTATGAATCTATCGCCATTTTCCTCTGCACTGCCCGGCAGACCGCCCCAAACACTTTCGCCATGATCGTAAAAAATTTCGGTGCTTGGTCCGCAAGGTCCAGTCTCACCCATTTCCCAAAAATTATCATTGGTGGAAATTCTTATGATTCTATCATCGCTGAATCCTGCAATAGATTTCCAAAGATTATAAGCCTCGCTATCCGTATGATAAACCGTAACCACAAGTTTGTCTTTAGGCAATCCTACAACTTTGTTAAGATACTCCCAAGCATAAGCAATCGCTTCTTCTTTAAAATAATCGCCGAAGGAAAAATTTCCCAGCATTTCAAAAAAGGTATGATGCCGAGCTGTATAGCCTACATTATCTAAATCATTATGCTTACCGCCAGCCCGCAGGCATTTCTGCACAGTAGCGGCTTTTTTAAAGGACGGCGTTTCTAACCCCGTAAAATAATTTTTAAACTGCACCATGCCGGCATTTGTGAAAAGCAAGGTATCATCGCCTTCAGGAATAAGGTTTGAAGACGGACGAATCTCATGATTATTTTTCACAAAAAAATCTAAAAAAGACTTCCTAATATCAGATGTGGAACTCATTATTTTTTAGCCTTTTTATCTTTAGGCGATTCTTCTTTAACTGCATCTTCAGTTTCTGCCGCCTCTAGCACAGATTTCCCTTCTTCTTTCACCACCTCATGAATATCTGTATCTAGCATTACATCTTCAATGGTTTTAAGATTATTAAGAATTTTCTGCTCAATCTCAAGCATAATTTTAGGATTAGCTACAAGGTAATCTTTTGCTTTTTCTTTTCCTTGACCAATTTTGTCATCGCCATAAGAAAACCAAGCGCCGGCTTTATCTATAATGCCTGCTTTAACCCCTAAATCAACAACTTCCGAAGCGCGACTAATGCCTTTACCATACATAACATCAAACTCAGCAATTCTAAAAGGAGGAGCCATTTTATTTTTCACAACTTTTACAATTGTTAAGTTCCCTTTTACTTCTTCATTTTCTTTAATTGGCGTTGATTTTCTAATATCTAAACGAATGGAAGCATAAAATTTTAAGGCATTGCCGCCGGTAGTAGTTTCAGGATTGCCAAACATCACGCCAATTTTCATTCTAACTTGGTTAATAAAAATTACTAAAGTATTTGAACGCGATACAGAAGAAGTTAGCTTTCTTAAAGCCTGCGACATTAATCTTGCCTGCAGCCCCATGTGCGAATCACCCATTTCGCCTTCAAGTTCAGCTTTCGGAACCAGCGCCGCTACACTATCAACAATTAAAACATCAATGCTGCCCGAGCGCACTAAGGTATCAGTAATTTCTAAAGCCTGTTCGCCAGAATCCGGCTGCGATACAATTAAATCATCAATCTGCACCCCTAATTTTTTAGCATAGGAAGGGTCTAGCGCATGTTCAGCATCAACAAAAGCACAAACGCCGCCTTTTTTCTGCGCTTCTGCCACTACATGCAAGGCAAGCGTGGTTTTACCAGAGCTTTCATTGCCATAAATTTCCACAATCCTACCCTTTGGCAGCCCGCCAATTCCTAAGGCAATATCTAACCCTAAAGACCCTGTAGAAATGGTTTCAACTTCAATAGCCGTTCCACGACTGCCCAAACGCATAGCTGAACCTTTACCAAAGGCTCTTTCTATTTGAGCTAAGGCGCTTTCTAGGGCTTTTGCTTTATCTATACTCATTTTTTACCTTTTGTTAAATTAACTAATTATATTCATATTCAAGTTCAAAATTTTCAAAATCCCAAAAACTGTTTTGAGGATTTTTGGGATTTATATTTAATAACTTTTCCTCGCAGTGTATAGACAAACTTACGAATAGAAATCCAAGAGATTCAAAACTATTTTTTGTTTATTAGGGTTTTGACCTTAGTCGCTAAAACATCTAACGCAAACGGCTTTGTCAGGAAATCAATGCCTTTAATATCAACATCTCCGTGAACATCTTCTAAAACATCTTCCGCATAGCCCGACATTAATATCGCTTTAACATCGGGAAAAATATCGCGGACACGGCTAATTACCTCAGGTCCATTCATAACCGGCATGGAAACATCACTAATAATTAGATGCAAATCCCGCACATTTTGCCTATGCAGGGTATCTAAAGCATGCTGTCCGTTTTCTGCCTCTATTACATTATAACCTTTTGATTTTAAAAGTCTAGCATATATCATCCGCACGGTTAATTCATCATCAACCAATAGAATAGTTTCACTGCCAGTTAAATCTTGCAGCGGCTTTTCTTCAACCACTGGAATGTTTACATGTTTTTCACCATCAGTTTGTGGAAAATACAAAATAAAACTGCTGCCTTTGCCAATAACACTTTTCACATCAATAAAAGCTGCGCTGTCAGTAATAATTTTTGATACTGTAGACAGCCCTAAGCCATTGCCTTTTTCCCCTTTTGTAGAAAACTGCGACCGAAAAATCAGCTTAATATTTTCCTCTGGAATACCCTCGCCTTCATCTTTAATTTCAATAATGGCATAATTGCCTGCCGGAATTACTCCCAATACCCCATCTTTATGAGATTTCAAGGAAACAGCTCTTGTGAAAATATCTAAATGTCCGCCTTTTTTCATGGCATCTTTAGCATTAACCACAAGATTTGTAATCACCTGATCAAACTGCACCTTATCCATCATGATATTTTCAACTTTTTTACCGCGATGGAATTCCATATTGACGCTATCGCCGATCAATCTTTTAACTGTTGGTATAAGGTCAGAAATTGCAGAGTTTAAATTAAAAGATTCCAACCGCAATTCGGTTTTTCTTGAGAATGTCAGCAGCTGTTTAATCATTACCTTAGCACGATTGGCATTCTGCTGGATTTGTTCTAATTCCATCATTGACGGGTCGTTAACATCGCTCCTCTCTTGTAAGAAGTGCGTAAACCCAGATATTGCCGCCAGCAGATTATTAAAATCGTGCGCCACCGCTGAGGCAATTTGCCCCACCGTTTGCAACCCTTGCGACAATTTTAGCTGTGCCTCTAGCTCGCGTCTGTCAGTAATATCTATAACATAAATAATTTTATTCTGCTGTGATAGATCAAAAATAATAAATTTTAATAATTTTCTATCAAACCCCAGCTGAATTTCCAGCTCTAAATCACTGGCACCCCTTTTAACTTCTTCTAAAAATGCTTCAGTTTTTGCACCGAATAAATCTAAGACTGTTTTATCATCTAAATAATCTATATTAAAAAGGGATTTAATATTTTCATTGCTTTTTATAATTTGATTCTTACCATCTATAACTATAATGCCAAAAGGAGCTTTATTGTAAATATCTTCCAAATAGCTGTCGTATTGATAGTTAAGCCCTTCTAAATTAATGCTGCTGTCTTGTTTAATATCTGGAACAATCACGCTTCTAACATATTTAGTTCCTAAAGTGTTATCTTTAAAAAAAGTTGACTGGAATAAAAATCCCTCAAACTTATGGGAAAAAGAATCCTGAAAAACACAGCGGTTGATTTTTACATTTTCGTTTTCAATGCCATTAATTTTATAAGTATAAGGAGTGCTTTGCTGCATAATAAAGTTAGAAAAATCTAGGGAAGATTTATCTAAATTAAAAAGCTGCTCAAATAACTTGTTAGTAGCAACACTTTCGCCGCGATTGTTCATAATAATAACCGGCAACGGTAAATTCAGCAAAATATCTTTAGTAAATTGATTATTGAAAACCGTATTTTCCTGCTTTATCAGCATTACCTGCCATAAATATAAATTGCCGATTTTGGTAAATGATAATCTAAAAGCACTATCCTGTGTTCCTAGTTTTATGGGAAAATCAATAAATGATGACTGTTTCAGTTTAAGCTGCTGCGCTATATAGCTGATAGTTTCTTTATCAACCTGCATATCTTTATTTTCAAGAAGAATATCTAAAAAGTTAAGTTTTATGCTGGAGAAATCTTTATAAATTTTAAAAATTTGCTGAAATAAATCTCCAGCCCATATAACGCTTCCCCAATTATCGCTTACCATATAGCTTAGAAGTTTTTCGGTATCTTCATGTTTCTGCAGAAAATTAACTAAAAACTGCTCTTCGCCGTCGTTAGATTTATTATTAAAAAAGAACCAAATAGGAAAAAGCAGCAGAACAATGCCCCAAAGATACATAATAACCGACTTGGCAGCTACATGTGAAAGCAGAGATTTAGTTAAATGATAGTGTTCTAATCCAAGATAATTAACAATTCTATAAATGCTGATAGCATTTAAAAAGAACAAAATACTAAGCGCACAAACGAACATAACAAAAAGCAAAAAGACAACATCAATAATTCTTCTAAAAAAAATTCCTGTAAAATGCTTTTTCACGATTTTCTCTATATTTTTAATTTTATAAAATTTAAGAATTTTGCTTTAAGATTAAGAGCTTTTCTGTGCAGTATAAAACATACATAAACAGGAAAACGAAAACATATTAGAGCAAAAAACTAAGTTTTAATTATCTTTTTAATGTATTGCGGTAATGCAAAACTTGCCGCATGGATTTGCGGGTTATAGTATTTAGTATCTTCTATTTGTGCCTGTGAAAACCTTTTTTCAATCTCTTTTATATCTAAATTTTTTAAAGATGTATTATCGCTGGCAAAACTTAAGCACATAAATCCGCCGATATAAGTTGGCACAGGAACCACATAAAAGGTTAAATCTTTAAAAATTTTACCTAGCCTATTTTGAATGTTTTTAAGCTCACCTGACTGTAAAAACGGCACGCCGCTTTGGGTGCTTAGAATGCCCCCATCATTAAGACATTTTTTAGCATTTTGATAGAATTCATCGGTAAATAATACTTCACCAACATTAATGGGATCTGTGGAATCCACAATAATTAAATCAAATTTTTCAGCGGAATTTCGGACATATTCAATGCCGTCAGCAACTTTCAGCAAGACTCTGCTGTCTGCAAAAGCACCGCCATTAAGCGCCGGCATATGCTTTTTACACAGATCAATTACTTCAGAGTCAATTTCTATCATTACTGCCTGCTTAACCGATTTATGCTTAAGAACTTCCCTTAAAATACCGCCGTCGCCGCCGCCAATAATTAAAACGCTTCCAACATTGCCGTGAGTAATTATCGGCACATGGGTAAACATTTCATGGTAAAAAAATTCATCCGCTTCTGTGGTTTGAATAACGCCATCAAGAGCTAAAACTCTTCCAAACCGACTGCTGTCAAAAATTTCAATCTCTTGAAATTCGCTTTTTTTAGAAACAATAGTCTGATTGTTAATTAGCGACTGCTTAAAACCTATTTCTAAAGAACTTTCGTAAAGTTTTTCATCAAACCATTTTTTTTCCACGATATTAATATTCCTTTACTTTAAAAAGTATTAAGCTAAAAAAATCCTTAAAATGCTATTCCTCTTTTGGTCTCAGAAACTTGAATGTGAGAAGGATTAAAATATTCTTTTAAAACATCAATTGCTTTATATGGATCGCAGCTGCCGCACATGAAAACATCTAATGCAGCATAGCTCCGTTCTGGCCATGTGTGAATACTGATATGAGATTCCGCCAGCACTACAACCCCTGAAACTCCATGAGGTTCAAACTGGTGCATATGCGAATGCAGAATTGTTGCTCCTGCCTCAATGGCACACTTCCTTAATGTATGCTCTATCTCCTCAGGGGAATTAAGATTAGTGGCTCCCCACAAATCTATTAATAGATGTGTCCCTGCAAATAAGATTCCGTCCTTATTTACATAGGACACTGACTCTTTGGCTTCAGTTTCCCTTTGTTCCATATCAAGTTTTTCCACAGCTTTTTCCTTAATTAATAATTGACAAATTAATGTAATTTATATTTACATTAATTAGCCGATTAATGCAATAAAAAATTTCATATTATAGAATCTATTTGCCAAAGTAATTTTTATAAATTAATATTTATTAATATTAATAATTATTAACAGAGTTTATAGTTATGAAAATACTTATAATAGAAGACGATGAAAATTTAGCCAAAAGCATCTCTGCCACTTTTAAAAAAATGCAAATGCAAAGCGATCTTGCCACCAGCGGAGAATATGCCGAAGAATTTTTAGCTACCTATACTTACGATCTTATTCTGCTTGATGTCATTCTTCCAGATATTAGCGGCTTTGAACTTTTAAAATCTTTCCGTAAAAATGGCATAAGCACGCCGGTGCTTATTTTATCTAGCCTTGCCGATCATGATAATAAAATTGAGGGATTTAATCAGGGCGCAGACGATTATCTTACCAAGCCTTTTAACCGCGAAGAACTAATTGCCAGGGTTAATGCCATTGTTAGAAGATCTAAAGGCTATGCCCATTCTAGCATTAAAATCAGCGACCTTGAAATTAATTTAACAACAAAGCAAGCCATGATAGATAACAAGCCAATTTCTTTAACCTCTAAAGAATATGCCGTGCTTGAAATTTTAGCCCTAAAAAAAGGAAAGCCGGTTTCTAAGGAACACCTTTTAGATCAGCTGTATGGCGGCATCGGCGAACCTGAACCAAAGATTATTGATGTTTTTGTTTGTAAAATTAGGGATAAAATCAAAAAAAATACCGGTAAAAACTATATCAAAACCATTTGGGGACAAGGCTACTTAATTAACGATTTAGATGAAGAGTAGTATGCCTCTAGTCTTTATTAGGGTATGAAGAATGGTAGAGTAGATAAAAGTTTAATATATAAGTTTTGAGGATTTTTGCTTTTATATCATGAGCTTTACATCGCAGCATACCCGTAGTATGTGAGATGTAAAGCGAGTGAATAGAAATGCAAAAAGACCAAAACTACCTAAGCACCAAGGCGAATTGGATTTCTTCCTGCATATTATCCCGCACCTCTAACTGTGCTTCAAGATTTTTTGCTTGAAGAGCTGTAAAATAGCTTTGCACATTTCTAGGGGTTAAATCTTCTGGACTTACTTCTAGCTTTAATGCTTGGATATTATCAATCCCTAGTTTTACATTTGCTCCTCGTATAGATAAAGCCACTCCTATTTCGTTATTTTTAATTTTTGCCACTAAAAATTTAATCTGAGCAGTTTTATGAACAGCATTAAAAATAATAAAAAATATATTCAATACCAGCTTTAAATTATCGCTTTTCAATACATTCAGCAAATCTTCATCAACGGAAGACCAATCAACTTTTACATCTTTTTCTTTAAATAAAGCAGCAATCAACTCTCTTATTTTTAAAAAGCCGGCATCATGCGATGGAAGATTGGTTGCACCAAAGGCATATCTAAAATATTCTAAACGGCTAACTAAAGCATTAACACTGCTGCTTGCAATATCAAAGGCTTCAACATTTTCTTCTTCATTGTCTTTAATCATATCCATAGAAAATCGTAAGGCAGCCACAGGGTTTACTAAATCATGGCAAATTTTAGAGCTTAACAATTGCAGCAGAACGAAATCTTTATTCATGGTATCTTTTTTATTTTTATTTACTTAATGGCTATTAAAACTTATAATTAATATTATTATAAAAATTTAAGTAAAACAATTTTTAATTATGAAAATATCCTGTGTTTATTCTCAATTCATTGCCAAAGCTAAAGATTTATATGAGACTATCTCTCAAAAATATAATCTTGCTAATCCCGATGAGGCGGATGTAATTATCTGTTTAGGCGGCGATGGTTTTATGTTAAGCTGCCTGCATGAATTTATCAGCTATGGCAAACCCTTATACGGTATTAATTGCGGAACCCGAGGATTTTTATTAAATGAAAGGCATGATTGTCTTGATATTTTAGAACACATTAATAACTCTGTGGAATTTAAACTTAACCCGTTGGCTGCTAATTTTGAAACAGTTAAAGAAAAAAATTTGCAAACCATCGCGTTTAATGAAATATCACTGCTGCGAAAAAAGCCCCGCTCTGCACATTTAAGCATCAGCATTGATAATAATCTGCGGCTTGAAGAATTAGTAGGCGATGGGATTCTTGTAGCAACCCCCATTGGTTCACCTGCTTACAATTGTTCTTGCGGAGGCGATATTCTATCAACAAAATCCGACCTTTTAGCATTAACGCCGATTAATCCTTTTAAACCCCTGCGCTGGAAAGGCACAACCATTGAAGACAGCAGCATTATTGCTATATCTAATATCGAGCTGAACAGACCAATTAATATGTCTGCAGACTTTCAAGAGTTTGAGGAAATAAAAAATATCAGCATTAAGTTGTGCAAAGATAAACACATTACCTTGTTATTTGATAAAAACGAGGATTTAGAAAGTAAAATTATTAAACAGCAGTTTAACCAGCAGTAGCAGTTTATGAATAGAATCTATATATATTTAACCAAGAAAGTGCTGGTATCTTCTGGCATTATTCTTTTTTCTATCACCTTACTGCTATTTTTATTGCAATCCTTACGATTTTTAGACTTAATAACTAACCGCGGTTTTTCTATAATTACTGTCCTTTATATATCTTACCTAACTTTTGCAGGAATCTGGATTGAAGTAATTCCTTTTGCTCTTGTAATTGCTATAATTTTCACTTGGAATGCTATTATTAACAACCAAGAGCTAATTATTATTCAAGCAACGGGAATAACTCCTATAAAAACTTATTTAAGCGTTATTACCATAGGATTAGGCTTCTCTATTGCTACTTTTTTCTTGGCTTTTTATTTAGTGCCAAATTCTTATACTAAGTATCAGCAATTGCGGACTAACTTTTCTGAAAACTACAATATAAAAATTTTTGAGGCAGAAAAATTTGTTAGAGTTAATGAAAACACTAATTTCTATATTAAAAAAATTGATGGGAATCACTTAACTGCAATTTTTATTTATTCTTATAATCCATCTAATAATAAAGAAAACTTTATTTATGCTGAAGAGGGCTATGTTGATTTTGACAGCGGAAAAATTACCATGCTGTTAAATGCTGTTAATATTCAAGAAGTATCAAGCAATAATTCTATAACATTCCTGCAGTTAGATAAATATATTTTTGATATTGATACCAATCAAAAATCCAAAACCTATCAAAGAAGCTCGCCAAGAGAGTATAACCTAAGCAACCTGATAAATCTTCGGAATACACCATATATTGCCTCACTTAAAACTTCATCGCCGGCTCAATATGCCAAGCATATTAAAGCCATTAGAATTGAGGTTATAAAAAGAATTAATGTGGTTATTTTCCCATTGCTTTTAAGCATTGTTGCATCTTATTTCTTCAGCATTAGACAATATAAGCGGTTAGGGAATATTAAGCCGATTTTCCAAACCGTAGCAGTTGGTTCTATATTAAAAATAATTACTATTCTAGTTTTATCTTTCGATACTTATGCGATGCTGCTTTTGCCGATTATCCTTTCAACAGCCATTGGAATTTTAATGCTGTTAAGGTTAGTATATCCGCCTAATATAAAACAAATCAACGATAGCAAATTTATTGCTTAAATTAATATCATGGTGGCAACAAGAAGAACTAAAAAATACCCCACAATATCAGTAGAAGTAGTTACACAAACACTTGACGCTACGGCAGGATCTATGCGGAGTTTTTTAAGGATAATTGGATAAAGCGTCCCAAAGGTTGTTCCCAAAATTACATTAATAAATACTGCTAAAAAGGCAATTGTGCCAATGGCAATACTGTTGCCATAATCACCCCAAAATGCCCCCCACAGAATACCAACGCAGCCTAATAAACAGCCGTTTACAAAGGCAATGCCAAATTCCTTGCCAATCTGCTTCAGCAGATTGGATTTAGTGATAATTTTTAAAGTTAAGCCCCGCAAAGTTACGGCAAGACTCTGCATACCGGCATTGCCGCCAAGAGCCACCACAAACTGAATAAGCGCTGCTAAAATAACATGCTTTGAAAGAGTATCAGAAAAGGCGGTTACAATAAATGGAATTGTTAAAGCACTAATAAAGTTAAAAGAAAGCCATCGCAATCTTTTCTGCGCTGCATAAAAAATTGTGCGGTAGCGGACACTGCCCTTTTGAATTCCTGTCATTAATAGTAAATCTTCTTGGGATTCCTGATAAATTACATCAACCACATCGTCCAGAGAAATAACTCCAACTAAAACGCCATTATTATCAACCACTCCTGCACTAATTAATCCTTTATTTCTAAAAATTAACGCCACATCTTCTTGGTCTAAATTAGCTGGGATAGTTCTAAAATTTCCGCTTCTAATTTCTAAAATATTTATATCATCTTCCGAGGTAATTAATTTTGAAAGTGCCACCTCGCCGATAGCAACGCCCTGCTC
Source organism: Alphaproteobacteria bacterium (assembly GCA_009780035.1). GTDB lineage: Bacteria > Pseudomonadota > Alphaproteobacteria > WRAU01 > Hepatincolaceae > WRAU01. Next base: position 21,814 of record WRAU01000013.1, read on the forward strand.
ATCAACAATAAAAACATCGTAGAAATAATCGTCCTTGCCATGCGGCAGATTTTTTTCTAATTCTTTAATATAGTTAAGGCACTGCGATACATTCCAGCTGCCCAGCACCCTAACAACATCGCTTTGCATTAACCGCCCGGCACTATCTTTAGGGTAATTTAATTTTTTTTCAGTAATTTTTCTTTTGTAAGAAGAAACTGCATCAAGAATTTTTTCTTTGCTATCGCTGTCAATATCTTTAACAACAAAGTAGGTTAAATCTACATCCGGATTTTCTTGAATTAAAGCTGCAATAAAATCTACGCCTTTGCTATCTACTAATTCTTGAATTAAGTAATCGGGGAACCATTCAATAGCTTCTACATAGTAAGATTTTGGGAAAATATCAAAAAGTTTGCCTCTTTCTTCTTGATTCAAGGACTCTAAAATTTTAACATTATCTGAAGAGTGCATCTCCTCTAAAATTTTTACCGCCTCAAGAGTTTTATCTTGCCTAATAAGATTAGCAACCTGCCTTTGTAAGATATTTTCTTCTTTTTCAGCAATATCTTCACCGTCCAAAATATTTTGTTCTTCTTTCAAGTTATTCACGAGCCACCCGTTGCGCTAAATATAGATAATCCTCAAATCGTAGCATAGTAATGCTTTTTTTTCAATTTTTATCAAAGTATTCTTAAATAAAAGTTGCAAAATCTTTAATCTGTGTAATAATCTTTAAAGATGTTCTTAACTGTGTCTTTGGAGTATATAATAAATGAGTGATAAAACTACAAGAATAGAAAGCGATACTATGGGAGAAATTGAAGTTTCTTCCGATAAATACTGGGGAGCACAAACACAAAGATCCCTGCTGTATTTTAAGCCCACCACTGATTTAATGCCGAGAAAACTTATTAAAGCCCTTTTAATTGTTAAAATTGCTGCGGCTAAAGCTAATACTAAACTTGGCATTTTAGATAAAACCCTAGCAGAAGCCATTATAAAAGCCGGTGAAGAGGCCTTAGACGGCAAGCTAGACGCTCATTTTCCGCTATCTATGTGGCAAACCGGCAGCGGAACACAATCAAATATGAATGTTAATGAGGTTCTTAGCAATCGTGCTATTGAGATTCTTGGCGGGGTAATGGGCTCTAAAAAACCTGTCCATCCTAACGATCATGTAAATTTAGGACAGTCTTCTAACGATAGCTTTCCAACTGCTATGAATATTGCCTCAGTAATTGCCATCAATAGCCAACTGCTTCCAGTAATTGATGAATTTATTGCCGTTTTAGAGAAAAAGAAAGATGAATTTAAAGATATTATTAAAACCGGACGCACCCACTTGCAAGATGCCACGCCAATTACCTTAGGGCAGGAATTTTCCGGCTATTTATTTCAGCTTAAAAGAGCTAAAAAGAGAATCAAAGTAGCTCTTGATGAAGTGCATTATTTAGCTCAAGGCGGCACAGCAGTAGGAACTGGACTGAATTCTATCCCCGGCTTTGAGAGCTTATTTGTTAAGGAAGTTAACGATATTACCAATCTTACTTTTAAAAGCTCAACTAATAAATTTTATTCCTTAGCAACCCATGACGATTTAGTTAATTTATCGGGAGCTTTGAATTCACTAGCCGTAGCCTTAACTAAAATTGCCAATGATATTCGCTTAATGGGCAGCGGACCGCGAACTGGCATTGCTGAAATTCAGCTGCCAGAAAATGAGCCCGGCTCTTCCATTATGCCCGGCAAGGTAAACCCTACGCAGGTAGAGGCTTTAACTATGGGCTGCGCACAGGTAATGGCATGCCACTATGCAGTTAGTCTTGGCGGCATGCAGGGGCATTTAGAATTAAATGTTTATAAACCTTTAATAGTTTATAATATTTTAAAAGCGGTTGATATTTTATCTACCACTATGGAGGGATTTTCCCGCTACTGTCTTGAGGGCATAGAGCCGGATATTAAGCGAATCAACTATCTTATGAGAAGATCGCTGATGCTGGTAACTGCCCTTACTAAGCATATTGGCTACGATAAAGCAGCACAAATTGCCAAAGTGGCTCACAAAAAATATATCACGCTTAAGGAAGCAGCTATAGAGCTAGGTTATGTAAGCGAGGAGGATTTTGAAAAGTGGGTAGATCCCAAAGACATGGTGTAAAATTTAATTTAGTTTTAATTTAACAAAATTGAATAGTTTGAAGTTTATACGAGTAAATTTGGTGAGTGCGTGTATACATAATACATGAGAGCCAAATTTGCGAAGTAGAAAGCCAAAATATTCAATTTTACAATCAGGAGAAAAAAATGACAGATATATATACAAAAGCACTTGAAATGCACAAAAAATTCAAAGGAAAATTAGAAATTGCCTTAAAAGTTCCTATGGATACTAAGGAAGATTTATCAACATATTATTCGCCGGGGGTTGCCGCTCCTTGTGAGGAAATCGCTAAAGATGTTGAGAATTCTTATATTTATACCAATCGCGGCAATACTTTAGCCATCATCAGCGATGGCTCGGCAGTTCTTGGCTTAGGAAACATTGGAGCAGAAGCTGGAATGCCAGTAATGGAAGGAAAAGCTGCCCTATTTAAAAAGTTTGTAAATATTGATTGCTATCCGCTTTGTATTGGAACTCAAGATAGCCAAGAAATTATTAAATTTGCAAAACTAATTGCTCCATCGGTGGCTGGCATTCATTTAGAAGATATTGCTGCGCCAAGATGTGTAGAAATTGAAGAAACTCTTAAAAAAGAATTAAATATTCCAGTATTCCATGACGATCAGCACGGCACAGCAATTGTCGTATGTGCCGGCGTTATTAACGCTTGCAAACTTTTAGGCAAAAAACTAGAAGATTTAACCGTGCTAGTTAGCGGAACTGGTGCAGCCGGCAGCAGCATTATTAAAAATCTGCATAATCTTGGCATTAGAAAAATTAGAGCGTTTAATTCTAAGGGAGTTTTACATAAAAATAATCCTAAGGCTAAGGAATACGACTTTTTGTCGGTTGATTTATTAAACAACTATGTGCAGGATTCTAATTATAATTATAATAAAGGCGATATCACTGAAGCTATAGCTGGTACTGATGTTTTTATCGGCGTATCTGTTTCTAATTTAGTTAGTGCAGACATGGTAAAATCTATGAATAAAGACGCGATAGTTTTTGCTATGGCAAACCCTAATCCAGAAATCTCTTACGATAATGCCAAAGCTGCTGGAGCAAAAGTTGCCGGCACAGGAAGGTCAGATTACCCTAACCAAATTAACAATCTTTTAGGCTTCCCCGGTATTTTTAAAGGAGCTCTTGATGCTAAGGCCACTAAAATTAACCAAGAAATGATTACCGCCGCCATTTTCGCCATTGCTAATATGGTTGAACAAAGCGAGCTAAAAGATGATTATGTTGTGCCTTCTCCGTTTAATATGGAAGTTCATGCTAAAGTTTCAAAAGCTGTTAGCAATGCTGCTATAAAATCTGGCGTGATAAGAAAATAGCTGCATTAAAAATCTGTCGTCATGCCGACGTTAGAGCAGTCATCCATGTTAATATGCGAATGGATACCGGCGTAGCCGGTATGACGATAATTGGTCTTTTTTGTATATAATTGCCAATATTTTTTACAGCTAAAAAGACTTTGCCAATTTTATTTTCATGTTAGACCAAACATCCTATTTCAAGTATCCATTTTATTTATATATCTGCCTTAGCCCGCCAAAGAAAAATCATAAGGAAGGCTGATAAGTTCTTCTTTAAGATTAAAAACGCTATAGATAATATCCTTAACTTTAAACAACAA
>WRAU01000014.1 GCA_009780035.1 Alphaproteobacteria bacterium
ATCAATTACTTATCAATACAACACTACAAATATATATAAAACAAATTTCTTTGAAGATTTCTTCAGCAATATTAGATTAATGGATGTTAATGCCAAAGGTGCTTTATTATTCAAAATTGCTGTGTTTATTATTGCTATTAATACTGCTCTATATATAGTTTGCAGAGCTATGGGATTACCGTTTCCACCGTTTGGTGATGGTTCTTTATTAAATGGAATTGCTTGGTCATGGATGATTTTCACCTGGCCTATAAGTTTCATTTTACCTTTGCTTATTAAGCATTGGGCAACTTATATTATTTTATTTCTTACTTGCCATATGATAGTTTCTAAAATTAGTGATTTATTAAATATAGGTATTAGCAACTTAGCTAACAATATCCAAGATCCGCAATTGATATGGTGGATTAAGGGTATTTTTGCTTTAGCTATGGTGCTAGGCTATGCGTGGATAGTAAAAACTTACTTAAGAAACCCTCCAAAAACTATAACCAAAACTGCTTAGTATAGTTAACCTAAACATTAGTTGAATCTATATAAATTACCAATAAAATAAAAGTTTTATTGGTAATTTACTTTGCAGCCACCATAATGTCATCACCTTTACGATATATATGTGTTGCATTTTATAAGTTTTTATGGTATAATATGTGCATAATATACTGATAAATTAGAGATGCAAACAAATCATATCATTAGCGGGGAAAAGTAATGAATAAAATTATGGAGTTTTTAGAAAAATTTATGCTGCCAGTTGCTGTTAAATTAGGACAGAATCGTTATCTTAATTCCTTGCGCGATGGCTTTATGCTAGCCATGCCTTTAATTATTTTCGGCTCAATTTTTGTAGTGGTGGCGAATTTACCGTTTTTACCTGCTATCATGAGTGAATCTGCTCTTGCTGTGTTTAAAGCAGCTCTTGCTCCGGCTACCGATGCCACATTTGTAATTATGACTTTATTTGTGGTAATGGGAATTGGTTATAATTTGTTAAACTATTATAATCAAAAAAACGATTTATTTGGCGGAGCTGTTGCCCTAGCCGCTTTCTTTTTATTAACTCCATTTGAAAATGGCTATGTTAGCCTATCCTATTTAGGCGTGCAGGGCATGTTTGTGGGTATAATATCCGCATTTTTAAGTATAGAAATTTATCATCGTGTTTCTCAGTCAGGCTTAACCATAAAAATGCCGGAAAGCGTGCCTCCAATGGTAATAAAAAGTTTTGCTGCCCTTATTCCTGCCTCAGCCACCTTAACAGTTTTCTTAATAATTAGGCTTGTTTTCAGCCTTACTCCTTTTGGCAACGCTCATGCTTTTATTTACGAAATTATTCAAATACCTTTAATGCAGTTAGGCAGCAGTTTGCCGGCAATTTTAACAGCGCTGGGGGTAATTCAAATACTTTGGTTCTTCGGTTTGCACGGGCAAACTCTTGTGGGTTCTATTATAGATCCAATATTAAATGCTTTGTCGCTGGAAAATCTCCAAGCCTTTCAAGCAGGACTGCCTTTGCCTAATATTATTTCTAAATCTTTTATGGAAACCTATACTGTTAGCATGGGCGGCAGCGGTATGACCTTAGCTGTAGTATTTGTAGCCATGTTTTTTATGAAAAGCCAGCAGCTTAAAAAAACAGCGCGTTTAGCTGCACCAGCCGGGCTTTTTAATGTGAATGAACCTGTGATATTTGGTTTTCCAGTAGTTATGAATCCCATATTTTTTATTCCTTGGGTCTTTGCGCCTATGGTTGTGGTAGTGTTTTCTTATTTTGTAATGAAAATAGGCTTAGTGCCGTATTGCACAGGGGTTTATGTGCCATGGACTACTCCTATTTTTATCAGCGGTATGCTGGCAACCAACTCTTTAGCTGGCGGAATATTGCAGCTGGTTAATTTTTGTATTGTAGCAGTTATTTGGTTTCCATTTTTAAAAATTGCTGATATGCAGAATACTAAGAAAGAGCTTGAAAGCATGCAAATGCACAATGTAATAGAAAAAGGAGAAAATAATGCTTAAATTTCCAAATAATTTTTGGTGGGGTGCAGCCGCCAGCGGAGTGCAAACCGAAGGCAGTAAAAACAAAGCTAATAAATCGGTATGGGATTATTGGTATGAAACAGAACCTGAAAGGTTTTGGAATCAAATTAGCTCATCAAAAGTTTGCCAAACTTACGAAAAATATCAAGAAGATGCAGAGCTTATGCACAAGATTGGCATGAATAGTTTTAGAACCTCAATTCAATGGTCGCGTTTAATTAAAAATTTTGAAACCGGCGAGGCGGATGAAGATGCTGTAGCTTTTTACAACAACTATATAGATGCTTTGCAGCAGAAAGGAATTGAGGTAGTTTTGAATTTGTATCACTTTGATATGCCTTTGGAGCTGTATCAAAAATACGGCGGTTTTGAAAGTAAAAAGGTTGTAGATTTATACTGTCTTTTTGCCAAAAAAGCCTTTGAGCTTTTTGGCAAAAAAGTTAAATATTGGACAACCTTCAATGAACCATTGGTATGCGTGGAAGGCAGCTATCTATACGAATTTCACTATCCTTACAAAAAAGATATGAAACTTGCGGTGCAGGTGGCTTTTAATATGCTGTTGGCTCATGCTAAAGCTGTTCAAGCCTACAAGGATATGAAACTAGGCGGTGAAATTGGGGTTATACTTAATTTAACGCCAGTTTATGCCGGCGACGATGCCAATCCGCCGCAAGAAAACAGCCCTTTAACAGTTGGTGCAAACGCTATTGTCTCAACAAAAGAAGATAGAGAAGCGGCAATATGGTGTGATGCTTTTTTTAATAGAAGTTATTTAGATCCGCTTGTAGGAGGATTTTTTACTCCCCAGCTGGTTAATTTTCTTAAAGAAAACGATTTATGTCCTTTATATACCGAAGAAGAAAAAAAACTTATTTTAACGCAAAAAATAGATTTTCTTGGGCTTAATTATTATGTGCCTCGCAGGGTGCAAGCCCGTAAAAATCCTGTAGCAAAAGGTGAAGAATTAATGCCGCAGGCTTTTTATGAATCGCATAAGGCAGCGCATGGGCGGTTTAATCCTTATCGCAGTTTTGATGAAATTTATCCAAAGGCAATTTACGATATGGCAATGGAAGTTAAAAATAGCTATGGTAATATAAAATGGTTTATTGCCGAGTTAGGAATTGCCATGAATTTAGAGGCTGAGGGTGAACCTTTACCAGACGGCTTAATTGACGACAGCTTCCGCACTGAGCTTTTTAAAGAGCATTTAACAGAGCTGCATAGGGCGATAGCAGCAGGGTCAAATTGTTTCGGCGTGCATCAGTGGACTTTTATAGATAATTGGTCGTGGTTGAATTCATTTAAAAGAAGATACGGGTTTTACCGTCTTGACCTTAACAGCGGCAAGCGCATTATGAAAAAACATGCCTTGTTTTTTAAAGAAATGGTTAAAAATAACGGATTTTAACCACTCTATTCCGTCATACCGCGCTTGACACGGTATCCATAGTATTATAAATAGATACCGGTTTTTGCAGGTATGACGATTACTTGGTCTTTTATGTATATAATTATCTATTTTTATATGCTAGGCGATGGAGTAATTAAGGAAGCCTCTTGAAGGTAGTTCTTTAAAGTTAAAGAGCTGTCTTTAGGAGTTTCTTGCTGGTTAAAATCTTCTATTGAGGCAAATTGGTAAAGAGCGAATTTATGTTCTTTAAGGTTTTTTAAAAATAAATTAACTCCAATTTGCTCGTTCAAATTACCATGGATAAGTATAATGTCGCCGCCGTGAAACTTACCGCCGGTTTTGGCCAGCCAGGCATCAGCGCCAAGAATAGTATAGCCCAGCTGCTGCACTAAATTGTTTAAATAATCATTAGAAATCAGTCCAGGAAAGCGAAAGAAATTAGAAGGCTTAAGACCAAAGTCTTTCATTGTTTTTCTATTTTTCTTTATATCTGCAAGGGCGCTGCTAATATCATGAAGCATAAAGCTCTCTTCTTTTTTATCTTTAGGATTATAATGGTGGGCATAGCTGTGGTTAATCCAAACAATATCAAGATACCCTAGTTTTTGCTTGGCTTTAATTTCTTTAAGAGCCTGCTGATGATTTATAATCCATCTTCCTGATATGGCAATTGCTATAGGAATTGGGCGCTGCTGCAGTTTTGATAGTTCTACTAAAGCGTTGAATAAGTCTTCGTTATAGCCTGCCTTTTGTGATGGGCATAAGTCTATGGTTAGGTAAATTTTTGTTTTATCTTCACTGCGGGTTAGCCCAAAATTTTCATATACTTCATTAGAGTATAAAAAATTACAGCTAAATATGAATATAGTAAAATATAAAATTTGCTTAATAATTTTAATAATCTCCGTCATGACGGATTTACTCCCTATTAATCATTTTACCGATATTTTCGCCGCCTAATATATGAAAATGCAAATGTGCTACTTCTTGTCCGCCGTTAATGCCGCAGTTAGAAATTAATCTAAAGCCACCATCGCTTAAGCCAAGCAGTTTAACAGTTTCTGCAATTGCCTCGTTTAATCCTTGCTGTTCTTCTGCAGCTGCTGTTGCAAAATCTAAAATATTAACATATTTTCCTTTAGGAATAACTAAAGCATGAACCAATGCCTGCGGATTAATATCGTAAAAAGATATGGCGGTGTTATTTTCAAAAATCACCTTTGCTTCAATTTCTTTTTTAATAATTTTGTGGAATATATTATTTTCATCATACATTTTTGCATTCTCCTATTTGCTTTTTTTAACAATAGCACTATATATGGAATATATCATAAATAAAACAAAAGGTGAATAAACATGCACGCAACTACAATTGTGGGTGTCCGTAAAAACGGTCAAACTGTAATCGCTGGTGACGGGCAGGTAACGCTTGGAGCAACAGTATTAAAAGCTCATGCTAAAAAGGTGCGGAGATTAGGATCACAAGGCAATATTGTAGCCGGATTTGCCGGGTCAACCGCCGACGCTTTTACATTGTTTGAAAGGCTTGAGGCACGGCTGGAGAAGTATCCTAACCAACTGACAAGAGCATGTGTAGAATTAGCGAAAGATTGGCGGACAGATAAGTATCTTCGCCGCTTAGAAGCAATGCTAATAGTAGCAGATAAAGAAAGAATGCTGGTGCTAACCGGCAACGGTGATGTGCTAGAACCAGATGAAGACGCTGTAGCTATAGGGAGCGGCGGCAATTTTGCCTTATCGGCAGCTAAGGCTTATATGAGCTTTGAAAATGATTTAACGGCTAAGGAGATTGCCTTGAAGTCATTAAAAATAGCTGGTGATTTATGTATATATACCAACCACAATACTACCATAGAGGAAATTTAATATTGCGGCTTTCTACTTCGTCAATTTGGCTCTCATGTATGTTTTTTAATGCACTACAATCCAAATTTCCTAGTATAAAGCTCACACTATTAAATTTCTAAAACTTTTATAAAGTTAAAAAATTAGGAATTAAATAAAAAATGAAAAATTTTACTCCAAAAGAAATTGTTTCGGAATTGAATAAATACATAGTGGGGCAAGAAGACGCTAAAAAGTCAGTGGCAATTGCCCTGCGAAACCGCTGGCGGCGTAAGCAGCTTGATGCTAAACTCCGCAAAGAAATTATGCCGAAAAACATTCTTATGATTGGTCCTACCGGGGTTGGTAAAACTGAAATTGCTAGAAGGCTGGCGTTTTTAGATAATGCTCCGTTTATTAAAGTAGAGGCAACTAAGTTTACAGAAGTGGGCTATGTAGGACGCGATGTTGAGCAGATTATTAGAGATTTATTAGAAATTGCTATAAAAATTACCTCAAGCGAGCTGAAAAAATCTTTAAAATCTCAGGCAGAAGTATTAGCGGTTAATAGAGTTATTGATATTCTTGCCGGTGAGAGTTCTTCTAACGAAACCAAAGATAAACTGCGGGAAAAGTTATCAAGCGGCTATTTTGATGATAAAGAAATAGAAATTAAAGTGCGTGATAGGTCGCCATCTCAAGGTGCAGGCTTTGAAATTCCAGGAATGGGTGCACAAATTGGCATGATAAATATCGATAGTCTGCTTGGCAAAGAAAAGTTCAAAAACAAAAAAGTTAATGCTAAGAAAGCTATTGAATTATTTATAGAAGAAGAAAGCGAGAATCTGCTAGATCAAGAAAATTTAATAGAAACTGCTATAGATAATATGGAAAATAATGGCATTGTGTTTATTGATGAAATAGATAAAATTGCTTCAAATAATGAACGCAGGGGCGGCGATGTTAGCCGTGAAGGTGTGCAAAGAGACTTACTGCCGTTGGTAGAAGGCACAACTGTTTCTACAAAATACGGCACGGTAAAAACCGATCACATTTTATTTATTGCCAGCGGTGCTTTCCATGTTAGCAAACCATCAGATTTACTGCCAGAATTGCAAGGCAGATTCCCGATTAGGGTAGAGCTTAAGGCATTAAATCAAGAAGATTTAAAAAGAATTTTAATTGAACCGGAAGCTAATTTAATAATTCAATATAAAGAAATGCTGGCAACCGAAGGTGTTGAGTTGGTTTTTGAAGCCGAGTCAATTGATAAAATCGCAGAGCTAACCGCTTACTTCAATAATACCATTGAAAATATCGGGGCAAGAAGATTGCATACGGTAATGGAAAATCTGCTGGAAGATATTAACTTCAACGCCTCAGATATGGCAACGAAGAAAGTCGTTATATCTAAAAAAATGGTTGAAGACACCGTCGGCAAATTAACTACTGATTTAGACCTTTCTAAGTTTATTATTTAGGGCATTTAATTGCTTACTTATTGTTTTTTTGTAAATTATGGTAAGTTATAAGACAGATAGTATAATTTTAGTATAAGGTAAAACTATGAATGAAGGAATTATTACTAGTATCTCAAGTATTCCAAATCTAACTATTATGCTATTATGTGCATCTGCAATAGGCTATATTGGATATTGGTTAGTTTATAATATGTATAGGTTTGATACTAAGGGACAAGTATATAGAATTAATGTTTTTATGTTGCCATCTTTAATCATTATGTATGATGGATTTAATATAGAGAGGGTTTTTTGGTCATTTATAGTTACTACTATAGTTGCTTGGTTATGGAAAATGGTAGGTAAGTATGTTGCAAGACATTTGACTAAAGTATTTGGAGGAACAACATATTATGATGGAATAAGTGCTCATTCAGATCTATCTACATTTATTAGTAATACGAAATTTGTCAATTTGATGGTTTTTTTCAATGAACAAGGAGAAACTGGTGAGAAACAATTAACAATTGATGGGGTAAATAGCTATTATTTTCAACCACAACCAGATTCAGACTTTAAAATAGATGAGCAAGGAAATGTAATTGTTACTGAGAAAGGCAAACCATATGTCTATATAATAAACGGTAAAAAGTATATTAATGAAAAAGGCAAAAATATAACCTACATTCCAGCTAGTAATATTAAATATATTTCTATAAAAGAGACTAATCCCCAAACATAAAATAATAATTTATTTTTTAAGATGAAAATATATTTCAAAAATATTATATTATTCGTATAAGAGAAATAAAAAATAAAAATCCACATTTTTTACTTACACTTTTATAAGTAGTGTTTTATACTATTTATAAAGGTGTATTTTTTTATGAAGTGTTGGAATGATTTCAAGAATTAACAGTGCGGCTTTTGATGGCATGGCGGCAAAGCTGGTAGATGTGCAGGTTAATATTGCCAAAGGATTACCAGTGTTTAACATCGTAGGGCTGGCAGATAAAGCTGTAAGCGAAAGCAAAGAGCGGGTGCGGTCGGCTTTTTCGGCAATGGGGTTAGCCCTGCCAGCCCAGCGGATAACTGTTAATCTTTCGCCTGCCGATCTTAACAAAGAGGGCAGCCATTTTGACCTTCCCATTGCCTTAGCTTTGCTTGGCAGTATGGAGATACTCCCGAAAGAGGAGCTTATAAATTATCTTGCCATAGGGGAAATGGCGTTAGATGGTGAAATTAAGCCGGTGAATGGCGTGCTGGCAGCATCTATTTTAGCCCAGGCTGAAGGCAAAGGTATTATTCTGCCGTCTAGCCAACTTGGAGAGATGTATTTGGTTAAAGATAAAATAGAGATTTTGCCTATTAAAAGCATAACCAATATTATAAATCATTTTAGTGGCCGTGAGGTTATTAATGTAGATACCTCAACTATTAAGCCAAATTCAATTGAAAATAATAAATTTACCGACTTTTCTAATATCAAAGGGCAAGAACTTGCTAAGAGGGCTATGGAAGTAGTAGCTGCAGGGGGACACAATCTGTTAATGATAGGACCTCCAGGCAGCGGAAAATCTATGCTTGCGTCGTCTCTTGGCGGGATTTTGCCGCCGCTATCCCCAGACGAAATTCTTGATCTTAGCTTAATTTATTCTATTGCCGGCGAATTAGGTGAAAGCTCGCTGGTATCGCAAAGACCATTCCGCAGTCCCCATCATTCTGCTTCTATGCCTAGCCTTGTTGGCGGAGGCAGTAAAGCGCAACCTGGTGAAATTACATTAGCTCATCATGGTGTTTTGTTTTTAGATGAAATGGCAGAGTTTAATAAAAATATTTTAGATGCTTTAAGGCAGCCTATTGAAACAGGATATATTAATATCTCAAGAGTAAATTCTCATGTAAAATATCCGGCGAAGTTTCAATTAATTGGCGCGATGAATCCATGCCGCTGCGGCTATTTTGGCGATGTCAGCCGTGAATGTTCTCGGGTGCCAGCTTGCGCCAATGCTTATCAGGCTAAAATTTCTGGTCCTATTTTAGATAGAATGGATATAGTAATTGAAGTTCCAACTGTAGCTGTTAAAGACTTAAATATGCAGCAGAATAGTCCATCTAGCAGCGAAATACGGCAGAGAGTTATTGCTGCTCGGTTAATTCAAGCTAACCGCTATAAAGATTATAAAGATATTGCAACAAATGCGGAAGCAACCCCAGAGATTCTTGAAGAAGTTGCTTTCATGAAAAGCGATGCCCGTGAACTGTTGGAAAAATCTGTTGAGAAATTTAAATTATCAACAAGGGCTTATTTTAGAATGATAAAAGTAGCACGGACTTGTGCTGATTTAGATTCTTCTAAATATATTAATTCAACTCATATAGCTGAGGCAATTGGCTATAGAAAAATCGGCTACTACCAAAAATTGGTGAATTAAAAATTAGAATACATATATTCGCTAATTATAATAAGCAGAGACATAATAAAAACAAGCATAGAGAATAACATTTTAAGGGTTTTATCATTTTGTTTTTTAGCAAAAACAATGCCTCCTCTAATACCGATAAAACTTCCTATCAACAGAAGAGCTAACATTATTAAACTAACATGCAGGTCATTGGGGAGTCCTTTTTTAATAATGCCAATAAAAGCTATAATAAAAACAAGTCCTAAGCTGGTTCCTGCAGCTTTATTAAGTGGCATTTTCATACCCATTACTAAAAGCGGAATAAAAATTATTCCTCCGCCTACTCCTAGCAAGCCCGATAAAAAACCAACTGCCAAGCCGCAGAAAAGTAAGCTGATTAAACTGACAGAAGGGGCAGGAGGATTTAAAGCTACTAGAGGTTTTAATCTAAAAAAGAGTGAAAGTTTTGGGTTGGATTTGCTTAAAACATCATACAGAATAATAAAAGCAATAAGTATTAAAAAAATAGCAAAAATAAGCATCATTGTATGATTGAAGATGTCTATATCATTGCCTAAATGATTTTTAATTGAATCTTTTATTATATCTCCTAAAATAACGCCGGCAACAGCAGTAGGCAAGGTATAAACTAAGACTTTTTTATCAAAATCTCCTAATTTAATTTTTAAATAAAGTCCGCTTAAACTTGCCCCCATAATAAAACAAAGCGATAATGTAGCAGCAGCATCAAAAGGCAAACCAATAAGTTTAGTTAAGGCAGGAACCAATAAAAATCCGCCTCCTACCCCAAAAACAGCGGTTAATAAACCAACAGCAGCGCCAATAACTATAAGCATTAAAATTAAAGTAATAGACATAATAGCAATCCTAATAATCGTCCATAGCTTTAGGAACAGGCATTAAATAAGTAAAGATAAAGCCTAAAACATAAGCAATACATAAACTTAAAAAGTAAAAAATCATTTTATCGGGTTTAATAATAGTTAAGGCAGATAATCCAGCCGGACCATAAGCAATAGCTGATACATTAGTAAATACCGCGAAAGCTCCAGCAAATCCTCCGGCAATACTAGCGGTAATAAATGGTAACCCCATTGGCAGGGTAACTCCATAAAGTAAAGGTTCACCAATTCCTAAAAATCCCACAGGTAATGCTCCCCGAATAATATCTCTTAATTTTTCATTACGACCCTTAGCTTTAAAGTATAAAGCAATAGCTGCTCCAATTTGTCCTGCTCCTGCCATGCATAAAATAGGGAATAAAGTAATATAGCCGAAATTTTCAAGTTGCAGCAAGTAAAAAGGAATTAATCCGTGATGGAGACCTACCATTAGTAAAGGTAAAAATAGAGAGGCTAAAAGGAAACCGCCAATAATTGATAAAATTCCATCGCTCATAATAAAAAATTGTAAAAAACTAACAATAGCATCAGAAAGAAATCCTGCCACTGGCATAAGCACAAAAACGGTAATGGTAGCAGTTATAATTAAGGATAGAAAAGGGGTGATAATAACATCAAAAGCATAAGGGACTATTTTACGGATTCGTTTTTCAATTAAGGCCAAAAGGGCTACTCCAGCAATAACTCCAATAATCCCACCTTTACCAGCAATTAAAATAGATGAAAGTCTATCATCAGCATTAAACATTCCTAAGGCTGTAGATATAACATCTATTTGCGGAGCAAGAGTAATTGCTCCTAAAACTCCGCCAAGACCTCTAGTTGCTCCAAATTCATCGGCAGCATTCATTCCCACATAGATAGCTAAAAAAGCAAATAAAGCATTGCCTATCATACTTAAAAAAGTTACAGCAAGCGGAAGCTCTCCCCAGCCATTAGAAGCATAAATGTTAGTTATTACTCCTACGATGCCATTACATAAGCCAGCACCAATAATCACAGGAATCAGGGGGACAAAAATATTAGCTATGCGCTTTAATAATTGCTGCATAATTCCTTTTTTTGCCTTACTTTTAACAGCATTAGGTGAGCTAGTAAAAGTGTAGGTATTATTAATAAAATCAGCAATGGCTTTACATTTTCCAGGACCTACCACTACTTGAGTATAGGTATCTTCAGCGATAACTCCCATCACATCGCTTAGTTGTTTAAGAGCAGCACTATCAACTTTACTAGCATCATTAACAGTAATACGGACTCTTGTCATACAGTTGACTACATTAACAATATTATCCTGTCCGCCAAGTTTAGCAATAATTGTGTTTGAGGTGAGTTTTACATCCATTTTATTTCTCCGCTTATTTTAAAGTTTTACCGATAAAATTACCATTTTGGTTTAGTTTTTCTACTGCCTCATTATAGTTTAAATTAGCTAAGTGCATTACTATTGCTACTTTTACATTGTTATTTGATTTTGTTAATAATTCAATAATTGCCTCTTCATCAAGATTAGTAATTTCTTTGATAATGTTGATAGCTCGTTGTTTAAGTTTTTGATTTTTAATTTGCACATCAACCATTAAATTACCATAAACCTTTCCCATTTTTATCATGGTAGAAGTGCTAAGCATATTTAATATCATTTTTTGAGCCGTGCCAGCCTTCATACGAGTGCTGCCGGTTATTACCTCGCCGCCTAGTTCAACCTCAATAACAAGGTCAGCAAGTTTGCCAATTATACTTTGAACAGTGCAGGCAATGGCAGTGGTTTTTGCTCCCAAAGATTTTGCATATTTAAGCCCGCTTGCCACATAAGGAGTTCGCCCACTGGCTGCTAAACCGATTAACATATCTTTTTTACTAAAATTAATGAAAGAAAGATCGGCAATAGCCAGCTCAATATTATCTTCGCTATTTTCTACTGCATTAGTAAGAGCATCTTTTCCGCCAGCGATAAGCCCCATTATCCAGCTAGGGTCGGCATTATAGGTAGGAGGCAGTTCACTGGCATCAAGAATCCCTAAACGACCGCTTGTTCCTGCTCCCATATAAATAACCCGACCGCCATTTTGTAAAGTGGCAACCATTGTTTCTACAACTTGACTTAGGATTTCTAGTTTTGATTCAATTGCTAAGGCGACTTTTTTATCTTCATTATTAATAAGTTTAAGCATAGATAAAGTATCAAGCTCGTCAATGTTTTTCGTAGCACTATTAGATTGTTCGGTAGAAAGATTATTTAGGTTAATCATGATTTTTATCCTCTAAAGTTTCAAGTTTCCAACCAGTAAGATTACGGGCTTTATTAATTTTATTTAATGAATTATTAATATCACTATGAATAAGTGCTAAGAAAAGCATATCAACTATCAACAGAGAAACATCTCTTGAGCTAATAGCAGCAATTCTTGAAAGCCCTTCTTCGGCAACTACGGGAAAAACAATTTTTGCTAGTGTTGACAGCGGATTTTGATTATCTTGAGTAATTGCGATTAAAGTTATTTTTAATAAACGGGCTTGTTTCGCTAGCAAAAGAGTTTCGGCGGTAATTCCTGAATAAGAAACCGCAATAAAGAGATCATCCTCCGAAGAACTAGCTAAAGTTGCTAAGGTAATATGATAATCGCTATTACAAATAACAGTGTATCCTAATTTTATTAATTTCATATAAAAATCTTGAGCTATTAATTGGCTTACTCCACTACCATGAATAAAAATTTTAGGAGCTTTTTTTATTAAAGCTGCTGCTTGCTTAAAGTTATCAACACTATTTAAACTTTGTGTTAGTCTAATTGCTTTCATGTTATCATTAACTAAGTGGCTGTATATATCTTCTAAACTATCATTAAGGCTAATGGAACCTTGTGCAGGTTCATTAAGTTGATTTGAGCTATCACTTAAAAGAATTTTAAAGTAGCTAAACCCTTTAGGTTCAATTTTTTTAATAAGTTTAGCAACTGCCGATTGGCTAACTCCAGCTTTCTTAGCGATTTGTTCGGCAGAAGATATTTTAGCCCAATTAATATCATTTAAGATAGTTGTAGCAATTTTCTGCTCAGCTTTATTACCGTATTCTTTAACTGTAGTAAGTTTAGCTATTACTTTCATTTTTAATTTTATAATAAAATATTCTAATTCTAATATTCTAAGGAATAAAAAAATATTTAGCAAGATAAATATTAAAGATATATAATCACTATTATGAATTTTGACAGAAATAGTTATATTAATTATGGCTTTGACGAGTATATTGCTACTTTTCAAAAGTTATATAAAGATAATCCCCAGAGCTTTACAGATAAGCTAAATAATCTTAATAGATATTTAGACGAAAAAAGCATTAGCAATGTAGAGCGTTTTCTGCATACAATTTTAAAACTTCCTTTGCCGTCAAAAGATTTTTTAGTTAGGGCAAGAAGCATTTACAATGAGATCGAGATTAAGCAAATTCAGCAGGAAGAGAACTATAAAAAAGATGAATTGCCGAAACTGTATAAAAAATACCGCCTAGATGGCTGGGAAAAACTAGAGGTTAATGTTTTTAAATATCATTGCGGTTTAAAAAGTTTGCCTAAAGAAGTTCTTTATAAACTTAAAAACAAAGTATTTATAGACGGTGGGGCATTTTGGGGAGATTCCATGCTAATGCTGCAGAAATACTCGCCATTAAAAACTATTTGCTTTGAGCCGAATAGTGTTAATTTTGCCAAACTGCAAAATGTTGCAGCTAGCAATAATATTAATGTAGAGATTTCTCCGCTGGGTCTTTCCAATATAAAAGAAACTCTAAAAATGAATTATATTTCCAACAAACAGAACCACGGAGCTTCGCTTGTTTTTAGCCCGTATAAAGCTAAAACTGAAACTATCAGCACAACTTCTTTAGATGCTTATCTATTGCCTACAGTCGGTGAAATTGGTTTAATTAAGTTAGATGTAGAAGGAGTAGGGTTAAATGCCATCAAAGGAGCAGCATCAACCATAGAATCCTTTGCTCCGATTATCAGCTGTGCTGTATATCATAATCCCGAAGAAATTTTTGAAATTGTGCCACAGCTTGCAAAATATAATAATAACTATAAATTTTCTATACTGCCCCTATCGCAAGGGTTTATTTTAAAGGAGTTGACCCTTTTAGCATGGGTGTAATAATTTGTTTTATTAAAATAAAAAAATTTGTTATAGTGTAAGTGCGAAAGCAATTAATTATTTATTAACTAATTTTACAAGAGGTTATTATGAAGTTTTTAGTATATTTTCTAACGCTTTTACTACCTGTCAGCTTGTTTTCTGCCGATCAAATTAAAATTGTTGGTTCAAGCACAGTTTATCCTTTTTCCACATTAATTGCTGAAAACTTTGTTGCTAAAAATTCGCAGTTTAAAGCTCCAATTATAGAAGCCAACGGCACAGGCGGCGGTTTTAAAATGTTCTGCAGCGGCAGCGGCTTAGATACTCCAGATATATCAAACGCATCAAGAAAAATTACTGCTAACGAAAAAGATAACTGCCATCAAAATGGTGTAAAAAATATTTTAGAAATTCAATTAGGCTATGATTCAATTGTAATGATTCAACCAAAATCTCTTCCTCAAATGAAACTAACAACTGAAGAAATCTTTTTAGGCTTGGCAGCAAAAGTTCCATCGTCTACAGGATCTCTTATAGATAACCCTTATAAGAACTGGAATGAAATTAATAAATCTTTGCCAAATATACCAATCAGAGTTATTGGACCTGCTCCTTTGTCTGGAACTAGAGATTCTTTTATAGAATTAGCTATGGATAGAGGCAGCAAGAGTTTACAAGCACAAGGCAAAATGAAAGGCACTAAGATCGAGCTAGAGCAAGCTAGTAAAACTATTAGAACTGATGGCGCTTATGTAAATGGTGGAGAAAACTACATTCTATTTATTAACAAAGTAGCTGCCTCTAAAGATACTCTTGCCATATTAGGCTATTCTTTTTATGAACAAAATGAGAAAAAAGTAAATGCGATTACCATTGAAGGCGTTGTTCCTAATGCTCAGTCTTTCGCTAAAAAAGAATACCCGTTATTCAGACCGCTTTTTATTTATGTAAAACAAGATAAAATCGGTGTGGTAAAAGGTTTGAAAGAGCTTGTTCACGAGACTATCTCTAAAGATGCTATAGGGGCTAATGGTTATTTAAAAAGAAATGGACTAATTCCTATGTCTGAAAAAGAATACAAAGATATGATTGCTAGAATAAAGCTATAGTATGTATTTGTTGATTCCTTTTATTATATTTATAGGGTTGGCGGGATTAATTTATTACTATTCTTTGCGTGTAATAAGATCCCGACAGACCAATAAAATTTCAAAAAATTATTCTTATTTTGCAGTTTATGTAAGTCTTTGGACTTTACTGCCAAGTTTTATAATATTTTTTATTGGATCAAGTTTTTCTAATAACTTGATCCAAAAAATCTTTCTTGGCAATGCTTTTTCGAATCAAAGTGCAATTGTTCAAGAAGTTGCTGCCCGTGAAGTTTTAAGTATTGCGGCAGAAATTAGAAGCGGAGCAGTAATAAGCGACCATAGCGTGGGTGATATTTCAAACGCTCTTATGGTTGAATTAGCACATCAGTATATTCATTATAGCAATCTTTCTATGATTGGATTTATTGCTTTTATTACCATACTAACATCTTTAACCTTTTTTTTAATAATTAAAAAAATAGATTTCTCTAGCAGTTTTCAGCGGAAGATTGAAAAATTTGTTAAAAATATCTTATTGTTATTTACTTCAATTGCAGTGCTAACCACTATTGGAATTGTTGCTTCCCTTCTTTTTGAAACTTTAAAGTTTTTTAGGGAAATTTCCATAATCAGATTCCTTTTTGGCACCACTTGGTCGCCAGAGACTGCAGACTTTGATCCGCAGAATAGCTTTGGGATTATTCCCCTATTAAGCGGAACATTCCTAATTGCTTTTATCTCGGTATTTATTGCTAGCGGTTTTGGTGTAGCTTCAGCGATTTATATGTCAGAATATATGTCAAAAAAGATGCGGAAAATTATTAAACCGCTGATTGAAATTTTAGCGGGAATTCCTTCAATTATTTACGGATTCTTTGCTGCTCTTACCTTTGCTCCGTTTTTGGTAGGATTTATGAGCGGTATTTTTAATTTATCTATCAGCAGTGAAAGTGCGTTAAATGCAGGGATTGTGATGGGAGTTATGATTATTCCTTTAATTTCCTCAATTTCTGATGATATTCTTTCGGCTATTCCTAATTCTATGCGCGAAGGAGCGATGGGTATGGGCAGCATGAAAAATGAAATGATTAGAAAAATTCTACTGCCGGCGGCTTTACCCGGCATTATTGGCAGTATTTTGCTGGGAGTATCACGGGCAGTTGGTGAAACTATGATTGTGGTTATGGCGGCATCTTTAGCTGCTAATTTAACTTTAAATCCGCTAGAGCCGGTTACTACCATTACTACACAAATTGTAATGCTGGTGCAGGGTGATCAAGAGTTTAATTCGCCAAAAACTCTTTCTGCTTTTGCTTTAGGTTTTGTTTTACTGATTCTAACCTTATTATTGAATATTATCGCTATTCAAATAGTTAATCGCTACAGAAGGAAATATCAATAATGTCTCTTAATACAAAATTTAATAAATCTAAAAGAAAATTATTTAGACGCCACCTTTTTGAGAAATTCTTTAAACTTTTTGGAATTTTATCAATTAGTTTTGCCTTAATTATGCTGTCGGCACTATTATTTTCAATTTTTTCTAAAGGCTGGACTGCTTTTTATACACATTATCTCAATGTGGAGGTTAGTTTTTCTAAGGAGATATTATTTAATGGCAACATTAAAAACAGCTATAGTGAACAGGAAATAAAAAATGCCTCATACGATGGCATAATTGCCGAAGCAGTTAGAAATGCTTTACAGCAGGAAACCAGCCTTGATATAGATAGCATGGATTTAAATTCTTTAGTCAGCACAAATGCCGTGGCTCAGCTAAGAAATATGGTGCTTAGTAATCCAGATATTTTAGGAACAACTCAGTCGGTTCGGTTGCTAGTAAGCTCTAATGCCGATATGTTTTTAAAATCTTACATTGGTTCTGGCAGTCTTTTAAATGATGACGAGATTGCTGCAATTGAATTTCTGCGTGTTAATAAGTCTATTATTTCAAAATTCAATATAAGTTTCTTTATGAATTCGGATTCAAGGTATCCGGAATTAGCGGGAATACGGGGAGCTTTTTTAGGATCTCTTTACACTGTAGTTTTAACTATTATATTCTCGGTGGTAATTAGTGTAGGTGCGGCAGTGTATTTGCAGGAATTTGCTCCGCGCAATCGGTTTGTAAAATTTGTAGAAGTAAATATTAATAATCTTGCGGCAGTTCCTTCCATTGTTTTTGGGTTGCTTGGTTTAATAGTGTTTCAGCAGTTTTTTGGCGTGCCAAGGTCAACCCCGCTTTTAGCTTCTTTTATATTAACTCTTATGGCGCTGCCGACTATAATTATTGCTTCTCGGCTATCTATGTCTAGTGTTCCTTTTTCTATTAAAGAAGCAGCTTATGGTATGGGAAGCTCAAGACTGCAAGTTATTACTCACCACTTATTGCCGATTTCTCTTCCTGGTATTTTAACAGGAGTAATTTTAAGCATCTCAAGGATAATTGGGGAAACTGCTCCAGTATTAATGATAGGCATGGTAGCCTTTGTTAGCACCGCCCCTACTGGCGTGCTTTCAGCCAGTGTAGTTTTTCCAGTGCAGATACTTTTATGGTCTAACAGCCCTGAGGCAGGTTTTATAGAAAAAGCCTCAGCAGCAAGTATGCTGTTGTTAATATTTTTAATGTTTATCAATTGGGTTTCTATTTATTTAAGAAATAAATTGGAAGTGAAATTTTAGTTTTATTAGAGGTTGAAGATTGTCTGAAAATAAAAAAATTATGGTGCAAAAGGTCAATGCTTTTTATGGCGCAAAACAAGCTCTGTTTGATGTGAATTTGCATGTATTAGAAAAAGAGGTTACTGCCTTTATAGGACCTTCTGGGTGTGGTAAATCTACATTTCTAAGGTGTTTAAACCGCATGAATGATTTAATTGAAACTTTTTCTATGAACGGTTCTATTACTATTGATGGTGTGGAAATTACTGCTAAAGATTTAGATCCTGTTGAGCTGCGTATGAAAGTAGGCATGGTTTTTCAAAAGCCGAATCCTTTTCCAAAATCTATTTTTGAAAATGTGGCTTATGGTTTGCGTATTCATGGGCTTACCTCTAATAAAAAAGAGTTGGAAGAAATTGTAAAAGATTGTTTAGAAAGAGTTGGGTTGTTGGGAGAAATTAAAGATAGGCTTCACGATAGCGCCTTTGGTCTTTCCGGCGGGCAGCAGCAAAGATTATGTATTGCCAGAACTATCGCCATTGAACCGAATATTATTTTAATGGACGAACCTTGTTCAGCGCTGGATCCTATCGCCACAGCAAAAATAGAGAATTTAATTGGCGAATTAAGCTCAAAATATACAATAATTATTGTTACCCACTCCATGCAGCAGGCAGCTAGGGTATCAAAAAACACGGCTTTTTTTCATTTAGGAAAATTGGTTGAATTCGGTAAAACAAAAGATATATTTAGTAATCCTAAAGATAAAAAAACAGAGGATTATATAACAGGAAGGATAGGTTAATAGATGGGTATTGGACATATAGTAAAATCTTATGATAATGATTTAGACAATTTAAAAAAACTAATTGTAGATATGATGGAAACAAATTTAAAGCAGCTGAACTTGCTTTATACTCTGCTGTCAGCTTTTTCTTCTCATACACAAGAAGAGGTAATAAATCTTGATACTGCAATTAATGGCTTAGATGCTAAAATTATTGAAGAAGCAATCAAAATATTTAGCTTAAGAAACCCTGTGGCTTATGATTTAAGATTCGTTTTTGCTTCATCGCATGTTTCTAAAAATTTAGAAAGAGTTGGCGATTATACTAAGGCAAGTGCCCGTTATGCTGCTAATGTAAGTTTCCCTGATAATATAAAAAGCAAATATTTAGAAATTCTTCATATTCTAATAGAAATGCTGCATTCAACCATTAATGCTTTTGTAAATATGGATGTTGATCTAGCTAAAAAAGTTATAAAAACCGATGATAAGGTAGATTTTTTATATAATGAACTGTCTATACTTTTATTGCAGAAAATCCAAGTTGTGCCAGAAAAAATTGATGAAATTAGAGCTTATATTTTAATTGTCCGCAATTTTGAAAGAATTGGCGACCATATTGCTACTTGCTGCCAATATGTGAATTTCATAGAAAATAACATAATGATCTATAATTAATTTGGTGTGTTTATAGCTAAAAATCCTCTTATGAATGAAGAGGATTTTTAGTTTATTATATGGTAAATACTGCACTAATATAAATATGGTTTAATTAGATATATTTACTTCTAATTTTCTTTCAGCAAACACTTTTTTTGCAACATTAACCGCATTCAATACTTTAGGAAAGCCAACATATGGAACACATTGAATAAATACTTCAATTATTTTTTCTGGAGTAATTCCAACATTTAATGATCCATTAATATGCACCTCTAATTGAGGTTCGCAGCCTCCTGATGTTAGCAGGCTGGTAATAGTTATAATTTCTCTTTCTTGCAAAGAAAGACCTTTTCTTGAATAAATATCCCCAAAAGCGAATTCAATTATATATTTACCCAAGTCTGGAGCAGTTGATTTTAATGAGTTTATAACAAGTTTGCCAATAGTCCCGTCAATTTCACTTAGTTTCTTAGAGCCATTTACAAATCGTTCATTTTGCATAATAATAAATCCTTATAACTTTACAAACAAAAGGGCTATCGTATTTAGATAACCCTTTTATTTAATTACTGCAAATGTTTTAGTGATGCCTCTAAAGCGGCTTTAGATTCTGCTTGAGTTGGATTGGCTGACCGTAAAGCTCTTAACACTGCATCAATACTGCCGTCTATTTCTGTCCACCGTGCTTTATCTGTTGGTTTTAGAAATGCTTGAGCTGCATCCCATTCTGTTTCTAAATCTTTAACTCGCACCTTAGCACCCGCTAAATCTCCTTTTTCTACAAGAACTAAAACATCTTGCTCTATGGTTTTAAAGCTGGATAAATCTGTCCATGTAAAACTAGCCTCAACGCTAAGGTTTGCACTGCGAACATGGTATCCAACTACCGAGGCACATATCATTAAACCAACTACAATAATAGTTTGCCATAAGCCGCCCTTTTGATTTTCTTCCACTGATTGATTAGACGCTGGCAACAAATCTTTTTTACTCATGGTTAAAAATGCAATGGTTATTAAAATCGCAAGCAAGAAAATAACACTGGTAATAGTTGCTCCTAACCCTAATCCGCCATTGGCTATAGGCTGGCTTAAATAATCACCGATAGATGCGCCTAGCGGACGAGTCATAATATAAATAATCCAAAAACTTAGTATAGAGTTTAATCCAATAAACTGCAGTATGGCAATCATAACCACTATGCCTATAACAATTAAGCCAGTAGTAAAATAACCGAATGCTAAGCCTTCGGCAACTAAATCACCGGTAGCTGTGCCTAGGGCAAAAGTGAAAAGAATTGCCAGCCAGTAAAATGCTTCTCTTTTTCTTGTATAAATTGAATGAATTGAAAGCGTTTTTTCACTGATATACCAAAAAATGAAAACTAAAACTAAACAAACACTAAAGAAAATAGTGCTGTATTGTAAAGGAACTCCCATATTATCGGTAAGATTATCAGTTAATAATGTACCGAACACACTAATAAGCACCACATTCAGCCAGTAAATCCAAGGAACATATCTGTTATAAGCAAACTGCACTATAAGGGCAATTACTAAAACAATTCCCATTACAATAGATGTGCCGGTTAATCCGAATCCTAAGTTAACATTTAAAAAATCACTAAAGGTTTCGCCTACTGTTGTGCATAAAACTTTAATAATCCAAAAGAAGATAGTAATTGCTGGAACTTTGTTTAGCATTATTTTTTCTTTATTAGATACCATAAATTTTCTCCTAAAATAATATCATGCTATGATTATATATCTTTCACAATTTATAACAATACAAATATAATTAATTCTCTCAAACCTTTTAGGTAAAACTAATCTTCAGTATTGCCCCAAAGATTACTCTTATTAATCCAACCTATAAAAGGTGTAGAACTATATTCGGCAGTAGAGAATTCTATTTTACATAGGTTTAATCTGCTTTCGCAGTTAATGATTTTAATAATATTGCCTTCACCGATAATAGCGAGAATCTTTTTTTGGCTACTGGTTAAATAAACATTAGATTGCCCTAAAACAATGCCGTATTTTTGAGAATTAACGAGGTTTTTATACACCCAGCCCTGCTGTCCGTAAATATCTTTAATTTGAAACCAATCCTCATGAATATCAATAACCTTTAAAGGTATTTGCTTTTGGTTGTAAGTATAAATAATGGGATAATCTAAGCTAGGTCCTGTCCTTAGATTAGTTTGTGTAAATTTAGTGCTGACGAATTCTGGAATTTGAGAAATCGGCTTACTTTTAGAATCCATTTTAATAAAGTAAGCCGACCCAAGAATAAATATGCCTAAAGCTACAGATAGCCCCACATTAAGCAGTCCATTCATAAAAATGCACTCCGCTAACTAATATAGCTGTTCCAAAAATTAAGGCTTCCTTGATTTTGCAAGAATTCTTCAATAGTTTTATTAACGGTTTTAAAATTGCCTTCTCTTTGCATAATATCTAATTCCACAAGATTTTTTGTAATGCTTGATTCCTTATTGTTCTGCAGAGTATGGTGTGCTTCTAAAAACTTATCACGGCAAGCGTAAATGCTGGCAAGCAGGAGATTGTTTTGCTCGATAATATTATAAGAAGATTTAATATCACTGTTAATTTTACTATCATTAACTTCACTATAATGTTTCTGCCACATTTTAATAACATCGAATGATTGATTATGCTTCCATAAATTTTTTAAAACATCATTAATTCTGTTGTTTTTATTTTGATCTGCATAGATTCCTATTAAAAACTCTGCCATAAGAGCAAAATCCGGATATTCTTTAAGAGTTTTTTTAGCAATATCTTTAGCTTTTTCGGCATCGTTATGAATAGATTGGGCGTAAAAATAATTGATTAAACAAAAATATTTTTTATATTCAGTTTCATTATTGTTTCGGACAGATTTTAAAGCGTTGTATAAATAAACAATTTCGGAATCCATAGATTTGTTTTTATAAACTGCCTCGAACATAAAACCTAAAAACCAAAGAGAATCTTCCTTAAGCAGGACGCCTTTTTTTGCATAAATCATAAAGTTGGCTAAATCGTTTTTTTCTTTGTAAATTTGGCATCTATATTTTAATAATAGCGTTTCGTTATAGTTTTTAACTTTAATTTTATCAATTAAAACAAGAGCCTTATCATATTTTTGCAAAGACAGCAGGTTATTAATGTCTCTAACCTGTTTAATGAATTTGTTGTTATTGGCGTGTTTAATAATTTCTATAAGGGTAGTTTTATCTTTTAAATTGGTCATAGAGTTAATAAAATCAATAATATTGCGGGTATAAACTTCATGCCGTATTTTATTAATAATTGTCCGCAGAATTCTTCTAAAAACATGAATAGGCAGCCAAATAACTGCTATTAAAATTATCAGTTTATCTAAAGTTGTAAAAAGCGAATAATTAGCAATGTCAATATTAATATCAATTTTTAAAAAATAAACGCCAACTACAATAGCTGCAAAAATTGTTAAGTATATAAGATATTTCATTATCTGCTCTCCGCAATATATTTAGTTAACTCACCATGTATTTCATTAATAGCATCTTCTGCGCTTATTCTATCCATTAAATTAGAAAGCCATTGCTGCGTATTGGTATTAGGGACAGCGTCTATTTTTAAAAACTCGGCATAGGCTTTTTTAAAATTATTGTTTCTTACATAAACTTCCACATTGGCTAATGTTGATGTAGTAGTATTATCATCTAAAATAATATCACGGCTTTGTTTAATAAAAATTAAAAATAAAAAGTAAGATTTTATTTTGGCGATAAGAGAATTCTGTCCTTTTAAATAAGCTAGATAAGTATCTTTATAAACTGCCTTGTAGTCTGCAGTTAATTCTTCGGCTGTTTTTATACCTATGTTAGAGGCAGGAATAATTCTTTCTAGTTTATTTCTTAATAAAGGATTGTTAGTTGTGCTTAAAAGCTGCTCAATTTCCATAGAAAAAGAATCCCCTCGCAAAACTCTATTTATAAGCAGGCTAGAATAAACTGCAAAATTCAGGTTTTGATTGTTGTTATTAGATGAAAGTGCAGCAGTGCTAATTTTTTGCTGCAGATCTTTAATGGTATTTTGCAGTTCCTGTATTTTGTTACTGTCTTCCTTTAACAAGGTTGTTGCAGAAGATTTGTATTGATTAAGAATATCTTTAGGCTTTTGCGGGAAAAATTCTTCTTGATTGTTTTTAACATAAATTCCTATAGCAATAACAAGAATAACTATTATTAAAAATATCAACAACCAAAGAATTTTTTTGCTTTTGGGCTTAGAGTTTTGATTTTCCATAAATATCCTCTTTTCTTATACAACAAATACCTATTATAATCTATTATAATAAAAAATACGAAATTAGATAGGATTTTATGATTGTTTTAGGAATTGAAAGCAGCTGCGATGAAACCGCAATTGCAATTATTAAAGATAAAGAGATACTTTCTCATATAGTATTATCTCAGATTGATGCTCATAAAGCCTTTGGCGGAGTTATTCCAGAAGTTGCTTCCAGAATGCATCTTGAAGCTGTTGACGGTTTAATTAATGCCGCTGTTAAAGAAGCAAAATTAAATTTAAGAGATATAGATGTTTTTGTTGCTACCGCAGGACCAGGCTTAGCAGGAGGGTTAATTATCGGCAGCTTAGCGGCTAAAACATTAAGTCTCGTGTTTAATAAACCCTTTGTAGCGGTAAATCATTTACAGGGGCATGCTCTTATGCCGACTATGAATGAGGATGTGAAATTTCCATTTTTATTATTGTTAGTATCCGGCGGACATACGCAGTTTTTAGCAGTTAATGGTATTAATGACTATAAAATTCTAGGTGCAAGTATTGACGATGCCATTGGCGAAGCATTTGATAAATCGGCAAGACTGCTAGGATTGTCTTATCCGGGAGGGCGCGAAATAGAATTGTTGGCAGCAGACGGTGATGAAAATAGGTTTAAATTTCCCTTGCCTTTATGCAATCAAAAAAACTGTAATTTTTCTTTTTCAGGATTAAAAACAGCGGTTAGAGAGGAGGTATTCGGCAAAGAATTAAGCGAGCAGGATAAAAAAGATATTGCCGCTTCGCTGCAGCATACAATTGTGAAAATTCTGCTTAACAGGACTCAAAATGCTATTAATATGTTTGAGAAAGATTATGGCAGGTTAAATCAAATGGTAATTTCCGGCGGAGTTTCTGCTAACCTTAAAATTAGAGCTGCATTAGGTGATTTTTTAAAAACTAAAAATATTTCTCTGGTTTGTCCACCATTGAACTTATGCACCGATAACGGTTTAATGATTGCTTGGGCTGGCTATTTAATGGCACGCGAAAATTTATTCAACAGTTTAGATTTTCCAATAAAAGTTCGTTGGAGTTTAGAGGAGTTAAAAAATGCAGTATTGGCTAGTAAAAAGTGAGCCCAGTAGCTATTCGTGGCAGCAAATACTAGAAGACGGTATTACATCATGGAACGGCGTGCGGAATTATCAGGCGCGGAATAATTTAAAAGCCATGAAAATCGGTGATTTGGTATTATTTTATCATAGTGTTGAGGAAAAGCAGGTTATGGGAATTGTAGAAATAGCGAAAGAGTTTTATCCCGATGGTGATACTGATTTTGTTTGCGTAGATGTTAAAGTTGTAAAGGCATTAAAAAATCCTGTCAGCCTAAAAAGTATTAAAACCAATGTTAAGTTGCAAGAAATTGCTCTTGTAAAGCAATCAAGACTTTCAGTAGTGCCATTAAAAAAAGAAGATTATGAAGAGATTCTTAGGTTAAGTGAGGGTAATGGCTAACTTAATACATCTATAAATAGCTTTACAACTATTTAGTGCAATATTATAATAATAGTTGTAGTTATAATAATAGTTGAAATTGTAAATAAAGGGAGTAAAAGCATGGCAAGGAAGTTAAGAATATTCAACAATAATCTAAAACC
>WRAU01000015.1 GCA_009780035.1 Alphaproteobacteria bacterium
TAAAAAGTATAATAAAATTTATACCATTAACCCTTCCTCTTTACATAAAAAATTTACCAAATTATTCTTCTATCTAAAATATAATCGCAATTCTAAAAAATTTAAATTATTTGGTATTACTGTCTATAAAAAGAAGTTTAAGTAATTAATCAGCCACGCTCAAAAAAGAAGCCATGATTTTTTTTGTGCCTTCTTTATCAAAGTTAACCGTAGCCACAGGACCCGATAAACCTACAATTTCACCTTCACCCATAACCGCATGCTTTACCCTTGCACCTACCCGCAGTCCTTTAGGAATATTATTAACATTTTTAGCAAAATTATTTTCTTGCGGAATTGCCGGCTTCTCACCATAAAAAGCCTTTTTTATAAATGGATCTTCAAAAATTTTGTTCCCACCCTCATTTTCATTAAGTTTTTTTACAAAATTAGAGTTCATCTCATCAATAAAACGAGATCCAACTGCTGCCGACCAATTGCCATACATCTGCCGGTTTCTGGCAAAGCTGATATATAAATCCTGCTTGGCTCTGGTAATACCTACATAAGCTAGCCTTCTTTCTTCCTGCAGGGCAGCATCACCGGATTCTTCAAGCGACCTTTGATTAGGCATTATCCCCTCTTCCCAACCGGCTAAAAATACAACATCAAATTCTAAGCCTTTTGCTCCATGTAATGTCATAACTAAAACTTTATTATCTTCGTTCTCTTCCTCTATATCACTTACTAAAGAAACATGCTCTAAGAAATCTTCTAATGATGGATAACTTTCAAGGGCAGTATAAAGTTCTTTAATATTATCAATTCTACCGCTTGCCTCAACCGATTTTTCCGCTTCCCACATGGCAATATATCCAGATTCCTCAGCAATAATTTTTGCAACTTCACCAAGAGATTTATTATCTAGTAATTTTTTCCAATTTTCAAAATTTTTAATAAATACTGACAATTCTTTTTCTATCTTGCTACTCACCACCGATTCCCCAATTAAAGAACTTGAAGCATTAAACAGGGAAAGCTCTTTTTTATTAGCATAAGCACGGATTTTATCTAATGTGCCTCCGCCAATTCCTCGCTTTGGAGTATTAATAATCCGCAAATAAGCCATATCATCAAAAGGCTGATACAATAGCCTCAAGTAAGCAATCATATCTTTAATTTCCAGTCTATCGTAAAAACGGCTGCCGCCAATAAACTTATAAGGCACCGCATTTATCATTAACCTTTCTTCTATTTCACGGGTTTGGAAAGTTGCCCGCACCAAAATCGCCACCTGATTATATTTTATACCCGTGCGGATTAAGTCGTTAATGGTAGTAGCAATAAAGTCTGCTTCCATTTTAGAATTGAACGCCTCGTAAAGTTTTACCTTATTTTCACTTTCGTTTTCACTCCATAAAGTTTTCTCATGCCTTTGGGAATTCTGTGCAATTATGCTAGAGGCAACTTTTAAAATAGGTGTGGTAGAACGGTAATTTTGTTCTAGGCGGATAATTTTAGCTTTAGGAAAATCTTGCTCAAATCTTAGAATATTTTCAATATCAGCTCCGCGCCATGAGTATATAGATTGGTCATCATCGCCCACAGCACAAATATTGCCATGTTTAAATGCTAAAACCTTAATAAAAAGATACTGCAAAGCGTTGGTATCTTGATATTCATCAACCATAATATATTTAAACCGATTTTGCCACTGTTCGCAAACCTCTGGAAATTGGCGGAATAAATCTATACAAAGCAACAGTAAATCACCAAAATCTACAGCATTAAGACTGCGAAGCTGATTTTGATAAATTGTATAAATATCGCTTAAATATGTATTGCCTATATGACGATTTTCTTCAATGCCAACAGTATCCGGCAAAATATTTTTATCTTTCAGCCTGCTAATATTATCTGCCACAAACCTTGGTGAAAACTTCTTCGTATCTACATTTTTTTCCAGCAGAATTTGCTTTATAATACTTTCACAATCGCTTGTATCTAAAATTGTAAAGTTCGGCTTAAGTCCCACTTCATTATAATGCCTCCGCAGTATCCTCAAACCAATAGAATGAAAAGTGCCAATCCAAAAACCGCTTACAGAATATCCTAACAATCCTTCTACACGGTTCATCATTTCTTTCGCTGCTTTATTGGTAAAGGTTACAGCCAATATTTCTGTAGGATTTGCTAAATGCTGATTTAAAATATTTACTATTCGGCTAGTTAATACTTTGGTTTTTCCTGTGCCTGCCCCTGCTAAAATTAGCAAAGCTCCATCAGTAGTTTTAACAGCCTCCATTTGCGGCTTATTTAATCCCTCAAAAATATTTAAACTCACGGATTTCTCTCAAAATTGATTATTTATCATTTATAGTTTAACATAAAATTTATAAAAATAGCACTTGCATTTAAAAAAATGCCCCCTATATGTTAATATGAATAACAATTAAATAAGAGGAAACCATGAACTTTAAACCTTTACATGACCGTATTCTTGTAAAAAGAATCGAACAAGAACAAAAAACTGCCGGCGGAATTTTAATTCCCGATTCAGCACAAGAAAAACCAATTCAAGGTGAAGTTGTTGCTGTAGGAAACGGCATAACTCTTGAAAACGGACAAGTTAAACCCTTAAATGTTGCAGTAGGAAATAAAATTTTATTCGGTAAATATTCTGGCACAGAAATTAAATTAGACGGTATGGAATATTTAATCATGAAAGAAAGCGATGTTTATGGAATAATCGGTTAATATAAAATTAAATTGGAGATATAACTATGGCTAAAGAAGTTAAATTTGGAATAGAAGCAAGAAACAAAATGATTGCCGGGCTAGATGTTCTAGCAGACGCAGTAAAAGTTACCTTAGGACCTAAAGGCAGAAATGTAATTTTAGAAAAATCTTACGGCGCACCTAAAATTACTAAAGACGGTGTAAGCGTGGCTAAAGAAATTGATCTAACTGATAAATTTGAAAACATGGGTGCGCAAATGGTTAAAGAAGTTGCCAGCCGCAGTAATGATGAAGCTGGCGACGGCACAACCACTGCCACCGTGTTAGCCCAATCTATCGTTAAAGAAGGCATTAAAGCCGTAGCTGCTGGAATGAATCCTATGGATTTAAAACGCGGTATAGATTTAGCTGTTGAAACTGTAGTAGCAGATTTAAAAAAAGCCTCTAAAAAAGTTTCTACCAATGAAGAAATCGCTCAAATTGCTACAATATCAGCGAACGGTGAAACGGAAGTTGGCAAAATGATTGCCGAAGCTATGGCAAAAGTTGGCAATGAAGGTGTAATTACTGTAGAAGAAGCCAAAGGCTTAACCAGTGAGCTTGAAGTTGTAGAAGGTATGCAATTTGATAGAGGCTATACTTCGCCTTATTTTGTAACCAATCCCGAAAAAATGCTGGTAGAATTAGATAACCCTTTAATTTTAATTCATGAATCTAAATTATCTAACCTGCAGCCAATGCTTCCTATCTTAGAATCTGTAGTGCAGCAAAGCCGTCCGCTTTTAATTATTGCCGAAGAAATTGAAGGTGAGGCTTTGGCAACTCTTGTGGTAAATAAATTAAGAGCCGGTTTAAAAATTGCTGCAGTAAAAGCTCCAGGTTTTGGTGATAGAAGAAAAGCCATGTTAGAAGATATTGCAATTCTAACCGGCGGACAAGTAATTTCTGAAGATTTAGGCTTAAAATTAGAAACTACTTCTATTGATATGCTAGGCAATGCTAAGAAAATTATCATTTCTAAAGATGAAACTACAATTGTAGAAGGCGTGGGCGACAAAAAGCATATTGAAGACAGATGCAACCAAATTAAAGCCCAAATGGAAAGCACAACTTCCGACTACGATAAAGAAAAAATGCAAGAAAGATTGGCAAAATTATCTGGCGGCGTAGCGGTAATTAAAGTTGGCGGATCTACCGAAATTGAAGTTAAAGAAAGACATGATAGAGTTGACGATGCTCTGCATGCTACAAGAGCAGCGGTTGCTGAGGGAATCATTGCTGGCGGCGGCGTAGCGCTTTTATATGCTAAAAAATCTTTAGACAGTCTAAAAGTAGCTAATGATGACCAAAGAGTTGGCATAGATATTATTAAAAAAGCCTTAGAAACTCCATTGCGTCAAATTGCTAGCAATGCTGGAGCAGATGCTTCTATCGTGGTTGGTAAATTGTTAGAGCAAAAAGATACCAACTTTGGCTATAACGCTCAAAACGGTGAATTCGGTGATATGACTGCTTTCGGGATTATAGACCCTGTGAAAGTTACCCGTGTAGCATTGCAAGGAGCTTCTTCAATCGCCAGCCTTATGATTACCACTGAGGCTATGGTTGCAGAAATCAAGGAAGATAAACCAGAAATGCCGGCCGGCGGAGGCATGGGCGGAATGGGAGGCATGGGTTTCTAACCTAATCTCTTAAACATCTAAATTAACAAAAAAGGGGGAAGGAATAATATCTTTCCCCTTTTTATGCGAATCTTATACTACAAATTACAATCAATTAAATTGATAATCTATAGTTTTATCTCAACAATTATTACTCAAGATTGTATTTTTCAGTCTTTTTTGACTCTATCAAATTAGTTGTATAAAATAATTGTATATATTTGTGTGGAAAATTGTTTTGATAAAATTCTTAATATTGATATTTGTTATTGCAGCATTTCCAAATGCCCTTAAAGCCGATTGCACCACTGATGATTCATTGCTTACGGTTAAAACCATAATGTGTGATGCGCAAACAGAAGTATCTCATCTTACAAGCCTTACTGAAACTAAAGATATTCTTAATATCATTCCAACATACACAGATAATAATGTTTATACAAAAGTGAGTATTGAAGGAGGAATTAATATAAAAAATACTACCAATCATACCCTAAATATTAGCTCTAGTGGTAGCACAAGAATAGATATGGAGATAGGAACACTCAAGAGCTCTGAGGAAGAAACTATTAATATTTATGGTCAAGATGCAAAACTAAATCCCTCACAGCTATATATTAAAACCCTAAATGGCACTGCTGGTAATTTAAACATTAATGGTGAAAGTAATAACCCCATAACCATAGATAAGGCAACTATCAGCGGAAATATTAGTATCAACAATATTAATCTAGCCATTAAAAACTTGCAAATCACCAGCGGTAGTTTAACTATTAATGGCACAAATTATAATCCCGCTATTATAGAAAATGCTATAATAAGCGGAAATTTGTTTTTAAATGGTGTAGAGGTTGTTTTAGGAAATATCAATATTGCTGATATTACTCTCAATAATTCTCAACTAAGTTTAAATGATTCAACTTCCATATTTATAAAAGATATTTATCTTAATAGCTCTAATCTTTTTATAGAATCCTCAGGAGATATTTCTGCTATCAACGGCAACAGCAATGCCAATATATATTTTAACAATAGCTCTAAAATTAATGTGGAAGATATTAATATAGACGGAAATATTTTCCTAAAAGATAATGCTGAGGTAATTGTTGCTAATAAATTAACTGCCGATAATTTATACATACTTAACAAAGCCTCTCTCAAAGCTGGCTCAATGGTTATCAATAGTAAACTTGTATTAAATGAATCCTTGTTAATAGTTAAAGATAGTTTTGAATTTCTTGGATTCAGCGGAAACTCTATACTAGATATTACGATAAATAAACCTATGGATTCACAAGGAAATCTTACAACAGGAATTTATGCCGGCAATGATATAAATCTTGGAACAGCAAAAATAAACCTAAAATTTCAAGATACTTATAAAATAGGGCTGCAAGAATCCGCCCGTTATGAAATTTTGTATTCAAAATTTGGCAATATTCAATATTCTCCTTATTTTATAGAAAATAATAATGACCTCTTTGATATTCAATACAATATTTTAAACGGCAACGGCACTTCTTTAATTGTAGAAATTACCAGAAAAGCCTCCTATTGCGATGTTTTAGATTGCAGCAATCCTTTTTCTGCTTACTTTCTAAAATATTTAGAAGAAGATTCTCCTTACAAAAATATTATAGACCTTATAAATGCTATTGATAACAACCCTTCTAATACAGCTGTTTTAACCTTAAGACCAGCTTCTAACGATATTTTATTACTGCAAAGTTATTTTAATAATAAACTTATCATAAATTCTAAAAAGAGTTCTGATAATACAAATTTTAGCATTATCTCTAATACAGGGAAGACTAAAGATAATATTTTTACTGATAGCTCTAACACTCAAAACAACAGCGTTTATTATCAGCAAAATTTTAACGATGAATTTTATATGGGAATTGCTCTTAATAAAGGAAAAATTGCAAACAATTTATATAATGCAGATGTTTTAGGCGCATTGATATTATCTAACTACACTTTAGAATTCCAAGAAAATTTTATTGATTTTATGTTGGGAATGGGTGCAAATAAATACGATAAAAATAAAACTAATTTTAATAGCAATATGGCAAGCTCAACACAAAATGCTAACAATTTTCTAGCAACAATAAAACTTTACAGAAACTACAGCTTCAATAAATGGCAATTAACCCCTAATATTTATTATAACCTACAGTATTCTAAGCTAAATAATTCTACAGAAAAAGGAAGCGGCTTATTATATGAAACTAAAGAAAGCCAAGCAACTATAGGAGATTTCAATATAGGAACTAACCTTCTGTTTAGTTTTACCAATAAAATATTTTTATTAAGCTCAGCTCATATTTCCTATTTAACCTACTCTTCAAAGGGCACAATTGTAAAACCATATGAGCTAAGCGAAGATTATTTTAATTTTAATGAAAATAATTATTCTAACATCGGATATATTGTAGATGCCGGAGTAAAATATCAAATTAAAGAGAATTATGGATTCTCTCTTATTTACACAAGACTGTTCTATTCCAACACTGCTTTAATAGATTCTGTTGCAGCCGCTTTTAAATATAATTTTTAAAATATACATTTATATTTTATCAGCTACATCAAAGGCAATGATTTCCTTTTCATTTTTATCGATGCTTTCAATTATCTGCAGCATTTTTGCATTAATATCTTCTATTTTAGATTGCAAATTTATAAGCTCCTCAAGATTATTTGCAATTCCTGCCTTTTCCATAGAGGATTGCAGATTTTTTTCTTCTGCATCTAGCTTTTTTAATTTTTTTTCAAGATTCAAATTTTCTTTTACTAAATTTACAATTTCTGTATTTGAAGTTTCCGCATGTTTTGCTGCTTTTTTAACTGCAGGTTTATTAATATTTAAATCCCTTTGCGCCACATATTCATCATAACTGCCTGCAAAATAAAAAGTTTTAAATTTATCTATCACACATAGCTTATCAACAACATTGTTTAAAAAAGACCGATCATGAGAAACTGCTAAAATAGTTCCCTCATAATCGGCAAACGCATTTTCTAAAATCTCCCGCGAATAAATATCTAAATGATTGGTCGGTTCATCTAATATTAAAAAATTAGGTTTTTGTAAAATCAGCTTAAGTAAAGATACTCTTGCTCTCTCGCCGCCGCTAAGTGATTTTACTTTCTTAAAAACATCGTCTCCAGAGAATAAAAACTGCGATAGCAAACCCCGCGCCATTTCTTCTTTTACATCAAAATTATTAATAATTTCTTCTAAAACAGTGTTTTCTAAATATAATCCTTTATGATGCTGATCAAAATAGCCAACCCTTAGCTTTTCACCAAAACTAACTTCACCGCTGTCATAATTTTCTAAACTATTGATAATTTTTAAAATGGTTGATTTACCAACGCCATTTCTGCCAATAAGAGCTATGCTGCTGCCTTTTTCAAGATTAAGATTAAAATTTTGAAACAATAGATTATCACCAAAAGATTTTGCTAAATTTTTAATTTCCAAAACTTTTTTAGTGCTTGGAGTATCAACCGTAAACTGCAACCTCATGGTTTTGTTGTTAATAACAGGATTTTCTGCCCTAGCCATTCTATCTAAAAACTTCTGCCGACCTCTTGCCTGCTTAGCCCGCTGACCTGCTTTATATTTTGCCACAAACTCTTCAAGATTTTTAATCTGCTCTTGCTCCTTATCAAAGGCTTTCAAAGCACCGCTTAGAATAATTTCTTTTTGAATAACAAAATCACTATAATTGCCCTTATAGGTTTTTAAAGTTTTAGCTTCGATCTCAAAAATTCTATGCACTGTATTATCTAAAAAATATTTATCATGGGATATTAACAGAAAAGCTTTTTTATAATTCTTTAAAAAAGATTCCAACCATTCAATTGCCTCTAAATCAAGGTGATTTGCCGGCTCGTCTAATATTAACAACGCCGTATCATTCAATAAAATTTTGCACAAAGCAACTTTAGTCTGCTGACCGCCGGAAAGCGTAGAAATTTTATTATCAAGAAAGCTCTCGCCAAGAGAAACTTCTTCTAAAGCCATACTGATTTTATAATCCTCACCAATTTCTATTGTCTTGCTTAACTCTTCTAAGACAGTATTTTCTTGATTTAAATTAGAGTGCTGGCTAAGATAGCCGATTTTTAAACCGCTGCTTTTTGTAATAACGCCTTGAGTGCGGGTATTAGGATTAATATCGGGCTCTTCCTCTCCTAACAATATTTTTATAAGGGTAGATTTGCCAGCACCATTAATGCCTATTAAGCCAATTTTATCTTTTTCATTAATATTAAAGCTAATATCTTTAAATAAATCAACTCCGCTGAAAGATTTATAAACATTGCTTATCTGCATTAAAGCCATAATTAACCTAGTAAATCTTTAATGTAT
The DNA here is from genome assembly GCA_009780035.1 of Alphaproteobacteria bacterium. GTDB lineage: Bacteria > Pseudomonadota > Alphaproteobacteria > WRAU01 > Hepatincolaceae > WRAU01. Next base: position 8,761 of record WRAU01000015.1, read on the forward strand.
TCTTGTAAATGGAACTCTTTTAAATCACTTTCCTTTTCACCAATTCCTAAAAAATATACCGGAACGCCTATAGTTTTTGTAATGTTAATTAAAATTCCGCCTCTAGCTTGAGAATCTATTTTGGTCATTATTAATCCAGTAATATTAATTTGCTTGGCAAAACTTACTGCCTGAGCAATAGCAGTTTGTCCGATAGTGCCGTCTAACACTAAAATACTTTGATTAGGAGAATTTGGTGCCAGCTTTTTAATAGTAGATTCAATTTTTTTAAGCTCTGCCATAAGACCGCTATTAGTATCAAGGCGTCCAGCCGTATCAACAATAAGAATCTCATAACCCTGTAATGCCTGCTCTACTGCTTTATAGGCAACTGCGGCAGGGTCTTTAACATCTTCTGCCCAAAAAACATCTACCCCAATTTTTTCACCCCAATTTTTCAACTGAACTGCTGCGCCTGCTCTAAAAGTATCGCAAGGAGCTAATAAAACTTTCAATCCTAAATCTTTATAATGCTTTGCCAGCTTAGCAATAGAGGTAGTTTTGCCGCTGCCGTTAGTTCCTGAAACCAAGATAATAAACGGGGTGCTGTCAATGAAAATTTTATCAGACTTATAAAAAGCAGCAACACTTTCATATAAAATGCTAATAACAGTTTCCTTAAGCTCCTCTAAGCTAATTTCCGCATTAAGTTTCGTTTTTTTTAGTTTTGCTAAAATATCTTGCGTAATTTCTACCCCAATATCCGATAGAATTAAATCTTCTTCAATCTGCATTAAAAAATCTTCATCAAGAATGCGCTTTTTTTCAAAAAACCCAAACATATCCTAACCCTTTTTTGCTGTTTTAGAAAAAATGTATTTAATATAATTAAGGCTAAGCCTTTTCTTTAGTTTTGCCAATTGCTGATTAAAATACCTTAAGTTAAAAATATTTATATAATACCTTCTTAATAAATGATACTCTGCAATTCGTAGATTTTTGCTAGTGATAATTAAATGATTGGTATAAACATTCAATAAATATTCCGCTACAAAGCCATATACTCTCTGCTTTGTTTCAAGATGTTTCTTCTGCTTGGCTTCCTCGAAACTAAAAAGCACTTTAAAAAGAAAATTCATATAATCATTAAAATATTTCCTTTGCATAACAAAAATATTTTTAAAATAAATGTTTTTCTCTATTATTGATACATTAAAAGCCTCGCTCATTTCAGGAAACTCCCTTAAAATAATTTCCTCAATATTTTGAAAAACCTCAATTCCTAAATTATTGATAAAGTGCTCTTTCATAGTAATATTCTTAAGGTTAGCTAAAGGAGCTGTTTTTTTAGGAAGAATAATATCAAAATCTTGAGTCAATTTAGCAATATTTTTTTCATCAAAACCAAAAATAGCACTCATTAACCCCGGCAAACCCGGCAGAAATTTTTTAGGAAAAATCGTGTTTTTTAAAGCTAAATAACGGCGATAGTGAAAAAATCCCACATAGTTAAACTCCTGCGGCAAATTTTTCCAAGCCCAATATTGTGCCGTTAGCTCGTTATATTCTATATTTTTATTGGAAATATTCTCGCCGATATTATCTTTATAAAGATAAATATCAAGGTGTGATAAAGCTGCACCTACAAGTATCGGCTTAATATTCGGCGTTTCTAAAATTTTCTGCTGATTGTGCGAGCAAACTAAAATTATAGTTTTATTTACCAAAATATTCTCCTATCAGATTTTGAGCATTATAATCTATTATTTTAACATAAATCAACGAGCCTTTTGGTGCATTACCCGTTATTTTCACTAAAGAATAGTCCCGCGTATAGCCAGTATTATTTGCCTCACATAAAATTTCTTCTATATTTCCTAGCTTTGCTGCAAAAAAATCTGCCTTAATTTGACCACCTAAAACAGACAACATTTTGGCCCGCTGTTTTCTAATATCTACAGGAACCATCCGCATTTTTTCAGCCACCGTTCCCACTCTGCTAGAATATGGAAAAACATGTAAAAAAGGAATTTTTAAATTTTTAATGCTCTCAACAGTATCTAAAAACTGTTCATCAGTTTCTCTAGGAAATCCGCATATCATATCAGCACCAATGGCAATATTAGAATTAGCATCGCGTAAAGAATTAATCCAAGCAATAGCACTTTCGCGGCTGTGTCTTCTGCCCATATTTTTCAGCACATTATTATTCATTGCCTGCAAACTTAAATGAATATGCGGCATAAAACGCGGTTCATTTTTTAATAAATCTAAAATATGGCAGTCAATAACTGCAGGGTCAAGAGACGATAAACGCAGTCTTGGCAGATTTGGAATTTCCCGCAATATTTTTTTACATAATAAGCCAATACCTGCATCCTCCTCACGCCAAGAAGAAATATCAACCCCTGTTAAAACAGCCTCTTTATGTCCAAACTCTACCGCCTGCTTTATTTGCTGGATAATTTGATATTCCTGCAAAGATTTAGATTTTCCCCGCGCTGCAGCAATAATACAAAAAGTGCAGCGGTGATCACAGCCTTGCTGAATTTGAATAAACACTCTTGTTTTATTTTCAAATCCCTTAATCTGCGGAATTTCTAAATTTTCTTCCAAACCCATATCGCCTAAAATAATTTTCTCACTAGACTGCATTGCCTCTTGTGAGAATTTATCTTTATTGCCAATAACCTTATGAACTTCCTGCATATTTGCAAATCCCTGCGGATCTATCTGTGCGCCGCAACCGGTTACTACAATATCCATACTTGGATTTTCTTTTTTAAGTTTCCGCACTAACTGCATAGACTGCTTATGAGCTTCCTGCGTAACCGTGCAGGAGTTTACAAAAATTGTGTTCGAGATACCTGCTTTTTCAGCCTGAGCTTTAATAATTTCGCTCTCAAAAGTATTAAGACGGCAGCCAAGAGCAAAAACTTTATTGTTTTCTTCTTTCATATAATTAATTTAATTTTAAAAATGTTCCACACGAAACATTGCATGTATAATTATCCATTATAAATATTAAAAACTTGTATACCTAACTAGGAAAGCCAAGATATTTATTATAAATAGTTAATAGCTTGAACTATATATTAGAAGCTTTACCCTCGCTGTGTATTAAACATACACAAGAGGTAAAGCGACAACATAGATAGCCAAGATATTAACTATTTATAGCATAAATTCCATCAAAAACAAATAAAGTCTTACCGCTGATAATTATTTCTTCTTCCTGCAGATAAACCTCTATATCGCCACCTTTAGTATGAATAGTTGCTGATTTATTTAATAATCCCATATTATATAAAGCTATAAAGCTAGCTGCTGCTCCGCTGCCGCAGGATTCACTATAACCAATACCCCGCTCCCATGTTTCTATTACCGCATTGTTTTTATCAATAACCTGTGCAAAATTCACATTGGTTTTTTTAGGAAACATTTTATGATTTTCAATAATTGCTCCGATACTGCAGACATCTTCCCGATTAATTTCTTCACCCAACAATACCGCATGGGGATTTCCTACATTAACATAAGCAGGGTTTTTATAATGTTTTAAGTCAACTCCATCTATGTTAATTTCTTTAAACAAAGGCTTCCCCATATTAACATAAGCAATATTATTTTTATATTCTGCAGGATAGGCTGTATTATCTGCCATAATTTGCATAGATTCCCAAGAATGTTTAACACAGAAATAACTGCCGGCACACCGAAAAGCATTGCCGCAAATTTCGGCAATGCTGCCGTCGCTATTAATAATATCTAAATGAATAGTTTTATTGGGAATATCTTCCGTATAAACAATCAGTTGGTCGCAGCCAATGCCATATTTTCTATCGCACATTAGTTTCACTAAATTCCGCACATCAAAAAAATATTTTTTATCTAAAAAAATAAAATCATTGCCAAGAGCGGTCATTTTAAAAAAAGGAATTTTATTTCTGCAATTCTTTACATTCATAGCAATCACCTGTAATATATATAAGTAAATTATACACCAACAAAGTTAATATGTTGAAATTTATACTAGGAGCTTTAGTTCGCAATGTATATATATAATACATAAGAACTAAAGCGACAAAGTAGAAAGTCAATAGATTACTTTATATTATAACAATTAGAAGAATTATGTTTAATAGCTTATCCTCGCGTTTTAAGGATGTTTTTAATTTTATCGGCAAAAAAGCCTCCATTGAAGAAAAAGATTTAGACAGTGTATTGCGGGAAATCCGCCTTGTGCTGCTAGAAGCTGATGTTAGCCTAGAGGTTATCCGCGATTTAATTCCTAAAATTAAGGAAGATTTATTAGGGAAAGAAATTTACCGCAGTATTTCGCCGAAACAGGTAATTTTAAAGTCTGTATATGACCACTTATATAAATTATTAGATTCTAACGAAGAAGAGCTAAAGCTCTATACCAATCCAACAACATTCTGCATGATGGTTGGTTTACAGGGCACTGGTAAAACTACTACAAGTGCCAAAATTGCTTACCATCTTAAGAATAAGCTCAATAAAAAAGTTTTATTAGTGTGTTTAGATTTAAATCGTCCAGCCGCTTATGAACAACTGCAAACTTTAGCTCGTGATAATAATTTAGACTTTTTTGAATATTCCGAGAAAAATCTTAAAAAAATTATTGCGGATGTCCAGTCTTTTGCCGCTAAAAATTTTTATGATGTAGTTATGTTAGATACAGCAGGACGGCTTTCTATTGATGATGCTCTTATGGGTGAAATGCAACTGGTATATAATTTAACTAAAGCAAAAGAAGTTCTTTTGGTAATGGATTCTATGGCTGGGCAAATTTCCTTTGATGTGGCAAAGCGTTTCAGTGAAAAAGTTCCGCTCAGCGGACTGGTAATATCTAAAGCTGACGCTGATGCCAGAGGCGGTGCAATTTTATCGGCAAAATTTATTACGAAAGTTCCAATTAAATTTATGGGGGTGGGCGAAAAAATCTCCAACATAGAAGCCTTTATTCCTAAACGGATTGTGGATAGAATTTTAGATCAAGGCGATATTATCTCTTTAATTGAAAATTTTGAAGAAATAAGTGCTGAAGAAGATGCTAAAATGGAAGAAAAGCTCCTGAAGGGACAATTTTCTTTAAATGACTTGAAAAAACAATTGCTTACCATGAAAAAAATGGGCGGCGCAACAGGATTAATGGCAATGATTCCAGGATTATCAGGATTAAGCGATAAAATTAAAAACGGTATTGATGAAAACTCTTTCAAAAAACATGTGGCAATTATTGATTCCATGACGCCGTTTGAAAGAAAAAAACCGGATATTTTGAATTTTTCAAGAAAAAAAAGAATCGCGCAAGGCTCGGGCACAACCCTGCAAGACATTAATGTTTTGCTGAAACAATACGAGAATATGGCTAAAATGTTTAAAAAATTCCGCGGCATAAAAAATCCTATGGAAATTTTTAAGGGGCTAGGAATTAATCCAAATTCTTTTAAAAAATAAAATTATTTAGTTGCTTATTTTATTTTTTTATCTAATACTTACTAGATAATAGTTTATATTGCAGTTTTAATTGAGGAGTAATATTATTAATGGCTGTTAAACTTCGTTTAGCTCGCTGGGGAGCGAAAAAAAATCCTTACTATCACATTGTAGCGGCAGACAGCCGTGCGCCTAGAGACGGTAAATACATTGAGACTATTGGAAAATATAATCCTATGGTTGAAGGTGATAAAAAATACATTCTTGAAAACGATAGAATTAAATATTGGTTAAGCACTGGAGCTATTCCAACTGATAGAGTTCACAAAATTTTTGCTAAATTTGGCATTTTAGAAGCAAAATCTTACGATGCCCAAAACAAAAAATCAGCGCCAAAAGCTAAGGCAATGGAAAGATTAAAAGCTGCATCTGAAACATCAGAAGCTGCTGTAAGCGCACCAGCAGAAGTTCCTGCGGAAAGCGAATCCCAAGACTAAAAAACTATTCTCCATGAAAGATTCTAATACTAATAAAACTCTTTCAAAAGATAAAGTCCTTTTAGCTCAAATTGTAGCTACTAAAGGACTTATCGGAGAATTAAAACTCAAGTCTTTCACAGAGAATCCTTTATCTTTACTTGAATTTGAAATTTTTACCGATACAAATCTTTCTTTAAAAATATTAAGCGGCTATGTTCAAGGCAATCTTGTAATTGTTAAAATTAAAGGGATTGATACCATAGAGCAAGCTAAAAATTTAGTTGGTTTGCAATTGTTTACAAATCGGGAAAATCTGCCAAAAGAAGCTGAAGAAGAGTTTTATTATGTTGATTTAATCGGGCTATCAGTGTTGGATTCTCATGGCGAAAAAATCGGCAAGGTGGCTGCAGTTAATAATTATGGAGCCGGTGATTTTTTAGAAATCAAAAAGTTAGACGGCACAATTGAAACTATCATGTTTACTAAAGAAAATGTTCCCACTGTGGCAATAGAAGAAGGCTATATTGCAATTAATAAAATTAATTATATAGATTTAGAAGAAAATAACTCTTAGAAAGCCTTATGACTGCACAGAATAATTCTCATTTTAAAATTACTGTCTTAACTTTATATCCCGAATTTTTTAATATTCTGCATCTTGGTGTAATCGGTAAAGCTCTTAAAAAATCATTATGGTCTTTAGAGGTTATAAATATTAGAGATTTTGCCCGTGATAAGTATAAAAAAGTTGATGATAAAGTTTTCGGCGGCGGGCGCGGTCTTCTTTTAAAGGCGGATGTATTAGGTGAGGCAATTGAGTTTGCTTTTAACACAGGAAGCTCAAAAAATTTAATTTACCCATCACCGCGCGGAACTGTTTTTAATCAAACTACTGCCAAAAATTTATTGCAGCAAGGATTAACAGATTCCGCTGGCTTGACCTTTATTTGCGGACATTTTGAGGGCATTGACGAACGCATTATTGAAAAATATAAGCCGCAAGAAATATCCATTGGCGATTATATTTTATCCGGCGGAGAATTAGCAACTGCTGTTCTTGTAGATTCTATTTTGCGATTGCATGATAATGTGCTAAACTCACGAGAGTGTGCTGTTGAGGAGAGCTTTAAGGGGAATCTTTTAGAATATCCGCAATATACACAGCCTGCAACATGGGCAGGCATGGCAGTTCCCGAGGTATTATTATCTGGGAATCACCAAAAAATAAAGCAGTGGCGGTTAGAAAAATCTATTGAGAAAACTAAAGTCTCGCGTCCGGATTTATTTGAAAAATATATAAAAAATAATCAAGAAAATAATTAGGTTTATATTGACTATATGTAAAATATAATCTAATATTATTTTCTTGTAGAGAAAGAATTTAATTGGAGTTTAAAATGAGCGTTGTCTTAGCTAATTTTGAAAAAGAGCAAATTGAAAAACTAAGTGCTGATAAATCTTACCCTAGTTTTACCGTTGGTGATACTATAAATGTTCGGGTTAAAATCGGTGATCGTTTTCAAAATTATGAAGGTGTTTGTATCGCCATAAAAAATCGCGGTCTTAATTCTGCTTTTACTGTGCGTAAATTATCTTATGGCGAAGGTGTGGAAAGAGTATTCCCTTATTATACACCAAATATTGATTCCATAAAAATTATCAAACGCGGTAAAGTAAGAAGAGCAAAATTATATTATTTAAAAAATAGATTAGGTAAATCAGCTAAAATATCTGAAGATACTACTGGCTACAAAATGAAATTAGATAATAACTAAATTAAATAGTTTGAGTTTTATACTAGGAAATTTGGTTCGTAGTGTATGGTTTAATACATAAGAACCAAATTTCTGCAGTAGAAAGCCAAAATATTTAATTTATAGGAATTGCATGTATAAAGTTGCAGTAGTAGGCGTAGGCAGAGTTGCCAGCGAACTTTTAGATATTCTTGATGAGCGGGCTTTCCCTATTGAAGAAATTGTTATATTGGGCGAAAGTGAAGACATCGGCAAAAAAATTACTTTCGGTGAAGATTTAACCCTCACTATTAAAGACTTATCTAAATACAATTTTGAAAACACCGATTTTGCTTTTTTTTGTGCTGGAGTAGATGCCGCAAAAAAATATGCTGAAAGAATTGCGGCAGGGGGAACTATTGTTATTGATGTTTCTTCAGCTTTTAGGGCAGATCCGCAAGTTCCTTTAATCATTCCAGAAGTAAATCTTAATGAATTAAGTGAATATAGAACCAAAGGAATCGTATCTTCTCCCAATTGCACCACTGTAATTTTATTAACTGCCCTTGCTCCATTGCATAGAGAATTTGAGGTGAAACGGGTAGTTATTTCTACATATCAATCAGTTTCCGGAGCAGGAAGTGAAGCCTTAGACGAACTTTTTGAACAAACTCGCGGAATTTATGTTAATCAGCCATTTATAGAAACTAAAAAAGTTTTCACTAAGCAAATTGCCTTTAATATAATTCCACATATAGCTAACTTTAATGAAGATGGCTATACAGCTGAGGAAATGCACTTAGTAAGCGAAACTCACAAAATCTTAGACAGCAGAATTGCCATTACAGCAACATGCGTGAGAGTTCCAGTATTTATAGGACATGCTTTGTCTGTGAATATTGAATTTAATTCTCATGTTAACAAAGAAAGTATTAAAGCCATACTATCAAATGCTGAAAGTATTGGCATAGTTGATTTTAACGCCGATGAAGGTTATGTAAGCCCTGTAGAAGCTGCCGGTGAAGATAAAGTATATATCAGCAGAATCCGTGAAGATTTCACTATTGAAAACGGCATTAATTTATGGCTGGTATCCGATAACCTAAGAAAAGGCGGCGCTTTAAATATGGTGCAAATTGCTGAAGAAATAATTAAAATTATGTAATTACAAATAATTATCATACCAGCTTTCGCTGGTATCCATTTACAGATTATAAATATCCTAGTCTTCTATGGATATAATTATATAATTTTATGTAAAGTTCCTGATTTTCTTATATCTTCCCTACTTATTCAACTTAAAATTTAATAATTCGTTGCATTATGAAATAATTTTTGCTATATTGTAGTTGTAATCTATGGTGAAAGAATCAATAATAAAAAAAACAAAAAGGAGGCTGCCATAAGTTTAAGGTTGTACCTACCGTAATAGGTAGATACAACCTTATTTTTTAGGATTCTCTAGGTTATTTTATTAACTAATACAACTATCTAAAAATTTTTCATAATCTTTTAATTTACTAACTACTGCTTCTTTATTAATTTTTATATCATCAGCACCAAGCCAATCTTTTCTTTCTACGATGGCAACAGTCATAGATTTGCCGCTTCTTAATACTTTTGGTCTAATAATTTCATTTTTATTTTCGGCAGCAGTTTTAGCCATTATAATGCTATGCCATTCATTCTTGTATTCTGCCTGATTGCTATCTGCCCACATCTTAAAGCATAGTCTTCCCGACTTAGATTCAATTTGCAAACCTACCCAATAATTATCTTTTTGATGCCCATGCCACCACAATCCTAAAAAACCTCCGGATGGATTAGAAACATAGCCCCAACCATTAACATTGATAGTAGAATCCAGATATGTATAAAACCCTTGCCAATTAGCCCAGTCCCATTCTTTAATTAATTTATTTTCGAAACTTTTTTGCCCTTCGTATATTTGTTGTAAACTAGTATGAAAGTCATTAAAAATATCATTTTTTATATCATATTTATTAAAAATATTTAATAAATCTTCTATTCCTATAATAGAAAAGCCTTGCTTTTCAACATCATTAATAGAGGCTTGAGATTCTGCTCCTGTTTTTAAATATATACAAAACAGTTCTTGATAGTTATTTTCTTGACAATCTTTTTTAGCAATTTCCTTGTATCTTTCTAGTTGATTGTTATGTTGTTTTGTATTAGTTTTATCTTCAATAATTATAAGAATTTTATCATTAATTACAGCCCATATGTCTATATTATCCCATTGTCTGCCAGCTTCAACTTTTTTTATATCTTGAGGGAGCAATTGATTTGAGGATAAACAACTAATAAAATCTTTAGCACAAGCAGATAATTCCTCGTTATGCTCTTTATTGCTTTCATCAGCATATGACAATAACCATGTAAAGAAAGCATCTTGCGATAATTCTTTAGTTGCAAGTTCAAAAATATTTGGTTTCATTGGACTCTCCTTTTAATACTAAGTTTTATTTGTTAGGATTATGTCAAGAACCCTAACCCAGTAATATTATATTACTGGGTTTTCGGGGTAATATTTAATTCATAGGCACATGATATTTGCCGTTTGGATTCTTACTGCAAGTGTTATTAGTTAAAGAACTTATACTATGATTAGTATATCCACAATATTTACAAATATATTTAGATTTTTCGCTACCTTCGTAAGGAGCATGATAATTACTTAGGATTCTTCATACACTTATTATTAGTGAGACTTTGTATACTAATATTATTAGCACCACAATACATACAATAAACTTTATTACTCATTATTTTACTCCTAATTAATTATCATTAAAATATTTTACTTGATTACAACTAAAATCAGTTTTTATATCTTTGTATTTTTGGCTATCATGTTTAAATTGAATAATACATTTATCACCTTTTTCAATTAAAGCATGAAGTTCATTTTTATGAGTAGTAACTCCCGTTGTGGCGCTACATCCCGATAAAAATAATAATAACATTAATACTCTCATAAATTTTCCTACTCCTATTAAAACAAAAAAATATTTGAAAAAATTCCGTCAAGGAATTTTTACCATATATTAGACTAATATATGGTTTTGGAGGTAATATAATGGCAGTAATAATAATTTTTAGAAATGATGGCTAAACAAATAAAAAGGGAATAAAACAGATAGCAGTTTTGCTGTTATGGTATGGGGGCTGTTAAGTGTATAGGGTAAAATCAATGGAGGAATAAGAGAAGGGGAATAAAGAAAGAAAAGTATAAAAAAAACCCCCTTGCTGTATTGCTACAGGAAGGGGTAAAAAGGAGGCAATAAAACCAATAAAATTCTAAAAAAGGGAGTTTCAAGTAAATAGGAAAAAGA
>WRAU01000016.1 GCA_009780035.1 Alphaproteobacteria bacterium
GCCATAGGCCTCTGCCATTACTTTCGTTATTGCCGCTGTTAATGTTGTCTTCCCATGATCCACATGTCCTATTGTCCCTACATTCACATGCGGTTTATTTCTTACATAACTCTCTTTCGCCATTTTTAATACTCCTAATTTATTACTTTTTATTTATAACTAGCTACGGCTAGAATATTTTGCTTTAACCTCAGCTGCCACATTTTCAGGAACTTGTGAATAATGCGAGAACTGCATAGTAAATTGCGCTCTACCTTGAGATTTACTTCTTAAATCTTGAATATAGCCAAACATTGAACTCAAAGGAACCGCTGCCAATACTACTTTCGCATTGCCTCTGTCTTCCATAGAATTAATTTGACCGCGTCTGCCATTTAAGTCGCCGATAATATCTCCCATATAATCTTCGGGAGTTACAACTTCTACCGCCATAATTGGCTCTAAAAGTTTTGGCGAAGACTGATTCATAGCATCTCTAAAAGCTCCGCGTCCAGCAATTTCAAAGGTTAAAGCATTAGAATCCACCTCATGGAATGAACCATCGTAAAGCTCAGCTGCCACATCAACCACTGGGAATCCTGCCAGCACTCCATTTTGCATAGCACTAATAATACCTTTTTCCACACTTGGAATAAACTCTCTTGGTATTGCACCGCCAACCACAGAATTCGTAAATTTAAAACCTTCTCCCGGCTGCATTGGCGTAAATTTAATTTTAACCCTAGCGAACTGACCAGCACCGCCGCTTTGTTTTTTGTGGGTAAATTCAAGATCAACTGGCTTAGAGAAAGTTTCCCTATAAGCCACTTGCGGTGCACCCACATTTGCTTCTACCTTAAATTCTCTTTTAAGTCTATCTACGATAATTTCAAGATGCAGCTCACCCATACCAGCTAGCACGGTTTGACCACTTTCTTCATCGTTTTTAACTCGCAAAGACGGATCTTCTGCTACGAGCCTAGCAATCCCCATACCCATTTTTTCTTGGTCGGCTTTAGTTTTTGGCTCAATTGCTACTTCAATAACCGGCTCTGGAAAATCCATTCTTTCTAAAATAACTGGAAAAGATGGATCACATAGTGTATCGCCGGTAGTAGTTTCTTTTAATCCAACTAACGCCACAATATCGCCAGCTTCAGCTGAATCAATTTCTTCACGGTTGTTAGCATGCATAAGAAGCATTCTGCCAACTCTTTCTTTTTTATTTTTAACCGAATTTAATACGGTAGATCCTTTTTCTAGCTTGCCAGCATAAATTCTGCAGAATGTTAAATTACCCACATGCGGATCATTCATAAGTTTAAATGCTAACGCTGCAAATTTTTGATCGGCAGATTGATCTAGCTGAATAATTTTTTCTGGATCATCAACATCTGTAGCTTCAACTTTTCCTAAATCTAACGGTGATGGCAAATAATCTACCACTGCATCTAACAACGGCTGCACGCCTTTATTTTTAAAAGCTGAACCACAAATTACCGGCACAAAAACATAACCGATAGTTCCCTTACGGATACATCTTTTTAAATCTGCTATAGAAATTTCTTTGCCTTCAAGATAGTCTTCAAGAAGTTTATCATCCATTTCCACAGCTTTTTCAATTAAAGCAGCCCGTGCTTCTTCAGCCTTAGCTTTTAAATTATCTGGAATTTCCACATAATTAAATTTAGCACCTAAATCTTCATTTTCCCAAACAATAGCACGATTCTCTACTAAATCTACCACACCGATAAAATCAGATTCAATTCCAATTGGCAATTGCAACACCAACGGAGTTGCTCCCAATCTATCTTTAATCATTTCAACACAACGTTCAAAGCTAGCACCAGTTCTATCTAACTTATTTACAAAGCACATTCTAGGAACATGGTATTTATCAGCCTGACGCCACACAGTTTCACTTTGCGGCTCTACACCTGCAACACCATCAAAAACAGTCACTGCACCATCTAGCACCCTTAGACTTCTTTCAACTTCAATTGTGAAATCAACGTGACCCGGTGTATCTATAATATTAACTCTATGATCTTTCCAGAAACAAGTTGTAGCTGCAGAGGTAATAGTTATGCCTCTTTCTTGCTCTTGCTCCATCCAGTCCATAGTAGCATTACCCTCATGCACCTCACCAATTTTGTGAGAACGACCAGTGTAATACAAAATTCTTTCAGTTGTTGTGGTTTTACCGGCATCAATATGCGCCATAATTCCAATATTACGATAGTTAACTAAGTTAATCTTCTCTGCCATAACAACCTCTTACCAACGATAATGTGCAAAAGCCTTATTTGCTTCTGCCATTTTATGTGTATCTTCTTTCTTTTTAACCGCTGAACCTCTAGCATTAGACGCATCTAACATTTCATTAGCAAGTCTCTCAGTCATAGTTTTTTCATTTCTTTTTCTTGATAAAGAAATCAACCAGCGAATCGCTAAAGCATTTCTTCTATCGCCCCTAACTTCAATTGGAACTTGATAGGTAGCACCACCGATTCTTCTGCTTTTCACTTCAACAGAAGGCTTAACATTATCAAGCGCCTCGTGAAAAACTTCAATTTGATTTTTGCCAGACTTATTAGCCAGCATATCTAGCGATTCATAAAAAATCTTTTCAGCAACGGATTTTTTACCTTCATACATTAAACAATTAATGAACTTAGTTACCAAAGTATCTTTATACTTAGGATCTGGCAATACTTCCCTTTTCTCTGCGGCATGACGACGAGACATACTTTAACCTCTTGTTAATTTCTTAATTAATATTTATTTTTTTGGCTTTTTAGAACCATATAATGAACGTCTTTGACGTCTTTTTTCGATACCTTGAGTATCTAGCGTTCCTCTTATAATGTGGTATAAAACGCCTGGTAAATCTTTAACCCTACCACCTCTTACTAAAACCACGCTATGCTCCTGAAGGTTATGTCCTTCGCCTGGGATATATGCAGTTACTTCTTGCTGAGATGTTAACCTAACCCTAGCCACTTTCCGCAGTGCCGAATTTGGTTTCTTTGGAGTAGTGGTATAAACACGAGTGCATACCCCTCTTCTTTGCGGTGAACCCAATAAAGCTGGCACCTTATTTCTTGAGGCTACTTTTTGTCTTGGTTTTTTAATTAACTGATTAATTGTTGGCATAACACTCCCACATTTATTATTTATTAATGTTTACTCACTACTAATTTACTATTACAGCGAATAGACTACAATATACTAGCGACTTATTTTTGATTTGTCAATCATACTTTTAATAAAATTATTAACAAATATGATTGACAAAACTATTTTTTATATTTTCTTAACAAAAATCCTGTTCCCGCTGGGATTAGCCTTCCTACAATTATATTTTCTTTCAACCCTTCCAGCTTATCAACTTTACTTAAAAGAGCAGCTTCTGTAAGAATTTTTGTAGTTTCTTGGAAAGATGCTGAAGAAATAAACGAACGAGTTTGCAGGCTGGCTCTGGTAATACTTTGCAGAATTACATTATATCTTGCCGTAGTTTTATTGTTTTTTTCTAACTCTTCATTCGTTTCAAAAATATCTAGCCTATCTACAATATCACCTAGAACATATTCAGAATCCCCAGCGTCAACGATTTCTACTTTTTGCAGCATTTGACGCACAATAACTTCAATATGCTTATCGTTAATACTAACGCCTTGTAATTTATACACATCTTGCACTTCATTTACCATATACGAGGCAAGAGCAGTGATTCCTTTAGTTCTTAGAATATCGTGCGGATTAATGGTGCCATCGGTAAACTGATCGCCTTTTTCCACAAAATCGCCCTCATATACTAACAGCTGCTTATCTTTAGGAATAGTGTATTCCACATAAACATTATCATCATCGCGGCTTCTAACAATAATATTTCTTTTATTTTTATAATCCTGTGAGTATTCCACAATACCGGAAATATCAGAAACAATAGCCGAATCTTTATATTTTCTAGCTTCAAAAAGTTCAATAACCCGAGGCAAACCGCCGGTAATATCGCGGGTTTTAACGGATTCTTTAGGCACTCTAGCAATAATATCACCCGGATGAACTTTCTGTCCGCCGCTTACTAAAATAATTGTATTTGGCTGCAACGGATAAGCAATATCTGCTTTTTCTGCATTGCCGCTTAATTTTATTCTTGGTTTAAGGGCAGCAGTTCTGCTTTGCTGACGCCAATTAGTAACCACTTTTGAAGAAATACCTGTAGCTTCATCGGTTTGTTCGCTTAAGGAAAGCCCGTCCATTAAATCAGCATATTCTACAATACCTTCAAATTCAGTAATTATTGGCACAGTAAAAGGATCCCATTCCGCAACTTTAAAGTTAAAGTCTAGCTTAGCGCCATCTTTCGCATATAGTTTTGCACCATAAGGAATTTTTTGACGGAATCTTTCTTGATTTAACTCATCTAATAAAATTGCCTCACCGCTGCGGCTTAGTACAATGCTAGTGCCGTCTTTTGCCGTAATTACCCTTGCATTTTCTAATTTAAAAGTTCCGGCAATTGGCGCTTCAATAGAGTTTTTCTCAGCAATTTTCTGCGCTGCCCCACCAATATGGAAAGTTCTCATAGTAAGCTGTGTGCCCGGCTCACCGATAGACTGTGCTGCAACCACGCCTACTGCTTCGCCTAAATTTACCGGATAACCCTTAGAAATATCGCGGCCGTAGCATTTAACGCAAACACCTCTTTTTTCTTTACACATTAAAACCGAGCGGACATTAATTTTGTCTAACCCGCTTTTATCTAATACCGAAGATATTTTTTCATCAATATAAGTATTAGCAGCCACAAGAGTTTTGCCGGTTTTAATATCTTTAACATCTTCCGCCAAATATCTGCCAAGCACCCTATCGCCTAAACTTTCAACAATATGTCCGCCTTCAATAATAGCTCTAACCTCAATTCCTTGTTCTGAACCGCAGTCGTCGCTGACAATTATCATATCCTGCGCCACATCTACCAGCCTACGGGTTAAATAACCAGCATTAGCTGTTTTCAATGCCGTATCGGCAAGACCTTTACGCGCTCCATGAGTAGAGTTGAAATATTCAAGAACTTTTAAGCCTTCTTTAAAGTTAGAAATAATTGGAATCTCAATAATTTCGCCCGACGGTTTCGCCATCAGTCCGCGCATACCTGCCAGCTGCTTCAACTGAGCTACAGATCCCCTTGCTCCAGAGTGCATCATCATATACACAGAGTTTACAGGCTTGCCCGGCGTTTGTTTAAGCATTTCTACCATCATATCATCGGCAATTTTGTTAGAGCAAGAAGACCATGCGTCAATAATTTTATTGTATCTTTCGCCTTCAGTAATTAAACCTTCGCTGAATTGTTTTTCATATTCTTTAACTTTATTTTCAGTTTCCTCAACCGTAGCAAATTTCGTATCTGGAATAATTAAATCGTTTTTACCAATAGAAATACCAGCTTTACAAGCAGCAGTGAATCCTAATTGCATAATATGATCTACAAATTCCACTGTAGCTTTTTGTCCGCAATAACGATAGATATAATCTATCAGCGATGCTACTTCTTTTTTGGTAAGCGTTTTATTAACTAAGCTGAAATTTACCGTTTCATGCTCTGGTAATTGTTCCGCCAGCATAACTCTACCGGGAGTTGTTTCAACAATTTCAGCACCCATTTTATATTTAATTTTAGTATGCAGAGTAATTACTTTAGCATCAAGGGCTTTTTCTAAGTTGGTGAGAGAATTAAAAAGTTTGCCCTCGCCCTTTTCACCTTCACGCATAAGCGATAAATAATAAATCCCTAAAACAATATCTTGTGATGGCACAATAATTGGACGACCATTTGCCGGCGATAGAATATTGTTGGTGGACATCATTAGCACTCTGGCTTCTAGCTGAGCTTCTAGCGACAACGGAATATGTATTGCCATTTGATCGCCGTCAAAGTCGGCATTGAATGCCGTGCAGACAAGCGGATGCAAATGGATCGCCTTGCCCTCAATAAGTTTAGGTTCAAAGGCTTGAATCCCTAATCTGTGCAATGTAGGAGCACGGTTTAGTAAAACTGGATGCTCTTTAATAACTTCTTCAAGAATATCCCAAACTTCAGCTCTTTCTCTTTCTACCATTTTTTTAGCAATTTTGATAGTTGAAGCAATGCCATACATTTGCAGTTTAGAATAAATAAATGGTTTAAATAGCTCTAAAGCCATTTTTTTAGGAAGACCGCATTCATGAAGTTTTAAGTAAGGACCCACAGTAATAACCGAACGACCAGAGTAATCTACCCTTTTACCTAATAAGTTCTGACGGAAACGACCTTGCTTACCTTTAAGCATATCGGCAAAAGATTTCAGCGGACGCTTATTGCCATCGGTAATTGGATTGCCTCTTTTAGTATTATCAAATAAAGCATCAATAGCTTCTTGCAACATTCTTTTTTCATTGCGGATAATAATATTCGGCGCACCTAGCTCTATAAGTTTTTTTAGGCGGTTATTACGGTTAATAACGCGGCGGTATAAATCGTTTAAATCACTGGTTGCAAATCTGCCGCCATCTAGCGGCACAAGCGGACGCAAATCTGGCGGTAATACAGGCAGAACATCCATAACCATCCATTCTGGGCGAGTGCCAGATTTAATAAGAGAATCAATAATTTTTAGTTTTTTAAGAATTTTTTTAGATTTAATATCGCTCATGGTTTCAGCCAAAGACAATTTAAGTTTTTTAGACTCAAGCTCTAGTTCAATCCCCATAAGGATTTCTTTAATAGCTTCCGCACCCATTTCAGCTTTGAATGCACCTTCGCCTAATTCAGCCATCGCCTCACGATACTCTTCCTCGGTAAGCGTTTGATTCACCTTAAAAGAAGAAACGCCAGAATCAACAACAATATATTTTTCAAAATACAATACTTTCTCTAATTCTTTAGAGTTAATATCTAAAAGCGTGCCGATTTTAGAAGGCACAGATTTTAAAAACCACACATGCACCACAGGAGTAGCCAATTCTATATGACCCATGCGTTCACGGCGCACGCTTGCCTGGATTACTTCCACGCCGCATTTTTCGCAGACAATGCCTTTATATTTCATACGCTTATATTTACCGCATAAGCATTCGTAATCTTTAATTGGACCAAATATTTTTGCACAGAACAAGCCGTCTTTTTCAGGTTTAAAAGTTCTGTAATTGATAGTTTCAGGCTTTTTAACCTCACCATAGCTCCATGAGCGAATTTTATCAGGACTAGCTATAGATATGGCGATTACATCAAAATCATTAGGGTTTTGAGCTTGAGCCTTAGATGAGACATTTTTAGCTAAATTGTGTGTTGCACTCATATGCGATTCCTCAATATTACTATTTATTTTTATTTCAGCAATTGCTGTAGAACAGCTAAATTTACCTTTATAATAAATTCAGCTGCTCTGCAGGTTAGTTTATTCTTCTAATTTTTTCATTTCTAAATTCAAACACAGGCTTCGCAGCTCTTTCACAAGAACATTGAAAGATTCTGGTATGCCCGTATTGAAAGTTTCTTCACCTTTAATAATGGATTCGTAAACATGGTTTCTGCCGGTTTGATCGTCCGATTTTACAGTCAGCATTTCTTGTAGAATATGTGCCGCACCATAGGCTTCTAACGCCCACACTTCCATTTCACCGAATCTTTGTCCGCCGAACTGCGCTTTACCGCCTAACGGCTGCTGCGTAATTAAACTGTAAGGTCCGATTGAACGAGCATGAATTTTATCATCAACCAAATGATGCAGTTTCAGCATGTAAATAAAGCCTACCGTAACTTTCCGCTCAAACGCCTCACCAGTTCTGCCGTCTATTAAGGTTACCTGCGCTGAGGTATCTACATTATTAAGCGTTAAAAGATTATCAATATCTTTTTCTTTAACACCGTCAAATACTGGAGTAGCAATATGCAAGCCTTTTTTATTGCTTTGCGCTAAACTTAAAATTTGTTCATCGCTAAGTGATTTAATGGCTTCAATTTCGTTTTCACCATAGCATTGCAATAAATATTCACGGATTTCTTTAACATTAGATTTATCGCTATAATAATCTTCCAGCATTTTGCTAACCCGCTTACCGATATTCGCACAAGCCCATCCTAAATGCACTTCCAGTATCTGTCCTACATTCATGCGAGAAGGCACGCCTAATGGGTTTAAACAAATATCTACCGGAGTTCCGTCTTCTAAATAAGGCATATCCTCAATCGGTAAAATTTTAGACACCACCCCTTTATTGCCATGACGACCAGCCATTTTATCACCAGGCTGTAATTTTCTTTTTACCGCAATAAATACTTTTACCATTTTCAATACACCGCTAGGTAAATCATCACCTTTTTGTAAAATAGTAATTTTATCTTGATAGTTTTTATTTAAACGAGCAATGGAAACATCGTATTCACTAATAATTTCGCTCATAGCAGATGCTGCAGATTTATCTTTAAGCGTAATTTTTAATAAGTCGTTAAGGCTCATTTTTTCTAAGGCAGATTCTTTTAAAACATCACCAGCACTAATGCCTTTACCGCTTAAGGCTTCTTTACCTTTAAGAGATTCTGCTAGTCTTATTTTATATAAAGAATTAATTACTGTATGTTCTTCTTCTTTCTCGTGAGTAAGTTTATCGATATAAGTTCTTTCCATAGATTGAGTGCGGCTGTCTTTTTCAACACCTCTGCGGGAAAAAACGCTTACACCAATTACCGTTCCGCTAATTCCTGAAGGAACTCTTAGAGAGGTATCTTTAACATCAACGGCTTTTTCACCAAAAATAGCCCGCAGAAGTTTTTCTTCTGCTGTAACCACTGTTTCAGCCTTTGGCGTAACTTTACCAACTAAAATATCGCCGGACTTAATTTCAGCTCCAATATACACAATGCCAGATTCATCTAAATTTTTAAGCGCTTCATCGCCAATGTTTGGAATATCAGCAGTTATATCTTCTGCACCCAGCTTAGTATCACGGGCAACCACCTCAAATTCTTCAATATGCACGGATGTAAACACATCATCTTTAACCACGCGTTCACTTATAAGAATAGAATCCTCAAAGTTATAGCCATTCCAAGGCATAAATGCTACCAGAACATTTTTACCAAGCGCTAACTCCCCATTATCTATAGAGTGCCCATCGGCAATAATATCGCCTTTTTTAACTATATCACCAACTTTCACAAGAGGCTTTTGGTTGATGCAAGTATTATGGTTAGATCTTTGGAATTTTTTAAGATCATACACCACTAAATCGTAAGGCAAACCTTTGCTATCGGTAGCTTTAACCACGATTCTTTTAGCATCAACCTGATACACAATACCATCAGTTTTAGATAAAACCGTAACTCCGCTATCCCGGGCAACTAAACCTTCCATACCCGTTCCCACAATTGGAGCTTCAGCTTTTAACAAAGGCACTGCTTGACGCTGCATGTTTGCACCCATTAATGCTCTGTTAGCATCATCGTTTTCTAAAAATGGCACAAGAGACGCCGCTACAGACACTAACTGGGTAGGAGAAACTTCCATATACTTAACCTCGTTGGGCGAGCATAAAGTTGCCTCACCAGCTACGCGGCAGGTTACTAATTCTTCAATCAGCTTATTATGAGAATCCATGCTGCTGCTAGATTGAGCAATAGGATGATCGCCCTCTTTAGTAGCATTTAAATAAACTATTTTATCGCTGACAACACCATTTTCTACAATACGGTAAGGAGTTTCAAGAAATCCATATTTATTAATTCTAGCATAAGTGGCTAAGGAATTAATAAGCCCAATATTTGGACCCTCTGGAGTTTCTATCGGACAAATTCTGCCATAGTGTGTTAAATGCACATCACGCACTTCAAATGATGCTCTTTCGCGGGTAAGACCTTTAGGTCCTAGTGCGGATAATCTTCTTTTATGAGTAATTTCACTTAAAGGATTGGTTTGATCCATAAACTGCGATAATTGCGAAGAGCCAAAGAAATCTCTTAATGCTGCCTGCACAGCTTTTACATTTACAGTTTCCGCAGGCATTAATTCTTCTACCGAAGCCATTTTTTCTTGAATGTATCTTTCCATTCTAACAAAAACGATACGCAGCTCGTTTTCTACTAGCTCACCCACCGAACGCACGATTCTGTTGCCAAGATTATCAATATCATCTACACCAAAACGACCGTCTCTAATTTGCAATAGGTGCTGAACAATATTAATAATATCTTTTTTAGTTAAAACTGTTAAATCTTCGGGATCGTTCAAGCCAAACTTTTCATTAATTTTTACACGACCAACATTAGATAAATCGTATCTATCGCCTGCAAAAAATAAACTTCTAAAAAATTCATCAGCAACCTCAATATTTGGCGCATCTGCCGATTTCACCACGCGGTATATTTCATTCAGCGCTTTAAATCTGGTGTCATTTTTATCGGCTAAAAGCGTATTTAATAAATACGAGCCAACGGTTAGATTGTCTATTAAAAGAATATTAAATTCTTTAATATTTTCCTCGATGAATTTTTCTAAGATTTCTTTATTAATTTCCAATCCGGCATTAATTAAAATAATGCCATTTTTATCTATAATATCTTTAGCAATATGGCGGCCAATAATTTCTTCCTCTGGCACAAGGACTTTTGCAACTTTAGCGCGTTCTAATTTTCTAAGAATACCAGCATTAATTGTGGTATCAGCTTTGATTAATACCTCTTTATTAGCAGCATCTAATAAATCAAAAGACAGTTTGCGTCCTTTATATAAATCGGCAACAAAATCAATAATATAACCGCTTTCACTTTGCTGAACAGAAATTTTATCATAAAAAGTTTCTAAAATTTCTTCCGGAGACATGCCCTCAACATTTTCAGGATTAATTTCTTTACCTTCAACTACCAGTTTTTCTCTAATTTTTTCAGTTTTTACGGAATCAAGAGAACGCAGCAAGCAAGTAAGCGGAACTTTTTTTCTTTTATCGATTCTAACATTTAATAAATCTTTAGAATCAAATTCTATATCTAACCAAGAACCTACATGCGGAATTACGCTTGCAGAGTATAGTAATCTTGAGTTAGTATTTTTGCCCTTATCATGATCGAAAAACACGCCGGGACTTCTATAAATTTGTGATACGATAACTCTTTCGGTGCCGTTTATAACAAAAGTTCCGTCTTCAGTCATTAAAGGAATATCACAAAGCAGAATATCTTGTTCTTTAATATCTTTAACATTAACGGTGCCGGTTTCTTTATTAACATCGTTAGTAATTAATCTTAGCTTAATTTTTAAAGGCAAAGCATAATTGGCATCACGATTTTTAGATTCAGCAATAGAATATTTCGGTTCATCGAAAGAATAATCCATAAATTCTAAAATAAAACGACCGTCGTTACTATTCACCGGAAAAATAGAATTAAGAACACCATGCAGCCCTGTGTTTGTTCTTTTACTTTTCGGAACATTTAATTGTAAAAATTTAGCGTAAGATTCTTTCTGCATCTGAATAAGCTCAGGTATAGCTTCCACAGATTTAATCTTACTGTAATTTCTACGAATTCTAACACTGTTGTTCAATCTTTCCATCCCATTTCACCAAAATATTATTTAAAACTCAATAATAGCATAAATACCACATCAAAGATTAACGCTCTTTGATGTGGCATTCAACTTAAATTAAATAGCTAAAAACTATTTAAGCTCTACTTTTGCACCAGCTTCTTCTAATTTTTTCTTAATTTCATCAGCTTCAGCTTTTTTAGCGCCTTCTTTCACAGTTTTAGGAGCACCGTCTACTAAATCTTTAGCTTCTTTTAAACCTAATCCTGTAATGCCTCTAATTTCTTTAATCACATTAATTTTGTTAGAACCGGCATCAGCTAAAATGATTGTAAAATCATCTTTTTCTTCTGCAGCAGCACCGCCAGCAGACCCACCGGCAGCAGCTACAGGAGCAGCAGCGGCAACAGCAGTAACACCCCATTTTTCTTCTAACATTTTAGAAAGCTCAGCAGCTTCCAATACTGTTAATTTTGATAATTCATCAACTAATTTAGTTAAATCTGTCATTTTAATTCCTCTATTAATTTAATAATTTATAATTAAGCCTTCTTAGAATAAGCCTTTAATACACCAATAACATTAGTAGCCGGTGTTCTAGTAATAACCGCTACCTTTGTAGCTGCTGCAGTAAATAAACCAACCAACTTACCGCGAATCTCATCGAAGCTAGGTAAAGTTGCCAGCATATTAATATCAGCTGCTGATAATTTAGACGAATCATAAGAGCCACCAATAATAGCCAAGTGCGGATTCTTTTTTGAAAAATCATTAATAAGTTTTGCACACGAAACAGGATCTTCTCCCCAAGCTATGGCTGATGGACCTACAAGAAATTCATCTAAAACACTATTCTGTGTATCTTTTAGGGCTAAACTTGCAAGGCTGTTCTTAATTACTTTAAAACCCATATCTGATTTAGCTGTGATATTTCTTAGCTCTTCAATCTGCGCAACAGTTAGTCCTTTATAATGAACAACAATTATAGATTTTGCACTAACAAATATCCCATTTAACTCAGAAACAAGCTCTTGTTTTTCAGAACGATTCACTCACTCTCTCCTAGTTAAAGTTACGAAAATAATGTTAAGTAAATTTATGCAGTAATTTACACCACTACACCCCCGCCCGATGAGAAAGCCTAGATTCAATGCTAAACGAACAAACAAATTTCAAATTCAACTAAACAGAAATATTCCTTAATGAATTTTAAATTCAGCTTGAGCTTAACAACATAAATATAAACTCTGCTCACCGCCTACTTAGGTAATTAAGTTGCTCAAACACTTAACCAGCTAAAACAACACCTAAGGTCTTTGACAGGTTTTTTACTCTTTGTAAGACTAAAGTTATTAAGCAACCAACAGCAAAAATTACTTTAAAAAACCAAACAACAGAAGCCTCTAAGAGTATTTTTTATTTTCTTTTAGAAAATTAAGACACTTTGCTCTTAAAATCTTTAAAAAAAATTTAATTTTATAATTTAACTACACTTGATAAATCAAGTTTTAAACCTACACCCATAGTTGAACTTAAAGATGCACGTACAAAGTAAGCGCCTTTAGCTCCAGTTGGTTTAGCTTTCGCCAAAGCATCAAAGAAAACTTTAGCATTCTCTACTAAAGCATCTTCTTTAAAATTCAGCTTGCCTAATCCTGCATGAACAATACCCGCTTTCTCTGCTCTAAACTCAACCTGACCGGCTTTAGAGGCTTCAACTGCAGCTTTAATATTTAAAGTAACGCTCCCTAATTTAGCATTTGGCATCATTCCCTTAGGACCTAAAATTTTTGCCACACGACCAAGCAGCGCCATCATATCTGGAGTAGCTATACATTTATCAAAATTAATTTCGCCTTTTTCAATCGCTTCAACTAAATCTTCAGCACCAACAACATCAGCACCAGCTGCTGTTGCTTCAGCAGCCTTATCCCCTCTGGCAAATACAGCTATTCTAACAGTCTTTCCTGTTCCATGAGGCAACTGAACCACACCGCGAACAATTTGATCGGAATGCTGCGGATTGACTCCTAGCTTTACTGCTACATCAAGAGTTTCCGGAAATTTTAATTTTGAATTAGCCATTAAAACCTTAACAGCCTCTTCAATAGTGTAAACTTTATTAGTATCCAGCGATTCTTTAATTTTACGGATTCTTTTTACTTCTTTACTCATATTCTATTTCTCCACCACTTCTAAGCCCATTGAAATTGCTGAACCTTTTATCATTTCACAAGCTGATTCGATTGTTCTTGCATTAAGGTCTGGCATTTTATCTTCAGCGATTTTTTTAATTGCTTCCATGGTAATTGAACCAACAGTAGTTCTACCCGTAGTAGAAGATCCTTTAGAAATTCCAGACGCCTTTTTAATATAATAGGTTACAGGAGGTTTTTTAGTAACAAAAGTAAAGCTGCGATCTTCATAAACGGCTATTACCACCGGAATCGGCATTCCTGCTTCTAAACTTTGAGTTTGCGCATTAAACGCTTTACAGAATTCCATAATATTAATACCAGCAGGACCTAAGGTTGACCCCAACCCAGCTGGAGCTGCTTGATTAGCAGGAATTTGAGATTTAATATAACTTTTAATTTTTTTCGCCATTTCTTCCTCTATTTTATTTTAAGCATTAGAGTTGTAGTTTGATTTTAGCCTATCTACTACAAAATCTGCCTGACAAGAGCATAAAACATACTTATCAGTCAGCACATATATTTACACACAAAAACCGTGCATAAACATACATTATATATTATGAACTGTTTTTAAATAAAAGTCAAACAAAATATATAAAGTTAATTTATATATAAAAAAACATCCGTCTATAATGAATAAAAATTATAACTAATCTTTAATTTTTTCTACTTGATGATATTCAAGCTCCACTGGAGTTTGTCTGCCAAAAATAGAAACTGAAATTTTCAGCTTCATTTTTTCTTCTTCAATTTCTTGAATAATTCCTTTGAAAGAAGCAAAAGGTTCTGAAATAATTTTAACCTCTTCTCCAACTTCAAAATGATTATGGCTATTATTGCTCATTGAATTTTGAGTATCAACTTGATTCAACATTTTATCAATTTCTGCTTGCGATACCGGGAATGGAATTCCGTCTTTATCAAGCGCCCCAAGAAATTTAGAAACCCCATTAACGCCCTTAATAAGATGGAATAGCTGTTCATCTAAACTCATATTAAGAAAAACATATCCTCTAATAAGATTCTTTTTAACGCTGTTTTTTTTGCCGTAACGCATTTGCAAAACTTCTTGAGTTGGAATAAAAAGTTCATTAATACGGGATTCTAAACCTTTTTTCTCAACTAATTCTTTAATAGATTCTAAAACTCTTTTTTCATAACCAGAGTAAACTTGCAAAATATACCAATTCATATTTTAACTCCCTAAATTAAGCAAGAAACCTACAATACCAGAAAGAATCCAATCCAGCACAAAAAAGTAAAAAGCTGTAAGAAAAACCATTACAAAAACTATGCCGCTAACTTGGATAGCTTGCTTTTTAGGCGACCAAGTAATTTTATAAAACTCTTGCTTTACCTGATTAAAAAAATTAAGCGCATCTTTAAACATATTTACATTAACCTTTATAAGTGGCAGGAGTGGAAGGTCTCGAACCCTCAACCCTCGGTTTTGGAGACCGATACTCTACCAATTGAGCTACACTCCTAAAACATCTAATTAATTCAACAGAAGATTCCCAAACATTATAAACAAATTACTTCATAATAAATTTTTAAGAATCTCTAATAAATTAATTATATAAACATACCAGCTAATACAGAAAGTTGCAATATTTTAACTGCACTTTTCTGCATTAGCCAATAATTTTTAGTAAAATTAACTTCTACTACTTATCCAAAATCACAGAGATAACGCCAGAGCCGACAGTTCTGCCGCCTTCTCTAACCGCAAATCTTAATCCTTCTTCCATTGCTATCGGAGTTATTAACTCTACTGCAAATGTTACATTA
>WRAU01000017.1 GCA_009780035.1 Alphaproteobacteria bacterium
TCTTTTTCCTATTTACTTGAAACTCCCTTTTTTAGAATTTTATTGGTTTTATTGCCTCCTTTTTACCCCTTCCTGTAGCAATACAGCAAGGGGGTTTTTTTTATACTTTTCTTTCTTTATTCCTTAAACAAATCATTCAAGGCTTCACTCATGGTAGGGTGAGTATATAATTGATTTGCTAAAATGTGATATGGAATCTTCGCATTCATTGCCAATGTTATTAAATTTATTAATTCGTAGGATTCTTCTGCATAGATAGTTGCTCCTAATATAATATTCGTTTCCGTATCTACCAATGCTTTAAATAACCCGCGAGGGTTTTGCAATATATGGGCTTTGGGGATAGTATTAGTCTCTAGCTTGAATAATTTATATGCAATTCCATTACTTAAGGCTTCATTTTCTTTTATCCCTACGCTAGATAATGCTGGAGATATAAATACACTGTAAGGCACAACTCCGCGGTTTTTTAAGCTGCGGGTTTTATCTCCAAACAGCTGGTTGAATATAATACGATAGTCATCTAAAGAGGTATAAGTAAATTGCAACCCGCCGTGCACATCTCCTATCGCCCAAATATTAGCTGCCGAAGTTTGTAAATTATCATTAACTTTAATAGCACCTTTATCGGTAAGCTCAATTTTAGTATTTTCTAGTCCTAGTCCATCAATATTAGGCTTGCGACCGGTAGCAACTAAAATTTTATCTGCAGTTATTACTTGTGCGCCGCTTTTATTTGTATAATTAACGGTGGTTTTGCCATCTTTGTCAATAATGCTATTAATATGAACGCCAAGTTGAAAATTAATGCCTTTATCAACCATATCTTGGTAAATACGAGATGAAACATCAGCATCTTCTCTTGGCAAGAAAGAATCAAAAATATCCATGACCGTAATATTTGATCCAAATTGATGGAACATAGATGCAAATTCTAAGCCAATGTATCCTGCTCCAATTATCAGTAAATTTTGCGGTAATTCTGATAATTCCATAATTTCTTTAGAGGTAATGGCTTTTTTACTTTCTTTTAACCCCTCTATATTAGGGAATACTGGAGTTGCTCCGGTATTGATAAATATTCTTTCTCCAGTAATTATTTGTGCAGGCTGATTTTTATCACTAATTTCTATTTCATAGTTTGAAATAAATTTTGCTTTGCCGGTAATAACTTTGGCGGCGGCTTCATCAGCAATCATGTGATAGTTTTTATCCCGTAGTTTTTGCACTAATATGTTTTTGTTTTTGATAGCATCGGCAAACGATAAATGCTTTTCACCGCTTACAATTAAAGATTTAGAAGGAATACAGCCAATATTTATACATGTTCCTCCATACATGTTCACGGATTCTTCAATAACAGCCACAGACTCGCCCTTAGCAGCCAGCATTTTTGCTAGAGTTTTACCCCCTTTGCCAAAACCGATAATGATATTTTTGAATTTTTCTTGATTCATTGAAACTTCCCATATTTTATATTGATATATAAAATATACTATAGTTGCAACTTAAAGTCATCAAAAATTGACAGTGATATTTTCTAACAAAACATGCTATAATTCATTTATTACGATAAGCAAGGGGTAAAATATGATTAATACTTTTAAGTTTTTAAGCCGGTTGGCATGGGGAAGCTGGCAGCTGTCAGCTGAGTTAGAAAACCATAAAAGCATAGCGCAGCATATAGAATCTGTTTTTAAGAAAAATATTTTTGTGCTTGATACTGCCGATATTTACGGAAATTATGGCAATGAAGAAATTCTTGGGAATGCTCTTAAAAATATTAATTTTAGCCGCGAATCTTATCAGCTTATAACGAAAGGAAATATTTTTAATAATCATCCAGATTATCCTAATATTCAAGGTCATCATTATGACAGCTCTTATGCTTATTTAAGGAATGCTATTGAGCGGTCTCTTAATAAACTGCAAACAAATTATATAGATTTATATTTGCTGCATCGTTTAGATTATTTAATGGATCCTGCTGCTGTTTCTAAAGTTTTAAAAGAATATGTCGGCGCAGGAAAAATTAAAGCGGTGGGAGTTTCTAATTTTCCGGCATCTACAATTCGCATGCTGCAAAAACATTTAGATATTCCCATAGCAACTAATCAAATTGAGTTTTCACTTAAGCACCTAAACCCACTTGATGACGGCAGTTTAGATTTAGCCGTAGAGTGCAGCTATCAGCCAATGTTTTGGTCGCCTTATGCGCGGGGAGATATTTTTCGTGATGAAAAAATATGCAGCGCACTAAGCAAATATGCGGCTAAATATAATACAAATGCCGAAGCGATTGCTACTGCTTGGCTATTAAAGCATCCAGCACAAGGAATTATTGTAGTTGGCAGTAATAATATAGAGCGCATTCAAAGAATAACTGATGGTATTGATATTAAATTAGAGAATTATGAATGGTATGATATATTAAAATCTACAGGAAAAATTCTGCCGTAAACTTGCTTGTTATACAAATAACGGTATCTATTGGACTATTACCTTACAAATAGATGCCGTTTTACAACTAACTTACTTGATTTTTACTTTTACAAATCAAGCCTTTATTTTTTTCACCCCATTTATACATTTCATCTAAGATTGGCATTAAAGATTCGCCGCCGGCAGTTAAAGAATACTCTACCTTAGGAGGAATTTGCGTGTAAATTTTTTTAGAAACAAGACCATCAATTATTAAATCTTTTAATACCTGTGAAAGCATTTTTGGAGTGATAGAAGGAATGTGTTTTTGTAAATCGCTGTAGCGCAAAATTTTATTTTGATACAAATACCATAATACTACAGGCTTCCATTTACCGCCAATTAGAGAAATAGTTTTTGAAACATAACAGCATGCTTTATTATCATTATTTTCCATAGCTTAACTCTTATCTTTGTTTGCATTATCTAAAATCATGTATTTTTTTATCAATGGATATTGAATTAATACAAATAAAAAAGTTAGCCCAAGTATGCCGAATACTTTAAAATCTACCCATAGGTCTGTAGAAACATGCCGCCAAATAATTTCATTTAATGCTGCTAAACTAAAAAAGAAAATTATCCAATAAAGCGTTAGCCTATTCCAGCCGTGATCGGTTAAATTAACCTGCGATTTAAAAACAATTTTAAGAAAATTCTTTTTAAAAAAATAGCCGGATATTAATACCGAAGCAAAAACCACATTCATAATTGTGATTTTAAATTTAATAAAATTTTCATTATCCAAAATTAAAGTTAAAGATCCAAAAATAAGAGCTAAAGATACAGTAATTACCGATATAGCATGGAAAGATTTAGTATATAAATAGCCGGCTACAAGGTTGGCAAAACTTGTAATCATTAAGCTGCCGGTTGCCACGAATATATCGTAATATTTAGAAAGCACAAAAAACAAGAATATTGGAATAATTTCCAATATTATCGGGTATTTTTTTTCTTTACCTGTTGTGTTTTCGCTCATTCGCCAAATACCTTATTAAAATTAATTTTCAATGTATTATCAAATTCACTCAATGATACATTCTTTTTAAGTTCCTGTAAAGATGTTATACCAAAATTACTAATTCCACAAGGAACTATTCCAAAGAACTTTGAAAGATCGGGATTAATGTTAATAGCAATGCCATGGTAAGCCACCCATTTCTTTACCCTAACGCCAATTGCTGCAATTTTTTTATCAACACCCGATTCAGTTGTCCATATTCCAATCATACCATCTTTTTTAAAAGCATCAACATTAAATTCTTGAAGGGCGGCTATTATCCAATCTTCAAGAGATGCAATATAAAGCCTAATGTCGCGGAATTCATTAAGGCTAATCATAGGATAAATAATCCGCTGACCTAACCCATGATATGTAAACTTGCCGCCGCGGTTGGTATTAATTACCTCAATTCCAGATGTATTAATAATATCTGCGGCATTTGCAGAACTTCCTCCCGTGTAAACATCAAAATGTTCTAACAGCCAAATTTTGTTAGGGGCATTTGCCTCAATAATACTTGCAACATAATTTTCCATTTTGGTTAATGCTTCAAGGTAATGGATAGGCTGCAGTGAGGTTTCCCAAAGGGTTTTAATTTTCATAATATTAATTATAATAAGAAATATTAATTTGCCAAATAAATTTTGAATATTTGAGATTTTTATGTTGTTTATTATAAACTTTGTTTTTGCTTTTTTATAAATTTTTGCTAGTATGAAATATATATTCTTTTGCGATCATGGTGGAATTGGTAGACACGCAGCGTTGAGGTCGCTGTGCTGCAAGGCATGGAAGTTCGAGTCTTCTTGATCGCACCACAAATTTTTTCTGTCTTTTATAGGTTATACTCAAATATAAACTCTTGCGATTTGGATACAAGCGTAGCCGGTATGACGAGTTTAGGTCTTTTTTGTATATTTTAATTATCTATATTATTTACTTCTTATTAATCTTTCTTGCAATTATGTTTTTTTATTTGATATTTTTACAATTATATGATAACATATTGAAATATAAAGTGCGAATCTTGTTTAATATAAAATGGAATGTGTTATATGAAAAATTTATATCTTTTTTGTTCAGCGGGAATGTCTTCGTCAATAATTGCTAAAAAAATGCAGGAAGCTGCTGATAGGCAGGGTATAGAAGTTAAGGTTAGCTACTTTCCTGAGGCTAAAATGAACGAAAAAGGATCTGAAGCCGATGTTATTCTGCTGTCGCCGCAGGTAAAATATCTTGAAAAAGATGTGCGGGCAAAATATAGCGGCAAGAAGGTTTATTTAATAGAAATGTTAGATTATGGTATGCTTAACGGTGAAGCTATTTTAACAAAAAGCCTAAGCGTTTAACGGCGCTGAAGTTATTAAAAATTTTATTGAATTTATTACGGCTATAGGTTATATTTAGTTGTAATATGTCTCCAAGCGGAGGATTAACTTTAAATGTTAGAAGGAGTTATTATAATGTTGTCTAGTAAAAAGAAAGTAGTGTCTTTAGTAGCGGGAGGCTTATTGCTGGCTTCAGCTGCTTCAGCAGAAGTTAAATTTAGCGGCGGTGCAGAGTTAGATTTATTTTATAGAACTAACTTAACGCCAGTATTAACAAGCGGGGCTATCAAAACAGCTGATGCCACAACTAAAGCAAGAGGTGGATTCGGTCAGGAAGCAGCAATTGTTTTAAATGTAGATGGAACTCACGAAGGTAATGATGTTTTTAAATCGTTTGATTGGAGAATTGCAGGTAAAGCAGCAACCGATTACAGATACGATCCTCTAGGTGTTAGGGAAGCATGGATTGGCACTACAACTGATTTTGGTAAATTTAGAGGCGGTAATCAATTCTCTAACCTTTACTTAGTGTTAGATGGTGTTTATTCTCCATATGGCAGCGGCAATATGATGGGTGATACTGGTGCGCACGAAGTTCAATATAGCAGAGCTTTAACCTATATTTCTCCAGTTTTTAGCGGCTTCCAATTTTCAGCTCAATACGATATGGGTGCTAGTAAAAATCGTGAGTATTTAGATGCTAATGGTAATACTCAAAATAATATTCTAACTTCTTATGCTTATGAAACAGTATTAACTTACGATTCTGATTATTTTAGAATAGATGCTGGCTACAACAGAGGTGTAAATTCTGGAGCAATTGACCCTGAAGCAGATGTTTTTGGCGGTAATAAAGGCAATATGAGCTGGGGTTATGGCACAAATGATAACCTAAGTGAACAATACTTCTTAGGAACTGTGTTTAAAGCAGCTGGAGCTAGTTTTAAATTAGGTTATTCTCACTCTCATTTTAAAGGATGGGATAAGACAGATGCTCCAATTGATGGCGGTATAGATATGCTTTCTAACAGACAGAGTGATATAAGAGTGAATAAACTTTTAGCATCAGTGGGCTATACTTATGAAAAACATACTATGGGTATAGGCTATGTAAAAGCATTCGATTCTAGATTCTTTGATGGCGAAGAAGTATTGAAAGATAATAAAGATGGTTCTAATTCTTATTACGGACAATACACTTATGCTTTAAACGATGCGGTATCTGTATTTGGTCAAGCTAGAATGACTTCTTATAATACTAGAGGCGGTGCTTTATGGGCTACAGATGGCACAGGAGCCAGCAATGTTAAAAACTCTACTAGAATTTTAGTAGGAACTTACATAGCGTTCTAGTCTAAACTGCTTTAGTGTTTAATAACTATAGTGGAGAGGTAAAGTTTTATCTTTCCACTATATTTTATAATTTACAAAACTAATATAATAATAAAGAACCGATAGAAAATAATATCTATATAGGAGCTATCATGAAATCTTTTTTAACATTTATGGAAAAATATTTTGTGCCGGTGGCTGCTAGAATTGGCGGACAAAGGCATTTAGTAGTAATAAGAGATAGTTTTGCAGTGGCAATGCCGCTAGTTTTAGTGGGTGCTTTTGCTGTTCTTTTAAATAATATATGGGACGCTTTAGATAAACTGTTCGGCACTGCCATTAAAGCTAGTTTGCAAAATAGCATTCCATGGTTTTTTGAACTTAACGGAATTATATGGTGGGGAACTTTTGCCATATTTTCTCTTTTCATGGTAGTTAGCGTTGCTTATAGATTAGCGCAGTCTTACGAACAAGATGGGCTTTTAGCCGGAGTAATTTCCCTAGCTGCTTTTGTAATTCAACTGCCGCAAATACGCAATATAAATGGTTCAGATGCCTGGGGTTGGATAACCGTCGGCGATTTAGGGGTAACCTCACTTTTTGCTGCTATCATTGTGGCAATTGTAATAACTGAAATTTATGTGCGTCTTATCAAAATGAATCTTACCATAAAAATGCCAGATAGCGTGCCGCCAGCGGTCAGCAGAGCTTTTATGAGTATTATTCCGGGCGCTATTGTTTTATACTTGGCGGGTGCAGTATCTTTAATACTAGCAAAAAATACTATGCATATTGCCGGCATAGAAATTGATAATCTTATATCCTTAATTGGTGCTTTAGTGCAGGCTCCTTTTATGAGCTTAGGGCAAAATTTATTTACGATTTTAATAATATCGTTATTTATACCGCTCTTTTGGTTTGCTGGATTGCATGGTGCAAATATTGTAGCGCCAGTTATAAATACTGTATATTTACCAGCAGTATTAGCTAATGCCGATGCTTTGCAAAAAGGGCTGCCAATGCCAAATCTGTGGACTAGCGTTTCTTGGGATGTTTTTGTGCATTTTGGCGGCGCAGGGGCAACACTAGCTTTAATTATTGCAATTTATATGGTGTCTAAAAGAGATGACTATAGAGCAGTTGCCAAAATCGGGTTAGCGCCGGGTATATTTATGATAAATGAGCCGGTAATGTTTGGTTTGCCAGTGGTATTAAATCCGTTCATTTTTATACCATTTGTGCTTAACCCTATAATTTTAACCCTTATAGCATATATAGCAACGGCAACTGGCATTGTGCCGCCAACAAGCGTAGTAGTGCCATGGACAACTCCTCCGGTAATAGGCGCATTTTTAGCAACGGGCGGTAGTGTAGCTGCAGCAATTTTAGCTTTATTTAATTTTGTGCTGTCTATTGCCATGTATATACCTTTCGTCATCCTAGCTAACCGGAGGTAATTTTGAAATATTTTGGATTTCTATTTATAAGTTTTGCCCCTCACATACTACGGGTATGCTACAGAGCAAAACTTATAAATATAAACCTCAAACTATTCAAAATTATATTATAATTAGATATTTTGATTTTAATTCAAGAACTTTCCCTCTCATGTATATTTAATATGCTACGAGGAAAAGTTCTTGAATATAAATCCCAAGTTCTTTACATTTTTGATAGATTTTGGCACAGCTTATTTGTGCCATGCTAGTGAGTTGGCATCTATTGGGTTAATGATACAAAACGGCAGGAGTTTATTATGTTTCCAAAAAAATTAGGAATATCTGTATATGTGGGTAAAAAGCCGCTGGAAGAAGACTTAGCCTACATTAGCTTAGCTAGAAAATATGGGTTTTCAAGAATCTTTACCTGTTTTATGTTTATTAATGAAGATACGGATGAATTCTTTAAAAAAGTTAAAACTGTAGCAGCGCATGCTGTTAAATTAGGGTTTGAGGTTTTTACCGATGTTAATCCTACGCTTTTAAAAACGCTAGGAGCTTCTTACGATAATTTAAAAATCTTTGAAGATTTAGGCATTACTGGAATTCGCTTAGATGAGGGAAATTCAGGATTTGAAGAATCTTTAATTAGTTATTCAGGAAATTTAAAAGTAGAAATTAATGCTAGCAACACCGCAAAATTACTTGATAATATTGTTAGCTATCAACCGTGCCTTACCAATATTTTAGCCTGCCATAATTTTTATCCAAGAAGATATACTGGGTTATCTGAAGAAACTTTTATGAATACTTCAGCGGCAGTAAAAAAACATGGGATTAGATTAGCAGCTTTTGTAAGCTCGCAGGAACCCAACACTTTTTTTTCGCAAGATTTTATGGAAAAATTGCCAACGTTGGAACACCATCGCGACTTGCCGATTATTGCACAAGCCAAAGAGCTTTTTTATTGCGGCTTAATAGATGATGTAATAATTTCTAATGCTTATGCCAGTGAGAAAGATTTAAAATCTTTATCTCAGTTAAATAAAGATATTATTACCTTAGATGTAGAGCTTGCTAAGGGAGTTGATGATTTTTCTAAAGAAATAATTATGGATAATTTACACATTAATAGGGGCGATACTTCAGCATTTATGCTTCGCTCAACTTTAACGCGAGTTAAATATAAAAACGAATCGATTCCGCCTTTTAATACAGTAGATATTAAAAGAGGCGATATTACTATAGATAACGATAATTACGATAAATATAAAGGTGAACTGCATGTAGCATTGCTGCCAATGAAAAATTATGGTAATGTAAATGTGGTAGGGCGAGTTGCTGAAAATGATATGCGGTTGTTGCAGTATATTAAACCTTGGAGTAAGTTTAAATGCAAAATTTAATATCTTGGATTTTTATGCAAAAATTTTCCTACTCATGTATTATTTATACATTTCGCAGAAAAATTTTTACATATAAACCTCAAGCTATTAAATTTTTGAAAGAATATTACTTCGTTGTATAAAATAATTAAATGGAGATTACAAATGAATGCAGAATTAGAAATGGCGATTTTTGGAATTATTGCCAGCAGCGGTGAGGCAAAAGCAATCAGCTTAGCTGCAATACATTTAGCTAAAGAAGGCGATACAGACGGCGCAAAAGCCAAACTGCTTGAAATACCAAAAGTTAGAGCGATAGCAATGGAGCATCATTCTAATTTAGTGCAAAAAGAAGCACAGCAAATGCTGGCAAAAGATAACTCTTCTAATGCAGATTTTTCTCTATCTCTGCTTTTAGTTCATGCGGAAGATCAAATGATGAGCGCCGAAACCATTGAAATTATGGCTCGTGAAATGATAGATTTGTATGAAAAGCTAGGAAGCAAATAGTTTTTCTGTTAAATGCCTTGTTATGCAGTTATAGCGTTGTTATAATGTGTAGAACAAAGCGATAAGCTAAGGAAGTCTAAATATTTTTTTGTAGTTGTAATCTTCAAAGAAAGAGGTGCTTCTATTAAAGAAATTATATCTAACTCCAAGTTCAATAGATTGAATATTGTTGCTGCTAAACTCAAAATTGCCTGTTTTTATGTTTGAAATAGTGTTAATGCTGGAATAATTTAAAGTAATATCTATATTGCTATTCAAAGCGTAATAGCTGCCTATTTTTATTTGATAAGCCGGATAGGTAATATTCTGCTTGTCTGTTAAATCGCTGCTTATTAAAGCTATGCCGTAGCCGGCGCCAAGTCCGGCAAATGCAACAATACTTTTAGTTATACCTAATTCATATAAGAAATTCATAAAACCTACAACATTAGTGCTAGTTAGGCTTCCATTATTAAATATCTGGCTGTCAATTTCGCTAGAAAATACAGGATTGTTAGAATTTCCTATTACAATATTATTATAACTATTTAAGTTAGTTTTTTCTATATTAGTATTATTAAGATAACAAGATATTCCATAGCTGCTGTTCATTGTAATTTTGCATTCATTATATAAAGGGTCGCTGCTGTCAATTTTTGTTGCATTTTTATCACAATAACCAGCATTAAGACTGGCAACTGAGCAATAGGTTGTAATAAAACTGCTGTAATCTTGATGCACATCATAAATAGAACGAGCAGCTTTGATTTTCATGGATATGCCTTTTATTTCACCCTCAAAACGCAAATTTTTAAAAGCATATCCGCCAAACATAGCAAAAGTAGGCGCATTTGAAGATTCCTTATAAGAAATTTCTTTAAGTATGGCAGAATAAGTATTAGCTGCATCTTGTATTACTCTAATTTGCAGGGCAGCAATATTTTCTGATGAAATTACATAAGTTTCATCTGATAGGCTTTGAAACGATTTTTTGGTTTCTTGATTTAGTCCGCTAATATTTATAGATGTATTATTACTAAGTGTATAGCCCATACTGCCGCCCATATAAAACCCATCGGCTTGTAAAAGTGAAATTTGTAAAGCAACTACGAAAATTATTAATGTTAAGATTTTCATAAATTACCTATAATATATACATTAAATTAAAATCAACACTATTTTGTGAGATTGGCTGAGTTGTAAAATTATTAAATTTAACATCACCAATTGTATTAATATGTGTAAGAGATATTAAAAACTTGATATTATCATTAATATTGTAAAAGGTGCCTACTTTATACTGATAAGCGGGAGTGATAGCACTTCCGCTTAAACTAATAGGCAAATTAGAAGTTGCGCTTAAATTTATTTGAGCGATACCTGCACCAAATCCGCCAAAAAAGCCAAAGTAGTATATTGAAAAGGGAACATCGTAGAAAAAATTTGCAAAATAATAATTTATTTTATTGTTTAAAGACATGGTGTAATTATTGTTTGCAGGAAAATTTAATAAATTGCCGCTGAAATTAATTTCATTGTGTTGGGTGCTGCTCAGGGAATCATAAGTGCAATTACTATTTCTTGAAATGATATTATAGTTATCACAAGAATATTCATAATTAATAGTTTGATTATTAGTAATATTTCCAATAATTGCATTTAATTCATTTTTAAAGCTGGCGCTTCTAAACTCTGCATCTATTCTAAAGTTTTTTAAAAATTTATAGCCTATAGATAGGTTATAAGAGAGAGCTGATTGCTTTGTGTTTGCAGTAATTTCTAGGTTATTGTCCATGAGCGAATAATTATTATCAGAGGTAATAGTTTTATAAACATCAACCATTTCTGCGGAGCCTCCGCTGCCAATTACATCATTAGGAACCTGCTGTAAAAATAGGCTAGTATCTGTTTGTGTGTTGGTAAAATCTTGAAAAATTTTTTCTTGGCTTTGTATAGATATATTTAAATTATTGGTTTGATTTAAAGAAACTCCGGCGGATATATAAAATTCTGCATATGATTTTGCTATGAGTAAAATAACAAAAATCATTATAAATATTACGAATCGAGTCATTACAATATACAATAAAACACTTGCAGAATTAAGTATATACTAGGGGGGGGAAAAGTAAGTTAAAAAAAATTGTTAGCAATAATATTGCTAAATATTATTTTCTACCGTCATACCGGCGCAAGCCGGCATCCAAACTAAGTTATAGTATTATCTCAAAGCCTAACGAGCTAACTAATTTCCCATCAATAAAAAATAGTGCTTGACATATAAAGGGTTTTAGTATACATTGTATGTATAGATATAAATACTTAATCTATATAAAAAATAATAAAACGAAAAAAAAGGAGAGAAAGAAAA